>JAWKRD010000149.1:0-3103 GCA_041389805.1 Polyangiaceae bacterium | reverse complement strand
GCCGTGATCGCTTCCACGGGTTTACCGTCGCGTCGAGCTCTTCCGCAACTGGCTCCATCAACGTACGGGTCAAGTCCACTTGTCTTCGTGTCTTGCACCCAGCGTCCGCGATTCATGGGTGTCGGCATTCTCGTCGCAGAGCGTACTGATGTCATCCACTGCCTCCATCTCCGCGTGTAGACGGTACTTTTGCTCAAGGCATTCCGTGACCGCTCCTTCGATGCGGAGGAGCTGCTGCGCAAAGTCCGGAAACTCGAGGTGTGCATCGGAGGGCTCGGGCGCGAGCTGCTCCTGCACCGGCTCCACGCGGCGCAGGAGACTAGCCGCCTGGGAGAGCAAGCCCTGATCCTCCACGGCATGGATGTCTTCAACCGCGGTGCGCAGCGTGGCTTTCGCGGATTCCAGGGCTCGCCTCGCCCGAGCTTGTCTTCCCGCATCGCGGACGAGCCGCACTTGGTGCTGGAGTGTCTCCAGATTGCGCTGCACAGCTTGGGCCTGTGCGCGCTTCATCAGCAAGGCTCCCGAGTGATCGCTTGGCAACAATCGAACGGCGCCGATCTCGCACTCTAGCCGTTGACAATCGAGCTCACATTGAATCACGTCGACCGTCTCGATGGCGTCCTGCCGAGCTTGGATGCCTGCACCGAGCGCCTCGCCAGCGGCGACCAGCCGTCGCTTTGAACCGGCGTCCTCAGGGCCGCGGGTGCTCAGAACGACGGATATGTTCTCCTTGGTGCGCAGCATCTGGTCGAGCTCCTGAGCTAGTTCCCGCCGTCGCCGAGCGAGCCTTTCTGATGACTGCTGAAACGTTGGAACAACACGGCGGCGAAGCCGTGCGCTGCGATAAGGACCGATGAACGCGGAATTGGCGATGTGGGCTGCGAGGAGAGGTAGATAGAAAAGCGCACGCGCGACGAGCGGCGCGAGGATGAGCCCGAGAATGAAGGCCGCAACCACGATGACCGGGTACGCGTTCAGCGGAACCTCAGAACGAATGTCTGGTAACAGGTAGGTCAGGAGCGGCAAGGCGCTGGTGATGCCGACAAGAGCAATGGCTCGAACTGGCTTGTACACGGCGCTGTTTTCAATGTCCGGCTTCCGCGCCTCCAGTCGAGTCGGTAGCGGATTCAGCGCATCGACAAGCCCACAATTCGGGCACGAGCCATCTCGGCGAAGTACGACAAGCGCATCGCAGTCTACGCATCGTCCGGCAACTCGCCTCATTTGTCGCGGTCCGAGGTCGGTATCGTGCTGCCCGCAGCCCCGAGTAGCTGCCGAATTTCCCGAAGGCTGTCTTGGACTGCAAGACCCTCAGGCGAGTCCACAAAGTCTAGACAGTCGAGCGGAGTGAGTCCGTCAACGTTGCGTCCTTGCGGATCAGCCCCGTGCGCGAGCAGCAGTTTCACCATCTCGACGTGGAGCCCGCGCGCGGCGAGCCCGAGAGCCGTCATCGCCCGGTCGCCTCCCCATTCCTCGATGGTTTTGGCCGCCCCACAGAGGAGGAGGAGGCTGGCCACATCCAGGTAGCCCTTGTCTGCGCAGACACGGAGAGGCGAGCTGCCCTCACCGTCGCGAATGTTTGGTTCAGCTCCCGCCGCCAGAAGGAGCCGAACCGCCTCGGTGTGGTTGATGATGACGGCCATCAAAAGGGGATCCCCTTCGCGTGACGGGTTCCAACCGGTGACTTTAGCGCCGTGGCGCAGAAGCAAGACCACCGCATCGATCGGTCCTGCTGCCACTCTGCCGCATTCGCCCACCACTTCAAGCTCTTCGAGCTCGCCGATGGCTGCGTGCAGCGGATACTCTCGCACATCGCCGTAGCGAGATCGGCCATCCTCATTGGGATTCGCACCAGCAGCCAAGAGCTGCGCCAAGCGCTCGACATCGCGAGTCTGAATGGCCTCAAGAAGCGCGTCCGACATGGTCCTTCTTTACAATCCTGCCATGGGGTGATCCTTGGCGCAGTTGATCACTTTCTGGGCTTCACAGCCATCGATTCCGAGCTGTGTCTCGTCAATTTGCTGCTTGTGCCCCGTGTCTGGCTTGCCGCCAAAACACCTATCCTGAATGATCTGTCGCGCCGCAAGGCAAGCCCGCCTTTGCAGAATGCTGAGCTTGATGGCCGAGCACGGAATGCGCCCCAACTTTTTAGCGCTCCGACTCTGGGCACAGTCGGCAGCGTATCCGCCATAGCAAAGCTTCTTCTTCTCCTTTTCCAGACGATCGAGCTCCGTATCGTCGCACGTCTGTTTGGGATACCTGCGCGCGACCGGAGCCGCTGTCGCAACTGGCACGGTGGTGGCAGTCGGTATGGTGGTGGCAGTCGGCATACTGGTCGCCATCGGCATACTGGTCGCCTCCGGCTCGGCGGGCGCGTCGGACATCGGTGGTGGCGGCCTGCGTGTCGTGCGGGGTTTGTCCACTACGACCTGCACAACCACGGTATACACGGCATAGCCTACGACGATGAGCGCCATCAGCTCGAGGAGCTGGACCACTTGTGTCTGGCCAAGAAGCGCACGCGCCGAATGTGGGGCGGTCGGGTTGGGCAGAAGCTTGCGCTGCCGCAGCGCCAGGGCCTCTAGCGGAGTACGCATGCCGTAGAGCGCGTCAGTCATGCAAGCCTCCACGTCGTCGAGGTGCAACGTCGAGCTCGTGAGCATGACCTCGTCAACGCGAGCTTCTTCTTCGTTTTCTATCAGATGCACGACGAAGGCGAGGTCGTAGTTCATGGACGCGACCGGTGTGGGGCCTTTCTTGCCGCACTCGGTGAGCCTCTCCACGATGGGTTCAGGTAGCTGCCCGTTCGATGGCCACGAGGCACCTTTGCACCCCCCAAGCGTGAAGACGCCGAGAGCGTACCCCGCGAATAGCGTGAGTCCAGCCGCCAGGAGACGTCTCGCTATCCGACCCTTCCCGCGCTCTCCGCGACTTTCCTTCATCTGAGTTCCCTCCTGCGAAGTCTGACATCGCTCGATGTCACTTGGCGTTTGTTCTGTGTGGTTCTGTGTGCATAACCTGCTCTAACCCGAACAGGCTATCCGCCAGCGAGGAGAGAGCCACTCGCCCTCTCCCCGCCCCCCGAGCAGTCTCCCCCCCACCC
>JAWKRD010000148.1:0-1570 GCA_041389805.1 Polyangiaceae bacterium | reverse complement strand
ACCGGTGGACCGCACCAAGCCAGACACCGGAGACAACCGCAGCGCGCTGCAGCGCTTCATCCAGCTGCTGCACGACGCCAAGGGCATGAGCGCCTGCACCAAGCCAGGGGCTTCCGTGCGGATTCAGCTCTTGAGCGGCGTCCTCGCAGGCGTCACCACCATCGAGTATCCCCAGGACCGCATCCCGACGACTGCGGTCTGTGCCCTCGTCGGGCAGCCGGCGCCGCCCGCGGACATGCCCCTGTGCGGCATCCTGCGTTTCCCCGATGTTGCCAAGCTGATCCTCGACGTGGCGCTGAACCGCGCTCAGTTCGACGTGCGCGACCCCTGCTTGCGCGCGCTCATGGACTCGAACCTCACGGTGATCGTCGGCGGCGCGGACAACTTCCTGCAGACCATCAGCGGCATCAACGGCTTCACCTTGCAGCCGACGGTCGAGGCCATCAGCCGCATGGCGTACTTCGACACGCCGTTCGAGATCTACAACCAGACCGGCGGCTTCGTGGGCACCTACGCCGGTACCCAGCACTACCCGAAGACGCGGGACTTCCTCGCTGGCGTCATCGATCCCATCCCGACCATGGTGTGTCCGCCGCTCCTCGGTGCCGACGGCAAGCCTTGGAAGGATCCCTCCGACGGCATGCAGCTCAACCTGCGATCGTGCGAGCGAGTCGATGACTTGATGCGCTACCGCGATCAGAACGCGCTGTTTCCCCTCGGTGAGTTCGGCTTCATCGAGCGCATCACCCCCCTCGCGCTGGCGTTCGCCGACAACGACATGAACGACGAGTTCGTGGACTTGTTCGACACGATGCACCTGCACTGGGGCTCACCGGCGCAGAGCCAGGCCGAGTGCGATCCGAATGCGCCCAGGACCGACGCTCGCTGGTGCTCCCAAGACGGCGGCGTCCGCTACGAGGCGCTCCTCGCGGAAATGCTGCAGAACTCCGATCTGTTCGCGGCGCTGCGGGACATCATCCCGGTGCTCGCCACGGAGGAAATCGAGCGCTGCGAGACCTTCAACGCGAGCGGCGAGTGCGCCACCACATCGCGCAAGAACGCCATCGCGGTGCTCGGAGACGTCGCGCGAGTGCTGATCGATCCAGATCGCAACAAGGGCCTCACGGACATCAAGGGCAGCCAGAAGGTCACGCTGAACGACGGCACGGTGCGCAACCAGACGACGCCGCTCTACCTGCTGGTGGACGCGCTGAAGGGCATCGACAAGGCCTTCGCCGACTACGAAGGCCAGGGCGGCAGTCCAGACACACTCAAGGGCTGGCGCCAGGCGCGCAGCGAAATCGTCGACACCTTCTTCATCGTCGATGGCTCACCTACGGACGCGCGCTTCCGCAACGACGCCGTCCCCGCGACCCTCGACAAGGCGCTCGGCGTGCTGCAAGCGCAGATCCACGCGCACTGCCCGAACCGCAACTTCACCACCTGCACCTGGGGCCGAGAGGAGCTCGGTCACAACGTGCAGGAGGTGATGAGCGGGCCCACCTTCGCGACGCTGATGGACTTCATCACCGCGCTCCGCGAGGATCCACGCGCGCGCCGCGAGCTCCAG
>JAWKRD010000147.1:0-1576 GCA_041389805.1 Polyangiaceae bacterium | reverse complement strand
GGTAGACGACGAGGAAGGGCTCCGCGAGTTCCTGGTGGAGGCGCTCGAGCTCTCCGGACACGAGGTCACGCCAGCCGAAACGGCCGAGCAAGCGCTCGGCCAAGCAGCCAACTCACATTTTCATGTGGTAATTAGCGACCTGAGGCTACCTGGCAAGAGCGGCATCGACCTGTTGCGGCAGCTACGCCAAGACGCTCCGGACACTCAGGTGGTGATGCTCACGGCGCACGCCAGCGTGGAGAGCGCTGTCGACGCGATGCGCCTCGGCGCCTTTGACTACCTCGAGAAGCCCATCGGTAGTCCCGCTGAGCTGCGCCTGGTCGTCGATCGCGCGCTGGAGAAGCGTGGGCTCCTGGCAGCCAAGGAGCAAGCGCTGCGCACGCAGGACTCCGTCGATGCGTTGAGTTACGGCGCGGAAACGATGCAGCCAGTGGTGGCCGCCGCGGAGCGGGTAGCGCGCACCGACGCTACGGTGCTCCTGCTGGGAGAGAGTGGAACCGGCAAGGAAGTGTTGGCGCGAGCCATCCATCAGCAAAGCAACCGCCGCGACGCTCCCTTCGTTGCCATCAACTGCGCGGCCCTCTCGAGTCACCTGCTCGAGAGCGAGCTGTTCGGCCACGAAAAGGGCGCGTTCACTGGCGCGCATGCCCGGCGTCAGGGTCGCATCGAGTTGGCTGAAGGGGGCACCTTCTTCCTGGACGAAATCGGCGAGCTCGAGCCGGCGTTGCAGGCCAAGCTCTTGCGGGTGTTGCAGGACCGTCGCTTCGAGCGCGTCGGTGGTAGCCGGACCCTGGCGGCGGATGTGCGCTGGGTAGCGGCCACCAACCGCGACTTGCGTCAGGCGATGGCCGAGGGCAATTTCCGCGAAGATTTGTATCATCGGCTCGCAGTGTTCCCCATCCGCTTGCCCCCGCTACGCGAGCGCCGCGAAGACATCGTGCCCCTCGCGAACGCCTTGATGAAGCGACTCTCTGCCGAGCTTGGACGTAGCGCCCCCGACTTGTCTGAGTCGGTCCAGCGCTACCTCCGGGAAGCGGAATGGCCGGGCAACATCCGCGAGCTCCGCAACGTGCTCGAGCGCGCTCTGATTCTGTGCGACGGCACCACCGTGGAGAAGAGTCACCTCTGGCTGGAGCCGACCACCAACGGCAAGAGCGAGCCGCCAGACTTGGCGCGACCATTGGTCGATATCGAGCGCGAGGCGATCACTCAGGCGTTGGCGCGCTGTGGTGGTAATCGCAAGGCGGCTTCAGAGATGCTCGGGATTGGGCTCAGGACGCTTTACGATAAGTTGAAGCGGTATGAGATTCAATGATGCCTCCCCCCGGTCCGCGCCGCGCTTACGCGCGAGCGGCGGCCCGCCCCCTCCCGGCGCCGGCGCGTCTCGCTTCGCTCGCGCGCGCGGGCGGAGGGGGCCCCACCTCTCAGTGACCTAAGTCGTTTTACGTTTCCGCACGGCTTCTCCAGAGTGCGGTGTACAGGGTGTCGGCAGTTGGGTTTGGGTGATCGCGGCGCGCTCGCGCGCGGCCGCTTTCGGGGCCTTGCGGCTCGCTTGGGTCGGCGGCTGGTTTAGCTG
>JAWKRD010000146.1:0-1633 GCA_041389805.1 Polyangiaceae bacterium | reverse complement strand
GCTCGGTATCTGCGGCGCGCGGGGTTTCAAATTGTCGCCACGAACCTCCATGTTGGCCGTCTGGAGATAGACATCGTCGCTCGCCGCCATGAGTTGATTGTCGTGGTCGAGGTGCGCACCCGCGGGGAAACGGCATGGACTCGCGGACTCTCGTCGGTTGACTGGAAGAAGCGTGAGCGCATCCGGCGAGCCGGGCAGCGGCTCTGGAACCGGCGTTACCGTATGGATCCAAGTGCCGAGCGCCTGCGCTTCGACGTCGCGAGCGTCAGCTTTGGCTTGTCAGGTGCCAGGGTGGAATACGTCCCCGCAGCCTTCTGAGGGAGCGCCCCTCACCCCCCAAGAAAAAAAAGACCTCGGAGCACTTGGCGTGTCCGAGGTCGATGTGAAGAACTGGTGTAGGCCTGTCTCAGCCGAGGGCGTCCTGCATCTCCTTGCGGAGCTCTTCGAGGGGCTTGAGATCCTCGTCGGATGCCTTGCCACGCAGGCTTTCGAGGGCCTGATCCAGCATGGCGATCTCATTTTCTTGGCGCTTGCGTAGGTTTCGAACCATGTCCGCAAAGGTCTCGAAGAAGTGCACCAGCTCGTCACCTTTCCGCAAGGCACTGGGGATCTGGAGGTTGCCCTCTCCGACCTCGCGCAGCTGACGCTTCATCTTGAAGATCGGACCGGCCACGCGATGAGTCACGATGATGCCCGCTAGACCGATCAACAACACCAGCGCGATCAACACACCACCCAGCGCCCAGGCCATCGTGCTGCGCTGCTGCTCGAGCTGCGTGGACTGCTCCTTGAGGCGTGAAGCCTGTGCTTCGAGATCTGACTGCTGCTGATTGAGCCGGTCGTCTTGTTTCTTGGCGTCCTCGTCGAAGGCATCGCGGAGCGCCGGATTGTCCTTGTAATCCGGATCCTTCACGATGTTCATCTTGACGACTTGGCTGACCTTCTTGCTCTCGTCGACCACGTCGCGACCGCGCTTCACCACCTCTTCGCCAAGCGCCACGCTCTTCTGGCTCTGGCTGATGACCGCGTCACTGGTGCGCCACAGGATGATGCCCAGCGCCACTGACAGCGCGATCGCGATCAGCACCAGGTAGCCGGTGTATTTCAGCTGGAAATGCGGATCCAGCAGGTAGTTCTTGAAGCTTCGTTGGTGGCGACCGCCGGACATGCTGACTCCTCGTCCCGTTCTCTCGCGGGCATGGTGAGTACCAAGCTACAACTCGGCAGCGAATAGCGTACGGGTAGTCCCCCCGAGCGAGCAACTAAGCTTTCGTCAAAGCCATCGCCAAACCACTCAGCGGGCGGGACCTCATGAAGGAGTTGCGTAAGCACGCGGCGCCAAAGCCCGCGAAGGCAGCGGGCGATTTGTTTCCACGCGGGGCACTACTTGAAGCGGTCGGCGTTGTCCGCGAACTTTTCCGCAGCGCTGCGTCCAGCCTCGCCGAGTAGCTCCTTCTGAGCGCTCCTGTCGTCTTCCTCCACGTCAGGGAAGCCGACGGTGACGCTGTAGCTGCCTTTGAGCGCCTTGTTCGGATAGGTGAAGACGCTGACCGACACCTTCACTTTCATGGTGCCGCCCGAGTACGTGAGCTTGGCCTTGGCCATGAGATAGAAGCCGTCGACCTCTTTGTGC
>JAWKRD010000145.1:0-1671 GCA_041389805.1 Polyangiaceae bacterium | reverse complement strand
CGCGCACGGAGCACTGCAGCGGCGCGTTCTACGTCAACAAGACCGCTTCGGAGACTGAGATCGGCAAGCTCGATTCGGAGCTCTCCACCTGCTTGGAAGGCGGTTCGTGTGCGGTGTGTGACGGCATCCCGCCGCCGGTCGCATGCATCGGCGGGCTGTGTGCGCCTGACGTGAGCAACTAGAGTCACACAGCGCGTCAGCCCGGCTTTTCGCGCCACCCGGAACTCGTGTTCGCTTCTGGATCCCGCGGGCCGAGCGCCGCCTTGGTATGGTGGGGCCCGAAATGGAGCTTCAACTGTGACCGGGGGGACGCGAAACCTACGTCTTCCGTTCGTGGCGACTATCGCGGTGCTGGCCGGCTGCGGAGGCAACGCCGATGGCGGCGCGGCGAGCCCGGCTGGAGGCAGCGGGGGTGCCGGCGCGACGGGCGGGAGCTCCGCTGGTGGTAGCGGCGCAAGTGGCGGTGTCGCTGGAGGCAGCTCGGCTGGAGGAAGCAGCGCGGTCGGCGGAAATAACGACGGCGGGTCTGCAGGCTTTGGCGGCTTCGGAGGGAGCGCTGGCTACGGAGGGACGGGGCAGGGCGGCGGCACCGGGGAGTGCCCGACGGAGCCGCCGTTAGGCGCGGACTGCACCGGCGTGGGCGCAGGAACTCTTTGCGACTACGCGGTCGACTGCGAGAGCGGGAGCCAACGGTTGACCTACGCCTGCGGCGCCAACGGGAGCTGGGGGCTGGTTCCGAGCGCGTGCAGCAACGCCTGGGACTCCTGTCTCAGCGTGTATGTCCAGTGCCGCGGCGGGACCTGGATCGCCTGGGACGAGTGGGGCGGCAGTAACCCGCCGCCTCCTTGCCCCACGGAAAGACCCGAGGTGGGCAGCTCGTGCGCTGAGATCCAGACCATCGGCGGTGTGCCGACCTGCGGCTATTACTGCGACGACGGGCAGACCTGGACTGTGGCCGGGTGCACCCTGGATGAGCTGAAGTGGGAGCTCGACGGCAGCTGCACCTCTCAGTAGTCAGAGGTTAGATCTCGAACGCCATCGCCTCGAGGCGCGCTTGCTCGCGCGCCCGCAGGATCTCCCGCGACAGCTGGTTCAGGTCGGCGCGCATGGCGTTACGGGTGACCTCGATGCGGCTCTCCACCAGGCTGCTCGCGGTGTCGAACTTGTCCTGTAGTGAGTGGACCAGCTCTTCGAGCTCCCGGTCGAGCTCCAGGAGCTCCGCTTCGGTGCCTTCGATCAGTTGCTCTAGCGTTTGCGGCAGCACATCGTCCAGGGGCGCGAGCACCTCTTCCGCGTCCAGCTCTGGGAACAGGCGCTTGTAGCCTTCCAGCGTACCCCAGAGCTCGAACGCCTGCTCAGCGTGAGGCACCTCGCTCTGCAGGTCGCTGAGCGTCGACTCGAGGTATTGCCACGCGGAACGATAGCGCGCGAACTCACGCTGGTAGTTCATCTCCTCGATGCGCGGCCAGAGGTGATGCCTGAAACTGTGGTCGTAGTTCGTCGCCGCGTCCTGCAAGCTGTTGCTCGCCTCCGGGAGCTTCTTGAAGATGCGCTTCGACAGCTCCTCGGCGCACACCAGGAGCGTCTGCGGGACAATGCGCTGCCTCAGCCGATGAATCGCGCGGTCAGTCAGCATGCTGGCTTGGCTGACGGTGATGTCCGTGGCCTCGT
>JAWKRD010000144.1:0-1672 GCA_041389805.1 Polyangiaceae bacterium | reverse complement strand
TCACCAGCTTGGGCACGCGGGCCTCGAGCTTCTCTTTCGCGGCGCTGATCTCGGGCAGCTCCTTCGCGCCCGCTTCACGGGCTTCGTACTCCGCAAGCCGATAGTCGCCGAGCGCCTCGTTCAAGCGGCCCAGCTCCTCCTTGCAGCGGCCCATGTGGAAACGCACCTGGGGAGTCAGCTTGACCTTCGCCACCTCATCGAACTTCGCCAGCGCTCCAGCGAAGTCTCCAGCGGCCTCGAGGCTCAGGCCCTGGCGAAACAGACGCCGCGCCTTGGCCAGATCATCCTTGCTCTGAGCCACTGCCTGGTCCGGGCAGAGCGGAACAGACGCCAACCCGGCGCAAGCTCCCATCACCAGCAATACACGTCGGAATGAAGCCGCCATACACCCTTACTCCTATCGGTTTGGGCGCGAAAAAGTAAGACACCTCGACGTCACTCGCGCGATCCCTCTGCCTTAGAAGCGTGGCCTGCCTTGGGCGAGGTTCAAGTATCCTGGACGTTTCCTCTGACGTCCGAGTCCCCGAAGATCGCCCGCGGATCTTTTTTGGGGGAGAGGTCAGCCGGAAGTCGACGGTCGAGTCTGTCGCTCTGCCTCGGCGACCAAGCGAGAATACGCGTCGAAACGCGGCGTCGGCTCCTCACCGATGCGACGACTCGCGGGGCTGGCGTAGCTGGGCGGCGGCGTCATCACCCGAGCACGCGACGAATGATCCGTGAAGGCGTTGACGCTCGACGTGCGCGCCCCGTGGTCCAGACGTACCTGCGCCCAGTCGACCAACGCCGCCGCGCACGACTCGAGCTTCTGCAGCGTGGAAGTCCCAGGAAAACCGCCAAAGTCGAAGCTCCGAGCGTCCACGCGAGCAACCCAGGGCACGGTGATGAAATGTATGTCGAGCGCCAGATAGGCGTCGATCTGCCCTGGACTCAGCGACTCGCGGAAGCTCTCGAGCTCCGCCGCACTCGGGTTGATCGCGCGCAGCGAGGAACTCGAAGAACGCGAGCGGGGTGAGTCGCCGCCAACACTCACCTGTCCTTGGACCAGCACCAAGACTGCTCCCCAAGGAATCGTCATGCTGCGGGCCTGGAGCTGGAGTCCAAGTCCGGCTTCCTCGAGTGCGAGCGAACGCAGCGTGACGATTTTTCGCTCCGGCTCGTGCCCCACGACGGGATCGACCAGCGCCACCCTGTACCCTGCTGCGGCGAGTCGCTGATGGAGCATTCGGGCTTGCTCCACCTCTGCCAGCGCCTTCACCACGCCCCACGTGTCGGGCTTCAGCTTGGTCTTTAGGTCATAGATGACCAGCCCCGAGAGCTCAGCGAGTTCGGCGTACTGATCGTTTCTGCCCTCGAAAGGCGGTCCCAACAGGACTAGCAAGGCTCCCCCAAAGCATGAGTCGCCGATTCCGGCGGCTCTGATTGCAAGCTTAGCCCGAAGTCGCAAAACGGGGCGACAATCGGGCAGCTTCGCTGGCTCCCTGCGCCTCCAACCGAGGCTCCTGCCGGGGCGCGCCTGTGAGCGATCCCCGTACGAAGCAGCTCTCACATCCCAGCGGGAGTGTGATAACAATCGCCGGGGTCCCAAGTCCGCGCCGTGCGGACGCAGCTCGGTGCTGTGGCTTTCTGCCTGGAAGTCTTGGGAGTGGGAACTTGGGGGCCAACGCATTGGTGG
>JAWKRD010000143.1:0-1707 GCA_041389805.1 Polyangiaceae bacterium | reverse complement strand
CCAAGCGGCGCGCGCCGTGGGCATGGCCGGCTTCGATCAAGCGGTGGAAGACAAGCTCTTCAAGCTGATGGAGACCGACTCGCTGCGCGTCGACGCGGCCCTCGCGCTGATGCTCGGCGGCTCGGAGTCGACCGCGAAGCGCGCCATGGCTTTGTTCGCTGACAAGGACAAGACCGAGGTCGAGGCGCTGCAGCAGCTCTGGTACAACACCTTCGGCTACTGGAGCACCGAAGACCTCGAGCAAGGGCGCATCTTCCGCTGGATCGACAACGCTCAAGCGATCAGCGAGGTGCCGATCAAGCAGACGCCCCAAGAGTGGGCGCGCGTGATGCTCGAGAAGCAGATGAACAATCTGTCCATCGACAACGGCCCGCACTCCTTCACCCGTGTGGTGATGCGCATGAAGCTGATGGAGATGGCCAAGGGCAGCGACCAAGCCAAGCGCGAAGGCGCGATCCGCGCGCTGAAGTTCATGGGTGAGCAGGGCGTGCTGCTCGCGCTGCGCGACGAGAAGGGCCCGACGGGCGAGCTGGCCAAGGCCGCTTACCACGACCTGATGAACCCGAAGATCGTCACCGGTGTGGCGATCCCCGAGGGCGGCAAGAAGGACGAGTGAGCCGCGTCGCAGCAGGGCGCTGATCAAGCCGCAAAAGCGGTGCTAGAGTCAGCGCTCCGTGAGCCCCAAAGCCAAAGCCCAGACCACCAAGGCGCCCAGGTTCCTACTCGGCGCCTTGGCGCTTTTTGTGGTCGCGGAAGCGTGCAGCCCCGCGCGCCCGGCGAAGAGCGGGCCCTCCAAGGGCGCGCCGGAGCTCGCAAGCGTGTCGCTCCCACCTGGTGTGGTGCTCGAGCGCGTGTGCGTGCCGAGTGGCCCCGAGCTGTGCTTCAACGCCATCGACGACAACTGCAATGGCGTGCTCGATGAAGGCTGCGGCCTCCACACGGGACTCGTGCAGTTCACCATCGCCTGGAGCGAAGCGGACGCCGACGTCGACCTCGAGGTGACCGACCCCAGCGGTGAGCTCGTGGAAGTGGGCCGTGTGAGCGAAGACGGCCTGGTCAAGGAGCGCGACTGCCCAGGTTCGCGCAACGAGTGCCTCGGCCAGAACATCGAGAACGTGTTCCTCGATCAGGGCGAGCCCGCGCGCGGTGAGTACTCGGTCGTGATCCGCGTCGAGAAGCTCGGCACCTCTCAGCCTCCTCTGGAGGTCACGCTGGGTGCCCGGGTTGGCCCGAAGACCTTTGCCACGCGGATCCGCTTCAAGGCCGACGACGAGCAACAGAAGCTCGTGTTCGAGCTCTGAACCCACGCCTGATACGACCCTGGACACGCTCCGTGTCCGGTCTTACGCCCTGCCTCGTGCCAGAGAATCGTCAGGTAGTAAGCCGTGAGGGCGCGCGGAGCCTTGTCGACTGCCTGATCGTCGGTGCGGGTTTTGGGGGGTTAGGTGCGGCGGTTGGTCTCCTCGGATCCGGCGCGAACGTCGTGCTGTGCGAAGCGTTGCGCTACCCAGGCGGCTGCGCCAGCAGCTTCACCCGCGGCGGCCAGCGTTACGAGTCGGGGGCCACGCTGTTCAGTGGCTTCGGTCCGGGACAGCTGTTCGAGCGCTGGATTCATGAGCTCGAACTCGGTGTCGAGTTCGAGGCGCTGGATCCGCTGGTCGAGTTGAGGGCGCCCGGGCTGGTGCTCCCGGTGTGGCGGGACCGCGA
>JAWKRD010000142.1:0-1771 GCA_041389805.1 Polyangiaceae bacterium | reverse complement strand
TTTCCAGGATCAGCGCTGCCGACAGCTTGACCTGAATGGTCTCTCCAGTGCGACTTAGCATATCCACGCGGTAATCTTCAAGGAGGCCCGCGCCGCTATGCTCCGGGCTTCGGATCCTTCGCATCACCTCTTGGGCGACACCCTCGGGGTAGAAGATCTTTACGTTGGCCTTCCCGATGATCTCTTCTGGCGCATAGCCGAAGACTCTGGACGCGGCGCGGTTGAAGAGCAGCACGTTACCGCTGAGGTCAGCGGAGACGATCGCGTCCACGGAGCTATCGATGACGCGCTCGAGGAACTCCTTGGTTTGCCGAAGCTCACGCGCCGTTAGGCGCTCTTGGGTCACGTCTCTGAAGGTGAAGAGGATGGCGTCGTCCTCGTGCATCACCGCGCTGAAGTTCGCCGAGAGCGTGAGAGGACCGCGGTGTTTGGTCTCCAGCTGTAGATCCACCCCGAGCGGGTAGACGCCTTGCTCGAAGCCGCGGATCAGACGCTTGGTCCGTTCGGCCTCTCGAGCCGTCAGCAGTGAGCCGAGGCTGCTCTGCGCCAGCTCCGTCTCGGAGTAACCGGTGATCTCGCGCGCGCGGGTGTTGGCGAATAGCACGCGCCCACGACGATCGGTGACCACCATGCCGTCCGCGGCGCTCTCGAAGAAGTCGGCGTAGCGCTGGAAGAGCTGAACGCGGCGCTCTGCTTCGACCCGAGCGAAGGTGCTCTGTTCGGTTTCGTCGCGCAGGGACTGCAAGATGCGAGCGTTGCGTAGCGCGATCGCCGTGGCGTTCGCGACGATGCTGACCAACTCGAGATCGTGTTGGAAGGCGGCGCCCTTCTCTCGGGAGCGCAGGAACATCACGCCGAGGGTGCGACCTTCGTGCAGAATCGGCACTAGCGCGAGGCTCGCGAAGCTCAGAGGTGTTTCCTCGCGGCGAACGACGTCGAGCAGCGGGTGCTCGCTCGCGTCGGGGATCACCAGGTTCTTGCCGGTGCTGAGCACCTGGCGGATCTCTGGGTACTTTTCGAGAGAGATGGGGAGATCCCGCAGCTGTTGATCGTCGCTCGTGGCGACGACGAAGCCAACCCGATCGTCTCCCGCGAGCACGATCGAGCAACGATCGACTTTCGCTACTTGCGCGAGCCGCTCCACAACGGTGAACAGGATGTCGCGGATGTCCAAGCTGGACGCGAGCGCCTGCGTCAACTCGAGCACCATCTGCGCTCCGTGCTCGCGCTGGCTCAACCTTTCCACGTAGTCGCGCATGCGGAGCTGTCCGCGGATACGGCTCACCAGCTCTGCGGAGCGGAACGGCTTGTGGATGTAGTCGTCGGCACCCGATGAGAAGATGCGACGGATGTCATCGTCCGAGTCGAGACCGGTGAGGACCACGATGGGCAGGTCGCGAAGCTTCAGCTCGTCGCGTACGACGCGCAGCACCTCGTAGCCATCGGGATCGGGCATCAACAGATCGAGCAGCATCAACGCGGGGCGCTGCTCACGCAGCCACGCGATGGCGGCGTCACCGTCCGGTAGCGCAACTGTCTTCAGCCCGGCGCGATCAAGCGTCTGGGCAAGTACGTGGCGACTGACAGCGTCGTCATCCACCACGAGGATCACGCCGTCGGAGGACACCGTGGAAATTTAGGCTGGAACGTATGGGTTGCGCAAACTGGCTGCAGCGATGCCTCAGATTGTTCCCTCACCCCCAAACCCTCATCCTGAACCTGAGGCGGAGCGGCGAGCGTCGGACTCGGAGAGTACGATCGGCGGTGGCAG
>JAWKRD010000141.1:0-1788 GCA_041389805.1 Polyangiaceae bacterium | reverse complement strand
TCGAGGCCCGCGCCGGCGCCGATCATCGGCGGCTGCAGCTGCCACTCGAAGTGCCAAAAATCTCCATGATCCCGCGGTTCCACTGGGTTTTGGGGGTGAGGAAGCGCCACGGCCAAGCGGCTCGGCGCCGGACTGGCGGGCGGCTGCGCTGGCGGCGGCTGCGCTGGCGGCGGCTGCGCTGGCGGCGGCCCAACGACGTTCGCCGGCAGCTCGCTGCGCGCCTCTGTGGCGCTCACCAAGAGCACCGAGATGGCAGCGGACCGTAGCTCCGGACACGTGGGCGCCAGGAGCTGTCGCTCGAGCAGCAGCTCGCCGCCGGCCCCCGTGACCCGCATCTCGAGCTGCAACGCGTACGCTTCACCGCGAGGGCGCACCTCGATGCGCACGGAACCCGGTAGCGTCCGCTCGCCAAGTTCGCGCGCCACCGCCTGATTGAAGGCCGCAGCATCACCGCACTCCCGAGGGGCGCTCCAGGTCACCGTCGGGCTGGCGAGCGCCGGCGCTGAGCTGAACACCAATCCCAGCGCCAACGCGCAGCTCTTCCAGATCGCCACGAAAACCGAAGAGCACACGCCGTGCCAGCAGGATCCCGCGCGGAACAGCCACCAACCGAGCAGTCGGCGCTGACGACCTACGACGACATTGTCCGACCTGTGCCAGCTCGCGCCAAACGCGAGGCTAGCGCTCGCGCTCAGCCACGAATCCCAGCTGGAGCGGGAGTGAAGCTACTCCGTGCGGAAGCGTGAAGCGCTTGCCGGGGAGCTCCGTCAGGTTCGGCAGGAACTTGCAGCCGTTCACGTAGGGATACTCGCGCAGGGTACGGAGCCGAAGTCCCGCGTCGATCACCGCCTGAAGCGTCTGAGCCACTGTCCACTGGTACGCGTGCGCCACCTCGGGGTTCGCGAACGGGGCGGTCTCGACGAAGCCCGACGGCGCGAGCGCATCCCCGGAGCTCCCGACGTAGTCGCCCACTGGTTCGGAGAAGACGTAGTCAGCGAAGTACGGGTCCTTGATGCGCAGCTCTTCGTCGATGGACCAGATCAGTGGGTGAAACTCCATCACCACGAGGCGCCCGCCCGGCTCGAGTACCGAGGCGGCCCCGCGCATCCATGCGGCAATGTCGTCGATCCAGGGCAGCGCGCCGTAAGAAGCGAACACACAGTCGAAGCGCCGGCCCTCCGCTGCCGCTTTCGGCAGCCACTCCAGCACGTCCGCTCGCTCGAACGCCGCCGCGATGCTGGTCTCCGCGCTGAGCTGCGACGCAAAGTCGATCGCGCTATCCGAGATGTCCACCCCGGTTACCTGCGCCCCGAGCCGCGCGAGCGAAATGCTGTCTTGCCCGGAGTTGCACTGGAGGTGCAGCAACCGGACTCCAGCCAAGTCGCCAAGCAACTCGAGCTCGTCCGGGTGGAGCGTGGAGCCACCATCGCGCAGGAAGGCGGCCTGGTCGAGCTTGTGGGCGTTGTGCGCCTGGGTGGCCAGGTTCCACGAACGCCGCGTCTGCTCGCGCCGCACCTTGAACTCATCACCTTGTGCCATGCCGCGCGAGTCGCGTTGTTACCCAGCGGCGTCAAGGGTATGCCTCGGAACGTGAGCGACCACGCACAACCCATTGCAGCACGCGGAAACTTCATCGCCGGCACCTTCGTGGCACCCGAGCACGCCGAGGGCGAGATAGTCAGTCTCGATCCCTTTCTGGGATCCGAGGTCGGACGACTCCACTGGAGCACGCAAGCCGTAGCCAGCGCCGTCGGCGCCGCGCGCGCTGCACAGTCCGCGTGGCAAGCT
>JAWKRD010000140.1:0-1809 GCA_041389805.1 Polyangiaceae bacterium | reverse complement strand
CGAGCTCACTTAAATAACCCGCGCCGTGCACGCGTTCGAGCTCTTCATCGGTCGCGTCTCGTGGGGCCAGCGGCACCAAGCGCAGCGTTTCGTGTCCGAAGCTCTCGCCAAGCCGTTGAACCGCCTGACGCGCCGCTTGCAGGCGCTCTGGCCGCTCTGGATGAGCCGCTGGCGCCCCCTCACGATCGAGTGCGCGGTGTCGCTCGAACAGCTCGTCATCCACAACCGCTAGCGTCGTCACCATGTTTCGTTCTCCGCAGTCGGGATGATAGGCTGCTCGCCGGTTTTGAACATTGCTTGCAGTTCATGCCTCGAAGGTGCGAACTGTGTTCCTCTAGGACGCTTCGTAACTGCGTTGCGTCTACGATGCCGAGGCCCATCGAGGGTGGGTCGGATCTCCATCGGCCGGCAAAAAGGGCAACAGGAAGGGGCGACAGGTCATGCGGGGCAAGATCATCATCGTCAACGCAGGCATCGTGCTGGTTGTGGGGCTGCTGTCCTACTTTCTCCTGCTAACGGCGCTGAAAGACGTCGTATCCAACCCCCAGACGCGCAAGAGCGACGTCGAGCGAGCGATCAAGAGCGCCAACGCTCGCCTCGCGCTGGACGCCCTCCGACTGGAGCGCTGGCTCGCGACTCAAGCGGACACCAAAGAGGTGCAGGGCGTGTTCGCCGCGGGGACGGAGCAAGCGAAGAGCGAAGCCGCTACAGCGCAGGCCAACAAGATCCGCGACGCCGCGGTGGGTGACGCGCAGTTCGCGCGCATGGCACCTTCGTTGGTGCTCTTCGTTGATAGCGCTGGCGTGTCCCTGGGTCGGAACGGCTCCGCGCTGATGCGCGGCGACAAGCTCGGCGAGATCTACCCCACGCTGGGTGAGTCGCTGAAGAGCGGCCAGACCGGCTCCGACGTGTGGATGAACAAACAGCGCCAGGAGCAGATGCTCGCGAGCTACGCCCCGGTGCGCGGCGAAGACGGCAAGGTGGTTGGTGCGTTGGTCGTTGGCACCCCGCTCAGCGATGAGCGCCTCACCCGCACCAGTGAGCTGACCAGCGGTCGCGCGCTCATGCTCGGTGTGATGGGCGCCGACAAGCTTGAGCTGGTCGCGAAGAGCGCAGACGTGTCGGGTCCGATGCTGGAGGCTGCCGGAGGCGAGAAGACCACTGCAGCGAGCAAAGCGAGCATCGACTCCGGCAACATCACGGTGGTCGAGGACGCATTCCCTGGGGAACTCTACGCAACTCAAAGCCTGGCTGGTTACGGAGACGGGAAGCGCGCCGTCTTGGTCGTCACGGTGCCGGCGTCACTGGTTGGGTCGGTGAACGGCTTGCTATGGCCCGTGTTCGCCGTCACGGGGCTCGGCGTCCTGCTCGTCGTCGTGGGCGGCTTCCTGCTTGGCAACTACATCCAAGGCCCGATCAGCGAGATGGAAGAAGGCCTGCTTCAGGTCATCAACGGCAACGCCAACTACCGCTTCGAGATTGAACACGCGGAGCTCGGTGGCTTGGTGCACCGCCTCAACTCACTGCTCAACGCCCTGATGGGCGTCCCCGAAACCGACGACGAAGGACGTCCGTCGGCCCCGCCGGGACCAGGTGACTACGGTTGATTCCGAGCTGACTCAGCAGAGTCGCAGGCGGCGCGTGAACAGGACTCACGCGCCGCTTTCTTTTGTCGTAGCAGCAACAAAAACGGCTCAAACCTCCTGGGTCTCGGCGTTTCCCGGAGCTTTCTGGCCCATTGACTGCACTTCTTGGTCATTCGAGCTATAAGCACGCCCGGCTGACCCCCTCCGCCGTCAGCCTGGAGCG
>JAWKRD010000139.1:0-1816 GCA_041389805.1 Polyangiaceae bacterium | reverse complement strand
ACGTTGGGTGCTTGGATCCCCCGTGCCGAGCCAGCCGTCGCGTTTGCCTTCAGCCTTCCCCACGCTTGATGCCATACGCTCGAATCTTCTTGTGCAGGTTGGTGCGCTCGACCCCGAGGGTCACCGCAGCTTTGGAGATGTTCCAGTCGAACTCGACCAGCGTATCCACGATGTAGGCGCGCTCTGCGGCTTCTCGGTACTCCCGAAGTGACAGCCTCTCGCCATCGGGACCCGTGATCTGCGGTGCATCGGCGCGCGCAGACGCTTCGCTCGCTTCGTTGCCGTCGTCTTGATCGGCGTCGTCGTCGAACGGAGAAACGTGGGGGTCTTCTGGGAGATCCGCGATCGTGATGACGTCGCTCGAGAGGATCGCCGCGCGCTCCACCACGTTCTTCAGTTCACGGACGTTGCCCGGCCACTTGCGCTGGGACAGCGCCTCGTACACCGCGGGGTCGATGCGCTTCTTTTTGAGGCCGTTCTCGTTGCAGAAGCTGTTCACGAAGGCGTCCGCCAACAGGCGTACGTCGCCGGGACGCTCGCGCAGCGCGGGCACGCGAATGGGAAATACGTCGAGCCGGAAGTACAAATCCTCACGGAAGCGACCGGCGGAAACCTCTTTCGCCAAGTCCTTGTTGGTCGCCGCAAGAACCCGCACATCGACGTTGATCACGTGCTCGCTGCCCACGCGGATGATCTCGCCGTTTTGCAGCGCGCGCAGCACCTTGGCCTGCGCCGAGAGGTCCATGTCACCGATCTCGTCGAGGAACAGCGTGCCGCCGTGGGCTTGCTCGAAGAAGCCGCGCTTGCGTGCTTGTGCGCCGGTGAAGCTGCCCTTTTCGTTGCCGAAGAGCTCGCTCTCGATCAGCTCCTTGGGGATCGCCGCACAGTTGACCTTCACGAAGGGTGCGTCCATGCGTGGGCTCAGGTGGTGAACTGCGCGGCTCACCAGCTCCTTGCCGGTGCCACTCTCGCCGGTGATCAGCACGCTTGCTCGCGTGGGAGCGACCTTGTCGATGTCCTGAAACAGCTTCTGCATCGCAGGGCTGGTCCCGATCATCTCGTAGCGCGCCTCGAGCTCGCCGCGCATCGCCTCGACCGTGCGCGTCAACCGTGCCGTGCGGATACAGTTGCTGACGCTGACCAGCACACGCTCGCGGTTTAGCGGCTTCTCGAAGAAGTCGCTCGCGCCGAGCTTGATGGCGTTGACCGCGTCGTGCACCGTCGCGTGACCGCTGATCACGATCACCGGTAAGTCCTTGCTCGCGTCATCGCCGCGCAGCTTCTCCAGCGCGTCGAGCCCACTCATGCCTGGCAGCTTCAAGTCGAAGATCGCCAAGTCCACCGGCTGGCTCGGGTTGCCGATGGCATCCAAGCCTTCCTCCGCGCTACCCGCGGAGAGCACCTGGTAGCCCTCCCCGGTCAGCACCATCTCGAGGGTGCGGCGAATATTCTTTTCGTCGTCGACGACGAGCACGGTGGGGGACACCTGGCTCAGCTCTTGGGGCTCACTACTCATTGCTTCGGGCCGATAGTTCAACAGCCAGCGATTTACTGCAACGCTCGCTCGCGCGGGCGCTCGCTCGCGGAGGCGGAGCGGGGGCGCGAGCCGGTGCGGGAGCGGGGGGTTTGGGCTCATTCGCTTCGCGAACTTGCCTGGGAGGGCGTGGGGGAAAGCGGGAGCGTGGGCGTGGGGGTTGCTCGTTCGCTTCGCGAACATCGCGGCGGGAGCGTGGGCGTGGAGGGTTGCTCGTTCGCTTCGCGAACATCGCGGCGGGAGCGTGGGCGTGGGCGTGGGGTTGCTCGTTCGCTTTGCGAA
>JAWKRD010000138.1:0-1886 GCA_041389805.1 Polyangiaceae bacterium | reverse complement strand
CATAGCTCTTCCTCCGCAGCCATGCGTTGGTAGGCCTCGATGACCTTTTTCCGCGCGGTCTGATGACGGTAGTAGGCCGTCTGCAGCGGGCACTCCAAGAGCTCGGCGACATCCTTCATCGCCAGCCGCTCGATTTCGTAAAGCACGAACACCTCCCGCTGCTCCTCGTCCAGGTCTTGGAGCACGAGGTGCATCCGGCGTCGGGCCTCGGCGCGCTCGAGCGCGCTCTGCTGGCCGCCACTGACGGGCTCCTCGGGAGCTTCTGCCAGCCCCGCCTCGCGCCGACGCTCGACACGCCTGCGATGGGACGACGCCACCTTCAAGCAAATCCCGTAGAGCCAGGTTCGCAGGGTGCTGCGACCTTCAAAATCGCTGAGCCGGCGATGCACCACCAAGAACACCTCTTGGGCCACGTCGTCCAGATCTGCCTCCGAGACCCCAAGGTAACGCAGGCTGCGACCGACGTACGGTCCGTGGGCGCGAATCACCTCGTGAACGCTCACTTGCGTGGTCGCTCTAGCTTCGAGGCTCACCGCTGCCAAGAGGCTGTGTCCAGCTGTCACGTGAAGTAGGTGCCCTCGGCACCCGGGCTTTTATGGAGCGATCGGAAAAAAAATCCCCAAACCGAGCCCAGCCGCGAATTTCGGGGTTTCATGCACCAAAATCGTGGCTTGAGTTGCGCTTTCGTAAACGAAGCGGGCGCGACTGAATGCGATTCCAAGATGGCTCTCGATTCGAACGCCCAGCCAAGAACTGAGCCTTGGAGCCCACGCAAACGCGAGTCTTCCCCAACTCGCCGTCAGATCGCTCGACCCGCCGAAGTCGAGCCCCACTGGCTCGCCAGTCAACTCCAGCCGCTCGACCCCAGGGCACAACGCGAACGCGGCGCGCCCAACGCACACCTCGCCCACGAACGACCACCCGCGGAAACGCCCCCCCCGCCCGTCCTCAACACGTTCCTGGGGAAGCCAGTAAGCGAGTCCTGGTCGTGCCTCGATGAACCCAGCCTGACCCTCGACACCCAGCCCAAGCTCCGCGCCAGCAGCGCCAGCGGCCTTGGGGAGATAGCCGAATCCGAGTCGCCCGCCTGCGCCTAGCTCGAAGCGGAGCCGCGAAGCCTCCGCGCGCGCTGCGAGTTTTTTTGGGGGTGAGGGCTCTCGGCGCTTGGGAGGCGGAGGCGACGCAGCCGGCTGAGCTTGTTTCCCCGAGGCATCAGGTTCCCGTTCCAGGGCCGCCTGGTTCAGCTCGGCGTCGACCATCAGTGTCAGGACGAGCGTGAGCGGCTCCCGCAGCTCGCCACAGTCTGCACCATCACTCAAGAGCTCACGCCGCCCCCGCCGCGCGCCACCGGGGGTCTCCACCTCCAGCACAGCCCGGTAGCGCGACGGTTTGCCCCCTTGAAAGGACTCCGGAGTGAGCGCCACGTAGACCACACGGTCAGCCTTGAGCCGCTCCCCGAACACCGTACGCTCGAGGGCGCGTTCAACCGGTGCACGCACCGCCAACTCAGCTGGGCACTCACTGGGCGCTTGCCAGCTCAAGTGCACCACCAAGGGTCGGGTCGTCGTTTCCGCGTGGGCAGGGGTGCCCCACGCAAAGCCGATCACCCCGAGCGCCGCCGAGAGCGCCCGAACGAGGTTCGGCGCGAGACGCGTTACCCACGCTGGCAGTGGCCCCCGAGTCCGCAACACTGGCGGCTTTGCTAGCACACTCCGCCGCGTCCTGGGACATCGCGTCTCCCTTGGCTGCGCCGGGAACGCTGGGCTCAACGCAGGACGCCGCGGCCTATGAGGCCGCGGCGTCTGGTGTTTGGCGCCCGTGGGGCGTTTTTCAGTGCGGGAACCCGCTCAGTTCTCGATGAAGCTCTTCAGCTGCTTGCTGCGGCT
>JAWKRD010000137.1:0-1939 GCA_041389805.1 Polyangiaceae bacterium | reverse complement strand
ATCTGGACGTACGAGCTGCCTGAAGGGCCGCGCGCAGGTTTGTGGGTGAGGGGAGCTACGCTCGGCGCCGACGGACAAGCGTTCGACAGCTCCCGCGCGACGAGCGTGAGGCCCTGGCATCCACTGGGAAAGCCGCCTGAGGAAACGGCTGCGTTTCGCCGTCTACTCCAGGAAACTCAGATCACCCAGCCGTTCAAGCAGGCTCACCGTGAGATCTACGTCCTAACGGCGGCGGAGCGTCGGACCGGCAACTACTCGAACCGCTTCGCTGCTCATGTGTTGAAGCAGTTCCAGTTCGCGGCGCTGTGTCGCGAGCGCGGCTGGCGCTACTCGCTGCAAGGGGCGTTCGATTCCCACAACACACCGACCCTTGGCGTGCCCGCCTGTAACTTCGAGGTCGAGTTCGACGTCACACCGATGGGAAGTGAACTTCAGGGCGGGATCTTCCTGTATCTCCTCACGGATCAAGTGCGCTTTCGTCGTGGCGGTGACTACCTGGCGCTGGAGGCGATCCCAGAGCTGGCTTTCAGCGAACTGATGCGGGACGTCGATTTGTTCGTCGGAGTGTGTAGCGTCGGCAATGACCCTGACTGGCAGGACAAGGGCCCACCTGAGCATCGCCGGTACTGGGTTGACTACTCCATCGGAGAGCTTTCGCAGGGCGCGAGTGTTCGGCGTGAGGTCTTGGCGAAGCTCCTACCGAAGCTGAAGCTCAGTCAGCGTCTCACGTTGGGGGAGCGTTTCCTCGAGGTTCAGGGGAACCTGAAGCGCTACAAGATCCACCTGGGCAGCGGCAACATCCTCATGCTGCCCAACGACGAGTACCTCTGCATCGTGCCCAAGGGGACGCCACGGGAGGTTCCTCGCTTGCCCTTCGAGGGAGACAGCATGCTCTCGCTGATCCTCAGCAAGGCGCTGCTGCTCGCGGCAGACGACCAGATCAAGGATCCAGACATCAAATCGCAGATCAGGCATCCAAGGCCCTTCTAGCGGCAGGCTTCTTGCTCTGTGACGAGCATGAGCCAGGATCCCGCTGACAACGCGCATCCCGCGCAAATTCCGCGTTTTCGTCGACTGAGCGCGATGGACTCCGCGTTTCTTGCGATTGAGGACCCGAGCAACCTGACTCACGTGGGCGCGACCGCGGTGTTCCAAGGGGGCGGGCTGCTGGCTCGCTCCGGTCGCGTCGACCAGGCTCGCTATCTTGCCTTGATGGATCGGGCGCTCGCCCAGCTCCCGTCGTGGCGTTTCAAGCCAGCGCGCGTGCCGGTCATTGGCCATCGCGTGCTCGTGCCGGACTCCGAGTTCGCGCTCGAGCGGCATGTGCGGTTCGTTCATCTACAAGGTGCGGGCCTCGAGGCCGTCAACGCGTTGGCCGCGGAGTTCTACTCTCGCATGCTACAGCGGGACCGCCCGCTGTGGGAGCAGCTCGTGATCGATGGCCTCCAGGATGGTCATTTCGCCATCGTCAGCAAGGTGCATCACGCGATGGTCGACGGCGTGGCGGGTGTTGGCGCGCTGGCGATGATGCTCAGCGCCGAGCCCAGCCCGAATAGCTGTGGGGAAATATCAAAGACGCCAGAGCGAGCGCCGACCGGTGCTGAGCTGCTGCGGGAGGAGGTGGCGTTTCGCTTGGCCCAGCCGAGGCGCGCCTGGCAGCTGCTGCGAGAAGCGTCGGGCTCGCCAGGTCGGCTCTTGGCCGGCGTGAGCTCGGCGTTCAGGAGCACGCTCGAAGCTGCCAGGGGTTCCCTGGCGCCTTCGCCAAAGTGCGTACTCACCCAGGCCCCAGTCGGACCGCATCGGGGCTACCAGGGCCTGGCGTTCGACCTCGAGCGCGTGCGCCGGGTGCGTCGCGCGGCGGGGTGCAAGCTCAATGACGTGGTCCTGGCGACGGTCGCCGGTGGCCTCGACAAGTATTTCCGTGCGAAAGCGGGGCAGG
>JAWKRD010000136.1:0-2134 GCA_041389805.1 Polyangiaceae bacterium | reverse complement strand
TCGCGGTGCGCGGGTTCACCGAGTCGCTGTGGGTAGAACTCAGTCCGCTCGGGATTGGCGTCACGTCGGTGCATCCAGGGATGATCGCGACGAACATCGTCCGAGCGGGCCGCATGAGCGCTGGAGAGGAGTACCAGCGCGCAAAGGTGGTCGAGCGCTTCGAGAGCCAGGGCATGCCGCCGTCTCGCGCGGCGAAGTACATCATCAAAGCCATCCGCCACGGACGTCAACGGCAGATGATTGGGCTCGAGGCGCACCTCACCGACTGGCTGCGCCGCGCAGCACCGGCGCTGAGCATGCATCTCGTGAAGGCAATCTATCGCCTGGGCTATCGCAAGAGTAGCTCTGAGAGCCGCCCGGAGCCGATGGGGGTCGAGCCGGAGAAGACCACCGAAGCGCTCAACTGAGGCACAGGGCGAGCACTGCTCCTCGCAGCACGCGCAGCACGGCCAAACGGGAAGCGCCAAAGCGTTGCCACGCGGTCCCACAAGCACCTACCTCCGGCGGCTGAAACAGCTCGGGCGCCGGGGTGGAGTACCGGCACCGTGCGCTTTGAGCTATCCTCAGCGCATGTCGAAGCTGCTCGTCGGTGCGCTGGCGTCCTCGATTTCGTTCCTAGCTGCCGGTTGCAGCGGTGACACGGGAGATAACTCAGGCGAAGTTGGGCTCCCCGGAAGTCCCGGCACGGAAACGACATCGGTGTGCGCCTGGGAGGCGACGCCGGGCGCCCCCGTACTGACACTCAGCGGAACCACGCCCCTGGAGCAGGGTGACGTCGCTGTCGTGTTCCGCGCCGGCACCAGCGCTCACCCGGAGAACGCGGGTTGCGAGCAAGACGTACCCTTCGTCGGAGCGCGGGCACCCATCGTAGCAGCACCAGGAGGCGGTGGTACCTTCACACTCCACGTCCCCGCCCCGCCATCGGGAGCCTTCGAGGTCGCGGAGATGTGGGGCGACGAGTACGACAAAGGCGGCCCTCGCGTCGTGCCGACCAGCATCGTTGCGCTGTATCCAGGGGTCGGAGAAGTGCTCGACTATCGGCAGCTAGCGTCGCAGGTTGCGTACATCGCGCCCACGGTCCTGGTGTACGCCGAGGATGAAGTCCCAGCGAACCAGAACTGGTTTGCACGCTACCTGTACGGACCGGTTTCCGCGGGGTATCACTTGTACGACGCAACGCTGGAGTTCGATCCGTTGACCTACTGCGGGAGCTCGCAGTGCCTGTGCTGGTATGGCGACACCGGCTACGGCTACTGCGGCCCCGAAGTTCGCACGCCAACCTCCGCTAACCAGCCGCTTGCTGTGGATCGCACGGTCGACGTACTTCCCCTGTTCTGATGCGCTCTGCGCCGATGCGCTCGCGGGCTTGATTTTCGGCGTCGTTTGGGCGCAACTCTCGCAGCCATGGCGATGCCCGACGATTTCGAGGTCGAGAGTCTCTACACCCCCGACCAGTGGTACGTGGATGATGTGCTCGAGGTGACGAAGGAACGCGTCCGCGCCGTGACGGACACGTCGAAGATGGGCGCCGTGGTCGCCGCCCAGAAGCCGTGGCCGGGCCAGCCAAAGCACGTGCCGGGAATTCTGATGATTCAGATCACCGGTACGCTCGGCAACATCCACGCGGTGTACGGGCTGGGACTGAAGATGACCGAAGGCTGGGTTGGCTTTGGCACTCACATCCATGAGGCCAGTTTTCGTAACCTCGGGGAAATCGGGCCGCCCATCGAGCTCGAGCTCGTCGCGGACAAGGTGAAGACGCTGCGCGGCCAGACGTTTGGTCGCTACAGCTTCCGCTTCGAGCAGGCTGGCAAGCTGCTCTACACCTCGAAGCAGACGGCGGTCTGGACGCGCAACGTGCCGAGCGCACCGGCGGGCTAGAGCGGTAGCTCGGAGACGAGCCCAGCGTTCCTCACCCCCATTGCGAACAAACGAAAAAAGCCTCCAGTCTCCTGGAGGCTTCTTTCTTTGCGGATATCAAGCAGAGGAGCTCAGCGGCCCTTCTTCTTCTTGTCACCCGCGTGGCCGTTGAAGGTACGCGTCGGCGCGAACTCGCCGAACTTGTGACCCACCATGTTCTCGGTGACGAACACCGGAACGAACTTACGGCCGTTGTGGACGGCAACGGTCAGGC
>JAWKRD010000135.1:0-2206 GCA_041389805.1 Polyangiaceae bacterium | reverse complement strand
CACGCTGTGCACACGCCCGAAGCGTTCCCTCACCCCCTGAAATTCCTGAGCGATAGCGGCGGTATCCGCTAGATCCAGCTGCCCCGCATGGGCGATCACGTTGAACGCCCTGAGCCGCTCGCAGACTTCATCCGCAGCAGCGCGATTGCGATGATAGGTGAGCGCCACGGGGCAGCCACGCTTGGCAAGCGCCTCGCAAATCGCCGCACCCACCCCGCCGCTGCCGCCGATCACCCACGCAGCGCCCGCTGGAAAATCCAGAGCGTCGTCCATTGCTCTCTCAGCCTTCGGTCAGCTCCGCGTATTTTCCGCGGAAATAAACCAACGGCGCGCCGTCCCGAACCCCGGTCTGCAGGAGCTCACCGATGAAGATGTCGTGGTCGCCACCTGGATGCTCCGCAAACAATCGACACTCCATCCAGGCCAAGGCGTCCGGCAACAGCGGGCAGCCCGTCGCGTCCCCAGCCGTCCACTGGATGCCGTCGAACTTGTCGTCCACCGAGGTGGCGAAGTGGGCTGAGATCTCAGTCTGACTGTGCTGTAGAATGTTCACCGCAAAGCGCCGCTCACGACGGATCACCGCGTGCGCTCGCGCTCGCTGATCGACGCACACCAGGCACAGCGGTGGATGCTTGCTCAGGGAGCTGAAAGCCGTCGCCGTCAACGCGTGGGGCTTGCCCTCGGCGTCGATCGTCGTGATCACGGTCACAGACGCCGCGAAGCTCGCCATCACGGCCTTGAACGCTTCAGCGTCAATCGTCGGCAGCTCTGAAAGTGGCAGCGGGCCATACGTGCCCACCTGGCTCTCGACCGCCGTCGGGTCGGCGGAAGCGCGCTTCGGCTCGCTCATGGAAGCCTCGCTGGTTGATGCTTCTCCACCCGCCGAGTGAAACACGTTCTATTCGGGGGCCGCCAGGACAAAGTTTCGACCCCGAACGGAACGCATCCCGAAACGTTCAGAGCGGCTTTATGGTACACCAGTCCGCTGAATGGCGAAGTCGCCCGCAGTGCTCGCTCCGGTCTCCGCAGTCGGAGCCAGCTTCCTCGCAACGGCTCAAATCGTCGGCGGGATGGGCGTGATGTTCGGTCGCATCGTGACCCGCGCCGTGCGCTTCGACTTCGACTACTCCGAGCTGGTCAAGAACATGCACAAGATGGGCGTCAAATCGCTGCCCATCGTGATCGTCACTGCCCTCTTCACCGGCGGCATCATGATCATCCAGGCGGCGCCCATCGTCGAGCGCTACGGCGCACAAGGCTTGCTCGGCTGGGCCGCGGGCTTCACGACGTTGCGCGAGATTGGTCCGCTGCTCACTGCCCTGATGTTGAGCGGTCGCGTCGGTGCCAACAACACCGCAGAGCTCGGCACCATGGTCGTGACCGAACAAATCGACGCCCTGCGCGCGCTGTCGATCGATCCAATCAGCTTTCTGATCGTGCCGCGCTTCATCGCGATGGTGACGACCATCTTCCTCTCCACCATCTTCTCGGACGCCCTGGCGCTATTCGGTGCGGCATACGCCGGCTACGGCGTGCTCGGCGTCGAGCCGCAGATCTTCTACAACGGCATCGTGAGCGGCCTGCTGGACGTGGGCGACGTGTTCCACGGACTGGCCAAATCCATCGTGTTTGGTGTGATCATGGCCCTCGCGAGCTGTCAGTTCGGCGTCTCCACCTCCGGCGGCGCGCCGGGCGTGGGCCGCGCGGTCAACGCCACGGTGGTGGTGAGCGCGGCAGGCATGTTCATGCTCGACTACCTGGTATCCTTCGCCTTGGGATGAGCAAGCGATGACGACCGTGAATCCAAGCGCCCAGGGCGGTACGTCGAGCGGCGTCGGCCGCATCGAGGAAGAGGATTTCCCCGAGGAACCGAAAGGCGTTGCTGCGGTAGGCGCCGCGGTGATCGAGCTCTTGCGTTCCGCCAAGGCGCAGTACTCGGTGTTCGTCCAGACGCTCTACTACACCTTCCGCGGCACGCGCCGCCCAGGCGCGATCCTGCAACAGTGTTACGAGATCGGGAACCGCAGCCTGGTCTTCCTGTGCATCGTGATGGGCTTCATGGGCATGATCCTGACCTATCAGGCAGGCATTCAGGTCCAGCGCGCGGTGCCCGATCTGAGCCTGCTGGGCGCCACCTTCCTCGAGCTGATCGTGCGCGACATCGCCGCTTCGATCTGCGCGCTGATGCTTGCCACCCGCGTCGGCG
>JAWKRD010000134.1:0-2240 GCA_041389805.1 Polyangiaceae bacterium | reverse complement strand
GGATGCTGAGGGCACGCCGCGGTGGCGGGTGCGCGCCCCCCTGGCGGTGGACTCGGCGAAAGGCAAGTGGCCGCTCACTCTTGGCCTGGAAGGTTGCCATGCGGATACGAGTTCCGAGCCGCCCTGGCGTCGCCCGGTGACGGCGCCGGGTAGCGATTCTTGCGTGCTGAAGCTCGGCTTCTCTGCGCAAGCGAAGTTCCCGGTGTGGGTCGACCCTCAGTGGACGCTGACCCGCGAGATGGCCGAGGCGCGCAGGAACTTTGGGCTCGTCTACGACTTCGAAAGCCAGGTGCAGGTGATGGGCGGCATCGGCGTGGGGGGTGTCGCCTTGCAGTCGACGGAGTTCTACGACCAGGACACGGCGACCTGGAGCAGCGGCAGCCCGTTACCTGGGCCGCGCGGCGAGAATCACGTTGTGTCGGTCGCTGGCGGTCCGCTCTACCTGTTCGGAGGCGCCGCTCGCGTGGACCAATGGCAACCCTCCACGAGCACTTGGCAAGACACAGGCACGACGCAGAACACGGTCGGATGCGGCATCACGCTGAGTGCGAATGGCAAGGAATACGCCGTGTTCGTGGGCGGCAGCGACACGTCGGCGACGCAAACTCGCGTCGAATACCAGCGCGATGAAGGCGGCTGGCAGGAAGCTCAGCAAGATGCCTCGATACCTTTCCGTGAGGCAGCGCTGTGCATCCCGCTCAGCACCGCCGGCGGTGGGATCTTGCTCTTCGGCGGACGCGAAGCGGACGGGACGCAGCCAACCAGCACCTGGGTTCTGCGCCCGGATCCCTCGCTCAGCGCCGGCGAGCAGCTCGCGCGGGTTGCGTGGACACCCGGTCCAGACATCGCAAAGACCTACCCGAATGGTGTTGCCTTCGCTGCCTACGAATCCGGCTGGGTGCTTGGGGGGGAGGCTGACGGACAGGCCCTCGACACGACTTCATACCTCGATCAGACGGGTTTCGATCTGCGACTGCTGGAAGGGCGGAGTTTGGTCGAGCCACTCAGCCGCGTGAGCGTGGTCTCCGTGTTGCACGATCAGCGGTGGGTCGCGGGCGGCATCGGGAGCGACGGCTTTCCTTCGTGGCAGGTGCAGTACTCTCAAGCCGCCGATTGGAACTCGGGACCGGCGCTGCAGATCCCCCGTGCGGGTGCGGGCTTGGTCGCGCTGGTTCCGAAGCCGTACGAGGGCAATGACGCCGGACTGTTGATGATCGGTGGCGATGGTGGTGGCGAGCCGCTCAGCTCCGTGGAGCTGCTCGGCGGAGCCCTCGGCACGACGTGCAACGCGGGCACCGACTGTCGCTCGGGGTTCTGCGCTCAGGGCGTGTGCTGCAACGAGGCGTGTGACGGCGAGTGTCGCACCTGCGTCTCGGAGTCCGGGTTCGATGGCACCTGCCACGATGTCGCGGCGTATCAGCCGTCTCCCCAGGGATGCGAGCCGAACGTCGCTGAGCCTTGCACGGTTAGCCGGCTCTGCGATGGTCATGGCGCTTGCTTGCCTGTGCCGAGCGGGGATGACTGCGGCTCGACCTGCGGACTCGGCCTGTTGCATCGCAAGACGTGTGACGGCAACGGTCAGTGCGTGGCCAGTGAGCTACACTGCACCGGCAACTGCGATGGGAGATCTTGCATCACGGGTTGCTTGAGCGGTGGGAAGTGTCCTGAGCTCTCCCACTGCGTCGAGGGCGAGTGCATCCCAGATCCGCCGTGTTACGACTGTGGGCTCTACGCCTGCAACGAGACGACCAACACCTGTCGCACCTCTTGTGTGACTTCGTCCCAGTGCGGCCCAGACGCGGCGTGCGATCGGGAAACGGGGACTTGCTTTCAGTCCTACCGCTCGGTGGGTGACATCCCCTTTGAGCATGGTTGTTTTTGCGGCTGTTCCGTGTCCACTGATTCGCGCCGCTCACCGTTGATCCTCGCGGCGTCGCTCGGCGTCCTGGTCAGGCTGAGACGGCGTCGCAGAGGCGCAAGGAGGCGCTCGTGAAGCGCCTGCCGCTGTGCCTGCTGCTGGCCGCGACGCTTGGCTGCGGTACCCAGGCGGAGCCCCCTGAGCGCGGCGAGCCGCGAGCTTCGAGTGCCGAGCTCGCAGTGGCTGAGCTGCAACGTCTGGGGTTGAGCCAACGCGTCTCCGCGGTGGGCAGCGGGGTGCAGCTGCCTGAGTCCAGTGCCGAGCCGCTGCTGCTGGGTGCCGCTCACGGCGGCTTGAGCGTCGCTGCTCACCCCCTGATCCG
>JAWKRD010000133.1:0-2371 GCA_041389805.1 Polyangiaceae bacterium | reverse complement strand
GAGGCGCGGCGCAGAGGTGGACTCCAACGCCATCGTCGTCGCGTACTCGATACCTCGCTCACGTAGAAACCTGAGACGTGCCTCGAGCAAGGCGCGATACACACCATGGCCTCGAGCCTTATCGAGCACCTGGGCGCCCATCAGGTAACCGAAGTCAGCCCGCAGCACGAGCGACGCGGTGCCGACCACTGCGCCCCCCGACAGCGCTTCGAAATAGAAGTTCGAGCACGGCACCGCTTGCATGCGCGACCGGTAAGTGGCGCGCCAGACGTCGAGTTCGCTCGCTGGTACCGCCCAACCGCGCATGACCACCGCCAGGTGCTCATCCAGCCCCGCCGGATTCAGTTGCCGCACGGTAACATCGTCAGGCACGCGCAGTCCGAGGGACGTCGGACATCCCATGCCCCGCGACTCCGTGCTCTCGAAGCCGCGGCGCTCGAGGCGCTCCCCGAAGTCAGCGGGCTCCGTCCAGTAACCCACGAGCCACTTGGTCGCCAAACCGTGAGCACGATAGGCAGCCACGGTCTCGTCGATCACGCGCTCGGCGTCATGCTCCAAGACCTGGGAGATCACGACTTCGTTGCACGTTCCAGAAGTCGACGGCGTCAACGTCTGATACCAGCCCGGCCCCTCGGTGACCCGCGTGTCCTCTCGCACCAAGTCAGGACCCAAGCGCCCCCGGAGGCAGGCGTCGCGTTTGCGTTCGAGAGTCCACGGTTGCATGGCTAAACGGCCAAGTAGTAGCAGGTCGAATCGAACAGGCTCTCGAAGCCGAGGTGCTCCAGAATCGGCGCAGAGGTCGCCTCCTGAGCCTGAATCGTCGCGTATTCCAGGCCTCGCTGGCGCAAGAACTCTAACCGCGCCGCAATCAGCGCTCGATAGGCGCCTTTGCCCCGCGCCGACTCGAGCACCTGAGCGCCCATCAAGTAGCCAGAGTCGCCGCGCAGCGCGAGGCTCGACGTGCCCACCAGCTCATCTCCGAGCCACGCCCCAAAGTGGAACACGACCCTGGGCACTGCGTGCAGCCCCGCTCGGTAGCGCTCACGCCAGCCCACCAAATCTTCCGGCGGGTTCCCCCACCCCTGCATGGTCACCGCCAAGTATTCCTCGAGGTTCTGCTCGTCGCATTGCCGCACGGTTACCTCTGCCGGCGAGACGATCTCGAGCGAGGTCTCGCAGCCCATGCCTCGTACGCCCGACGCGACAAACCCTCTGCGCTCCAAGCGCTCGCCGAAGTCTACAGGCCGCGTCCAGTAACCGACGTACCACTTGGTGGGCAGCCCAAGAGCCCGGTAACCGGCGACGACCTCGTCAATCACGCGCTCTGCGTCGCCTTCACTCAGCTCCGACAGCGCGACTTCATTTCCCCACCCGGACTTGGACTGGGTGATGATCTGATGCCAGCCCGGGCGCTCGACTAGCTCTGTGTCGGGGCCACGCAAATCCGGGCTCAGCGGCCCCATGAGGCAAGCGTGTTGCTTGCGTTCAATGCTCCAGTGTTCCATCGCGAACCGGAGTGTGAGGTTGCGATCGCCACAACGCAACGCGAGCAATCGTCGTGAAGAGCGCTCAACCCTCGAGGTTATTCAGCGCAAATGCCTCGAGGTTGTCGAGGAGCTCGTCCACTGTCTGAGCGCCGCGCGTGGCGAGGTCTAGGGACATCGCAACCATCACCAGGTCCGTGGCACCGGTGAGTCGCTGGGAGAACTCGACTCCGATGTTAGCGAACGCCGGATGGCTTGCGATCGGCTCGCCAGGTTCATCGCCGCGCACGGCTCGCGCGATCGCCGCTGCGATCTCGGTCTCCTCCGCACCCAGGTTCAAGAGCTCGAACGCGGCGCCGCGCAGGCGGTTCCAGTAGAGCTTGTGCTGACGCACGAGGGGATCCGGGAACTCAAGCACGAACAGCCGGTGAGCCACTTCGAAGGCCCGCTCTCCAAGTTCCGGCGCGTTGCCTGCGGCTTCGGCGATCACCTTGCGGAGCCCCAGCAGCGCCGAGGTGGGCACTCTGCCGTCTGCAGCGCTCAGATCCTCGAGGAACTGCGTAGCGACTTCCGAGCGCTCGATCACCACCTCCGCCGGCTCGCCTGCGCTGAGCGCACTGGAGGCGCGATTGCCTTCGTTGAAGCCCAGGTTCAGCAACGTGTCGAGGCGGTCGTCGCCTTCCTGGGTTTCGAGCACCGCGCGCAGCGTGTCGGAGGTTCGCTCCTGGAGCGCCAGCATTTCGGCGCGATCGCCGCGATCGCCTGCAACGCGGGCTAGGTCGCCGTAGGTGATCGCCACTTCGAAGTCCACTTCACCCCGGGCGGCGCGGCGAAGCTCGAGCGCTGCTTCGTAGCTGGACTTTGCCGCGTCGAAGTCGCCCGCTGCG
>JAWKRD010000132.1:0-2421 GCA_041389805.1 Polyangiaceae bacterium | reverse complement strand
CAGCGCCCACACCGACGTCATGAACAGCGCCACCAGCGGTGTGACGCGAAAGCGCCGTAGCAGCGCGAACGCCAGCAGCGTGTTGAGCGCGTGAAAGAGTAGATTGGTGAGGTGAAAGCCCGCGGGATTATCCCCGTGGATCCGGTGGTCCAGCGCTAGGCTCAGGATCACCAGCGGGCGGTAGTAAGTGCGGACATCACCGGACTCCGGGGAGGTCCAGAACGCCGAGCTGAAGTAGCTGCCGAGGGGCTGCAGCGTGCTCACGACGGGAGACTCGAGCACCAAGTGCCGGTCATCCCAGACGAAGGGTGCGCCCAGCGTTCGCACGTAGGCCACCACGACCAGTAGCAGTGCAAACCAGGGTGCCCAGCGCCGAAGCATAGCGCTGCGGAATCTCGCACGCTGCGCGGGGATTCTCCAGCTCAACGGCCCGAGCGGGGGCAAAACGCGGCTGGGACGCCGCTCGGCCGGCGACAAAACGCGACGGCCGCTGGTGAGCAGGTGACTCCCAGCGGCGCTCGCAGGTGGCTGCGGTACATCTAGTGGCCGCAGTGTATTGGGTGGCTGCAGTGCATTGGGTGGCTGCAGTGCTCCCGTCGGTGCGGGCTAGACAGCGCGGCTGCGACCCACGACCAGGCTGATTACCGCGAGGATCAGGAAGCCAACGAACAGGATCTTCGCGATACCCGCAGCCGCTCCGGCGATACCGAAGAAGCCGAAGAAGGCAGCCAAGAGAGCGATGATGAAAAATGCAAGGGTCCAGCGTAGCATGATGTTTCTCCGTTGAAACAGAACTTGTGAAGAGGCAGTTCTCACTGGGCCCCAACATCCCTGTCGTGGCCGCCCAGCTGCGCTCGGCGAGCGCTGTCGATAGCTGAGCAACACGTGTGCCAGGTCCACCGCGCCAGCACCCGAGCACGCCAACCCGGTTGCCGTGTCTCCCCTCGGTCGCGGTCACCCCGAGAAACGACTGCGAAAAGGCACCCTCGCTGCGGGTCAGGTAGCGTTTTGCCCCTGCGGGGCGCACCTGCTGACCGACCCATCCGGTCACGCGCTTTCGACACGCCCTGCGGCCAAAAGGCGCGCCGGCCCTTTCTGAGTGGCGGTTACGCCGGGCTTTTAGCAGCGTTCGAGAGTTCTCAGTCGGCACGTCGCTTGCTGCGTTCCCTCATAGAAACGAGCCGTGTCCTGCGGCCACAGAGGAGGAACGATCATGGCAAGAACAGCCAAACAAGAAACCACCCAGTCAAACGAGCTGCGTACGCGCCTTGCGGCGAACGCGAAGCGCGGCACCCATGTGCTGAGCGAGCGCCTGGAAGAGTTCGCCGCGTCGCGGTCGGGCACTCAGGCGAAGATCGCAAGTCAGGCGGCGGCGCTGGTAGCCCGCGCGGGACGCGCCATCGTGGTGGATGACGACGCGCTCGAGCAGCTGGGGCGGCCGGGTGCGATCCCAGCGGAGCGCCAGGCGGCGCCCTACAAGCAGTCCGGAGATGAACTAGGTGCGGCCGCACAGGGGGCCCGCCCCCCCGCGACTCGCGTGTCTCGCGAAGCGATCGAGCGTGCCGAGAACGAAGGCATGTTGCCCTAGCCGGATCCCTGAGGAAATTAGCTCGGCGTTGCACCAGTGCGCCACAGGCGTGGACGGGGAGCTGCGCTGAGTCAACGGCGGCGCTCTAGATCAAACCGCAGAGCTGATCGAGCAGCTCGGCCTCCCCGACGCCCAGCGCCGGCGCCTCACCGAGGGCGATTGAGTCAGCCACCCGCTCAAAGGCTAGCAGCACGAACAGGGCTCGCGATCGCGCGTCTTTCCTGCTCAAGAGCGGCGTCAACCACTCGAGTTGCCGCGCCCGGGAGGCGACGCGAAATGCCGCCACTTCGGGGTCGCTCGCGACCAGTCCCAGCAGGCTCGCGCGCAGCCCCGCCCAGCGCCTGTGATGATCGACGACCGCCTGCGCCAGGGAGCGCTTGTGCGCTGCGCCCCGCCCGCTGCCGGTCGGACGCGCGTCGAGTCTGGCGAACAACGCAGCCCACTCAGCCTCCACCCAGCGCTCGTAGGTTGCGAGGAAGAGCGCGCGCTTGTCGTCGAAGTAGCGATACAAGGTGGCCGGTGCGAAGCCTGCCTCCTTGGCAATGCGATTCGTATCCGTGCCGAAGTAGCCGTCTCGATCGAACGCGCGAGCGGCGGTCGCGAGGAGCAGCTCGCGGGTGCGTTCCGGGTCCCTGGAGCGGGCCGAGCGTCGCGGCGTTGCCTTGGGAGGCGCGACAGCGGCGCGCCGAGCTGCGTTCTGGGCCTTGACCATAAGTGATATATACATCATTTATAAGTGATGAGCACATCGTTTATTGGCTCCGCTGGATCAGGGGGTGAGGGCACGGCGTCCGGCTCAGGGCGTGAGCGCGTGGTGCTGGGTGAGGGTGCGC
>JAWKRD010000131.1:0-2481 GCA_041389805.1 Polyangiaceae bacterium | reverse complement strand
GGGTCTGGCCGCAGACCCCTCCTCTGTTTTGCTCGCAAGCTCGCAAACAGAGTCTCCTCCCCAACGGCAAGCGATGAAGTGAAACGCACGCTCCCGACGCCCCCTCCCCGATCGGCAAGCGGTGAAGTGAGACGCACGCTCTGCCGGGCCGCAGAGCCTCCGCTGTTTCTTCAGCCTCTTGATTGATTGCCGCGCGGTAATCAATTCCGCGTCCTGGGAGGCGATCAGGCGCTAGCGCTCCCCACGCGGTGGGGCGCTTCGTGAGCAGATAGCTTGGCGCCGAGCGGGCACTTCTGGAGAGCGAAGGACTCACCGCTGAGCTTAGGTTGTCGACTTAGCTGAAGAGCTCTTCGACGGTTTGGGCGTCCAGAAGCCGGTCGGTCCACTGCGCCAGCTGCTCTTCGCCCGCTGACGCCAGACGGACGAGCACCGACTCGTCTACCGCTGAGTCTCCGAACTTACGACGCAGCAACCGCTCCAGTGTGCGCCGATCACCTTCTGCTCGACCTTCGGCCATCCACTGCTGTGCGCTTGTCATGATTGCTTCCTTTACCCCAGGCGCGCGTTCCTCAAGCGCGTCGACCAAGTCCCGGTCTGTCAGCACCTCGCTCACGAGGGACAGGTAATGTAGCACAAACGAAACGGCCCCACGCCCGTCGGGCAAGCTCCAAAGTGCAGCGATCACCCACGCCCACAGCAGGAGCGCTGCGCGGACCGCGTCCTTGCGCCGTCCGTCTCGCAGCACCCACAACGTCAAGGGAACGATGAGGGACGCAACGTCCCGTGCGCGAGCTCGCAGCGCTTCGTCGCTGAGGTTGCTCACGTCGTCCAGCACTACCCGGAAGTCCGGCACGTGCTCGCGCACACCGGGGATGGACAACACGTCTGGGTCGAACAGGTCGTGGAAGCTCTGCCCAACGGTCCACCCGATGTCGCTGTGATGAAGCACCACGGGCAACACCACTGGCGCCGGTAGCTTGCCGCCACGGCGGAAGTAACGCTCGAGCACATCCACCACGTAGCCGCCCACCTGCACCAGCGTCTCCGCCTTCGCGTCGCTCTTGTGCTCGAAGACGACGTAGATGCGAGCCTCATGCCCGGCAAGCTGGATACGAAAAAGCAGGTCCGCCTGCGTCTTCGCGAATGCCGGATCGATGAACGTTTCGGGCAAAACTTCGAGGGTCGACCAATCGAGCGCCGCCACCACCGCCGGCGGCAACACCGCCTCCAGCTCGATGCGTGCGTGCTTGGGATCACCGAAGATCTGCTTAACCAAGAGGTCGTGAGGCTGACGAGGCTTTTTGGCTTCGTCTTCCTGACCATTCGGATCAGTCATCCACCGCCGCTACCATGTGGTCGCGCTTCGAACCATCCGCAGATATGTCAGGCTATGTCCTGGTGAGCTGACTGAATCCGCACGGTCGTGCCGCACCAAGCACTCAAGGCGACAAACACCAGATCGTGGGCCCGAGCGACCTCGAGATTCGCCCAGTACAACGCGGGGCGAGGGAGCAGCGAGAGCCGCTCTAGACGACGGAAACGCTGTCCCGAAGCGTCGGGCTTGATCAGTTGACCTCCGAGCCTGACCTCCTTCGAGCGCGGTCCTGGTAGCACCTTGAGCTCCCAAGCTTCATGAGTCATGGACTGGTTCCAATCTGGGCGGGCGCGGCGTTATTCCCTCACGGAACTGACAGCGCGCGCTCGATCTCACGATAGTAGTGGTACAGCGAGTAGCGTAGCACTCGGTAGCGGACGCCGTGCAGGCACTGCTGCGCGCGCTGGAACGGGTAATATGCTCGGCCCCCGATGCGAAGCCGCGACGCAACGTAGTGTTCGCTCGGCTCCCATTCTCCTCCGAGGTTTGCTTCCAGGACGCACCCCAAGTAGGCGCCCACGATGAGGCTGTAGAAGTCGCGAACGAAGTTCCGGCCGTGCTCCCAATTACGTGACTTCCAGATGTCGACGTCCAGCTCCAAGAGGCTGCTCGGTCCTCGCTCCCGCACCGCTTTCGGCAAAGGCGCAGAACGCCAACGGCTGAAACGCTTCTGGATTCGTCGGTCCAACAAGTTGGCGAGATCTCGATAGGTCTGAATCTTCCGTTGCGGGTTCGAGGCGGGTGGTTGCTCAGTATCCGCCTCACGGATTGGAGCAGGCGTGAAATCGCTCACGCGACGCAAGAGGCTCAGTCGGTGGCCTTCATCAAAGCACTCTCCAGCGATACGCCGCACCAGCTCGCTCGTGGGAGAGTCCCAGCGAGCAACGACCGGAGCTACGAAGCGAGCCCTGCGCTCCAGGCGCTTGAGTTCTGCTCCCGCATCTACGTTGGACTCCAGTTGAGCGCGCGCGTCGGCGCGCGTCGCCATCCCCTCCTGATTCAACGCGCCCTCCGGCTCCCGGGTGACACGCAAGACGATCGCCCCATCGGTCAGCTCAACCACCGCTTCCAAGCCGCGAAGCGCTAACACCCGGCTCCTTCCAATA
>JAWKRD010000130.1:0-2587 GCA_041389805.1 Polyangiaceae bacterium | reverse complement strand
AGTTCGCTAGTTCTGGATCATTTGGCGTACGCAGCGCTCGAACCACGACGGCAAGCGTAGCCGAAGATTGCTAAGCTCTGAACTCGGGCTGATGCAGAATCCCTACGCTGCACCTGAAGCCGAGGAGGCTCCGCAAGTCCTGCGCTTTCAGACAACGGGCCTGGGCGGCGTGGCGCTTGGCGGGGCTGCAGTCTTCGGCTGCGCTGAACTCCTGGTCGGCTTGGGAGCCGCGTTTCTGCTGCCGGAGTCTGGCCCGAGCCGTGCCTGATCGCTGGCTCGATCTGCGGCGTCAGCTCCAGCGTGTTTGCGTTCAGCGTGTTCCGGGACATCGAGCGCAGTGTCTTGGCGAGAGTGCGTGGTGAGCCGCAAGGCTGATCGACGGCAGGATTCCACGCAGAATCCTTACGCTGCGCCTGAGGCTGAGGAAGCGCCGCCGGTCCTCACGCGGCCTGCCTTCGAACCGACGCGCGCGGGCTGGGGCGCGCGCCTGGCGGTGGTGCTAACGGGCGTGGGGCACCTGGCGGTGGGCGTGGTAGGGACCCTAGGCGTGCTCCACTTCCTTGACCTGTACGTCTTTCCAGTTCAAGCGATCTATCTGGCAGGCCTGGCGGTGCCCTGTCATGCGCTTGGGCTGCTGCTTGGACTAGGTGCGGTGCTCCCGTTTTTCTGGGACTTGACGAAGAACGCCCACGCTTTGGGGCTGGAGTCGCCCACCAGAGCACCAGGTGCGGCGTTGCTAGCATTCATTCCGCCTTTTGCCGCGTGGCAACCGACGCGGCTTGCCAAGGAGCTTGCCGAAGGCCTCGGCGCAGAAGAGAAATATGCGGGTGCCCTGGCGGTGTGGTGGAACGCGTGGCTCGTCGCCATCGGTTTCTACATCGCCGCATGGCTCTCCCTGTGGGGTCACTCGCTACTGATCCTGGTGATCTGCCTGGTGCTCGGCGGGTTCTTCGGCGTCATCGCTTGCGTGAGTGCGTTCCGCGTCTTCTGGAACCTCGAGATGGGTATGCGCGCCAAAGCCACGCTACCAACGCGCGACCTGATCTAGCGCCTCTAGAGCCGCCTACTTTGATTCCTCGAGGAATTGACCGATGCGTTCGGTCATCGCGGGCACCGCCAGGGGGAAGCTCATGTGCCCACCATCGATCCAGAAGATGGGCGGCTTGTTCCAGCGTTGCCACTGCTTCTCGACCATCTTCGCGTCGATGTACACGTCCTCCCGCGCTTCGATCCAGAGCTGCTTGTGGCGCTCGAGCTTGGGCTCGTAGTTCGTGATGCGCAGGCGCTCGAAGAGCTTGGTGCGCGCGGCGTGGTCGATCCCCCACTTCTCGAGGTCGTGCTTCATCCTCCAGAGGATCGGCGCGTGCTCCACGGCGTCTTGCAGCTCGAGGTGACCGATGATCGGGATGATGAAATCTGGGAGCGGATCCACGCAGCCGGTGATCATGGTCAAGGCACCGCCGAGGCTGATGCCAGTCACCCCGACGCGCTCGTAGCCATGACCGCGCAGCCAGTCCATCAGCGAGCGCGTGTCACACACCGCCTGGCGGACGCCTTCCATCGAGCGCACGAGATCTGCGGTCCAGAAGTACTCGCCACTGAAGAGCGCACCGCGGGGGTTCCGCTTGCCGTGAAACGGCAGCGACACGTGCACGATGTCGATCGGCAGCTCCTTGGTCCAGGCGCGGAACAGCGTCGCCTCTTCGACCCAGGAGCCCGGCTCGAGCCAACCGTGGACGTAAATCAGGCACGTCGGCCGCACCTGCTTTTCCGGACGGATCCAGCGCGCCCAGGCGGTCAGGTTCCGCTTGTACTCCCCGCGGTGACGCCGCGCATACTTTGGGCACAGCACCTCGTGGGAGCTGGTCCAGGTCAGCGTGCTGGTCCTCAACGCCTTGTCGACGAGGCGGCGCTCCACCTTCATGTCCGTGATGGGTGGCGGCTCCGGAAACAGCTCGCTCGGCTCGTTATCGAGGTATGGGTCCAGGTCCGGGAGGGTGTTTTGCTTGGCGCCCCGAATGTGGAGCAGGCGGCTCATGCCACCCACGACTTGGTCGATATTCCTGCCGTATCCCATTTCGCCGTGGTCTACCCCAACCGACGCGATCTGCCCCAAGAATCGGCGGAATCCGCGAAATTTGCCGATGTTTTGCAGCCATTACGATTTTTGGGGGTGAGGTGCAGCGCTCAGCGCCGGTAGCGCCGCGGCAGGCAAAGCCAGCTCGAGCTCCGGCGGCGTCGACTCCGAGCCTTCAAACCGCAGCAGCGTTGAGCTACGCTGGTTAGTTCCTCGGGGATACGTATGAGCGATTCGGTCATTGGCACTAGGTGGTTTGGTCTACTCTCGCTGTTGCCGGGATGTGCGCCCAGCGCTGCCGGTACCGCGCCGCAGCCACCCCCACTTGCAGCAAGCGCGAGCACGGAGCCCGGGGAAGCCACTGCGCCAGAACTTCTGGGGCGCCGAGCCTGCATGAACGCTACCCACGCCAACGAGCCGCTGCTTGCTGCCGGGGCGAGTGATCGAGAAATTTGGGCGTGCTACGGCGGCGGGGGGCCCGACGCCACGAGCTGCGTGTTCTTCGACGCA
>JAWKRD010000129.1:0-2690 GCA_041389805.1 Polyangiaceae bacterium | reverse complement strand
AAAGCCAGTAGTCCCACCCGCGTCGTCAGCATGGAGAACAAGCTAGGGTGACTCCATTCGCTGCGACTGCCCATTTGGCTCGCGTGAAGGGTCAGTTTCGCGCCGCATGTTCCTTTCACCCGGCTTCCAATGGCGCGGATCGATTGGATCCCCGCTTCCGGATCCAGCGCATCCATCCGGGTCCGCATGGGAGGCATGTTTGCGGCGATATCTGGGCTGATTTCCGTCAGTTCGAGCTGGCTGTGGGTGCGCTTCGTGGGGGACATGCTCCGGCTAGGAGCAAGTCCCACGCCAAACCTCAGCGGCCAAAGCGATAAAAGGTCGCGCTAGCCACCGCGAGGGCCGTTGGCGCGTTCTTCAGAGTTTTCCCCATGGATTCAACAGCCTCGGTGTCCACATACAGGCCGGGGCCCCAGCCCTCTTCGGCGTCCTCTTCCTCTGCCGGCCGCGAGGCGGTGTCGGCGTAGAGGGCACGGCGCAGGGCTTCGCTCGGGTACGAGATGTGGTTCACCTCGCTCGCCTCGACCTCGCCGTCGGGCACCCAGCGGCTACCGTGAGTCAGCACCGCAACGCTTGGGATCTCCGCTTCCTCGAGGGTAGCACGCACGTGCTTCAGCACCGCGAACGGGTCGTTGGTCTCGTCGCCCTCGGCGAACTCCACGTAGAGGGCGTGCCCGAAATAGGTCACCGAGTAGTCCTCGGTTGGCGGTTTGTCCGCCAGCGCCGAGATCACAACCTCGCGGAAACGCAAGAAGCGTCCAACGAAGTCGTCTGGCTCGAGGCTGTACTCGTCATCCTCGATCTCGAAATAGGAGAACCAGAGCCCGTAGGCATTTTCATCAATCAGCGACATCGGTACTTCGGTGTTACTTGTCTCGAGGGATCGCTGCGGCGATCGCGGCCAACGCAGCACGCGCCTTGTTGCGGGTCTCTTTCGCTTCGAGCTGCGGGACACTATCCGCCACGAGCCCGGCTCCAGCTGTGACCTCGAAGCGTCCGTTGCGCTTCACTACCGTGCGAATCGCGATCGCAAAGTCGAGATCCGTGCCGCGCGTCACGTAGCCCACCGCGCCACCATAGGCGAAGCGCGGGCGGCGTTCCAGCTCGCGAATGATCTGCATGGCGCGCACTTTGGGCGCACCGCTCAGTGTTCCGGCCGGAAACGTAGCGCGCAGCACGTCCCAGGGGCCCATACGCTGCTTGAGCTCCCCGGTGACCTCGCTCGTGATGTGCATCACGTGGCTGTAGCGCTCGACGGTCATGCGCACGGGCACTTCCACGCTCCCCGCCTTCGCCACGCGACCGATGTCGTTGCGCGCGAGATCGATCAACATCACGTGCTCAGCGATCTCTTTCGGATCCGCCATCATCTCTTCGGCCAGCGCATCGTCTTCTTCTGGCGTCCGGCCCCTACGCCTGGTTCCCGCAATGGGTCGCAGCGTGATCTTCTCACCTTCCACGCGCACCAGGGTCTCCGGGCTTGCTCCGATCACCGCAACTTCTTCTGCGCCGTCACGCTCCGGTAGCTCGAGCAAGTACATGTAGGGGGCGGGTGAGAGCACGCGCATGGCCCGGTAAACGTCCAGCGCGTCGGCTCCATGCGCTGGCACGGAGAAGGTTCGCGCAGGGACGACCTGAAACGCATCGCCCGCGCGGATGTACTCCTTCACCTTGTCGACCGTTTCTCCGTAGCCGGCGTCCGAGGTGTCGACGTCTAGATCCTCGGGGATCTGCGTGGGATCGGGGGGGGAGAGCGGAGTCAACGCGGGGACGCGGCTCAACTCAGTCACTGCGAGCTCCAGGTCAGCCTGTGAATGTGCCGCGATGGTCGCGGTGTGGGTCAAGTTGTCGAAAACGATCACCGTCGCTTCCGCGAGCAAGCGCGCGACGACCGGGGGGTCCCCGGGCCATGGGGCGACCTTCGTCGCAAAATGGACGATGTCGTAGGGGATCAACCCAACGTAGGCGCGAGCGAACCGTTCAGCGACGTCTGCATCATCCGCCATTCCCGTTGGTGCAAGCTCCTTCAGGCGCTCGTAGGGATCCACTCCGCTTTCGCCGAACAAGGTGATCACGCGCCGCGGGCGATAGCCCAGGATCGAGTAACGACCCCAGCGCTCTCCAGGCACGACGCTCTCGAGGAGAAACGAGCCTTCGCCTGCGTTGCTGCGTAGAGCGGCGTAGGCGCCAACGGGTGTGATGCCATCGACGACGAGGGTGCGCCGATGGATCTGAGGGGAGTCTGTGGACGACGACGGCGTCATGGTCCCGGGAAGTTAGCCGACCGCACGGCACAGCGCCCAGCCCCCGATGCCTCCAAAATTGTCTGGTCCGACGCGACGGGGCCACTAGAGTCAGCGACGTGATCAAGAAAGGCCTGCCATTCGACTCCCGCTCGCTCCGCTGGGTCAGCGCGCTGCTTGTCACGTCCGCACTGCTGCCCGCGTGTCGACGCATCAGCCAGCGCACGCTCAAGGACACCGAGGGGCGAACCTTCGAAGCCGAGTGCGATCGCAACGGAACGTGCAAGCTGAAGCAGGTCAGCGGACCTGATGCGCCAGCGGACAAACCCACGCTGGCGCTCAGTTCGGAGGCCCGATTGGTGGGGATCTGCAACACGAGCGAAGGCGGTACGCCAGCACCGGGAGACTGTCGCGCCATCGAGTGTGCAACGGACGCGGACTGCCCGC
>JAWKRD010000128.1:0-2705 GCA_041389805.1 Polyangiaceae bacterium | reverse complement strand
ATGACATCGGCAAGTACCTGTTCAGCGACGACACGGGTCCCTACAAGGCGCCGCCCTACGAGAAGCTGCTGATCAACACCATGAACATGGTGAACTACCTCGTGCGTCACGATCTGAACGGCGCGCGCGTCGAGGCGCGGCGCCTGGCGGTGATGCAGCAGTACTTGAAGGAGCACGAAGGTCAGGGCGCTGCGTTGACTGGGCCAGGGAGCTACCTCGCAGGCTTCAGCTTCGAGAAGAGCGGCCGCGCTGATGAGGCGCTGCGCTACTACGACGAAGCATTACAATACGGAAACTACGAAAGCCTCTACCCCGTCGTGCGCCGGGTGGCCGCAGAGGGCAGCTATCGCTCCCCCCGCATTCGCAAGATCCTGGAGACGGCTCCGCTGACGGACAACGCGACCACGGATCCCGTACGACGCTCGCGCCCGGTCGTGACCCCGTACTTCGCCGTGGAGGTGGATCAAGGCGCCAAGCCCGATGCGCCTCCCCCCCAAGATCCGGACCAAAGCCCGAGTGGCCAAGACGCCGTCGCTGGTGAGCAACCCGACGCGGGCCAAGCGAAGCCCGAGAGTCATCTCCGCCCGGAAACACCACTGAAGAAGCTCCCGAAGCCGACGGAGATCCTGGTCGTGATCAACTACGGGCGTGTACCCGCCAAGGTGGCGAAGCGCATCCCGATTGGGCTCGCGTTGACCTGGGCCGCAGGGCACATGGGGCCGGGTCAGGAGGCGCAAGCCAATCGTCTGGCGGCTCAAGGCCTGGTGACCTGGATCAACTACCCGGCGCTGGGCAAAGCGCGGGGCCAGTACGAGATCCCAGAATTCTCCATCGATGGAGAGCCAGCCCCGCTCGAGGCCGCGATTGGCATCGATCTCGAGGCGCGTGCCGCGTGGAAAGACGCCGAGGGCGCCGTGATCGGTGCGGCAATCACCCGCATGATCTCCCGCGTGGTCGCAGGCGAAGTGGCGCGCACGGCCGCTGGGCGCGACAACATCTGGGGCGTCTTGTTGTCCCTCGGTACCCAGGCGACACTCACCGCCGTGGACACGCCAGATACGCGCAGCTGGGCGCTCTTGCCCGCGCGCATGGCGATCGGACGGCGCGTGGTCCGCCCCGGCGTGCATCACGTGACGCTCGGCGCCCGCGGCAACTACAAGGCCGCGAAGCTCACCCTGAAAGAAGGCGGCTGGGCGGTACTGAACCTGACCGTGCTGAACTGAGCCAGCGAAGACCGGCTACTGGCGCTTGAAGGCGCCGCCTTCGTAGCGGTAGTCGAGCTGGGTGACGGAGCCCCAGGGCAACAGCAACGGCTCGAGGCCGCCGGCGGTGCCTGTTTCCACGGGGAATGGATAGCTGGCCTTGTCCCAGCCCACCACGCGGCCCGCCTTGAGCTGTAGCTCGAAGCCCTTCTTCAGCGGCTTGAAGAGCAGGCTGCCGATCACGCGCTTGTCCTCCAGGGTGCGGCCGGTCTCCGCGCCGAAGATGCGGGTGAGCGACTCGGCGCCCACCTCGTAGACCAGGAAAGCGTGCCGCTGGACGACGATGCCGCCGAACTCCTCGCTGGTCTTCGTCTTGAGCGTCGCGCGCACCAAGATCTCCGCCTTGCCGTCGCCGGTCAGATCCTTGGCGGTCACGTGAACGATGTCTTCCGCGGCCTTGGCTGGCAGCGTGATGTACGCGAAACCTGTTCCCCCGCGGTAACCCGTGCCGAAGACCACCACGTCGAGCCCATGCACCAGCACGCGCTCCATCTCAGGGCCACCGTACACGTTGGTGACGAAGTCGAAGCGGGGCTTCTCCTTACCCACCTTGCGAGACCGGCGATACAGCGCATAGACCTGGTCTTGCAGCTCGTCGGCGGAGGGAGGGCGCGGCGCTGGAGGCGGCGGAGGCCCGTCGGTCTTCGTCCCGCCGCTGGTCTTCGGAGCGCTGCCGGCGCTGGTCAGCCGCGGCTTGCCCTGCTTCTCCTCGACCTGCTTGAACTGCTTGCCGTCCCAGCCAAAGCTGCGCGCGGCGATGCCGTCCCAGGGCAAGATGGTCGCGCCCATCTCGCTTTGCTGTGCCTCGCGGAAAGAACCTTGGTCCCAGCCTTCCGCGACGTCGTCAGCGATCACCACCGCCTTCTTGCCGCCCACGGTCTTGATGCTGACCTTGTTCAGGATCTTGCCGCCCGCGGTGACGATGCCCGTCTCGTGCTCGAAGGCGACGAAAGGCTCGCCCTTGTCGGAGAGGCTCATCACCTCGAGGTACTCCCGGTAGTCGCTGTCGGTTCCGACGCGCTTGCGGTAGATAATTTCCGCACGGCCATCACCCGTCAGATCTTCGAGCTCCAGGGAAGGCACCATGCTGGCGTCCTTCACCGAGAGGTCCTTGTAGAAGAACTGCTTCCCACCGCGGTAACCCGCCCCCAGGATGGTCAAGAAGCCGCCGTAGAGCGCGACTTGCTCCAGCTGCGCGTCGCCGCTCACGTTGCCGTAGACCGCCTTGTCCGGGTTGGGGCCCAGGGACTTGGGGGAGAGCAAGCTCTTGTCCAGGCCTTGCTCGTTCTCGAAGCGTAGTGGCGGCATCGCCATGCCACCAGTCGCGTCGCTGGTGCCGATGATCGCCTTCTGCTTGCCGCCAGCGTAGTCGACGTAGCGCACGCTCCCGTGGAGGCCGACGCGCAGCTTCTTGGTTGCAGGCAGCGAAGACCAGGGGATCGA
>JAWKRD010000127.1:0-2810 GCA_041389805.1 Polyangiaceae bacterium | reverse complement strand
GCGTGCGCATCGAGGGACACTCCAAGGGTGTTGAGGGGGGAGGGGAACATCGCAGTCGCAGCCAACCAGTGCAAGAACGCTGCGCGAAAACGAATGTTGCCGTGCGGTCCTACGTTGGCACCGGGTGCTCGGGTTCCCAGAGCGTCACCCGAGCCAGCACACGCCACCAACCGGCAACAGACCGCTGGGGCAGCGGTTCACGCACTGCCCGCTCAGCGGGTCATGGCCTTGCCCCGCGCCGCACGTGCTGCTGGCGGTTGGCGCCTGGGGCGCACACAGCCCACCAAGGCTCGGCTTGCCGCCCGCACACGCTGGCAGGCAGACACCGAACACCAGATCGCGGGCTTGACCGTTCCCGCACGCGCTGGGTGCCGGGGTTGGCTTCGGGCTGGGCGCAGATTGTCCGTGTGGAAACGGAGCGCCGCTCGAGTCGCGTACGTCGAACGCGAACGCATCCTGGAGGTTTCGTTGCAGCGTGCGCTCGTCGAGCCATGCGTAGCCGCCCTCCGCCCACTGCTTGCCCCAGCTGTTCTTGATCAAGAATTGGCGGCCGTGGGCGCTGGTGCGGTAGCCCACCGCAGTCACCGCGTGGGGCAAGCGATCGCTCGTGTAGTCGGAGATCACTCCCCCCTCGAGCTTGCGCCAGCTCCAGTACTCGTAGTCGATGTTGAGCGCGACGTACGCGGCACGTCCCTGGGCAAGCGCGGCGGCGATCTCATCGGGATTGCTGAGCGCCTCTGCGTTCGTCAGACGCAGAAAGGGATGCGTGTCTGCGACGCGCTTCTCCTCGACCAGCTGAGGATCCTGTCTCCAGGAACCTCGCACGACCCCGAGCTTGTCTCCGCAGTCGTCGTCTCCGAAGTCCTTCAACTTGCAGGCGCGCACGGCGTCGTAGCGCCACACCGGCTCTCGGGTGAAACCGTCGGATTGGCCGCGCTTGTACAGTCGTTCGTACGCACGATTGGCGATCAGGTGTAGCGGCGACGCATCCTCGCTCTGCCCCGCGCGGCGAAGCGCGTTGTCTGCCACGCCCGACATCGCCATCGACCAGCAGACACCGACCTGCCCTTGATCTCGCACGGGTCCGTCGAGCCCGCGCTCCCGCAGGTCGACGCTGGCTGGCAGCTCAGCCTTGGAAATCGGCTGCAGTCCCTTGCTCGTCTGGCGCAACGGCGGCTGAAAACGCCTGACAAACGCTGAAGTGCGCATCGCGGGGCGCTGCTCGCAGTCAGTGCTGCGGAAGACTCCGGGCGCGACCTCGACCTGGGCGCACGTCGCTGTGGTCGGCGTCAGATTTCCCTGCGGGATTGGCTGAGGCGCAGCAGCGTACCCGCCGTGATGAGGAGCGGCGGTGCGTAGCGTGCAGCCGCTGGTGAGTCCGACGCTGATCAGCAGTCCAAGGGTCGTGGTGAGTCACATACCGACCCCCAAAGCACGCCGTGCCGAGCCGCCTCAGCGCGATTTCTCGGATTTTTGGGGTGAGGCGCGGCAATCTCGAGCCGTGATCAGCCACCCGAGCGCCGAACGGCTGATCGCGATCAGCTTTGGACTCGCGGCCCCTGGCTCACTGACAGTACATGAGCCACCTGGGCCACAGCCCGGAGCCGCAGCCGTTGAAGCCGCACTCGCCGCTGGTGCACTGGTAGTGCTCGGTGCATGCGACAAAGTCAGCCAGCTTGGGTTTGCAGCTGCCGTCCGTGTCGCAGTAGCTGTCGCTAGCGCAGCCGCCGCAGGCGTAGTCTTGGGACGTGCACTCCGAGGTGGCCTTGTCGCACACCAGATCGCCAGCGCAGGAGAAGGGGCCGCTGCTACAAGTTTGGGCGAGGGTGCGCGTCGCCTCACATTTCCCTGCGGAACAGTAGAGTCCGTCGGACTTGTAACAGTAGGCCTCACTCGCAGCAGGCTCTGGGTTCGCGTTGGAGCACAAGATGTTGCCGCGCTCCTCCCTGCAGCTGCGAGTGCACGCCTCGCCGAGCTTGGCGCGCGAGTTCTCCGCGCAGACGTGTGAACCATTGAGCGAGTAACAGCTGATCTGCTTGCCGGGGATCTTCTGACACTGGGCTACGTCCTCGCAGGGTTCGCCGATCTTGCGCGGGCCGTTCCAGACCCGGTCGCAGACTTCAGGGGTCAGGCGAGCGCAGGTATCGAACGCGGCCTTCCGCGCCTCGATGCACTCGGCGGCGGCCACTTCATCGAAGGCAGCTCCCAGCGCGAGGTTGTCGTCGACCCGGTTCTTCTCGATACCGAGGCCGCTAGCCAGCGCGTCCTCGCAGCTCTGCTTGTCGTAGCCTTTCCCAGCGGCAGCACAGCAGGGCTGAGCCTTGTCGCAGTTCGACTTGAGATCGGCATAGGCTTGGTCGAGGAATGCTTTGATGGCAGCGGCGTCGGTAGAGCCGCCGTCCCAGGGCGCGCCGCCGGAGCCTGCGGCATCCTGGCCGCCGTCGAGCGCGCCGCCGGAGCCCGCGCTGCCTCCCTGAGTATTGCCGCCCTGAGGGGTGCCTCCAACGGAGGCGGACCCCGCTACGCCGGCTGTCGCACCCGTGGCATTATTCCCCGCGGATCCACCTGCGCCCCCGGAAGTTTCGGCGGCGCCGGAGCCGCTCGACTCCGCGCAAGCCAGCGCCACGGCGCCTGCGGTCAGTAGCCAGCCCAGATGCGCGATACGGGTCACGGCGAAATTGTACGCTGCTTCACCTTGAGAAATGCCATCAAAACACGGCCAAAAAGCGAGCACCTTCGCGATCGTCAGCCGGCGAAGCGTCGCTCGTAGTCACTCCGTCTTCAAGAAGCGCAGCAGCTGACCTCGCGAC
>JAWKRD010000126.1:0-2933 GCA_041389805.1 Polyangiaceae bacterium | reverse complement strand
GGGGCGGTGACTCGCCGGTGGGTGGTTTTGGGGGGGGAGGGAGAGCCCGCGACAGCTGGATGCAAAGCGTGGCGAGATGGCGCGTAGTGGCGTCATGCCTCTGGGTGACGTGGCCGCCCTGTGGCAAATCCCCGGGGAAAATGCAGCAGGGCATGTGCGGTAAACCCGGACACAGGTTCCGCTTTCGGGAGATTGTGGGAGTCGACTTGAGCCTCTAAGCTGTGGGGTATGTGGAAGCGAATCGCACACGTTATCGTTCTCTCTCCGGTGCTGGCTCTGTTCGTTGCTTGCAGCAGCGACGATTCAGGACCCGACAAGCTCGAGTGCACGGGCGATCAATGCAACCTCGAGTGCCCAGCGGGCTCTCCGGATTGCCAGGCGGAATGCACCAAGGGTGCGGACTGCGACCTCGCGTGCAACGACGCGACCTGCAACCTCGATTGCGGGTCCAAGAGCGACTGCACCGCGGACTGCACCCAGGTCGGCGGGTGTGACGCGACGTGTGAGGGACAGTCCAGTTGTGCCATCGACTGCTCGGGCACCGGTGGCTGTGACCTTGGCTGCGCAGGGGGCAGCGATTGCCAGATCGACTGCAAGGAGAACTGCGGCGGCGGCTGTACCGGCAACTCCGACTGCCACCTGAGCTGCGAGCAGGGCTGCGATGTCGGCTGCAACGGCAACGCCCGTTGTGATCTGACCTGTAAGACCAACTGCTTCGTTTGCTGCAAGGGCAGCACCGACTGTCAGTTGACCTGCACCGACGCCGAGGTCACCGCCTGCCAGGGAGACGACGGCAGCACCATCTACGTCTGCGGTCGGGAATGCCCGAGCAGCGCCGAGTGTAAGTAGGACGGAGCTGCGACAACTGACGGTACGACTCCTGCGAACCAGTAGCGCTCTCCAGGCGCTATGCTCGCGTTTCTTCGGGCGAGGTGTGTTTTTACACGTCTCGCCCGTGCCGTTTCGACCATCCTTTGATGCACGCCATGAGCAAACGCGAGCTAGACGGCATCGGTCGGGGGTGGGGGCGCCTGGTGTCCACGGGTAAGGCCGCGTCTTCAGCGGTTCGGCTTGCTGGCGCGCAGCTCTTCAAAGCTGCCCCAGGGAAACAGGAGCACCTGGGTGAGTTGCTAGCGGCAGAGCTGGACCAGATGAAGGGCATGGCGATGAAGATCGGCCAGATCCTCTCGTACATGGACGGCGCTCTGCCGGAGGAAGCGCAAGGCGCACTGCGCAAGCTTCAGGCTGGCACGCGCTCGGTGCGCTTCGAGGTGATGCAAGCCGCGATCGAGGAGTCCTTGGGAGGAACCCTGGAGGACCTGTTCGATAGCTTCGAATCGGAGCCAATCGCTTCTGCGTCGGTCGGCCAAGTGTATCGCGCGCGCTTTCAAGGGCGACATGTCGCCGTGAAGGTTCAGTACCCCGGCATCCGCGACACCATCCACGCTGACTTCTCACGTTTCGAAGGCTTCAGCCGCATCGCAAGCCTCGCAACTGCCGTCGACGGCCCCGCGATCGTGAGCGAGCTGCGTGAGCGCTTCGAAGAGGAGTGCGACTACCGTCGTGAAGCCGAGTGGCAAAACTGGTTTCGGGAGCGATTCGCTGAGCAGCCGGGAGTGTACGTCCCGCAGGCCATCGCTGCACGCAGTTCGGAGACTGTGCTGACCAGTGAGTGGGCGAGCGGTTGCGACTTCTATGAGTTCGCACTGGGAGCAGACGCCGCGAGGAAACAGGCTGCGGCTCGCACGTTGTTGATCTTTGCGCTGCGATCCCTGTTTGAGCTCGGTTGCCTGAACGCTGATCCTCACCCCGGCAATTACCTGTTCCCACCAACCGATCAGGGTGAGCAGCTGGTGGTGTTTCTGGACTACGGCTGTGTGCGGCGCCTCGACGCAGACTTCGTCGGTCACGAGAAGCGCCTGTTTGAGCTGGTGCTGGACGATCGGCGGGACGAGTTCGAGAGCGCGCTCTTGGCAACGGGTATGGTGACCAAGCCGAAGCGCTTTGACTTCGACTTCCACTGGCAGCTGATCTGCCATCAGTGGGCGCCGTATCGAACGGACCACTTCGAGTTCACCTCGGAGTACATCCGCGCGGGTGCGCAGTTCACCGGTCCCAGCAACCCGAACCTGCGACTGCTTGCGTTCCCTCCTCAATGGATCTGGGTGCAGCGCCTGATCTGGGGTCTGCACTCGGTGCTCACCCGACTCGGTGCATGCGGCAACTTCAGAGAGCTGGCGCGGACCGTGCTGGCGGCTGACACCGAGCTGAGCGTCCAAAGCCTGCCTTCCCTGAGCCGATAGCAGCCACTCTTGCATGCCGCCTCTGCCTTCGCGACCGTTGACTCACCCTCGGCTTCGGCGCAGCGTTAGGCGATGAGCGTGTACATCCTTGGTGGGTACCAGAGCGACTTTGCGCGGAACCTTGCGCGCGCGGAGCAGGGGATCGACCTGCTCGCGCGTGAGTGCGTGGAGGGTGCGTTGCAGGACGCCCGCCTCGAGCCTGGGGATGTTCAGTGTATCCATGTGGGAAATGCGTTCGGTGAGCTGTTCCTCGGCCAGGCGCAGCTCGGCGCGCTGCCGGCAACTGTGTTCCCCGAACTCTGGGGAGTGCCAGCGATGCGCCACGAAGCCGCGTGTGCGTCGGGGAGCATGGCGGTGCTCGGTGCGATGGCGGAGATCGAGGCGGGGCGCTACGACGTCGCGCTGGTGCTCGGCATCGAACAGGAGCGAAACGTGCCGGGTGACCTCGCCACCGCGCACCTGGGCGCGGCTGCGTACATCGGTCACGAGGCCACCGAGTGCCGCTACATGTGGCCGCACCTCTTCGATCGCGTGGCTGAAGAATACGAGCGGAGGTACGGACTCGAGCACGCTCACCTCGCTCAGCTCGCAAGGAAGAACTTCAACAACGCGCGCAAGAACCCCCTCGCG
>JAWKRD010000125.1:0-3043 GCA_041389805.1 Polyangiaceae bacterium | reverse complement strand
TACGGCTCGGACCTGGACGTGCTGTTCGCCTACGACCCCGATTCGGCGCCCGAGGGGCACGACGCAGCGCACTTCTACAGCCGCACGGCGCAGCGGGTGATCCGCCTGATTTCGGCGCCCCACGCATCGGGTGCAGGCTATGAGCTCGACACCCGGCTCAGGCCGAGCGGCTCTCAAGGCCTCCTGGTGACCAACGTGACGGCGTTCGCGCGCTATCACCAGGTAAACCTCGAGGAGCGCCCCGATGATCCGCCGCGATCGAGCGTCGTGACCAGCGGCGCGGCGTGGGAACGGCAAGCGCTGCTCAGGGCGCGCTTCTGCGCCGGAGACGCGGCGCTCGGTGAGCGGCTCCTGGAGATAGCGGCCGTCGCCGCCTACGAGGGCGGTCCGCCGGAGGTCAGCGAGCTGCACCGCTTGCGCATGCGGATGCAGCTCGAGCTCGCCGATGAGCGCGGCGGCCGTCGTGACTTGAAGCTCGGTCGCGGCGGGTTGCTCGACGTCGAGTTCGCGGTGCAATGGCTGCAGATGCGCTACGGACGTGACACCAGTTTGCGCACACCGGACACCCTGTTCGCTCTGGCTGCCCTGGAACGCGGAGGCTACCTGAGGCGCGATGCCTACAAGCTCTTGAAGGAGGCGTATCGCTTCCTGAGGCGCCTCGAGCAGCGCATCCACGTCCGGCGCGGGACCAGCTCCACGACGCTCGATCCGAGTACGCCAGAAATCGAGCAGCTCGCGCGGCGAATGGGCTTCCGCTCTGCGGGTTCGAGCGCCTCAGGTGTGCGTCCGCAGGCGAGTGAACAGCTGCTCGCGGAGTACGAACGGGTCACCGAGCAAGTGAGGCGTACGTATCTGGACGTGCTGGGCGTGGAAGAGTGATTCCCGGCGCCGGGCGACGGGGTATAACTCCGCATCATGAGTAGCGGATACCAGACGTTGTTGAGTGACCGCCCACGCCGCAACCGCCGCCTGGCCGGGTTGCGCGCGATGCAGCGCCAGACCGTGCTGACGGCGAGCGATCTGGTGCTGCCGCTGTTCGTCCATGAGCTCAAAGAGAAGAAGCCGATCAACTCGATGCCCGGTCACGCGCGGCTCTCCATCGAGCACCTCGTCGAGGTCAGCCGTGAAGCGTTCGAGCTCGGAGTGCCTGGTGTCGCGCTGTTCCCTGCGCTGACCGACGACCTGAAAGATCCCCACGGCAAGGAGTCGCTGAACCCCGACGGGCTGCTCCAGCGCGCCGTGCGTGCGCTGAAGCAGGAGCTACCTGAGCTGGTGGTGATCACCGACGTGGCTCTGGACCCGTATTCATCCGACGGTCACGACGGCGTGTTGATCGACGGCCGCATCGACAACGACGAGACGTTGCCCATCCTGGCTGGCATGGCAGTGGCTCAGGCCAAGGCGGGCGCGGACATCGTCGCGCCGTCGGACATGATGGACGGCCGCATCGGCGCGATCCGCGATGCCTTGGACGAAGCGGGCTTCACCGACGTCGGGATCCTGAGCTACGCCGTGAAGTACGCCTCCGCGTTCTACGGTCCTTTCCGCGAGGCACTGGATTCGGCGCCCAAGGCCGGCGACAAGAAGACTTATCAGATGGACCCAGCAAACTCCCGCGAGGCGCTGCGCGAGATCGCGCTCGACGAAGCAGAGGGCGCTGACTGGTTGATGGTCAAGCCGGGCCTGCCGTATCTCGACATGGTGCGCCTGGTGCGGGAGCACTCGGCGCTACCCGTGGCCGCCTATCACGTCAGCGGGGAGTACTCGATGCTGAAGGCCGCAGCCGCCCAGGGCTGGATCGACTTCGATCGCTGCTTGCTGGAGAGCCTCACCGGTCTCAAGCGCGCAGGCGCTGACGTCATCTTCACCTATGGCGCGATCGAAGCCGCCAAGCTGCTGCGCGCCGGCGCCTGAGCTGGAGACTCAAAGGAGCGGGACGTGGCAGTAGGAGAGCGCTTCCTCAAGTTTCGTTGTACCGGCTGCGGCAACTGCTGCAAGGAGCCGTTGCTCCCCCTCAACGACGTGGACCTGTCGCGGCTCGTGACGCACACCGGGGACTCCCCGCTGCGCATCGTGAAATGGGTCACGCGCCACGAGATCGCGATGGAGGACGAGCCCGAAGCGTTCGTGCGCCTGCGCCAAGGCAAGCGCGTGATGGTGCTCGGCCATCGCGGCGGTCGCTGTCGCTATCTGGGCAAGGACGATCGCTGCACTGTCTACGGCGAGCGCCCCACCGGTTGTCGCGTGTTCCCCTTCGATCCGGAGTTCAAGAAAGACGGCAGCCTCAAACGCCTCAAGCTGATCGACGCCACCGAGTGCCTCTACGCCCTCGACGGTCACAACGACGTCGACTCCATGCGCAGCATGCGCGAGCGCCACAACGCGGATCAGCAGGCCTACTACGATCGCGTCGCGGAGTGGAATCGCGAGCAAGCGCGCCGCAAGCGCAAGGGTCTAGCCGTAGGCACGCCGCGTGCGTTCTTGACTTTTTTGGGGGTGAGTTTCCCCACCTAGCGTCCTCGGACGTCACGTACATTACCGCGCGGCAAATGAAGCTAGCGCAGGAGCGCCTCATCCACCGGTGCGATGTGCCCCAGCGCTGCCGCCACTTCGAGACAAGCCAGCGCTTCTCGCGCCGAGCCCATCGCCGTGTGAAACCGCGCCGCCGAGTTGCGGCCCCGACTGTAAGCGCCCTCTGCAACATTGAGCGCGATGGATGACTGCGCCCGCGAGAGCTGCCGCCCCAGGTCGGGATCCGCCCGACTAACCCGCTGACACAAGGGGCGAATGAGCGTGATGGTCTCAAGAATGAACGGATAGATTTCGAGCATGGGGTGACCTCCGATGGGTTGTTCGATCACCAACCCCCCGCCGGCGAGTCGCAGGCATGCGGCTCCAGAAAAACAGTCAGGCTGCGAGCCAAAGCGAGCACCGGCGAAGCCGGCCCCGGCCTGGACAGCGCCGAGCACGCCGGCAAGCTGGTGAAGATCGAGCAACCGACCCTCAACGCCAGAAACCCTCACCCCCCAAACCCAAGCCACGC
>JAWKRD010000124.1:0-3195 GCA_041389805.1 Polyangiaceae bacterium | reverse complement strand
CGCGGGGAGTTGTGCCTGGATAGCGATCCCCCGAACGCGGTCGAACGCGCGATCCATGATGCCATTGGCTCTCGCCGAAGCAGCGAGTGAGTCTCGACTTGCGCGGTGCTGCCCGGCGTGCGAATCTAGGCGGCGAAAGGAGGCTGAACCGATGACTGTGATTTCCCGTGACCCGTCCTGTTTCGCCTCCGTGCCCGTTGCCGTCCGGGGCTGAAGCTCATCCACAGCGAGTTGTCGCTGGTGGACGCTCAGCCCTGAGCCCGAGCGCTCGAACGCTTGCGTGCTCGACTTGGAGCCGCAGCCGCTTCGCGCCGGCTAGCTAGCGCACGTCGGAGGCCTGACTTCCCCTCGCTTCGATGCGGAGTTTCTCGACGTGTTTTCTCTCGAACAACTAGGTTTTTCTGATTTCTTTGCGGCCCAGGCGGCTGAGTATGCGACGCGAGGTTGGATCCCCGCGCGTGTTTCCGCGGCTTCGCAGAGTCGCTTTCACTTGCTTGGCTGCGACGCGGAGCTGGCTGAGCTTTCCGGACGGTTACGCCATGAACTGAGCGGGGTCGATCGCCCCAACACCGGGGACTGGGTGATGCTCGAGGTTCGGGGTGAGCGCGCCACGATTCAGGCGGTGCTGCCCAGGCGCACGGCCCTCGTACGACGCGCCGTGCGAGGCGGCGGCGAGCAACTCGTCGCTGCAAACGTGGACGTGTTCTTCATCGTCACCTCGGCGAACCAGGACTTCAGCCCCCGCCGACTCGAACGCTACGTGACCGCGGTCTGGGACAGCGGCGCACGACCAGTCGTGGTGCTCAACAAGGTCGACCTGACGGAAGCTCCTCGGGACTACGTGGAGCAAATCGAGGCCGTCGCGCCGGCCGTGGAGGTGTTCAGCTTGAGCGCGCTCCAAGGCACCGGGCTCGAGGCGCTCGAAGCCGCGCTCGCCCCCGGACTGACCTTCGGCTTCGTCGGCTCTTCCGGTGTCGGCAAGTCGTCCCTCGTCAACCGCTTGCAGGGTGAAGCCACTCAAGTCATCGCGGAGATCCGCGACGATGGCACCGGGCGACACGCGACGACGCGGCGTGAGCTGGTCCCGCTGACGAACGGCAGCGTGCTCATCGACACGCCAGGTATGCGCGAGTTTGGCGTGGTCGCTGACGAAGCCAGTCTCGACGCGGCGTTCGCCGACATCGCCGACCTCGCCACGCGCTGCCGCTTCCCAGACTGCCGCCACGAGTCGGAGCCCGGGTGTGGCGTGCTCGCTGCCGAGGCGAGCGGCGAGCTAGCCATTGAGCGGCTCAAGAGCTACCGCAAGCTGTTGCGCGAGGCCGCAGCCTTCGAGCGTCGCCACAGCCCGGAGCAGCAGAGCAACGCCAAGCGCCGCTGGAAGACCATCAACAAGCAAATGAAGCACTTTGACAAGTCGAAGCGCTACCGTTGAAGCGCAGCGGCTCGGCTTCGGAAAAAAAAATCGCGCCCCCATGTCGAGAACCCGGGCTCGGCTCCGACAGCCCCATGAACCGCGCAGTGCGGTGCACCCAACACGGAGAACCCAGAGATGAAATTCATGCTGATGATGCACGCCCCCTATGGCGGCGGGAGCTACAAGCTCATGGAGTGGCCGGCGAAGGCGATTCAGAACCACATCGCGTACATGAAGGATTTCGCGAGCCGTCTCGCAGCTCAAGGCGAGCTGGTCGGAGCGGAAGGCCTCGCGCCGCCTGGCGACGCGCGGGTCGTCAAGGCGGACGCCCAGGGCAAGCCTGACGTGAGCGACGGCCCATTCGCTGAGACCAAGGAGTTCTTGGTCGGCTACTGGGTGGTCGATGTCGAGACGGCGGAGCGCGCCCATGAAATCGCGGCCGAGGGATCCATGGCGCCCGGCTCCGATGGCGAACCCCTCCACCTGTCGATCGAGGTTCGGCAGGTGATGGAAGCGCCCAAACTCTAGCCATATCCTCCCGGCAACGATATCCCCCCGGCGACCATGAACCAGCCCAGCGTCGAGCGCCTGTTGCGCGATGTCGCGCCTCAGGTGCTCGGCGTGCTGGTGCGTCGCTTTGGCGACTTCGCCGCCGCCGAAGACGTGTTGCAGGAGGCGCTGATCGCGGCGGCCCAGCAGTGGCCGGAACAAGGCACGCCGGAGAATCCTCGGGGCTGGCTCGTTCATGTCGCCAAGCGCCGCATGCTCGATCTGCAGCGCGCGGAGCTCGCTCGGCGCCGCCGCGAGGAGCTAGTCGTGATGCAGCCGGAGGAGCAGTTCGCTCCAGCCCCCGACAGCGATCTCGACCTCCAGCAAGACGACAGCCTGAAGCTCTTGTTCATGTGCTGCCATCCGGCGCTCACGCGGCCTTCAGCCATCGCGCTCACCCTGCGCGCAGTGGGTGGCTTGAGCACGGCGGAAATCGCCCGCGCCTTCCTGGTCCCAGAGGCCACGATGGCACAGCGGATCAGCCGCGCGAAGCAGAGCATCAAGCAGTCCCAGGTGCCGTTCGATTTTCCGGGGGTGAGGGAGCTCCGCGAGCGTCTCGATGCGGTGCTTCATGTGTTGTACCTCGTGTTCAACGAAGGGTACGCGAGCGGCGGGGAACAACTCTTGCGCGTGGACCTCGCGCTGGAAGCCATTCGGCTGACCCGTCAGTTGTTTCGAGGTTTCCCCGAGGATTCTGAGGTCGAGGGGCTGCTCGCGTTGATGCTGCTGACCGACGCCCGGCGCAAAGCCAGAGTGGGCCCGCAGGGAGAACCCATCCCCCTCGACGAACAAGACCGCACGCTGTGGGACGCGGCGCTGATTGAAGAAGGCACACGCCACATCGAAGCTGCGATGCAACGTGGTCCAACCGGGACCTATCAAATCCAGGCGGCCATCGCGGCGCTGCATGACGAAGCCGAGACCACGGAAGCCACCGACTGGCCACAGATCAGCGCCCTGTACACTGCGCTGTATCGCCTAACGGAGAACCCGATGGTCGCGCTGAACGGGGCCGTGGCGTCCGCGATGGTGCACGGCCCAGCCCACGGGCTCGAGCTCTTGAGCGCGCTGGAGGCGCGTGACCCGCGCGTCGCCGATCATCTGCGGCTACACGTGGCGCGCGCTCACCTTTGCGAGCAGCAGGGAGCGCTCAACGAGGCACTCTCTCATTACCGCGCGGCAGCCTCCAAGACCACGAGCTACCCTGAACGCGACTATCTCCTGATGCGCGC
>JAWKRD010000123.1:0-3484 GCA_041389805.1 Polyangiaceae bacterium | reverse complement strand
GAGTCGGTGCCGATGGCGACCGTGGTCACGGTGCCTTCGCCGGAAGGCACGGTGCGCTTGACCCACTGCTCGATGTACGCAGGCTTGATCGCGCCAACCGTCGGGGTGCCGTCGCCGATGTACACCACGCGCAGGCTGCGAGCTGGATCCCGCGGCACTGCTTGCCGCGCGGCATCGACGGCCGCGCAAACGTCCGAGCCACCTTCGGGCGCCTCAGCCTCCAGGAACTTCTTCGCGGCAGCCGCCGTTTGCGCCCCCGGCGGCAGCAAGCCACCTGCCATCGTGCGGCAGCTCTGATCGCAGGCCAGCACGGTGACTCGGTCCTGTCCGTCGAGCTCGCGAATCACCCTTGAAGTGAGCGCTGCCGCGCGCTCATAGCGCTCGCCGAACATCGAGCGGCTCGAGTCCACCACGATGGCGAAGTCACGCTGCGCGCCTTCCACGCTGCGCGGCAGCTTGGGCCGCAGCGCCAGCGCCACGTACGCGGCGTCGTTGGGAGTGCCGCTAGGGTCCTTGTCGGCGGTGCCCTTCAGGTCTTCTGCAGTCGGCTTGTAAGCCCAAGCCGTTAGCTCCTGATCACGGTTCGGTAGCGCGTACTCGACCACCAGATCGCCTGCAGGACGGAATTTGGTCGCGTCGAATGTTTTCCGGGTGGAATCCGATGGCGAGGTCCCAGAGCTCAGCTCGTAGCCGATGGTGCGCACGCCGAATGCAAGGTCGTTGCCCTTGATCTGGAGGTCGATGCCGAAGCGGTCGACTTCGGTGCTTCCGCTCGGGTCGTGAGCCAGCGGATAGGTGTAGCGCCGCACGCCGCCGGTAGGCTTCAGCACCTGGCTGTACGCGAGCACGACGCGGCGGGAACCGCGCTTCGGAATGGGGAAGATGCGCAGCTCGAAGCGGCCACCACGCTGCCACTCGAGCAGCGCCGGATCGCGCCACGGGCCCGGCACCCAGATGATCTCGTCGCGGATCAGCTTGCGCGCCTGGGGTGCAGCGTTGACGATGCTGCCTCGCCAGATCGCCGCCGCCCGCTCGCGATCGACGAAAGCACCTTCCTCGAGCTTGCCGTCGACTTCGAGGGCGAGGCGCTCGATCTTCGCGTCCGGTGGGATGGGAAAGCGAAAGATCCCTTCGAGAGTCTCGTCAGTCTCGTTGCTGAAGACCTCTTCGACCTCGGTGCGCGCGAGCTGGCCAACCATGCGCACTTTCACCTCATGGGAGGTCAGGCGTACGGCGCCCTTGCGCTCGTCCTTCTCGCCTGGCTTCTTCGCGCGCAGCTCTCCCAAACCCCGCACGTCGTGTTGCTCCTTCTCGTCAGGGCCCTGCAGGTCGCTCCAGGCGAGCGCCTCACCCAGCGTCGGCGCACTGGCGGCGTAAGGGGGGATCCCCTCATCGAGGCGCCCTTCCTCACCCGCGCGGACGACGACCTCTCGGCCGCGAGTGTCCATCAGCTTCACCGCGCCGCGGCTCACGTCGACGCTAGCCGAGTTGCCCAGCGCCGTGATGGCGAATTTGGTGCCTAGCACTTCAATCTTGCCTTGCGGCAACGTGATGTGTGCGAGCTTGCCCTCCACCTTGGCGACATCGGCTGCCACGCGACCGCTCACCAGCTTGGCGTGGCGGGCCTCTCCTGCGATTAGCGCCACCTCCGTGGAACGATCCAGCGTGAGCCAGCTACCGTCAGAGAGCTTCAGCTTGGCTTGAGTATTCGGATCCGTGCGGAGTATGCGCCCGGCCTCGACTTCGCTCTCGTCCTTGGCTGCAGCGCAGTTTGCGCCTTCAGCATCACACACCGACAGGCCGCTACCGACGGTTTCGGAGACACTCCCGTGCCAGCCCGCGAGGGGACCTTCATCCGCCGCCCCAGTGCCCTTGAGCTGCACCACAGCGAAGGCCGCGGCTGCCGCCAAGGCCAACACACTGCCACCGGCGATGTAGAGTCCACGGCGCGAACCTCGTGGCTTGGCCTGTGCCTGAGCGCGCAGCTCAGAGCCTCGCGCTCCGTCCCGCGCCTTGTCTGCAGGGACGGAGCTTGCAACCGGCGCTTGGCCGCTCGAGTTTGGATGTCCTGTGCGCGCATCGCTGCCGTGCGGAGATGGAGTACGCTCTGCATGCGAGCCGCGGGGCGCGCTGCTCGACTCGACGATGCTCTCCGCTGAACCTCGAGCGTCAGCGAGGTCCGCAGAGTCAGCGACTTCGGTCTTGCCCACCGGTTGGGCGCTCAGCAGGGTTTCGTCCGTTTGCGCTGGGCCTTGGTCTGCCAGCGCGCGTGCAGCGCGGTGGTCGGCGAGGGCCGGGGCGTCAATCTCGGTTTGCCCGGAGCGGACCGCGGTGATGCCTGAGCTGCGCTGCTCGAGCGGCGCGAACTCCGGCTGGGTTTGCCCTGAGCGGACCGCCGTCTCTCCCGATTGCGGCGCCTCACTGTGCTCCAGCCCGGCCGCGCCTAATGGCTGAGTGATGGGTGGCTGGGTCACCGGAGGCTGCGTCATCGGAGGCAGCGTCTCGCGTACCGGCTCTGACTCAGCGGTGCCGGCTGGAGCTTCGTCCTCCGTGGACCACAACGGGGCAGTCATGGGCGCGGGAGGCGGCGGCTCTTCCGCCGCGCGCTCCATGGGGCGCCCCACGTTCGCGACGGCATTTACGTCGGGGAAACGCTCGTCGTGGAGCGCCATCACCCGCGCCTCGAAGTCGCTCGGGAGCTGAAAGTCAGCACCAGAGGCCTCCGCGACCCGCGCAGCTTGCTCCGCTTCGAAGCGGGCGTCGCGGTAGGCGTCGGAGCCTGCCACCAGGTCCAGCACTTCATCGCTGGCGGTGCCTTCCATGAGATCCACCAGGTGGTCCTCCACCCGGAGCTGATTGGGGTCGCCGAAGCGATAGGATCGAGTGTCGTCGTCGTGGCTCATGTCTGCCTCACTCGTTGCTTTCGATAACGGTACGCAGGCGTGCCAGCGCGCGAGAGACGCGCTTGCGGGCAGCCGCTTCGTCGATGCCGCAGGCTTCTCCAACCTCGCGGAAACTCAGGTCACCAGCAAAACGCAAGAGCAGTGCCTCGCGCTCGCTGGGACGAATGGTGTCGATCGCACTGCGCGCGCGCTGTGCACGCTCGCGTCGCAGCATCCAGTCTTCTGCATGCTCGGTGCCCGGCGCGGATTGCACGAGCCTAAGGCGATTCTCGCGCCGGCCTCGGCGCTCGAGCGTCTTCGCGCAGCGGCGACGCGCGATGGTGAAGAGCCAGCCTTTGAGGCTGCCTTCGGCGCGCCAGCTAGCGAAGCTCGCGTGCGCCTCCATCAGGATCTCCTGAGTGGCATCCTCGGCTTCACTCTGGGAGCCCAGCAGCGCCATGCACAGGCGCCCGATGCTCGGCGCGTAGTGCCTCGTGCACATCAGTAGGGCCTGTCGGTGTTGACCTGTCAGGACGTGGCTCTCGATCTCGGCATCGACGCCCGTCGCCTCCGGTCTCAGCACTGGTGCCTCTAAAGTCATG
>JAWKRD010000122.1:0-3518 GCA_041389805.1 Polyangiaceae bacterium | reverse complement strand
CTTCGCTCGCTGCGCCGCCCCCTCCCGGCGCCGGCCGCGTCTCGCTCCGCTCGCGCGCGCGGGCGGAGGGGGTGGATCCAGTGCCAGAATGCTACCGCCGCTTGCTGATCACTGGCCCTGAGAAACCGTGCGGCACGCTCTGCACGAAGTGAGCGCGATAGGTCGCCTTTGGATCCCATAGCCCAAGGTCCAACTCCAAGACTGCAGCCCGGAAGGGCTCGGGCGGAACGCATGAGCCTTTTCAAGCCAGCCAACGGCGACAACGGAGCCGTTGGCGACTTCGCAATATGCGTATGGGGCGAGGTCGGTTGATACATGGAAGCTCTCGACGACCCAGGGGCTTAATGGGCCCCCTGCTTCGCCCCTGCCAGCTCCTCGAGCTCGCCGCGCAAGTCTTCCAACACCGCCCGCGGCGTGAGTTCCTTTCGCGGATCGGCGTCTACCTGGAATAACCGCCAGGAAACATCGGGCAAACCAGGCAGGCGCTGCTGCAGCCTGCGGACCTCATCGGCGTCGAGCAGCGATAGCGCGTTCTCCACCACTTCGCGCTGCATGGCGACGACGACGGCCGTCAGATCGCTAGGGTCAATGCCCGCCTTCAGCAGGCGACTCACGCTGGCGGCGACGCCCTGAGGTTCCGTGCCTTGAGTGCGTGACCAGCGCAGCCAGCTCTCAATCCAGGCAGCCTCGCCGGCTTCCGTTTGCTCATTCGGGTCGATGACGAGCTCGCTCATCAAGTGCACGAAGGTGCTGCGGGCAAGTCGGCGACCGCCGTCATCCAGGCTAGCGTAGTACTTCGCAGTCTCCGCGTCGTGCCCGAGAGCCTCGAAGACTTCGGCAGTAGCTCGCTGGTCGCTCATGCGTAGAGCGTCACCTAGCGATGCGGCGTACGCCAGGTCCTTGCGCCAAACAGCGCAGCCCGGCGCGCCAATAGCGACGCAGCGCGCTCAGAGGGCGAGCCGAACCACTGCCGCGACCGACTGGCTACAGCGCGAACCCCGCACGCACACCGACCCAGTTAGCATTCCAGAGTATGGACTTGCAGGTGTCCTCTAGTTCGACTCGGCTGCCGTCCGCGTTTTCACGGTGGAAATCGTAGAAGCAACCGGTGGACCACAGGTACTGCAGCCCCAAGCGTACGCCGGACAGGGGCGCGAAGTCGTAGCCGATCCCGGCGCGCACGAAGTCGGCGCCGTTCGCCACCAAGCGGTCAGGACCGCTCGACTCCTCGTGGCGGCGATAGCCCGCGCCGAAGGTCACGACCAATTCACCCAGCGGAGTGAACACGACGCGCCAGCGCGCTTGCGCCCCGATTGAGTATCCGTCGCGCTCCTTCTCAGAGCCGCCAGTCTCCCCAAACACCGAAGGGTTCAACCACTGCACATAGCCCCCGAAGGACCAGCGCTCGAGGGGTCGAAACGCGGCGTCCAAGCCATAGCCAGTCACCGGCCCCGCGAGCACGCGATCATCCAGCTCGAGCCCGACGATCGCGTTCCCCCCGAACTCGAAACCGTAGCCGTAGTCAGGTGGCCTGTCTTTATCGCGCGGAGCTTGCTCCTCAGGCGATCCGGTAGCGACGACGTTGGAGTTTGGCGTCGCCTGAGCGACACACGGAGTGAGTAAGCCCCCGATAAGCAAAGGAGCAGCACGCAGCCGCATGGCTGAAAGCTAGCTCAACCAGAGCAAGCTCGCAGCTCAGCTCTGTGCGGGCAGTTGCTTGGGTAGCTCGGGTGGCTGAGCGGCGTTCCTCACCCCCAACCCCTTGACGAGCGCTGTTGCCTCAACCGAAGGCTTTGAGCAGGCTCTCGGCGATGCGCTCGGCGGTTTTTCCGTCCCAGAATTTCGGGATGCGGCCGTCGAGCTTGCGGCTCATGACCTCTTTGTAGGCGGGCATGATGGTCTCGCGGCGGCTGCCGGCGAGCACGTTGGTGCCCTCTTCGATGGTGCAGGGGCGCTCGGTGTTCTCCCGCAGGGTGACGCAGGGCGTGCCGAGCACGGTCGTTTCCTCCTGGATCCCACCGGAGTCGCTGAGCACGACCTTCGCCGAAGCCATCAGGCGCAAGAAGTCCATGTAGCCCAGGGGCTCCACCAGCTTCCAGCGGGCGCCGTCGAGCTCGAGGCCCATGTCCTTGAGGCGCGCGCGGGTGCGCGGGTGCACGGGGAACACGAGGGGCTGATCGTGGGACAGCTCATCGAGCACACCAAGCAGGTGCTTGAGCTGCTCGGGTTCATCGACGTTGCTCGGGCGGTGCAGCGTGACCAAGCCGTAGCCGCGCTCGGTGAGATCGAGGCGCTGCATGATGTCAGACTGCATCGCCTTCTCCTTGGCGTAGAGCAGCGTGTCGATCATCACGTTGCCGACGTACTCGACGCGCTCGTCGGCGATGCCCTCGGCCTTCAGGTTCGTCATGGCTGCGGGATCCGAGACGTAGAGCACGTCGCTCAGCACGTCGGTCACCTTGCGGTTCGTCTCCTCGGGCATGTCGTCGTCGAAGGAGCGGAGCCCCGCCTCGACGTGCACCATCACCGGGCGCTTGCGTGTTTTCCCGCGGAAACGGAACTCTTCAGGCAAGAAGTGCTTGGCAGTAACCAGCGCACAGCCGGCGGTGGAGTTCACGTCGCCCACCACGATCACCACGTGGGGATTCTCAGCCTGGATCACCGCCTCGAAGCGCTTCATGATCTCGGCGGTCTGCACCGCGTGAGACGCCGACCCGACTTCAAGGTCCATGTCGGGCTTCGGGATCGCCAGGTCCTCGAAGAAGACCTTCGCCAGCTTCTCGTCGTAGTGCTGACCGGTGTTGACGAGCTTGACTTGAAACTGCTCCGGGCGCGCATTGAACGCGCGCATCAGCGGCGCGATCTTGGGGAAGTTCGGGCGGGCGCCCGCGACGCACAAGACTTTGATGATCACGGCCCCGGAATAGCCAGAAAGCCATTCCGGGGCAACCTCGGCCTCAGGGCAGCGGAACCAGGATGAAATTCCTGGTCGTGGAGCCGCCATCGCTGACGTTCACCGTCGCGACGGCGTCTTGATAGCCAGCCTTGCGCACGCGAACTTCCCACCCCGTGCCGGCGATGGCGGTGTTGAAGTTGTAGTTGCCCGTCGCGTTGGTGGTCTGCTTCGAGAGACCACGGTTGATCTCCACGCTGGCGCCGTTCACCGGCTGCGACTGATCGTCGACCACCTGTCCGAGGAGCACACCAGCGCCGGGATCCGCGCCGATGCGCACCTGGTAGTGGCCCGCTTGCTTGGTGAGGTAGCCCTGAGTGTCGACGCTGACCACGTGGAAGAAGTGGATGCCAGCACTCAGGTTCGACTGGATCAGCTGCTTGTTCCCGACGGGCAGGAAGTTGTCGGCGCTCGTCGGCACGGTATCCGCGTAGACGTCCCTCACCCAGTAGGCACCGACCAAGTTGCTGTCGGCGACGGGGAAGGTCCAGGAGTAGAACGCCGTGGTGTTACTCGACCAGCTGGTCTGGCTGGGGTGACTCGAGGAAGCCATGCTCGGCGGCGT
>JAWKRD010000121.1:0-3664 GCA_041389805.1 Polyangiaceae bacterium | reverse complement strand
ATCAGACACTCGTAGTCGTAGGTGCAGGAGACGCCGTTTTCGACCAGGCCCACGCAAGCGCCGCTGCTGTCGCAGTAGGCTTCGTCGCAGGCGGGGGTGATGCCGTCGCCGCCGCAGGCTGCGTCGTCTGGAGTGCACTTGTTCGCTTCGCAGTGGAGGCCGAGCTTGCACTCTTGGCCGAGGCAGGTCGAGCCTACTGGTAAGTCTGCTGCGCAGACGCCTTTCTTGCAGTGCAGGCCTTCGCTCTTGAAACATTGGCCTTGCCGCGAGGAAATAGCGACGGACGTCTCGCAGCTGACCTGTCCGCTGCCGCTCGTGGTGCAGGTCCACTCGCAGGCTTCCCCTTCGCCCGCGTGGGTCTTGGCCGTGCACACCTTCTGTCCTTGGACGTATTCACAGGCAACTCTCGCGGGAGACTGAGCGGCGCACTGATCTTGGTCTTCGCACGCATCGCCCGTCTGCAGTTGGCCCTTCCAATAGTGATTGCAAGACGCCGGGAAGCGAGCCTCGCACACGTGAGCTGCATCCGCCGCGTCGCTCACGCACTGGGCGAGCTGATCTCGATCCAAGCTGAGCCCCAGCGCCAGCTTGTCAGGCCCTTCGTCAACCGCTGCGTCCCGCGCTCCCAGAATGGTCGCCCGACATGCCGCCTCATCGTAGCCCAGGTTCTTCAACTCACAGCACTGGTCCAGGCGGCCGCAGTAGGCGTCGGCCGTCGCCGTCAACGCGTCGTACAGCGCTTGCTGCTCGTCGCTGCCCGCGCTGCCTCCGGAGCCCGCAGCGCCGCTCATGCCGCCGCTGCCACCCGCACCGCTCCCGCTCCCACCGCTGCCTCCAACGCCGCTAGTGCCTCCAACGCCGCCTGACGAACCGCCGTTCCCTGCGACACCGCCGTCGCTCTGCGAGCCTGCGGATCCTCCAGAACCGCCGGCGCTCGTCTGCTCAGTGCTCCCAGAGCTAGAGCCACCACAGCCCAGCGCAAGCGATGCACAAAAGACGCAGTAGCCGAGTGTTCGGAGGGTGGGGGTGAGGGTCACGATGCCGGGAGCGTAGCAGGGAAGCACAGTTCCGTGCGGTTCTTGGATTGCTCGCGTCTGCCGAGCGTCCTTATATGGCCCGTCGCACACCCGTGACGCCTGCGGTCGCGCCCGTGGGATGACCGGAGCCACTCGACTCCGCACAAGCCAGCGCTACGGCACCAGAGGTCAGTAGGCAGCCCGAGCGCGAGAGACGAGTCACGCCGGACTCGTACGCTACCTGGCGCGAGAAATTCCAAAGCAAAAGGCCGCTAGATGTGAGCACTTCCGTGCTCGCCGACGGGGCGAAGCGACCCACTCGCTCGGCGTCTCCGTCTGGTCAGCGCCCTGGTGAGCCTGACGCGCTACTCCGCCTTCAAGGAGTGCAGCAGCTGACCTCGAGACGCGCCCAGGCGGCGTGCGGCTTCACTGCGGTTGCCCCCGCATTGTTCGAGGACGTGCTCCACGATTTCTAGCGTGAGCCTGGCGGTGAAGTGAGGTTGCGGTGGCTGGTGGCTGTCAGTCAGTCAAAGTCCATGTGCTGCTTGATCTTGGGATCCGCCTGGCGATGCGCCGCGCGCAGCGCAGCGGAGTACTGATCGAAGTCCGCGTTCAACTCGAAGCCGTGCTGTGTAGCGCCACCAGCGTCCTCGATCGTTCCGGCTTTGAACGCATAGGCAGTGCCGAAGTCGAAGAAGTGGATTTGCAGCACAGGCTCACCCGAGTCCGCATCGACGACGTCGACGCTTTCGCAGGGGCGCAGCTCCCACTCCTCCAGGTCGGGCGTATCTTCTCGCGCTTCGTAGGCCGCCAGCAGATCTCCCCAGCTCTCGAGCTGACAGATGGCTTCGATTTGTGCACGGTCCGCTGCACTCCACGCCCCAATGGGGAGCTCGAACAACCGACGATGGTTGGTGTAGCGAAGCGTCATGATCAACTCAGGAAGCTCAAGTGGTGCAGCCGTACCCGCTCTCGTAGCGCAAGGAAGGCTCGTGGGTCGCCGTCGGAGCTGAAGAGCTTGCAGCCGAAGACGGCGAGCGCACGGGCACCAGGAGGGAGCGCTACATCGGCCGCGGGGAGCTTGGACACGAACAGGGCGCGCACGGCCGCTGCTTGGCTCGGCTCTGCCAGCGCGAGTGCGTAGAGGCCCGCCAGCGCTGCCGCCGCCGACCAATCGTCGGTCGCGTCGACCAGTTCCGTAAGGATGCTGATTCGCTCCGAGGCTGGTACGGGTGCCGCCGCGGTGAGCAGGCAACCTGCCAGCTGTTCACCCATGAGTGTTTGCACCAGGTCCACGCCGAGCGGAGGTTGGATCAACGGGAAGTGAGCCATCGCGCGCCAGGCGAGCGCTGCTGAGGAGCCAAGCGAGAGGGCAGCCCGTGAAGCTGCGCTGCTCCACGTGGCCCAGTCAAACTCCAAGCGCGACACCCCTCGTACCGTCTCCAGAACCTCGCTTGGAGGAGGTTCGACGGCGGTATCGCTCCACAGCGGACCAAAGCGAGCCGAGCCTTCGGCCTCGCTTAGAACCTGACAACGCAGCGCAAGCTGACGCGTGATGCACAGGAATGAGGGCGCAACGTGATTATCTGTGCGGATTTTAGCGACCCCGGTCGGTCGCTGCACTTGGAAACGCCGAACCAGCCCTGCGAGGCCGTCCACCGGATCCGGGATCCAAGTCGTGTAGGCTGCGATATCGGCCCTCAATGAGCGAATCAGAGCCGAGTCTCCGTGCAGCTCGGGGGCCGGAGCCGCCTCGGCGAGCCACGCGGCGTAGTCCGCCAGCGCGCGCAACTCCGTAGATGAGGTCAGATCCCAAGCTCGAGCGACTTCACAAGCTCCTTTGGGATCGCCGTCGAGGAGCCACGCCGCGCAGAGGTCGAGTCGGGCGGTGACGTCTTGCGCGTCCAAGTCAATCGCTTGCTCCAGCAGCACTTTGCGCTCCGCGTTTCGGCCAAGATCCGCACATAGCGAGGCGCGAGCTACCAGCGTTGCCCAGCTGGCGTGTTGAGCTTCGAGCAATTTGAGCGCGTGCTCCGGTTGTTCGAGACCGCGCAAGAACTCGGCTTCAGCCAGTGCGAGTTGCGGATCCGCGTGCCTAGCCCGTGCAGCCTGAGACACGTGGAGCGCGGTGTCGATATTGGCCGGATGCAGCCCGCGATTGAGGAGCGAGCACAGGGAATTCAGTAGTCGGGTGGCCTGGACGCTGGAGAGCCCGACGTGCTGTGCTGGCTGTCCACTCCAGCGCTCCTTGAACCAGACAAGGAACGCCGAAGAGGGCGCAAACCGCAGTGCTTCCAGGAGGTGCTGGAGCGCCTCATCAGTCTTCCCGCTCTTAGCCAGTGCGAGCGCATAGACCGCGAGGTTCCCGAAGAACGCCTCGCCACTCTCAGGTTTCGTCAGCTGAATCGGTGAGCGTGACGCGCTGAACACTTCGTCTAGGAGGCGCCGCACCTCTGGGTCGTCTGCCGCGAGTGCCGCGGCACCCGCCACTTGTTCGACGGCGAGGCGCAGATCACGCCGGCGCAACGCCCATCGAGCGGCGTTGCAATAGTCCGCCGCCGATGGGTCTTCGATGTACTCGGGCCCTTGGGCGAGTTCGGGCGCGCCCGGTAGCCGCTCACGCATCCTGGAGCTTGGGGTACTTTGCC
>JAWKRD010000120.1:0-3964 GCA_041389805.1 Polyangiaceae bacterium | reverse complement strand
CGCTAGCGACTCCCAGCGGGAGCCCAGGCAGTGTGGCGCACCTCCCCCCCAAAACCGGAAGCAGCGCTGAAGGGGACTCGAGCAAGCACCCGGCGACGCTCGCGGACCCGCTGAATCCAACGCGACCGTTCTCCGCGACCCAGCAGACGTACTTGCCGCTGGCGAAAGACTGGCGCGACGCGCTGCCCGCAAAGGAGCTGCAGTTCATGGCGAGTCCGGCGGAGCGTGGTGGCGTCTTGCCCTGTGAAGCGCCGGATCCCGGCTTCGGCGTGCATGAGCCAAGGTGGATCCACGTACAGCCGATGGGGAACTTCATCGTGCCGAAGCACCTGAAGCTGGACGAGAGCGGCGGCTTCGATTTGGTCGTGCACTTTCACGGTCAACGGCCAGCGAGCAAGGAGCTAATACGCACCGGCGAAGACCTGGTGTTCCTCGGTGTGAGCCTCGGCATCGGCAAGGCGTACGCACCGCCGTTTCACGACGGAAAGCTGTTCCTGCAGCTCATTGGTGGTGTGGAGAAGGAACTGAGCAAGCGCATGGGCCGCGCGGCTCACGTGCGTCGCATGGCGCTCTCGGGCTGGAGCCGTGGGTTTGAAGCGATTGGTGAGGTGCTCACTCAACCACTCGCTGACAAGGTAGACGCGCTCATCCTGCTCGACAGCTTTCATGGCTCCAGAGACCTGAAGGCGCGCGCCCTGCGCCTCGCGCCGTTCGTTGCGTTCGGGAGAGCCGCGCTGACGGGTCAGCGCTTCTTCTTCTTGAGTCACTCCGCGATCCCCACGGAAGACTATGCATCCACCACGGAGACGGTGCACTGGTTGGTATGGGAGCTCGCTGGCAAGCCCATCCCTGCGCAGCGCAAGGACCCTCTGGGGCTCCAGCTCACAGACTTCTACAGCGCGGGCGACTTCCACGCCCGCGGCTACGCAGGCAATGGCAAGCTCGACCACTGCGCGCACTTCGGTGTCTATCCTGATGCGATCCGCGCCGTGGCTGAGCGCTGGCGCCGCACCACGGCGGCCCCCGAGAAGCTCTAGCGCTTGAATCCGCGGGGAACTAGCAGCCTGCGATGCCCGCGAGCTCTTGAGCGGTGAAGCCCATCAGGTGCAGGAGCGCGTCGAGACGGCCTTCGTTGTGGTTCAGGCTCATGTCGGCCACAGCCTGCAGCTTCGGCTTGGCGCGGTACGCGATGCCCAGGCCAGCCGTTTGCAGCATGAAGATGTCGTTGGCGCCGTCACCGATGGCCACGGTTTGCTCGAGGCGCACCTCGTAGGTCTTCGCCATGTCCTTCAAGAGCTGCGCCTTGCGCTGGGGGTCGACGATGGTGCCCAGCACGTTGCCGGTGAGCAGACCGTCCTTCACCTCGAGCTCGTTGGCAAACGCGAAGTCCAGGCTGAAGCGCTGGCGGAGTTCGTCGACGAAGAAGTCGAAGCCGCCGCTCACGAGGCCCACGCGGAAGCCCAGGCTCTTCAAGATCTTCACGAACGTCTCGGCGCCGGGGTTCAACTCGAAGCGATCGCTCAGGCTGCGGGCGCGCTCCATTGGCAGCCCTTCCAGCAGCTTCACGCGTTCGCGGAGCGCGCCGGAGAAGTCCAGCTCACCAGCCATGGCGCGCTTCGTGATCTCGGCTACGCGATCCTTCACGCCGCAGAGCTCTGCGAGCTCGTCGATGAACTCGCCGTTCACGAAGGTCGAGTCGACGTCCATGCACACCAGGCGCTTGTTGCGGCGGAAGATGTCGTCGCGCTGCACGGCCATGTCGACGTGCAGGCGGGCGCCCATGGCAAGCAGATCCCCACGCAGCTCCATCACGTCGGTGTCGGTGAGCTCCTTCTCTTCGGAGTCAGCGATCAGCTCGACGCCGCTGAAGCCGTCGTCAGAGAGCGGACGGATCTGGCGGATGTTCAGGTTCTTGCTGGCGATGTAGCGCGTGATCTCCGCGAGGGACGAACCGTCACCCAGCGCGCCGAGGAAGCTGACGCACAGCGCGCTGCGGGGAGGAAAGGGTGTCTCCTCCATTTCCGCCGTGAAAGGCGCGACGTCCACCTTCAAGCCCAAGGCACTGACGGAGAACAAGATCTCCCGCAGGGCGCCGGAGGTCGTCGGCAAGTCGATCACCGCGCTCAGGTTCAAGTAGCCGTGGAGTACGGACTGGCCGATGTTGACGAGCCTCGCGTGCTCCGACGCGATGACTTCGGCGAGCTTGGCGGTAACGCCAGGGCGGTCGGGCCCGGCGACGTGGAGGATGATGCGATCGTTCTGTGCCATGGCTTTGGACTCCAGTTCACGGAGCAGGCTCCCAATAACGCGCTGCCAGAGCGGGCTGCAAGCTCACGGGCGGGAGGCCAGGGGGGAGCCGGCCAAAGCCCAGGAATTTGAGCGGCTCGGGAGGAATTTCACTCTGAGTGAACGCAGGATGGCGCCAGCTGTGGGCGTTGTGTCAGACCGCGTACGCGCTTGCGCGGCTATGCTCCAGGCAAATGGCGACCCAGAACTCGAAATGGATCACCGTGTTTCGAAACCGCCTGCGGGCTGACGCGGGCACTGACTACGGCGAGGTCGCGACCAGCATGCGTGAGCTGGCGAAGAGCATGCCGGGCTACGTGAGCTTCAAGACCTTCACCGCGGAAGACGGTGAGCGAGTGAGCATCGTCGAGTTCGACTCCCTCGAGAGCTTGCTCGCCTGGAAGAACCACCCAGAGCACCGCGCTGCTCAGGCACGTGGGCGCGAGGCCTACTACGAGGAGTACTCAGTGCAGTCCGCGGAGGTCGCCCGGGAGTACCGCTTCCGCCTGGAGCGGGACGCCTGAAGACTCTGCGCTCCCCGGGAACGCATTGTTGCCGCGCTTGCTAGGCGCTGCCGAGTGCCGCCAAACTCATGGCTGCGCTCCAGAGTGTGGGGCGCGGAAACGGCTCGCTGAAGATGAAACAGATCCCGCGGCGTGAGGTGCTTGGCAACTTGGTCACCTTGGCTTCTGCCAGCGTGCTCGGCGCAGGTGGGCTCCTCGCTTGCGACACGGGAGCGCCCGAGGCGCGCTCCGCGGCGCGCACCACTCAGCCGCTGCCCACACGCCGCGTGCCACGCCAGTTCCGCAGCATGCCCACGGCTGAAGGCCGCGGCGCGATCGTGCATCGCATCTTTCCTGTGCCGGGCTTCCGTCACCTCGATCCGTTCGTCGTGCTCGATGACTTCGAGGTAGCGCAGCCCGCTGGCTTTCCGGATCACCCGCACCGCGGCTTCGAAGCCTTCACCTACATGATCGAGGGTGCCTTTCATCACAAGGACAACCTGGGCAACGACAGCATCATCACTGCCGGCGGTACCCAGCGCTTCACTTCAGGCAGTGGTGCGCGCCACTCGGAGATGCCGGGAGCAGGTACGAACAACCGCGGCCTGCAGCTGTGGGTGAATCTGCCTCGCATCAAGAAGCAAATCGACCCGAGCTACGCCGGGACGCCCCATCAAGAACTGCCGCTGATAAAAACCGCAGGGAAAACCACCCGACGCATCGTGGGTGAAGGCTCGCCCGTCAAGCTCGAGACAGCGGTGTTCTACGAGGACGTGAGCCTCGACGCCGGCTCGACCCACTCCGTGAGCCTGCCCGAGGACAACAACCACTTGCTCTACCTGATCTCCGGGGAGGTTCAGGCCCAGGGCGTGAAGCTCGCGATGCGCGAAGGCATCCTCCCGCTCTCGGGGCAGCTCGACATCTCAGCGAGCCGCCCCTCGCGCTTCGTCGTGCTCAGCGGCCGTCCCCATCGCGAGCCGATCTACCTGCGCGGCCCGTTCGTGGATTGACTCCGTCTCACGGTTTGAGACCGGGGGGAAACAGAGAACACGACTAGCTCTTGAGTCCGGCGAGTAGTAGTGTGGGGGATGTCGTTCGTCGTTCGCGCAGCTTTGCTTGCACTTGCGCTCGCCCTTGCAGCCTGCAGTTCTGGCGCCACTGATTCTGGCTTCGCC
>JAWKRD010000119.1:0-3975 GCA_041389805.1 Polyangiaceae bacterium | reverse complement strand
TGTTCGAGTAGACCCCAGACCGCGCGGCAGCGGGTGGTCGTTCCACCAACCAAGTCGCGTAACCTGACCGACACCGTCGTCCCCGGCTGTGGTGCTGGGCCCATTTTAGCGGGGACCCTGAAGTCGGTTTCAGCGCCGAGCCGACGCGCCTTGGGGCCCCAGGGAGTCGCCGGATACGCTCCAAGGCCGCAACGGAGCGCCCTCACCCCCGACCGCGAAAGGAGTGTTGCGGTCGCTGCAGCCGTGCGCGAGCATCGCCCCGGGGAGAAGCATCATGGCAAACGCGGATTCGACAAGCAGGCAGCTCGTCTTCGAGGATGGTAGCTCGCACAAGTTCTGGGACATCGTCCTTGATGGCAGTTCACACACCGTCCGCTTCGGGCGCGTGGGCACCGATGGTCAGACCCAGACCAAAGACTTCGGGAGCAAGGACGAAGCACGTAAGGCCTTCGACAAGCTGGTCGCGCAGAAGTTGAAGAAGGGATACGAAGACGCTGCCGGGAGCACCGCGCAACCAGCCAAGGCGAGCGCGAAACCCGCAACTGCCAGCGCGAAATCAGCGAAGGCCGCCAGCTCTCAAACCAAGACCAAACAGACCGCGAAGGCGAAGGAGAAGCCTGCAGCGTCAGAGGTCCAGTCGAGTCAGCCCGAGGCGGCGGCTGTCGATCTCCAGGTCACGCGCAGCTTCGATCTGCTTCCAACGGATTGGTACCGCGCGACGTTTCGCGAGCAACAGCCAATGCCTTTGCCCGAGCCCAGTCCATTCGACAAGGACAAGTGCCTGGCCCGGCTCGCGAAGCTCCCCACGACCAGTTACGACTGGGACGTCAAGTGGGACAAGCTGAATCTTCCGCGCTCGCTATCTAAGGAAGAAGCGCACTTCTGGCTGGTTGCCATGACCACCAAGCGCGCGCGGGAAGTGAAGATGAAGGACTTCGCGGCGAAGTTCGCCAAGCGCAAGTTCGACGGCGCAATCGAAGCCGAGGCGGCGGTCAAACTACTCAGATCAGCAGACCGTCACGTTTCCGTGGAGGCAGCTCTGGCGCTCGCGAATTTGCTGACGCCAGAGGCCTATCTAGAGGCGTACCGCACGTATGATCCCGGCAAGAAGACTCCGTGGGACGGCGATGCGAGCCAGAGCGTGCTGCTAGACGGCTTTCATCGCTTCATCGTTCCTTACCTCACGGAAAAAGAGCGCAAGGCGCTGCAAAAGTTGCTGCGCAAGGACTGGGACCCGAACTTTCAGCCCACTTCGCCGTATGACCAGTTCCCGCCAAGCTACTACGCTGCCGCCGCGCTGGGGATGTCGAAGGAGGTGTATCAAGTGACCTCCAAGTGGGCGGACGATCAGTTCAGCGAAGAATACGGCTACTATTCTGCGCCTCAGCAGTTGGTGCTCGGGCTCGGCTCGCCTGAGCTGGTCGCTGCCGAGTGGAAGCGGCTCAAGCTCCACATGCGAGACGCAGACGAAATCCGCGCATTCATCGCGTGTACGGAGACGAGTGCTCTCGAGTGTGTCGTCGACACGATCCTCGCCCAGACCAACAAGGAAGAGGCAGCCAAGCTCCTGGAGGCGCTGGCGCTGGTACGCGCGCCCGAAGCGGCGGAGCCCATGCTGCGTTGCAAGCTGGACTCCAAGGCCCAGGCTCAGGCGCGCGCCTGGCTCGACTTCAACGTGGGCAATGCGGTGCATGGCCTACTCGAGACCGCAGCCGGCCGGGGCTCGATGGCAGACGCCGCCATCGAGTACCTGCGTCAAGCCAAGCGGTTGGGATACGAGAGCGTGATCGCTGCGGCCATCAAAGCCGCAAAGAAGTCCCCGGGCGCGGTCAAGGTGCAGAGCGACGTGCTCGACCATGAGGAGAAGACCTACGAGCCGTTGAATGACAAGACGACTCCAAAGTGGCTGACCAAGGAGCTCGCCAGCGTTTCCTCGATGAAACACAAGAGGCTGCCTGCCTGGGCGACGGCGGCCAACCTGCCGCCGCTCCGCCTCGGGGACCACCGGCTCAACGACGAGCAGCTGGAGCTGGTGCTGCAGGCGCTGGCCGCCACCAACGTGGGAGACAAGAGCGAGCTATTCAGCGCATTGCGTGAGCATGGAGACAAGCAGAACCGGGACGACTTCGCTTGGAAGCTGTTTCAGCTCTGGACCGAGGACGGTAGCCCTTCGAAGGAGAAATGGGCCATGGGCGCCGTAGGCCATCTGGGTGGCGACGCGTGCGTGATGAAGCTCACTCCGATGATTCGTGCCTGGCCTGGTGAGAGTCAGCACGCGCGCGCCGTGTTTGGTCTCCAGTGTCTGCGAGCGGTCGGGACCGATATCGCGCTGATGCAGCTCTCGGGCATCGCGCAGAAGCTGAAGTTCAAGGGCTTGAAGGCCCAAGCCGAACAGTGCGTCGAGGACATCGCCAGGGACAAGGGAATGACCCGGGCAGAGCTCGAGGACCGAATCATTCCGGACTGCGGGCTATCCGAAAACGGAACGCGTGAGTTCTCGTTCGGAAGCCGCGCCTTCTCATTCGTGCTCGGTGGCGATCTGAAGCCTGCAATCAAGGACTCCGCTGGCAAGGTCCGACCCAATCTGCCGAACCCTGGCGCCAAAGACGATGCAGAACTGGCAGCGACTGCGCTCAACGAGTGGAAGCTGATGAAGAAGCAGATCAAGGAGGTCGCTGCCATTCAAGCGGCTCGCCTCGAGCAAGCGATGGTGACGGGTCGCCGCTGGCCGCTATCGGACTTCGATGGTTTGATCGTCAAGCATCCGCTGATGACGCACCTGGCGCAGAAGCTCATCTGGGGGAGCTTTGACGCGAACGGAAACCGCAAGAGGACCTTCCGCGTGACCGAGGAGCGAGACTACGCAGATGCTGCCGACGAAGCGCTGAAGATCGACGCCGGGCACCAGATCGGAGTGGTCCATCCCCTCGAGCTGACTGACGCCGAGCGAGCGAGCTGGGGCGAGGTGCTGAGTGACTACGAAGTCGTGGCGCCGTTTGCCCAGCTGGGCCGGGAGGTTTACCAGCTGGAAAAGGCGGAGGAGAAGTCCGAAGAGCTAGGTCGCTTCAACAAGCTGAAGCTGGCCGCGCCCACGTTGGTGCACACGCTGGAGAAGCTCGGCTGGACCCGTGGTCAAGCCATGGATGCGGGGGGCTTCGACGAACACAGCAAGCAGTTCCCGTCGGCCAAGGTCACCGCCGTGGTCCACTACGACGGCATTGTAGGGATGGGCTGGATCGACCCCGATGAGCTGCTGACGATTAGCTCCTTGTATTTCTGTGCGGGAATGCGGCAGCCGTCAGGCTACGGATGGAACTCCGAAAAGAAGCTGAAGTTGAGCAAGGTTCACCCCATCGTGATCAGCGAAGTCATCGCAGACTTGATGGTCATCAAGAGCAAAGCAAAGTAGATCATGGCTGCGAAGAAATCGCGTTCGAGCGCCAAGCAGGCTGCCCCTCGTGAGTCCGACTCACCCGCCTCGTCGCTCCAGCGGCCGGCGGCCGAGGTGCTCTACGCAGATGAACTCGAGCAGCTACGAGAATCGTGTGCTGAGCAGCCACGGCCCCCGGGCTGGCAGCTCTCCCCGAAGGCCGTGCTCGCCTTCGTGCTCGGTGACGAAGCGCTGAAAGTCGCGCCCAAGTTCGTTGGCCGTCGGTCTTTCCTGGAGCGCTGCGTGGTGTCCCTGGCCACCAATCGCGGACTGATGCTGATCGGAGAACCCGGCACGGCCAAGAGCTACCTGAGCGAGCTCCTCGCGGCTGCGATCTCTGGAGACTCGACCCTGACCGTGCAAGGTAGCGCTGGAACCACGGAGGACAGCATTCGCTACTCTTGGAACTATGCGCTGCTCGTTTCCAAGGGGCCCAGCCTCGACGCGCTGGTCCCGGCGCCCCTTTATCACGGCATGGGCCGCGGACAGATCGTGCGCTTCGAAGAGATCACCCGTTGCCCCCTGGAAATTCAAGACGTCCTGCT
>JAWKRD010000118.1:0-4199 GCA_041389805.1 Polyangiaceae bacterium | reverse complement strand
GGGCAGATCGAGAGCGAAGCGCGCTTGGCGGAGCTGGTGCGCCGCGGCGCCCCGCGCAAGGCGGCGAAGAGTCTGGTCGAGACGGCCGGAGTCATCGGCAAGGACAACTCGACCGCGGTGATCGTCGCGGTGGGAGAGCGCTTCGTGCGCCGCCCCGGCAGCGACCGCGGACTTGCAGCGAAGGATCTCGAAGGCGCCCGCTCGAGTCCTCTGCTTTCGGGGCTGCCGCTACCCCTAGTCCTGGCGACGCTCTCTGCTGGCGTCGAGATCGAGCTCGAGCAGGGCGAAATCGTGCCCCGAGCGGTGACCAACGACTTGGTCGCGTACATCGTGCTGGAGGGCATCGTTCGCTACGCAGAAGGCAGAGAAGTCGGCGCGGGCGCGCTGCTCTTCCCGGAGTCGTTGGTCGAAGTGAACAGCCGCGACCCGCTGCCTGAGGTTCGGGCTGATGCGCGGCTGCTTCGGCTGCGCGCCGATGACTTTCAAGAAGTCTGCACAGCGGACCCCGAACTCTCGAGTCAGCTGTATCGACGTCTCGCTCGGCATCTGGCTCGCCTCGGTCCCCAGCGCGCGGCTCCCAAGGCAACGAAGACGCCGCTGCCCGCTGCACCGCCCGCGTCCGAGCGAATGGAAGTGAACATTCCGCCGCTGAGTCCGCCGGGCCTCGGTCCCCGCAAGGCGTGAGACATCTCCTGCAACAGGAAAACGTCACCCAGCGGGCGATCGCTCTTGCAAAGGCGGAACATTCGACTACCTTCCGCTCACCCTCGCTGGGACCTTCGAAATCGCAGCAAATCCTAGGTTTTTCTTAGGGTTGGTGCGATCCGAAGGAGTCCGGGGCGTAGCGCAGTCTGGTTAGCGCACTTGACTGGGGGTCAAGGGGTCGATGGTTCGAATCCATTCGCCCCGACCGGCTCCGCGGCACCTGCCGCGGGGCCGCCAGCGAGGCCCTGCCACTCCGACCCGTCGTCGTCCAACGAGCGCCGGCGCATCCGCGAGCGAACGCCAGTGTCTGAGCGCACGATTCAGTACGCCTATCGCGATCCGCTGGAGGTCGTGTGGGCCGGTTTGCTGAGTGAGCTCGGTTATCGCCTCGAACGGAGCGCCGAGGTCTTTGCTGCGTTCGACGGTCAGGGAACGCTGACGCTCTGTCACCGCGAGCACTTCGACGCGGACGACAGCCTCGCGCAGATGATCTTCCACGAGCTCTGTCATGCGTTGGTCGCGGGACAGGCAGGTCTCAGCGCGAAGGACTGGGGCATGCAGCACGACGACGAGCGCGATCTCGTGCTCGAGCACGCGTGCCATCGGCTCCAGGCCACCTTGGCCGGCGAGTACGGGCTACGAGACTTCTTCGCTGTGACCACGGATCATCGCCCCTACTGGGACGCGCTGGGCAACGACCCGCTCCGCTCACGGCACCCAGATGAAGAGCCCAGCGTCGAGAAGGCGCGCCTCGGCTACCAACGCGCAACCCAGGGACCGTGGAGCGACCCGCTCCGTCGAGCGCTGAGCGCGACTCAGGAGATCGCCCGGGTAACCCGCTCGTTCGCTCAAGACGATTCCCTATGGAAACAGACACGAGCGCTCCACGAGCTGGGCGTGCCCCTGCACGCAGACCCGACGCTGACCTGCGGAGCGTGCGCGTGGCTCTGGGACTCGAAATGCACTCGCAGCGTGGTGCGCGGCGATGAACCCGCCCTGAATCCCCAGCCGTCCGACAGCGCTTGTGAACGTTTCGAGCCCGGCTTCGCGGACGCCGAGTGCGCGAGCTGTGGCGCGTGCTGTCGCGAGGGGTTTCATCGCGTGGAGCTCAGCCCGAACGAGGCCTTCTCCAAGCGCCATCTGGACTTGGTCGAGCAGGATGGCGACGTGGCATTCGTGCCCCGCCCCGACGGGCTGTGCGTGGCGCTCGAGGTGACGGCGATCGGCTATCGCTGCCGCCACTACGCGGATCGACCGAGCGCGTGTGCCGATTTCGAGTTACGTGGCCCCGCCTGCCTGGAAGCGCGCCGCCGCGTCGGCTTGAGCGACTGAGTCAGCCGCTGGCAGCGCCGGGACACCGCTCGCATCCGCGCGGGTACGCGCTCATCGGTCAGGAGACAGCACGCTAGACGCGGCGCGAAAATTCGACCGCACGCCGAGGGAACGACCTCAATTGCGGGGCTGAGCGTTTCGCGGCTCCAGCATGGTTTTTGGGGGGAGGTCCGCCGTTCGGTCGGCCCACGGATCTTGCTTGACCAAACGTCCCCCCGCCCCCCATGTATCCTATGCGGACTCTCCCCTCGCACGTCGCGCCGTCTTACGTCACTGGGAGTCGTCTCCCTCACTGCCGCCCTGTGGTGGCCAGTAGCCTGCAGCGCAGGCGATTCGGGCGGCGTCGCTGCCGGCGGCGGGAGCCACATCGGCAACGGGGGCTCCGGCGGCACTCAGGACGCGGGCGGAGGCAGCAGCAACGGGGGCAGCGATCTGTTCGACGCGGATCTGGATCCGTACGCCAAGGAAGACAGCGACGGCGACGGAATCAACGACAGCCTCGAAGGGCGCTCGGAGAATCGCGACACCGACGGAGACGGAACTCCAGACTACCTCGACAACGACAGCGACAACGACGGCATCTCCGACAAAGACGAGGCAGGCGACGGCGCGAAGCCAGTAGACACCGATGGAGACGGAACTCCGGACTACCTCGATCCAGACAGCGACAATGACGGCCTAGGCGACAAGGAAGAGACCTTCTACGGCACCGACCCAAAGAAGTCAGACACCGACGGCGACGGAACCTCCGACCTGGTGGAAGTCGAAGCCTGCAATGGAGCGGCGGACTGTCAGAACGACCCCACGGATCCCAACTCGAATCCTCAGAGCCACGGCAACTTCGTGTTCCTCGAGCCTTACCAGGAGCTGCCCTCGCCGCCCCGCGACACCCTCGACTTCGCGACGGCGATCCGCAAGGCGGACGTTTACCTGATCATGGACACCACCTACTCCATGAACGCCGCCATCAATAGCCTCAAGGCCGGCGTGTCGACGCCCACCACGGGGCTCATCGATCGCGTTCGCGGTGTGATCTCCGATGTGTGGTTCGGCGCCGCGGACAACCGGGACTATCCCGCAGGCATCTACGGCAGCGGGGCCTCCGGCGACTACGCCTACCGCAACGTGCGCGATCTGACCTCGGACTCCGCTGCGGTGCAGTCGGCGGTGAATACCTTCTCGTTGGGGGATGGCTCCGACGTTCCCGAGAGCCACGTTCCGGCGCTCTACTCCGCTGTCACCGGCGCTGGGCTGCCGGGCAAGAGCCTGCCGAGTGGCGGCTCGCTCCCACCCCGCACCGACTGCCCGACGGATCACTGGGGCTACCCGTGTTTCCGCCCGGATGCGGTTCCAATCCTCGTCATGATGACCGACGCCGAGAGCCACAACGGTCCGCCAGGCTTCGTGAACGCATACAGCGACGGCACCATCGGCGGCCACGCGCCGACCTACAGCGAGTTCGTGACTGCGGCCAACGCAAAGAAGGCGAAGGTGATCGGCATCCACGTACAGAACGGCGTGAGCACTCCGGGCACGCTCCAGGCCATCGCTCGAGACACCGGCGCGGTGGACGGCTCGGGCAACCCGCTGGTCACTGGTTGGACTCCAGGCACCGCGATCAGCGACGCGGTCGTGAGCCAAATCCAGCTCCTCGCGGATCAGACTCCGATCGAGGTCACGGTGCGCTTCATCGATGACCCATCAGATGGCGTCGAGACCTTCTCTTCGTTCGTGGACCACCTCGAGGCAAACCCCAACGGCGACCCGGCGCGCGGCTGCGTCGCGTTGCCCGCGGTGGACACCAACAGCGATCAGTACCTGGACACGTTCCAGGCGGTGACCCCTGGGACACGCGTGTGCTTCGACATCGTGGCCAAGCAGAACTCGACGGTGCCGCCAACGGGCGAACCCCAGCTGTTCAAAGCCACGCTGGAAGTCGTGGGTGACGGCATCACGGTGCTCGACTCGCGGGACGTCTACTTCCTGGTGCCGCCGGTCGTCGAAATCGATCCGAACCCGCCCGCTTGATCAGGGGCAAGCGAGGCGCCAGGCGTCGAGGTCCCACTGCTTGACGATGGTCGAAAAGCCGGACGTGCTGGGATCGCCGCAGACCGCGGTGGCCATTGTGGCCCCCTGACCTGGATCGTCCACATATTCCACAT
>JAWKRD010000117.1:0-4249 GCA_041389805.1 Polyangiaceae bacterium | reverse complement strand
GCGGGCTGCAGCTTGCAGCGCTTGGCGTCGTCTGAATACGGCCTCGAGTCGCTCTCGCCGGAGATCGATCCATCGGCCGCCGTGAGCACGTAGTCCGCGTCCACGTCGCTTACGAGCACCCGCGTCTCACCGCCCCAAGAGTAGGTGATGTCCCGCGACGCGTCGTAGCGGTAGGTGCCCGGCACACGATCACGCAAGGCCTCGAGGAGCTTCCGCGTACGCACGATGTTTTCGGCTTCACCTTCTCCCACCCAGGCGTGCAGGTCGGGCTGCTGGCAAGCGAGCAGTTGTTGCATATCTGTCGGTTCGCAGGAGTAACCGGCGGGTTCGCAAGACTCGAAGAACGGTAAGGGTAGCGTCTTCCAGTCGGCGTACACCTGTGCGCACTCGGCGATTGCATTGCCCTGGGGATCTGCCGTCAGCGCATCGCGGCAGCCTTGAAAGTACTCCTTGGGCTTGAGGGTGCAGCGCTGGATAGGCGTCGTCTCATCGATACTCTCCGGGGGATCCGTCGTGTAGGTGTTGACGACGTGCTTCGACGCGTGCAGCACCGTTCCGTCGTCTTCGATGATCAGCACGTCGTGGTGCGCACCGGAGCCTCCGCCGTCCTCGGTGGTGCGGGTCAGGCTGTACTTGCCGGGCGTGCGTCCCTCGAGCGCGCGCAGCAGGTAGTCGAACGCCTCGAGAATGAGGCCGTTACCGTCATCTGCGAACGCGGCGGAGGCGGGGGAGCGCGGTGCTTGGGCACACAGATTCAGCGCTTCGTACGTGGTCTCGCCACCGATGCCGCCAGCGCCGCCGATGCCGCCAGCACCGCCGCCCGAAGAGCCCCCAGCGTTCGTTCCTGCGGTACCTGCGGTGCCGCCGTTCCCTGAGGAACTGGAGTCGTCGCTCGAGCCGCACGCGCAGGGCAGCGCAAGGAAGACCAGTAGACCGAAGAAGCTGACGTTTCGCATGCCGTGAGTATGAGCAACCGATGTGCCAACGCTGAAAAATGCGCGATTTTGTGCGGATTTCACTACAGCCCGGTGAAGGCACAGTTTGACCCAGTGACTACGCTGGGCGCCAAGCGGCGTGAAGCGAGCTTTTGCTCGGTCGGCGGGAACAGCGCGGTGGTAACCCTCGGGCGTGAGCTACCACGATCTCACGGGTGCCCCGCGCCTGCTCGCCGAGCTCCCAGAGTCTCAGCGCACCCAGCTGATGGAGCTCTGGCAGAGTGCGCGCCAGCGCCAGCACACGCATCTGCGCGCTGCGATCGAGCAAATCCTGAGCGGTGTGCCCTTGGTGCTGCGAGGCACCGTGCGGAAGATCTTGCTGTGATGGACGCGATGGACCGCCAAGCGGAACTCACGAAGCTCGCCCGCGTGTTGGCGGTGGATGCCGACGCGCTCACGTTCCTCGACAACGCGCCGGTGACCTCACTGCGCGAGTTCCGCCAGCTAGCGACGCACACGCTGTTTGACGATGGCCGCGAGACGTTTCGTCGCCTGGCGAAGCTGAGCCGTTTGCTCCCGGTGCCGCTGCTCGTGCGCTTCACGACGAGCCTCGTCGGTCCCGAGCTCGCAGGGCGCGTGGCGAGTGAGATGGAGCCCGATCGCGCGGCGCGCATGTCCTCGGTGCTGCCCATCGATTTCCTGGGAGAGGTGTGTTTGCACCTCGACCCAGAGCGTTCGCGGGAGGTGATCCGGGGCATCGATCCGAGCCGTGTACGCGACGTGTGCCTCGAGCTGCTACGCCGGCGTGAGTACATCTGCATGGCGCGCTTCGTGGACATCCTGGAGCGGAGCGTGCTTCAGCAGATGATGGCTGCGATCGAGGACGAGACCGAGCTCCTGAAGATTGGCTTCTTCGTTGAAGACAAGGCGCAGCTCGACATGTTGATCGGGCTCCTGACTGACGAGCGCCTCGAGCGTCTGATCCGCGCGGCAGAGCGCGAAGGTCTGTGGCCCGAAGCGATCGCGCTCATGAGTCATGTGCGCGGGGACACGCGAGCGCGCCTGGGAAACATGACGGCGCGCCAGTCGGCTGCGATGCTCCACGGGTTGGCGTTCGCGGTGCACGCAGCTGGGCTGTGGTTCGACCTGCTCGATGTCGTGGCCCACATGGCTCCGGAGCAGCAGCTCGTCGTGGTGCAAAAGCTCGCCACGCCCGCCTTCATGGGGAGCGAGGCGTTTGAAGGCGCGTTCACCACGCTGCAGCAGCGAGTGGCCCGCCTGAGCGGTTAGCCGCGGCGAGAAACAGCAACGCCGGGAGCTCCGCGCCACGAAGTGCGGCGAAGGTCCCGGCGTTGAGGCTAGCGGCTGAGTGCTAGCGGCTGAGTGCTAACTCAGTTGCACTCGTTCTGGATGCAGCGCTGGGCGAGGATCTCGTAGGCGTAGTACTTCTCGTAGTAGCGACGGCAGTCCTTGATGCACTCCGCGCGGTTCGCGCTCTTCTTGACCGCGTCTTCCTTCTTCTTCAGCGCCTCGCGCTGCTTCTCGGACTCCTTCATCGCCGTCTTGGCTTCTGCCGCATATTTTCCGGTCGGATATTTGCGCAGGTAGGCTTCGACATCGGAGCAGTCATAGGACTTCGTGGGCTTCTTGCACTGGTCTACCACCGCCGCCTTCCAGGCGGCCTCTTCCTTTTCGGCGGCGTCAGCTGCCTGAGCCTCGTCCTGAGCCTTCTGGAAGGCGACCTTGCCGTCTTCGATCGCCTGGCGTGCTTCAGCGGCGTGCTTGCCGGTGGGGTACTTCTTCAAGTAGGTCTCGATGCCGTCGCAGGCTTCTTTGGTCTTGGCGTTCTTGCAGCCCTCGACGTTGCCCGCGGTCCAGAGATCGTCCTCGGCTTTCTCGATGCCCTTCTCGATGTTCTTCGCCCAGCTCTCGAGCTTGCCGGACTTGTTGAGGTTGAACACGAGACGGTCGCAGGCGTTCTTGTCGATCTTGCCGCCCTCACCGGAGAAGCTGCTCTCAGTTTGGTCGATCACCGCTGCGTCCGAGGAGGCCAGCAGTGAGGCATTGAGCGTGACGGTGTAGCTCTTCTGGACCTGGCCGTTGACCTGGGTCTGGAACATCGAGGTCTCTTCCACCGCGCTCACCGTGACGCGAGCGATCACGTCGGGGTTGGCCTGCTTGGACTCGACGAGCTTGTAGCCGGCGGAGGCGAAGCTGGCGACCAACTGGCTGCGCACGTTCTCGGCGAATGGATTGGCTTCGCTGGACGCCGACTCCACCTGGATGAAGATGGTCGAGTCCGGAGCGGGCTTGAGGGACGACATGTCCACGGGCGCCTGTGCGGGGGCGCCAGCACCACCGCACGCCGCGCCGGTTCCGAAAATCAGACCCGTGAGCAGCACGCCAGCCGCGATCTTGCGAGCGCCGTTGCCGGCGCGAAGGGTTAGCTTTTTCCAGCTGAGAACAGTCATTTGCATTGCCTCTTTGGTCAAAAACGCCCGCGATGACTAGGAGCACCGGCCGGGGCTGTCAAGCCACTCGGTGTGCGTGCTGCGTAGTTCGGGGAAGTGGGGGAGTGTGCCCTGAGGTAGGCGGCTTTCTTACGGGTGGCCGACTGGAAGCTCCCTTCGCTGACGCGTTTTTCGATCCGGAAATCCCGCTCGGGATTTTCACCCTCAGTGCACGAGCTGACATGGAAAAGCGTTCCCATACGGATGGTGACGAGCCCAAGATGCCGGCGATGCGTCGCTCGCCTCTGCTGCTGTGGATCACTGCTGCTCTCACGTGCTCGTTGCTCGCTGGATGCGGCAGTGACGACGCCGTGAAGCCGGAAGTGACCGGACCCGAACCGTTCAAGGTGATGACCTACAACGTGCTGTGTTCGTTCTGTAAGGGCGATGAGTACGACGCCTGGGATGATCGCAAGCTCTACTTCAAGGACATCTTCGCCCGCCACGACGCGGACCTGTATGGCCTGCAGGAGCTAGCGTTTGGCACCGAGGTCGATCAGATGTTGGAGCTCGTCGATGGCTTCTCCTCGGTGTACTACGCCGCCGCTGATAGCAACTTTACCTATCCCGATGCGTCGATCCTTTACCGCACGGAACGCTTCGACCTGCTCGATTCGGGCGAGTTTTGGCTGAGCCCAACGCCGGATGAGCCGAGTTCCATTGGTTTCTCTCCCCCCCAAGTCCCGCGGCTGGTGGTGTGGGCAAAGCTGCATGACAAGCAGAGCGCGAGCGATCTCGTGTTCGTCTCGACCCACTTCGACAACAACTCCCCGAGTCAGGAGTTGTCCGCGCCCCTCGTGATCG
>JAWKRD010000116.1:0-4396 GCA_041389805.1 Polyangiaceae bacterium | reverse complement strand
GACGCATCTACGAGGCGGTGATCTCGAAGGAGCGTCGCGGCGAATACCTGGGCGCTACCGTCCAGGTGATTCCCCACATCACCGACGAGATCAAGGCAGGTATCAAGCGCGCCAGCAAGGACGCTGACATCTGCATCATCGAGATCGGCGGTACCGTGGGCGACATCGAGTCGCTGCCGTTCCTGGAAGCGATTCGCCAGCTCAAGGTGGAGGAAGGCAACGAGAACGCAGTCAGCGTTCATGTGACGCTGGTCCCTCACATCGCGACGGCAGGCGAGCTCAAGACGAAGCCCACCCAGCACTCCGTGCGGGAGATGCGGGAGATCGGCATTCAGCCCGACATCTTGATCTGCCGCTGCGATCGCCCGATCGCGCGGGGCCTCAAGGAGAAGATCGCGCTCTTCTCCAACGTGAAGGTGGACAGCGTCATCTCCGCAGTAGACGTTGGTTGCATCTACGAGCTGCCGCTGGTGCTGCACGCCGAGGGGCTCGACGATCAAATCGCCGAGCGACTCAACATCTGGTCTCGGTCTCCCGACCTTGCCGCATGGAAACGCGTTGCGGAGCGCTTCAAGAAGCCGGGCGACGGCAGCGTGAAGATCGGCATCGTCGGGAAGTACGTCCACCTCAAGGACAGCTACAAGTCGCTGCACGAGTCCCTCGTGCATGGCGGCTTGGAGAACGACGTCAGCGTCCAGTTCGAGTACATCGACTCGGAGCAGCTGGAGGGAGGCAACACCGCCTCCATCCTGGTCGGCTTGGACGCGATCCTGGTACCCGGTGGCTTTGGCGATCGTGGTGTCGAGGGCAAGATCTCGGCGATCCGTTTTGCGCGTGAAAACGGCGTGCCCTATTTCGGCATTTGCCTGGGCATGCAGCTGGCGGTGATCGAGTTTGCTCGCAACGTAGCAAGCATCGAGAACGCCACGAGCTCCGAGTTCGAGAAGGACGCAAAGCACGCGGTGATCGATCTGATGCCTGATCAGCGCGGCGTCACCGACAAGGGCGGCACGATGCGTCTCGGCGCCTACCCTTGCGAAATCAAGGCGGGCACGAAGGCGGCCGAAGCCTACGGTGAACTCAAGATCAGCGAGCGTCACCGTCACCGCTACGAGTTCAACAACGAGTACCGCGAGGCCCTCGAGAGCAAGGGGCTCGTACTGAGCGGCCTGTCTCCCGACGGTCGCTTGGTTGAGCTCGTCGAGCTACCGAATCACCCCTACTTCGTTGGCTGCCAGTTCCACCCCGAGTTCAAGAGCCGCCCGATGTCCCCGCATCCGCTGTTCTCGAAGTTCGTGGCCGCCGCGGTTGCTCGGCGGGAGGAGATCAAGCAGGCGGCACAAAGTGACGCCCAGGATGCCCCCGAAGCCGGCCTCAACTGAGTCCCGAGAAAAGAGCCTGAAGGCGGCCCGATGTCAGACGACATCGGGCCGTTTGGCTTTTGTGCGCCAACCGGCGAAATAAACACACGCCCCGAGACAAGTGGAATGCGAGACCTCGGGAGCGCTAGTCATCTCGCAAGCCCGAGGGAGCCGCTGCTGAGCGGGTCCCTGCGTCGCTGAACATCGCGACCAACGCTCCTTTCGGGCCGCACAGGCACGAAATCTCATTTTGTGTGTCACGCCTCGCGTCTTCGAGTGTTTGACCAGTGAAGCCAGCGCCCGGGAGTGCTCCCGGGCTTCGTTTCCGCAAAGAAATACGCGACAGAAACTCGCGTTCAACGGCTCAACCGCCTGGTGAGCCAGCGTGGCATCGCTTGCGATCCTCGGCCAGCGGCCGCGGCGAGGCGGGCGTCCATGCAAGACCCACGGAGAAACATCATGACCGCTCGCAATTCATCCACTGCCCTCCTCGGTACCAAGCTCGTCTCACTACTCGGCGTCTGCGTCTTGGGCGCGGCGCTCTCCGCGTGCACCGCTCAGACTGGCGGGCAAGCGGTCGTGCGCACCCCTGGCTCGAGCAGCCCCAGGGCGCTAACCGTCGAGTCCACCGATGTGATCCTTGGTCAACGGCCAGAAGAAGCCCCCCTCGAGACCCCCGATATTCGCGCAGCGTTCTTGAAGGACGCAGAGCAGCGCAGCAAGGCGGAGTTCTCGACGCGTCAAGCTGCAGCCAGCGCAGCGCTCGGCCGCGCCGGGCGCATCGGGTCGAAGTCCATCGGACAGTCGGCGCGCTGGTCCGGTCTGCATCACTAGCCCAGCGCGCCGCAGGGAGGGCAGCCCTCAGCGCTGCGGCGCCAGCAACCAAAGCTCGGGCCCTGCTTGAACCTGAATGCGCTCCGCTTCGAGCAGATCCCCGTCCAACACCCAGGGCCCATTACCCCCGGGAAACTTCAGCAGGAGTTGTGAGGTCAGGCCATCGAACCCACCGCGCCCCTTGAGCGGCTTGCCCCTCAACACACGGTGGACTTGCGGGCCAAGCTGCCTCGGCCCGAGAGAGGAGGCGACGACGTGGGGGCGCTGCCAATCCTCTCCAGCTCGATAGCAAACCTGCATGCCCAGTCCGACGTCGCGGACCACGGAGCAGAGTACGAGACTGAAGGCCTGCGCCTCGAGCGGCCCAGCGTCGACGGCGATGCGGCAGGGCAGCGGCTCGAGCACACTGCGGGAGTATGCATCCTCACGGAAAGAACCAGCCAACGTGCGTGCGACGATTCGCGCAGCCGCAGGCAGCCCCTCCCCCCCCTCCAAGTAGTAACGCTTGAAGAAGCGCGCCACGAGCCCCGTCCCGAAGATGAAGCCAACCCGCTCGCGCAGCTCTTCTCCACGACTGCTGGTGACTGCCAAGCTCGGACGGGCGACGAACTCTGCCTCGGGGCGTAGCGCAAGCTCCAGACCGCGGATCGGATCCCGTGGCTGCTCGAAGGCATGAGCGACGGTAGCGACCGTACCCGCGGGTAGAAAGGCCAGGGTCACCCGGCGTTTCGCCGGCTGGGGTATCAAGCGTCCGGCGCGCCCCAGAGCGCTCACCCCCTCCATGAACGTGCCGTCCCCACCGCACAAGACGAGGCGCTCCACGTTCTCCCGGCTGAGCGCCTGCACCACGCGCGAGAGCTCCGCTAGGGTCTCCGTCACGAACACCCGTGCTCGGCCGTTGGCGAGGGCCGTCAGCCGCTGCAGGAGCGCTGGGTCTTTGCGCAGCCTGGCCGCATTTGGATTGAGAATGAGCGCCTGCATCTGTGTGCTAGTGTCCCGAGCCTGCCCAAGCTGGCCGGGGGCCAGCAGGGTTACCTCAGGATGAGGGGACAGATGGGAAGAATGAGTCGTAGGGAGCAGCATTCGAACGCCCACACCAGGGAGACACCCGCCGGACGCCCAGGGCGCGGAGGAGCGCTGCGAGCGATGTGCGTCGCGGTAGGACTGTGTGCTGGCGTCTCGGCGCTCACCGGCTGCGCCAGGAGCAGTGTCGTCAACACCGCGATGAACGGGGACTTGGCAACGCTTCGCCAGCAAATCGCTGACGCGCAGAAAGCTGGGACGCTCGACAAGGGCGAGGTGCGGTCGCTCGCCCAGGCCGTAGCAGGCCGTGAGGTGCGTTCCACCTCCAAGGACCGCGCTGTGGATCGCATCCACCAAGTGCGCTCCTGCGCAGGCTCCCTCAAGGCAGTGCTCCGCGACCGCGCGGGCCAAGCCGATGACGCCGGAGGCGAAGCGAAGCTCGCGCTGCTAGACGCTGGCATCGATCGGGATCCCGGGCTCGTAAGCGAATATAGCCACGCGGAAAGCGGTGCGTGGCGCGCCGTTGCCGCACGGATGACCACTCAACTCGGGCAAGCCGGGCTCAGGCAGTCGATGCTCGCCGATGGCGATGAGCGCGTGCGGCGCGCGGCTATTTCCGCGAGCCTGGACGCTCGCGACAAGCGGGACATCGGTCCGCTGCTTGAGTCGACCCGAGTCGATCCGGATCCACTCAGTCGAGGCATGGCGGCCCGCGCTGTCGGGAACATCGGCGGTGAACAGGTGGTGCTCGGCCTGAAAGATCTCTGGGATCGCGCCGATGAGACGACCCGCGTGACCATCGTCGAAGCCTGGGCAATGCCCGCGGCGTTCAGCTCTGGGGGCGAGCAGCAGCTGCTCTGGGTCGTCGAAACCGGGGAGGCGATGCCGGCGGTTTCAGCTGCCGGAGCGCTCGTTCGAGCCAAGCGTGCCACCGCGGACAGCGGTGAGGCTCTGCTGACGCGAGTCGCGTCCGGTGGCGCCGCTGAAGAGCGCGGCTTGGCGCTCAACTGGTTGCCGCTCAGCGACCCCGACGCACTTAAGGCCGTGGAAAAGGCTTCCAAGGATCCGGATCCCCAAATCAAGGCAGCAGCCTTGGCGCGCTTGCTCAAGACGAAGCAGGGAGCCAAGGCGAAGCAGGAGCTGCTCAAGTTGGCTAAAGGGAAGTCGGATGCCGCGTT
>JAWKRD010000115.1:0-4638 GCA_041389805.1 Polyangiaceae bacterium | reverse complement strand
ATGGCGCGGGGCTTCGCGTCCTCCAGCTCTCGATAGCGAGCGTACTCTTCCTCTGCCTTGGCTCGCGCTGTCTCCGCTGAGATCTTGCCCGCATGATCCAGGAGCTGCCGCCCCGTTGCCTTGAGGAAATCATCCAGCTTGACGATCCAGTCCTGCATCGTCATCTGCTTCCGCTCCAGGGCCTGTAGCTCCGCATACTCGATGTACAAGCTCACGATGCGCCGCAGCACTTGTAGCTCGGACTCCTGCAGGTAGTTCTTTGCCACACTCGCGTCGGCTTTGTGAATCACCCCTCCGGGTCGCGTCGTATGCATGCCCATCTGCGGCTTGGTCCCGTCAGCCCGCTCATGCACCACCTCCGCTGCCGTGCGGCCGTGTGTTGCGTAGTGCATCTTGTTCTGCACCGTCGCAAAGAAGCGCTGCGTCAGCTCCGCGCTCGGCTGGTAGTCCACGCTGGTCGCATAGATATCCAGCACCTTCTGGTAGAAGCGCCGCTCGGAAGCGCGGATGTCCCGGATCCGCTCGAGCAGCTCATCGAAGTAGTCGACGTGCCCAGGCCCCGGCGGGTTCTTCAGCCGCTCGTCATCCAGCGCGAAGCCCTTGACCAGGTACTCCCGGAGCCGCGCCGTCGCCCACTGCCGAAACTGCGTCCCCCGCTGGCTCCGCACCCGGTAGCCAACCGCCAGGATCGCCTCCAGGCTGTAGTGCTCGATCTCCCGAGAAACCTCACGATTTCCCTCACTTCGAACTATCCGGAATTTCCGGATAGTTGCCTCGGGCTCGAGCTCGCCCTCTTCAAAGATGTTCTTCAGGTGCTCATGGATCGTGCGCACGTCCTTGTGGAACAGCTCCGCGATCAGCGCCTGACTCAACCACAGCGACTCGTCCTCGAACCGACACTGAATGCGCGTCCGCCCGTCCTCGGTTTGATAAAGGATGATCTCCGAGGTGGGCGGGGGAGAGGTCACGCGTGGACGCTCCCCAATTGACGTCGTCGCCCCGTTTCGTGGGCGAGTCCCTCACTGAGGCTGAGGCGGTGATTGGGCGTCACGCCGTTGCCTCGAGGATACGTTCGGCGCTCTTCACGGAGAGCTCGCCGGAGAGCAGCTTGGGGAGGAGTGCGTCGCGGAGCTGGGCGAGGGTTGCGCTTTCTCGGACGTTGTGCCACACGCGTCGCTGCGCCGATGCCAGCGGTCCCCGGATTCGTCGCTGCGATTCGACGGAGAATGTGGGCAGAGTCATGCGTCGTTGATCGCGAAGGCTAACATATTCGGCCATGTCAGTCTGGCCCTTCACTCGGTCCACTTGCTCGCCGAATGAGGGACTCTCAATCCATTGCTTCAGGACGAACGGGTCGAGTTGTTCGTGCTCCAAGCTTCGCCAGAAGCAGAGTTGCGGCGAGTAGACGAAGCGCTCCATATTCGGGTCAACGAAAGCATAGCGTCCGACAGTGCCTTTGGATGTAAACACAACATCATAGGGTGCTGAGACCTTCTCCCCTGCGAGCGCCACGGAGCGCTCGTGCAAGAAGTCTGCATTCGCGAACTTGAAGCCGTCTTTGATGTTTCCCGCTCGCGCGAATGCCAATCCTGGCGTTCCCATCTCAGAGTTCTTCGCCCGGTAGCCGTCGCCTACCTGCAAGATCCCAGCTCCAATAAGATCAGCGACGACGGCATGGGGCCGTCGGCGGCTCCGATCTCAGTGAACCACGACTTGAACAGCGCCCGAGCCATCTCCTCCAGCGTCTCGTTCATGCGCCGGTTGAGCTCGATCTTGTCGTCGAGACTAACAAGCGTTGCCGCGATTAGGCGTTGCACGCCCAAGGGTGGAATTCTGAGAGTGATCCGTCTCAACTCTGACTGCTTGATACCCAGAACGGTGGTACCCGACGCCCTGCCTCTGAGCTGTTCTTGGACGAAGTCGCTCTGCATGAGGTATCGCAAGTAGGTGTTGTCAAGGAGCCCAACCTTGCCCCGCAGAGTGATTACTCGCTGCGCCAACGCGACCTTGCTCCCATCCAGCTGCGCTACTTGTCCTAGCGGCGCCTCGGTCGTCATCACCACGTCACCCGCGAGCGGCAGACCGCGTGTCATCCATGCCGCGTAGTCCTCCGGTGCGATGAACTCGTTGGGAGTCTCGATCCGTCCACCCTTGATCACTTTGGCGGTTACTAAGGGCACGCCGGTACTGGTCTTCGTGGGAGTTTTTCCTCGGTAGTCGATTATCGCCGACATACAGGCTGCCAGGGGCAGGTCGCGCCACTCACCCGCCATAACCCAACCCCCTGAGATTCTGCCGAATCGCCTTCTCCAGCTTCGCGCCCTCCTTGAACTGCTCATCCAGCTTAGCCGTCAAGCGCGCCATCTTCTCCTCGAAGGGCTCATCGTCTTCCTCGACGTCTTCGGCGCCAACATACCTACCCGGCGTCAGCACGTGACCATGAGTGGCGATCTCCTCGCTGGTCGCGCTCTTGCAAAAGCCTGCAACGTCTGCGTACTTGCCGGCGCCGTCACCGCGCCAGGCGTGATAGGTGCCGGCGATTCGTTTCAGATCGTCGTCGGTCAGCTCGCGGTGCACGCGGTCGATTAGGCTGCCTAGCTTGCGCGCGTCGATGAAGAGTGTCTCGCCCTTGCGGTTCCGCATCTTCTTTCCGCGCTCGCCGAGGCCGTTCTTCTTGTCCCGCGAAAGGAACCACAGGCACACGGGGATCTGCGTCGAGTAGAAGAGCTGCCCTGGCAACGCCACCATGCAGTCCACCAGGTCTGCCTCGATGATTGCCTTGCGGATCTCTCCCTCGCCGGACTGCTGAGAGCTCATGCTGCCGTTCGCCAGCACGAAGCCTGCGGTGCCCGTCGGCGTCAGGTGATGGATGAAGTGCTGCACCCAGGCGAAGTTCGCGTTGCCCTTGGGTGGTGTCCCGAACTTCCAGCGCACGTCCTGGGTGAGTCGCTCTCCCCCCCAATCGCTATCATTGAAGGGCGGATTGGCTAACACGTAGTCGGACTAAATCCGTGCGTGTTGATCCTTGTGGAAAGAATCACCCCACTCAGCGCCCAGGTTCGCGTCGATGCCGCGAATCGCCAAGTTCATCTTCGCCAGGCCAGGGTCGTGGGGTTCGACTCCTGGCCATGGATGCTGATGTCCCCAATCCGGCCACCGCCATGGGCCCGGACGAACTTCTCGCTGGAGACGAACATGCCGCCTGACCCGCAGCACGACGAACACCCGGCCCTTGTAGGGCGCGAGCATCCCCGACCAGCAGCTTCACCACGCACTGGGGCGTGTAGAACTGCCCGCCCTTCTTGCTCGGCAGAAGCAAACTCGCTCAGAAGTACTCGTAGACGCGCCCCAAGAGATCTCTTGAGCGGTTCGCCTTGTCACCGAGGCCAATCGTACCAATCAGGTCGATCAGTTTCCAGCCGCCGCTTGTCCAGCGCCGGCCGCGAGTAGTCCTTCGGCAACACGCCCTTCAACGTGACGTTGTCCTTCTCCAGCGCGCGCATCGCGTCGTCCACCAGCTTGCCGATCTCGGGCTGCTTCTGGCCTTGCCCTGCAGCGCCGGCCAGCGCGCCGCCTTTGGGACCCAGAAGATATTTTCCGCGAGGTATTCGTCGCGGTCCTCGGGATCGGCGCCGCTGTCCATCTCCGCCGTCAGCGCCGCGTGCTTCTCCTCGAACGCATCGGAGATGTACTTGAGGAAGATCAGGCCCAGCACCACGTGCTTGTACTCCGCCGCATCCAGGTTGTTCCGCAGCTTGTCGGCCGCCTGCCACAGCGTCTGCTCGAACCCCAGGTTCGCGCCGGACGTCTTCGCGCTGGCATCCTTTGCGGTCCCGGTCGGCGCGCCAGCGCCCTTCTTCGGCCGCCCTCGCTTCTTCGGCTCGGTGCTGTTGTCCTTGAGCGGAGCCCCGTTGGGCTTCGCCTGTGCCGTCTTGCTCTTCGCCATGGATCTCGGTGTCTCGGAGTCCCGATGGAAGCACCAGGCACTCAGTCGCGGCATCCTAGGAGATTGGATCCCGCACCTCAATGCGCGCGCTCGAAAACCAATCAGGCGAAGAAGCGCGAGGCGACCGAAGCCGCCCCGCGCCGTGACCAGCTACCGCACACACAGCCGATGCAGCGTGCCCAGGATGCGATTGAAGCGCTTGCGCAGCTCGTCATTCAGCGGGCTGATCAGCCCCAGCGCCTCAGCAACCTCGAGACAAGCGAGCGTCTCCCGAGCAGAGCCCATCGCCGTATTGAAGCGCACGGCCTTGTTGCGTCCCCGGCTGTACGAGCCCTCTGCCACATTGAGCACAATGGAGGATTGAGCCCGCCGCAGCTGGCGACCCAGGTCTGGATCCGCACGGCAAATGCGCTCGGACAACGGCCGAATCAACGTGATGGTTTCGAGAATGAACGGATAGATTTCGAGCATCGGTGACCTCCTTCTGTTCGATCACGCGATCCCAAGGCCGGCGAGTCGCAGGCGCTGTCCAGGCTGCGAGCGCAGCGAGCACCGGGCGCAGCCCGGCCCCGGCCTGGACAGCGCCGAGCACGCCGGCAAAATTGGGAGTGAGCGAACGAGTAAGAACGAGTAAGAACGAGTTCGGGTTCGAGCCAGAGTTCGAGTTGGAGTTAGGGTTAGAGCTAAGCAAA
>JAWKRD010000114.1:0-4670 GCA_041389805.1 Polyangiaceae bacterium | reverse complement strand
GATCGCGCTCGCCACCGCGCTGGTGAGGACGAACCCGGCGGGCGGAAGCAGCGCTGCAATCAAGCGCTCGGTCAGCGTGAGCTGCCAGCGCAGCGCCAGGACAACGGCCAGTGCGTTCGCGACTCCGTAGCCGACAAAGCCGAGGACCGTATAGGCGCTTCGGCGGCGGGCGCCGAGCGTGGGCCTCGCGCAGCGCGACGTGACCGATCAGCCACGCCGGGATGACAGCCACCGCGTGGTGTGCCCGAGTTGCCCTATCGCAGCCCGCTCAGCCCAGGCTTCGCTTGAAGGCCGCGGGGGTGAGCTGCTCAAGCGGCAGCGCGAAGAACTCGCTGTGCGTGCCGAGGCGGTCGAAGGCCCAGGTCAGGTAGGCCTGGGCAGGTACGCCGAGCGCGCGGCAGGTGGCGACGATGCCAAGCAGGATGCAGGCGCGGTGGGCGCCCTCGGTGCTACCCGCAAAGAGCATGTTGAGGCGGAGCTTGGCGACGTTTTGGAACTCGCGCTCCGTGGGAGAGTTGTCGATGGGGACTTCCGGATCCTCGACGAAGCGAAACAGCGCCTCGCCGTGAAGGCGATAGTAGCGCACGGCGACCATCAAGGGCTCTGTTGGTAGGAGCGTGGGCTCGACCGCGGCGAGCCAGCGCTTGAAGTCCGAGACGATCGGGCGGATACGGCGACGACGATGTGCGAGCAGCTTCTTGCCGACGAGACCTTGCGTCTGGGCCGCCTCTTCCTCGGCGTACATCGCCCGGACAAACGCGCCGCCCTCGAGCGCGAGCGAAGGTTGGGTCGCCTCGGCGTCGCGGAACTTGCGGCGGCCATGGGCATTGCACCCAGCCTCGATGACGCGGCCCGAGGCGTAGACCGCGTTGAAGCGGTGCTCCGCATCGGCGGTGAGGGTTCCTTGGAAGGATTGAAGCTTGGTGGTGACGGTGTCACCAGCCTTGTCGGCTTCGTACTGAAACACGGCGAGCTCGCGGTTGCGATAGAGCTCGAGGTAGCCGTTGTGCGCGGTGGGCAATCCGGGCACCAACACCTTGAGGCCGGTGCCGTCCGTGGCCATCCAGCGGCTCGCGAGGAGTTGGTGCCAGTGCAGGCCATCGACGGGCGCGAGCAAGTCTGCCGCGCGCTCGATGAACGACACCAGCGTGCCCATCGCGAGAGGTACGCCGCGCGCTGCGAGATCCCGACGAATGCGATCGAGCGGCGTGAGCAGCACGAACTTCTGGTAGACGAACCAGGCGAGCCACTCCGAGGTGACCTTCGAGCGCGCGTACGGGGCCGGCAGCGAACGCGGCGTCGTGCGCCTGCCGCAGGCACGGCAGCGACACGTGGTTCGGTGCACCACGCGTCGGCGTTGATGTTCCTTGACCACGTGCAGCTTCTCCTCGACGAGATCTTCCGCAGCGTCGAGCGCGTTGCTGCCGCAGTGCGCGCAGGCGTCAGGCCGCAGCGTGTGCGTCTCCGCCTCCAGATGCGCAGGGACCGGCTTGCGCCCAGTCGGGCGTCGAGGCGTCGCGGTCTTCTTGACCTTCGGCAGCTCAGGCGGCGAAGGACGGTCCGCGAAGGCGCGCTGCGCATCGGTGCTCACCAGCGGCGGAGGGGGCGGAGGCGAGGGAGCGTGAGCCGCTGAGCGCTGCCGCCGCTTGGCCACCGCGAGGAGCTCCGCGATGCGCTCGTTGAGCTTCGCGAGCTGGTGGGTCTGTTCGGTGTTGGCCGCAACGAGCTGCGCGAGCTGCTCGGTCAGCCGCTGATTGATCGCGCGCTGGGCGGAGAGCTCTCGCTGCAACGCGGCGACGGTGGTCACCCTCGCACCAGATCACATTGCGCGCGATCTGTCGATCCCCTTTCCTTCCGGACCTCGCGCGCCGCGATACCACCCGCGTCGCGCGGCCGTGAAGTCGATCCCCGCGAGCAAGGCCGCGAACGCGGTCCCATCGATCGCGACCTGCTTGGCATCGGCGGAGAGCGGCGGGAGCTGAAAACTCCCCGCCTCGAGCCGCTTGGCCAGGACGCACCAGCCCGAGCCGTCGAACCACAGCGCCTTCGCCAGCCGCCGCCGCTTGTTGAGGAACAAGTAGAGGTGACCGTTCACCGGGTCAAGCCCGAGCCGCCTCACCGCTCCCGCGAGCGCGTCGAACGAGCCCCTCATGTCCACAGGCTCGACCGCCACGAACACCCGCACGCTGGGCGGCAGGCTCAGCATGCGCGCAGCACGTCGAGCAGGCGTCGCAGCGCACCGGCGTCGAAGTCGGGTCCCAGCTCGATCCGCACGCTGCCGACCTGCACGACCAGGGGACCGGCCGCTGTGCTCCGAGCGGGCACCAGCTCGACCAGCACCGGGGCGCTCTCTTCGGCGGGGCGCGCAGGTCGCTTCGCCCGGCTCGTCGGCGCCGCGGCTCGCCGGGCCAGGTTCATCGCCCAGACGTGCAGCGAGCGGCCGTCGTAGCCGTGGGCCCGCGCCCACTGACCAAGGTTGCCCGACGCGCGCGCGGCCGCAACGCAACGCCTCGCCTCTTTCTCGTCTCGGATCTTTCGCAGCTTCGCCATTGGGAGACTCCTGGAAACCCTCGAGGCTGCGAGCTTCTGGGGCAGGTGTCATCCCGGTGTGGCTGATGGGTCACAGCGCGACAGCGCCAGTGGCGCCGGAGAGCGTGTCGTTGGCCTACTCCTTGACCTCGTCGGCGCCGAGGTCGCAAGCGCCGCCGCTCGGGCGCGGGTCGCCGTCGTAGTCGACGAGGCCGGTGCAGACCGCGGTGGCGACGTTCTTGACCAGGGCCGGGCTCGCGCTGGTGAGGTGATAGTCGCGAGGGACGGTGTCCTTGGCGAAGTTGAGGACGTTCGGGTCGGCCATGTCGTTCGGGCTTACGTAGGAGCCGCTGAACACGCACGCTCCAACAGTTTGCTGAAATCCATTCGGACCGGCTGCATTTCGGTAAATGAGGCTGTCTGAGAAGGTGAACGCGGCGTTGTTACAAAGAACACCGCCGGCATCGAGCGCAGTGTTTCCAGATATATTATCAACAATGGTATTGCACCTCAACACACTGCCAACTCTGGGATTTATGATATTGAGTCCACCTCGGGTGACATTCCCAACAATGAACGAGTTCATGATCGTAAATTTCATATTATTTGCAACCTCAACGCCTCCGCCCATGTTGTTTGCGATCATCGAACGGGACACCGTTAGCTCGCCGTCCACCAGGTAGATACCAGCTCGATCGGGAGCCTTCGATCCTGAGATCTCCGACTGCTCGATCTTCACAGTCCCCTTTGGTCACGAGTACCCCGCCTGCCGCCGAGCGCAACACCTTGCTGCGATACAACTCTAGCGTCGCGCCGTTGGCGACCGTCACGCCGGAGTCGCCCGAGTCCGCGAGCTGCACGTCGTATACCTTCACGACGGACGACGCCCCCTATATGTCGAGGAGGGATGATCGCGGCGCGCCGGCACGCTTGAGGACCGCGGTTGAGTCACCGAGGATCGTCACGATCTTGTTGTCAATCGTCATACCTCCATCAGAGACCGTCCCAGTCACCCTCAGATAGGGGCGACTCAGTTGGATCTCTTTGATCGCGTCGATGCCCTCGCCGCAAGGCACGGTCTTGGTGCATAGCCCGTTCACGCCGCCCTCCTCAAAGTACACCACCGCCGTCTCTGGCGCACACGACCCATCCGGCAAGCATGCGTCCGAGAGAGGGCACTCGTTGTGCGACGTGCAGCCGCGGCAGCTCGTGCCGTCGCACACCGGCTGAGTGCCCGTGCATGCCGAGGCCATCGTCCGAGTGCACTCCACACAGACGTTGGTCCCGCCGATGTCACACACGCTCCGCGGCGTCGAGCAGTCCGACGCCGAAGTGCAGCGCTGTCCGGCGTCGGGATCGACGTCCGCTGGGCGCGGATAGGAGCAGCCGGTGAGCAGCTTGAGGGCCGCCGCCACGGCGACCACGGCAACGAAGGAGAGCGCCAGCGCTGCGCCGCCCCGCCGCCGTCTCCCCCCGCCTTCGCAACAGGCGCTCATCGCCTGCCTACTCCTTGATCTCGTCGGCGCCGAGCTCGCAGGCGCCGCCGCTCGGGCGTGAGTCCCCGTCGTAGTCGACGAGGCCGGTGCAGCTGGCGGTGCCTACGTTCTTCACCATGACGGGGCTCGCAGCCGTGAGGTGATAGTCTCGGGGCACGCTGTCCTTGACGAACTTCAGGTCGACAGTCTCGGCGACGTTGTTCGGGCTAATGTAGGAGCCGTCGAACTTGCACCCGCCGACGGTCTGGAGGAACCCACCGTTGCCGCCGGTGTTTCGGTAGATGATGTTGTTCGCAAAAGCGAACCCTGGATCGTCGCAGTAGATGCCACCGGCATCCGCCAAAGCTGTTCCTGGATTGACATTGTCTGCAACCGTATTGAAAGCAAAGACGCTTCCGGCACCCGGTTGGGCAGCGGAGATACCACCTTTGGTGGTGTTCCCGACGATGAATGAGTTGGTGATGTCAAATTTTCGACTGCCGGTGATGAAGATCCCACCGCCATTGTTGTTGGAGATCTTCGAGCGGGAGATAGCTAGCTCGCCCACTTGGAGGTTTACTCCGTACCTATCCGTCTGCGTCGTCCCCGAGATCTCCGACTGCATGATCGAGACTTTTCCATTGCTAATGAGGACTCCCTCGAACT
>JAWKRD010000113.1:0-4809 GCA_041389805.1 Polyangiaceae bacterium | reverse complement strand
AGGCCTTTTGCCAGGCTCAACAAGATCTCCCATTCGTCCAGTGCGCCGTCCGCGCGCGGGAGGGCTGGAGGGGAGTACTTCGCGATATTCCGCACGGAGAGCTGGTAGAAGGCCAGGTCGTAAGACTCGCGTTCGAGCGGGGGGGGAGGGGGCAAGATCACGTCGGCGTGGCGCGTCGTCTCGTTCAGGTAGATATCCACGGACACCATGAACTCGAGCGCGGCGAACGCTTCCTCAAGCCGCGCACTGCCAGGCGCGCTCAGCAAGGGGTTGCCAGCGACCGTGAGCATGCCGCGCACCTTGTGTTCTGGTGCAGCGTCCAAGATCTCCTCAGCAAGAACGGCAACGGGCAGCTCACCAAACGCCTCCCAGAGTCCTCGCACGCTGCTCTTCCAGCGTCCGAACTTGGAGCCTCGCCCCGGCCCGGGCAGATCCAGCTTGTTACCACCGCGGTTGGCTGCCGGGAGCGGGAACATGACCCCGCCGGGGCGATCGAGGTTGCCCGTGATCAAGTTCAGCAGGTCGATCGCCCAGCTGGTGAGCGTGCCAAACGTCTGGCAAGTCGTCCCGATGCGCCCGTAGCAGGCAGCGCTCGAGGCACCAGCGAACTCGGCAGCGAGCCGCTCGATGGTTTCCCTGGGGATGTTGATGCGTCGAGCCACGCGCTCAGGGGTAAAGGCAACAAGCGCTGCTTGCGCTGACTCGAGCCCCTGCACGTGTCCCGCGAGGCCTCGAAGCTCGGCGCCCCGCGACTCCAGGATCGCGTTGCACATCGCGAGCAAGAGGAACGCATCATCGCCCGGGCGGATGAACACATGCTCGTCAGCGATCGCGGCGCTCTCGGTGCGGCGGGGGTCGACGATCACCACCTTCCCGCCGCGCTCGCGGATCGCCGCGATCCGCCCTTTCGCGTCGGGCGCCGTCATGAGGCTCCCCCCGCTGACCACCGGGTTCGCACCAAGCATCAGCAAATAGTCGGTGCGATCGAGGTCGGGAATGGGCACCGTCAGACCACCCCCGAAGAGCAGCGAGCAACTCACCATCTTGGGAAGTTGGTCCGCCGAGCTAGCGCTGTAGCGGTGCTTGGTCCCGAGCGCTTTGGTGAGCACGGGGCCGTAGATCATCGCGTGCAGGCTGTGGGCGTTCGGGTTCCCGGCGTAGGTCGCGAGAGCGTCCCCACCATGTTCCGCACGGATTCGGCTCAGTCCCTCGACGGCGTAGTCGATGGCCTCCTGCCAGTTCACCTCGCGAAACTCACCCGTGGCCCGATCGCGAATCAACGGCGAGCGCAAGCGATCCGGGTCGTCTTGCAAGGCCTTCATTCCGTAGGCCTTCGGGCAAATGTAGCCTCTGGAGAACGGGTCGTGCCTGTCGCCGGTCACGCGGGTGACCTGACCGTCCTCTACTTCAACGGCGATGCCACAGGTGGCCTCGCAGAGTGTGCACACTCGATGGGTGGTGGTCTTCACTGTTGCTGCTCCCGCGCGTCATGAACGACGCGCTGGGAGCATACCACCGTCAGAAATCGGTCTGTTGACTCGACGCCTGAGCCCGATGTCAGGGCTCAATATTGGGCTCGATGTCAGAGCGCGGCGCTGGCGCCCAGCTTCGGCTCGCTGCTCATCACGCTGCGCTCGATGCCGTCGAATGAAGACATACCGGAACCGCTGGGATAGAGCTTCGAGTAGTACTCGGAGAGCATGCGGGCGGCCGAGAACTTCTGTTCGCTCATCTCGATCGAGCAACGCATCATTTGGCGCCAGCGGTGGGGCTGTTCGTAATAGGTCGGGATCACGTCTTGGGTCAGCACCCGGATCAGATCCTCCTGATCGTGAGCGTCCTGGTCGTCGCCTTCGTAGCCGCCGCCGATCTGCCAGCCCGTCACGCCGTGCTCGCAGCCCTCGGGCCACCAGCCGTCGAGCACGCTGCAGTTCAGCACGCCGTTCATCGCGGCCTTCATGCCGCTAGTGCCCGAGGCTTCCATCGGGCGCCGCGGGTTGTTCAGCCAAACATCCGCGCCGCGGGTCAGCACCCGACCGAGCTCCATGTCGTAGTTCTGCAGGAAGACGACGCTCTGCGGGTAGCGCTTGGTCATGCCCACGATGCGCTCGATCACCGCCTTGCCAGGTAGGTCCCTCGGGTGCGCCTTGCCGCTGAACACGAGCTGCAGCTTTCCGCTCTTCAGCAGCGGCTCGAGGCGACCGGAGTCCCCGAAGATCAAATCGGCGCGCTTGTAGGTTGCGGCACGGCGCGCGAAGCCAACCAGCAACTTGTCCGCCGCGAGCTTCACACCAGTGCGTTGCTCGACCAGATCGATCAGCTCCCACTTCGGAGTCTGGTGTGCGTCCAGAGGCTGTCCGCGTAGCTGTTGCGGATGCGCCGTGCTGCCACGTGCCCTGGTGGACTCCGTTCATCGTGATCGCGACGATGGGGGAAGCGTGGCGAACGTGAGCCCACATCTTGCGTGATGTTTCCCCATGGAGCTGAGCCACGCCGTTCGCGATGCGCGACAGGCGCAGACCCGCGACGGTCATGCCGAATGGGTCACCACCGATGCGCGAGAGCTGGTCACGGGTGAAGCAACCAACGTCTGCCCCTTGCTCGAACAAGCGCGACAGCGGATGCACTTCGTTTCCCGCGACCACCGGCGTGTGAGTGGTGAACACCACGTGACGCCTCACAGCCTTCCAAGCTGCAAAAAACTCCAGACCGTCACTCATCTGTTCGCGAATCAGTTCCAGTCCGGCGAACGCCGCGTGCCCCTCGTTGAAGTGGTAGACGTCGACGTCGTGGCCCAGCGCACGCAGCAACCGCACCCCGCCGACCCCCAGCAACACTTCCTGGGCAACGCGGTCATCGTCGTTGCCTCCGTACAGACGTCGCGTGAGCCAGCGGTCGGCTTCATTGACCGGCTCGAGCAGGTAAAGCGGTGCCGAGCCGAAGAGCTCGCACTTGAGCGCAGTGATGGGGATCGCCTTGCCACGGATCTTGAGCGTGAACTCGATCCCCGTTGGCTCGAGTCCCTCGCGGGACGTCACGCGATTGGTGTCCACCACACGCCCATCTTTGCCGAGGCTCTGGATCGTGTAGCCCTGATTCCAGAAGATCCCGACGCCCACGACGGGCAGCTGGGCATCACGCGCAGCCTTCATCGCGTCACCCGCTAGCACTCCAAGCCCGCCGGAATAGATGGGGAGCTTCTCGTTGAGGCCGAACTCCATGCAGAAGTAGGCGACTCGCGGGATGTGGGAACTCACGGATTGATTCATGGCGTCTCCTCCGGCCGAAGTAGTAACTCATTTTTGAGTCACTACAAGTGCAAACTGGCGCGGGCCACTTCACGGCGCCCACTCAGCCAAGCTTTCCATCGTGAATTTAGGGGGTTAGGAGCACCACCTCGAACACCGCTGGCATCAGGGTGTCAGGAGCAAAGGGCGGCACCTCCCCCCAAGAAAACACGGCTCAGAGAGCGACGACCGCGCGGAAACAGCTGACGCTCCACCACTGCCCGAACGCGGGGCCTAGAGAGATCCGTAGGGCAGCCCAAAACCCCACCGAACGCGTTGGCAAGTGCCAAACAGCGCGTCATGATGCGGCCCTCTCAGAAGAGTCTTCACCATGATCCAGCCCCGCACGATTCTCGCCGCCCTCGGTTTCTCTCTCTGCCTAGGCTTCGCCTCCAGCGCTTACGCTGGAGACAAGGCGCTCGCCGAGTCGCTCTTCCAAGAAGGCAAGCGCCTGATGGCCGAAGGCAAGGCCGCCGAAGCCTGCCCCAAGTTCGAAGCCAGCCAGAAGGCCGACCCCTCGCCCGGCACCTTGATCAACCTGGCAGGCTGCTACAATACCCTGGGGCGCACCGCCTCCGCCTGGGCCGAGTACAAGTCTGCGGAAACGCTGGCACGGAGTCGGGGTCGGGATGAGCAACAGGAGTTCGCAGCGAAGGCCGCCGCGGAGCTTGAACCGAAGCTCTCCAAGCTCGAGCTGGTGCCGCCGAAACCGCTCGTCAAGGACATGACCGTCACGCGCGACGGCGAGCTCATTTCCGCGGGGAGCATGGGCACACCGGTGGCAGTGGACCCGGGCAAGCACGAGATCAAGGTCACTGCGCCAGGTTATCGCCCCTGGACGACCACGGTGGAAGTGGGCCCAGATGGTGACGCTCAGATCGTTCGAATTCCCTCGCTCGTGGTGGATCCGAACGCCAAGACCGGTCCCGACGGGACGGTGACGCCGGGCGATGCCGGAACAGGCGGCCCCGGCGTGCTGCCCTGGGTGCTGATCGGTGGTGGTGGCGTGTTCATCGGCACAGGGCTGGTGTTTGGCTTGCTCGCGAAGGGCCAAGCTAGCGACGCCGAGAACGACGCAACTCTGTGCCCCAAGAAGGAGTGCACGCCCGCTGGTCAGGAGGAGATCGATAGCGCTGAAAGCAAGGCGCTGATTTCGACGATCGGCGTTGGGGTCGGCGCAGCTGCGGCGATCACCGGCGTGGTGTTGTTACTGACGTCCGGGTCGAGCTCCAGCGCCAAGACCAAGAGCGGGCACTTCGCCAACGTCACCCCCGTGTTTGGGCCGAAGACGAACGGCTTCGTGTTCAGCGGGAACTTCTAGTTCCAATCTGAAGCGCTTTGCCCGTCTCTAGAGCCTGATACTCGCCCAGTTCTGCAGCCCCCCAGCATCGCGAGCCAGCTGTGCTTGACCGCGCACCCATCGCGTCACAACCTCGGGACCCCCGCACCTCAACCAGGGCCCGCTCAAGGACGCGCGCAGTTGGCAGCCAAGAAAACCACTAAGAAGAGCACCTCCGCCAAA
>JAWKRD010000112.1:0-4827 GCA_041389805.1 Polyangiaceae bacterium | reverse complement strand
CTGATTGGCGAACTTGCTCGTGCGCGAGGTTTGATGGAACTAGGCGAGTTCGAACCCGCCGCTCTCTCGTTCAATGTCCTCACTAAGTTTGACCTGACGCGCGATGCCGCTGGCGAGTGTCTTGAGCTTGCTGTCGAGGGCCTCCACTCCACGACGCATCGATGACGATGAGGAACTGTCGCCACAATTCGCTGGGCGACTAACAGGCGAGTTGAACGAACCGTCTACGCGTTTGCCGCGCTGAAGCGGGACCCTGACTTAGGTGACGCAGCCGCCGACTGCCACGACATCGCCCTCGAGCATTACAAGGCAAACGGCGGCCATCAGCGACTCAACCCGCGGCGCCAGCCGAGTCGCGATCTTCCGTGGCCTGAGCCACCAGCGCAGGATCCTGCAGCGCCTCTTTGAAGGCGCGCGCATCAGGGAAGCGGTCTGCGGGGTTGGGCGCCATCGCGCGGTCGATCAGCTTGCGCCACGCGGCGGGGATCGGGTGCCGCGCGCGCTGCACGCCGCTTGGTTGCTCGGTTGCCGCGGTGGGCCAGCGATCGCTGCCGCCGAGGGGCGGAGCGGAGCCGCACAGGCACTCGTAGATCACACCGCCGAGCGCGAAGAGGTCCGTGCGCAAGTCGATCTCGAGGCCCTGCTCTTGCTCTGGCGACATGTAGCCAGGCGTGCCGAGGGGCGTGCCCATGTTGGTGATGCGCGTCTCCGCCCACTCGATGCGCGCGACGCCGAAGTCGAGCACCTTCACCACCGGCGGATCGCCGCTCTCGGTCATGCCGGGCCCTGGGCGACACAGGAGGATATTGCTCGGCTTCAGATCGCGGTGGATGACGCCCGCGGCGTGCACGGCTTCGAGCGCATCACAGATCTCGATGGCGACCTGGCGCACGAACTCTGAGGGCATCACGCCCATCCGCAGCAGGCGTTTCCCCAGGGGTTCGCCGAACAGCCGCTCCATCACCAGATAGCTCGTGCCGTCGGGCAAATGGCCGTCGTCGTAGACTTCCACCACGTTCGGGTGCCACGCGAGGCCCAGGGCCGCCGCCTCACGTCGCAAGCGATCCGCAGCAACCGTGTCGTGCGCTACCGGTGTGCGCAAGAGCTTGATCGCCACCACCCCGCCGTCGTTCAAGCGTGTGGCCTCGAAGATGGCTCCGCTCGCCCCCATCCCGAGCTGCTCGCCGAGCCGGTACTGCCCGGCCACAACGGCGCCGGGGCGGTAGCCCATCTCCGAGCGCTCGCGGGTCTCTCGCAGGGTCGCCAGGCGTTCGAGCGCTTGGATGCGGATCAGCTGCGCACGTGATGCCGCGCGGCGACGCGCCTCGAGCACGGCGGCGTGACCACCGAGGGCCCCGTATGTACTTGCGTTGCTCGCCCTGAGCGCCTTGTGGTGGCAAGGCGGCTTTGCCGCGCGGCACGTGATGGCAGATCGCCTGGCTCTGATGGACGCCGCGCGGCCGCTACTTGCAGGGCACCGCGTGGCCAGCGTGGACATCGGTTGGGTCAGCGCCGTGAGTCCCGAGGCGGTGATCGACCTGGCTGGCGTCACGGATCCGAGCATCGCGGTGCTTCCGGGAGGACACACCAGCAAGCGCGTCGACGCCCAGCTGTACGAGCGCCAACGGGTCGATCGCCTGGTTGTGTTGTGTACCAGTGGACCTCCCCCCAAACAAGCCTCGGAGATCCAGCCGGCGCGCCAGGTCGAAGCGCGAATGCTGAATCAAACCAGGGGTTTGAAACAAACTCTTGAGGCAGTGCTCGAGGTGCCGAGCGGCGCGATCCGGTATTGCATCGTTGCCTTGAATCCCACGCCTTAACCGTGCGGATCTAGTGGGGAAGCTCGCTCTCTGATTAGACCGTGCGGAAGCAGACGATTGTGCGATTTGGCAGGGGCTGGGGGCTGCCGATGAGCGTACGCTGCGGGGATGAGCTACGTGGTGCGGAGCCGGTATGGGAACTTCCGTCTGGTGCTGGCCCGGCGCGATGGAGCAAGGCCCTCGCGCGATGACGAACTCACGCGCAGGCTCTGGCAGGCCTTCGACCAGCGCCTGGCGTGGCGCGACCCAGAGGCGCTCGCGGCAGCGTTAGCGCTGCGAGAAGAGTTGCACCCCCAGGCGAGTCGCTTCGGGAAGTATTCTCTGGAGACGCTGCGCCAGCAGATCGAGTCCGCGTTGTGGTTCGGTCACATCCGCTTCACGGAGATCGTGCCCTCAGCCGCGCCCCGAGAGCAGCCCAGTGGTTTGGCCGTCAAGGCGCCTCGAGCGGCAGCACCGAGCGCGCCAGTCGAGCCCACGTGGTTCGAGCTGACATTGGTGGATGAGGTGGGGTCACCGATCTCCGGTGTCGAGGTGGCGGCGGGCTCCCTGGGCAGCCAGCGGACAACTGGCGCCGGGTTGGTGCGCTTCGAAGGAGTATCCGGGTCATTCGTTGCCGCGCGGATAAGTTCTGAGGGAGCGCTGAAGAAAGAGCTCGAACGCCGCTGGGCTGAGCCGGGAAGGTTGCGTCGCATCCCTCCCGACGCCAAAGAGGTGTCGGCTCGGTTTCCTCTGCAGACCATCCAGCTCGAATCGGAGGCTCCCCTCGTCGTCGCCTTCGTTCCGCCTCGGATCATCGTCCGCTACGCTCGTCATCACGCGCCCGAGACGAAGCGAGGTCGCGTGCTGCCGATTTGGGGACAGCTGGACGCTTCGCGCGCGGAGGACACTCCGTTGCCGGCGATCCTTGGCGCGCTACGGCATGTCGCGGAGACGGACGCGCGTCATCGCTTGCTGGTCGCAGGAAGGGGTGATGTGACCGATTCCGATATGCTTCGCAGCGTCGCGCTACTGGTGAAGGGCGACCGTGAGGCGTGGGTTGGTGACGCAGTGAGCCGTCACGACGCGGCCGACTACCACCGGGCACTGCTGTGGTGTGCCCAAACGCAGAACTTTGGGAGCTTTGCAGATCCAGCGAATCAAGACTGGACCAAGGCTTCAGGCGAGGCGTTGCGCACGTTTCGGGTTGCAAGCAATCACAAGTACGAGACTTCGTTCGTGGAAGACGCGACGCCGAGGCCCAACGAGGACTTTGGCGCGCTCTTCGATGCGTTCGAGCGCTACTTCTGTGAAGCCCTCTCAGTGAGCCCCGAGCAGCTCGCGCTGGCCCGGGATCGGCTCGAACTCCACGACGCGCCCCAGTTGCTTGGCGGCCAGGACCCGATGGAACCCGGCGGAAGTGCGCGGAGCGGCCTCGACCTCGTGCTTGTTCACCAAGAAGACGCGGCTGCCTTTCCCCCTGGGGATGTGACCGCACAGCTCGGCGATGCCGAGCGCGTCTCCTTCGAGGAGGTGACAGCGCCAGTCCCTGCGCCGGTGTGTATGACCACATACGTCCTCGATGTTGAAGATGTGCACTTCAACCACGACCGCTTCATCTTGATGCCTCGCGGTGAACTCAAGGATGAGCAAGGCCTGAAGGCAGATCGTGGGTCCACGGGGCTGCACGTACTAGCCGCTGCGCTAAGGCACGCTGAGCAGCACCCAAGGCGAGAGATGCTGGTGCTCGGCCACACCGACTCCACCGGGAAAAAGGACTACAACCTCGAGCTGTCAGAGGAACGCGCAGAGTCGGTGTTCTACGTCTTGTCCGGGGCGGATTTCAGACAGGAATTCGCGAAGCAGTCGAGCCGCGATCCCGAGGAACGTTTTGACGATAATCGCGGGGTACTCAAGTGGGCGAATGAGCGCTTCGGTTACGACTGCGATCCGGGCCCAACTTCCGGCCCGGTGACTGCTCAGTACTACAAGGCGGTTCGTCACTTTCAGAACCGCTACAACGCTGACGTCGAGCTGCTCGCTCGGAAGATTGACGGGGCTCAAGGCAACGCGTATGCGCCGCTCTTTGCAAACAAGATCCCGTCGCACGAGCTGGGTTGGGTTGGAGAGAACACCTGGGGAGCGTTCTTCGATTGTTACCAGCGCGAGCTGATGCGCCTGACCCAAAAGGACACGTATCAGTCTCTGCAAGCCGCACAGCGTGCGATTCGTCAGGTGGGCGCGGGGGACGAGGATGCTCGTGCGGTTTACGGCTGTGGCGAAAATCACCCACGTGATCCCGCTCGGCGACAGACAAAGCGCGATGCCGGCTACCCTGACGAGCAGGGTGAGCGCACGCCAATCGATCGACGGGTCGAGATCTTGTTCTTCGATCCTGGCGAGGCGCCACCGTTTCCGTGTCATCCCTCACTGGAGGCGACGAGCTGCACGCCGCAGAGTTGTTTCCTTTACCGGAACGAGTTGTACGCCCATCGAAGACTTCCTACCGATGGTTTGGACCACCAAGTCAATATCGAGCTAATCCGTACGGAAGTGAGGCGCGATGGCAAGTACCAGGAAGGAGTGAAGTTCTGTCCTCCCTTGGAGGAGGACATGCGCTTCACGCTGCGGCTATCGCGGCTCCGGGCGCCCTTCGAAGGGACGCTAACAGCGGTCATCGTACGCAACACGGTTCGAGAACCGTACGGAAGCCAGGCAGTCGAAGAAACCGTCGTTGCGCGCGTGGAACAGGAACTCTGCGTGTTCGAGGGGAGTGAGCTAGATATCGAAATGCTCTGGCTTGGTGTGGCAACCGAGAGTGTCCCCAGGGAGTTTAGCGTTGATACGACGCTGGACCGGAACGATGGCAAGCAAGTCCACATCCCGCTGCACGAAATGGAGCCGGACGAAATTGTCCGACGTGGCCGCTACACCGTGAAGGAGTTCGTCTTGGTCGAGAAGGACGGCTTTGAGATAGGGCGTCTCCGGGTGGATAAGAAGGTCCTGGTTGAAATGCTGTGCGAGGCTCGTT
>JAWKRD010000111.1:0-5066 GCA_041389805.1 Polyangiaceae bacterium | reverse complement strand
CTTGATGTCTGCTTCGTCCACGTCCAGCTGCTCTTTGATGATCTGCTTGACCTTCGCCTCGATACCTTCAGCCATGCTGCCTCCAAGGCCGCTCTCCGCGGCCATTGCTCTGTTTCTTTCGTTCCTGCGCGCGAGTCGCGCGTCTCTCTAAGTCAGTCGCCATCTTGATGATGGCGCTTTGGTCTCGCTGACGCCCCAGGGGGAGCGCGAACGGCCAGACACTCAGTCCACGCCGTCTGGGCGTGGGCAATTCACATATACATCCCGCCGTTGATCCGCAGGGTTTCGCCAGTGACGTAGCCCGCCTCTCCCGAGGCCAAGTACACGACGCCCGCAGCGATCTCTTCGGCGGATCCGATGCGCCCAACCGGGACGGCATCGAGGATCCCCTTGCGCTGCTCTTCGGTCAGCGCGCGGGTCATGTCGGTTTCCACGAAACCAGGTGCGATGGCGTTCACAGTGATGCCGCGGGAGGCGTACTCACGGGCGAGGGATTTGGCGACTCCCACCAGGCCGGCCTTGGTCGCCGCGTAGGCGGTCTGCCCTGCGTTGCCCATCTCGCCAACCACGCTGGAGAGCAAGATCACGCGGCCAAAGCGCGCGCGCATCATGCTCTTGATCGCGGCGCGCGCGGAGTACACCGCGCCTTTCAGGTTCACGGCGAGCAGTTGATCGAAGTCGTCGTCCTTGAGCCGCAGCAGCAAGCCGTCGATGCTGATGCCAGCACTTGCCACGAGGATATCCAAGCGACCGTGGCGCTTGGCGATCGCCGCGATGGCCGCCTCGACCTCGGTCGAGGACACATCCAGCCGCGCGGTTTCGGCGCTCCCGCCAGCGCTGGTGATCGCAGTCGCGACCTCTTGAGCCGCCGCTTCACCACTCGCGTACCCAACGACGACATGCGCGCCCTGGCCGGCGAGCGCGATCGCCGCCGCGCGACCAATGCCGCGCGAGCCACCCGTGACCACTGCTACTCTAGACTTCAGATCGAACATGCACTCCCCCTGACAGGGCGCGCCTGTTTACCACGTGCAGGCACAAAACAAGGGTGAAAGTTGGGTGCAGGCGCAAACCGGTCGGCGGGCGTTTCGCGCTGTTATCCAGCTGAATAGCAGCGCCCCAGACGCTCGCGCCGGGCTCGCTCGATGCGTGCGTAGCAGACTTCGCTACGCGTGCACTCGGTGCCCCCACAGCGCGAGTCGGCATTTCGCGCTCGCAGGCGTAGACAAAACACGGCTCGCCCCGCGTCCTCGAGCGTGGCGCGCTGCTTCAGCTCAGCGCGTCAAAGCGGGTGTGTGTGTTGCTGGTTTCGCGCTGTGTGGAGCCCGGCTCTGCAAGTGCAACGCGAGCCAGCGAGTTCAGAGTGTTTCGGCGAACTTGCGTAGCGCGTCCATCTCGAACAGGGACTGCACTTTGAGCGCCTTGTCGATCTTTCGGACTAGACCTGCAAGCACGTTTTTCGGCCCGATTTCTAGGGCTTGGTCCACGCCCAGGGCCCGCATCCGCAGCACGCTCTGCTCCCACAGCACCGGCCCATCGATTTGTTTGACCAGTAGCTCCGCCACGCGCTCACTCGCCTGATTCGGTTCGGCTTCGACGTTGCTGACCACTGGGAACGCCAGGGGCGCGATCTGGATATCGCCGAGCGCACTCTCCACCGTACGCGCCGCAGGCTCCATCAGGCTGCAATGGAAAGGCGCGCTGACTTTCAGCGGGATCGCCTTCAGCTTGCGCTCGCCAGCGAGCGCCGAGGCCCGTCCGACGCCTTCGCTCGAGCCCGCGATCACGATCTGCCCCGGGGCGTTGAAGTTTGCTGGAGAGACGCTGCCCGCTTCCTGTGCCGCGCGGCAAAGCTCCTCCACGGCAGCCCGGTCACCACCCAGGATCGCCGCCATGGCGCCTTTGCCCTCTGGGACGGCTTCCTGCATGGCCTTGCCACGCAGGTGCACCAAGCGCACCGCATCCTCCAGGCTGAGGGCCGAAGCCGCAACCAGCGCGCTGTATTCGCCGAGAGAGTGCCCGGCTGCGACGCTCGGTGCTGGCAGGTTCGGCACCAACTCTTTGAGCGCCGCGAGCGCCGCGATGCTCGCGGTGACGATCGCTGGCTGGGTGTTCTTGGTCAGCACGAGATCGCTCTCCGGACCCTCGAAGCACAGCGCGCTGATGGCGAACCCGAGCGCGGAGTTCGCTCGCTCGAAGACATCGCGCGCCGCCTGGCTCTCCTCGAACAGGCTCTTGCCCATGCCTACGAACTGAGTGCCCTGACCTGGAAACAACCACGCGACCGGCATCAAATCTCTCCCATGTGGAGCGCTCGTGCGCTCGCTGATCGGCGGCAACGCCGCAGCAACGGCGGGACCTTAACTCAGGCAGCGCGGCCTCGGAAACCCGCGCCGTGCGTCGACACGCCGCGGCGTGAGCTACTGTCCTGTCTCCGTAGTTCGCTGCAAACTCGCCCGCCCCCCCGAGGGTGTGGGCGCACGAGTTTTGCGCTTTGGTTCTACTTTGAGACGAGGAAGGCTGTGTTGATTTGTTCAGCGAATCAGAGATTCGCCTCACTACATGCGGACGAGTGCGCTCGCCCAGGAGATCCCAGCGCCTAGTGCGCACATCAGCACGGTCTGACCGGGCTGAATGCGCCCATCGCGCACCGCCTCATCGAGGGCGATGGGAATCGACGCGCTCGAAGTGTTGCCGTAGCGCTCGATGTTCAACACAAAGCGATCCATCGGGATCTTCAGGCGCTGCGACACCTGGCTGATGATGCGCAGGTTGGCCTGGTGGGGCACCACCCAATCGACCTGATCGGTCTCGAGCCCGGCGACTTCCAGGGCAGATTTCGAGGCGCTCGAGAGGTTCTTCACGGCAACCTTGAAGATGTCCTGTCCGATCATGTGCACCTTGTCGCGTCGCTTCTCGATTAACTCGGGGGTGAGGGGCTCCTTGCTGCCACCCGCAGGAATGCAGAGCGACTCCGCAAGCGATGCATCCGTATAAAGCTGCGTGGAAAGTACCCCGGCGGGTCCACCGTCGGTCGGCGCGAGCACGGCCGCGCCAGCGCCGTCGCCGAACAGCACGCACGTGGTGCGATCTTCCCAGTTCAACACGCGGCTTAGCAGCTCCACGCCCACGACCAGTACGCGCTTGACCATTCCCGTGCGGATATACTGATCGCCGATGGAGAGCGCATACAGGAAGCCGGCGCATGCGGCGGCGACATCGAATGAGGGCACGGCGCGGGCGCCCAGCTTTGCTTGCAGAAACGCCGCACAAGCGGGCAGAGGCATGTCAGGGCTGATGGTGCCCACGATGATCATGTCGAGCTCTTCGGGCTTCACCCCGGCCATCTCCAGGGCTCGCTTCGACGCCTCGAGCGCCATGTCGCTCGCTGCTTCACCCTCGGCGGCCATGCGGCGCTCACCGATGCCGGTGCGCTCGCGGATCCAGGCATCGGACGTATCGACGATCTTCTCCAGATCGTGGTTGGTCACGACCTTGGAGGGGGCGTACGCGCCAATTCCAACGATCCGACTCTTCGGCGTGAGCTGCTCGGCACTCATACCGATCACTTACGATCCCGTAGCCTCCGCGTCTAGAATTGGTTCAACCAGATCCGCGACCGCTTCGTCAGCAAATTAACCGGGGAAAGTGCGTAGTTTTCTACGTACCGCGTAGCTGGTGAGCCGTTCCAGAATGTCTGCACGGAAATGATGCCGTGCGTCTAGAGCCGCTGCACCGAGTGCCTTTCGCGTGTGCGCCGTGGCGGCCCAGCGGGGTGGCGCCTTGGGTGGAGCCCAGGTGGGGGAACACCGCTCCTCCCCCAAACCCGTGTGGGTGAACCGGTGAAAGAAACGAGAAAACCCGGTGACCAACGAGGGCCACCGGGCAGTCACCGAACCGTGAACGGTTCAGCCCTGGTCGGTCGACTTCACGACAGCGCGGCCCTTGTAGTGGCCACACGCGGGGCAAACCCGATGCGGCACCATGGGGGCCGAGCAGTTCGGGCAGGGGATGATGTTGGGCGCAGCCACTTTGTCGTGATTTGCACGGCGCATGTCGCGTCGGGCGCTGCTCTGTCGTCGCTTGGGAACTGCCACGGTCTTACTCCTTATCGCGCAGACGATCTCTCAACGCTGCGAGCGGAGCCAGACGCGGATCGAGCGGGCGATCTGCTGTTTGCGGCTCCAAAGAGGGCGAGGCTATAGGGGGAGTGTCTTCCGAGCGCAAGGGAAATAGCGGTAGCTCCAGGAGAATGAACTCCCGGATGAAGCTATCCAGCACGATTTCCTCGCCGCTGTAGACGTCCCGAGCCGCGTCCTCCTCGCTGAGGAGTTCGTCTTCGTCGTCTTCTGTTCGATGTTTCTTCGTCTTACGAGCTTCGCGCTGCGGAGCCGCAGAAGGTTGGGTGGCCGCGCTGGCCTTCTTCGTGGTCTTCGCTGGCTTGTGCTTGCCCCCAGCGGAGGCAGGGGCCAACAGCAAGAACACGTCGGTCTCGATGTCGAGATCGAAGGGCTCGAGGGAGCGAGCGCAGTCCATCTCGACGGGCGCCTTCAGGTGGCCACGCACCATGACCTCGCGGCCCTGCTTGCTGACCGTGACGTCGAGCTCTCCATCGACCCCGCGCGCCCGCGCCTCAGTGCCTTCCAACGCACCAGCCAGCCATGTCGAGGGGATCGGCACCTCGAGCTCACGATCGTCGTTCTCGAGGTCCGCCAGCGCGACGCTGAACTGAGGTTTGGGTTGGTTGGCCATGATCGGGGGAAAAGGGGCGCGAAGCTTAGCCGTGGAAACGCCGCTGGCAAGCTCGGCGGCCTGGGTTGGTCTGCAAGGCCCACCTGAGTTGCCAGGCGAGCCCTCGCGAACCCTGCAAAAAGGCTAGCTTCGGCGCAGGCCGTGACACTAGCGTCTCAGCAGATGGGCTGGCTCCAGCGGGACGATCGGAAGCGGCGAGTTGCGCTCGCGCTCGCGGTGTACGTGCTGTGCACCCTGGTGTTTTTCCTGCTCGCCAGGCCCGAACGCCTCCACGAGCACACGCCGTTCAACCACTTCGCGCTGCTCGCCGAGAG
>JAWKRD010000110.1:0-6833 GCA_041389805.1 Polyangiaceae bacterium | reverse complement strand
CGCGGGCGCTGGAATCTGCCTGACGGGTGAGTGCGTTCAGACCCGCTGCGGTGACGAGTACACGGATCGCGACGCCGGCGAGTTCTGCGACGACGGTCAGAACGGGAATGACGCGGACGGCTGCACAGACGACTGCCAGGCGAGCTGCAGCAAGGACACGGACTGCGCTGACCAAGATCTGTGCAATGGCGAAGAGCGTTGCGTGAACGACGTTTGCGTGAACGGCGCAGCGGTTGTCTGCAACGACAGCGACCCCTGTACGGTGGACAGCTGCGTTAGTGCGAGCGGCATCTGCAGCTTCCAGGCGCTGGACGACGGCGATAGCTGCGGTGGTGGGAGCATTTGTGTCGGAGGAAGCTGTAGCGCGAGCCGTTGTGGGGACGGCTTCGTCGACGCTTCGCGAGGGGAAGAGTGCGACGACGGCAAAGACGGCGACGATACCGACGGCTGCAAAGACGACTGCAAGTTCACCTGCAAGACCAACGCGGACTGCACGCCCACGAACAGGTGCCAAGCGTCGACTTGCAACACCACGACGCACCAGTGCTCGGCTCCAACCACGATCACTTGTGACGACCAAGACGCTTGCACGGTCGATAGCTGCAACACTGCGACGGGCTGCGTGTTCAGCTTCATCGATGCAGATCACGACGGGTTCGCGCCCAACACCTGCAAAGCCGGCGGCAGCTACGCGACGAAGGGAGGCGACTGCGACGACACCAACAACAACGTCTTCCCTGGTCAAACCGCGTACTTCACCTCGAAGACAGCGAAGGGAAGCTGGGACTACAACTGCTCAAGTGTGGATGAGAAGGAGTTTGGAGCGATTTACCAGCCAACCGGAACGGTGACCGTCTGCTCGGGCTGGGAAAACTCCGCACCCGCTTGCGGTTTCTCCGGCACCTACGTCAGTCGGCTGAGGGGCAGCCAAGGTCAATGTACTTGCATCACCGGATCTTGTGAAAGCACGAAGACCCAGGCGTGCCACTGAAAAAAAGCACGCAACTGACCCAACCAGCTGCCGATACCTCCCCAGCTCCGTTCAGACCCCCCGGAGCTGGGAGTTTTCAAAATGCGTCGAGTGCTTGGAATCAGCTTGTTGACCGGAATCGTGGCCATCGCCTGTGCGCCCCGTGAGCGTTCGGAGGGCGGCATCCCCAACGCCGGTGGTGTTGGCGGAACCTCTGTCGCGGGCACCAGTGGCTTCGGCGGAGACGGCGGCAGCGCAGCAGGCGGAAATGGTGGCATTGGTGGAAACGCCGGCATGGGCGGAACCATGGCAGGTGCTGCTGGAATCGCTGGGGAGGGTGGAATCGCCGGAGCCGGTGGAATCGCGGGAGAGAGCGGAGCCGGTGGAATCGCGGGAGAGAGCGGAGCTGGCGGCATCGCAGGCGCAAGGTGGCGCCCCACCCATCACCGACTGTTCCGGCATCGACGACGGAACCGACTGCGAAGCCGACGGCCTCACCGACACCATCTGCCTCAACGACCAGTGCGTCGAGAGCGTCTGCGGCGACGGCTACACCGATACCGCGCGGAACGAATTCTGCGACGACGGCAAGAACGGCAACGACACCGACGGCTGCACGGACCTCTGCGAAGCGACCTGCACCAAGGACGCCGACTGCGATGACGGCAATCAGTGCAACGGCAAGGAGACCTGCAACGCTTCCCGTGTCTGCGAAGCTGGCAACAGCATCAGCTGCGACGACGGCAACCCGTGCACTGACGACAGCTGTGTCCCTGCCAGCGGCATCTGCAGCCACGAAGGCCGTGACGATGGCCTGAGCTGCGGATCAGGCAAGATCTGCCTCGCGCAGTCATGCAAGACGAGCGTGTGCGGCGACCACTACATCGATAGCGCGAAGAGCGAAGAATGCGACGACGGCAAGGACGGCGACAACGCCGACGGTTGCAAGGACGACTGCAAGTTCACCTGCAAGACCAACGCAGACTGCAACGACCAGAACGCCTGCACGACGGACACGTGCAACACCACCACGCACACCTGCAGCAACACCGCTGTCACCTGTAACGACGGAGACGCTTGCACCGCGGACAGCTGTGCACCCGCCACCGGCTGCGTCTATACCTTCATCGACGAGGACATGGACGGCTACTCGCCAAACACGTGCAAAGCGGGCGGCCCCTACGCCAACAAGGGTGGCGACTGCCGCGACACGGGAACCAACGCCGCGGCGGTAAACCCTGGAGTCACCGCATTCTTCACCGTTGACCACGGCGTGCCCGGCCTGAAGGCGTTCGACTACAACTGCAGTGGGACTGCCGAGGCGCAGTACACCACAATATTCGCTGGGGGTAGCTGTTCGAGCCCGGTGAACCAAGGATGGCTCAACACGACCATTGCACCCGCATGTGGTCAATCCGGCACCTACCGGGTGTGTGGCTTCGGCGACTCGACCCGCATTCAACCCTGCCACTAGGTTGCCCGGAGCGGCCACCTCCGAACGCCCAGCCGGTTCCGCAGACTTCCCTCCGCCGAACCGGCTGGTTGCGGCTACACTGCCGCCCGGCCTTCCACATCGAAACACCATGTCTCGTCTACTCTTCCGCGCCACGAGCGCCTTCACCGCACTCTCCATTCTCACGGCGCAGCTGCCCGCGCTCGCTCAGTCCAAGCCCGATCAAATCGATAGCGGCTTGAGCCCCGAGCGCGGCAGTGAAGAGGCGGTCGAGCAAGCGCGCAAGCTCGTGGAAGAGGGCGACGCGCTGATGAAGAAATCCAAGTTCGCGGACGGCACGGCCAAGTTCCGCGCGGCATGGGGCCTTCACGCGACGTACTTCACCGCGTGCAAGGCGGGCCGGGGTGAGGCCCAGCTCGATCACTACCCGGAGGCCGCGGCGTTCCTGGCCTACTGCCTCAAGCACTTCACGCTCTCCGACGATCCGAAGCAGAAGGCCGCCGAGAAGAAGTACCGCGCCCTTCAAACCGACGTCCTGAAGAAGGTAGGGCGCGTGGAAGTGGACCTCGCCCCCAAACACGCGATCTTGAGCGTCGACGCGACTCCGCTCGACGAGGAGCTGTTCGAGGGCGAGCTGTTCGTTTCCCCAGGGGAACATAAGGTCGAGGCCAGCGCCTCGGGGTTCGTCAGCGCCAGCCAGGACGTGAAGGTCGGCGCTGGGGAGAGCGTGCAAACGACGCTCAGGCTCGAGGTGGAAAAAGCCGCGGCGCCGCCCGTTGCAGCACCCACGGCAGCTGCGCCAGCTTCTGCGCCGGCGGACACCACGCCAGATCAGCCGAGCGACGCGGGCGGCTCGATGATGACCCGCAACATCGTCGTGATCGCCGGGGGAGTGCTAGCCCTGGGCGCGATCACCGGCAGCTTTATATTCCGCGGGGAAGCTAACAAGAAGGCCGACGACGCGGACGCGCTGCGCAAGGGGCTGCCGAGCAACGCCTGCCAGGGCGGCGGCGGCAGCCCGGTGTGCGCTGAGCTCGACGGCCTGCAGTCGGACCGCGAGTCGGCTGCCAGCACCAGCAACATCTTGCTCGGGGTAGGCCTTGGGCTGGCGGTGGCGAGCGTCGCCGCGTTCTTCTTGTGGCCCAAGCCGAAGCAGCAATCGGCCGCGTCGCGGCCTGGCGTTCAAGGCGTCGACCTCTTCATTCAGCAGGACCGAGCGGCGCTCGGCTTCCGCGGAGCGTTTTAGCCCGTGTGGCTGGACCTGTAAGTTCCGCTCGGTATGCTGACGCCGTGGAGTCGCCCACCACGCTGCGTCCAGGAGACTGGATTGAAGATCGCTACCAACTCCTGAGGCTCCTCGGGAGCGGCGGCTTCGGTCAGGTCTTCGAGGCTCGGCATCGCTACCTCGCGCGGCCGACGGCGATCAAGGCGATGCACGTGCACCACGTGGGGCGTGCGGAGCTGCGGCAACGCATGCAGGTGGAGGCGCTGGTGCTGAGCCGCCTGGATCACCCCAACGTGATCCGCGTGCACGACGCCGGCGTGCTGGAGAACGGCGTGGTGTGGCTCGCGATGGATCTGCTCGAAGGGCAAACTCTGCGTGAGCTGCTCACCCAGGTGGGTCGCCTGGAGCTGCCGACTGCTCTCGACTACGCGCTGCAGATCGCCGAAGGCATCGAGGCCGCACATCAGCTCAATGTGATCCACAGGGATCTAAAGCCGGAGAACGTCTTCGTCACCAAGAAGGGCGAGCTCAAGGTGCTCGACCTCGGCATGGCGAAGCTCCTCGGCTACAACTTGAAGACCACCGAGGTGCACGAGCTCGCGGGCACCGTGCCGTATATGTCGCCCGAGCACCTCTCGGGCAAGCAGGTGGATCCTCGCTCCGACGTGTACGGACTCGGCCTCGTGCTGTTCGAAATTATTTCCGGGAGGCACCCGTTCATCGCTCCCGGAGAAGAGCCGAATCACGTCACCATCGGGCACCGGCAGCTGAATTCCCCTCCCCCGTCCCTGCTCGAGCTGGTGCCCGGTTTGCCGCCTTATGTCTGGGACATGGTCGAGAAGGCGCTCAGCAAGTCTCGCTCTGGGCGTCAGCAGACGATGCAGGAGCTGGCGGACGAGCTGCGCAGCGCGCGTCAGCGCCTCGAAGGCATCGCGGAGCGCAAGCAGAGCCCGGGCCGCGCACGCATCAAGATCGAGCTACCCGACGCAGGCCTCGCGGTGGCGGGCGCGGAGCCTCGCGACGACGGCGCGACCATCCCGCAGAGCGTCGCCCCGTGGCAGAGCGAAGCTGCTTCCCCACGGATGAACACCATGGGCGCCCCAACGCCGCTCACCAACGCGCTCGTCGGGCACGCACCGTCTGAGGTGGCGATTCCGGTCCCCAGCGTTCCAACGCAGGTCGCACCCGTAAGGTTCACGCAACCCTTGCTCGACGCTCCTCCCCCACCAAATCCTCAAGGAAATATTCATCAGCTCGCGACGGGCCCGGCGCAGGGCATCGGTCAGACCGTTCCACTGCTGGACGTGGGTTTGGGGGTGAGGGACGAGGCTGCGGCACCAAGGACCAACGATCCCACGCGCCGCGACCTCCCCAAACCGCGCGATTTGACCCCCGCAATCCCGCCCCAGGTGCAGGCCGCGCTGGAGCGCCAGGCCGGCGCACAGGTGACCTTCAAGACCCTCGAGAGCCCCCAGCAAGCCCCACCGCAAACCAGCGTCCCCGGCTACACGCAGCCCACCCTCGAGTCCCCGACCTACGGCACGCCGGAGCAGGCGCGAGAGGTCAACGTGGCCATCCGCGATCTGCCAGCGCCAACCTCCGAAGAGGAACCGCGGCGCCGTTTCCCGATTTCGCCAACGGTGCTCGGCCTGGTGTTCTTGAGCCTGGCGTGCCTGCTCGTGTTCATTGGCATGCTGATGTCGCGGCTGGGTCACTGAGGATCAGCGGGGCCAACCGAGCGGTCCTTGCATAAGCGGCCCCGCGACCGAGCAAACCGCCCGGAACCAAAGTCACCAGCGGCGTGGAAAAAGTGCACAACTGGGAGCGACAGCAGCCGACAAGCAGGCACCCCGTGTCGCCCGGACTGCGATCATCCAAACCAACTCGCCTCGGAGGCGCTGAACGGAAACAACGCGAACCAGGTTCGGGGTGATTCCTGACCCGATGCGTGCCAGGGTTGGCGGGCGGTGGAGCGCCGCTTGGGGATGGAGCTCAGCTCCACGCTGGACACCGCTCGCTGCGAGCGGCGGCTTGAATGAGGAACTTGATGATGAACTTGAAGCGCACTTCGTTGGGCCTGGCAGTTTTGTTCGTGAGCGCAGGAGTGGGAGTCGGCTGCACCGACTCCGGCGGCTCGTGTGAAGACACACTCACGTGTGGCAACGGCGGGAGCGCCGGCACGGCAGGTAGCGGCGGCGCGGCGGGCGCAGGCGGCAACGCCATGGGTGGCAGCGCGGGAGACGCGGGCTCTGCGGGTAGCGGTGCGAGCGGCGGCGCCGCCGGCAGCGGAGCCACCGGTGGCACGGCAGGCACGGCGGGCGCCGGAGGCACCGGCCCCGTGTGCGATCCGACGTCAGCGCCGGGAGACGATGCGTGCGTCATCGATGACCAGTACGCCGTGTTCGTCTCGCCAAACGGCGACGACACGTCAGGCGACGGCAGCCAGGCGTCGCCCTTCGCCAGCATCGCCAAGGGCATCACCGCGGCCAATACCGCAGGGAAACGTCTGTACGTCTGCGCGGACGGCGGGAGCTACGACGAGCAAGTCTCCCTCGACGCCACCAACGCCGGAGTCCAGGCCTGGGGCTCCTTCAAGTGCAGCGACTGGAGCTACGACAACACGCTCAAGGCCACCGTGGCGCCTTCCGTGGAGGGCTACGCCCTCAGCGCAGACAGCGTCACCACCGACACGCGACTCGAAGGCTTCGAGTTCGACGCCCAGAGCGCAACCAGCGCCGGCGGCAACTCCATCGCGGCCTTCGTGAAGGACAGCACCGCGCTGACGTTGGTGAGCGTGAAGTTGGTGGCTGGCGATGGGATGAAGGGTGCCGATGGGGCGACGCCGGTGAGTAGTTTTCCGGCGCAAAGCAGCCTGGGAGGGTTCAGCGGTGAGGCGCTCGACACGCTAGCGATGCCACCACTTCAGGGTCGGGGTGGAGCAGAGAAGACCTACTCTGCGTGTCCGAACGGAGGCACTACCAAGGGCGGACGAGGCGGCAACGCGAGTGGCCTTGGTGAAGCTGGCGGTCCCGCTCCGCTGGGTGGCGCAGCGGGCCAGGCCGGCGGAACCTGTTCCACGGGAATAGGTGAAGAAGGAAAGCAACCGTCAGAGGCAGCCGCTGGGCCCGGCGCCGCAACCACGGGTGCTGTCATCGGTGACGCCTGGACACCGGCTAATGGAACCA
>JAWKRD010000109.1:0-7033 GCA_041389805.1 Polyangiaceae bacterium | reverse complement strand
CACTGGGAGGAGGCTCCGGCGGCGGCGGGGTTAGCGGTAGCTCGACTGGGAGCTCCGGCGGCTCCTGACGCGCCGGGAGTCGGACCGCGTCGGGCGGAGGCGGAGGCAGCCGCAGACGTCGAGCACGCGACCAAAGGGCGAAGCCGACCAGCGCCAGCCCGAGCAACAGCAGGCAGACGGCGAGCTCCCCCCAGCCGAGGCCGGCGCTGAACCAGAGGTCCATGGGCAGAGCTTGCGCGGCGCGTCATGCCCGCGCAAGGCGCAGCTCGCCTCAGGCACAATCGTCACCTGCGCCTGGACGAGAAACTTCTGGCGCGGCGTCCAAGAATCACCTAAGAATCACGCCCCCGGAATCGCTGGGACAAAACCCCAGTGATTCCGGACTCCTGCCGGAGTGGCGGAATTGGCAGACGCAGCGGATTCAAAATCCGCCGAGGTAACCCCTTGTGTGAGTTCGAGTCTCACCTCCGGCACTGGACCTGCTAGCCGCGCGCGACCTGCCGCGGAGGCGGGTGCTTCGCGAGTTCAAAGGCGAGTTCGGCGATGAGCCGATTGATTCGCGTGAGCTGGGGACGCTCCAGTACGTCTGAGGTGCGGCGACCCACTGAATCGCGAATGATATCCTCGCGGAAATTTCTATCGGTTACCCAGCTCCATGCGCAGCCGGCGCCGTCGGTAGTTGGGGTGAGAGCGCGGGCTCGCGGACGACCTACTTCAACAGCCCGTACGCGGCTAGCAAGCCCAGACCCAGGATCCAGATCGCGACGACACGCCACTGCTTGGGCCCGAACTTAGCTTCGATTGACGGCTCGCCTGAGTCAGCGGATGAGCCGTGGCGGCGATTGTCTTCTGCCAGCCGGCTCTGAGCCTCGACCGACTCCAGGCGACTGCGCAGGAACGACAGCTCACGCTCGAGCCGTGCGAGCCGGTCCTCGGTCTCGACTTCGAACGTCGAGGCCGGCGTCGGTGCAGACAGCAGGGTCGTCGTGCGGTCGGAGGTTGGAGTGGCGACGCTGCGCGGCGTCTCGGGGATTGGCTCTTCCAGTTCCACCGACACGTGGACGGAGGAAGAGGTGGCCGGCTCAGACTCTGCCAGCTCGTCGCCTCGCCGGGTCACGAGGTTGGACTCGGGTTCACTCACGTCCGATACTCTAGTGCAAGTGTGCGCCGCTGCATGTTCGCGGCTAATTTCGGCGACTTCACGCGGTTCAGCCCCGAGAGCGACGCTTCTTGAGGCCTTGCCCGCGCGCGTCGCTGCGGACCACGTCTGTCACTCGACGAGAAGCCGCTTCCAGTGTGGGCTCGAGTGGCGTGGTGAGATCGACCAGCTCCCCGAGTTCCTGAGTCGCCCGCTCAGCGTGGCGCCACGCCGCCGCGTGTCCCAGCGTCTCCGGCTCATGCTCCAACGCGAGCTCCTGAGCCAGCTGCAAGCGCTCGGCGACCGCCTGAATTCGCTTCAGGCGCGTCACGTCGTGCCGCCCCACGCGCTCGGCCACGTACATCGCACGCAGGATCCCGATCAAATCCCGTACGGCTTCGAAGGGAAACGGAGCGGTTCGAGGCATGAGCATGCGACAGTCACCTTCATTACTCTCCTGTGCCTGCGTCGTCCACGCGCCCGCCGGGGGACTCTGCGCTAGGCTGAGGCGTCTGCGCTAGGCTGCACACTTAGCGACTCAGAACCCGCGCCAGGTGTGTGGGACAAACAACGCACCTCCCCCCCAAACCCTCATGGCACATCGCCTCCCTCCATCGAAACTCGCTAGCCTGCTCCAAGGCGTCGAGGCGGCCCATCCTGGGGGCAAGCTGCGTCGGCTGTGGCGAGAGGTGGTTGGGCCTCGTGTCGCCGCGCGCTCCGAAGCCGGATGGGTAAAGGGGGACGTGCTGACCGTGAAGGTGGCGTCGCCGGTCTGGGCCCAGGAGCTCGCCCTGCTGAGCGAACCAATCCTCGCACGACTGAACGAGGCTGGCGTCGAGGTGAAACAGCTCCGGTTTCGCGTCGTCGACCTGGGGCGGCCAGGGCAGCCAGTCAAAGCATCCGCGCGGCGCAGCGCGCCCGTCATCCCTCGCGCAGAGCTTCCGCGAGACCTGGTCACGCACCTCGACTCGGTAGCAGACCCCGAGCTACGTGCTCGCATTCGCGAGGCGGCCGAGCTCACCCTTGCGCGGAACCCACGGCGCCGCTAGGGCGCCCAACGAGCCGCACCGCATTACCGCGCGGCAACGAGTCGCTCGAGACCCTCGATGCGCTGAACGATGAAGCGCTCTGCGGGGCCCAAGCTCTGCTCCGTCGACTTCAGCACGGCCACGTACTCGCGTAGCAGCTTGAGGTCGACCTCAACCAGGCGCACGAACTGGTACAGCTCTTCGACAATCACGCCCGGGAGCGGCTTCTTGCAGAGCTGGTTCAGCTCAATGGCGTAGTCAACCCAGGAGCCCTTGCCTGTGGCCCGAGCAAGCTTGATGGCGTACGAGGTCGCTTTCTCGATCACGGCGGGGCTTACCTCTGGCCCACCGCGACGCTGAGAGGCCAGCAGATTGCGCAGGTAGTTCGACAGGATGCGCTCGGCTTCTGCGCCGCGGCCCATCGCGAGCACCTTGTCCGCGACGCCTCCCAGGAGGTCGAATGCATCGCCTTTGCGCGTGGCTTCGGTGTCCCCGGTGGGCTCACCCGCCACGGGCGGCACGACGGCAAACGGTGCTGGTTCGAGCCCCGTGAGTGTTTCCGCGGCGGAACGATCTCGGTGCTCCGCGAGGGTGACGCTGTTGACGCCGCCCGATCGGGCAGTGCGCACCATCAGCTCCTGCTTCCCGATCAGGATCCGATCGCCGTCGCCCACTTCTTTGGACCCCTCGAGGCGAACGCCGTTGATGTAGACACCGTTGACGCTGCCAAGATCGTGCAAGATCACCCGCTCGTCCTCGACCGTGATCTGCGCGTGACGCCGTGACACAAGGCCGTCGTCCAGCACGATTTGGCAACTCGCAGAGCGGCCGATCACTGTCTCGAAGCCCGTCAGCTTCAGATCGCGTCCGCGGTATCGCACCCAGGCGAGGAGTGGTCCTCGAGGGGAGCTAACGGCCATCCGGGGTTCGGTGCGCCGCCCGTTGTCGGACTCTGAAGACACTCAGATCAGGTTACCTATGCCAACTCGCCACGTCGAGCACTCCCCCGCCTCAAAGTTTGCGATCGCGGACCACATCGGCGCCTGGCATTCCTCGTGCTTGCCAGCGTTCTCGGACTCCTGCCACGCCCTGCTCGCGCCCTTGCATTGCGCCTTGGCTTTGCCCCGCCTGCCAGCTCGGCAAAGGCCGAATCTCGGGCGAGCGGCCGTTCCCAAGTCGGAGACCGACGGTGGGCGGTTGCTGGCGGCGGACGACTTTTCCGCGCCACAACCGCGCTCATTTCGGGGCGCTCATTTCAGGGCGCTCACTTCAGGGCGGCGAGACGCTCGAGCCCTTCCAGCCGACTCAACAGGAAACGCTCATTCGGGCCCAGGCTGTTCGACCGCTTCTTCAACGCGGCGATGTAGTCGCGCAGGCGCGTGCGATCGACGTTGTCGACCTTCCGCAGACCGGAATAGAGGCCGTCCACGACCGACGCGGGGCACGGACGGTTCAACTTGCCGTACAGGGTGATGATGTAATCCACCCAGCGCCCCTTGCCGGTGGCGAGGGCGAGGCGCGACGCATACTCTGCCGCCTGATCCACCACGCGGTCGCTCACTTCGAGTCCGCCGTTCAGATCGCTCGCCACGCCGTCGAGGTAGCCGCTCAGTATCCGCTCGGCCTCGGCGCCCCGCCCGAGCGCGAACGCCTTGTCGGCCAGGTTGCCAAGTAATCCCACGGCATCAGCGGTGCTGGCTGCCTCCATCCGCATCTGGGTCTGCGCCCGATCGTCTCGCGCGCGCAAGAGCAGCATTTGTTGGCTACCGATCTGGATCCGATCGCCGTGCTTGAGCACCAGGCTGCCAACGAGCTGCTCGCCATTGACCAGCACGCCGTTGCGGCTGCCCAAATCCTCGACGCTGATCTCTGAGTCTGACACGGCCAGCAGGGCATGACGCCGTGACACCAGAGGATCATCCAGGGAGAGCTGGCACTCCGCGGCGCGGCCGATGACGAACTGCCCAAGGCTTAGTTCGAAATCATGCTGGAGGTACCGCAAGCGATATTTCATGTGTCAAAGTCAGCCGCCAAGCGCAACAACGCCTGCCGCCGCTCCGCACTCTCCTCCGTCACTTCCGCAAGGATACGCTCTACTGACCCTCTAAGCTCCCCCTGCGAGTCGGGAGGCAACGTGTTCAGCTCCGCGCTGACGACCTCTGGCGGAAGTCGGTTGGCCGCCGCGAACACATCGAGCGCCCAGCGGCCCCAGCGGGGCTGTCCGAGCCGCCGCGCCAAGCGCGAAGCGCTGACGGCAACCGCGTCCAGGTGCTCCGGCGCGACGTGGTGATTGGCCGCGAGTCGCCCTTCGATGTTAGCGCGCGCGCGCTCGAGCAGACGCTCCACGTCTTCTGTGCGGTTGACCGTCTCCGCGCGCTGGAGCACCTCGATCAAGAGCTGCAGCGTCCAGTTTTGGTCCGAGGCGCCAACGACGCCGCTGACGGTGTCGTCCTCCACGCGATGATCGCTTCCACAGTTGGGGCAAGTGCCCGCTTCCGCAGGGTAAGGGACGCCGCATGCCGCGCAGCGCGTCATGAATCCGGTCGCACGGCCAGCAGCACGATCCGAGTCGTCCAGGTGGTAAAACACCAGCTCCTGGGTCCCGAGCCGCACTCGATCTCCGTCCCTCAGCTCCCGTGCACCGCTCAGTTTTTCGCCGTTGACGAGCGTTCCGTTGCGCGATCCGAGGTCTTCAACCGTGACGCTGCTCCCACGCACCGATAGCTGCGCGTGCTCTCGACTGACCAGCGGGTCATCGAGGGTCACGTGACAGGTCGGACTGCGACCCAGGACGGTGACGCCAGGCGACAGGTCGATCTCTTGTAATAAAAACCTGAGTCGGAATCGCACCGTTATGCTCACCTACATCGTCGCCAACACCGCGCCCCCCGACGAGCGTACCATGGCTCAGAACGCCCGGTGCTACCAGCGATGGCGGGAGAGAACCCGGAGTACTCCGACCGTCAGCTGCGGGTGCCGGGTGAGGCCATACACCTTCAGCGCGTCTTCCTCTTGCCTGCGGACCCAGCGCAGCGCGGCCAGCGTCGCGAGCGCCCCACGCACGCTGCGTCCGCTCAAGCTCGGCTGGAGATCCGGTAGTCCCTCAATCACCTGCGGGGCACCGCGCAAGGTGACAACGGGCACACCAACGAGTCCGTCGTGAATCGTGAGCTGACCGAAATCAAAGCGCAGCGTGAGGGCTCCGCCCCAACCTGGAGCCACCGAAGCTCGCGGGAGATCGGGGGGTGAGGGAGGGTCGTTTACAACGACGAACACGGATCCCTGCAGATCCTCAAAGGCTTCCCGCTTGCCCGACGAAGCCTGAACGTTCTTCCGGATCACGTCCGCAAAACGCGCCGCGAGGGCGTTCCGTTCGGTCCCAGGAGCGAGCACTACCGCAGATTCCACGGGGCCCTCCTGGGGGTGATGGCAGGCGACGCAAAGCGCCACACTCGAGCGGTCATTGGCTCTCGGGTTATCGGTTAGCCTGAGCCCGCGTCAAGCAGCAGTGAAACACCCCCTTGCAGAGCGGGGTGTGGGCTGGAAGGCTCCGCCCCCATGCAGCTGCGAGTGGCCGGCGTCGTTGGAAGCATCTTGATCGCTGGCACCCTGGTCGCCCACGCCGATCCGCCCACTGCGAGCTCAAAAAAGCCCCAGGCTTCAGCGAGCGCGCCCGGCTCGGCCGCCTCGCCAGCACCGGGGCCCAGCGCGCCGAGCGCAAGTGGACCGCCGAGCGCAAGTGGACCGCCGAGCGCAAGTGCACCACCGGGCGCCGGCGCACCACCCAGCGCCCCCCCGTCCGAGGCGCCAGCCCCCGAATCGTCCGCTCCGCCGCCAAACCCGCCACCAAGCTCCGCGCCGGCGGCGTCTGCGTCAGCTCCTCCCCCCAGCGCTCCGGCCGTTGCGGCTCCCGCCCCTGCGGCGCCCACGGCGTCAGCGACCAGCGCCCCGCCGCCCCAGTACGTGGCCCCGACCCAGGCAAGAGTGGAGCTGAAAGTGAACTATCGGGATGCCTGGCTCGAGCTGAGATCGGTCACTTACGGCGGACCTTGGCGGCGCGCCTGCTTAGCTCCGTGCGGAAAGACACTAGAAGTCGACGGCTCGGAAGCACGGGTGCGCGCACCAGGCATGACCACGACCAACATCTTCCGCTTGCAGCCGGGCGTCGGTACGGCGCGGCTCAGCGTGGACGGCGGTAGCAAGAGCTGGCGCGACTGGGGAGTGATCTCCCTCGCCGTGGGGACACCGCTCGCGTTGAGCGGAGGCGCGCTCTACGGCTTGGGCCATTACCAGGACTCTCAAGGCATGAAGACCGCTGGTATCGCCGCACTTGCGGTTGGGGGCTTGGCGGTTGCCGCATCACTTCCAATGTTGATCAGCGGCTCCACCAGCGTACGCGACTTCAACGGAAAGCTCATCGCCCACAGCCGGAAGTCGCACTTCGGCGCTTGGCAGTTCTGAGTCTCAGCCACTCGGCAAACCACAAACGCCGAAGGCCCCCTGACGGGGGCCTTCCTGCTCGTGTCCAAGCGCTCGCAGGCGCCTGGAACAGCTACGCGAGCACCACCTTCGAGGCTTGCTTCACGTAGTTCACGCCGCGGATCTTCTCGAGCGTGCTCTCGTTCAGCTCGGAGTCGAGCATCCAGAGCGAGGCAGCAGACTCGCTCGAGCTGTGAACACCGACCTGCATGCGCGAGATGTTGATCGAGTTCTCGCCGAGGATGGTTCCGATGTTGCCGATGACGCCGGGCTTGTCGGCGTTCTTCATCACCAGCATCGCGCCCTCGAGCAACAGATCCAGATCGAAGTCGCCCCAGCGCACGAGGCGTGGGCCGCGATCCGACGCCAGCGTTCCGGATACAGAGAC
>JAWKRD010000108.1:0-7063 GCA_041389805.1 Polyangiaceae bacterium | reverse complement strand
CGCCCAGGGCTTGAGACGCCGTCACGCTGAGCGCGATCCCAACCAACGTCAGCGAAGCGCCGACGGCGAGCACGCGGCGCTCGGGGGAGCGCGCCTGGGCGTCTTCGCTCACGGCCACTTCTCAGCGCGCGCACGCACCAGGAAATCGCGCACATCCCGCTTGAGCTTGTTCTCCGCGGTAATGGTGGTTTCTTCGTGGTCGGTGCCCACCTGGTCGTCGTACATGTACGCGTCGTCGCGCAGGACGAGGATGCGCGCGTCGGCTTCATCCCCCATGCCCCGCGCGAGGACCAGCGCGTCGCTGTCGGAGTCCACCTGGGGCAGCGTGCCCGCGATCTTGCTGCGCTCCTGGGCGTTCGTGTACGCGACGCCGAACTTGTGACCAGCGACTCCCACATCCACCTCGATGTCGATGCCTTCGCCGAGCGCCATGCGTCGCGCCTGGGCCGGGCGATCGCCGTGATCGCGCATGGTGGTCGCGATCAGCTGGACTGCGCGGCGCTCGTCCAGGGGCCGCATTTTGTTCGGCGCCTTCGGGGGTTCGCCACCGCAACCCAAGCTGAGGGCGGCTCCAGCGAGCAGCAGCAACAGGCCGCGCCGACCGAGCCAGGTTCTGGAGAGTCGCGCCGGGGAGTGGCGCTCGGCAACACTAAGCGTCATGCCGCTCACGCTAGCGGACGTCGCCCGCGTTGGCCAGGTCACACGGCTCTCGTCCCCAGCTCGACACCGAGATGGCATTGGGAGGTACTCCGCGGCGGAAAAGCGCGCTATCACCGGTACTCGTGAGGCGTGCAACCACTCTTGCCCACCGTCTGACTAACGCGCCGCCTTGGGTTCGGGGGGTGAGGCGCGCCGTGGTCCAGCCCGTGCTGACCACTGCGGGCACCGCGGCGCTGCTGATCGGCTGCGGCGGAGAAGCACTGCCGGATCCTCGCGTGGCAGCGGAGGCCTACGCCGAGGCTGCTCAACGCGGCGACGATGCCGCGATCTACGGCATGCTGTCGAAGGAGGCGCAGGCAACCTACGGGCGCGACGGCACCAAGAAGCTGGTCAAGGACGCGAAAGCCGAGCTGGCGCAAAGCGGCAAAGCCCTGGCGTCGACGAGCACTCAAATCGAGGCCCGTGCAACGGTGCGCTTCACCGACGGGGAAGACGCCGTCTTGGCAATCGAAGACGGGGACTTCCGCGTGACCGCGGCGCTCGCACTGCCGAGCGGAGCTCGCACTCCCGCGCAAGCGCTCGGGGAGCTCCGCGCGGCGCTCGCACGGCGTAGCTACGCCGCGCTGATGCAGGTGCTGAGCGCCGAGACGCGCGCGGCGGTGGAGCGTGATCTAGCCGCGCTGGTGCAAGGCTTGGAGCACCCGGACAGTCTCGATATCCGCGTCGACGGCGACAAGGCCAGCGTGACGCTTCCGGGAGGACACAGCGTTTCCCTGGAGCGAGAAGAAGGCGTGTGGAGGGTCGAAGACTTTCGGTGAGCACGCGGCGCTTTTCTCGCAGGCACGCTCTAGCTGGCTTGGCGGCGGCGTTGTGCGCGTCGCGCGCGACGGCGTTTGGCCAAGCGGGCGCTTTTCAGGCCCGCCTGTTGAAGACTGGCGGGATCGAGCCTGGCGGCCCGCGCTTGAGCGGCCCAGAGCGTTGGGGTTGGGAGCTGGTACGCCGCACCAGCGCGCCCGGCCGACTCGTCACCAAGCTCGTCGCAGCAGACGATCCGGCGCTCTTCGACGAGCCCTTCGTGATGTGGTGTGGTGAAAAGGCGCCCCCTGCTTTGTCCGGCCCGGAGCGCCGCGGACTGCTCCAGTTCATCAACCTGGGTGGCGTGCTCTTGATCGACGACTGGGACCCGCAGGCGGGTGCCTTCACCAAGGCTGTCCGCGCGGAACTGGAAGGGCTGCTCCCGGAGTCACCGATCGTCGTGCTGCCGCCGGAGCACGTGCTCTTCAAGACCTACTACATCGTAGACCGCCCATACGGCCGCCTCGAAGGGCCGAAGAGCATCGAAGCGATCGTGCGCGGTGGCTACGCCCAGGTGCTGCTGTTGCAGCACGACATCCTCGGAGCGCTGGCGCGCACCCGCTCTGGTGGGTGGGCGCTCGGAGTCGAGCCCGGTGGGTTTCTGCAGCGGGAGTACGCCATCCGCCTCGCGGTCAACATCGCGATGTACGTCTTGTGCTCGGACTACAAGGACGACCAGGTGCACGTCGCGTGGTTGATCCGTCGCGGCGCCGCCGTGAGGCCATGAACGCTTCCTGGGCCTTCTCTGACGACCTGCCGCAAGGCGTGATCTGGATCGCGCTGGTGCTTGGTCTGGGCGCACTTGGGCTCCTGGTGTTCGAACTCAGGCGCCGCGAGCGCTGGGGGGCGGGGATCTTTCTGACCGGCGTAGTCGCGGTCTTGCTGCTGCTCGCCGCGGCGTTGCGCCCCGTGCGCGTGGTGAGTCGCGGCAGCGTCGTGGGGCCACGGGTCGTGGTGTTGGTTGACGACTCCCGGCGCCTCGAGCTGAAGGATGGCGAGCAAACGCGCCGTGAAGCAGCGCTCAAGGCGGTGGAGCAGGTCAAGCAGCGCTTCTCCGACGCGCGCATCAGCGTGCTTGGCTTTGGGGACGGAGCACCGAAGAACCTCGATCCTCAGAGTCCTGACGAGAAGCTTGGACACAGCACGTCCAGCGACCTGGTCGAAGCTCTGAGCAGCCTTGGCGACGAGACCGGCGAGCGCCCCCGGGCGATCGTGGTGTTGAGTGATGGGCGGCTCACGCGCCCGGAGGCGGGCGCTGAGCGAGAGGCACTGGAGCTAGCCTGGCGGGGGCTTGGAGTACCCGTGCACACGGTGCGCGTCTCGGAGAAGGCCCCGCGGGACGCCAGTATCCGCGCGGTAAAGACCGCTGGGGCGGCCGTCGCTCATCAGCCGCTCGCCCTCACCATCGACATTGGTTGCGATGGTGGGCTGGCCTGCGGCGATGTCCCGATCACGGTGAAGGAGCTGCGTCAGGGCGTGGAGCCCGCGCTGCTTGCGAGCGGCGTCGCTCAGGTCAAAGACGGGAAGGCAACCGTCGAGCTCAAAGTGACCCTTGATCGCGCCGGGGATCGTATCCTCGAGGTAGCGATAACGCCGCCCAGCGCCGACACCATCCCCGCGAACAACCGCCGCCTGCTCAGCCTGAACGTGGCCCGCGAGCGTATCCGTCTGCTGCACGTCGCGGGGCGACCGACGTACGACGTGCGCGCGCTCCGCATGTGGCTCAAGAGCGACGAGTCGGTGGATGTCGTGGCGTTCTTCATCTTGCGCACGGAGGAAGACGACACCCAGACCCAGAGTGACGACGAGCTCGCGCTGATCCCCTTTCCAGTGGATGAGCTGTTCATGTCGCTCCCAAGCTTCGACGCGATCGTGCTGCAAGACATCGACGCTGTTCGCTACGGTATCAACCCACACCTCGGACGCTTGGCGTCCTACGTGGAGTCCGGCGGAGGTCTGATCATGGTGGGGGGAGTCGCCTCGTTCGCCGCCGGTGGCTATGCATCGACGGCGATTGGCCGGGTGCTCCCGATAGAGCTCAACGACTCCGGCCAGCCGCTGGACACCGAAGACTTCGTGCCCCGTTACACGCGCGCAGGGAAGGCGGCGCCCATCGTCTCCGGTGTGAGGGATCTGTTCGGAGACGACCTGCCCAGCATGCCCGGCACCAACGTCGTGGGCGGCGCCCGCAAAGGCTCGGTGGTGATCTGGGAACACCCATCTCTTACCGCGGGGAAAGAGCCGATGCCGGTGCTCTCGCTGGGCGAGTACGGGGACGGTCGCACTATCGCGCTCACTGTTGATGGCACACACCGCCTGGGCTTTGGTCAACTCGCGACCCGCGCGGCGGGGCGTGGCTATGGGGCGCTCTGGGACGGGCTGCTGGGTTGGCTGATGCGCGAACCGCGCTACGAGTCAGCGCGGCTCGAAATCGTGGGCGGCGCGTGCGTCGCAGGGCGGGCGACGAAGCTCAAGCTGTCGACCCTGCCGGGTAACCCTGGCCCGGTGAGCCTCGAGCTTGCACTGCTCGGCATCGGCAAAGCCGGGGTCATCGAGCGCAAGGCCCAACTTGGAGACGAGGGCGTGGTGGAAATCGATGTGGGCGCCCTCCAAGCAGGGGGATACGTCGCACGTGCGCGGGTCGGGGATGCTCCGGCCACGCGCCAAGACTTCGCGTGTGAAGAAGGCGGAGAAGCATGGGCTGACTCACGACCCGATCCGGAGCGTATGAAAGCGATCGCTCAAGTGACAGGTGGCAGCTCAGTGGCGCTGGGTCGAATTCAAGACCTGCCGCGAGCTGAAGCGACTCGCCTGGCGACGGAGCGGCATGTCTCCGCATGGATCCCCGCGTGGCTGTGGTCGCTACTGGCCGCGTTGAGCCTCGGCGTGCACTGGTTGGTGCGTCGACGCAGCGGCCTCATCTGACTCGAGTCCCAGACTCCGGGCGCTGTATAAGCCAACGGCCCGCGCTCGTGGTTCGAGCAGCGGGCCGCAGGGGATGTCAGGCCGCGTGCGGCCCACAATCGATCAGTCGTAGTACTCGTTGCCCAGGTGGGTGATGAGGCTCTCGCCCATCATCCAGCGCAGCGTGTTCTTGAGCTTCATCGACTGGATGAACAGATCGTGCTCTGGATAGAGACCTTCGGGTGTGATCGGGCTCTTGAAGTAGAAGCTCAGCCACTCCTGGATGCCGCGGAACTTCGCGCGCTTGGCCAAGTCCATGAAGAGCGCGAGGTCGAGGACGATCGGTGCCGCGAGGATCGAGTCACGGCAGAGGAAGTCGACCTTGATCTGCATCGGGTATCCAAGCCATCCGATGATATCCAGGTTGTCCCAACCTTCCTTCGCGTCACCGCGGGGCGGGTAATAGTTGATGCGGACCTTGTGGTACACGTTCCCGTACAGCTCCGGATACAGATCGGGCTGTAGGATGTGTTCGAGCACGCCGAGCTTCGAGACTTCCTTGGTCTTGAAGTTGTCCGGATCGTCCAGCACTTCGCCGTCGCGGTTGCCGAGAATGTTGGTGGAGAACCAACCCTGGAGTCCGATCATGCGCGCCTTCAGGCCGGGAGCCAGGATGGTCTTCATCAGGGTCTGCCCCGTCTTGAAGTCCTTGCCGCTGATCGGTGTGCCTGTTTCCTTGGCCAGGTCGTAAGCCGCATTGAAATCGTTGCTGAGGTTGGGCGCGCCGTTGGCGTAGGGCACTCCTTCCTTCAAGCATGCCCAGGCGTAGATCATCGACGCGGAGATCCCGGGGTCGTTGTTCTTCAGCCCTTCCTCGAAAGCGGCGATGGTCTGGTGAACAGGGCCCGCTTCGATGTATGTCTCGGTCGAGCCGCACCACACGGCGACCGCACGATCGCAGCCGTGGGCCTTCATTGCCTCGCGGATATCCTTGCGCAGCTCTTCGACCATGTCGGCCTTGGTCGGCGCGGACTTGATGTGCGTACCGTGGAGGCGCTTCACGTATTCGGGGTAGAAGACCGCCTTCATTGGCTTGATGGCGTCGAGCTCCTCGCGGATCGGATCCAGGTGCTTCGCGGTCAGCACCTCCGCGTTGACGGCGGACTCGTAGGCCGTGTCGGGAAACAGGTCCCAGCCGGCGAACTCCAGCTGGTCGAGGGCCGCCAGGGGAGCGAACTCTTTGATCCGCGGGGTACGGTTGTCCGTGCGCTTGCCCAGACGGATGGTCCCCAGCTGCGTCAGCGACCCTATGGGCTGAGCGAGCCCTTTACGCGCCAGCAGGCAGCCAGCGATGAAGGTGGTAGCGACCGCCCCCATGCCGGGCAGGAGGACTAGCAACTTGCCGGTGGGCTTGGTGATGTTCTCAGGCTGTTTCATTGAATGCTCTCTGCGATCAGGTGGCGGCGCTGCCGTAGCACGAGCCGTCGAAGGCCCAGCGACTGCTGGGGTTAGGGGAGGAGGGTCCGCGAGGACGGACTGGGATGCGGGGCGGAGGCTTCATAGGCGCCAAGGCAGCCCGGCGGTAGTAGGCAATGGCGAACCGTTCCTGCGAAGGTGCGGGCGGGCCCGCGTACCACGAAGTTCGTCCTTCGTCCCGCGCGGCGGCATCGGTTGACTTGGCGGCTCACGGAGGTGAGCAAAGCAACAAGCGTTCCCAACCCTGCAAACCGCGGAGTCAGCACCAACTTTTGTCCGCGTTTTCGACGTTCAGACTAGGCCTGCCTGGATGCATTGGGCTACGCATCCGCCATGGAAAACAGCCGAAGCGCCGCCGAGCCCACGCGCTGCGCAGTGATCTTGGTTGCGGGTGTTGGCTCCCGGCTGAGACCCCTCACCGACGACCGCCCCAAGGCGCTGGTGGAGGTACAGGGTGAGACGATTCTACATCGCGCTGTGCGGCTGTTGATACAGTACGGAATCACACGTCTCGTGTTGGCAACAGGCTACCGGGAGGACGCGGTGCGTGGGGCGCTGGAGGGCAGCCAGGCGGAGCTGGTATTCTGTCCCAACCCTCGTTTCGATTCCACGCAGAATTCTGTGTCGCTCGCTCTGTGCGCCGAGGCGGTGGGTGAGCGCAGCTTCTTCAAGCTGGATGGAGACGTGATTTTTCAGCCTGAGTTGCTGCCGAGGTTGGACGCGAGCGGCGCCGAGCTGGCAGTGGGCGTCGATGGCGGTCGGATGCTGGACGAGGAAGCGATGAAGGTTATCGTGCGCTCGGGGCGCCGCATCGAGACCTTTGGTAAGGGGGTTTCCATCCAGGAATCGGCGGGAGAGAGCATCGGGATCGAACGCGTTTCCGGGCGGCTATCGAAGCGCCTGTTCGAGGCGCTGCGCGGATGCGCCGAGGACCTCTACTACGAGGACGTCTACGCCAAGCTGATTGCAGACCATGAGCTGGAGGCGGAAGCTGTGGACGTGTCCGATCTGCCCTGGACGGAAATCGATACGTTCGAGGACCTGCAACACGCCGAGCAGTTGCTCCGCTGAGCGCGGAGTGGCCCGTGTTTCGAAGCGAAACATAGGCTTTCCCGTGCGTCAGCGGCACGACGAACGAGTCACGGGTGTGAGTCTGCGGCACGCTTGG
>JAWKRD010000107.1:0-7154 GCA_041389805.1 Polyangiaceae bacterium | reverse complement strand
GATCTCGATGATGCAGATGTCCGCGTCCTTACTGGCGCGCTTGATACCTGCTTTGATTTCGTCGGTTATGTGGGGAATCACCTGGACGGTAGCGCCCAGGTACTCGCCGCGACGCTCCTTCGAGATCACCGCCTCGTAGATGCGTCCTGTGGTTAGGTTTGAGGCGCGCGAAAGGCGCGCCGACGTGTAGCGCTCGTAGTGACCTAGATCGAGATCGGTCTCTGCGCCGTCATCAGTTACGAAGACTTCTCCGTGCTGGTACGGCGACATCGTCCCGGGATCGACATTGATGTAAGGGTCGAGCTTCATGTGGGTGACGCGCAATCCGCGCGCTTCCATCAAGGCTCCAATCGAAGCTGCTGCTAACCCTTTGCCGATCGACGAGACAACACCGCCGGTGACCAGGACGAACTTAGTTCGCCGACTCACCGTGTGTTCTCCATCACGGGCGTTCCAAGTAACACGGCTACCTCTCCTGTGCACACGTTAATCTGTTGCAGCGTGCAACGCTGCGAACGGTTGAGTGTTTTTGGCGAGCGCTGTCCGCGCCGCGACGCGGTCTCGCGGACTTCGGGAAGGGACGCTAGAAACTGCCGAACACGCCAAGGCCCATGGCGTCGCCCGATACCCACGGCGCCGCGCTCACCCCTGCCGACTTGGGCTTGGGCTTGCGCTTCGGGGCGCCCGAGTCGGTGTGTAGGAATGCGGCCTCCGCCATGATCAGCAGGCCACCGGCCTGACCGACGGCGTCGATCGTGGTGAGGATTGCACGCAACACCACGGTGAACGTGCTGCATCCTGGATCCGTGTCTGCGCACCCAGTATCCGCCAAAGCCATCCAAGGGCCCGCGACGGGGATGCGTAAATCGTTCGCGCCCGGTGCATCCGGCCACAGGTAGGAGAAGCTGACCGCGGCTCCGTACCAGATACCCGTCGTCAGCGCGCCCGCCACGAACATGTTCGGGCGAGCGCCGTCCGGCGGATAGACATCGGGGTCGTGACGCTCATCACGCACCGGTTCGTCTGCAGACGCCGGGGCTGCGACGGCGAGACAGGTGAGGCCAGCAGCTAGCGCTGCGCCGCGAGCGAGCGAACGACCGATGCGCGGTGCTGGCGCTCGAAGCGGTGTAGCCGCCTGAGCAGGTCCTGACTTCCCGTCACTCATGACTCGCGGCCTTTTGACTGGATCCGCCTCGAAAAGCAAGCGCGCAGCAAGAATCTCTCAGTTGCCCGCAGGGGACGCAGGATCCGAGCGCCCGGCGAGCGCGCCCCAGCGGCCAACCGCATCGAGTTCGAAGCCATGCGCGCGTGTAGAAACCACCGCTACCTGGTCTTCGTGCCACAGCGGGAGCACCGGTAAATCCTCGGCCATTTGTCGGGCGATTCGCCGATACAGCTCGCCTCGCTCGTCGCGCGCGTTGGATTTGCTTGCTGCGTCAAGCCACTTGCCGACCGACGGATTGCGATAGCGCGCGCGGTTCTTGCCTTCGCCACCTTCGCCTGGAATTCCACGCGGATTAAAGAACCAGTTGAGGATATTGGGCTCCGTGAGTTCCGGCATTTGCAACACCGCGAGCTGAAAATCCCCGGCGTCCAGGCGCTTGAGCAGCACCCCGAGATCGAGCGCCACGACGCGCACCGTGGCGCCAGCGTCAGTCAGCATCTGCGCGATGGCGCGCGCAACCGTCAGCCGCGCGCGATCCGTGCTGGTGGTCAAGGTAAACGGGGCGGCCTGACTCAGGACCGACCGCGCCTGCTGTGTGTCCGAGTCGATGGCCTCCGCGTCAGGGTCGGCTGCCCAGTGTCCTCGCGGAAACAAGCCGCTGGCGACCTGAGCCTTACCAGCCAGCAACGTGGTGACGAGCAGCTTGCGGTCGATGGCGTGGGCGACGGCGCGTCGGAACGCGAGCTGATTGGTCGGCGCTCGATCGTTCTGGAACAGCATGTAGGTGACGTTCGCGCCTGGTCGCGACTTCACCTCGAGCTCTGGGCGCTGCTCCAGAGCCGGCAGGATGGTCGCCGAGATGGCGTTGGGTGCGATATCAGCGCTGCCGGCCATCAAGCGCAAGGCGCGCGCGTTCTCGTCCCTTACCGTACGGATCACGACGTGCGTCGACGAATCAGTCTCTGGATTCGCCCCATCGGGATTTGGGGGTGAGGAGCTGCGTTGATGGAGCCCGAGGGCGCTTGCTTGCCCTGGTACGGCTTCCAGGCGCACCTCGGCCCAATCGAAATGGCTGATCCTGTAGGCGCCAAGACCATCCAGATCTCCCGTGGCGCTCTGGGCGCTCGCCGCCTGATCGGCGCGCAAGATGGGTACCTCCAAGTCCGAGAGCAACGTGGCGCGTGGTTTGGCCAAGGTCAGCTCGAGGCGTCCCTCACCCAAATCCCGGCAAGCACCGATTGATTCTGCGACGACGCGATGAGGGCTTCCGAGGCGCTTGTCAGCCAGAGCCTCGAGCGTCGCGCAGATGTCTGCGACCTCGAGGTATTTGCCACTGTGGAATTTGAGGCCCGAGCGAAGCGTGATTTCTAGGTGACTCGGGTCACGCCAGCGCCAGCTCTGCGCGGCCAGCGGCACTGGCTCCAAGCTATCCGGGTCGAGGCCAGCGAGTCCCGCGTGGACTAGGCGCGTCACCTTGATGTCCAGGGCGCGGGTCGTGAAACGCGGATCGAGGGAGCTGAATTCCGTCGGCACCACGATCTCCAACGCGCGTTCAGCTGCGGCGTCCGGGGCGCCAGAAGGCGTACACGCCGTGATCACCGCCGACGCCGTGATCGCCAGCATGGGTGAGCGGAGGCGCCGCGCAATCTGGTTCAGCTGCACTCCCCACGTCACCCGATCGCCCTATCAGATGCTAGAACGCGGCGCATGCGGAAATTCAATGCCTGGTTCGCTGGGATCGCGTTGTGCGCGCTCTCGGGAGTTGGGGCGCTGCTGGTGACCCAACCAGCGCCGCAAGTGACTCCCGAACGTCTGCCTCGGCCCCTCGCCGCGGCGACGCTGGACTCGCGCGTTCAGGAGCTGAGCCGCTGGGTGAAAGAAGGCAAGGGGCAGCTCAGTGTGCGCGTCTTGGATGTCGAGACGGGGAAACGCATTGCGGGAGTCGATGACGAGCAAGCGCTGAATCCCGCGTCCAACATGAAGGTCGTGACGGCGGCCGCTGCGCTCGAGCTCCTTGGACCCGACTTCAGCTTCCGCACGGGAGTGTACGGCGCGCTCAACGACACTCACTCCACGTCGCTGGTGCTGCGAGGCGACGGCGACCCTGCCTTCGGTATGGGGGAGGTTTGGCGCCTCGCGTCGGCGCTCGTGCAGAGCGGTCTGCGCCAGGTCGATGGGGACATCCTGGTCGACCAAGGGCGCTTCGATGGGCAATACGTGCCACCGGCCTTCGATCAACAGCCGAACGAGTGGGCCTATTTTCGTGCGCCCGTGAGCGCGATCGCCTTGGAGGAGAACACGGTCACGTTGAACGTGGTGCCAACGGCGGACGGCAAGCCAGCGCGCATCTGGTTCGATCCGCCAGGCTTCGTCAGTGTGAGCGGCCAGGTCAAGACGGTTGAGAAGGGCAAGGGTCAGTCCGTTCAGCTAAGGCTAGTACCCGACGGAAACAAGCTTCGCGCGGAGCTCGATGGCCGCATTGCGGACTCGCTCCCCAGGCAGCGCTTCACCAAGCGCGTGGATGACCCGACCTTGCTAGCGGGCTACGCGCTCGCTTCCGCGCTCACGAGCTTCGGGGTGGAGATCAAAGGGGGCGTGAAGCCGGGTGGCGCTGGAGAGAAGCGCGAGCTAGTGCACGTGCCCTCTCCACCGTTGAACGTGCTGGTGCAGCGCCTGGGCAAGGATAGTGATAATTTCTATGCAGAAATGCTATTCAAGGCGATCGCGGCCCACGCGAATCCGGGGGAACCTTCGACTTTCAAGCAAGCCGCCGTGCAGGTCTCCCAGTGGCTCGCGCAGGTGACGCCCGGGACGCCTAGCACCCCAGCGCCCGCCGGAACCGCTGCCGCTCCTTCTGCGGAGCCGCACTCGGCAGACGTGATCCTCAATGGCTCGGGCTTGTTCGACGCGAATCGCCTGAGCGCGGCGACGCTCACTCGCGTGTTGAGTCACGCGTATCGCGATCCACGACTATCCGCTGAATTTGTGGCCCAGCTATCCGTTGGCGGGGTGGACGGCACCCTGCGGTCGCGGCTGCGTAAGCACCGCACGAGTCGGGCCGTCCGCGCCAAGACGGGGACACTCGCGCGGGTCGTTGCGCTGAGTGGCTTCGTGCTTCGTCAAGGCAAGGAGCCCTACGCATTCAGCATTCTGGTCAACGGGATCAGCGACCACGGCGGGGTACGTCAACGCATGGACCGCGTGGTGGACGCGTTGGTCGAGCTGAGCCAGCAGCAGTAGTCGCCCAGCTTTCCCTGGGATTTGTCGGAGTCGTCTCTGCGCGGCGCGATCTCACGTTGCGAGCGGCGCGTCGTGACACTACGAACGCTGTGTTGTCCGCTTCATCCCCTACGCCGGAAACGGCTGCCGGCTCCGAACCCGCCGCTCCACTCTCCGAGGCCGCGGAGCTCTCAGAGACCGCCGCGCCGGCCAAGCCGGCCAAGCGCGACCTCACCCAAGGTCCGGTGGGACCAACCCTCACCCGCCTGGCGATCCCGATGGCGTTCGGCATCGGGGCGGTGATCCTGTTCGGTGTCGTTGACACCATCTACGTTGGCCAGCTGGGCCCCGAGCCGCTCGCGGCCATGAGCTTCACGTTCCCCATCGTGTTCACCGTGATGAGCCTGTCCATGGGGATGGGGATCGGCGTGATGAGCGTGATCTCGCGCGCCATCGGAGAAGGGGACGACCAGAAGGTCACTCGCCTCGCGACCCACGGCTTGATGCTCGCGTTCTTGCTGGTGGTGTTGCTCGCGGCGATAGGTCTCCTGACGCTGGACCCGCTGTTCACCGCGCTCGGAGCTGGACCTGAGCTGATGCCGATGATCAAGGCCTACATGGTGCCTTGGTACCTCGGCGTAGGTCTCCTCGTGGTGCCGATGGTGGGCAACGCGTGCATTCGCGCGACCGGCGACACCAAGACGCCTGGGCTCATCATGATGCTCGCCGGTGGGGTGAACGTGATCCTCGATCCGTTGATGATCTTCGGCATCGGCCCGTTTCCTCGTTGGGAGCTGATGGGCGCCGCGGTAGCGACCGTCATCTCCTGGACGATCACCTTCGTCGCCGCGTTCTGGATCCTCACCCGACGCGAGAAGATGCTGTCGCTCAGCTACCTGAGGCCGGGCGGCGTGCTCGCTTCATGGAAGCACATCCTGAGCGTCGGCTTGCCCGCCGCGGCCACGAACATGCTGGTGCCCATTGCGGCGGCGGTGCTGACGCGCATTGCGTCTCGCTTTGGGCATAGCGCGGTCGCTGCCTACGGCGTTGGGACGCGCGTCGAATCGCTATCGATGATCGGCATCATCGCGCTCAGCGCCTCTGCGACGCCTTTCGCCGGGCAGAACTTCGGAGCACGCAAGAGCAATCGTATCCGTGAGGCACTGAGGTTCGGCGCCAAGGCCTGCGTGGTTTGGGGGTTAGGGGTGGCGCTGGTGCTCGGAGTGGCCGCGCCGCTGATCGCTGGCTGGTTCAGCTCCGAAGGTGACGTGGTCACTCCCGCCGCCTGGTACATGCGGCTGGTTCCCATCAGCTACGGCGCCTACGGCGTGTCGGTTTTTGCTGTCAGTGTGTTCAACGGCATCAACCGGCCGCTCAACGCCGGGATGGTCATCATAATCCGGCTGTTCGTCTTGGCGGTGCCGTTGGCGCTGCTCGGAGCGGCGCTCGAGGGCCTCTACGGGATGTTCCTCGGCGTGACCGTCGCCAACGTGATCGTGGGTGGCCTTGCCCTGGTGTTGGTGCGCGCCCAGGTGAAGAAGCTCGACCACCAGTTTGGCCTCACCCCCCAATCCCCGAGCTAGGTAGACAGCGGCTGAAGCCGATTCCCTACGGATCAGCTAGCGGCGCTTCGCGAGCAGGCCGGCGAAGAACAGCACTCCGGCGCCGAGCAGCGTGAGCCAGAGCCCCAGGAACGTGGTGCGCCACAGCAAGAGCAGCACTTCGGCGAGCGACCAGAGGAGGAACACCCCGCCTACCAAGAGCGCGACCTTCGCCGCGCCCCGCCTGTTCGTCAGCGCGAGAAAGCCGGCGATGAGCGCGCCAAGGGGCAAGAGGTAGATCGCGTAGTATTGGGCTCCGCGCTGGGAAGCTACCTTCGCAATTTGCCACCCGGAAATGGAAATGGAGGCTGGGCCAAAGGAGAAGCCGAACCAGGCCATGAAAAAACCGACCAGGACCAGACCGGCTCCCAGCAGCACTCCGCTCTTTGCCGCCACGCTCTTCATCGTCACACCAAATACGGCCCGACGCTGAGCGATGTGCCCTCGGCGAGCCACGGGATTGGACAATGCGGCGGCATTGTTCAGGAATGTTCGTGTCCGGCGAAGCCCAGCTCCAACCGCGACTCACAAAACGCGAAGAGCCCGACCAGGGCCGGGCTCTTCTTGCGATGTCCAAGCTCAGCGCTTTGCCGCTGGCTTGGCCCTGTTCAGGGCGTCTTTGCGTCCTCGTAGGCGTTGATGTTCTGCTGATACTCCCCGCGGTCGTTCACGGTGAGGCCGACGAACAGCGCCAGGAACAAGAACGAGCTGAGGAAGATCAGCACGTTGAAGCGCTTGTCCCACCACAGGTGCATGAAGAACAGCATCACGAGGGACGCCTTGACCGTGGCGATCACCATCGCGACCACCAGGTTGAGGGTGTAGCCCATGTCGAAGTGGGTGACGCTCACCGTGAGCACGGTGAGCACCATCAGCGCGGCCCAAACCGCGATCAACCCCTTGATCGGCATGGTGTGCGCCAGGCCGTGGTCATCGTGATCGTCGTGGCCGTGATCGCCGTGCCCGTGATCCGCCTTCTTCGCTGGCGTGGCGGGGGGATGATCAGAGCCGCGCTTCTTCGCGTCGGGACCCTCGGCTTTGGTCACCTCATCGTCGTTCGACATGTCCTCGTCGTCTGAGTCCTCGTCGTCCGAGTCTTCGTCGTCCGAGTCTTCGTCGTCCGAGTCTTCGTCGTCCGAGTCTTCGTCGTCCGAGTCTTCGTCGTCCGA
>JAWKRD010000106.1:0-7470 GCA_041389805.1 Polyangiaceae bacterium | reverse complement strand
AGAGCCCGCGAAGCTGCAGCGAGGCGTGGTCCGTCATTGGCGGCCGAGGCTACTACAAAGCGCCCAGAATGCAGCGGATCAGCCGCCTTTCCCCACGGAGGATCGGGGGGTGAGGTGCATTGCCAAGACGCCGCTCCTCACCCGAACCCCCTGCTCGGGGTGCAAATCGGCTGCCGCGCCAAGCTGACAAGGCACGCTCGAGGCGTGGCCTAGCGCGTCATCTCATTGTAGCGTCCAAGCATGAGACCTCTGGTGCTTGCTGGCCTCGTTGCGACCGCCCTGGTGGCAGGAAACGCCGTGGCCGTTCCCAAGAAACCGCTGAAGAAGCCGGTCGAGCCGCCCACGAAGATCGTCGACGAGGAAGCACCCAAGGCCGACGCACCAGCACCCGACGTGGAGCCGGAGGCGGACGCCGATACGCCACCGGCGCCCTCAGAGCTCGAGCTGAGCGTGAAGCAGCATGGTCCGAGCCTGCCCTGGAGCTACGAGATCAAGAACGTCGGCGAGCGCCCCGTCAGGGTGGCGGCGGACCCCCGCCTGTTGTGGTTCGAGGTGCAGGTACCTGGCAAGAAGAAGCGGCGCACCTGCCGTCTCCCCGCGGAACTGTTTCCGAAGCACGCCGACAAGGACTTCAGCCTCGTGCTCCGCCCCGGCGAGCGCTTCGGGCAGCGCTTCGACCCACGCCTGTACTGCTTCGCGGCGGGCGGCCAGACGGAGCTGGTCGCTGGCGCCGTGGTGTACCCGCGCTTTGGCTGGCCGAAGAAGTTCAAGACGTCCTGGAAAGGCGGAAAGAAGCTCCAGACGGAGCAGCTGGACGCTCCCTTCGCCGTCACTCCTCCCGAGCGGCCCCGGCGCGGAAAGAAGCAACCCCGCGCCAAGCAAGATCTGCCGAAGAAGGAGACGCACCTCAAGCTGATCGAGGGCAAGGGGCTCGGCCTGCGCAGCGCGTACGCTGGCTGGTCGAAGGATGCGCTCGCGGAAGACGACAAGCCGGAGCAAAGCGACTGGGACTCCCCAGAGCCGATGCTCACGATGCAGACCGGCTCGGACGCAGCCGCCGAGCGCATGGCGACGGTCCAGGTCAAGCTCAAGAACCCGAGCAAAGACCGGAAGCTCATCGTGTACTTCCGACGTGAGCTCCTGAGCTTCGAGGTGATGGGCCCCGACGGCCTGAAGAGCTGTACGCCCGAGCCCCGCACGCGTTTCCCCGAGGCACAGGCGTTCACCACGCTCGGGCCGGGGCGCAGCATCAGCGTGGTGAGCCGTCTGGTGGAGCTCTGCCCTCGCGGCACCTTCGATCGCCCGGGGCTCTACCTGATCCGAGCCCGCTTCGACAGCAAGGACGATGGCGCCGAGTTCGGACTCCAGGGCTTCACCGGTCGCATCGTGGCCGAGCAACCCGCGACGGTGCGCATCCGTGGCGGCGAGAAGCCCTTCCGGCTGCCGAAGCGCTGAGCGCTCCCTCGCAGGAGTGGCCTAGACCGGCATCACGCCCCGCTTCTTGGCGGGGCGTTCTACGCGCTTGTGGGCCGTGAGCTCGAGGCCCCAGGCGAGGGCGAGGCGCGTGTCTCTGGGGTCGATCACGTCATCGACGAGCGCCCAGCCTGCGACGCGATCGATGTCGATGTTGGCTTGCAGGCGCTCGATGATCTGCGCCTTCACGTCGGGCGGCGGCTCCATACCGCCGAACAGTTTCCGCCCGGCAATCCCAAGCATACCCTCAGCGCCCATGACACTGATCTCCGCACCGGGCCAGGCGAGGAGCAGATCTGGCTCGTAGGCTCGACCACACATCACGTAGTAGCCAGCCCCATAGCCCTTGCGCACCACGACCGTGAGCTTGGGCACCGTGGCGGCGCTCATGGCGTGGAGCATCTTGGCGCCGTGACGAATGATGCCGGCGTGTTCGACGCGGCTGCCCACCATGAAGCCCGGCGTATCCTGCAGGAACACCAGGGGGATCCCGAAGGCGTCGCAGACCTGAATGAAGTGAGCGCCTTTGTCGCTCGCGTCGTTCTCCAGCACACCGCCGAGCTCCATCGGCTGGTTCGCGACGATCCCGATCGGGCGGCCGCCAATGCGCGCCAGGCACGTGATCAGGCTGCGCCCAAACGCAGGCTTCAGGTCGAGGCGCTCGCCGTGATCGATGATCGCGTCGATCACCTCATACATGTCGTAGGGTTGCCGTGGACTGTCAGGGATCACATCCAGCAACGTTTCCGCACGGCGCTCGACCGGGTCGGTCACTGGCAAGACCGGCGGCGCCTCCTCGCAGTGCGAGGGGAAATAGCTCAGGTAGCGCCGCACGAGCTCGATGCACTGCGCGTCGTCGTCGACCTCCGCGTCACCGACGCCGCTCACCTGGGTGTGCACCTTCGAGCCGCCCAGGGATTGCTCGTCTATGTTCTCTCCGGTCACGGCCTTGACGAGTGGAGGGCCCGCGAGCGCCATCGAACCGATGTCTCGCACCATGGGCACGAAGTCTGCGAGGCCCGGAATGTACGCCGTGCCTGCGGCGCCTGGACCAACCATCGCAGCGACCTGAGGTACGACGCCGCTCATGATCACCTGTTCGCGAAACAGGTGCCCGGAGCCCGCGAAGAGAGACAACGTATCCGGATGGGAGTGCGACGGATCGATGCGCGCGCCTGCGGAGTCGATGAACCACACCATCGGCCAGCGCCCCTTGAGCGACATGGAGCGCAGGCGCGTCACTTTCTCCTCGCCGGTTTGCCCGATACTGCCGCCCTTCACGGTGAAGTCGTAGGCCGCCGCACACACCATGCGCCCGTCCACCTTGCCAAAGCCGGTGAGCACACCGTCGGCAGGCACGAGGCCCGCCTCCCCGGCGGCGCCCATCGTGCGTCCGTGAAGGCCAACTTCGAACCACACGCCATCGTCGAAGAACAGCGCCATGCGCTCCCGCGCCGTGAGCTTGCCCCGCGAGTGCTGCTTCTCGATGCGCTCCGGGCCGCCCATTTCTCGCACCTTGGCGCGCCGCGCCTCCAGCTCCGCGACGCGTTGGCGCATACGCGATGGACCGCTGTTTTTCCCCGAGGATCCCTCCCCATCGCCCCCGTCGCTCAAGCTAGCGCCCCTTCCACTCGGGAGCGCGCTTCTGCAAGAAGGCCATCAGCCCTTCTTGAGCGTCTTCGGTGGCGAGGGTCTCGAGCAGGCGCTCGCTCAGCAGGGGCAGCTTGTTCTCCAGACTGAGAGACTCGCTGTCGCGCATGGCCTTGAGACCGAGCTCGATGGTCTTGGGGCTCTTGCTCGCCACCATCGAGGTGAAGTGGGAGACGGCGCCGTCCAGTTCCCCCGGTGCAACGGCCCGATTGATCAAGCCGACCTCCGCGGCCTGTTCGGCGCTCAGCCTTTCGCCCGAGAGAAACATTTCCGTGAGGCGACGCCGGGAGACTACGCGCTCGAGCACTGCCATGATCATGTAAGGAAAGAGCCCCACGTTGATCTCTGGCGTCCCGAGCTTGGCGTCGCTGCTGGCGACGGCGAAGGTGCAAGCTGCAACCAGCCCGAGCCCACCACCCATCGCGTGACCGTTGACCCGGGCGATGATGGGCTTCGTCGTGTTGAGCAGCGCCAGCAGCAGGTCCTTGTAGTCGCCCTTTGGCGGCAGGGCTGCGGCATCGTCTCCCCCGGTCATCTGGCTGAAGTCGCCACCCGCGCAGAATGCCTGGCCCGCACCGGTGATGACGATGCTGCGCACCTCGGCGTCCGCGTGGGCGTCCTCCAGGGCATACAGCAACTCGTTGACCATCGGCGCGCCGATGGCGTTTCGACGCTCCGGGCGGTTCAGTGTGAGGGTGCAGACGCCATCGCTGACGTCGACCAGGAGCAACTTGTAGGGACGCGCTTCCATGACTCAGGTCTTTCAGCAGTTGTCGGGGACTTGCAGGATTTTGCGGGCTTCCTCGACGCTCGCCACCTTGCGGCCGGTGCTGCGGCAGAGCGTGGCGGCGACCTCCACGAGCTCACCGTTGCTCTTCGCCATCTCGCCGTTCGGCAGATAGAGGTGATCTTCGAGCCCGGTGCGGATGTTTCCGCCGAGAACCAGAGCGGTCGCCAGCATGCGCCAGTGCCCGTGGCTGATGCCGATCACCTCCCACTCATGCCCTGGCTGCATGATCTTGGTTTGCAGCTGGAGCGATTCCACGGTGGGCGGGATGCCGCCCAGCACACCCACGATGAACGAGAACTGAAACGGAGGCTTGAGCACTCCCATATCCAGGAGCGGCCAGATCCCGTGGGTGTGGCCCGTATCGAAGCACTCGAGCTCGGGCTTCACGCCAGCTTCGTTCATCGCGCTCAGGAGCTTGATGATCTTTTCGTAGTTGTTCGGGAACACCATGTCGAACACGAAGCGCTTCTGGCTCTTCGAGTACTTGGAGTAGTTCATGGTGCCCATGTTCAGCGCACCGATCGCCGGCTTGCTCTCGCGCAGGTACGTGCACTGATCCGACACGTCGTCGAGGATGGTGCCTGTCGAGAAGTTCAAGATCACCGGACAGCGCTTCTGGATCTCCTGTTTGATCTTCGCGAAGGTCGCCGGGGAGAACGTCGGAGAGCCGTCATCATTGCGGGCGTGTAGATGCACCACGCTCGCTCCTGCGTCATAGGCACGCTTGGCTTCGTCTGCAATTTCCTCGGGCGTGTACGGAATGCCGGGGCACTGCTTGCGATTGGCGAGCACGCCAGTGAGCGCCGCGGTGATCACGCAGACATCGGGATCGCGTTCGGTTTGAGTCGCTTCAGCCATCTTCTTCTCCTAGGCCGCCATCCGTGGGCAAGGCGCCTTCTTCGACCAGCTCACGCACACGCTGTGCCAGGCGGGTCAGTACGCGTTTCAGATCACGAGCGTCTCGTGTTGAGAGCTCGCCAAGCACCGTGCGGAAAATCTGTACAGGCTCGATCGTGATATCGCTCGCGAGCGCCTGACCTTTTTCCGTGAGAGAAATATGCACGACGCGCCGATCTTGCTTCGAGCGGCGACGGTGCACCAAGCCTTCACGCTCCATGCGGTCGACGATGCCCGTGACGGTCGAGTTCTTCGCGCGGATCTTCCAAGACAGCTCGCTCAGGGAGAGCTGCCCCTTCGGCTCGAGCATCTTGATCACTGCGAGCTGCGGTCCGGTGAGCCCGTACTGACCAGCCAGCCCCTTCGTGATGCGTCGTGACTCGGTGTAGAGGTAGAGGATCGCCTCGACCACGCCGTCCATGTCGGGCTGATCTTCGGTGGCTTGCGCCATCAAGCTCTCAAGCTCGGAGTTCACGACATCGGACATATTCACCGCCACGGAGTACCCTCACCCCCGAACCCCATGCCCGCGAGTTCTGGTGCGGGGCTGGTTTCGGGGGGAGATGTTTCGTGTGCGAAGTAATCTCCGGCAAGTGCCTGGTTCGGTCAAGGGCCGGCGCACGACCAGGCTCTCTGGCTCTTCCTGGAGGCACGCTCCAGGATGCTTTGCGCTGGAACCGCCGTCGAACCGACGAACGGGCGCGCTACTTCTGCTTCTTCAGCTCTTCGAGCTCGGCCAAGTTGGCCTTCGCGCGCGGGTCGCTCGGGTCTAGCTTGAGGGCGGTCTTGAACGCCTTCTCCGCTTCGGCGACGTCGCCCTGCTTGGCGAGGGCCGTGCCCAGATTGATCCACGCGGAACCTAGCTTCGGGTCGAGCTTCAGCGCCTTGCGATAGGTCGCGATCGCGGACTTCAGGTCGCCGCTCAGCTGCTGAGCGTAGCCCAGGTTCGAGAGGAACGTGGCGCGCTCGTCGAGCTGGATCGCGCGCTTCAGCTCTCCGATGGCCTCCTTGGGTCGGCCTGCGGCCAGGTACGCCGTGCCGAGATCGCCGTGAGCCCGAGGATCGTTCGGGGCGAGGTTCACCGCACGCTTGTAAGTGCTGATGGCCTGCTCCACCTTGCCGCGTAGCATGTACGCCGTACCCAGGTTGGTGAGCCGATCGGGGTTGCTCCGATCGAGCTCCACGGCGCGCTCGAAAGACTTGAGGGCTTCTTCAGTCTTGCCCAGGGCGAGCCGCGCTACTCCGAGGGCTGAGTGCGCCTCGGGATCTTGAGGCGCTAGCTCCACGCCGCGCCCCAGCGCGGCCAGCGCCGGATCTGCTTCCCCAAGGATCAATAACAGCCGACCCTTCTCGACATAGGGCGGGCCGTAGTTCGGGTCGAGTTTGATCACCGCGTCCGCGTCGCGGACTAGCGCTTTGATCTTCGCGTTCTTTGGCGCGGCGGCGTAGTCGGTCGCCACTCCACTGTCGGCAAGGGCCACGCGCAAGAGTCCGACGCGGGGCGCCGGGTCCTTCGGCGCGAGGCGCTTGGCCTTGGTGTAGTGGGTCTTGGCGAGCTTCAGGTCGTCGGCGAGGTAGGCTGTGTCGCCGGCCTCGAGTTCAGCGTCTGCGGGCGTACCGTCGCCACGCGCCAGGCTGCCCGGCGGCGGCCCAGACGGTGGAGGCGCTGCAGGAGATGCAGGCGTGGAAGCTGAAGGCGTCGCGCCAGCGCCCCCCGCGCCGAGGGTTGGAGCTCCACTGCCGGGACCGCTCGCCGGTGCGCTCGGCAGCGGAGCCGGGGGCGGCGGCCCGTAGCTCGCGCTGGTGGTCGTCGTATCGCCAGGATTTGGCTCCGGGTTCTCTGCCGGCGCCGCAGGAGAACACGCCCCAACGCACGCGACCAGGAGCGAGCCGCATCCGATGCTCTTGAGACCTCTCACCTAACCATTCCCTTCTGCTTCGGGCGCGGCCGGCGCGTCGCCTCCGGAATCATTTCCCCGCGGCTTTTGGGTCTCTGCGCGCTGCTGCCGATGCACCACGGCGTACGCGTGTGCCATCACGGTCTTCGCAGCCTCCAGCCACCGCTCCTCCGTCTTGGGTGTGCGCAAGCTAACGACCTCACCTGGTGACGCCTTGAGTCCGGCGACGCGAGACGCCGCTTCGCGCACCGCCTCTGGCGCGGTCTCATCTTGCGCCAGCGCGGCGAGGTGCTCGACGTAGCTCCTGCCCCATTCCCGCGGCTCGACGATCAGCGCACCGTTCAGCGCCATGCCCGCCGCGCGCTTGAGGCCTGCGTACGCTGCAGGCAGCTGAGCGCTCCCCAGCGCTGCTTCCGCACGGCGAAGCTCGGCGAGCGCGGCCTGGATCCACTCCTCAGGGCTCAGCTTGTAGAGCCAGTGACTCGCATCCCGCTCAAAGGGTTGCGCGGGGGCCCCTGCGTCGCTCGCTTCAGTCACAAAACCTGGAGGGCAGCCTACGCCGTCGCCGCGGCGCTGCTCCCTTCCTCCGTCTGGCGGCTGGTGTGCTCCTTGCCGTCGAAGCGCAGGATCACGCCCTTGTTCTCGCTCTTAGTGAGCAAACACACCGGGCGCTTCCAGAGCCGCACCAGTGCCTTCAAGCACTCCTTGGCGTAGTCGTCCCGCAGATCGATGCCGCGATGCTCGTGGCGGAGCAAGAGCTCC
>JAWKRD010000105.1:0-7516 GCA_041389805.1 Polyangiaceae bacterium | reverse complement strand
CGTCGAGCTCCCATAGCACTGCCCGGGGCATTACGTTGCCTCGGGGAATTGCAAGAGACTTGCGCCAGGCGCGTGCGCAGCTACCCAACGCTATTGAGCAAGCTCGAGGGTCCTTGCGTGGAAGAGGGCTGGGATCCGCCCGCTGAGGAGCTGCCTGAAGACGCAGCTGGGGCAGGGGGAGAGGTCAAGCTTTGGGACTCCAAGCCGACTTGTGGTCCGAACATGACCGCAGCAGCCTTGAAGGCCGAACTCTTATACCGCGCGGATAAGTGCTCGGAAGCCATTCCGGCGCTCGAGGCGGTTGCAAGGGGGCACTACGCGGACAACCGCTTCTACCGTGAGCGCGCGGAGTACGAGGTGGCTGACTGTCTCTATCAAACCGGAGACTACGAGGCGGCGACCGACTTGCTCGCCTGGATCGCTCGCGACCGCAAGCATGCCAAGAGTGCCGAAGCCGACTACTTGCTCAGCATCATGGTCCGCGACGCCTGTCCCACCCAGCGGGTGGTGCTGGCGTTGGCCAGCTCGAAGCGCCTGGAGGCGCTGAACGAAGGACACGGCCTATCACTCACCATTCGCATCGGGCGGTTCGCACAGGCGCGCGGCTTTCAGCTGCTCGGGGATGACCAACGCGCCGCCCACGCGTTCGCCGCGCTGAAGCGGGACCCTGACTTAGGTGACGCAGCCGCCGAGTGCTTCGACATCGCCCTCGAGCGTTACAAGGCAAAGGGCGGCCACTGAGGCGCATCAGCGACTCAACCCGCTGCGCCCCGCCGAGTCGCGCTCTTCAGCCGCACCTGCCACCAACGCCGCATCCTGCAGTGCTTCCTTGAATGCATGCGCCTCAAGGAAGCGGTCCCCATTGCGCCAGTTCGACCGTGCGGAAGCAAGCGATTGTGTGATTTGGCAGAGGCAGGGAGCCGGGCGTGAGCGTACGCTCAGGCAATGAACTACGTGGTGCGGAGCCGCCTTGGGACCTTTCGGCTGGTGCTCACACGGCGCGATGGACGAAAACCGGGGGGCACTGAAGCGTCCCGGGCTCGTCGGCACCGGCACTCATGGTCCACCTTCGGTGGAACGACGCGGAACGGCGCGTTCGTCGGTTTCTTCCGGATGTGCTTAGAAAAGAGCGGCTTCTGATGTTCTGCCGACAGCTGGTCGTTGGCGCACGGTGGTTGATCCCTGGCGGCTTGACGTTGGTGACCGCTTGCGGAGACTGCGGCTCAACTCAGTCGACGTCGCCAAAGCCTGCACCCGACGCGAGCGCCCCGCACGCACCCGAGGCGTCGTCCACGGCCGCGCAGGAGTCCAAGGGGCTGTCAACACCCGATGCGGCGCATCCCCCTACTACCCGTGACTGCGAGCAGATCTGCAGCGACTACTTCATGTACGACGCGCGCCGTTATCGACTGTGTGGCGGGCGCAACTACCAGTTCGAGTCGCGTTGGGGGACGCCACAATGCCTTGAGGCGCAGAATCGCTGGCGGCAAGCTCGCAACCAGGTCGATGCGAAGTCACTCGGATTGTCGGACGACGCGGGGGCGCTGTGCCAATGCGGAAGTGAGCTGCCACAAAAAGCCGCGGGGAAACGACAAGTCTCCGGGCCCCACTGCGATGGAGTGTGCGAACGGGCGGAGACGCTTCACGATGCCATGGGGAAGACTTGCAGTGGACTTCCTGGAACTCCGCAGTATGGCGACCCGCGCTGTCTCGCGGAGCAAAAGCGCTTTTACGGGATGCGCCCTCAGATCTTCGAGTGTTGGTGTTTGCACGTGTCAGACCGTCAGTGAAGGAATAGGGCTGGAGCGCAGTGCGGTTGCTTGTGATACGCGATGCAGGTTCTCATCCATGAAGTCTCCCCGCTGCCTCGGTTTGCTGTTGATATTGCCAGCGCTGGTTGCGTGTGGAGACTGCAGGGGTCAGGACCCTTGTCCCTCACCGCTGGCGACGGGCACTTCATCGTCGCCATCAGTGTCGGCGTCCGCGGCAGTGCCCTCTCGGGACTGCACATCGATCTGCAACGACTACTGGATGTTCCGCTATCGCGAGCACCGCTTGTGCGGTGGTGGAAGCGACCTCAAGGACCCCCGCTGGAGCACACGCGCTTGCTGGCGGGCTCGCAGCGAGGCGACAAGCTCTCGCTCGCAGGTGGACGTGCAAGAAGAAGGGCGGGCGGACGACGCGGGCGCGCTGTGTCGATGCGGGCCGAACGCACTACCCTTCGAACCCAAAGAACGAGAACAGGTGACCACCAAAAGCTGCGACTCGCTGTGCGAGAGCGCGGAAGGTCTGTTCTCGAGGATCGAGAGTACGTGTCGCTTCGAGCCGTGGGACAAGGAGTATGACGACCCAAAGTGCTACGAGATGGAGCAACGGTTCTACAAACTGCGTCCGCAGATCTTCGACTGCTGGTGTACCACCGTTTCATTCACACAGCGCCTTGAGCGCGGGATGTTGAGAGATTCGGAGCGTCTAGACCGGGGTCCCTAGAAGCGCCAAGATCGTCGAGTGCCGTTTGTCCAAACGGCGGCGGCAAGCTGGTGGGCCTTGCGATTGCGGGACTAACCTTCCGCTGAGGACGCCTGGAAAGAGCCAGAGCCAGAGCTCGCGGTGTGAAGCTGTTTGTACCCGCGCGGAAGCGCTGCACACCAAAGTGGAGGAGAGCTGCGGCGGGCTGCCTGAGAGCAAGACCTACGACAACCCGGCCTGTTACGGTATGGAGAAGGCATTCTTTGGCATGCGTTCGCAGATCTTTGACTGTTGGTGTCTGCGAGTCACTCACAACCAGAGAGTCTACAACTGCGTAATCCGGGGCGTTCGATCACCGAGTCCGGTTCAAGTCGATCACTGATTCCGGCGGAAAGCGATCGGCCAATCGGAGCGTAGCGACGCCACTCTTCTCAATTGTCGGGCTTGTCGCTCTCGGTGGCCAAGTTCGCGCGCTTTTTCCTCATGGATCCGCCCTTCAGCTCCACGCGGTGGGCGTTATGGACGAGTCGGTCCAGGATCGCGTCGGCGATCGTCGGTTCACCGATGTACCCGTGCCATTTCTCTACCGGGAGTTGGGTCGCGAGCACCGTCGAGGAGGACTCGTGGCGGTCTTCGAAGACCTCCAGCAGATCGCGGCGCTCTTGGTCGGCGAGCGGGGCGATCCCCCAGTCATCGACGATGAGCACGTCGGTCTTCGCAAACCGAGCGAGCAACTTGCTGTAGGTCCCGTCTGCTCGAGCGAGCAGCAGCTCGTGCAGCAGTCGCGGCATCCGCCGGTAGATGGCGCTCATTCCCTCACGGCAAACCTGGTCGGCGAGCGCGCAGGCGATGTACGTCTTCCCCACGCCGGTCGGCCCGGTGAGGATGATGTTCTGATGCTTGTTGACCCACTTGCAGGTCGCGAGTCTTCGGATCATCGCCTTGTCGACGCCCCGTGAGCCTCGATAGTCGATGTCTTCGATGCAGGCCTTTTCTCGTAGCTTCGCATGCTGCAGGCGCCGCGTGAGCTTGCGCGATTCGCGATCGGCGTACTCGGTGTCGACCAGTAGCCCGACGCGCTCTTCGAAGCTGAGCTTTTGGTAGTCGTCATTGTCGAGTTGCTCACGAAGCGCGCGCGCAAAGCCCGGCATGCGCATGCTCGACAAAAGTTGGAAGGTTTGTTCGATCAGCATGGGTCTCCTTGGTTTGGGTCAGTGGTAGTAGTCGGAGCCACGCACGTTCGCGTGGTCCGCTGGCATGGTCTGGGTCGCTGGCGTGGACTCGGGGATCGGCGCACTCTCCAGTCCCGCCTTGAGCATTGAGTTCACGGTTGTGTAGCTCGCTGACTTCAACGCGAGCGCGCGCTGGCACGCACGGGCAAGGCGGTCGTTTCCGTAGCGTTTCCCCAAACGGATCACACCCACGCTGGCGCGGTAGCCTTGCTCAGGATGACGCTTGCTCCGCATGATGTGGTCGACCACCGTGCCAACGTCGGGGCTCACCGACTTGGCCCACTCAAGCACACGGCTCGGCGACCACTCGCCGTACTCTCGATGGGACTTGGGCCGATGCTCCGGCTTCGTCGTCGATTGGCCGCGTCGGTAGCTGCGTGGATGTGCCGCAACTAGCTCTCGATTGCGGAAGATCTCAATCGTCGTCGCGGTCGCTCGGACGTCGACCTTCTTCAGCGTCAGCGACACCGGGACGCTGTAGTAGTGACGGTCGTATTCAATGTGATAGTCGATGTTGACGGTCACTCCGACTTTGCGGTCCGCGAGCTCGAAGCGCTTCGGGGGAAGCGGCTGCAGCGCAGGGCGGTCGAGCTGCTCGAAGAGTTCTCGGCGGCTCCGGTCGAGCCCGGTGAGTTTTCGGCTATTCAGAGCGTCCAGCAGCTCCCGCATGGCTGCGTTCGCTTCCGTGAGGCTAAAGAAGCGCTGGTTCCTGAGCGGCGCGAGTACCCATCGCTCGACCACCTGGACCGCGGTTTCCACCTTCGCTTTGTCACGCGGGCGGCGCACCCGCGCCGGGAGCACCGCAACGTTGTAGTGCTCCGCCATCTCCGCGTAACTCGGATTGATGTCTGGGTCGTAGTAGTCGGGTTTGGTCACGCCCGACTTCAAGTTGTCGGGCACCAAAGCTTGAGTAATTCCGCCCAGAAACTCGAAGCAGCGCATGTGAGCGCCGAGCCAGCTGCGAAGATCCTCTCCTTCGACGGCTTCAGCGTACGTGTAGTTGCTCGCGCCGAGCGCTGCGACAAAGACCGAGGCCTCCGTTACTTCCCCGGTCTTCGGATCCGTGATCGGGATCTTCAGCCCCGCGTAGTCGACGAAGAGCTTGTCGCCAGCGGTGTGCGTCTGGCGCATCACCACATCCACGCTGCGTCGCCAGCGCCGATAGCGATCGCAATAGGCGGAGTATTCGAGCCCGTTCTCCGGGTGCGCTGCTCGGTACTCCTGCCACAGCAAGCGCAGCGTCACGCCCTTACGGCGAAGCTCCTTGTGGACAGTCTGGTAGTCCAGATCCGGCCGCGGGTTCTCGGACTGCTTCACCGGATACAGCAGCTGTTCCAGCTGCTCGTCGCTGAGCTCGTCCGGCAACGGCCAGCTCAATCCAGCAGCCTCGGCCCGGGCAACGCAGTCGCTGACGGTGCTCGAAGAGCAGCGGACGCTGCGGCCAACCGCACGCCCGGCTAGCCCCAGGCCCCATCGTAGTCGTAGGATCTCTCGTGTCTTGCGCATGCTCAGTCGTGTGCCAGGCACTGGTGGTGCCCTCCTCTCTGACTCGCCAAAGTCGAGGAGGGCATTACCGCTTTCTGGGGACTGAGTGGCGCCGCGAGCCCGATCGGCTTCAGCCGGAACCGGTGATCGGCTTCAGCTAGATTCGGTGATCGGCTTCAGCTGGAACCGGTGATCGCCTTGCCCTGGATTCGCTGTTCGAGTTCGCCCGGATTCAGCAACAACGATGCCGTCCCTGTAGAGTAGGTGCCAAACAGACCGCGCGGAAACATAGGCCGTCCACGAGCCAGCAACGACAACCCCTTCGTCGAGTCGCTCTTCGGCACGATGAAAGCTCGAGTGGGCTACCCAAGTGGGCCCTTTCCATTGCCTCGAGGAAGCGCGACGCTGGGTCGAGGTCTTCGTGCGCTGGTACAACAACGAGCACCGTCACAGCGCACTGATCTGGAGCACGCCAGCAGCGAGGCACAACGCTGACCCCAGCAGGACCCGTAACCCTCAACCCCTCAGCAGCGACAACCAGCTTGATGGCTCAAGCCGCTTGATGCGCCTCTGACGAACGCGACAACTACCCCGAGACTCGTCGCTCCCAGCAGGCGTCAGAACCCAGCGCCAGCGCAGCGCCTTCAACAAGCGCGCCGCCTGCGCCTTCCGCCAGCGCTACGGCGACGTCGTCTGGTGACTGCGAGCAGATCTGCAACGCGAGCGATGCAGGCCTTCGCGTGGGCTAGTGGGTTCCTTGCTGCACACGAACTCGGACACTTCCTGGGCCTTGTCAGCAGCCGAGAGGTTCCGCCTCCCAGCTATGTGGAGAGCGTCAGTTGCGACCCCCCAAATTGAACACTACATCGATGTGCGGGGGGCGAGAGTGAGACCGCTCCATACCGGCGACAAGGGGCATCACAATAAGAAACTCGAACGGGACCCACTTGAAGGACGACGGAACGACATTCGACTGCGAAACTCTCTTCATGTTGCGGGGAACGAAGCCAGCCCTCCTGCCGGAGAACCGGCAATACCTCTGCGACGTACTGCCTGGTGATCCGTGACGCCACCCTGCTCGCTACGGGCGTCACCTCGACGGTGCGTGTGCGGGGTGTGGTGTCTTCTCATGATGTTGACGTCCTGCGGCGCTCCCACACGGGTTGGTCCTGACAATCCAGCTGTCACCTCGTCATTCCCGAGCGCTCTTTTATGCCGTGCGGAATTGGAAGCGGCCTGCGGTGAGCGGCGCCGGAGGTATCGAGTGCTACCCAGTGAGACCGACATGACGTGCAAGGATCCTTGGGGCAGCGCGCCGCCTGACAGCAGCTCCGGGGGCGCTATCAGTTGGGTGTCGCTGCCCAGATGTGATGCCGTGTCCTCGCAGGCTATTCGCGGAAACTGGCTGCTTGGCCATAAGCGAGAAGAGGAAGCCATTCCACTCCTCGAGGGCGTGGCGCGTGGGCGCTTCCAGGATCCACTCAGAGAGCGAGAGGTTTCCGAGTACCGTCTAACCGCCGCTCTAATCACGGTAGACGATCGGGAGGCGGCGATAGATCTCCTTTCGCTCATCTCACAAAGGCGGCGACACGCCCGTTACGAGGCCGCAGCACTTTCGCTCATGGTTCTCGCTAGCGGGCCATGTCCCACAAGGCGCGTTTCGGTCGCCCTGGCCAACTATCCCCGCACCTCTGTCGCAGAGATGGAAAAGCTGTCCGGCGATCGTCGCGATGTCGTCCTGATTGGAGAACTTGCTCGTGCGCGAGGTTTGATGGAACTCGGCAAGTTCGAACCAGCTGCGCTGTCGTTCAACGTCCTCACTAAGTTTGGCCTGACGCGCGATGCCGCTGGCGAGTGTCTTGAGCTTGCTGTCGAGGGCCTCCACTCGACGACGCATCGATGACGATGAGGAACTGTCGCCATTGGGACAATTCGCTGGGCGGATAAGAAGGTCCTGGTTGAAATGCTGTGCGAGGCTCGTTTCTCCAACGCGGTCTGGGAGTGCTTCCGCGCATTCGGGCTGACAAACACATTCCGCCATGTTCCTGCCTACTTGCCAACCGTTGCTGATGGGACGGTCCGCGTGCTCGCGAGCCATTTTCGGGGCCTGGGGATTCGTTTCCGTAGAAATATGGATGGCACATCTCAGACTGAGGGCTTGATGATTGATTTTAGGAACCGAGAGGGCGGCCTCGGAAGTACTGGGGTGCGAGTGCAAGGGCCCGGACTCCACCTCGCTGACAACATCTTCTGCTGGGAAGATCGGATGGTGGAAGGGATGGAATCAGAGATCGGGCTAGCAGACCTGTTCGTCGGGATGGACTTGGTTG
>JAWKRD010000104.1:0-7600 GCA_041389805.1 Polyangiaceae bacterium | reverse complement strand
GCACGCGCATCGAAGAGATCTACCCCGAGTGGTTCGGCGTCGTGCCGGGCTTCTCGTCCACGACACCCGCCTACGCGTCGGCGAGCGCGGCGGCGTATCAAGCGTGTCTGCACGCGGCGGTGCGAGATCGCGACCGGGATGGCGTGAGCCTCCCTCCGCTCACGGTCGTCTCCAACGGCGTCTACAGCGTCAACGAGACGCTCGAGGTGCTGTCCGACGCGAACGGCAGCGATGGGACGCTCTGCGTCGTAGGGAGCTACCTCGGCGGTGAGATGCAGGTCGTCACCCGCGCCGCGCAGAGCGTGCTGCTCGCGTCTCGAACCACCCTGAGCGGGAACCGAGCCGAGATCGTCGTGCCATCGCCGCTCCGTACGCGCGGAATGACGACGGTCATCTTCGGACTGCAATGCCTGGCGGCGCTCTTCGCGCTGCTGTCGTGCATCGGCTGCCAACGAGCAGAGCCGAGCTCCCCCGCCGACGCTGGGAGCGACCTGGGGGCCGTGGCGAAGCCCGACGTCCCTCCTCCAAACGACAACGGGATCGGGCGCCGTGTTGACACCGGCGCGCGCCTCGACGCCCGCCCTCGTCCCGATCTTGTGTTCGTGGACCCACCCGATGCCGGGGCTGCTGTAGACGCTTCGAGCATCGACGCGCCCGTTCTCGACGCACCTCCAGACGCCCCGCTTCGAGACGTGTTTATCGACATCCCTCGCTACATCGATCCGCGGTGGGCGATGGAAGATGTCATTCATCGCGACATCGAGGTCACACCGCTGCGTGATGCGGCCTTTGTCGAAGACTTCGGGCCGCCGCGGCAGATGCGCGCGATCTGCCCGGCGGTGACCGATGGCGACGAGACCATCGCGGCGCCGCGCTTGCTCTTCCCGATGAGCCCCATGCGTGCGACGTCGCAGCGGCCGACGCTCTTCTGGTCCCTACCGCCGGGGGTGGATGGCGCACGCATCGAGCTCTGTCGCGACCGCTGTTGCACGCAACGCATCGCCACGCTCGACGTGACCGGGAGCAGCGCCCGGCCCCCGCAGGCGCTTCCCCCGGGAGTGGTCTTCTGGCGGGCGCGGGGCCGCATCGGGGCGCGGGTCGGGCGGGACACCTCGTTCACCTGGGAGTTCGGGGTCAAGCATCGAGACGCACCCACCGACACCGCCTGGGGCACCATCAAAGATTTCAATGGTGATGGATTTGATGACCTCATTGATCCGAGATCGGGGTTCAGAGTGTACTGGGGTGGTACTGATGGTCTGTTGGCGTCTCGATTCCAGACCTTTGTACAGGGACCTACCCAAAACCGGGCTGAGGTAGGGGACTTCGATGGAGACGGACTCGCAGATGCCCTCGTGATATCCAATCGAGAGACATACGTCGGAGCCGACGGAGGTAGATTCCAGCGAGACATCGTATTCGTATTCAGAGGAACTCCACGAGGTGTATCACATGATCCCGCTGGGATTCGGGCTGGCACAAGCGAATTCGCGGTGGGAGATCTCAATGGAGACGGATTCAGCGACGCCGTGTTCGGCGGAGGCGATTACCCCGTTTCCACGCAAATCGACCTCGCAAGAGTGCTTGTAGTCTTTGGTGGGCCCGAAGGACTCGGCAGCGGTGGACAGCAGGTCATCGAGGATCCGCTTGGAGTGCGACTGCGACCATACTTCGGCAGTGTCGAGTGTGCGGGAGATCTTGATCGAGACGGCTATGCTGAACTGCTTGTTGGCGACACCAGCGTCACTTCGGGCGATGGATCGGTATACGTGTATCGTGGTCGCGCGGATGGAGTAGATTCGATGCCCGCACGTCGCATTGACGCTTCATCTATACCTGGATTTCTTCTGCGTCGTGCAGGATTTGGTGTCTACATTGGCGGGGTGGGAGACGTTGATGGTGATCGATTAGGCGATGTTGCCGTTCTCAGTTTGTCTTCGAGATCGCTGGAGTTCTTCCGCGGAAGCGCCACGAACTTCCTGGACCACACGGCTGGTCTCCTCCCACCTCAGCGCGATAACGGCTACTACCCTGAGTCGTATGGACGGAGACTAGGGGTTGCACCTGATCTTGATGGTGACGGCCGAGCGGACCCCGTACTTGCGTGTCCAGCCTGCGGGACTTCCGACTTCACTGATCCGGATGAGGGCCGAGGTTTCGTGTACCTGCATCAATCGACGACAACACGATGGATCACTGCAGACCCCGTGCAGGTGTTCCGAGGAGGGACAGAGTTCTGGGACCGGGATCGGACGTTCGGATACTCGACCGCCGCAGGGGACTACGATGGTGATGGTTTTGATGACCTCGCGATCGGAGATCCGGGGTCGTTCATGTCATCGTACTTCCCAAGGCGTGGGTCTGTGCACATTATATTCGGCGGGCCGACTATCTCGAACTTGCGTCGCCTGATCATTTTTGGTGAGTCTGGGTATGATACGGAACCCAACGGGCTTGGCGTCGGGTTGGCGCTCTCGTTGCCGTCACGGCGGGTGGGAGGAGTCTGACGAATGGGCAACTTCGGTGTTGAACTGATCGTTGTGAACGATCGAAGCATAATGAACCGAACCAGTCCGGAGATCGTAGCGTCCCGCATCCTACAGGCCGTGGATTCCACGCCTCCTAGTTACTTGTACTTCCATCCGCGTGAGTATCGTGTGTCATCGGTGAATCCCATCGATGGGAGCCCTCTGTTACCCCTCGTCAACGTCGTTGGTATGGGGAATGTTCGCGCGCTGATATTTCCGGAGCGCCATACCCTCTGGTTCGCGCGCGGCGCAGTCCTCCAACTTGCGCCTGGAGTCGTCGTGATCATCCGCGGCTCCATCATCGCGGATCCGACGCAGATCTTCGACCTGCCAGAAGTCCGAGCGCGTCTGAGCAACCCCACATCGACTGAGCCCGCGGGCACCGCGCTGGTGCGCTTCGAGAGCACGCGCATCGAAGAGATCTACCCCGAGTGGTTCGGCGTCGTGCCGGGCTTTTCGTCCACGACACCCGCCTACGCGTCGGCGAGCGCGGCGGCGTATCAAGCGTAACTCCTCGCCGTCCCCCGTCGTGACGCTGGGCGAGCTTCGTGTCTGGCGCTGCTACTCGTCGGCCTTCGCCGCGAGTTCGTGCGGGAGTGGGATGGTCTCGCCCGTGCGTTCAGCGATCACGGCCGCACGGAGGTACTCGCGAGGATCGAGTCCGTTGAGGATGACGGTGTCGAGCACCGTGTAGAAGAGCGCCGCGACTTCGGTCCCGCGCACCGAGCGGGATCCGTAGTGATTCTTGCGACCCTGCACCGGCCCGCGCAGCGCCCTCTCGGTGGCGTTGTTGTCCAGCGGCACGCGAGGGTCCTCGAGGAAGCGCAGCAAGCCCTTCCAGTGGTTTCCCATGTACCGGATCGCGCGACCCATCGCGCTCTGCGGCAGGGCCTCCGTGCGTAGTGCCCAGGCCTCGATCGCGCGCACCACCTCGCGCGACTCACCCTCGCGAAGTCGTGCACGCTCGCGGTCGCCGGGAGGTCCAGTCGCGCAGCCTCGCTCCAGGCCGTACAGGCGGCCGATGAGCTCAAGCACTTCGCCTGTCGCCTCAGGGTGAGTCTTCTCCAGCTCGACGTACTTCCGTCGCACGTGCGCCCAGCAGTGCGCGAGCTGCAATCCTGGGTTCAGTCGGCGCAGCGACTCGTACACGTCGTAGCCGTCCACCATCGCCGTGCCCGCAAAGTCGCCAAAGACCTTCTTCGCCGCGGTCGCGCTTCGATTGTCGAGAATCGAGTGGCTCACCGCCGTCGGGCACGCGATCGCCCACACATGCCACTTGCCGGGGCCCTCGTCTTTGCCCTTCTCGCTCATCAGGCGCCAGCGCGTCTCGTCCGCGCCGATGACCGGCTGCGAGAGCACCCAGGCGTGGATCCTATCGCGCAAGGGCTTGAGCAGATGCGCCAGGAGGTTGATCTGATCCCAGAGCGTCTGCGAGTCGATCACCAGGCCATCACGGCCCATGCGTCGCGCCTGACGCTCAAGCGCGAGGTGGTCGACGTACTTGTCCACCGCGACCTCGATCGCGAAATCAATCGAGTACCGTGATCCCTCGCGCAGCTTCATGGGGCCGGGCGCGGTCTCGACGCAGCCGCCACAGCGGCAGCGGTACTTCTTTCGAAGGTGCCGACGGATCACGAATCGACGCTCGATCACGTCGATCTCCTCGCTCGCCTCCTCCTGTCCAGCCCACTCCTGCATCGCGCCGCCGCAGGCGCGACAGACCTTGTCGGGCTCGTCGAGGTCGTGCGCCTCCTCGACGAGAGGGAGCGCAGGCTGCTCGCGCGGACCGTGCCCCTTCTTGGGCTCCTTCTCGGCGTTCGCGTGGGTCTCTTCGCCGCGAGAGCGCTTCTCCGAGGAGGCCCCGAAGATCATCTTGTTGCGCTGGGCGAGTTGCGTCTCGAGGAGCGCGAGGCGCTGCTGCAGGTCCGCAGGAGCCTTGCCTTCGAGCTCCGCCACGCGCGACTGGAGGCTGAGCACCTTCTCGAGGAGCTTGCGGTTCTCGCGCTCCAGGAGCTTCGCCGCGTCGCGCAGCGTCTCAAGATTGGTCTCGTGTTCGAGGACGACCACGAGCCAGTCAATAAGACTCGCGAGACGCTCTGTCGAGAGGGGAATGAAATGAATCTCGCGAGACCTTGAGGTCACGAGAGAGGTCCATCGACGGGGGGCTGAGCGGCACACGACCGACGTGTGCGCTGCCTTCGAGAAAGAGCGCGAGCTCGCTCGCCGAGAGCGTCTTGGGCGCGTTCGAGTCAGACCAGAGATGGGCGAATCGTCCCTTCTCCAGGCGCTTGGCAAGCAGGCACACTCCGGTGCCGTCGAAGAAGAGCACCTTGGCTCGGCGACGGTCGCGTCCGACGAAGAGAAAGACGGCGCCGCGTAGGAGCTCGCGAGGCGCCAGGAGCGTCGCGAGCGCCGCGAGTGTGTCGAAGCTCTTGCGCATATCGACGGGCGCGCGGAACACGTAGATGGTGACAGCGTGAGGCCATGCGATCATGAGGCGAGCCTGCGCAGTAGCGCCGCGAGGGTGTCGAGATCGAGGCCCTCGACGCGAACGCCGGCCGGGCCGAGCACGGTGAAGGTCGCGGAGGTCGAGGTCGCAGGCGCGAGGACCTGCACGACCTCGAAGGCGTCGTCCGAGGCGCGCGAGAGCCAGCGCCGTAGCGTCTGGGGGTGCATCCCGAGGTCCGCGGCCACCTCCGTGATCGACGCTCCCTCGGCGCAGCGCGCGGCGGCGTACTGCGCGATCTCGAGGCGTAGCGGGCGGGGAAGTCCCCTGCCCGGGCCGCAGCGCGGTGTCATGGCCAGGCGGGTGCGGAGCTTTGTGCAGATTCGATCGTCCATCTTGCTCTCCTTGCGAGAGAGCAGAACGACAGGTCAGCCAGGGAGTGTCACGACGGGGGACGGCGAGGAGTTACTATCAAGCGTGTCTGCACGCGGCGGTGCGAGATCGCGACCGGGATGGCGTGAGCCTCCCTCCGCTCACCGTCGTCTCCAACGGCGTCTACAGCGTCAACGAGACGCTCGAGGTGCTGCCCGACGTCAACGGGCGTGGCGCGCTCTGGATGTCGGGGAGCGGTGACGCCACAAGGCGCGGTCTGGGTATCCCATCGCTCAATCGGTATCCGCGGGGGGCCTCCCCGTGGGCGCGCGAGCCGAACGCGTTGGAGGATGATCGCTCGGCGCTGCTGCGCCTCCATCCGAAGGTCAGCGCCGAGATCTCGGGCGTCGGCTTTCGGTGCTTCGAGTTCGCGGCCGGCGAACGCTCCACGCGGGACGTGGCGCACGCGCTGCTCATCGAGGAGGCGACGACGCCTGACCTCGCCCCGCTTGTGCCTGGGCGGCACGTTCGCCTGGAGCGTTGTGGCTTGACTGGGGGGCGTGAGGCCATCGTCGGGTTGAAGGCGGGACCCTTCGAGGGGCACCCGGCGGGATCCTCGGGCCTGCGCTCGACGCGACCTCGGGCGCTGGTCTCGCGCCGCGCCGCGCGGTACTCGATGGAGTCCTGTCTACTCGATGCGGTGCTTTCGACGGGTAGCGCCTCGGGGTCGCTTGCAAGCCTGCCGACGAGGAGTTCGCGACATGCGATTCATCTCGATTCAACCGGCGGTGCGCTCTTCGAGCTGATGTCGTCGCTGGTGTTTCAGACCAAGGGTGCCTACTTCGACCGTCAGGGGCGCCCCGTCACGGTCATGGACCTCGCTGCGGGCATCTGGGTGAAGGGAGTCTCGTTATGCGTCCGCGCCGTCTCGTTCCACCTGGGGGAGGGACCTCGGCCCTCGCGCGCCGCGCCGGCGACGGGCACCCACGAGAAGCCGGACGGTCAGGATCTGTGGCTGGCATCGGACGAGGACGGTGCGGCCCCGCACCTCACGGTGCTTCACGCCGACTCGCAGAGCTGGTGGCACCTGGGGGCCGATCCGATCCGTCGACGGCGTCCCGGCGCGGTCAGCCTGCTCAACGTTGGCGCGGGGGACGTCAACCTCAGCGATCTGGAGCGGCAGACGGATGCGCTATTTCCTCTTACGGGAATGACCTTTCGGCGTCCTGGGATGCACACTCTGGAGGAGCGGCGGTTGTTCACGCCCCCCTCGGTGTGGTGGCCCGACAGCGAGGTGCCGCTGGTGCTGGTGGGGTGCGCGTTCAAGCGCTACGCCGTCCGGCAAAGCGCGCGCTCTCTCGTGATGAACGTTGGGAGCAGCTTCACCACGGTGGTGGACCCGATGTTCGCGACGTGGCTGTCGCCCGCGGCGGTGCCGCGACCGCTCCCTGGGGATCTCCTGGCGGGCATCCGCGAGGGCCGCGCGATCCCCGAAGCCGAGTTGGTAAGCGATCGGTTGATCGCGCAGGGCCTGCCGGTGCTCGTCTCTGAATAGGGTGAAGATATGCCGGAGCCGTTCGGGGATCGTTTCATCAACCTGATGGATGTGGGCTTCGCCGCGGGTGGCGACGACCTGGGCGCGAGGGTGAGGCTCGCGCTGGACGGTGCACCCCCAGGAGGTCCACTCACGGTCTATCTCTCCGCGCAGCTGGAGCTATCCGCCTCTCTGGAGCTTGACGAACGCTGCCTGTGGTTCATGGGGCCTGGGGCCTCGGTCACGCTCCGACGCGGCGCCCGATTCGATGTTCTGGGTGCCATTGATCTAGGATTTGAACCACGATTTCGGATTGAGGGGAGCGCCCGGGTTCGTCTCCTCGGACCGCTCGAGGTCATTCGCCCCGAGTGGTGGATCGGCTCTGTCGACGAGCAGTTGCAGCTTGCGGTCGAGCTCGCGGCGGAGAGGGCTCGACAGCGCCGGGAGGCCGTGCCCGTGCGGCTCACGGGGCCCTATGTGCTGCGCTACGCCCTGGATCTGACCCGCGCGGCCGCGGGCAGCCCGATCGCGTTCCAGTTCCAGGGGCGGCATCCGGTCGGCGATCCGGTGCTCGAATCGACCTTGATCCGCGGTCCGGAGATGAGTTCGACGGAGCCGCTGGTGTTCGCCCAGGACGTCGGTCCTGTTCGCTTCGAGCACGTGGCCTTCGACACCACGGCATCCGATGAGCGCGAGCTCGACTCGCTCGCCCCTGCGCCC
>JAWKRD010000103.1:0-7649 GCA_041389805.1 Polyangiaceae bacterium | reverse complement strand
CGGTGCCCACGGATCTGAGTGACGCCGAGGTCGCCGAGCGGCTCGTGGAGGAAGCCTCCCTCGTGCTGCGCGATCGCAGCGCCGACTTCTTGGGCATCGCGGAGGTCCAGATGCTCCTCGACCAGCTGGAACAGGTCGCCCCGGCAACCGTGCGCCAGGTCGTGCCCAAGCCGGTCACCTTGCCCTTGCTCACCGACGTGCTCCGCCGCCTGCTGGAAGAAGGCGTGAGCATTCGCGATCTCAAAGGCGTACTCGAATCCTTGAGCCAGGTCGCGAACACCGACAAGGATCCGCTGAACTTGACCGAGTTCGTGCGCTCACAGATGCGCCGCACGCTGACTCATGAACTCACCCAGGGCGCCCCCGAGCTGGGCGTTCACGTGCTCGATCCGCAGATCGAAGAGTCGGTGCGCTCAGCCATCCAGCGCACCACCGCCGGTGCCTTCCTCACGCTGTCTCCCGCCGCGGGGCGAGACATCGTGACCGCGATCCGGCGTGCGGTGCGTGGTGCCGCCACCCCAGGAGAGCACGTGGTGATCCTCACCCAGCCCGACATCCGGCGCTTCGTGCGCAAGCTGGTCGAGACGGATCTACCCGAAGCCCGCGTCGTCAGCTACGCGGAGCTACTGCCCGAAGTGCGCCTGGAGACGCTGTCGCGCGCGAGCCTCGCAGGACTCTGACCTCGTCCCTTTATTTTTGGGGGTGAGGAGCCCCCTCGGGCTTTGATCGCTTTTCTGCCTACCACTCTCGCTCTCGCGGATCACATGCCGCGGGGGTTGCGCTGCATCTGCATCTTGCGCGGCACCTTGCCGGACTGCTCGAGGAGCTTCTTCGCCTCTTTTTGCAGCAGTGGGTGCGACTTCTTCTCGAGAAAGCTCGCGAGCAGCCGGAAGTCTTGATCCAGCAGCTTGCGCAGCTCGCGGCGCATCGGCTTGAGCTTGTTGGTGTGAGCGAAGGCATAAGCTCGCGCACGGTGGAGCTGAGGCGCGACGGGCTCGAGCTCTTCGTCAGCCACGTCGAAGAGGTCCAGGGTGTCGACCGCCTTCTGTGCAGCGCCGGTGCGCGCCCAGGCTTCGCTCACCACCGCGCCGATCATCGCGCGGCTCTTCACGTCTTGATGGCGACTCAGGTCGACGCCGTCAGCGAGCTCACGGGCGCGTTGAGGCTGACCCAGCATCAGGTGGATCATCGCGCGTTGAGCGCGCGCTTCATCTGCGATGGGCGCCATCACCTTGCCGAGATCAATCTGCTCGAGGGTCACTAGCGCGGCTTTCGGGTCCTCCTGCATCTGCAGTTGGGCCTTGGCGAAGATGGCTGCGGGGTCCTTCTTCTTGAATTGAGTCTCGAGCTTCTCCATTGCGGCGGCGCGGCCCTCGGCGTCTTCAGCGCCGGCCAGGATGCTCGCCACGCCCTTCGCCTTCTTCGCTTGGTTCAGCGCCCAGAGCACCATGCCGACGATAGCCAGCGTGACCACACCGGGGATCACCAGCGCAACCGTGATGGTCGTCTTGCTGGTGGAGAACCCAGCCACCAAGATGCCGATCGCCCACACACCCACCACGGGGATCGCGAGGCGCCCAAACATCTTCTTCAGGTTCTCGGCGCTCAGCGGATCTGGCGCCTCGGCGCGCTTGACCGCAGGCGCTTCCTTCAGCTGCTTCTTGAGCGCCTTGCCACTAGAGGTCTTGCCAACCCGCTGGAGCTTTCGAGCTTCCTTTGCCACGCGCGGGGCATAGCCCCAAGGGCTCGGCGACGCCAGCCATTCCGGAGCCAGCGTCGAGCAGCCTGCAGCAGTTTTCTCGGGGTTTGGGGGTTAGGCGCCCTGCTCTTCGCCTTCCCCGCCTGCAGTCGTCGCTGGTGGCGGGCGCCGCATACCTGACGGAAAGAGACTGTCTGGAGCAGCGTCCGGCAACGATTCGAAGCGGAAGTGCTGGAAGATGGACTGCGCGATGGACAGCACCGGCACCGCGAACAAGGCGCCCCACAGTCCAAAGAAGTGCTCCCCGATGATCAGCGCCAGCACCACCAGCACCGGATGGATCTTGGCGGCCACGCCGATGATCTTCGGGTTCAACAAGTTCGCTTCGACCTGATGAATACCGATGATCCAGATCAACACCCAGAGCGCCGTCCAGAAGTCCTGAGTGAGCCCGATCAGTACCGCGGGGATCGTGCTCAGGATTGAGCCGAAGATCGGGATCAAGCTCATGATCGCGGCGATCAGCGCCAAGATCGGCCAGTACTTCAGGTCGAAGATCCAGAAGCCGATCGCTGAGAGCACGCCGTTCACGGCGCAAATAATCAACTGCCCACGCACCACCCCGGAGAGGCCGCGATCGATACGGGCGATCAGCCGGTCAAAGCTCGGGCGAGCGCGCGGCGGCGGCAACGAGCGGAAGAACCCGACGATGTCTTCGCGAGTCAGCATCAAGTACGCCGCGATCATCAGCGTCATGAAAAGCAAAAATATCCCGCGGGAAATTCTGCTCACGATCACCTGGCCCACCCGGATCAGGTCGATCGCGTTGCGCTTGACGTACTCGACGGTCTGGTCGACGCCCTGGCTCAGCAGCTGATTGACGCTGAATTTAGCGCCTGGCTCCGGCCGCGGCTGCACTCGCCAGTGCTTCGGACCGTCCTGCACGATGTCCACGCCACCGTGGATGATCACGTGGTAGCCACCACCTGGCTGCTCCTGGATCTCGAACGCCGGCTCGTGTTCCTTGTGCTTGTCTGGAGGCGGCTCCTTGCGACCGGTGTCCAGTCGGTCCAGGAAGGCTTGCACGCGGCTCTCTGCGACGGGCCCCCACTTCACGGCGAGGTTCCTCGCCATCGCCGGCGTTTCCCGCGACAGCGACAGCGCCTCCTGAAACACCCGGGGAAAGACCAGCGCCCCGAACCCGTACGCGCCGCCGAAGACGGTCAAGTAGACCAGGATCACCGCCAGTGCCCTGGGGATACGCCGCCGCTCGCACATCGCAACCAGCGGCGTCAGCACGTAGGCCAAGATCAGCGCGACGATGAACGGGAGCAACACCTCCCGCGTGGCGATCAAGAGCGCCGTGACGAGCACGCCGCTGACGAACAGGAAGATCACCCGGGAGCGATTCCAACCCGGCCGCGAGTCTCGCGCTGGGAAATTGCCACTCGACATATCGTTCATGAGAAACGCCCGCAGCCCGGCTGCTCCTCCCGGGTGCTACACGCTCTCTGGTTTCCAGTCGAGCCGCTTCGGCAAAGCCCTGGGTTGGTGCGGCGATCTACTTGCCAGTCTTGAAAATGAACGAATCGAGCGCCGGGATGCTTCCCGTTCCCACGTCGATCGCAGCACCCGTGGTTGCTCCCACCGCAACGACCTCTTCGCTGTCCAGCACAACCACGCGAGAAATCCCTCCGGTGGGTCCTGACGGCAGTTGATGCCATGCATAGCGGCCGCTTGAGTCGAACTTGGTGAGAATAGAGGACCCGACGCCAGGTGTCTCCCCACCCCAGGCTGCGGCGTACCTCACCTGGCCGCCGACTGTTGTCTCACCACGCGATCCAACGGCGACTACGGACGCCTCTGGGTCGGCTGGGCTCACGGAGGTTTCCCAGTCGATCTCGAACCTATTAGGAAACGCAGTGTGGAGTCGCATGAGGAACGCTTGTGGTTGCGTGCCTAAGGTCTCGTCAAAATCAACGGTGTTGAAGTCCTTTGGGAACTTGCCCAAAACCGTTACGGACGCCGCCTTGTCGGTCGCTACTCTGAGCGGTTCTACCGAAAACTTCTCGTTCGCGGCTAGAATCAGCTGGTTCGAAAAAGTGCCATCCGCCCCCAAACGAAGGACGAACCCTTTGTTCGAGCCGAGGGGAAGTTGTGCTCCGCCAAGACTGCCGCCGACCAGACCAACGCAGTAGAAGTAGCCCGACGCGTCGAGCACTACGTCGTTCACGTGATCCTCGGGGCCCCCGCCAAACATCTGTTTCCACACGAGCGCCCCCGCCCGCGACAACCGGGTTACGATGGCATCCTCTCCCGCGGGCTGCAGCTCACCGTCCCCGAGGTCGATCGGCTCGACGAGCGAGCCAGCCATCACTACCCCCATTTGGTCGGCTGCAATCGCCCGAAACGCCCGCTGGTTGTACTCCTTCGACCACCTCAACCCGCCGCTCGAGTCCACGGCTAGGATGACAGATAGGAGCCCACCGAAGTTGGGGAAGCCCTTTGCCTTCTCCGCAAGCACGTATGCTCCCCCCAGAGGGTCCAGCACGAGTCCGCGCGGCGCTCCGAGGGCGCCCAGGTCCGACAACCACAGGCCGTTGCCCTCCGCGTCGAGTTCGGCGACGAAGAGACTCGCTGGAACCGCGTGATACGCCTTTCCTGCGAACTCAATGTCTCCATAGAAGCTTCCAGCAATGAGCAAAGCTCCGTCGGACTTGGCAACAACTTGTCCGACCGAGATGCCTGAGAACGCACGGGCCCAGACCCCACACTCGAACCCATCACAGTTCTCATCAGCGTCGCTGGCCGCGCAGTCCTCCGTCGACGGGAGCACCTCACCAACACACGCGCCATACCCGTTGCCTTGCGAGTCGCAAGTTTGTTTCCCCGCGGCACAGACCCCGGTCCCTTCGGTGTTCGCTGGACCTGAATAGCAATCGGACTTCGTATTTGGCTCGCAAGCCATCGCACTCATCCCACCGCTACCGCTAGTCCCCGCTACGCCGCCGGCCGAGCTTCCTCCGGCGCCACCGCCACCCGTAGCGCCGGTGCCACCGGTCGCTCCGCCTCCGCCCCCCGGAAAGCCAGATCCACCAGTAGTCCCGCCAACACCGGCAGCGCCGCCGCCCGACCCAATACTCGGCCGAAACTCGTCCAAGCCGATCAGTTTCGAGCACGCTGGGAGACCACAGCAAAGGGTCAGCGCAGCGACGGACAGCCGACGACTCATCGGCGGCATTCTTGCACGCAAGTCGTCGGGGTCAATGCGCACAAAACACCAGACATGCGGAGACCCACCACGGATCGCTCCGGGTGGGCCTCGTGCGGCGGCTGAAGGTCAGGTCACTGACAGACGTCGCCGCAAGCTCCGGGAACCCCGTAGCCCCATCGTTGCCCCCGATGGTGCAAATCCAGAAGCGTGTAGTGAGATCAGAGCCCGTTTGGTTCGCATTTTCGCAAGCAGTTACGCAGGATTGGTCGGTGCGAATTTTGGTAGCAGGCCTCGAAGTCGATGCACCCTTGATCTGAAGCGCAATCGTTGTACTCGCTGATACAGCAGCCGTTCCATGCGTCGGTGGTGCAGTTGTCGCAAGCAGTCTGCGACGGCGAGCCGAAACTTCTTCCCGCCGTTGTTGCAGTCGTACGCCCAATTCGCGGACTGAATCGTCACGCACTTTCCGCCCGGAACCGGTGTGCTGTTGTAGCTACCGTCCAGCGTCACCTCGGTGAGGGCTCACGTTGGAGATCTTTACCGGTGGTGCCGGAGACGACGCCGGTGGCGCCGTAGTAGTTGCGCCGTGAGGTTCATGGAGCCACTCATCTGGTAGTACTGGATGCGGTTCGTCGTATCCTCGAACACCCGCACGCAGCGCTCGCACGTCCGGTAGTTGTCTTCAGGAGCAGCGCCGAGATCGGCGGTACCGGCAGTGGGGTCGTAGAACTCAATCCGGAAAAGTCAGTCTCTGCAGTCCCCAGCTCAGGGTCGACATCGCCGGCTACTAGCGAGCCGCTATACGCGGTCAGATTGGAAAGCGTGATCGGCGTACAAGTCGGGCTCATCCCACCATTGCCGCCGGTTTCACCCGTGGTACCGCCGGTTCCACCCGTGGTGCCGCCGGTTCCACCCGTAGTGCCGCCGGTTCCACCGTGGTGCCGCCGGTTCCGCCCGTCACGTGCCGCCGGTTCCGCCCGTCGTGCCGCCGGTTCCGCCCGTCGTGCCGCCGGTTCCGCCCGTGGTGCCGCCGGTTCCGCCCGTCGTGCCGCCGGTTCCGCCCCGTCGTGCCACCGGTTCCGCCCGTCGTGCCGCCGGTTCCGCCGGTGGTGCCGCCGGTTCCACCCGTGGTGCCGCCGGTTCCACCCGTCGTGCCGCCGGTTCCGCCCGTCGTGCCGCCGGTTCCGCCGCTGACGTCACCGCCGCTGCCGCCGTTGATGTCACCGCCGCTGCCGCCGTTGACGATGTTGCCGGTGCCACCGTTGTTGGTCCCTGCGGAACCGCCCGTGGTGCCACCCGTGGCACCATTGCCGCTGCCGCCGCTACCGCTCGTCGTATCGTCGGACCCACAAGCGCCGAGCCCGACCATCAAACCAAACAGACACACTGCATGAACGCGCATATCACTGCCTCCTACGGCGCCTGCTACTGGCGCTCGAAACCGTCAATTCGCGCCCAGCAGGCGCTGCCTTAAGAAACCAATTCCGCCGGGAACCGATGGGGAGATGCCGCAGCGCACGCGCAGCGGCCTCGGACCCGAGCCGCCGTCATGTAGCCCGACGTGGGCGCGCTGCCTACCCCCAAACGCGCATTTTTCTCGTATGGGTAAAGATTTTTCCCCGTCGAACGAGCTGGAAGAGTTAGTCCAACATAAGCGGAGTGCTTCAAGAACGCCCCGTTCGTTCGGTTGGGCGGCTCTGGGGCAGTGGCGCCTTTCGCGGCCCAGGCGACCGTGCGGGCTCGAAACGCACAAAAGCAGCAGCGGCCCACCTCTCGGTGAGCCGCCACGTCGACGTGTTTCGTTCCCGAAACACGCCGTCTCGGCCAGATCTACAGCAGCCCGGCCGCACCGAGTACGCGCTTCAGCTCCGCGCGATTACCCTCGGTCAGGCTGGTCAGCGGCAAACGCAGCCCATCGGAGATCAAGCCCATCATCGCCATCGCTGCCTTCACCGGGATGGGGTTCGTTTCGAGCCCCATCGCCCTCATGACCGGCAGCATCGTGTAGTGGGCCGCCTGAGCCGCCTTGAGATCGCCGACGCGCATGGCCTTCACGAGTTCGCTGAGCTTGCCAGGCATGATGTTGCCAATCACGGCGATCACACCTTTCCCGCCCACGGCCATGATCGGCAGGGTGAGGCTGTCGTCGCCGCTCAGCACGCAGAAGTCGGGTCCGCACGCTTCCACGGTGCGGGTCACCTGATCCAAGGAGCCAGAAGCCTCCTTGATGCCCACCACGTTCTTCAGCTTGGAGAGCTTGGCGGTGGTCTCCACGGCGATGTTCACTCCAGAGCGCCCGGGGATGTTGTAGACGATCTGCGGCAGATCGACCGCTTCCGCGAGGTGCGCGTAGTGGGCGTACAGCCCATCCTGAGTCGGCTTGTTGTAGTACGGGGCAATGAGCAGCGCCGCGTCGGCGCCGTTTTCTTTGGCGAAGCGCGTGAGCTTCACGCTCTCGAGGGTGCTGTTCGAGCCCGTGCCCGCGATCACCTTGAGCTTGCCCTTGCACTTCTCCACCGTGAAGCCGATGACCCGCTCGTGCTCTTCGTGGCTCAGCGTGGCGGACTCGCCGGTGCTGCCACAGGGGACGACGCCGTCCACGCCTGCCTTGATCTGCATCTCGATCAAGCGGCCCAAGGCCTCGTAGTCGACTTCAGCGCCGTTGAACGGCGTAACCAACGCGGTGTAAGTGCCTTCGAACACGGTATTGCCTCCGGCGGCCTTCTTGCACGGTCC
>JAWKRD010000102.1:0-7656 GCA_041389805.1 Polyangiaceae bacterium | reverse complement strand
CCAGCGCGCGCCATCGAGAACATGACTCGCGTCGCCGACCTGACGACGGACGGGACTCAGCGCGTCGAGATGTACTACCGCATTGGCACAGCCCTCGAGCAGCAGCTCGGCGATCGCATCACGGCGCAAGAGCGCTTCGAGATGGCCCTCGATCTCAACCCGGCTCACCTTCCGTCGCTGGCTGCGCTCCGCACCATCGCGATGGATGAGGCAGACTGGGACCGCGCCGCACGCTACCTCGACCAGGAGCAGCTCAACACTGAGATGCCTCGCCAGCGCGCCAAGCTCCTCGTCGAACTTGGCAAGCTGCGCGATGAGATGCTCGGCGAGCACGACGCGGCCATCGAGGCTTACCAGCTCGCCATGCAGTGCGACGACGACTGCGAAGAGGCCGCGCTGCCGTTGGTGGAAGAGTACATGCGCACCGACCGCTTCACCGAGGCAGAGCCGCTGGCCGAGCTCTTGGTGCGCAAGGGACGCAACCGCGAGCGCCACGAGCAGCACATGCTGAACAACTTGCTCGGCAAGGTGCTCTCTGCGGTCGGCAGGGACGAGAAGGCGCTCAAGGCCTATCAGGCAGCGCACCAGCTCGACCTGACCGATCAGGAAACGATTCGCGGCATCGCCGACGTGTCATTCCGCCTGCAAGACTGGCCGAGCGCCCTCACCAACTACCAGAAGGTGCTGACGTCCCTCAGCGAGGACGAAGTCGATCTGCGCACCGACGTCTACTACCGCTTGGGTTGCATCAAGCGTGAGCAAGGGCAGGTGAAGCAGGCGATCAACAACTTCGAGAAGGCGCTCGCGCTGAACTCGGAGCATCGCCCAACGCTCGAAGCGCTGGTCGACGTCTACGCTCAGGCCAACGACTTCAAGCAGGTCGCCGCCTACAAGCGCCAGATCCTCGACGGCATCTTCGACGGCGAAGAGCGCTTCTTGATGCTCAACGACATCGCCGATGTCTGGGCCGGCAAGGAGAACAACGCGCCCAAGGCCATTGAAGCCTTGGAAGAAGCCTTGGAGCTCAAGCCCCAAGATCCTTCGCTCCTGCACAAGATCCTCGAGCTGTATCAGAAGGCCGAGGACTGGTCGAAGATGGTCGACACGCTGCAAGCGATCGCTGACATCAGCGACAACCCAGCGGTCAAGTCGCGCTGCTTCAACACCATGGCGCAGCTCTATCGCGACAAGCTGGAGGACCCCGATCGCGCCGTCGAGCTCTTCAACGAGGCGCTGGATCTCAACCCTGACTTCCTCAAAGCCTTCGAGCGCATCAACAAGATCCTGACGCGCGAGAAGAACTGGAAGCAGCTCGAGCGCCAGTACCGCAAGATGATCCACCGCATCACCAACAAGAATAAGGCGGATCTCGAGTACACCTTGTGGCACCAGCTCGGTCTCATCTACCGCGACCGCTTGCAGGAGATGGAATCGGCTGTCGACGCCTTCAAGATGGCGTCAACCACCAAGCCGGAATCGCTTCTGGATCGCCAGATCTTGAGCGAGCTCTACGAGAGCACCGAGCGCTTCGACGAGGCAATCGAAGAGCAGCGGAAGATCCTGGATCACAACCCGCTCGACATCGATCCCTACCGCGCGCTCTACCGCCTGTACTTGCACAAGCACAGCTACGACGAGGCGTGGACACTCGCTGCTGCCATCTCGTTCATGGGCAAGGCGGATCAGGAAGAGATGCAGTTCTATGAGGACTACCGTCCTCAGGGCATGCTGCAGGTGAAGGGGCGGTTGTCCAACGATCTGTGGACGCGGCAGCTCTTCCACCCCGACCTGAACCTCTACATCTCGAAGATCTTCGAGATGATCGTGCCCGCCGCGCTCAAGGCCAAGGTTGCGATGATGGCCCGTCAGCAGTCTCCCATCGACCCTCGCTTCAAGCAGGATCCGGCGACCTCGACGGTGACCTTCGCCAAGACCTTTGGCTGGGCAGGGCAGGTGCTCGGGTTGTCGACTCCGGAGCTCTACGTTCGCAGCGACATGAACGATGCTATCCGTGCGGTACCGCACCTGCCTCCGGCATCCGTCGCGGGCAAGGCGGTGCTCTCCGGGTTCCAGCCTCAGGAGCTCACGTTCATCTGCGGTAAGCACCTGGCTTCGTATCGGCCTGAGATTTACATGCGGAATCTCTTCCCGACGCAGGCCGAGCTCACCATCATGCTCTTCGCTGGCGTGATGATCGCGGCGCCAAACACGCCGATGCCGCCCGACGGCGCGACTCAGATCCGCAACACGGCTCAGGAGCTGGCGAAGTACATGGACCCCGTCCAGATGGAGCACCTGCGCGCGGTCGTGAAGCGCTTCATCGAGGAGGGCGCCAAGGCGAACATCAAGCGCTGGGTGCAAGCAGCTGAGCTGACTCAACTCCGCGCTGGGCTCCTGGTTTGCGGCGACCTGAGCATCGCCCGCAAGATCGTCACGATGGAGCCGTCGCTGCCCGGCGATCTCTCTCCCGAAGAGAAGATCAAGGAGCTCTTGCTGTTCAGCGTCAGTGCTGAGTACGCGCAGCTACGCAGCGCGCTGGGTATCGCCATCGGCTAGCCAACGGCACGGTACGAAGCATCGGGGCCGCGAGCGAAAGCTTGCGGCCCCTGGCTTTTGTGGTGCCCGCGTGTTGCCGCGAGGATTCAGTGACCGGGGAAGTCGAGGCGGGCGCGGAAGCCGAAGATGGCTTGCCACTCGAGCGCACCACCAGGAGTCTCGCCGTCGGAGCGACTGATGTTGCGGGTGACGTCGAAGCCCAGGAACGGGCCGAGCCCGAACTGCTTGGCCAGCATCCAGTCACCGCCGAGCATCAGGTGCGCGACCACGCCGCCGTAGGTGACGGAGCTGTCGCCTAGCTCGAGTTTCGAGCTGCGGTAGCCAAGGCCTGCGGTGGCGTAGGGATCGAAGCGCAAGCCTTGAACCAGGAAGTAGCTGGCCGAGGCGCCCAGGGCGTAGCTCGAGAGCTTGCAGCTCGTGCAGTCGGGGTCGTCGCCTCCGAACGAGCTCCATTGCCCCCACACACCAACAGCGACGTTGCGGTGGACCCCGTAGGCAAGCTGCGCGTCTAACCCCCAACCCGAGCTGAGGAGATCGTTGCTGTAGACGCCAGACTCGATGCTGCCGAAGGGCAGGCTCAGGAAGCCACCCACACCGGCTAGCACGTGTCCGCTGCGCCGGTCCTCCGCCGGAGGAACGTCCGGAGGCGGGGGCTCGTCATCGTCCTCGATGTCTTCCGGCGGCGCCTCCGCCACCTCACCGCTTCCGCGCCCCAAACCAGGGTCCAGGCTCGCCCGGCCGTCCAACTCCTCCACGTCGTCCTGCGCCAGCGCGACGCTAGGTAGGGAGAGCGAGAAGGCAGCGAGGAGCCCCAGCACGAGCCGCGAACCCACGGAAAGCCGGCTTGCTGGTGTCGACAAGGTCATGAGGCGGCACAGTTAGCACGTGAGCGACGCGGGGCGACAACCGGTTTTTGCCCGAAAGCGCCGGGCCCGAGCCCCAAAGCAAGTCGCTCTGCGTGCGCCTGGGCACCGCGTTTTGGCCTCAGGATCGCCCCCAGACAGCTTTTTTGGGGGGGAGGCGGCACCGCACCAGGGCGACCCTCAAACGTCGCTCTGGGCGTCGCGGGCGAACGTACCCGAGCCGCGCGCTCTGTAAGCAACCGAACGGCTCCGTGTCCGAGCAGTCCATGCATGAGTCAGCAGGATGAGACCCAGGAGCTCATGTGTCCGGCACCGAGCGGCGCGTGGTTGATGGAGGTGAGCGCCCCGAGCGAGTCGTTCATGGTGCGCATCGAGAAGGGTCAGCGGCTGCGACTTGGCAGCGCCGCGGCCTGCGAGGTGTCGATTCCAGATCCCACGGTCAGCGGGCGGCACGCCGAGCTGCGCTGGACCGAGGACGGCATCGAGGTGTGCGATCTGGAGTCGCGGAACGGTCTCTACCTCGATTCCGCGCGGGTTCGCTCGGCGAAGCTGGTTGCTTCGGGGAGTCACTTCCAGCTCGGGAGGACACTCGTCGTGTTGCGGGGCGCCGATCCTCGGGAGACTGAAGAACCGTTCGTGGAGGTGCCTGGACTCGTCGGGAGCTCATCGGCGATGCGCCGGGTTGCCGCCGAGATACATCGCGCGGCTCCTCTGAGAGCGCCTGTTCTGGTGACGGGAGAGACGGGCACCGGCAAGGATCTCGTCGCGACGGCGCTGCATCAGCTCTCGGGGCGGAGCGGTATCTTGGTTCCGCTGAACATGGGCACGCTGAGCGAGGGGTTGGCGGACGCAGATCTGTTCGGGCACACCCGCGGCGCGTTCACCGGCGCGATCGCCCAGCGGAGTGGCGCGTTCTTGCTGGCGCATGCGGGGACGCTCTTTCTGGATGAGATCGCCGATCTCACGCCGGCGTTGCAGGTGAAGCTGTTGCGGGTGGTCGAGGACGGTCGGGTGAGAGCGCTGGGGTCGACGGAGTACCGCGAAGTGGATGTGCGCGTGGTGTCCGCCAGCTGGGCCGATTTGAATGAGCGCGTCGCACAGGGCCGATTCCGGGAGGATCTGCTGCATCGGATCTCGACGCTGGTCGTGCGGCTCCCGCCGCTGCGTCAGCGGAAGTCGGATATCGCGGCGCTCAGTCGCACGCTCCTGGCCCGCTTCGCTGGCGAGTTCGGTGAGCTATCGCTCAGCGATGCGGCGCTTTCCTGCCTGATGCGCTACGACTGGCCCGGCAACGTTCGACAGCTTGGCAGTGTGCTGTATCGCTCAGCCCTGATGGCGCAGGGCGGAATGGTCGAAGCGGAGGACGTCGCACAGGCCATCGGTACGGCGTCCCAGCGCGCGAAGCCCGTTGCGACCTCGGTGGACGCGCTCCGAGGTGCTCAAGCAGCACGGCGGCAATGTCAGCGCGGCGGCGCGCGCCTGGAGTGCCGCGGAGCACGTTCCGCGCTTGGCTCGAGCGCGCCGAGCACAGCGCCGCGTGAGGACAGGCCGCGAAAAGACAGCGCGATACAAACGAACCAGGCCGTGCTCTTCGAGCACGGGCCCTTTTTCGACCCGCGTTTCCGTCAGCTCAGAAGCTGCCGCCGAACGCAAAACCCTTGAAGTCGTCCGTGACGACCGGGCTCGCGTAGGTGCGTGGCGCGCGCTTGCCCTTGTCTTGCTTGGCGGTGCCGCCCGGCGACTTCTCTGCCGTGAGGAAATAGCCGCCGGCGACTACGCCAGCACCAACAGCTGCCAGGACGAAGCTCACGGTGGCGACCGTCTTCTTGGTGTCACCGGCGTCCACGTTGTCCTGCCAGGTCGCGCAGGCGCTCGAGTAGTAGCCGTAGGTCGATATCCGGGTTGCAGGGCGCGTTGGTCTTGTTTTGGCCTGGCTTCGCAGCCTCCGCCAAGATCTTGGCGCGCACATCATCCGCGTTGCTGTAGCTCGCGCTCGAGGACAGTGCGAACACCACACCGCCGATCAGGCCTACCGCAAAGACGCCGCCCCCCACCCACGCGACGGGGCTCTTTTGTGCCCAATCCAGGAACGGCTCGCGATCTCCATCCGTGCTCACCTGAAAGCCACCGCCAGTGTCGCCTGGAGGTAGCGTATTCGGGTTACCGTCGCCCGGCGGGGGCTGATCGGGACCGACGATGGGTCCTGGGCCTGGGGCAGCTGCGCCGCCGAACGCCAGGCTGACGGGCGTGGACGTTACCAGCGACTGAGCTGACATCCTGCACTGCGCTATCAGTGCCCTTGCGGGCCTCGAACTTGTGGTTCCCTGGGGAAAGGTAGATCGGAGCAGGCAGCGGGGCGGTGCCTACTGGCTCGCCGTCGACGAATACTTGTGCGCCCGAAGCCGCGGTGACGGGAACTCGCCCACCTTGGCCTTCGCGGCCTCAAGGCCCTTCGTTGCTTCAAGGCGCTCCGCCGCAGAGACCGAGGAGGTTCTCCCGCAGGAAAGTCTCGAAGTGCTGTGCCGCATCGGCCTCGTGCCCTGAACGCAATTCGCTCTGCGCGAGGTTGAGCAACACCGAAGGATGCTTCTTCAACGCGTAGGCTTGAAGGAACGCCGCACGCGCCTTCTCGTAGTCCTTCGCGTCGTAGTACTGGACGCCTTCCTGGAAGCGCTGACGCGCCATCTCGGTCATCGCGTCTGCCGACTGCGCCTGAGCGGAACTAGAGACCAACAGGGGACTGGCAGCGCTCAAGGAGAGGGCGAGGGCGAGGGTATAAGCGCGGGTTCTCATCGGATCCTCAATCAGTTCGGCGGGGGGTAGGTGCGAACACCTTCCTTAGCAAGGAACGTTAAAGCTGCGGTTTGGGCGATAGGCCTGGGCGTCGAAAATTGCAAGTATCCCTTGGATTCCTCGCGGCTTCGCTGGCGTGTGACGCAGGTCAGAAGGGTGCGTCACGGACGATCTTGCCAGGTGCCGGGGCGGTGGGCTTGGGGGCCGTCGTGGGCTTGGGTTTGGCGGTCGCGGTAGGCGCGCTCGTCGCCTTCGGCGCGGGAGGTTTAGGAGCCGCTGGCTTGGGCGCTGCGGGCTTCGCGGTCGCTTTGGGCGCCTCGACCTTCGCGGGTTCGGGCTGCGCCGTCTCGGCGGGCTGCGCCGTCTCGGCGGGCTGCGCCGTCTCGGCGGGCTCGGCGGGCTGCGCCGTCTCGGCGGGCTCCGCTGCCGTCGCCGTTGGTTCGGAAGTCGCGGCGGCGGCCGTCTGGGTGGGCGCTGGCTCGCTGGGCTTCGCCGTCGCCGCGGGTTTTTCCGCGGGGTTATTATCGTCGCCTCGGGTCAGGAAGTAGCCCGCTCCCAGTACGACCACGGCGGCGACCGCGATCAGCGCGAACTTGCCGCCGGAGCCGGAAGCCTGAGCTGGAGGGACGAAGACATCGCTGTCCTCCGCGTCCACCGCGACCGGTTTCGGTACAGCCTTTGGTTTGGCAGCAACGGGCTTCGGCTTGGCGACGGGGGCCTCGGCGACGTCATCGTCATCGTCATCGTCATCGTCATCGACCGCGTCGCTCTCCGTCTTGGCTTCCGGCTTGGCGTCTGCCTTCGGCTCGGAGTCTGCTTCCGACTTGGAGTCTGCTTCCGGCTTGGAGTCTGCTTCCGGTTTGACGTCTACGTCTGCTTTCGGCGTGAGGACGGGGGCGGCGAGCGACTCGGGCTTCGCGTCGTCCTGCGCCTCCGCCTTGGGTTCAGCGGACTGCGAAGCCTCTGACGTTGCTTCTTTCGGCGCGTCCTTGGGTGCGGAGCTCCCCTCGCTAGGCGGGGCCACACCAAGCAGCGTCTGCTTGGAGAGCGGCGTGTGCTTCGCAGTGTCCTTCCGGAGGTCTCGTTCAGGCTCTTGCGGCGCCTGGTCTCCCTGCGGAAGCTTGACGGCACCCAGCCCCAGCATGGTCTGTTTGGGCGCGGGTGGGGCAGCCTGCGAGGCCTCCGCCTTTGCGGTTTCCTCGGGGCGCTCCAGCTTGGCGACGCGTGGAGCCGCACTTGGTTCGTCACGGGTTACGGTGGAGGGCTTTAGACCAACGAGCGTTTGCTTCGCGGCCGTCGTGGTCGGGGCCGGGGCGGCAGGAGCCGGGTCTGCGTCGTCGTCCCAGACGGCTCGGAAGTCACCGGACATTCGCTCCGCTTCGTCTGCGGTCAGGCCGTCAACGCCGACCCAGTCGGACTTGGAGTCCGGCCCGCCCGTTCCAGT
>JAWKRD010000101.1:0-8359 GCA_041389805.1 Polyangiaceae bacterium | reverse complement strand
CGCTGATCGCACTGGCTGGCGGGGCTGAGCTCAAGACGTCGCTCTTGCGCAGCACCGCTCGTAGCGTGGGCTTCGCGACGCTGGCCCAGAGCCTGGTCGTCTTCACGCTAATGACCGGCGTGTTCCTCGCGTGTTCACGCTACTTGCCGTTTGCGCAGGCGCTGGGGTTCAAGGCGCTGGTTGGTCTCGCGATGCTGTGGGCGGTGTTGAGCGTGAGCCGCAGCCCGTCCGCTTGCCTCGGCATCCTCGCGCAGACCCAAGCAAAAGGTCCGCTCGCGCGTTTCTCCCTCACGTTCATCATGGCTTCTGATGTGGTCGTCGTGGTGATGCTGGCCGGAGTGCTGCTGATCGCGCGCCCGTTGATCATCCCGGGAGCTGAATTTTCTCTCGAGTCGTTGAGCGTGCTGGGCCACGAAATCCTTGGCAGCGTCTCTCTGGGGACCACGCTCGGGCTGATCCTCGCGATGTACCTGCGGTTGGTGAACAAGCAGCTCTTGATCGTCTTGCTGCTGCTCGGCTTCGTGTTCACCGAAGGCCTGCGCTACATCCACCTCGACCCCTTGCTCACGTTCATTTCCGCAGGGTTCGTGGTCGAGAACTTCTCTCATCAGGGCGAAAAGCTACTGCATGGAGTGGAGCGCACGGGGAGCGTGGTGTTCGTGCTGTTCTTTGCCACCGCCGGCGCACACCTCGATTTGCCGCTCTTGGCCTCGCTCTGGCCAGTCGCGGTCACCCTCGCGCTTGGACGTGCCGTTTCCACCTGGATAGCCAGCCGTGTCGGCGCACGCTGGGCTGGCGACACCGGGGTCGTCAGGAGCTGGGGTTGGTCGGGCCTGGTGTCTCAAGCGGGCTTGACGCTGGGGCTCGCGGTAGTCATCCAACGCGCCTTCCCAGAAGCAGGCGCAGGTTTCGCGGCGCTCGTCGTCGCAACGGTCGCCATCAACGAGGTGTGCGGGCCGATCTTGTTCAAACTTGCTTTGGACCGCGCGGGTGAGAGCCAGCGGGGAGCTGAAGGTTCACAAGGTTAGGTAGCGGCACGTGCAGTCATTTCTCGATGTCTTCTTACACTTGGATCGTCACTTGGAGGCGTTTCTGTCTGCCCATGGGCTGTGGGTGCTTGCGCTGCTGTTCGTGGTGATTTTTTGCGAAACGGGCCTGATCGTTACGCCGTTTCTGCCTGGGGACTCGCTGCTCTTCGCCGTTGGCTCACTGGCGAACACGCACTCTCAGGTGCTCAGCGTGTGGATGACGATGCTGCTTGTTTTCCTCGCGGCAACGCTTGGCGACGCCTTCAATTTCACGACCTCGCGTCGCCTCGGCGACCGCTTCCTGGCCTGGGATAAAGGTCGCTGGGTCAAGCCCAAGCATCTGGAACGTACCCACGACTTCTACGAGCGGCATGGAGGTCGCGCAGTGATCCTCGCGCGCTTTGCGCCCATTCTGCGCACTTATGTGCCGTTCGTGGCCGGCGTTGCGCACATGGCGCCCCGAAAGTTTCTGTCGTTCAACATCGTTGGAGCAGCGCTCTGGACGACTACGATCATCGGCCTAGGCTACGCGTTCGGCTCGGTCCCCGTGGTCAAGCAGCACTTTGAGCTCGTGGTGCTGGGCATCGTCGTGATCTCGCTGGTGCCCGTGGCCTGGACTGCGCTGCGCCCCGGTCGGCCGAAGCAAGCCTCGGCCTGATCACCACAGCAAGCCGAACGAGATCTCACCGTAGAGCTTCGGGTCCAGCAGGTCGTTTCCATCCGAGTCGAAGGCGCCACTGAGCGCCTGAGACGTGGCCGCCGGCAGGTTCGAGGTGGTGCTCGAGCCGTCCATGTCCCCCGACTGCACCAGACCACCGATCACGGCGGCGATGCGCCAGGGCGCTTCCGAGCGGTAACCGTAGCCGAGGCCAAGGAAGCCGCCGAGGTGCGTGCTCGTGCGCTCGTAGTCGAACTCACCTGGCGCGTTCTCCTCGTGGCCGTTGATGCGATAGTGCGCTCCGAGCACGCCGAGCTCCGCGATCAAGCTGTGAGTCTCCATGAACCACACGCGGCCGCGCACCGGGATGTTGAACTTGTGCGCGGTGGCCTTCGCTTCCGCCCCGTTCGAGTCCTCGGTGAACTTGGCGAAGCCGTAGTAGAGCCCGCCGCTGAGTTCCAGCCAGCACAAGGGCTGCCACGCCGCCTCCGCACCGAAGAACGAGTTCGGACCGAGGGCGTTGATGTGGAAGCCAACCAGGTTGGTCGGGCAAGACGGCCTGGGCTCGGGCGCAGGAGGCGCCGGCTCGGGTTCGGGCTCTGGCTCAGGCGTCGGAGCGGGTGCAGGCGCCGCGACTGGTTCCTCGGGGATCGTCTCGGCGCCGGCGGTGATGGCGAACACCACGCGACGGTTACGCTGCCAGGGCTCCTCGCACTGGCTGGTGTCGTCGGGTGTCTTGTTGAGACAGGCGTCGGGCTCCGGCACTTGCGGCTTGCTCTCGCCGTAGCCCACGCTGGTGAGGCGCTCTTCGCTGATCCCGCTCTTGATCAGCCACTTTCTGAGGCTCGCGGCGCGGCGCTCCGAGAGATCCTTGTTGTAGCGATCGCTCCCGCGGGAGTCCGTGTGGCCCTCGATCTCGAGCTTCACGTTGGGGTACTTCTTGAGGTAGTCGACGAGCTCCTTGAGGGTCGACTGGGTGCCCTCGTCGCTGCGCAGGTTGGCCTTGTTGTACTCGAACTCGATGTTGCCGCTGTAGTTCAGCTTGCCATCTACCTTGCGGAAACGACTCACGGCCGCTGCGTCGAGCTGAATCGGCTTTGGCTCATCGGGCTTCGCGTTCGCGTCCAGGGATGCGTCGGCATCCGCCTGGGCCTTGGCGTCCGCGGAGCTGTCGACGTTGAAGCTCCCAGAGGCGCTGGCCTGGCAGCCCACGGCACCCGCAGCGAGCCCAAGCGCAAAAACGCCTCGCCTCACCCCCAAAATCCAGTCCCCAGACGACGCGTTCAGAGCCATACGATCCTCACTTACGCGCGGAAACCTGGGCAACCTTCCCCAGGAGCAGGTCACCATCCGCGCTCGCGGCACCATTTAGCCTGACTCAGCTGCTCAGGCTAGATGCCGCGGAGGGTATGACACGCGACGCAGGTGTCGCGTTCTGAGGCGCTACAGCCTGTTCGAGATCACGCGCCCGCCGGTCTTCTTCTGGCCGGCCTTGCCGTCGCGCGATTTGGGCGCTTCCTTGGGCGCTGGCGCGTCCAGCTCGGCGTCTTCGAAGTCGGTCTGAGTGGCCTTCAGATCGCTCAGCTGGCTCTCGAGGCTGGCCTTTGCCCGAGCCGGGGCCGGCGCTTTGGCGCGGGTGCTCAGATCGTCGATCTGGCGCCGGAGCTCCTGCTTGGCGGCAGCCACGTCACCGTTACCGAACAACACGTTGGCGCGGGTGAGGCTGTCCGCCGTGCCGGCGCGTGCGACGCGCGCCTCCACGATCGGGTCGAGCCTGGGGGCAATCCCAGTCAGCAGCGCCGTGCTCAGCGCGGCCTCCGTCTTGCTCGCTCCGCCGCGCATCAGGTCGGTGTAGGCGAGGTTCACCTGGGCGACGGGGCGCGTGCCGTCAGCACCCGCAGGCACCTCGACCTCGGCCAGCACGGTCTTCACGTCCTTGGTCGCGAAGCTCCCCAGGGAAACGAAGACACGGTCACCCTCCTGACGGAAGGCGCGATCGTAGATCTTCTGCAGCCGCACACCTGGCGCCAGCTTGAGCTCGACCTCGGCAGCATCGGCGACGGTGCTCTGCAGCGACGCCAGCTCGGTGTCGAAGACCTGCGCCAGGTCCTTGGCCTGCTCCGCGAAGTGATGGCGACCGTTGGTGCCCGTCGCCAGCGCGATCAGGAGCTTCTCGTTGTAGTCGACGTCGATGCCAATCGAGCTGATCGCACAGTCCATGCGCGCGCTGCGGGCGGCCAGGCTGCGGAAGTCGTCGACGCTGCGCAGGCCGCTCGTCGGCTGGCCATCAGACAGGAGCAGGATGCGGTCGACCATGTTGCTTCGCTTCTGCAGCAGCCGCATCGACTCTTCGAGGCCGCAGGAGATGCACGTGTCGCCCTGGGCCGTGATGCGGTCGAGGGCGTCCATCACGCGCTGCCGGCTCGAGCCGTCGATGGTCACGCTATCCGCGAGGATCTCGGTCTGGGTGTTGTAGCTGACCAGGCTGACCGCGTCGCCGTCGCGCAGGCGCTGCACCATGGCGCGCGCTGCGTTCACTGCGTTGGTCAGGCGCACGCCCTTCATCGAGCCGCTGCGGTCGATGGCGATCGCCAGGTTGAGCGGCTGCTTGGCGATGCCGGGCGCGGTGTCCGGTGCGCTGACCTCGATCGAAACGAAGGAGCGGTTCGCGATCCCCGATGGCAGCTGCTGGTGGCCGAGGCGCGCCTCGAAGCTCAGGGTGCCTGGCTTCGACACCACGGGCACGGCCTGGGGCTCCTCCTCTGGAGCGGCCACGGTGAGGGGCACGTTGGCGGCCTCCGCGCCTGCGGCGTCGGCGGGGGTCAAGGCCCACACCCCCGCGCTGGTCGAAAACATGCAGACGAACGACAGTCCCACGAGGTGTGTCAGGCGCATATCAGAGCCTTCTACGCGCCTGTTCGCCGCTGGATCTCCAGCCCCATGGAAAAACTCCCGGCTAGGTCTGCTGACGGAGCCGCGACTAATCGCGCTGGAGCACGCGCTCCTCCACTAACTCCAAGAATCCCGCTTCGTTGACTGCGCTTCCGTCGAGCTCGAGCACGCAGATTTCAATCCAAGCAGGTTTGGGGGTGAGGTGCGCCAGGGTCGCTGCGTCCAGCGGCACGCTCACATAGGCCCGCTCTTGCGCCTGAGATCCCTCACCTCTGCCGTAGAGCGTCAGCTCGCGCAGCTCGCCCAGGCGCACGCCATCAGCACTCAGCAGCCGCGGCTGCAACAGGCAGGAGCGCGGCGGGATGCGCCGAAACCCGAGGCGCAAGTCCGCGCCAGCGGCAGGCACGTGGCTGGGCATTGGCACTCGCAAGATCACTGAACACCTGAGGCACCAATCTATCACTCGCGGGCTGACACGGCTACAGCGCGCGAGCCGCGTCAGCGCGCCTCAGCGTGTCGAGAGCGACACCCCTTTGTACCGCACGGAATCTTGCGGCACCGCGTTGCCCTCGGCGTCGACGGTGATGAGCGTGATCTTCACGGGGTGAGGCAGGCTCGCGGCGTTCGCCAGCTCGCGGCGCAACCCACGGGTGATGTCGATTTGAAACTTCGTCTTGCTGAAGCGCAACGGATGGTCCGGGCGCAAGTCGTAGTCGCCGCGCTCCGCCATGCGCGGGTTGCAGTGGCCCCGCGCGCCGTGGCAGTCACCGTGGCCGAACAGCATCAAGCGCCCGGCGTAGCTTGGATCCGAACACGGCGTATTCTCCGTGGCGTCCGGCTTGTTGATGAAGGCCAGGATCTCAAACGAGCGCTTCGGCGGGTGCAGCTGATGAAAGTCCAGCTGCGCGCGGCGAAAGCCGCCTTTCAAGCTGCCGATGTCCAGGATGGGATACAAATCGACCGGCGGCGGAGGCGGCGCGGCGGGAGCTGCAGCAGAAGGTGCAGCGGCAGAAGGCGCGGCGGCTGGCGGCGGAGTACTTCCTCCGGGATCTGACCCCGTGATGTCCACGGCCACCGGCACCGTCGCGCCCACCTCTTCAGCTGCTTCGACTTCCTCGTCCGAGTAGATGTAGCGAAGCTCGCGCTCGGCATCCAGCAGCTGGCGGCCAACGAAGCCGTTGTAGACCACGCTGTCCAGCACGTGTTGCGGCACCGTGGAGTTGCCGTGGGTCTGCTGCCAGTCGAACCAGATCTTGTCGATGAACGAGTGGTGCAGCCAGAAGATCGGGTCGTACGCCGCGGAAACGACGGAGGCCATGTCCCCTGAGCGCCCGGGCAGTGGAGACGTTGGCCCCGCGCCGCCCACGCGCACGTGGATCGCACCGTGAGCGCCGAAGTTCAGATCGGAGGAAAAGCGCGCGTAGTCTGGGTTCGAGAGGTAGCGCTCCACGTCGTCCTTCAGCTGATCGATGGAGTCCCGAAATCGATCCGCGAAGCGCTGCGTGAACTGCTCTTGCCCCTGCAGGTTCTGACTCGCCACGCGATACAGGCTCTTCGCGCTGAACAACGGGTTCGAGACTTGCACACTTTGGGCGTCAGCATACGTGGCGTCGTTCACCACCTTGGGCAACCCATTCGGCGCGTCCGTTTGGGCGTCGAACTGTGTCCAGTCCCAGAACGGCAGCGTCAGCTCCAGGGACTCGTCGCGCCGCTTCCATTTCAGCGCGGAATTGAGGGTGCGCTCCATGACGTAGACGTAAGCGCGATGCCACGTCAGGAACACGCGGTCATCGGAGTGACACAGGTCCTGATCGTAGCCATGGCCCCGCGCCACCGCGGTGTAGCCGCGCGAGTCGCCCACGGCGACTTCGCTGATCTCGTAGGCGGCGGCGTAGGCGTCCCGCAGATCTTGAATGTCCTCCTCAGAAAGCCGCCGCAACCCAAAACGAATCAGCGGCAGCCCCCGCTCCTTCCTGCGCGCGTTCAGCTTTGCAACCGACATGCTCACTCTCCCTCAGCCCCGAACGCATTCGAAGCTCCAAACCCTCGTGACCGGCGCAGGGTAGCCGATTCCTCCAGGTTTGGGGGTGAGGAGTCACGCAGCCCGACTCGCCTGACTCGGTCGCCGCGGGTGCCCAGTGCGCTTGGAGAGTTGGCTCGCAACGTTTGACAACTCGCTCGCCGGCGCGCCGCCTGGCAGACGCTGATGCCCCGCGGCAATATCCTCCTGCAAGCGCCGAATCGCAGCTTGGTCGCAGCGCACCGCGAGCTCGCCCCATTCTCGCGCTTCGAGCACGTCGGGGTTAGCGCCAGGCACACCGTAGTACTTGAGCAGGGTCACGTACGCGCGGAGAAAGCCGCCAACGCTGGTATAACCCAGTGACTCGAGCGCGTGGCGCGCAGAGTCGCCCTGCCCCGCGGCGTTGTAGGCTTGAAACAAAGCCTGCGCGTAGAAGTGATGGGTGAGCTGTTGCTCCGGTGTTTGCAGCCTCGCAAGGGGACCGAGCTCGTCCTCCCAGTTCATGGGCGACACATCCAGGTCTTCCACGAAACGATACGTCACCTGGCCGTCCATCTCGAAGCGGGTCACGCCCCGATCAGGGTTCAGGCGCTTACGCAACCGGCGCCCGATGTCTTCGGCGCGGCGAAGCTCCTGCATCAGTTGTTCGATGTTTTGAAATTCCGACGGGATATTGATCATGCGGATCTCGCGATAGAACTCAGTCCCGTAGCCGTCGGTTCTCAGCGTCAGATTCAGGTCACCCTCGTAGTAGTTCTCAGCTCCGACGTACTCGGTGACGTTCATCCTGACGCCCACGAGGTCCACCCAAGGCACCAGCTGAGTCTCTTTGTGAGTCGCGTACACGAGGCCACCCTCGTGCACCTGAACCTTGCGCGACCACCCCTTGTAGAGCGCGTAGACGGTGTACGCCCACCAGCCCGCGCTCGCGAGGAAGAAGAGGGGGTAAATCGGCGTCAGCTCGCCGTCCATGAAGAGCGCGATTCCGCCCAGGAGCAGCACACCGGTAAACAGCGTGGAACCGACGAGCTTCCACAGCAGCCGATTTCGATTCTTCGCCGCGTACGGATAAAGCGCGCGAAAAGCTCCCAACCCCGCCTGCCCCGCTAGGGCAGACAACTTTGCGTCCGGCTTCGACATCCCGCCAGTGTGCTCAGCCGTGGTCAGCAAACCAGACAAAAGCACCGAGTCCACGCGGCAACGTTTTTTCCCGGCACACGGCGCTGAGACCGCGCGGTTTGAAGCGGCGCTCACGCGCCGCGCGCAGTCCGAAGGAGCGCGCAATCCCGTGGGTTTCACGGCTCTCGGTGCCCGACGCGGGGACACCGAGAGCTCGCTCGCTAGTCGACGCTACTTGCGCTCGAACCAGTTCGGCGGGGGGACGAAGACTAGTGTCAACCCGCCAATCTTTCGACCATCGCTCGTCGTGTGCTCCACCTCGATGACGTGGGCGGTGCGGTCCTCGTCGCTGGGCTCGACGATCACCATCGTGTGCTGCATTTCGCCGGGCAGGAGTTCCAGGTCTTGCGGCTTGTCGAACTCCATCGGCTTCGTGCGGGGCGCGATCAAGTGATCGACGTACTCCGGGGGCAGCGGACCCAGATGGCTCAGGCGGTACTTGTTTGCTGGGATCTGGAGCGCGCGTTTGTCTTTGGGATTCACGTCCCACACGCGACGCGGCACCAGAATGCGCTCACGCCCTTCGGCGACCAGCACGCTCTTTGGCTCCGCGAAGATCAGGTTGTGCTTGGCTAGTTCCCT
>JAWKRD010000100.1:0-8424 GCA_041389805.1 Polyangiaceae bacterium | reverse complement strand
AGCACGGCCTGCTGTCGTGGCCCCGCTGGCCGGGGAGCGCGTAGACATACCCGCCGGCAGCTTCAGCGCCGGCAGCCGGCCAGGTGAACCTGGCCGCGATCCGGAGCTCGAACCGCGTAGCTATCAGCTCGAGCTTGGCGCGTTTTCGATGGACCGGCTGCCGTACCCCAATGATCCGGAGAAGCAGCCGCTCACCGGCGTCTCTCGCGACGAAGCCCAGAAGCTGTGCGCGAAGGACGGCGCACGGCTGTGCACCGAGCTCGAATGGGAGCGCGCCTGCAAGGGCCCCGACTCGAACCGCTTCGCCACGGGAAACACCTGGGATCCAGCGTGCGCTGACGAACCTCGTAAGTGCGCGTCTGCTCTGGGTGTGCTGGGTCTGGGCGCAAACCTCAAGGAATGGACAGCCAGCGACAAGAACCCCGAGGCAGAGGGCGAGCGCGACGCGATCCTCCGTGGTGCTTTCCGCAAGGAATCTGACACGCTTCATCGCTGCGCCACGCGAAGAGCCGAGAAGCCGGACACCCAAAGCGAGGAGATTGGCTTCCGCTGCTGCAAGGGAGCGCCCAATGCCGCCGTGGTGCCTGAACCGAAAGCCGGTGACCCCTTCAAGAAACGTGAACTCAAGGGCGATGAACTGACGAAGCTCTTGCTCGCCGACGAGCGCACCAAGGGTCTCGCAAAGGACCTAGTGTTTTTTAGCGAGCCGGAGGCGGCGCACACGGTGGTCAGCCGTGGCCCCGGAGACAGGAAAGGCTTTGGCTTCACGGTGGCCGCGCTGGACTGGAATCCCGTCGCGGGTTCCAATTACCTGGTAGTCACGGCGCGCAGCGGTAAGGATACGAGCTTCGTGCTGGCGTATCGCTTGGTCGATGAGAAGCAGTACGAGCTGGCTTCCAGCTTCATCATGCACGACGAGCCCGGCCCGGTCGCGCTCGCTTACTCCGACTCAATCCGCGTGCGACTTCATTTCTCGAGCTGCTGGGGTTGCCCCGGGGAAACGGGAAAGATCCTGTTTCGGAATCCGGACGATGTCGTGATCCTGCAGCCCTAGCAGGATCGTTGTCGATTGACAGGGTGTCTTTCAACCGCCTGCTGAGTCTCGGGCTACTGGTCGGCGGCAGGACAGACCAAGACGAAATGGTTGCCAGGCCCGTCGCCGATCTCGACACGAGCACCCGCGGCCGCAGCCGAAGAAGCAGCCGCGAAGAGCCCTAGTCCGCGCCCGTAGCGACCCATGCCCGAGGCTTTGACGCTGATTTGGCCACGCAAGGAGAAAGCCTCGGCCGAGGCGCTCGGTTCGATACGCGTCCCCTGATCGACAACAGAGACGAGGACCTCGGCACCCCGCTGCGCAGCGGAAACCTTCACCGTCGAGCCACTCGGCGCGTGCTGCAACGAGTTGGCGATCAGGTTCCCCAGGGCCCGCACCGGGCCATCTCCTGATGTTCCCAGCTCCACCCTGCCAACGTCTTCAGGCACCTCGATGGCCAGCGGCACGCCGTGGCTCTGAGACAGACGTTGGCTCTTCTCACCGACCTCGCGGATCAGAGTTGCCGTGGTGAAACGCCGTCCGCTGCTCTCTTCGGCATCCTTCAGCGAGCGGCTGAAGACATCGAGGTTGTCGATGATGTGAGCCAGCCCGTCGCATGCGACCAACAAATCGGCGATTGCCTCGAGGCTGTCCTGGTCGAGGCCGGGCGTCGACTCCAGGTAGCTCGCGTTGCTCTGAAGCGCTGACAGCGGGTTTCGAAGGTCGTGCGCGAAGAGGCCCAGCAACTCACCAACCAAATCAGGATCCGGCTTCACGAGGCAACTCTAACACGCTGTGAGGTTGGCTGGCGCGCGGCACCAGCTACCCGCGCTGTCAGCGCACGCCATGTTCCTCGAGGAATTTAGCAATCCGCATGTCGATGAGCTCATGGTGCTCGAGCGGCGTCACGTGAGTGCCGCCAGGGACGACCAGGAGCTCCGCTTCTGGGATCAGATGGCTCATGGTTTCCGACAGCTCAGCAGGGGTGAAGGTGTCACGGTCCCCGGCGATCACGAGCGTTGGTGCGTGCACGTCGGGCAAGAGATCCTCAGCCGAGTGCTCACCCGCGAGCTGGAGCATGCGGAGGAACATCGGAAAGTCGACGTGGGCTACGTGGGCGAAGTACGGCTCGATGTCCTCGACGCGAATCGCGCTCCCATCGATTTCTCCGGTCATCACCGCCACCCTGAGAGCCACGCGAGGCGGGACCCGCGACCAAAGTGCGCGCGCGAGCTTGGGGTGATCGACGACGAAGTCGATCAACTTGGGCAACACCGACGCCAGCAGATCGCTGCCCTTGAAGGTGTGGGTGACACGCCCGAACGTGCCGCACATGAGCACCAACGCCTTGACGCCTTGCGGGCGCTGTCGATACGCCTCCAAACACACCTGGGCGCCGTACGAGTGCCCTACCAAGACCACAGGCGGATCTCCAAGGTGGCGCCTGACCGCACCCAGATCAGCTGCGAAGTCCGCTACGGAAATGCGCTCCGGATCCTTTGGAAGCTCGCTGCGCCCGTGCCCGCGGTAGTGCCAATGCGCGACCGAAAACGGATGCGCGATATCGTCCCACAAGTACTTGTAGATGAACCCGTCGCAAACGATGCCGTCGCAAAGCACAACGGTCGTGTCGGACTCTCCTCGACGCTGACGCACGTAGAGCCGCGTCCCGTCCTCGGCTAACGCAAACGCCTCTTCCATCGCGCTCACAGCATTCCGCAGCCTGCTGGCGTCCAGCAAGCGCAGTCCTCAGTTCTCCGCTACGGCGATAGTCGGTCGCGCGACTGCAACCGCCACCGCGCCGCCAAACCTCAGGCGATGCGGAGGGCGGCTGGGTCAGCCGCCATCATTCGCTGCCAGCGTCGTCGTCACCGATGTCATTCACGCTCGGGATCTTCTTGATCTCCGTGCGCGCGAGCTTCCAAGCCCGCTGGACAATCCAGGACAGCGACCGGTCGAGGCGGGCGGCCTCATCCTTGATCTCCTGAAGCATCGCTTCAGGAAAGTACAGACTCTGCTTTCTCTTGTCGCTGCCCTTGGAGTTGTTCTCGCTCATCGCTTCAACCCTTCAACGTCTGGTCGACCGCCGGTTGCCTTCGCACCCATCCAGTCCAGCCAAGGTGACCGGGCCGAGCCAGGCCAGTGGTGAACCGGGGATTGGTTTATCAATCGAATAGCGTTCGGGCGACCTACTTCTGGCTACCGGGTCCCAGGTCCGGCGACCGAACCCGAGCTGTGCGATACCAGAGTCGACTCGAGGAACACCACGCACCCCGAACCGCACCGTCCAGCGCCACCCGCTCTGGACAGGTCGCCCCAGGAGGCGACCCAACAAACACAGGATGTTCCAGCTCGCACCCAGGTGGTGCGGACTTGAACTCGCATCTCGAGCCTCAGCACCCGAGATTTCCTTTCGTATCACCTAGAGGCCCTCGTAATCAATCAGGTTCTGGCCGACGGCCGGTTCGGCCCGTTGGTTCGCCTGAAATGCAGAAATGATGCAGCGCATGATGTGGTCTGTGAAGGCTAGTGTGGGGCGCGGTCTTCCTTGGAGGATCGCAGGCGGTCGCGGTCAGACGAGGAGCGCCGGCGTAGGCCGAGCGCGCAGGAGCGCAGCGTAAGGCGCCGACCCGCATCAGATGCGGCTGTGTGGGGGTTGGAGTAAGGAAATGGCAACTATGCCCTACCGCGCCGACCAGCCCTACCGCGCTGACCAGTCCTACCGCGCCGCGTTGCCCGAAGTCGCCTCGGGATCACTAACCCAGAGTTCGAACCGACTCACGACGGGCTCAGGGAGCAACGTTGCTCCGCGCCGCGCACACCGCGCACGCCGCGCGAGCCGCTGGCTGCAGATCGGCGGTTTGGTAGCCGTCGCGTTCGCCGGTGGCGCCGTGACTGGCGGAGCGCACACCGCACTCGCCAAACCCGTCGCGGCGCAAGAGAGCCCGTATGCCTTCCTGGGTCAGTTGGCGCGGGTGCTGGTGCTGATCGAAAACGAATACGTCGAGCCGGTAGATCGCACACGGCTCCTGGAGGGTTCGATCAAAGGCATGGTCGCGGAATTGGATCCGCACTCTTCCTACCTACCGGCCCAGGACTACAGCCTTTTTCAGTCCGATACGGAGGGTCGCTTTGGCGGGGTCGGCGTAGAGGTCGACCTACGCGACGAGCAGGTCACGGTGATCGCGCCGATCGAAGGTTCCCCCGCGGAAAGGGCTGGGGTGCAATCCGGAGACAAGATAGTCGCGATCGACGGGGAGAACGTCCGCGGCAAGCCCACCGACGACCTCGTCAAGCGTATGCGCGGCAAGCCCGGCAGCATCATCACGCTGACCATCAAGCGTCGCGGCGTCAGCAAGCTCCTGAACTTCAAGCTCACCCGCGAGGTGATCCAGGTCACCAGCGTCGCCTCCCAGCTGCTGGACGGAAACGTAGCCTACCTGCGCATCAAAGCCTTCCAGAGCGGCACCCACGCCGAGCTGCTCGAGGCGATCGGCAAGCTGCGCAAGGAGGCTGGTGGTCCGCTCAAGGGCACCATCTTGGACCTGCGCAACAACCCCGGCGGCTTGGTCGATGAGTGCAGCGCCGTCGCTGACGAATTCCTGACCTCCGGCGTGATCTATTCCACACGGCACCGCGGCAAGGTAGTCGACGAGGTAAGCGCGAAGCCTGGTGGCGCCCTGAAGTCAGGCCCAATGGTCGTGCTCGTCAACGAATACTCGGCCAGCGCCGCAGAGCTGGTCGCAGGCGCGCTCAAGGACCAACAGCGAGCAAAGATCATCGGCGCACCGACGTTCGGCAAAGGCAGCGTGCAGTCCATTCTCGATCTGCCAGGCGGCGCTGGGCTGCGCCTGACCACCATGCGCTACTACACCCCGAGCGGCTTCGCGATTCAGGCAAAGGGCATTCAACCCGATGTCCTGGTGGAAGCGGCATACGCGCGTGACACGAGCTTCGGCGTGATCCGGGAGAGCGATCTGGAAAACCACCTGCCAGCTGAAGGCCCGCCAGGTAGCGCTCCAAAGAAGAAAGACGAGAAGCCGAAAAGCGACGGCGAAGAAGACCTCTCGGAAACGCACCTGGGCGTCGCGCGGAAGATCCCCAAGAATCCTACTGGCGGCTCCGACCTCGCATTGTCGATCGGCTACCAGGTGGTCAAGGGAGTGCTGAAGAAGTAGACGGCTGACCTCCCCCCTAAAAAAGCAAGGCCCCGAGCTGACGCCCGGGGCCTCTGCATTTTGAATCCGTACGGATATCAGGTTGCGAGCTGGCGCAGCACGTACTGCAGGATGCCGCCGTGGCGGTAGTAGTCGAGCTCCACCAGCGTGTCGATGCGAGTCAGCGTCTCGAAGTCAACGTTGCTTCCGTCGTCGCGAAGAGCCGTGACCTTGAGCCGCTTTCCTGGCTTGAGGTCATTGGCCACGCCGATGATCTCGTAGACTTCTTCGCCGGTGAGCCCCAGGGACTCGCGGTTCTGGCCGTTGATGAACTCGAGCGGCAGCACGCCCATACCGATCAGATTCGAGCGATGAATACGCTCGTAGCTCTCGGCGATGACGGCGCGGATGCCGAGCATGAACGTGCCCTTGGCAGCCCAGTCGCGGCTGGACCCCGAACCGTACTCCTTCCCCGCCAGGACAATGAGGGGCACCTTTTCCGCGCGGTACTTCTCCGCGGCATCGAAGATACTGAGCTGCTCGCCGTCGGGTAGGTGGCGCGTCCAGCCACCTTCCGTGCCTGGCGCGAGCTGATTGCGCAGGCGGATGTTCGCGAAGGTGCCGCGCACCATGACCTCGTGGTTACCTCGACGTGAGCCGTAGGAGTTGAAGTCTTGCTTTTGCACGCCGTGCTCCTTGAGGTACTTCCCGGCAGGCGAGTTCTCGGCAATGGATCCAGCGGGCGAGATGTGGTCGGTCGTCACGGAGTCGCCGAGCATCGCGAGCACGCGAGCGCCGCTGATATTGCTGACCGGCGCTGGCTCCTTGGAGAGGCCGTCGAAGAAGGTCGGGCGACGCACGTAGGTGCTGTCGGGGTCCCAACCGAAACGATTGCCGTCGGGGATCTGAATCCCACGCCAGCTTTCGTCGCCTTCGAACACGTGAGCGTACTCTCCCGAGAACATCTCGCGATCCAAGCTCGCCGCGAGCACCTTCTGCACCTCCGCCGGCGACGGCCAGATGTCCTTGAGGAAGACGTCGTTGCCGTCCTGGTCTTTTCCGAGCGGATCCTTGACGAAATCGAAGCTCATGCGGCCGGCCAAGGCGTAGGCCACCACGAGCGGCGGACTCGCCAAGTAGTTGGCGCGCACGTCAGGGTTGATGCGCCCCTCGAAGTTGCGGTTTCCGCTCAGCACGCTGACGGCGACCAGGTTGCCTTGCTTGATTCCGGCGCTCACCGGCTCGGGCAGCGGACCGCTGTTGCCGATGCAGGTGGTGCAGCCGTAGCCGACTACATTGAACTTCAGCTTCTCCAGCTCATTGAGCATGCCGGACTTGGCGAGGTAGCGAGTGACGACGCGGGAACCAGGCGCGAGGCTGGTCTTCACCCAGGGCTTGACCATCAAACCCTTCGCCGCCGCGTTGCGTGCCAGCAAGCCCGCTCCCATCATGACCGACGGGTTAGAGGTGTTCGTGCAGCTGGTGATCGCGGCGATCACGACGTCGCCGTGCCCAAGATCGAAGGTCTCGCCATCCAGAGAAACGGAGACCTGCTTCGACTTGGCTGACACGTCCTGCTTGCTCGCGACGAGCAAGTCTTCGAGCGTCTTCTCCCAGGCCTTCGCCGCGTCCTCGAGCAGCACCTTGTCTTGGGGGCGCTTTGGACCGCTGATCGTCGGCTTGACCGTGGCGAGGTCCAGCTGGAGCGTGTCGGTGAACGTCGGATCCGGAGTCTCCGCGGTGCGATAGAAGCCCTGGGCCTTGGCGTACGCCTCGATACGCTTGGCAGTCTCCTCGGAGCGCCCGGTGAAGCGCACGTAGTCGACGGTCTGGGCGTCGATGGGGAATATCGCGCACGTCGAGCCAAACTCGGGGCTCATGTTGCTGATGGTCGCGCGGTCCGCGAGCGGCAAACTGTCCAGGCCTTCGCCGTAGAACTCGACGAACTTCGCGACGACGCCCTTGTCACGCAGCATGCGCGTGATGGTCAGCACGAGGTCCGTCGCCGTGGCTCCCTCCGGCAACTTGCCGTGCAGCTTGAAGCCGATCACGTTGGGTACCAGCAGGTTGATCGGCTGTCCCAGCATGGCGGCTTCAGCCTCGATGCCGCCGACGCCCCACCCGAGCACCCCAATACCGTTGATCATGGTGGTGTGGCTGTCGGTGCCCACGAGGCTGTCCGGGTACGCGAGCCCATCTTGATCGAAGACGACGCGCGCGAGGTACTCCAGGTTGACCTGGTGCACGATGCCGGTTCCCGGAGGAACTACCTCGAAGTTGTTGAACGCCGTCTGGCCCCAGCGCAGGAGCTGGTAGCGCTCACCGTTGCGCTGGTACTCGAGCTTGGTGTTCAGGCTCAACGCTTGGTTGTTGCCGAAGTAGTCGATCTGCACCGAGTGATCGATCACCAGCTCCGACGGGAACAGCGGGTTGATCTTGGCAGCGTCGCCGCCCATGTCCGCCATGGCGTCGCGCATCGCCGCCAAGTCGACTACGGCGGGCACGCCGGTGAAGTCCTGGAGCACGACACGCGCGGGGTGAAAAGCGATCTCGGTGTTGGGCGCAGCGCTGGGATCCCAGTTTGCGAGCCCGAGCACGTCGGCCTTGGTGACCGCCTTGCCGTCTTCGTGACGCAGCAAGTTCTCGAGCAAGATCTTCAGCGAGAAAGGCAGCTTCGTGATGTCGACGCCCGAGGAGGCGGCGAACTTCGGGAGGCTGAAGTACGCGAGCTTCTTCCCGCCCACTTCGAACTCACTCTTGGTGGAAAACGAGTCCAGCGACTGATTGGCCATGTATTCAGGGATCCTTTGGTAGGAGCGATCTGCCCGGGAGTGTGCGCCCGGGGAAGGCATCGGAAAAGTCGAAAGGTTGGATGTTATCCATCCAAAATCTCGATGGTCTGCTCTCGGCCGCTCCGACTCGCGGGCGGCCGCTTTGCGCCGGCTTGGCGCCCTTCGGGCTCTCGGGTTAGCCGATTCGCCGCACGACTGCAACGCCAGGCCACGAACCTCGATGCGTGGCGCTCTGGTCGCAAGCCTGGGTGCGAGCCGCTAGCCCCAGCGCGCTTCGACCACCGCCTCGGTGTCGCCGTCTCTCCCCCCGAGCAATGAGCGAAATGTCACGGCCTTTGCGCCCGCGAGCTGCAGAAAGCACTCCGCGCCAGCAAACTGCTCGACCCACATGTCCCGGCTCCAGCCTTTGCATCCAGAGTAGCGCGCCCGCAGGTAGCGATCC
>JAWKRD010000099.1:0-8543 GCA_041389805.1 Polyangiaceae bacterium | reverse complement strand
ATCATCGCGGGCCTCGTGATCGCGACGGTGTTCTTCGTGTTGAATGGTCTGTTCGCCAGCATGCACCCGCGCCTGCCCGGGATGCTGAGCATGGGCATCACCGCAGGGAACGCCATCGCCTGCTGGGGCTGCATTCGCCTCGCGATCGCGAAGGGCTACCCTTGGTACGTCGGCCTGCTTGGCATCTTTAGCTGTATTGGTACAGTGATAGTCGGTTTCGTCTTGAAGGATAAGAACGCAGCGCCGGCGGGCACGGGCAACGCTTGAGCGCCACGCGACGCCTTCCGTAGCCGCACGGAAATAGTCGAGTTTTGAGCTTCTCTCGCACCTGCGCCGCACTGCTAACTACCACGAGCCTCTTGGCGGTCTCGGCCAATGCATCGGCGCAGACATCCATCGACGCCGATCGAGGTCCCCGCTACTACGTAGGCCATAGCCTGGTTACGACCGCCCTCCTCGGTGGCTATCTGGCTTTTGCGCGTACGCCCTTCTTGCGCAAAGGCAGGCGCTGGTCTGCGTTCGGTCGCTTCGACTCCTCAGTGGAGATGTACTTCAACGACGGCGCCGCAAGGATGAGCGACACGCTCGCCGTCTCGACCGCGTTCGTCATGCCGGCAGCGGTACACTGGGGCCTCGGTGTCGACACGGCGCTGGGCAACACGGCGATCGTTTACACCGAGACCCTCGCTGCCAATCTGGCGCTCAACGGCATCGTCAAGTACGCGGTGGGGCGACCGCGTCCATACATGGCGAGGATGATCCAAAGCGATCGGCGCGCGAAAGAGCTCGAGCAGGCTGACCCCGAGGACGCGTACCTCTCGTTCTACTCGGGACACTCCAGCACTGCTTTTGCTGGCGCAGCCGCCTCATCCATCCTGTTCTCGCTGCGCTCCGACGACTCAGTTCAGACGCACTTCGTGTGGGGTGCAGAGTTTCTGGCGGCCGGCGCGACTGCTGCGTTGCGCGTCGCAGCGGGTCGACACCATCGCTCCGACGTCATCGTCGGCGTCCTGGTCGGCACCGCCCTCGGCTACGGTTTCCCCGCGGCACACAATCTCGATCTCTCCCGGATCAAGGCCACCGAGATGGGCGTTGGCACCGCGACCGCGATATTGGGCTATGGCCTGGTTGAGCTGCTGCGCCCTCCAAACAGCGTCACCGTCGAGGTTCCGCTGGAGACGAGCTGGACACTGCTGCCATCGCAGGTCGGCGGCGCCCCGGGCGTGATGGCAATTGGGGACTTCTAGGCCAAGGCCCAGCCAGGCGGGAATGCGTGAGGCCCAAAGAGCGTCTGGGTATACTGCTGCCGGAAAACACTGAACGTGATGCCCATCGAAGATCTGTATCGAGCGCCGCGCGACGAAGCGCCTCTGCCATCGCGCGCAACGGAGGCCAAGTACCACTCTCATGGGTTCTGCGCTTGTGACGCTCGCAACGGGCGGGGCTTTCCTCCGCACGGCGGCATGCAACGCGCGAGCGCTGAGTTCTGGAAGCGGCAGCGGAGCCCCCTCGATGCGGATCCTGGCGTCGCTCTGCTTGCCACTTGGCTGCGGCCTCGCGCTCATGGCATTGGGTCCAGAGACTTCGGCCGCATCGCTGGGATTCGTCGCTCGAGCGTTGCACATCTTTCTCGGATTGACCTGCGCCGCCTCAAGTTTTTTCACATGGAAAATACTTAGAAGGATTCACGCAGAGCAAGAGGCTGCGTTCGCCAGCGCTCGGTAGTACGGATGTCGAGCCCGGCGCTACCTCACCCCCAAAAAACGGGCGGCGCTACAGCAGCCACAACATCGCCAGGGAAAGCGCGAGCGTTGGGATGAGCACCAGGGTGCCCAGGCTGAGGAACTGTTTCACGCTGATTTGGATGCCGTGGCGGCGCAGCAGGTCGATCCAGAGCAAGCCCGCGAGTGATCCGATGGGCAGTAGCCGGGGACCAATGTCACCGCCCACCAGGGCCGCTAGCAGCAACTTGGGATCCTCGTGAGAGCCGATGGCCATCATGTTCAGAATCGACATCGGATGGTTGTCGATGATCGCCGAGCCGAGCGCCGACGTGATGCCGATGCGAACCAGCTGCCCACCACCGCTCGCTTGCGCTGCTTCGTAGAAGGAAGCCAGGGACTCCACGATGCCCACGCGACGAAGGCCCTGAACAACCAGAAAGATCCCCCACAGGAAGGCGAGAATATCCAACGAAACGTGGCGCGCGACCTTGGGCAGCGGCGCGACACGATAGCCCTGAGCGAGCACCAGTGACGCCGCAGCGCCGACCGTTGCGACCACCCAGATATCCGCTCCGAAAGCCGCTGCGACTGGGTAGGCGAGGAAGATGACCGCGAGCAAGAGCACCGCGGGCCGCTCTGCTCGGTGGCGCTCAGGCATCGTTCGTGACGCGCCTTGCTCTGGCTCGGCACTGCGCAGCAGCTTGCGGTAGACCACACGCAAGATCAGATACGTGAGCCCGGCGCCAGCGAGCGAGATCGGCAGCATCACCGCTGCATAGGAGTTGAAGCCCAGGCCCGTGAACTCAGCCACGATCATGTTCATCGGGTTCGAGACGATGAACGGCGCGACGCCAGGGGCCAGGAACACCGCGAAGGCGAACGCGATCGTCACCTCGGGCTTGCCAGGGTATACCCGCCGCGTCAGCGCGACCACCAGTGGCGTCAGGATCAAGATCGCAGCGTCGTTGTTGAGCAGTGACGGAGTGACCACACTCAGCGCGAAGATGATGCTGAACGTGTAGGTGGCAGAGCGCGAGCGCGCCTGGCTCTCGATCCGCGCGGCAAGGCGCTCGAAGGCCCCAACCTCTTGCACGACACCGGTCATCAACATGATGCAGGTCAGCGTCAGGAGGGGTCGCCACTGCAAGCGAGCAGCTTGGATCAAGTCCTCGGCGCGCAGCAGCCGACTGAGCAGCAACAGCACGACGCCAACCACGGCTGCCCGCCCCGGCGAAAACCGAAACGCGCGCACCGACGGGCGGAGCACCGCGAGCCCAACCGTCAGCACCAGCGTGCCGAACGCTATCGGGAGCGAGCCTTCCACGCTTTCAATGCCTGGTGAGACGCCTGAGGCGCGCGCGACCGACCCATCTCGCGTGTCCTACCATGCCCCGCAAGCAAAGTCCTCGGGGCTGTCGTCGGCTACACTCGCGCTAGTATTTCCCTGCGCATTGGTTTGCGCACGAGCAGAGCGGCAGAGCGGCAGATCGGCAGAGCGCCTCGTACTCTGCGTGGCATCAATCGGTAGGTCCTCGAGCTTGGCTTAGCCGTAGCGTTTGCCGGTTTCTTCATCCATCGGACGGACGGCGCGCCGCGCTCACTCCGCCAGCTGGTTCAGCGCCACGCTGTCTGGTCGCTGGTTCGGCGGTCGTGGGCCAGCCATCGATTCAGTATCCGCGATCTCGTGCGTGGGTCAACACGAGCGACCGTCGGAACGCGTCTCGCTTGAAGGATCTCGAGAACAATTCTACGCGGATAATCTTGATTGCTCTTAGAGGTGCCTGACGGGGTCAATAGCCCTTCGCGACGCACAGCGTCTCCGCAGGGTGGCCTCCCCACTCCCCGGAGGCGAGGTTCAGGTGTTCGTCTTCGACGACCAGATCACCCCGCTCCATCATCTCGGCGGTCTGCACGAGCATGTCTGTGAACGTCTTCGCCAGCACCACGAAGTCGCACTCGCTCGTCATCGCGAGCAGCTGTCCGGCAACACCGTTCGGTCCCGGAGCGAAGTCGAGATACGCGTTGTCGCCGTCCCAGTACGGCACACCCGCAACCGGGACACGCTTGGGATGGAAGAGCGTCAGCTGAAACCACTCATCGTCACTCAGCGCGTCGTCCTCTTGGTCGTACTCTCGCTCTTCCTTCCACTGGGTTACCATCGCTTCCAGCGACGCCAAGCGCGCGATGCCGGGAAACAGAAACCGCTCGGCGCCATTCGCTTGTCCGTTGTGCACTTTGAGGGACGCTTTGAAGTCGTCGCTGAACTGGATCCCCATGGCTTGCTCAGCGGCGGCGATCGCCGCGTCGTCAGCAGGCGGATTGAGCTCCAGGTCGCTCACTCCCTGCTTCGCATACCATGCTTCAATGCGTGCCCACGCGTCGTTGGTGTCCATGGGCCGAGCGTCCACGAGCCACGCAGCGGTAGCAAGTCAGTAGCTGCGGATCCATAAGGCAACGCTGGTGCTCGAATGCGAAATCGGCATGTCGCACTCACACATACCTTTTCTAGCGTGTGGGTTCCTCACATGTAGAGCGCAGACGGTAACCTTTGTACGGTGTCACGATGAGAAAGCTATCCGTCTTGACGTTGGGAGCCATCGCCGTCGTTGCGGCGTCCGGAGTCGTTGGATGTTCGAGTGATGACGATGGCGGCGGCAGCGGTGGCGCGAGTGGCAGCGGCGGCGCGAGTGGCAGCGCCGGTACCGCAGGGAGCGGCGGCTCAAGTGGCAGCGCTGGCTCCGCGGGCAGCGCTGGGACGAGCAGCGGTGGCTCAGCAGGTAGCGCCGGGGCCGGCAGCGGGGGCACCAGCGGCGCGAGCGCTGGAGGTAGCGCGGGCGCAGGCGGCAGCGCTGGGGCGGCGGGTACCGGAGGCACAGCCGGGACCGGAACGGGCGGAACGGGAGGCGGAAGCAACCTCGTGCCTCGCATCGTGTTCCGCTCCAGCACCGATCCAACTGCCACGGGTGGGGTCGGCGACTTCGAGATCTGGAGCATGGATCCCGACGGAACCAACCGCGTCCAGCTGACGGACGACGACATTTACCAAGCGTCTCCGGACTACTCCAAGGACGGCACGAGGATCGTCTACACCGCCGACGTCGGCACGATGGGGAACGCCGACAACGACATCTGGGTGATGAACGTCGACGGAACCGGCAAGATCAACATCACTTCGGGCAGGACGAACATCGACTCTCAGCCGGCATTCTCGCCAGACGGTACGTCGATTGCGTTCACCAGTCGTGTCTCGGGCACCGAGCGACCGATCCTGACCATGAGCAGCAACGGGTCCAACATCAGTCCGTTCACGACGGGCAAGGGCACCGCTGGTGAGCCGGACTGGGTCGGAGACACCATCTATTACGCGAGCAATAGCGCAGGCAACTGGGACATCTGGGCGAAGAAGGTCACTGACTCCACGAACGGCACGAATCTCACGGCGGCCAACACCCAGACTCAGCAAGGCCCAGCGGTGTCTCCCGATGGCACCAAGATCCTCTACTACGGCCCCGTCAGTGACTCCGATACGGATCTCGAGGTCTGGGTCATGGACATCGACGGCAGCAACCCCGTGCAGCTCACCGACAACAGCACGCTCGATCGCGATCCCGATTGGTCACCGGATGGAACGCAAATCGTATACACGAGCGACGCCGCCGGCACCGAGGACATCTGGGTCATGGACGCGAACGGCGCGAACGCGAAGAACCTCACTGCCGATCTCAGCACGGGCGTCGAGCGAGACGCGAGCTGGGGAATGGTGACGCCGTAGCGTCGCTGCGCGCCGCTCTCCCGCTAGCCTACGGCGACACGAAGCGAAGATCGAAGTCCGCGCATAGACTAGCCGTTTCCCCGGCGGTTCTGTCGCTAGCATCGTACCAAGCCGTCACGCAAATTGCGGAGGACGCCTGGCAAGCACCTGAGCTCACGCTGCGATCGCATGGCTCCTTGGAGAGGACGCCAGTCGGGGGACAGTACTCTTCGACGGTGGAGAAGTCCGTTCCGCTATACTCCTTGCATTCCAGCTCGGTCCTGCAGCTTCCCACGATTGGACGGTCGCAGGGGTCGCCGCTCTCTTGAGCACCGCCCGAGGAATCGTCACTCCCGCAGGCGGGGAGCATGGACCAAGCGAGGACAAGGACGACGAGAGCGCGCTTCATCGCGGCAATATAAAAGCCCGTCGCTGTAGAACACAAGGCCGACCGCGTGGATCCAGCGTCAGGGCTCAAGGTGGTCGTGCTACCGACATCAATTCTGACGAGTTGTCTCTCCCCATCCGATGCAAGCTGTAGTGTGTCAACAATCCTCGAGTACTGCCGCTTGGCCGCGACGTTGGTCGCGCCGTGGCTAGTGTTGGCCTGCAGCTCGGGCCCAGTGGAGTCTCCAGATGCCGCGGGTGATCGGCTGCCGGACCGCCTCCGCTGTGTGCACCCGATCCTCGACAGCTGCGCAACGCGACAACGCAGCTACGCCAAGCTTCCCAGCCAGGAAACCGACGAGAGGACGGACTTCGAGGACGCTGAATCGGTTCCGCAAGGCAGAGACCGATTCGGCACTGCTATCGCGGGGCAAATGACTCCAAGGGCAGCTCAAGCCAAGAAGTTGTTCGACAAGGAGCGCTGGCCCGAGGCAATCGTCGCAATGGAAGCTGTCGCCAACGGTGACTACGAGGATGACGCAGGGAACCGAGAGCTCGGCGACTACTACCTCGCGATAGCGCTGTATCGCGTGCATGATTACGAAGCCGCGATCGACTTGTTCACCCAGATCGGGCAGCACAAACGCCACTTGAAGTACAAAGAGAGCCTGCTCTGGATCTCGAAGCTAGTCTCGCAAGTCTGTCCACATCGCAAACTGCTCCGGGTACTCACCCTCTCCGACGAGCGCCGTAACAGCAGCGACTGGAGCTCTCGGTCTACCCGGCAAGCGCCCTTGTACTACACGATCGTGTTCGCCCAGGCGCGAGGCTTTGCAGATGTTGGACGTGACCGCGACGCGGTCTATGGCTTCGCGCGAGTGATGCAGTATCCGCCCATGCGCAAAGACGCAGAGGAGTGCCTCAGCTTGCTGTATCCCGACTGGCGTCAGCGGTACTCACACAAGCGCACGCCCTTCGGCGCCAACGCCGAAGCCGCACAACCAGAGACTTTGTAGACGTTGCCTTCGCCGTCTTCTTGAGTGGGTGGGCAATCGGCCTTGGTGGCGCACAGGAAGGGTCCCAGCATCGCGCTCATGAAGTGGCACTGCCGCTTGGCGCAGCTGAACTCCTGATACATCGCTTGGCCCGTCGCGTTCAGGCACTCCTCCCCAGTGTCGCAGTCAGCGCGTTTCGAGCACCAAAACAGGCTGCGGGAGCCAGACGTAGCCGCCGATTGACAGGCATCGCTGTCCTGGACGCAGCTGCCCTGCTTGGTCCCGGGATCGTAACAGCACGCCTCCCCCAACCCGCACTTGCTAGATCCGCACGGAATGTCCTTTACCTCGCTGGGGCAAAGACCCTCTCGAGGCCAACCAACGATGCCTTCCTTCGCGACGCAAGCGCGCTCGCCACAGCTGGATCCAGCGAGGCACACCTCAGCGGAGAGCGCCTCGGAGCCGCACTTGCCTGGCTTGCACGCCCAGCGCTCCCCAAGGTTCTCGCACTCGTCGCCATACTCCACGCCACGGCAGCAGGCCTGGCCGCTGCCGCAGTCAGCGCTCTCGTCGCACTCGCGCTGCGCCTTGTCCTCCCCCGCGCACTGCTTGGCTTCTTCGCTTCCCCGAGGCAAGCAGCGTCCTTGCTTGGTCGACTCGTCGTAGCAACAGATCTGCGTCTTCAAATCGCAATCGAGGGTCTCACACTGAATCTTCCCGGGCGTCGAGGCACGCACCGCCAATTCAGCAGCACTCGTGGCCGCGCTCGGAGCCGGCGTCGCGTCCACTTCCATTTCAGGGGGTGAGGGAGCAGCGTCGGGCGCCGATACCTCATCAGGCTCGACTGCAGGCTGAGACGGTGGGCCACACATCAGACTCGCCCAAGCGCCAAGACCACACATCACCCAAGCCGCCCAGTGCTTCTTTTGCATCGCACTCTCCCTCAACACACGGTTCAACGCAGACGTTACCCCAGGACTCGTGGCACCATCACCTCCCAACGCGACATGACCAACCCAAAACCAAAGACTCCGAAGAACGCCCCTGCGTCCAAGAAGGCTGCGCCCAAGAAGGCTGCGCCCAAAAAGGCTGCGCCCAAGAAGGCTGCGCCCAAGAAGGCTGCGCCCAAGAAGGCCGCAGCAGAGCAAGCGTCCGCCTCGCAGATCATCGATGCGCGGCTCAAAGAGTTCGACGACTGGCGGGGCAAGCTGCTCGGCGAGGTGCGCGCGCTGATCCTCAAGACGGACCCGGGCGTCGTCGAAGAGTGGAAATGGGCCAAAGCCACATCGCCAGGAGTGCCCGTTTGGTCCCACGACGGCATCATCTGCACCGGTGAGATCTACAAGGGCAAGGTGAAGCTCACCTTCGCACAAGGTGCGTCGTTGCCCGATCCTTCAGGCCTCTTCAACTCGAGCCTGGAAGGCAATCTGCGCCGCGCCATCGACTTCGCCGAGGGCGACAAGCTCAAGAAGCAAGCGTTCGCGGCGCTGATCAAGGCCGCTGCCGCGTTCAACGTATCCAAGCGGAAACGTTAGCGCTCATCAGGGGTCAATCGTATCGAACTTTACTAGCGGCATCCTTCAGAGCACGGTCGAGCGCGACTGCGGGGCGCCGCCTGGCATCGAGCGCGCCGCCGGGCATCGAGCGCGCCGCCGGGCATCGACGTACAGGCTGCCGTTCTGAGCC
>JAWKRD010000098.1:0-8605 GCA_041389805.1 Polyangiaceae bacterium | reverse complement strand
AGACGTGTGGGCGATGGTGGCGATCCTGTACGAGTGTCTCTCGGGCTCGGTGCCGTTCAAGGGCAATAACGGACCGAGTATCTTGCTCGAGATCTTGACCAAGGAGCCTCCGCCGCCGAGCGTCGCCGCGCAGGGCAAGAAGTATCAGGTTCCGCCCACGCTCGATCCGGTGATGCTCAAGGCCTTCAAGAAGCAGGCCTCGATGCGCACACCGACCATGGGCGCGCTGGCGGATGCCGTGGGCCAAGCCTACGGGCTGACCGGCACGCACCTGGACTGGGCCAAGCGCACTCAAGACGATCTCGAGCGAGAGATTTCCGCGCGGATGCCAGAGCTGATGGCTGCGCAGGTTGCTGGCCCTGCCGACGGCATCGCTGACGGCTTCTTTGGCGACTCGGACTCGCTCGGCTTGATGGACGAAGCCATGGCACAGGCTGCGCCGGGGCCGATGGTGAACCTACCGCCGCAGCCCATGGGGGCGCCCTATGGCGGATATGCGCAAGGCGGCTACGATGAAGTGCCGCTTGGCGTGCCGAAGAACACCTGGCTCGTGCCCGCGATCGTCGGTGTGGTCGCGCTGTTGCTGGGCGTGGTGTTGGTCGTCGTCCTCGCGAGCTAGAAGCAGGCTGACAGAGCCTGACAGCGGGACGAAAAAAGCCGCGAGGGGCGCTCGCGGCTTTGGTGCTGAAGGAGGGAGTTGAACCCCCGACCCGGCGCGTATGAAACGCCTGCTCTAACCAACTGAGCTACTTCAGCGAGGGCCCGCGTATATGCGCGGCAGAGCCAAGTCTGTCAAGCGAGTTGGCATGGCTCGAGTCAGCGAACCCGAGGTCGTCCTCCAGGCCCTGGTCCGCTGCGGCCGATGATCGGGTTGAGGGCGTCGAAGCTCATGCGGATGGGGAGCGGCGTCCCCAGGCCCTTGGGTGGCTTCCCGAACGGTGATGCGCGGCGGATCGCGCGAATCACGGCCGCATCGAACTCCGGGACACCGCTCGGGCGCTCGACGCGGATCTGACTCGCCTCGCCGTGGGGTCCCAGGCTGAAGAGGATGATTGCAAGACCGCTTCGCCCATCGGCGATGGCCCAGTCGGGGAACGCGTCGCTCCAGTCGATCTTGCGCTCCAGGTTGCGGAAATAGGGGGTGAGGCCCACCGGGGTTCCACCTTGATACGACCCACCGCCGCCGGCCGCCCGGGATCGCGTCCCAGGGCCGCTTTCACCGCCACTTCCCGGGCGGCCAGGCCCGGCTTGGCCGCCGGGCCCGTGGCCCGCAGGGCCACCGGCGGTGCTCGCTTGAATCAGCGAGCGCACGGCGCTCGCGACCTCCTGCTGACTATCCTGGGTGTCTTGAGGGCGCCCCGGGACGCGGGCTGGTACCGCAGCGCGCGCGCGGGGCACCGCGGGGCGCGCCAAAGCGACGCGCGCGCTCAGGCGGTAGTCCTGACGCTTGCTGCCGTCGCCGACGCCTAGCGCCGTGCGCTCCTTGTCGCTGCCTTCGACCTCGCCGCCTTGTTGAGACAAGTTTCCGTATGGATCTAGATCGACACCCAGGGCGCCACCCGCCACGCTGGAGGTTGCGCCGCGCAAGTCGCCGCGCGCCGGATCGTAAGCGCTCGGTGGGCGCCGCTCGAGGCGCCCGCCCTTGCCGCTGACCACGAACGAGAGCTGCATCGGGTTCGGCGTGGCGCGACGGTCGTCTTCGGAGCGGCGCTGCTTGCTCGTGTCGAGACGCTGCACCTGGGAGCGATCCAGGCGATTGATCGGGTCGCGGTCGAGGCTGATGCCGTCGTCGCTGTCGGAGAGGTTCACTGCCGGGTCCGACTCGGCGCTGCCCGCTTTGCCGGCGCGGTCCCCCGCCACATGCGCCTGCTTGGTGCCGCCGTTCAGCTCCGGCGTTGTTTCCTTCGGGATCTGCTGCTCTTTGCCTCGCGGATCGCCAACGCCGCTCATGCTCGGCAGCTCGAGGGGTGACTCTTCCAGCTCGACTTGCATCGGCGCGGGGGTGGGGCGCTGTCCGTCGCTGTCGAGTCCGCCAAGCACGAGCCAGGCGCCGCTGCCAAGCAGCGCCGCGTGCAAGAGGAGCGACGTCGAGAGCGCACCGGTCAGTCGCCAGCGCGGCTGCTTCTCGGTTGACGCCCCCATGCTTCAAGCGTGCCCCGATAGCGGCCCCTAGGCCAGGGCAGCGCCTCCCAGCGGGGAGATCCCCGCGGCGTGTGTGAGCGCGGGGCCCAGGCGCCTACAGGCGTTCTGCGTGGTTTCTTCGGCAATTTGCTGCTCGCTGACTCCGCGAAGCTCCGCCACGCGGCGTGCCGTGTGGACCACGAACGCAGGCTCGCAGCGCTTGCCTCTGAGCGGCACGGGGGCGAGGTACGGGCTGTCGGTCTCCACGAGGATCCGCGACGAAGGTGCCCACGCGGCGACCTCGTGCACGCTCGTCGCGTTCTTGAAGGTGACGATGCCCGAGAACGACACATCGAAGTCCATGTCCAGCGCGCGCCTGGCAAACGCGAGATCCTCGCTGAAGCAGTGGATGATGCCGCCAACGTCCCGTGCACTTTCGCTCTCCAGGATTTCGAGCGTTTCGTTGGGTGCGCTGCGGGTGTGGATCACGAGCGGCTTCTTCACGCGCTTCGCCAGCTGAATGAAGCGGCGAAAGACTTCAGCCTGCGCGTCCCGCGGCGACAGGTCGTAGTGAAAGTCGAGCCCCACTTCGCCCACGGCGACGACCTCCGGGCGCGCCAGCACCTCCTCGATGCGCGCCTCCAGCTGCTCGCTGGTCTTCGACGCGTCGTGAGGGTGCACGCCAGCGGTGGCGACGATTTCGCTGCGCTCGTTCGCGAGCGCGATCGCCTCTTCCAGTGCTTCCTCACCCCCAACCCCGATCACGACGAATGCGGCGACGCCAGCGCTCTTGGCGCGGCCGATCAGCTCGTCAGCTTGTCCCTGGCTCGAGTGTTGATCGAGGTGGCAGTGAGTATCGATGAGCACGTGTCCTCCGTACGACGGCCGAACCAGGCAGAGACTTCAGTCGGCCTCTGGATCCGGCGCGAGTCGGCGGGGAAGGTAGCGGAGCACGAGGCCCAGTGCCAGCGAGGCAAACAGCATCACGAACTCGCGGCGCTCGGCGCCGTGGGCCACCAGGAGCAGCGAGCCGAGCGCAGGCAGCGCGAGCCACAGCTGAGCGCGTTTCAGGCCATGGGCGCGGCGCCAGGCGAGGCGACACAGCGCGAGCAAGCTCACGGCGAATTGCCCGAGCACGGCGAGGCTGGCGAGCACGAACAGGCTCTCCAGCTGGCCGCTCAGCACGAGCACGAAGCTCACCGCCAGCGTGATGAGCAGCGCCGGTAACGGCACGTTGCGCGCTGAGTGCTTGCCCACCCAATCGCCGAGCCCCTTTGGCCCCGCTAGTGCCGCGAGGTAACGTGGCGTCATCGCGAACATGCCGAACGCGATGCCCACCGCGGAAACCTGGGTCCCGAGAGACACCACGTAGTCGAGCCGGGGTCCTCCGAGAGCGTGCGCCGCGGCGACCAAGGGCGCTCCTGAGCTCGCGACGCTTGGCAACGCGGCCACGGCCGTGGCGTGCAAACCCATGTAGAGCAGCGTGACGAAGGCGAGGGACACCAGCATTGCGATGGGCAAGTTGCGCTTGCGGTTTCGAATGCTTCCCGACGGAACCGGTAAGATCTCGAAGCCCTGGGTCGCAAACAGCGCGACGAGCATGGCTCGCAGCCAAGAAATCGTCGGCGCGGCGTTGGTCGCCACTTCACTCGGGTTTGGGGGGGAGGCTGCCGGGGCCGCGCCACGCCAGACCAGGGCGGCACCCAGGCCGAGCAGTGCCACGAGGGGCAGCAACTTCGCGATCGTCAGGCCGTTCCAGACGAACGCGCTGAGGCGCAACCCAGCGGCCACGAAAGCCCCCAGAATCACGATCGAGAGGCCGGAGAACACGCGCGCGCTGGTTGGGCCGACGAAGCCCAGGTACGGGCCGAGGTACTGTCCAAGGCCGCTGACGACCGCCGCGGTGCTGAACAACGCGGAAACGAAGCTGATCCAGCCAACGGCATACGCGACCTCGCTGCCGAACGCCGCCTCCGCCCACACGAACGGACCCCCGTCCTTAGCGAAGCGAGCGCCGAGCAGCGCATAACACGCAGCGACCGGCGCGATGGATAGCGTGGTCAGCGCATACACCCAGGTGCCCGCGCTGCCGGGGACCAGCGCTGCAACCTCCGCGGGCGCGAAGAAGATCCCAACGCCGACCATGCCGTTGATGCCCAGCGCGCACAGGCTCCAGAAGCCGAGCTCCCCCGCGGTGGCGGGGGCGGCAGAGGCGGCAGAGCGCTCCGTCATAGGCAGGGAACGTTCAGCTGACGCTAGGCCAGGAGCTCGGCGAAGCGCGCTCGGGCGAGGGCGGCGCACGCGTCGGTGATCGAGCTGTCCTGATAGCCGTAGAGGTCCTTCATGCGCTGGATCGCCTGCTGCGCAGCTTCTGAGCGTCCGCTGTCGAGCCCGGAGCCCCCGTCCTTGAGGTACACCAGCATGTCACGGGCGAGCTTGGCGACTGCCACACGACGATCGTTGAACACCGCGTCCTGCATGCGCTTGAGTTCCGCAGGGAAAACCACGGCGTTGTCGATGCGGTCGCCGGGGTGGTCGATGGCGAAGGCCGCGATGCGGTTGATCAGCGCGTGGCGCTGGGCCTCCTTGGTGTCCTTGCTGTCGAGCAGCGCCTCCACCTCGGCCATCAATCGCTCATCGGGCTCTTCGTAGTTGCCAGTGAGCGGGTTGCGTAGCTTCTCGCCCTTCACCCAGTACGAAACGTGGGTCACGTAGCGATCGAAGAGGTCGTTGTAGCGCTGCTGGTCGACGAGCCCGCTGGCGATGCGCACTTCGTCCTCCAGCGTGTCGAGCAAGCGGTCCTTCAGGTAGGCACGGAACTGCTGATGATCGTGATAGCCCCCGGATTCGCGATCTACCTGTAGCCAACCAAACTCGCTCGTGCGCTTGCAGAGCTCATCCAGCTCATCCAGCACGGCGAACGGGGACAGGCAGCTGTAGTGAGGACTCTGCGCGGCGTCGAGCAGCACGGTGCGCATCTCCCGCGGGCTAGCGCCAAAGCTGCCCTCGTACTCTACGTCGTTTGCCGTTTCCGCATAGATACTCGAGATGGCGGCCTTGAGGATCTTCGCGGACTCTCCGCTGAGCCGCTCAGGGGCGGTGCCGTCAGCATACAGGTCGAGCTTCTCTGCAGCCTTCAGGTCGCCGATCAGGTTGGCCAGTTGATCGTGGTAGCCGTCGCGATCGGGCTTGCGTAGACGGGTGAGGACCGCGAACATCGCTGCGACTTGGGTCGCGTGGGGCGCGACGTGGCACTTGATGCGAGGGACGATCTGGTCGTCGTAGATCGACTGTTCGTCGTGCCAGCTCATCAGGTAAGGCGCCTTGATCAGCTCGAAGCGCCCGCGGAAGCTCTCGAACTCCGGGTGCTCGCGGAAGGCGCGCAGGTGGAGCTCATTGCCGCTCGCCATCATCACGCAGTTGAGCGCGACGTTCTGGCTGTTCAGCGCGACCTCGCCCGTTTCCGCGGTGATCTGCAGGTACTTGAAGGCATCGATCGGCCGCTTCAACAGGTCGGAGAACTCGAGCAAGCCGCCAGCGGCGTCGATCAGCTCACCAAAGGCCTGGAACAGCGGGATGCTCTGGAGCGAGGGCGGCAGCGCCGCCAGGGAGCGATCCGCGGTCAGTTGCCGCTCGCCTGCGTCCACCGAGAGCTGTGGGCCGAGGGTCACCGCGCCGACACGGTAGCGACGGGAGATGAAGAAGCGCTCGATCTGCACGTGACGCAGCACCTCTGCCAGGTCGCCGTCGTAGCTCGCGAGCAACGCCTCGAACACGAGCCGCGCCTTGTGCGACGCACTGCCGCTCAGGAGCCAGCGGGGCGGCTTTTGATCCGTCTTGGCGAAACAGTGCTCCAGGATGCGCCGCCGGTAGCTCTCGGGCAGCAGCAACAGCGGATGATCGCGGACCTCCATGTACAGGCGCGCGTCGACTTCGTCGTCCGCTAGGTGCGCGTAGCTGTCTTGCGGGCCTTGCTCGTTTCCGCGTTTTCGCCCGGAGAAGCCGATCGAGCCCCTGATGCGACTCTGACTGGGGAACACCCAGTGGAAGCGATAGAGCGCGCCTTCGTCGAGCGTGGAGTAGTGCTCGAGCGCTCGCATCAGGCAGGCCGCCACGGTGCTCTTGGCGGAGCCATTCGGACCGTGCAGCAAGACGACGCGATTGGGGCGCTCCTCGCGTACGAAGTTCGAAAGGGAGCGGTAGACCTCGAGTTGAACCGCTTCCTGGCCGACCAGCGCTTCACGCCGCTCCTCCGTATCCTCGAGGAACGGAAGATCGAATAGCGAGTAGCGGGTCTGCTGACCCCAGGGCTTGTCGATGTGTTCGACGCCGTAGTGATCGAACATGTCTCGCATGTAGCGAGCGGCGCCTCGCGAGTGGCGCAGCGGGTCGCTGGCGAACAGTTCGACGAACTCGCCAAACGACAAGATTCGGCGGGCCTGCTTGAAGCCTGCCTCCATGTCGGCGCTGATGCGCTCCAGCTGCTCCTGGACGTTCCCCTCGGACATGCAGTTTAGGTTAGGGGGGTTACCCGTGCGGGTCTATCGGCTTGCGGTCCGAGCCCCGGGAGCCGAGCTACTTTGCCTGGATTTGCAGGCTCAGATCACGCTTCTCGATGCGGCATTGATCCGCCGTGCAGATCGAGAACGCGAACCGCCCGCTCAGCGTGTGGGCGCCTGCCTGGCTTGCCTTGAACGGGATCTTCATCACGACGCGGTCGTGTTCGATCGTGGCTTGGTCGCGGGTGATGACAGGAGCGCTGAGCTCCAGGCCGTCGCTCGCGGTGGTGGTGAACTTGTAGGGGTACTTGTCGTTGCACTTGAACGGCTGCTTGCTCAAGAGCTCCACCTCAGCTGTTGCGTCGCTGCCAACGGCGACTTCGCCGCTTCGAATCGACAGCTCGAAGCCAGCGTCGGTGACATGATCCGACGCGGCGCCCGCGCCGTCACTCGCGGTCGCCGGTGCACTCGCGGTGGGCGCCTGGGGCTCCGCCGCCGCGCCTCCGCAGGCGGCCAGAACAAGCGCTGCGCCGAGCCACGGGGCCCGGCGCACCGGCGAAGACAGCGGTGAACGTGAGGAACGCGGAACAGCTCGCATGGTCGCGAGTGTAGATCACGCGAGCGTTCGGGGCTCGCGAGTCGCGCTCACGCGCGCCGGCGTCGGCGCAGCCAGACGAGAGGCGCAGCGAACGCGAGCAGCCACGGCGCGGCGGGTGTCGAGTCGCTTCCTGGGACGCTGCAGCCACAGCCGCCACCGCCTGGATCGACGTTGCCACCGCCTCCGCTGCCTTCGTTGCCGCCATCGACACCCGCATCGGGCATGTCACCCTCGATGATGCACGCGCCGTCGGCGTCCACGGGCAGTGGCTCCGCAGCACCGAGCATCTTGCCCTGCTCGAGGGGGACGTCGAGGTTGCCGGTGTTGCGGTTGTCGTGGTGGAAGCTCTCCCACTGCACCACGCCGTCGGAGCGGCCCTGGGTCTTCCACACGTAGAGCCAACCGTCACGGGTGCTCGCGGTGACTTCCAGCCCTCCGTCACCGGTGAGATCGGCGACCAACGGCGTCGTCATGATCCACTGGCCGGTGAACTTGGGCCAGCCAGCGGGTGAGCGCCCGCACGCATCCCAAGCGTGGAGGAAGTAGCCAGCGCTGCCGGTGATCACCTCGGGGTATCCGTCGCCGGTGAGGTCGGCGATGGCCTGGCTGTTGAAGAACGTGAAGTCCTCGATGATGCGCGGGCTCGCGGGGAGCATGCGCCCCGTCTTTCCATCCCACATCGAGAGCAGCTGCTGAGCCTTGGAGCCGTTCGGCTGAGACGAGAGCAGCGTCTGAGCGAGGCTGAGCGAGCCGCCGGAGCTGACGACGTCGGGCACGCCGTCCTGGTTCAGGTCGCCGAGAGATGGCTGAGCGAACAGCGGGAACATGGTGTCCGGCGCGACCGCGTTGCTGTTGGCTCCGAAGATGCTCGTTGGAGCCAGGCCCCGCTTCTCGGTGCCATCCTCGTTGCGGATCGGTAGCGCGTTGCCGGGCGTATCCGCGAGGTTTGCCTGAGCACCTGGATCCGTCGGAAGGATCAACGGCGCGCTCACGTTTCCGTGCATCACGCCCTCAGGCTTGCCGTCGCCGTCGAAGTCTGCGGCGACCGGTGAGTTGGTCGTGCCCTCCGCGATGACCGGGAACAGGTTGAACGAGGTGAGGGAGACTGGCCAGTTCGTCAGCCAGGGCTTCTCGCCAATCGTCGTGCCACGGCCGTCGATCAGGTAGAAGTTGCCGGCGTTGCTACCGTTGCCGATGCGCTCGTTGGAGCCAGTGAGCACGTCGGGGATGCCATCGCCGGTGAAGTCCGCCACCGCAGGGGTGGTGAACACACGGTTGTACTCAGGCGAACGCTCATCATGCAGCGCCACGGGCCAGCCGGGGAGGGCACTGCCGTCGGGCTTGAAGATGTAGATCTTGCCATCGAATCCCGCCTGGACGACGTCGA
>JAWKRD010000097.1:0-8724 GCA_041389805.1 Polyangiaceae bacterium | reverse complement strand
CCTTACGCAGCCGCTCGACGCTCTGTTCGAGCACGCTCTGTGTCTTGCAGAAGGCAAAGCGCACGAGTGCGTCCCCTCGCGCCGGGTCCAGATAGAACGCGGCGTTCGGGATCGCCGCCACGCCGGCGACCCGCGGCAGGATCGCGCAGAGCTCGCTGCCACTGGAGAACCCGAGGCCGCGGATATCCGCACAGATGAAGTAGCTGCCTTCGGGTTCAATCACTCCAAAGCCCACGTCTCGCAATCCGGCGCTCAGCAAGTCACGGCGCGCGCGATACTCCTCGCGCAGCTGCTCGAAGTACCCGGGGCCCATGCCGAGCGCGTGTGCCACCGCGTGCTGAAACGGCGTCGCCGTGGCGAAGGTGATGAACTGGTGAGCGGCGCGTAGCGCGCGGGTCAGGTCCGGCGCCGCACAGGTCCAGCCGATCTTCCAGCCGGTGCACGAAAACGTCTTCCCCGCGGAACTGATGACCACGGTGCGCTCGCGCATGCCCGGCAAGCTCGCGAGACAGATGTGCTCTCCCTGGTACACGAGATGCTCGTAGACCTCGTCCGTCACGGCGAGCAAGTCGTGACGCAGACACAGCTCGGCGATCTGCTCGAGCTCCTGTCGGGAGAAGACCTTGCCGGTGGGGTTATGCGGCGTGTTCAGCAGTATCAGGCGCGTCTTTCCCGTGATCGACGCCTCGAGCTCCGTCAGCGAATACTCGAAGCCATTTTTCCCTGGGGATAACGCCACGACGCGAAAAACGGCACCTGCCATCGCGACGCTCGCGCGATACGAGTCGTAGAACGGCTCGAACATCACGACCTCGTCGCCGGTCTCACACAGCGCTTGCAGCGTCGCGCAGATCGCTTCCGTGGCCCCCGAGTAGACCGTGATCTCGCTGGTGGGGTCGTAGGCCAGCCCGCGGTACTGCGCCTGATGATCGGCGATGGCCTGATTCAGCTGCGGGACACCGAAGCTGCGCGCGTACTGATTCAGCCCGTCAGCGATCGCACGTTGAGCCGCTTCCTTGACCTCAGCTGGTGCGTCGAAATCCGGGAAACCCTGGCCCAAGTTCAGCGCCTGATGCTCCAGCGCCAGGCGCGTCATCTCCGCGAAGATCGTGGTACCAAACCCCTGAAGCCGACTGCTCAGGTGAGGCAAACGCAGGCTCGTCATCGCGCGCAGCATGCCACCCTTGAGTCCGTCGCGAAAGCCAGGCGACGGACGCGCTACGTGGTAGATCCGAGGCCAATGACCTTCGACACCAGCCGACTCCAGAGCGAGCTCACGAGGCTCCGCGGCGCAACCCCGAGCCACGGCTTGGGTGCGGCGCTCGCGCATCAGCTTGGCGGAGCGGTGGTGTACTTCGAGCAAACCGGCTCCACCAACGACGAGGCCATCACCGCGGCCAGGCAGGGCGCCAAACACGGCAGCGTGTTCATCGCAGACAGCCAAACCGCAGGACGCGGTCGCCGCGGCCGCAGCTGGAGCTCTGCGCCTGGCGAGAACCTGCTCTTCAGCGTCTTGTTGCGTCCGCAGCTCGAGCTCAAGACGGCGAGCCGGTTAACGCTCGCGGTGGGGCTGGCCGTGCGGGACGCGGTGGCGGAATACACGGCGAGCGCTCCCCAGCTCAAGTGGCCCAACGACGTGTGGATCGCCCGCAAGAAGCTCGCAGGTATCCTCGTGGAAAGCCAGGTCAGCGGAGGGCAGCTCGATTCGGTGGTGATCGGCGTGGGCGCGAACGTGTTGAGCCGCGACTTGCCCGAGGAGATCGCCAGCCTGGCGACGAGCCTCGCGCTGTGCGAACCCGCTGCGGGCGCTCCCGAGCTCTCCCGGGAGGGGGTACTAGCGCGGGTGCTGATTCAGCTGGAGCGACGCCTGGGGCAGTTCGAACGCGAAGGCCTCGCGTCGATGCTCGATGAGCTGCGCCTTCACGATGCGCTGCTGGGGCAGCAGGTTCGGGTCGATGAGCGTCGCGGCACTGCCCGCGGCATCGATCAGAACGGCGCCTTGCTACTGGAGTCCAGCGACGGGCAATATTTCCACATAGAAAACGGCACGGTCGACCTTGATTGAGCGGGCGATGGGGGAGGCGGCACCGCTCGACTCTTGTGGCAGCGTGCTTTGGCACGCCTCAAGCTGCGCACAGCTCCTGCTGCCGACCATCGTCCAACAACCCAGCTAGCAAGCGGCGCCCTCGAAAGAGTCGGCTCATCACGGTTCCCACCGGTACGCCGAGGTGCGAGGCTGCCTCCTTGTAGCTCTTCTCCTCGATGTCCACCAAGGTAACGGCGCTAGCGAACTGAGTCGGGATCGAATCGAGCGCGCTCTGCACCGAACGGCTCAGGCTCTTCACCACCGGTTCTGGATCGCGCTGTGTCCAGGCGCAGGGATCGGTTCCGAGGGAATCCAGGGCACGGCGTTCGCGTTTCAGCTTACGACAGCGGGTGACGAACACGCTGAACAACACTTGGTTGAGCCACGCCTTGAGGTTCGTTCCCACCTGGTAACTCTCTTCGAAGCGCAGCGCGCGCATCCAGGTCTCCTGTACGAGGTCCTGGGCCTCGACAGGATTGCGGGTGAGGCGCAATGCACGGGCATCGAGCGCGCTGGAGAGCGACGCTAGCTGCGCGCGGAACTCTTGAGCGGCCTGCTCTTTTTTTGCCGAAGACTGCGACGGGGCAACGGGCTGGGGCGGGGCAACAGGGGTCGTTTCAAGCATTGATGTCCTCCAGGGCTTGGCTTTTACAAGTCACGTGCCACTCGTCGAGCCCAAGGAAACCCAATTGATTTCAGCTAGTTAGCTTTCCCGAGGCGGGCGACTCGTGTCCCAGGGTCGAAAGCGCGTGTCCACGGACACACGCGTGTCCCCAGTGTTCGGAGGGCGACGGAAAACCGTGACATCGACTCCGAAGCGCGGAGCGGGTCTCTAGCCAGCCAGTCGCGACCAGGCGCGTGGCAGCTGGTCCGCTAGCTCGGAAGCGAGGAGCCCAACTTGCGCTCCGCGATCTTCAGCCCACAGCTCGCCGGCCAGGCCATGCAGGTACGCGCCCAGGGTGGCGGCCTCCAAGCCGGGCAGGTGACTCAACAGCGCACCGATGACGCCGCTCAGCACATCACCAGAACCACCGGTCGCTAGCACCGCGGAGCCGCTTGGATTGATGCGGGTCGCGACGCCGGGCTTCTTCACCAGCGTGTACGGCCCCTTGAGCAACACCGTCGCCCGCGTCAGCTCCGTGGCTCGCTCGATGGCGGCGTAGCGATTCGCTTCGACTTGCTGTGTGGAAATGCCGAGGAGCCGCCCGAGCTCTGCCGGGTGCGGCGTCAACACCAGCTCGCCAGTGTGACCCGCGAGGTCCGCGGCGCGTCCACTGAAATGAGTCAGCGCGTCAGCGTCGAACAGCTTGGGTCCCGGCCAGCCGAGTGCGCTCGTCACGATCAGCTTGGCCCGGGAGTCCAGTCCGAGGCCAGGGCCCACGACGATGGCTGTCTGCTCAGCCAAGGCTTCCCCGAGGGAAGCTTCGGCGCGCACGGGGTCCAATCCACGAGTCATCGCCTCGACGACGCGCGTGTCGAGCTGCGCGACAGCCTCGGGGTAGTTGCAGATCGTCACTAGCCCGGCGCCGGCGCGATGCGCCGCTCGCGCGCACAGCAGCGCAGCGCCGGTTTTCCCTGCGGATCCTCCCAGGACAGTGACTCGCCCGGCACTCCCCTTGTGGAGGGCCGCACGCCGCTCAGGCAGCAAGCATCGCAAGTCAACGTCCTCGACGAGCTCAGCCAGCGGCAAATCTGGTAGCGCTCCGTCTGCCAGCGGCAGCTCGCCAGGGACGCCAATGTCGACGACGTAGAGCTCACCGCTGACCTCTTTGCCGCCGGGGGTGAGGAGCCCCAGCTTGCGCCCGGCGAAACTGATAGTTATATCCGCGCGGAATGCAACCCCGAGAATGCGCCCGTCGTTGGCATGCAACCCTGTAGGCAAATCGAGCGCAAATCGCTGAACGGGAGCGGCGTTGCACTGCTCCACGAGGCGCTTCACCAGCCCATCCAGGTCACGATCCAGGCCAGTGCCGAGCAATCCGTCTACGACCGCCCCCGCGCCCGCCAGTGCTGCGTCGAAGGCGTCTAGCTCGACGTCAAGGCGGAGCACATCGCGCCCCAGCCCAACGTACGCCCGATAGTTGATGAGTGCGTCGCCACGCAGCTTCTCGGGATCACACGTCAGGAACACCTGTGGCCGAAGACCCAGCGTCAACAGGCGGCGCGCCACCACGAAGCCGTCTCCCCCGTTGTTACCTGGTCCACACAACACCAGCACTGGAGCGCCTGGTGTACGCAGCTCCGCGGCGATGATCTCAGCTGCGCCCCGCCCAGCGTTCTCCATCAGGATCACACCGGGCACGCCGCACTCGTTGATGGCGCGCGCGTCGAACGCTCGCACCTGTTCGCGACTGAAGACCGGGATCACGCGCCCTCCAGCACGACCACCGCAGCCGCGACACCCGCATCGTGAGTGATGGAGATCAAGCTCCGCACGACGCCCTTCGAGCTCAAGTGGGGCAGAGCCGGACCGGAAAAGTAGAGCGTTGGAACGCCACCGTTTCCGCGCAGAACCTCCACGCTCTGCCACCAGACGTCTTTCGGCGCCCCCAAGGCCTTGCTCGCCGCCTCCTTCGCGGCAAAGCGACCGGCCAGAGCCACCGCACGATCGCCACGCTTCGCGAGCTCGCGCTGCTCAGCAGGCGTGAGGATGCGCTGCCAGAAGTTGTCTCCGTGCCGCTCCAGAGCGCGCTGCATGCGCTCCACGGAGCACACGTCGATGCCGAGTCCGACGACCATCGCCGCACTCTACACCTAGCAAGATGCGGAAAAACTCCGTTTTTCTAGGCGCTCAGGCGCGTCAGCCGCGCGCGCGGTCGATCACCGCACGCAGCTCTTTCACGGCGCGTTCCAGGCCCATGAACAGCGCGTCGGCGATCACGGAGTGCCCGATGTTGAGCTCGGCGATGTCGGCGATCGCGGCGACTGGACCCACGTTGTGTCGGTTCAAGCCATGTCCAGCAGCGACGTCGAGACCAAGCTCTGCAGCGAGGCGAGCCCCGGCGCGCAGTCGCTCCAGCTCGGCCGCGCGCTTGGGCTCCGGCAGCTCGCAGTACTCGCCGGTGTGCAGCTCGATCTGCTTGGCTCCGACCTCCGCCGACGCGCGAATTTGCGCGGGGTCGGGCGCGATGAACAGCGACAGCTTGATTCCGAGCTCGTCGCACAGCGCCGCGAACCTCTTGAGCCTGGTCGTGTTGCCGACGACGTCGAGGCCACCTTCGGTGGTGCGCTCCTCGCGGCGCTCCGGAACTAGCGTGACCACGTCGGGGAGCAGCTCGCGCACGCTGCCCAGCATCTCGTCGGTGGCGGCGCACTCGAGGTTCATGAGTGTAGCGATGCTGCCGCGCAGCGCCTTGGCGTCCGCGTCGTTGATGTGACGACGGTCCTCGCGCAGGTGAAGCGTGATGCCATCTGCGCCCGCCAGCTCACATGTCGACGCAGCAAACACTGGATCGGGGTAGCGCGTGCCGCGAGCGTTTCGAAGCGTGCAGACGTGGTCGATGTTGATGTGGAGGCGCATGACGGCGCTCCGTTTACGGCGCTACCGCGGCGCGTGCAAGGGACAGACTGAGCTGTAGACCTGGGACACGCCGCGCGATCGACGCGGCAGTGACGGAAGGTGAGCCGCGTTGCGCCTCACCCCCTGCCCTGCTCAGCGGGCGTTCGGCGCCCTGTCAGCGCCGAATCACTCCCCGCCGAAATCCCAGTCCTCACCGAGCTGGCGTCGCTTGGGCGTCGGCAGCGCTTCACCGCCAGGGCCATCCTTGCGCACGACGATCGTCTTGCGCGTGGCGGTATCCTCGGTCTCGCGAGAGACGACGGTGATCACGTTGATGCCCGGCGAGAGCTTCACCTCGTAGGAGAAATGCATCTTCTTTTGATCCGACGCCTTCTTGTTGGACTCGTAGAAGACCTTGTTCGTGCCGACGAACATGTACGTGTCGAGCACGTGGTCCATGTCCGTCGCGGTGCCTTCGATGCGGATCGTGTCGCTCTTGGTCGACAGACTCGCTGGAGCCACCTCGAGCAGTGGCGGAGAGCGAGTGAAGTCGGCCTTGAACGCGTCACTGTTGGCCTTGCCAGAGGCCACCTCGAGGGCGCCGGAGTCGACGAAGCCGAAGCGGCCGTCACCGATCACGACCTTGGTGAAGGTGCCAAACGTGCCGAGCTCGTCGACCAACTTACCGCCGAGCAGCTTGCCCACGACCAGCGCGCCCGCGTCGGGCTGACCACGAACCGGCGTGTCTTGCTTGACCTTGAGCACCGCCTTCTTCTCGCTGATGCTGAGGCCCTTGCTCACGACGGGCAGCGTCAGTTTCTCCGAGGAAACGACGCGCAGGTCGCGGTCGACGACCGAGAGCTCCACCTTGACGAAGTTCTCAGCCAGCTGGTCCTGCACGTCCATCGTGAACACGACTTCGCGCTCGTCGCCTGGCTTGAGATTCGAGACATCGAAGCGTCCCGCACGCAGTAACAGGCCGTCACCGGTCAGGTTGCGGATGTTGGCTTGGGTCTCCTTGGAGGCGCCCTTCCCGACGTTCTTGATCGTGAGGTAGATGCTGACGCCTTCGCCCTTGGCGATTTGGCCGTCGCCATTGCCCGGGCGGTTATCCACCACCTGATAGGTGTAGGCGAAGACCGGCTGATCCAGCGCTCTGACCGTGGGACGAACTTCCGCGTCCTTCGGCACCACGTCGCCCGCGGACTCGAACTTGATCTTCACCACGTCCTGGCGAGTCACCGCGTCATCGGGGACGGTGCACACGCGCTTCGCGTCGAGGGGCACGGGCTTGGTGGACCCCGGCTTGTGACCTTCGGTCTCGCACCAGCCGAGGGGCACGCTCACGGCCTTCTCTTGTCCCGGGTCGATCTTGCCGAAGATCAGCTCCTTCTCGTCGAAGTAGCCGCTGTCGCTCGTGGTCATGCCGCGCAGCTGATAGATCGGCGACTTTCCGGTGTTCTTGACCTTCACCTCGAGCTTCATCGCCTCGCCGGCGGTCACCGTGTCGTCCTTGCGGTCCGTCTTGACGCTGACCTCGAAGTCCTTGGCCGCGAGCTCACTCTTGGCGTCTGCAGGCGGGTCACTCCAGTCGACGCCCATCTTGCTGAGGTCGCTCTTCACCGCGTCGAGCTCTTTCTTCTCGATGCCCTCGACGAGCTGACGCACCGCGCTCACCTCGTCCTGGCGCTTGCCCACGGGCATCTTTGCGACCAGCTGCTTGGCGAAGCGGATGTTGAAATCCTCGCGGAACTCATCATCGAGATCGGCGCCGCGCTCGCGCATCTCCGCGCGCTCGGACTCTGGCAGGTTGTAGCGCACCTTGAGCGTGGGCCGCTCACTGTCACGCTTGGCCTCATTGGTGAGGCTCTTGTCCAGATCGCGCTCGCGGAGCGGATCTTCCGTGCGGAATAGATCCATCTCCTTGCTGTCCACCGTCATCGGGTCGAGCTCGATGTCTGGCGACACGCCCACGCCCTGGATCGAGATATCCCCGGGGGTCAGGTACTGCGCAATCGTCAGCTTCAGCGCGGCGCCATCTGGAGTCACCTTGGGGAACACCAGCTGCACGCTGCCCTTGCCGAAGGTTCGCTGACCCACGATCACGGCGCGGTTCTGATTCTTCAGCGCACCGGCCACGATCTCGCTCGCGCTCGCGGAGGACGGGTTCACCAGCACGACCATCGGGTAAGGCGGCTCGGTCCCGCGACGCGTGGCGCGCTTTTCTTCGCGACCCTCGGAGTGGCCAACGGTGGCCACGATCACGCCGTTGTCCAAGAAGTGGTCAGCGACCTTGGCCGCCTGATCCAGGAGACCGCCGGGGTTGCCGCGCAGGTCGAGCACGACGCCCTTCAGCGGCTCCTTCTCGCGCAGGGTGTCGAGGGTGTCCTCGAGCTCCTTCGCGGTGCTGCTCTGGAAGTGCTTCAGGCGCACATAGGCGATGCCAGGCTGCAGCAGACGACCCTCGACGGAGCGGATGCGGATCTCTTCACGGGTCAGCACGAAGGGCCGTGAGCCGCTCCAGCCGTCCTTGCCGTCGCGGTGCACCCAGATGGTGACCTGTGTCCCCGGCTTGCCGCGTAGGCGATTCACCGCGTCGTCGAGGGGCATGTTCAACGTCGACTCGTTGTTGATCTTCATGATGCGGTCGAGGCGACGCAGGTTCGCGCGGCCTGCGGGCGTGTCAGGCATCGGACGCATCACGGTCAGCGTCTGGTCGCGGATCGAGATCACGATGCCCAAACCACCGAAGTGACCGGACGTGGAGAGGTTCATCTCCCGATACGACTCCGGGCTCATGAAGACGCTGTGGGGGTCGAGGGTCGCGAGCATGCCGTTACACGCCGCGTACTCGATCTCTCTCAGGTCGACGTCAGTGTCCTTGAGGTTCGCTTGCAGGAAGGCGAACACCTCACGCAGCCGCGCGGAAACGTCCCAGGGTCCCTGGACGTTGTCGACGCGGAACTCCTTCTCCTCGGTCCCGACGCGCACCTTCACCGTGGGCGACTTCTCGTCGTGGAGCACGATGACCTGCGCGACCTCCTTCTGGATCTCGTCCAGGGCGCTCACGAACATCAGGCGAGGCTCGACGCGCTTTGGGTCGACGTACTTGTCCCGGATGGTCTTCAAGGTCTCGTTG
>JAWKRD010000096.1:0-8765 GCA_041389805.1 Polyangiaceae bacterium | reverse complement strand
ATGTTGCAGCGCTCGCCGAGCTACGTGATCAACGTGCCGCAGCAGGACAAGATCTCGAACAAGCTGCGGGAGTACCTGCCGGAGCAGGCCGTCTACTCCCTGGCCCGCGCGCGCAACGTGTTGCTCAGCATGACGCTCTTCAATTTCGCCCGGCGCTACCCTGCCCAAGCGCGTCGTTTGCTGATGGGTCGCGTGAAGAAGCAGCTCGAGGGCAGCGTGGATCTGTCGCACTTTTCCCCGAAATACAACGTGTGGGACGAGCGCCTCTGCGCCGTACCGGACGGCGACATGTTCGACGCGTTGAAGTCGGGCAAAGCATCGGTCGTCACCGATCAGATCGAGCGCTTCACGAAGAGCGGCATTCTGCTGAAGTCCGGCGAGGAGATCCCCGCGGATATCATCGTCACGGCCACGGGGCTCGAACTCCAGGTGCTCGGCGGCAGCGAACTCACCTTGGATGGTGAGCCGGTGAAGGTCGCAGAGAAGTACTACTACAAGGGCGCGATGCTGCAGGACGTCCCGAACCTGGCGATGGTCTTCGGCTACACGAACTCCTCGTGGACGCTCAAGGCGGATCTCATCCTCGACTACTTCTGCCGCGTGATGAATCACATGGACAGGACTGGCCAGCGCGTGTGTACGCCGACCGCAGATGGCAGCGTGGAAGACGGCGGGCCGTTCTTGAACCTGAACTCCGGCTACGTGAAGCGAGCCCTGCACCTGATGCCTCGCCAGGGCGCAGGCAAGCCGTGGAAGCTGTATCAAAACTACGTGCTCGACTACGTGATGATGAAGCTGACGAAGCTCGATGACGGCGCGCTGAGCTTCAGCAACCCGGTGCTGCGCGGAAATGAAGAGGCCGCCCCAGGCTTGTCGGAGATGCATGCTGCCCAGCTCAACTGAAGGGCGCAGCGAAGCGCCGGTTGTCGACCCCCACAGCAGCGCGACCGAGCTGCTCGGCGCGCTCGAGAGCGGACGCGTCACGAGCCGTGAGCTGCTCGAGCAGTACATCCAGCGCATCGAACGCTACGATGGGGCGCTGAACGCCGTCGTCGCGAGGGACTTCGCTGGGGCGCGAGCAGCAGCAGAGCGCGCGGATCAGGCCCGCAGGCGTGGTGAGCGCCTCGGCCCACTCCACGGCCTACCGCTGACGTTGAAGGACACCTGGGAAGTCCCCGGTATGCCCTGCGCTGCCGGCGCGCCGGAGTACCGCGATCATCGACCGACCGAGCCGGCGGACATCGTGCGCCGCCTGCAGGATGCCGGCGCCATCGTCTTCGGCAAGACCAACGTGCCGTACCTTGCCTCAGACATTCAGACCTTCAACAAGGTCTACGGCACAACCAATAATCCGTGGGGAACCGACCGCACCCCGGGTGGCTCGTCCGGTGGCGCGGCTGCGGCCCTGGCCGCTGGCTTTACTTCCCTGGAGGTAGGCAGCGACCTGGCCGGCTCCATCCGCATCCCCGCGCACTACTGCGGTGTCTATGGTCACAAGCCGACCTATGGCGTGGTGTCCTTTCGCGGTCATGTGCCGGGGCCTCCAGGCACGCTGAGCGAGCCGACGCTCGCGGTGGCGGGTCCGATGGCGCGCTCGGCGGCGGATCTGCGCTTGTTGCTCGATGTGTTGAGCGGACCGCCGCGGGACAAGAGCGCCTGGACGCTGTCCTTGCCCGAAGCGCCCCAGCGCCTGGAAGACTACCGAGTGCTGCTGTGGATCGACGATCCGCTGTGCCCCATCGATCACGAGCTGCGCCAGCAGTATGAAGAGCTCGAGCAGCGGCTCCGCGCGCGCGGCGTTGCTGTGACCCGGGGGGCGCCCGAGGGCTTCGAGCTGCGGCAGTTCTACGCGCTCTACCTGCGCGGCCTCGGCGCCTTGCTTGGCGCTGCGCTGCCCGCGCGGCAACGTCACCTGATGGGGCTTACGGGCCGCTTGATGCCGGTACTTTCACGGGCGCTGAAGGCGCCTGCCGACTTTGGTCACTTCCTGCTCGGCATCAACCAGCGCTCCGCTGAGACGCGGCAGCAGCAGGAGCGCGTGGCGCAGCTCGGTGCGAGGTTTGCCAAGGTGTTTGGCAACTACGACGTGATCTTGATGCCGCCCGCGCTGACCACCGCCATTCGTCACGATCACCGACCATCGCTGATGCAGCGCAAGCTGAGCGTGAACGGTCAGGAGCGCTCGTACAGTGACCTGTTCGCGTGGATCGCCCTGGCGTCGCTGCTCGGTTTGCCGGCCACCAGCGCACCCATAGGGCGTGCGTCACACGGAGCACCGATCAACGTGCAAATCGTGGGCGACCAGTATCAGGACTACCGCACGATCCGCTTTGCGGAGTTGCTCGAGGATGTGATGGGTGGCTTTGAAAAGCCACCGGGGTACTGAGCGCCGCGTTTGGCTGCCGCTCGGTCAGCCTTTTTCTCCAGGCGGCGGCTAACACCGGACCCGTGATGCCGGCGACGCTTTCGGCTGGCGTCGAGCCGCGGTATCCGGCGCGGCCATGGCTCAAGACCGCAACCAGCAGACGAGCTCCCGGGTCATCATCGTCGGGGCGGCGTTTCATCCGCTGCGCGACATCTACCACCTGCTGCTTCGCACCTCCTGGACCCGCGCGTTGACGCTGCTGGGGTCCGTCTACGTGGTGATGAACCTGCTCTTTGCCATCTGCTATTGGCGCTGGGGTGGCGTGGCCAACATGGCCCCTGGTTCCTTCAAGGACGCGTTCTTCTTCAGCGTGCAGACCATGGCGACCATCGGCTACGGCGGCATGTATCCCGAGTCGCAGGTTGCCAACGTGCTGATGACCCTGGAGTCGATCTGCGGGGTGTTCGTTACGGCGATCTTCACCGGCCTCGTCTTCAGCAAGTTCGCGCGCGCGAGCGCGCGCATCGTCTTCTCGCGCAACGCGGTGGTGGGGCCCCATGACGGAGTGAAGACGCTGATGCTGCGCATTGGCAACGACCGGAACGACTCGGTGCTCGACGCGAAGGTGCGCTGCGTGCTGACGCGAACGGTTCACACCGCAGAAGGCAAGGTCTTCTATCGCATGGTCGATCTCAAGCTGGCGCGGGATGTGGCTCCCGTGCTGTCGCGAGCGTTCGTGATCATGCACACCATCGACGAGGAGAGTCCCCTGTTTGGGCTGACCCCCGAGGACTATGTCGAACAGGAGATCGAGCTGCTGGTGAGCGTCTCCGGGCTCGATGAGACGACGATGGGCCCAGTGCACGCGGTGCACAACTACGAAGACGCCGAGATCCTGCACGAGCATCGCTTGGCTGACATGCTGAGCGAGCGCCCCGATGGGCGTTTCCTTGTGGATGTACGGCGCTTCCACGAAGTGGAGTCCGCCTAGGCGCGCCGCGAGCGCTTTGGCGTGGGGTGCGCCTTAGCTGCCAGGCGTTCGAGGTAGGCGCACAGCATGTCGGCGAGGGCGTCGCTGTAGGCCGCGATCTCCGCCTCGCTGTGGGGTTGCTCGGAGAACTGCTTGGCGACGGCGCTCAGCGTCGACTTGATGAGCGCTTCGGCGAGGTCCCGCTGGCTACTGGGGGTGTGGGGGAGCAGCTCGGCGGGCGAAGCGACGCATCGTGGTGGCTGACGCCTCGCGCGCACCGCTGGCTTCGAGCGCATCGCGATAGGCAGCGCCGCGTCGTTGAGTGCGCCGCGTACCGCGGCCTTCCTCACACTCCGAGCGCACGAACGTGGACCGCCCGCCGGAGTCGCTCGTGAGCCACGCTCGTATCCTCGAGGATCGAGCGCAAAGAGCTCCCGCGTCTCGCATACTCATCGCTCTGGAGGCGGAACAGGATCGCCGCCTTGTTCGGGAAGTACTGGTAGGCAGGCCGACGCTGACGCCTGCCTTCTCGCGACTCGCGCCATGGTGAAGCGGGGCGCACCTTGCTGACCAAAACCTGAACAGCCGCTTCCAGCACCCAGCCTGGACAAGCTCACTCGAGCGCGCTTGCTGGGGCGCTTTTCTGGCGGAGATCTGTGGTGTTTTTCGTTTGGCCATGGCTGCGTTTTTTCAATGCGAATCGCGGTGAAGTGATTCGTCGCATTCTAACCGGGTGACCCAACACACCCAAACGGAGAATCACATGACCACGCTGACTCAGATCGACCCGCTGCTCGACCCGCTTGTTCCGCGAGGCAGAGGGGACTGTCCCCATTTCCGAGATCGGAGGTAGCCGCGCTCTCCAGCGAGGAGCGCACCCGCCTCACGCAGCAGCTGATGCGGAGCAAGACCGCAATACCGGGAGCTTTGCATGGCCTCTTGAAGGACGTGCCGCTGCCCGTGTCCCGCGAGCAGGGACGTTGCTCTACCTGCTTGCGCGCAGCATGAATGCGACGAACATCGTGGAGTACGGCACCTCGTTCGGCGTTTCGACGCTGCACCTCGCGGCAGCGCGCTGCGGGACAACGGGGCAGGCGGCTCATCACGACGGAGTTCGAGCCGAGCAAGGTCGAGCGGGCGCGGCGGCACTTCACCTCAGCGAAGGCGGCCTGGCGATCTGGTGGAGATCCGCGAGGGCGACGCCCTGGAGACCCTGCAGCGCGACTTGCCGGAGGCGATCGACCTGGTGCTGCTCGATGGCGCCAAGTCGCTCTACCCCGAGTGCTGAGCCTGCTCGAGCGGCCACACCTCGAACCCGGCGCTGATCGTCGCGGACAACGCCGACCACAGCCCGGACTTCCTCACTGACGGTGCGCGGCTCATCAGGCGCCTACCTCTCGTTGCCCTTCAGCGCTGACGTGGGAAGCTCTCGCTGCGCTGCGCCCAGACGTTGCCGTAGGGATATGTTGCGAGCACGTAGCGGCGGACCTCTCCCCAACCAGAGAACTTGCCGCGCCGGCTCCTGGGCGCGTGCGTCAGGAGCAGGGGGAGGGTGAATCGTCCGTCGGCGAGAGCGACGCAGGGTGGTTTTCGGAAGCCCAGGGAGCACGCGAGCCAGGCCGCGCGGAGGCCCTGATCTGGAGAGCAGCGGCGGTCAGGGCCCGCGCGCGAAAACCCTTCAAAACTCAGGGATTTCAGCAGGCTCCGTCAGTTTTCTTGACCCGATCGCCGCTATGAGTAGCCTTCCGCCTCCCAACCATTCCGAGATAGCTCCAGTTGGTAGAGCGGGCGGCTGTTAACCGCCTGGTCGTAGGTTCGAGTCCTACTCTCCGGAGCCATTTTCTCTCTCGTCGCCAACCGACGGCGAGGGTCAGTAAACAGAAGCCCCAAGGAGCGATCCGAGGGCTTCGCCCGATTTCTCCCCAGAACTCCGGGCGTTTCGCGCGCTGCGCGTGCCGGCGTCGCTCGCGCGTGCTCGCAGAGAGCGCCAGGCAGGCGCGATGAGCGCCGCGTGGGACAGCTCTCCGCTCTCTGTCCGTGGGGAAGCCGAGGCGTTTAACTGCGTACCCGGCGATCAACGGTCAGCCCCGTTGATCAACGGCTTCGGCCCGGGCGCGACGAGTCGAGCTTGTTGATCATCGGGGCAACGGCTCGCAACGAGCGACGAACAGCCGCCCGCCGTCGCGCGTGGAGCTGAGCGCTGGTCGCGCGAGCGTCGAGGCGTCGCCGGCGCTGTTGATCGCTGGGGCGCAGTCCCATGCGCGGCCCGCGAATCGCCCTGGACCACAACGGCGGCGGCAGCGGCGAGGACTGGGCGACGTCATGGTCCCCTTGGTCCCTTGCCGCACGTTCGAGGTCGGCATGATCGTCGGCGTCGGCTTCGGTGCGCGCAGCGGCTACGCGACCAGCGGCGGAAGATCATCGCTGTCGCCGCGCACCCGACGGGCTGGCACTCCTACCGCATCGACGCGACCGGGATGATGAACGCACAGCTGCTCGCGAACGAGCCTCCGAGCTGGGCGCGAAAAGCTCGTCGACGAGCTCACTGCCCGACCCGGCCCGCGTCGTCGGGTTCGACTTCCCGTTCTGCGTCCCGCACGCCCTCCTGCGCGACCCGAAGTTCGCCGCGGACCTCGGCTTGACGGCGCGTTCAACGGCTGGCGTTCCTTCAACTGGTGGATCGCGCAGCGCCTCTTGCTCACCGACCCGCTCGACTTCGCCCTTCGCCCCGTGGCGAGGCCGCGCCGAAGCGCGCAGCTCTGGACGAAACGCGCGCGACGGACATCGCCGCCGGTGGTCAGCGCCGCTGAAGGACAAGTTCCAGGCGACGTTCCAGATGACGCTCCTCGGGAACGTGTTGCTCTCGAAGCTGTGGGAGTCGCACCACTACCGCGTGCTGCCGTTTCCAGGCGGTCGCGGCGCTGGCGAGATCATCGGTCTGCACGGGCGCGACGCTGCGCACGATGGGAGCTCGCGAGCTACAAGTCGAGGCCCGACTGAAGCTGTGCGTCTCGGCATCGCCACGCGTGTGCCGCCGCCGGCATCAAGCTCGACGTGGACCTCCGGCTCGTTGCCCTCGCGATGCCGCTACAACTAGAACCGCAGAAGTCGCCCGACTGATGTGGCCGGCGCGTTCGTCGCGCTCTGCGCATGCATCCTCCCACGCGGAGAACGGCTGTCGCCCGGTGCGCGCCCGACCCGACGTGGCAAGAGCGGCTCGTGAAGAGGTGGGAAGGCGCGATTTGGGTCCCGACCATCACGACGAGCGCGCCGGCGTAGGCGGCTGCTACGGTCCATCGCGATGAACAAGCGGTTCCGCAAGAAAAAGCGCGTCGGCGAGTTCAAGGAGCACGGCTTCGAATTGCTCGCCGACCTGCACTCAGACACGAAATCCGAAGGAGGTCGCGGTGACTCGTGACGACGCTGCCGTCGTCCGGCAGCGACTCATTCAGGACCTGCGTGCGGCGCTCGTTCCCGCCCTGAGCACCGGGAGCTGGAACACGATCGAGGACGACCACCGTAAGGTCGACCTGGCGTGGCGCGCAGACCTTGAGCCTGGCTGGGGGAAGCCCCGATACGTGGAGCGCGTGCTCAATGATCTCCCCGAAGACGAGGTCGTCGGCCTTGGGCATCGGGTCCTCGAGCGACTTGCGGATCGTCCCCTCCTCGCTGTTGAAGACGCGCTCCTATGGATCGCGGCGAACGGCGTCGCCCAGGTTAGCGAGATCACGCGCATCGCTCTCGCCAGCGCGCTCGACGGGCAACGCCTTCACCCCGTCGAGGACCCAAACGTCCTCCTCGGTCGGTTCGCGCGCGCGACTGGAACCGCCTCCCCGAGGTTCGAGTACGCGCAGAATGCGGAGCTTGTCGAAGTCGAGATGGACGTCTTCGGCATCTTCGCCGGTGGAGGCTCGACGCCAACCATCACGCGGGCGAACCACCTGGCGCTCTTGGACGCCTTCGGTTTCCGCAACTGGCCTGACGCTCGCCTCTTCCAGTTCCTCGAGTTCCTCGTCAACCCAACGGTGCGGCGAGGTGAGGAGCAATCATCGCTCGTCCAGATCCTGAACTCCGTCCTCGCCGCCGATCGTTGCGAGCTGGTTGCCGTCGAGCAGCTCTCTGGTCACCCCGTGTTCAAGGTCCGGCCTGCGACCGCGGGCGTCGCGGGCAGGCCGAAGAACTTGATCTTTGCGTCGACCGGTCCGAAGCCGGAACTCGGCTTCGCAGACGCCGTGAACAACGACATCGTGATCCTTCGGCACGCCGAGCACTGCCTCGTCTACGACGAGCCGATCGGCGATGACGGACTGCGCTGGACCAGGCTCGTCGAGTGGTGGGCGGCCCGCAACAAGGTCGATCCGAAAGACGCGGCGACGAGAAACCAGCTCGGCGAGCGGCTCGGGAAGTCCCTCGCGTCGGAGCCGGAGCGTCGCCTCTTCATGTCGTACTTCAAGAGCCTGCGCCCATTGCTCGGGGATGCGCTGCCGGCGCTGATCCCGCAGGTCTACCTTCACTACGATCCGATGACGCTGCGCGAGCTTCGGGATCGAGGAGATACAAGACGGTTCGAAGTCCAGCGGATGGACTTCCTCCTACTCCTCCCTCATGGCGTTCGCGTGATTGTCGAGCTCGATGGGCAGCAGCACTACTCAACAGGCCTGGATGCATCGGCAAAGCCATCACCCGAGGAGTACGCGAGGACGGCACGTTCCGATCGCCACCTTCGACTGGCTGGGTACGAGGTGTATCGCTTCGGCGGCTACGAACTGCGTGACGACAACTCGTCCACCAGCGCAGTCCCGGAATTCTTCACGCGGCTGTTTCGTCGGCACAAGCTGTTGGATGCGCCGGCCTCGCCGCGCTGATGGTGCTCAGCCCACCAGCGTCTTGAGGAGCGCCATCCCCCGCTCGGTCTCGCCCGGCGTCGCGTCGGCGAGCTCGAGGTACACGCGCCCGCTCTCGTTGAAGTCCTCGGTGTTCACGCACCAGCGCTCACTCGCGGTCGTCGCCAGCTCGATCTCGGCGGCGAGCTTGTGCAGCGCAGCCTTCACGACGCGGTGGCTGGTGCCCTTCCGAGGTCACGCGCAAGCGCTTCGAGATCGGGGAAGCTCCTGGCCTCTTCGATGGCAGGGTTCAAGCGGCGGTCGATGCGGCCCGCGCGCTGGATCATTCGCACCGGGTTCCAGTGGACGTCGAAGTTGAGACGCCCTCGGCTTCGATGGCGGCGGCCAGCGTGTGGCAGTGGTCGATGCGCCCGGAGAGCACGAGGCAGACGTGGCCGGCGCGCGCTTCGGAGACCACGTGATCGACGATGAGCGCGTTGCGCGCCGGATCGCTCGCGACGGCGGCGAGCATCGGCGCGTAGTCCTCCGCACCGGTGTAGAGGTACTGGAAGTCGGTTTCGATGCTGTGGATGTCGGGGACCGTCAG
>JAWKRD010000095.1:0-10473 GCA_041389805.1 Polyangiaceae bacterium | reverse complement strand
AGCGTGCGCGCCTACTACTACGTGCGGGCCCTGGAGAACCCGACGTGCCGCTGGAGCTGGCGTCAGTGCTTGAGCCTGCCCGAGGCGGAGCGACCTGAAGCTTGCAGTGATCCCAGCGTCGCCAAGCAGATCCAGGAGCGCGCCTGGAGCAGTCCAATCTGGTACGAACCCGGAGCGGGCTGATGCGCGCGCTCCAGCGGGGCTTGCGCGAGCCGCTCCTGCACTTCGCGTGGCTGGCGGCGCTGTTGATCTGGCTGACGCCGAAGCCGCGAGATGCTCGCTCCATCGAGGTCTCCCAGGTCCAGGTGACCGCGCTCTCCCGTGCCTTCGAGCTCAAGGCCAAGCGGCCTCCCACGGCCGCCGAGCGAGACGCGCTGATCAACGAATACCTGAGCGACGAGGTGCTGAGCCGTGAGGCGCTCGCGATGGGTCTTCACGAGACGGACCCAGTGGTCAAGCGTCGGCTGATCCAATCACTGGATTACCTTGCGGAAAGTCAAGCGGAGTCGGCTCAGCCTACGGACGCCGAGCTCGAGGCTGAACTCACGGCGCACCCCGAGCGCTATCAGGTCCCCGAAGAGCTCGATTTCGAGCAAGTCTTCGTGCGCAGCGGGCCAGACTTCGATGCGCGGAGCGCGGCCGTGGCCACCAAGCTCGCCACGTATTCACCCGACGCTGCCTCGGGATCGGGGGGGGAGGTGCCCCATCCTTCACCAAGCACCCCCGTCGCGAACCTCGAGCTAGGTGATCCGTTCCTCGCGGGCAGGCGCTTTCGCAGCAAATCCTTACAGCAAGTCGAAGCGCGCTTCGGTGCGCCGCTCGCGAAGGCGCTGTTCGAGCAGGCGCGGCTCGCGAACAGCACAAGGAAGTGGCTCGGGCCGTTCAGTTCTCGCTACGGCAAGCACTGGGTGTGGCTCGAGGCGCGCCGCGCACCGCGCACCCAGAGCCTGCAGGAGGCGCGGAGCGCCCTCCTGGCGGCGGTCCTCGAGCATCGACGCCAGGCGTCCCACATCGACTTCATTCGCAAGACCGCTGCGCGCTACCGGATCCGCGTGGAGGGCAAGCCGTGGCAGGTCACGCCGCAAGAGCGCGCGCCGTGAGCCGCTCTGCGAGCTGGCTCTGCGTGGCCACGCTGCTGTGCGCTGTGTTCGTGACGCCTGGTCGCGCTTCCGCGCACGCGCTGGCGCCCATCGTCGTGCGTACGCTGGACTCGACCCCTGGGAGTCTGCTCTTGAGCGTGCGCTTCCCGACGCCCGAGCAAGCCGCGAGCGGGCTCGCTGTGAGTGGTTGCGACACCGCGCCGCTGGCCGCCGCACTCGCTCGTGGAATGACGTGGTCCGGGACGCTTCGCTGCGAGCCTGGAGTGGCGCGTTACATCAGTTTCCCTGCGGGAACGCCGACTGGAGTGCTGTGGGAGGATGCTCGCAGTGAGCACCCAGAGATCGTGCTGTTTGGCGAACAGCCCGACGACTTTCGCTTCTCGATCCCGGAGCAGGCGGCCGCGAACCCGCAGCTGGCGGGCTACTTCACCCAGGGTGTGAGCCACGTCTGGTCGGGGTGGGATCACCTGCTGTTCGTCGCCTGCCTGGTGCTGCTCTCGGGCCCGTGGTGGCTCGGGAGCAGCGTGCGGCGCTTGTTCGGCGTGGTGACGCTGTTCACCGTGGCACACAGCCTGAGCCTCGCGCTTAGCGTCGCCGTCGGTGGCCTCGGCAGCCCCGGAGTGGAAGCGGCGATCGCGCTCAGCGTGGCGTTCGCAGCGCGCGAAGTCGCCGTGCGCTTGCGAGCGCGCGAGCTCGAGCCTGACGCGCAGGCTGCGCGTCGCTTGTACTGGACGGCCGCGCTGTTCGGCTTGCTGCACGGCCTCGGCTTCGCCTCGGCCTTGCTCGAGCTCGGCCTGCCCAAAGGGCAGGTGCCGGCGGCTCTCCTGTTGTTCAACCTGGGCGTGGAGCTCGGTCAGATCAGCGTGGTGAGCGGCTTGCTGGCGCTCCTCTGCATCGTTCCCCGTAGGGGCGTACGCCCCGCTGCGCTGGCGCTGAGCTACGCCGCCGGCGCGCTCGCCCTGTTCTGGATGGTGGAACGCGTGCGCGGCGGCTGAGCCGTCAAATGGCGCGGTCGCGACCCTCCCAGTGGGGGTCCCGTAGCTTGCGCTTGTAGAGCTTGCCGTTCGGATCGCGGGGCATCTCTGCGATGAACTCGATGCGCCGCGGCATCTTGTACTTTGCGACGCGATCCTGCGCGAACTCCCGGAGCTCCGCTTCGAGCTCTGCGCCGGCTTGGTTGCCCGGCGTCGGCTGGATCACCGCCATCACTTCCTCCCCCCAATCCTCGTTGGGAATGCCGAAGATGGCGACGTCCTGCACCTTGGGGTGAGTGACGAACACGGCTTCAATTTCCGCGGGGTAAATGTTGACGCCGCCGCTGATGATCATGTCCGCCTTGCGGTCACACAGAAATAGGTAGCCGTCCTCGTCCAAGTAGCCGGCGTCGCCCACGGTGAAGAAGCCTTCGTGCCAGGACTTGTCGGTCTTGGCCTTGTCCTTGTGGTACTCGAACTTGTGGTCGCCCATACGGATCCACACGGTACCAATTTCGCCCGGCGCGAGCGGCTGCTGCTCGTCGTTGAGCACGCGGATCTGCGAGATCGGCCAGGGTGCGCCCACCGTGCCCGGCTTCTTGCGCCAGTCCTGAGGGGTGGCCAGGGTGCCGCCGCCTTCACTCGCTGCGTAGTACTCGAAGATGCAGTCGCCCCACCAGTCGAGCATCTTCTGCTTGATGTCGATGGGGCAGGGGGCCGCAGAGTGGATCACATGGCTCAGTGACGAGACGTCGTAGCGCGCCTTCACTTCTTCAGGCAGCTTCAGCATGCGCGTGAACATGGTTGGCACCATGTGGCTGTTGGTGACCTTGTGCTCCTGGATCACGCGCAACGTGTCTTCTGGAGCCCACTTGTCCATCAGCACGACGGAGTGCCCGAGGTGCAGGTGGTTGGTGGCGAAGTTCAGCACCGCGGTGTGATAAAGCGGTGCCACGACCAGGTGGACACCTTTGCTGCCTGGAAACATGCCGAACAAGCTGAGGAACAACGCCTGCTGTGTGGCGACGAGCTCAGGCGCAGCTTGTCCCACAGGGCGCCGCACGCCCTTGGGATGGCCGGTGGTGCCCGAGGTGTACGTCATCGGACCGCCCGCGCTGCGATTCTCCGGGAGCGTCGTCGGCTGACCTTCCCACAGCTCATCGAAGTTGCGGAAACCGGGGATGGGCTCACCAACGTAGAAGCACTTGTCCGCAGGCAAGCCAGCTTCTGCGGCGGCCTTCTGGGCGGTTTCGCCGAAGCGGGACGAAGCGATGAAGATCTTGCTCTCTGAATCCTTGAGGATATAGGCGATTTCGCTCGCCGTGAGGTGCCAGTTGACCGGCGTCAGGCGCCAACCAGCCTGCGCGGCCGCCATGAACGTCTCGATCACCTGGTGACTGTTGGGCGCCGCGACGGCCAGCGTGTCGCCGCTGGTCAGGCCCTGGGCGCGCAGGCCGTGCACCAGTTGATTGGTGCGATCCCACGCTTCTCCGAAGGTGTGCTGCGTGCCATCGGGATCGACGATCCCCGTCTCATCGCGCTTCTCTGCGGCAACTTTCCAAAACCCAAGTTCGACGTTCATGGCTCCTCCGGTGCGCGAGCGGCATCCTCCCGCCGTCCCACACGCTTCCACGTGTACCTGAAGGCGCCGCTGAATGAAACATGTTCTACACGCTGGTGCGTGTCGTGAAACCGCTCGCGCGCGTAGACGGTTGGGACTCGGATTCAGCGAGTACGCCTGGTGTGCGTTGCCGCTCAGGCGTCCCAGTCGATCTCGATGTCTTCAGTCAGTGGGTAGGCCTGACACGCGAGGATGCAGCCGTCCGCGATCTCGTCGTCGCTCAGGCAATCGTTCACTGCCATCTTCACTTCGCCTGCGGTGAGCTTCGCTTGGCAGGAGCTGCAGTAGCCCTCTTCGCAGGAGTACGGGGGGTCCACACCCGCCGCCACCGCTGCTTGAAGCAAGGTCTGACCCGCCTGGTAAGGGACCAGGTGAAGCTTCTTGTCCCAGCGCACGCGGATCTGCGCGGGGACCGCGAGCTCACCTGAGGCCTTGGCGTTGGCTTGCTTGGCGCTGACTTCATCCGGATCGCTGGGCGAGACGAAGCGCTCCACGAAGACGTGCTCCCGAGGCACGGACGCGCTGAGCAAGGTGTGCTCCACGAGGTCCATGAACGCACTCGGTCCGCAGACGTAGCAGTCGGCGTCGAGCCACCCAGCGACCTGGGTTTGAACGTCGCTGGCCTGCAGAAAGCCGCGCTCCGCGTCCAGGTGGTGCAAGAGCTCGAAGCGAGCAGCGTGGGTTGCCTGGAGCGCCTCGAGCTCGGCCTTGAAGATGATGCTGTCCACGTCGCGATTCGCGTAGATCAGGCGCACTCTGCGCGCCGTCGTTGCGAGGGCTGTCTTCAAGATGGAGAGGACTGGTGTGACGCCGCTGCCACCGGCGAACAGCAGGAGGGGTGTCTCCCGATCGCGCAAGGTGAAACGCCCCGCTGGAGGCAGCACGCGCAGCGTGTCTCCGACCTGGACCGAGTCGTTGAACCAGTTGGACACGCGGCCATCGGCCACGCGCTTGATCGTGACGCGCAGCTCCGAGTCGGTGTCGGGGGAGCTCGACAGCGAATAGCAGCGCGTCAACACACGCCCAGAGTGCTCCACCTTGAAGGTCAGAAACTGGCCCGCTTGATAGGCGAACTGGCGGGCCAGCCTGGCTGGGATATCGACCACGACGGAGCAGCTGTCGGAGGTCTCGGGGATCACCCGGGCCACCCTCAGGTCGTGATACGCTTTTGAATCCGCGCGGAACGCGTCTTCAGCTGCTGCGACTGCCGCCGTTGTCATGTGTGCTGGGGCCCGTGTGCGTGGGCGCGGTGGGAAGCGCGGGCTTGGCAGCTGCGGGCAGATCGAGACCAATACCCTTCAGCATGGTGCGTAGGGCGAGGCCTGGCAGGCCTTGCTGGACGGCTTGGGGATCCGTGGCGCCTTGCAACGCGAGGCCGTCTGCAAGCGCCCACACGGCGCGCGCGATCTGCTCGGCGTTCAGCTCCGGACGCACGCCCACCTGAGAGAAGTGGGACTCGAGCGCAGCGCCGAAGCCCTGCATCAGCGCGTTGTCTCGCTGCTGCAGCTTCTCACGCGCCTCGGGGTGTCGGCGTGCGTAGAGGCGGAACTCCATGTCCAGCAGCACGAAGTCATCGACGCTGGCCAGGTTCCGCGCGTGATCGAAGAGGACGGCGAGGCGCCGGTCAGGGTCGGCGTCTTCGAAGACGCCGAGCAACATCGTCACGATGTTCTCGACGTGCCTTTCCGCGACCTCGAGGAACAACTCCTCCTTGCTGCCGAAGTTCGAGTACACCGCGCCCTTGGTGTAGCCCGCGGCCTCAGCGACTTCGTCCAGGGACGCGCCGTGGTACCCGCGCCGGCCAAACACCGCGGCGGCGGCCTGCAGTAGGTCTTCGCGCGTGCGGGCCCGGCGCTCGTCACGGGTCAGCCTACGCGGGGGAGTGTCAGTAGTTACGGACATTTACAGCCTCCAGTACTCAAGAGTATCCCAATACCGAGAAACATATACTTTAAAGTATACCGATACTCCAGGGTATAGTTTGTTCTTGACACATTACGGCAACAGTCGCTAACTCCACGTAGAACGTGTTTCAGAGGCGGGGGCAACTACTGCTCCTGCGAGCAGCGTGGCTGGACACTCAGCCAGCGACGGAGGGTTACGTATGGTCGGCCGGATCGAGAACTGTCAGGAGTACTTCGACACCATCCAGGATCGTTTCATCGCGGATCAAGCGAAGGGCGTCGAGGCGACCTACGTGTATGAACTCAGCGGAAGCGGCGGCGGGACCTGGACGGTCTCCGTGAAGGATCAGGCGGTGTCTGTCGCAGAGGGCGCGACGGACAACGCCAGCGTGACTTACACGATGAAGGCGGAGGACTACGTCAAGCTCGCCAATGGCGATCTGGGCGGCGCGAAGGCGGTGATGACGCGCAAGCTCAAGGTGAGCGGCAGCATCCCGCTCGCACGCAAGATGAACAACTTCTTGCCGCCGCTCAAGGGCTGAGCCCCGCGGAAACAAGCAAATCAGCGCGCGCCGTCACCAGAGCTCGACCTTCACTGTCGAGCGGGTCACGGCGCGGGCGCGTGTCTAGCGCAAGGCTCGAGGGGATCCGAGCGACTGCCAAGGGGAACGGGAGCGACCATGGAATTCAACATCGCAGATCTGTACGAGTCATTGGTCGATACGTTCGGGGAGCGCCTCGCGCTGGTTTCTGGCGATCGCCGCCTGAGCTACGCCGAACTCGACGAGCGGGCCACGCGGCTCGCGAATTTCCTGGCGACGCGGGGAGTGAAGGCTGGGGACCACATCGGCCTGCACCTCTACAACGGTACGGAGTACGTCGAGGGCATGCTGGCCGCGATGAAGCTCCGAGCGGTGAGCATCAACCTGAACTACCGCTACGTCGCGCACGAGCTGCGTTACCTGGTGGAAAACGCAGATCTGGCCGCGATCCTGAGCCAGCGGGAGTTCGCGCCAATCGTCGCTGACGCAGCTCTGGGCGCGGAGAAGCTGCGCACCTGTGTGCTCTTGAATGATGACAGCAGCGTCGAGATCGACCCGCGCCTCGAGGCCTTCGACTACGACCAAGTGCTCGCAGACGCCTCTCCAGAGCGGAATTTCGAGCAGCGCAGCGGGGACGACCTGTTCATCATCTACACCGGCGGCACTACCGGCATGCCGAAGGGCGTGATGTGGCGCCAGGAGGACCTGTTCTTCGCCGCGCTCCAGGGTGGCAACCCTGGCGGCGATCCGATCGAGACTCCCGAGGCGCTCGCGCCTTCGTCAGCGGAGGGCGGCGTAACGATGTTGCCTTGCGCGCCGTTCATCCATGGCGCGGCTCAGCTCACTTGCTGGATCTGTCTGCTCGCGGGCGGAAAGCTGGTGATCCAGCCGGGCAAGAGCTTCGACGCGAAGCGGATCTGTGAGCTTATCCCCGAGGAAGAGGTCAACACCATCATGCTGGTGGGCGACGCGATGGGCCGACCCATCACGGACGCGCTCGAGCGCGGCTCGTACGACGTGAGCAGCATGCTCGCGATTGCGTCCTCGGGGGCGGTGCTGAGCCCCGTCGTGCGAGACAAGCTCCAGGAGCTCTTCCCCGACGCACTGGTCCTCAACAACTTTGGCGCCAGCGAGACTGGCCACCAGGGATCGGCTGTGCCCGGCGAAGACACCGGGAGGGACGGGCGCCCCTCGTTCTTCATGGACGAGGCGAACAGCGTGCTCGACGATGACATGAAGCCAGTGGCTCCGGGCTCTGGCGTGATTGGGAAGCTGGCGCGCAGCGGACACGTACCCCTCGGCTACTACAAGGACGAGGAGAAGACCCGCGAGCGCTTCGTGACCATCGACGGCGTGCGCTGGGTGCTGCCGGGTGACTCGGCCACCGTCGAGGAAGACGGCCGCATCACGGTGTATGGCCGCGGCAGTAATTGCATCAACAGCGGCGGCGAGAAGATTTTCCCTGAGGAAGTCGAAGAAGCGCTCAAGTCCCACCCCGACGTCTACGACGTCCTCGTGGTCGGCGTCGAGGACGAGAAGTGGATGCAGCGGGTGGCAGCGGTTGTCGCGCCGCGCGAAGGCAAAGCCCCTGATTTGAAGGCGCTTCAGGAGCACGCGCGCAAGTTCATCGCAGGCTACAAGGTGCCGCGGCAGCTCAAGCTGGTGAGCCAGGTCGAGCGCTTCCCGAGCGGCAAACCGGACTACAAGTGGGCCAAGGCCATCGCCCAGGACGCACCCGACGAGGTTCAGGTTCGCTGAATGAAGGAGTCCGGACCAGACGTGATCGCCGTCCCTGGCGTGCTGTCGAGCGGCGATTCGCAGCTGCTTGATCAGCTGCCGCACGGATTCAAGGTCCCAGTTCAACCGGAAGACCCGGCGTGGCGCGCACGTCGGGCTCTGGTCAGCGAACTCCGGCAGCTCGGCGATCAGCTGATGCGGAGCCAGGGGGATGTCGCGTGCTTCGAGGCTGCTGCGGCGCTGATCGTCGCCGCGCGCGAGGTGATCCAGCGCGCGCCGACCCGCAGCTTCTTCGAGGCCCACCAGGCCCGGGATACATCGGCTCACGAAGAGTGGGCCGACCGCAGCCCAGTGATTGGTCACGCGAACCCAGCAGCGCCACCCTTGTCCCTCGAGATCGAGGGCGACGAAGTCGCTGGCCGAGGGACCTACTGCGAGCTCTTCCAGGGCGGCCCTGGCTGCGTCCACGGGGGGCACATCGCCGCGGGCTTCGACCATGTGCTCGGTGCCGCGGCCCTGCGCCGTGGCGTGGTCTGCATGACCGGGAAACTCAGCGTGAAGTACCGCAAGCCGGTGCGCTTGGGCGTGCCCGTGGAGTACCGCGCGCGCATCAAGGATGTCGTCGGACGCGCCACGCTGGTGGTCGGTGAGCTCCGAAGCGCCGCGCAGCCTGGAGGTCAACTCGACGGCGCAGGGCAACTCCTCGCGGAAGCGGAGGGGATGTTCGTGGAGCTTGCGCTAGACCAGATGCGCGATTTGCTTGATCGACATCCCAAGGCAGCTCCGGCGGAGAGCGGCGCACCTCACCCCCAAACCCCGAAATAGCGAGCCCAGCGCGTCTTCAGCGAGCGCTGTTTCCGCCAACTCAGAACGAGGCAAGCCATGCACGTAAGAAGCGTCAAAGAGAGCCCGGGTGCAGTGATGAAGCGACCTCCGGGGCCGAGGGGGCACCGGATTTGGGGGAGCACCGTCGACTTTCAGACGGGGCAGCTCGAGTTCGTGGATGGGCTGTTCCAGAAGTATGGGCACGTCGCTCGCTTCTCGGTGGCGTTTCACGAATGGGTGCAGGTGAGCGATCCCGAGGCGGTGCACGAGATCCTCGTCAAGCGACCGGACCTGTTCCTCAAGCCCAAGGTGAACAAGCAGATCTTCAAGCTCTTCCTTGGGCAAGGCGTGCTCAGCGCCGACGGCGAAGCCTGGAAGCGCCAGCACAAGATGATCCTGCCAGCGTTCCACAAGCGCCGCATCGACGCGTACGGCGAGGTGATGACTCGCTATACCGACCAGATGATTGACGCGTGGAAAGAAGGTGAGCGCGTCGACTTCTGTCACGAGATGACCGAGGTCACCCTGGGCATCGTCGCCAAGACGCTGTTCGACGCGGACGTCCGTGGTAGCCAGGCGGAGACCGTGCGCGAAGCGATGAAGGTGATCAACCAGGTGCTGGTGGATCACATCGAGCTGCCCATCCCGGTTCCCGGTTGGTGGCCTAGCCGCAAGAATCGCAGAAAAATGGCTGCCATCGGCGACATCGATCGCATCGTTCAGCGCATCATCGATGAGCGCCGTCGCACCGGCGAAGACCGCGGAGACCTCTTGAGCATGCTCATCCAGGCGCGCGACGAATCGGGCGAGGGCATGGGCGACAAGCAGGTGCGCGACGAGTCGATGACGCTCTTTTTTGCGGGTCACGAGACCACGGCGCACGCGCTGACGTGGTGTTGGTACCTCTTGGGGCAGCACCCCGAGGTGGTGACCAAGATGCAGGAGGAGGTCGCCCAGGTCTGCGGGGACCGCAAGCCGAGCATCGACGACAACCTCACCTACATCGATCAGGTCTTCAAGGAGGCGATGCGCGTCTTGCCCTCGGTATGGACCTTCATGCGTGAGCCCGCGGAGGACGTGCTGGTCGGTGACTACCTGCTGCCGAAGGGCTGCTACGTGTTCATCAGCCCCTACGTGATGCACAAGAATCCCGAGTATTTCCCGGATCCTGATGTTTTCCGCCCGGAACGCTTCACCAAGGACTTCGAACGGAACCTGCCGAAGGCCGCCTACGTGCCGTTCTCCATGGGGCCGCGGGTGTGCATGGGCAAGAACTTCGCGCTGATGGAGGCGCGGCTGATCCTCGCAACGCTGATCCAGCGCGGCGTCGAGCCGCAGATCCCCGCGGATTACACGCCAATCAAGAACCCGAGGCTCTCCCTCAATCCGAAGAACGGCCTGCCAAACATCGTCCGCTTCCGCAAGCCCGCGCCGGCGCGAGAGCAGACGAGCGAGAGCCACGCGACCCCCTGAAACGGATAGAGTGATGAGCGACTGGGACCATAGGACGGATTTCTTGGTGGTGGGCAGCGGCGGCGGCGGGATGACCGCGGCGCTCGTGGCGAAGCAACACGGCCTGGATGCCCTGGTGATCGAGAAGACCGCGCTGTTCGGCGGCTCGACTGGACTTTCCGGGGGGAATATCTGGATCCCCAACAATCCTCACATGCAGGGGGTGGGGGTGAGGGACAGCCGGGAAGACGCCTTGGTGTACCTCAAGGGCATCACCAAAGGCCGCGTCCCCGAGGAACGCATCGTCGCCTATGTGGA
>JAWKRD010000094.1:0-11379 GCA_041389805.1 Polyangiaceae bacterium | reverse complement strand
GCCAAGCGCTGGAAGGCGCGCTTTCTCCAGATCGAGGACAAGATCAAAGAGGAGCCCGACTTTGAAATGAGCGACGGCTTCAAGGCGCGTCGCAGAGCCGTGACCAAGACCTTTGATGCCTTGATCCGGGCGCTGGATGAAGACGACGCGCCTCCCCCCCAAGAACCAAAGCAGCGCGCGAAGAAGGCTACCAAGAGGTAACTAATCCGCGCGGAAGAGCGCCACCAAATGCTGAGTGACGCGCTCAGCCGCCTTCTCGGCGCTCAGGGGCTTGCCATCGCCGACCAAGCCATCCAGGTAGAGCATGGCCACGCCGTGCACCAGCGCCCAGGCGAGCTCGGTCAGCTCTTGAACGCTAATGCTGGTGGCGATGCCTTCTTCATGCAGGCGCATCAGGGCGCGGGGCAAGTGCTCTGCCGACTGGCGACACGCCTTGTCAAGCTCGGAGTCGTGACCACTGGCTTGACCGATGGGACTGAAGATCAAGCGAAACAGATTTGGGTTCCGTGCGGCAAATCGAACATACGCGACGCCTAGTTGTTGCACAGCTTCAAGCGCGGAGGTCTCCGCGCACTGCTTGCTGACCTTGCCGAGCGCCTGATCGAAACGCTGGTAGCCCCGGGCGGCGACCCCCCGCAGCAGCGCGTCCTTGTCGGGAAAGTGACGGTACGGAGCGGCGCTGCTCACCCCGGCGCGACGCGCCAGCTCACGCAGGGACAAGGCGTCGATGCCCGCTTCAACCACCAGCTCCACACCGGCATCGAGCAGCGTCTCCCGCAGGGAGCCATGGTGATAGGTCGCGCCCATTGCGGCATTCATATACCGACCAAAGCTCGCGCCCGCAGGCTTTTGCGGGCGTTCGTCTGCGTTTTCAGCCCAATCCAGGATCGGGGGTGAGGAAAAGTGTTTGCCCAACTTGACGTGCCCAGGGCCGCAATGTAAACACCAATAACATTGTTAGCGCCGTTTACATGAGGCTCCGGGTTGACTGGGGCTCGGCGGCGAGTCCAGGAGATCGAGATGGCGAAGCGGGCAGTGGTGATCGGTACCGGGGCGGGGGGACTAACGGCAGCCGTCGGTTTGGCTCAAGCCGGCTTCGAGGTGGTGGCGCTCGAACGCGAAAAGCAACTCGGCGGTTTCCTGAACCCGTTCAAGCGCAAGAAGTTCCATTTCGATCCGGGCGTGCACTACGTCGGGCAATGCGATCCGGGCGGCGACATGTACCGCGTACTGGAGCGCTGCGGCCTCGATCCCAGCGCGCTGATGGCGCCAATGGATCCCGGGTGCTTCGACCTACTGCGCTTCCCCGACTTCGAGGTCAAGGTGCCTCAAGGCGCCGACAACTATCGAGACAATCTGCTCGCGCTTTTCCCCGAGGATCGAGCGGACATCGACCGCTACTTCAGCGTGGTGAAGGCCATGCTGCCGTTGATGCGCTCCGACGTGAGCGGCGCCAAGAAGCTCATGCAGGTGCCGAAGATCGCACGCCTAGCCCTGGAGACGTATGGACACTACCTGAACCGCGCGATCCAGAACCCGAAGCTCCGGAGCGTGCTCGGCGCCCAGTGCGGTGACTACGGACTGCCGCCGAGCCAGGCGCCTGCACTGCTCGGCGTGGGCCTGCTCGCCCACTACCTGGATAGCGGCGGTTGGTTCCCCCGCGGCGGCAGCGGCACCCTGCGGGACGGCTTGGTCGACGCGGGCCGCAAGCTGGGCGTGGTGTACAAGCGCCGTGCAGAAGTCGCGAAGATCCACACCGAAGGCGGCAAGGTCAGCGGCGTAACGTTGAGCGACGGCGAACATTTCCCCGCGGATGTGGTGATCAGCGCGATCGATCCGACGCTCACCTACGGGCGCTTGCTCGATCATGACGTGGTTCCCCAGAAGCTGCGGCGGAAGGTCAGCAAAAACATGCCGTCGGTGGGCTCGCTGTGCCTCTACTACGGCATGAACCGCGATCTACGCGATCACGGCATGGGCGCGTTCAATGTGTGGGACTACCACACCTGGGATTTGGACGAGGCGTTCGGCTACGCGCAGAAGGGTTCGAAGCTGCCCGAGGACCACGCGTTCTTCCTCTCCCCCAACTCGTTGAAGGACGACACTCACCAGATGGCGCCCGAAGGCATGAGCACCCTCGAGGTAGTCACGTTGGTGCCCTTTGCGCCATTCGCGAAGTGGCAGGACGCCAAGGCGCTCAAGCGTGGTGAAGAGTACGAAGCCTTCAAGGCGGAAGCCGCGGCCACGCTGCGCGCCGCGGTCGACCGGCGCTGGCCAGGGATCATCGGAGACGTCGTAGTGGAGGACGTCTCGACGCCCCTCAGCAACATGCACTTCGCCGGGGTCGTTGCCGGAGGGATCTACGGTCCAGCCGTGATCCCCAGCCAGTTTGGCCCCAACGCGTACCAGACGAAGGGCGCGGTGGAGGGCCTGTACCTCGCCGGCTCCGGCGTGACCGGCCCCGGTGTCTCACCGTGCTTGGCTTCTGGCATCAAGGCGGCACGCGCCGCCGCGAGCTCCCAGAGCAAGCGCTTTGGTTGGCTGCCGACGCGCACGCCAGCACTCGCGCGGTCCTAGCCTAGGCGACAGCAGCCAGACCGAGCAGTCCCAAGGCGCTGAGCATTCCCACAGCGAACGACAGCGTGCGGAGCGGTGGTTTGTCGGCAACGTAGAAGGTGGCGTGACCGACGCGACTGACTGCCCAAACCACCGCCAAGAGCGCGCTCCAAGTGGGATTCGCGCCGCTCAGGTGCGCCACCACCACGGCCACCCCGAAGACGCTCAAGGCTTCGAAAGCGTTGGCGTGCGCAGCCATCGCACGCGCGCCGGTGCCCTCCAGCAGCGCCGCTTGGCGCCGGGGATAGCGAAAATCCGGCCCGCCAAAGCGGGCCTTGCGCTCCCCGAAGGAAAGCGGGGCTAGAAAGTACGGGAGGAGTACGCCAAAGGCGAGGCACCAAAACGGAATCGTCATGGCCATGAGATGGCACCTCGCCACCTGATGAGAACTGCAATAATCTGATAGACATTGTTGCAGAAACTGAGAGTCGAAGATCTAGCGCTGTTCTGCCAAGTGGTGGAGCAAGGCAGCCTGAGCGCCGCAGCCCGGCGCCATGGCACGTCGCTGTCATCCGTCAGTCGACGACTTCGCGAGCTCGAGCGCCATTTCGGGAGTCAGCTGCTCGAGCGCACTACACGAAACCTCGCGATCACTGACGCAGGTCAGGCGCTGTATCAGCGCTCCACCCAGGTCCTGCTGGAGCTCGAGTCCCTCGGAGAACAAATCCGTGAGGATCAAGAGCCAGCGGGCGTGGTGCGCCTGCTGGTGCCAAGCTTGCTGCCAGAGCTGACGTTCGGGAGTCTCGGCGAGTTTCTCGATGCCCACCCGAAGCTCCACCTGGAGTGGGAAACCAACGACCAACCCGACGCCGAAGCCTTCGGTTACGACATCGTGGTGCGTGTTGCGCCCCTCCCCAGCTCGTCGCTGATCGCGCGGCGCTTGGGAGCCCTGCGAGGCCAGCTCGCGGCGACGCCGAAGTACATCGCAACCCACGGCAAGCCCAACCGACTGAGCGATTTGGCGGCCCATCGTTGCCTACGCTTTCGCGGGCAACAGCCGCAGAAGAGCTGGGAGCTCCTGGACCGCTCAGGGCAGCTCCACCACCCAGAGTTGGGCCCCGGCTTCGAGGCGCGCAGCTCACGGCTACTCCAAGCCGCCCTATTTCAGGGAGTAGGCGTCGGCCTCACTGAACAGCGCATCGTCGATCACGGCGTCGCAGCGGGAAAGCTCGTGCGACTGCTCCCATCCTATCACTCGCAGGAGTTTGTGCTCTACGCCTTGTACCCCGAAGCCAGCCGCAAGCTCCGGCGAGTTCAAGTCGTCGTTGACTGGCTAGCGTCGCACTTTGCTTGAACGCGAAGCCCTCATCCGGGTCGGCCCCCCAGGGCCGTCACCAACGCCACACTCCCGCTCACGACGGAGGTCCACTCCGCGAACGACTCCGGGTGCTTGCGGAGCTGCTTCAGGCGCTCACCTTCGGCGGAAACGCTGAGACCGGCTTCGCTCAGCCGGAGCTCGAAGCCGGCCCGCTCCAAGCCTAATCGCAGCTCACTAACGGTTTGGTTTCCGGGAGGTAACGGAGTACCCAGAATCGTCAAAGCGGTTTGCTGGTCGATATCCAGGGCTTCACCCCGGGGATCTCCGCCGCGACGTGCAGCGTCGCTCGCGTCACCATGTGCTGCGCCTTACTCGGGTTGAAATCAATCAGGATCGGAAAGCCACGGCAGTTACCCGCCATGAAGTGGTGGTTGACTCCAGTGTAGAGGCGCTGAACCGGAAACGGGCCCGCCCAGTGGGCAACAATCCAGGCGGCAAGACCACGGGTACCACTACCGCGTCTGGCATTGTAGGCGTGCTCGAGAGGCGCCAAGCCGCGCATGGTCGCCTGCTGCTTGGACCAGCGCAGCCACAGGATGAGCCCAATCGTCCCCCACAACCCGAGACTCACGCCGAACAGAATCAGCAGCGGGGGCAACGGGAGTTCCTTCCCCTGTTGCAGTTGTTCGGCGGTGATCATCAGCGTCGGTAGCGTGAGCATCACCGCGAACGGCACCAGCACGAAGAACACGACGTGTTTGCCGGAGCCGCCACCGTATACGCTTGCGAAGGTCTCAATTTCCGTACGGTAGTGTCGGAGAGCAGCCTTGCGCCGCGCCCGAGCCGCGGCCTCCAACCCTTGCTGGATAGCCGTGCTGCCTGGGACCAGCGCAGCGTGACAGTGCGCGCACGTGTCGATGGAGTCTCCCGGTGTGAGCTTGCCCGGTGCGCCACAGGTGGGGCAGGCCACGACGAGTTCGTCCAGCTGGCCGCGTTGAACGTTGCCCTTGCGGAACATGCTGATGAACATTCGGCCATAGACCACCAGCGCTCCGCACATGAAGCCGCCCATCAGGACGACCGTCGGCATCAGCATCCAGTTCATCAGCCCCAGGCTGGCCAGTACTGCGCCCACCGCGCCGGCGATCACGGCGCATACACCCGCGACCACGAAGAACTCCGTGGTGGTATTGCGGCGATTCTCCGGGGTGCCGTACCACTTCTCGTACGCAGCCTGCTGGTTTGCGTGTTTCTCCGCGGCAATGAGATCGTGCTCGACGTTCGCTTGATAGTGCTCAAGCGCCCGCAGCTTGTGGGGATCCAACGCCTGCACGTGCGCGCAATACGGGCAACTCACGTTGTGCGCTAACTGCGGGGGACGAAACGCAGCTCCGCATCGCTCACATAGAACGGTTCCGGCGGTTGAAGGCGACGTCGGCGACTGCAAGGGCTTGAGATTAGCCGACAACGTGGCCAACCGATACGGAATGCCGTGCGGTATCTCAGGCAGGAGCAGAAAGCAGAGCAAGCGTCGCAGCTCGGGACCGGCGAGGGTGCGCGACGCGTGTCACACTACGTCCACCGTGTTCTGCCCCAACTGCAAGCGCGCGATGACGCCCCTCTTCGTTTCGTTCGTCTGCGATTTCTGCGACGGACTGGCCACCGACTCCAACTATCACTGCGGGTTCGTGGTGTGGCGCAAGCGCCCCACGCCCGCAGAAGAGTACGTGTTTCGTACACGCCAAGATGCCGAAACTTGGCGGGCCGCCCGCGCCCTCAGTACGTGTGAGGTCGTTGAAGTGCGGTCCGTACATCCGTTTCGCTGGCGCACGAGCACCGGTAGCGTGCCGGACCTGGAGATGGCTGACGCGCTGGTCAGCATCTGGCCGGATCACCGTTTCCCTCCGGCACCGAACAACGCCTTTCTAGTCGGCGCGGCTGCCTGAAGGCTGGTCAGTTACAGCCAGGGAACTGACCGGCTCCGCTGACTTCCTGCGCCTCGGCGAACGCAATGTTGCTGTCCGTCAGCTGGTTGCCGTACACGTCGGTGATGCGGAAGGTGTAGGGCCCAGGGCCCATGCCGGATGCCTGCACGAAGTAGTTGTAGTTCTCTCGAGGTACTTCGACGAAGGTGCCGCCGCCTGAGTCGTACTCGAACTTGGCGATCGCGTTCTTGTGGTTGCGCACCTGCACCGCGCTCCACCATTGATTGGAGCCCTCCTTGAAGCGGTACTTCACGTTGCCCGAAACGCCGCACGGCACGTACTTCCAATTAATGGCCACGCGCCCCGCCGAGATTGCCGCGATCTTCTCGAACGCCTGAGGGCTCAGGTCGATGTCGCCGGGAGCACACTCTGGACACCGATCAACTATCCGTACGGTAACACTACCGTTCGGCCCGGTGATGGCGGCGCAGCTCCCGCAGGTCGCGGAACCTTGGTAGTCGGTTTGGTTCATCGCTCCGACCATCAGGTCGTTGGGCGACGCGTCGAAGCTGCAGTTTCCGGAGCCATCGGCGTTGTAGTAGGTGCCCTCCCCGGTGTGCTCCGGCTCCCCATCGCACGGCACCTGATTGCCTGAGCCCCCATTCCCGCTGCCGCCGCTCGCCGTACTGCCACCATTTGCGGTACTGCCGCCGTTGGCAGTCGAGCCGCCGTTTGCCGTACTGCCGCCATTCGCACTGGAGCCTCCATTCGCATTGGAGCCGCCGTTCCCGCTGCTTCCGGAGGCGCCGCCGGAGCCCCCAGTCGAGTTCCCATCGCTGCCACAGCTCAGGCACAACGCGCCTAACCCCCAAACCACGTGGGAAAGCTTCATGGCGACCATTCTGCCATGCATCGCGCCCTCGCGAACCGGACTTCAGCGACAGACGTAGTTTCCAAGGGTTGCGCACTCGGAGTCGCCGTTGCAGCCGGTGTAGCGGCAAACCCCTTGGTCGCATTCGTAGTTGCTCGCGGTGTAGCCAGGCTGGCCATTCGAGCAGTCAGCGGGCGTATTGCACTCCGGAAAGCAGAAGGAGCCACCGCCTAGATCGGCGCATGCGTAAGGCTTGTTGACCAAGTCGCCGAGGGCGTCGCACTCCGCCTCGTTGTTGCAGCCTTGATAGAAGCAGCCGCCGTTCTCACAGCTGTAGTTGTCGGCATCGTCATAGGCTTGACCGCTTCCGCAGTTACTCGCGGAGCTACAGCCTTTCACGCAGGTGGATAGGCCGTATTGTTCTCGGCAAACGTAGTTCCCCAAGGAAGCACAGTCGGAGTCGGCCTTGCATCCCTGCCATTTGCAAACACCGGCATCGCACGCATAGTGAGCCGCATCGTAGGGAGCCGGCCCGGACGCGCAGTCAGCTGGGGTGGAGCAGGCGAGCTGACAGACAGGAATGCTCTGAACGGCTCCGCCCGCCCCACCGGTTCCATTCCCCGAGGAACCGCCGCTTGCAGAGCCGCCGTCAGCGCCGCTCCCGCCTTGGCCAGAGCCGCTGCTGCCGCCCTGAGCGCTGCTGCCGCCCTGAGCGCCGCTGCCGCCCTGTGCTCCCTCGCCGCCCTGAGCGCCGCTGCCCTGAGCGCCGCTGCCACCTTGACCGCCGCCCGAAGAACCGTCGTCAGAGCAACCGGATCCGAGAACCAAAACCAGGACGCACCCAATGAAGCGACTCATGCGCGAGATGGTTACCGCTTTCGGGCGGCGTGTCGCTACTCCTCTTGGAACTCTACGATTTTGTCCAAGATCTCCGCGAAGCGCTCAGGACCGAAGTGCGCACCGGAGGTCATCCAATCCGTATGCAAACTCCCCGGTGAGTCGTCGTGGAAGTGCCCGAGCATATCGAGGTGATCGCCTTCGCCGACCCATAGGAGCTTGCCCCACAGCATGGAGAGCGTCGGCACGACACCATCGTTGCTGCGATCGTCAACATCGGTGCGCACCCCATCAGCGATGCGTTGCTTCTCCTCCGCGCTGGGAACTGCGTAGGGGTAGCGCTTATGAGCTTGAGAGGCGAAGGTGTAGAGCGTGGTGTACACGCCCGCGGTGAGGGCGGCGTAGGGCGAACGCACGCGCTTGGCCACTTTGAGTGAAGCAGGTGGCGGTGCCGCCGCAGCGACGCAACCGTAGCGCACCTGGTCGTTGTCTTCCGTCGCGGCGTTGAATAGATCGAGCGCCTCGGGCATGAGCTGAATCACGCCTCCCTGATCGTGACGCACCTTGGATAGAAACTCGCGGATCTCACCGCGACCGCCCGTGTCCACGTAGCGCAGCACCATATCCGTGGCACGGCCGATCAGCCTCGAGTCGCCACCGAGCAAGGAGTCGATGCCGCCGAGAGCCGCGAGTAGCTTACTGAAGATCGCCAGGCTTGGTTCCCCCACGGAAAGCGACACGACGGTGAACAAGCTCAGCGCGTACAACACGCGCGTACCCGAAACCGTCGCAAAATAGCCTGCGAGAGGCGTCCCGTAGTGGGGCGTATTGAGCGAAACCAGCGACTGCACCCGATGGGTCCACTCGAGCTGATCGTCCCGCACTGGCAAGTTGGTAGTTGGCGAGAGCACGAGGCGCGCGTCGAGTCCACCCGTGGAATGTCCGATCAGGTGAATTGGCAATCCGTCGGTCGCGTGAGCGCTGACCTGCTCAGCCAGCATTGCCGCGCGATAACGAATAGAGGAAGTCGGTGGTGTAGGCACCACCTCAATCACTATCTCCTTGCCACGCGCGCGGTAGCGATCAGTCAGCTCCCGCCGCATATGACTGAAATAGTCGAAACCAGCCAGCGTCCCGAAACCGAACATCCCAGGGATCAGGTAGATGCGAGCAGCGGGTTCAGCCATGAGCAAGCATCGACGTTACCACGCCCGCTCACGCTTCTGGCAAGACCACAAGCACTGCCCCCACATGCAACGGGGCTGGCTTCTGGTCGGTATCAGGCTTTTTCTTGGGTTTGGGTGAGGTGCGCCGCAGCTCCACGCGGTAACTGCCAGGCTTCAGGTCCACGACCAACTTGCGCGCATCACGCCCGACGCAGGCGTCGGGCTGTGCCTCGTCGTAGATCTCGACATCACTCTCGAGGCCACGATCGAAGCCGAGCAAACGGTAACGCCCGGCGCGTTCGATCTTCACCCGATAGCTCACACCTTTTGCCGACTTGTCGTCGCACGCAGTAGGTGCGAGTTCTGTCTGCAGAGGCTGAAAGTCGACCAATGGCAGCCCCGGTGCCACCCACGGTGCCTTGCCGCTGCCGTCGCCCGACCACACCGACACCTGATCCGCCCGGTACTTGCCAAGCTGCACACGCTGCAGCCGTTCGAGCACGTGTAGCGTGAGCCAGTTGCGTAAGTTGTAGCCGAATTTCAGCCCCTGCTCGCTGAAGTCGCAGGGGTCTCGACCAGCGGGCCCTTGATAAGTCGATGGATGAATCCCATCGCCTGAGAGGCCGTGCTTGGGCAGCGGTTCGAGGGCGGCGTGGTAGTCGACGAGCGGGACCTGCAGCGCCGTCGCTACCCCACGGATCACCGCGTTGTAACGCGGTACCTCGCGCCCCGCCTTGGCGCGATCGGCCCGCCGCATGATCGTGTAGAGGACCGGCAGTGTACCGGCACGCTCGAGCTGCTCCACAAGATCGAAGAGCTTGTCAGCGTAGTGGTGTAGTGCCCCAATCTCGATGTCATTGGTGCCGAACTGTACGAGCGCTATCTGGGCATTCATCGAGGTCTGTTCGCGCCATAGATGATTCTTCACGCCGTCGATGGCGTTCCAAGCGCTCCAGCCCACGACCGCAGCTTGGCTCTCGTGGCCGAAAGAACCACCGTACTTCTGACCAGCCCCGAAGTACTCCGCCACGCTGAACAGCTGGGGATGCTGGGCTTGCAGCGCCTCGAGGCTCGCTTTGCGCGGCACGCAGTATAGCGTGTCGCCGCTCGCGGTGACTGAGTCACCGACCTTGATGAAGCGATCGGCGTGGAGGTCTGAGTGCGCGGCCCAGGATTTTTTCCACGCAGCAATCTGCGCGTCGACGATGGGCGACTGAATGGCCGCGCTGGGATAGCGCACAGGACCGGAAGGCGGCCGGGAGGGGGACGGCTTGGAGGAAGCCACGGCCGGCAGCGGTGTACTCGGCGGAGGCAACGGCGCTTGTGAACTCGCGCTCTCGGGCGCTCTCGGAGGAGCGTCTTGATGGTCGCTGGCGTTGCACCCGCAACAGAGCGCGAACAGCACGCCAGTGGTTCCCCAGGCCCTCATGTCCGCGCTGGTGTGCCAAAGATCGACCTAAGAACGCAAGCAAGTGCTCAAGGACGGAACGCCGCAGCCGTTCCCCCCGAGTACGTCGCGCTTGCTGCGTCGAGATTTGACCGCACCGGCTTTTGGTGACGGGTCGCCAGGGGCACCGCCTAGGGTGGTGCGTTAGTCGCGCCTGTGCGCGAGGGAATGGAGGTCGCTATGAAACGTAGCGCAGTTTTGGCCCTAGTGAGTGTGCTCAGCAGTGGTTGTGCTTTCGTTCCTTGGTCACAAACAGGCTCCGAAGAGAGCGATCCAGCCGCCAGGGGCACAGAGACACCCGACGATCCGGTCGAGACCGATCCCGTTGACGACCCGACAGATCCCTTCGCCACGCCCTCGCTTGGGCACGACGGGGCTTTCTCCACGGATACTCCTGGTGAGGTGGTGGAACCCCCTGAGCCCGGTTCTGACCTGCCAATGGACGGAGACTTCGTGTCCCTGGCAGTCGGAGAGCTCGACACGGTCGCCGTCGACAGCATCTACGACCAGAAGGAAGGCACCGACCTGTGTGGTTTGCATTTCCGCGTCGCGCGTTCCGATGGCATGGGCAACAGCCTGGTGATCGAAGGCGACGTGAACGACGACGACAGCGTCGACTTCTCCGTGCGCCTGGATCAGCTCAAGCGGGTCAACGGACAGTGGCAGCGCCTGGTCGCCTATGTCGGCCCGAACTTCCAAGGCACGGAGTACACCGTCGATCTGCGCACTCAGGAGGAGACCCAAGGCGACGTGGTGATCAAGATCACCCGCGCGATCGGCATCGGTCCGACACAAAATGGCTGGGTAGAGGGCGACCTCTTCGTGCGCCTCCGCGGCACCTGCCTCAACGACTGACCGCCGCCCAGAGACACCGCGCGCCCTAGCGGGGTCAGCTCCGCTAGTCACGCGTGCGGGACCCGGTGTAGGGTTTGCCCAATGAGGGGCGTCGAGATCCGGGACATCCAGGCGTCAGAGGTCGCAACGGCCGCGCGCGTGTTGGCGCGAGCGTTCACCACGAACCCCGGCATGCAGGCGATCTTCGATGACGTGAGCGACGAGCAGCGCATCGACGTGCTCGAGCGTTTGTACCTGCGCTTCGTCGAGTCATGCCGCATCGGCGCCGTGGCGCGCTGTGCCGTGCGTGATGGCAAGCTCCTCGGCGCACAGCTCGCTTACGAACCGGAGCAGTACCCACCCGAAGGTGATCCGGGTTGGATGATGCTGCGTGGCGTGTTCGAGACCGGGCTGCACTACGTGCA
>JAWKRD010000093.1:0-11417 GCA_041389805.1 Polyangiaceae bacterium | reverse complement strand
TCTTCAAGGCCAAGGGCTGCGGGACGTGTCACGCGTACGGCGACACGGATCAACCAGCAGCGGTCGCTGATCCGCGGTTCTTGGCTGCCGATGCGCTGCTCGCGCCGGATCTCGCCTTCACCCGGGATCGCTTCCGTAAGGATCAACTCGACAGCTGGCTCAGCTCGCCGCAGCACGTGCGCAAAGACGCGCTGATGCCCGACCCGAAGCTGAGCGAAGCGGAGCGTCGGGATCTCGGCGCCTACGTGATGCGGCGCCCACTGCCTTACTATCAGGCGCCAGCGCTAGCTGAGCCGTTGCCGCTCTTGAAGCGCGAGGTGACCTTCGACGAGGTGAATCAGGCGGTGTTTCGCAAGGTGTGCTGGCACTGCCACGCTCAACCGGACTTCGCGCGGGGCGACGGCGGGCCTGGCATGACCGGCGGCTTTGGCTTCAAGCCACGCCGCCTCGACCTGTCAGAGTACAGCGCGATCCTCGGCGGCTACCTCGACGAGCGGGGCGAGCGCCGTTCGGTGTTCACCCCCGCGCCGCTGTTCGAGGGCGAGAGGGAAGCGCGCCCGATGCTTCTCGCAGTGCTCCACGCGCGGCAGCGTGAAGAGCGGAGCGAGGCCGCGCCAGTCCGCGGCATGCCGCTCGGCTTGCCGGCCTTGTCACCTGAGCAAATCCAGCTGGTCGCGAGCTGGATCGATCAGGGGCGGCCCCGCTAGCTCACTCGAAACCGCCCAGCTCGAGGCCGATCGATCCCGAAGGCCCGCTGTAGTCATCGCTTGCGTAGGCGTCGTAGCCGAACAGCTGTGTGTAGTGCGCGCCGACGACGACGCGCATCCAAGGCTGGATGCGCTGCGCAAGGCGCACGCCAGCATCCACGCCCAGCGCAAACCCGGAGTCCTTGCCGTCCTGCAGTTCGTCTTCCCACTTCGACACTCGGCGTCCGTCGGGTGTCTTGCGGTCGTCACCGAACAGGTAGAAGCCGTAAGCAGCCTGCCCCACGGAAACAGGAACTTCCAGCTCTAGCTGATCCGTGAGGTCGACGCTCGGCGCGACCAGCAGCCCCACGAACGCCCCGTCGCTCTTCAGGGTGAGCTGGCTCTGCCCCTTGTAGGTTTGGCCGTCGCTGGGCGTCACCGTGAAGGTCTTCGGGTTCAGCGGCCCTGGACGGGTGTGGCTCGCGATGCCGAGCTTCAAGTGGGGGGTGAGGAGCACCCCCACCTCCACTGCGGGACCATGGTTCAAGTGCCCACCCTGCCCACCAACGCGCCAACCCGTGTGCACGAACGGGCTGACTCCCCGGCTCTTCCTGGGAGCGCCGCCGTCCGCCAAATCGGGATCGGCGCCGTCGAGCAGCGTGCGGACGCCCAGCGTGCCTTGAGTCAGCGCCTTGCCCGCGTCGCCGTCGCTGCCAAACAAGCCACCCACTTCCAGGTTGGCTGTCAGCCACCACTGCCCCGACAAGCGCAGCGCACCACCCCCCTCGAGCACGGTGCCCACTTGATCCAGGTTTCCCTCGGGATCCACCTGGTAGGAGACCGGCAGGCTCATCCCGAGGTGCGCGCGCCCAGCGTCTCCGAGTCGTAAGGTGCCGCGCAGCCCGACGTGGGTCGTGAGCGCCGTGACCTGGTCCCCCGGCGCGCCGCGCTCGAGCAGCGTGTCATCGCTGGTCGTGCTGAGCCGCGCGCCAACCCCAGCGCGAAACTGCATCAAGAGCGGACCCTGTTCGTGCAACGGCACCAGCAGCTGAGCCTCACCGGCGTAGTTGGTGGCGTCGTCGACGGCGTAACCAGCGAAGAACGCTTCGCGAGACCTGGAAGCTCGTACGGCCGCACCCAGCTGAAGCTTCGAAGGCCAAACGTGGCGATAGGTCAGGCCAAGCGCGCCGTCGTCAAAGTTACTGACCGACGCGTCCACCTCGATGACATCACCAGATCCGGCCGGCTCGGGCGGCTCCGCACTCTGAGCCTGGCCTTGAGACACGAACAGGGTGTAACCCCACGCCGCGACAAGAGCCGCACGGAAATGACTTCGCTTGATTGGGGAGCATGGCGGCTGTTTCATGCCCCTAGCCTGGAGCGCCCCCCATCATTCGTCTAACGCATACTCTTCATAACGTCCATCGAACACCTGCATGCTACCAGGACTGGGATGCTGGTAGACTTTTCACAGAAAAGCTGCTGAATCGAGACGACTCATGCAAACCTTCGATGCGCTAGACCTCAATCTACTCAAGACCTTGGACACGTTGCTACGCGAGCGGAGCGTCACGCGCGCCGCGCGAGCGCTCGGCTTGAGTCAGTCTGCGTTGAGCCACCGCCTGCGCAACCTGCGGGAGATGTTCGACGATCCGTTGTTCGTCTCCGGCTCAGCGGGTCTCGTCGCCACCGAGCGAGCCGCTGCACTGGAAGGCCCGCTACGCGACGCCTTGGCGAGTATCGCTGCCGTCGTCCAGCAAGCTGCGCCCTGGAGTCCTCAGGATTCGACCCGCAGGTTCGTCGTGCTGAGCTCGGACTACGGCGAGTTCACGCTCATCCCCAAGCTACTGCGGGAGGTGCAACAGCAAGCGCCGCGGGTGGAGCTCGTGATCGAGCCACCTCGACCAGACCCTGGCAGCGCGCTGGAGGATGGCAGCGTCGACCTGCTGATCGGACCGCCCGTCCAAGAGAAGGCAGGACTGCGGGTGAAGAAGCTCGGCGAACACGCGTTCGTAGTGGCGCACCGTACGGGTCACCCGCTCGCAGAGAAGCGCTTGACCCTGTCGACCTATGCGGGCGCTTCGCACCTGCTGGTCGCGCCTCGAGGTTCGAAGCATGGCCCAGTCGATGATGCGCTCGCAGCGCGTGGCATGACCCGCCATGTTGCGCTCACAACGCGCCACTTCGCACCAGCCGGATTCATCGTCGCGCAGAGCGATTTGCTATGGACCGCGCCGGCGGCGTTGGCAGAGGTCGCAGCCACTTACGTGGAGCTCAGGTTGCGATCCGTGCCCCTCGAACTCGAGCCGTTTCCGTTCTTCATGGCGTGGCACGAGCGCTCCCACGCCGACCCGGCGCACGTCTGGCTGCGCCAGCTGCTCGAACGCGCGCTACGCTAAGCGCGATGGGGAGCTGGCGATTATCTAACGCGTGCCTGGCAGGCGCGCTGCTGCTCACGAGCCACGCGTCCGCAGGTGAGACGCCAGCCGCGGAGCCTCCCGACGCACCCCTCTCCCCCGATCCCAGACTGCAAGCTGAGCCAGAGCCAGAATCGCAGCCCTCCGAGCACAGCGAGGAAAAGATGGAACTGTGGGTGCTCGTCGCACCCGGTCGCTGGAGCATCGAGACTTATCGCCGCACGGAATCGGCCTACGGTTTGCGCGCGGGCGTCCAGCTGATCATTCCATTCGAGAGCACAGCCTTGATGCTCGACACCACCTTCGAGGGCAGCTCCTTCGACGAAGGACTGATCGTTGCTTGGCCGGTCAGCATCGGCTACGGCGTGAGGCTCGCGTTTTTCGAGGTCTTCGCCGGAGGCACCTTCGGGGCGGTGTTCCCCAGCGATTACGCGGAAGGGGGTCGCATCGTCGGGCTCTTTGCCAGCGCCGGTTTCAACGTGGGAGTGGCGCGTTTCCACGCGGAGTTTCGCTACAATTACCTACTCTCAGGTACCTCCAAGCTCAGCTACGTCACGCCGGGGTTAGCCGCTAGTTTCAGGCTCTAGACGACCAGTAGCGATGACCCGCCGGAGAGTGCTACCATTCCCAGCGTGCGGGGCGCTTTTCTCTTGTTGGGGTTGTTCACGTTAGCCTGTACCGTCGACCGGCAAGGCGCGGGAACGGGCGCAGGGATCGGCGGAACGGGAGCAGCGTCCGCAGGCGGACTGGGTGGCAACGCAGGAACCGCTGGCAACAGCGGCAATGGCGGCTGGCCCAGCGGCGGTACCGGTGCGACGAGCACCGGGGGTTGGCCGAACGGGGGCGTGTCGAGCGGCGGGGCGGCAGCAGGAGGTAACGCTGGGTCCATGAGCGGCGGAGCTGCCGGCTCGAGCGGCGGTGTGACCAGTGGTGGAAGCGCTGGCGCCAGCGGCAGTGCAGGGATGGGCGGCAGTGCAGGCATGGGCGGCGCGGCAGGCATGGGCGGCACCGCGGGGGCCTCCGGTAGCGCTGGCATGGGCGGCGCGGCAGGTAGCGCCGGCATGGGTGGTACGGGTGGTTTGCTCCGCTGTTCGGATGACCCAACTCCAACCACTTCAGCTTGTCCGGCGATTTGCACGGGTGGCTGCAGCAACGGGACCTGCCTCATCAACTGCGACACCACGGCGGCCGGGTGTCGCGATAAGACCATCACGTGCCCTTCAGGCCTGAACTGCGAAGTCGCGTGTAGCGGGCAAGACGCTTGCCATACGGCAACAATCGTCTGCCCAGCACTCTACGGCTGCAAGCTCACGTGTGCAGGGAATCACACCTGTGAGGACGCGAACCTGAACTGCAGCAGTGAGGGCATGTGCCGCCTCACCTGCGATGCAGGAGACAAAGTCTGCAACAAGCTAGACCAGACCTGTGGCTTGGACCTCTGCCAGGCCACCTGCGCTGGCACTTGGAAACCAAACACGATGTGCGGCAGTTCCTGCAACTGCCGCGGATGCTAATCGTCTCCCGCTCCGGGCTCCGGCGCCGCCCCGTCGCTCGTGGTCTCCACGAACCCGGAGGCACCGGCGATCAAACGCCCCAGCGCGATCAGCGACACCTTCCAGCGCAGCACGAGGTGGGCATCGACGACTTCCGTTGCAATCCCCTTCCCCAGCTCGTCGAACGGCGGCCCAAGCGCCTGCATGGCCTCGAGCAGGCGCTTCGCCTGGTCGCCAGCAGCCTTCGCGACGGTCGAGTCGACGTACTCCACGTCGACCTCCAGGCGCGCTTGCCCCGCCTCGAGATCGACGAAGCCCGAAACCGCGTCGGCGTCGCGCAATAACTTGCGAATTTCAGGCCGTTCACGGGCCCACGGTCGGTCGCTGAGCGGCTTGCCCAGGTTCACGCGCCCAGCAAAGGCCAGCACGCCGCGATCCGGTGGGCTGACGCGCGGATCTTGCTCCCCGCGCTCGATCTGCCGGTTCACGCTGTCAATCTCCGCCTCGGAGACGAAGACCAGCGTATCATTTCCGCGCAGATATAGCCTCCGCGGCTGAAAGCGCTGGAGCTTGCCGCGCTGGGAGCGCCGCCGCCAGTCGCCACCAAGGTCTGTCTCCGGCCCCCAGTCTTCACCACTCGGCAGCTGCAAGTCCGTGAAGCGTCCGCGCATCACGACGACGTTGTCCGTCAGGTCGAAGCGCTCCGCTGCACGAAAGCCGATCCACACCGTATCCGCCTGCTTGAGGGCCAAGTTCAGGCTATTTGCGTCACCGCTCGCGGCCTCCGCTTCCTGACGGATACGACCCACGATGATGGGTCCGAGGGCATCGCGCATGCGCTTCAGGTCGACCCGCACCACCCAGTCGAGGTCATTGGGGATCGCGGCGTCGACGGAGCCGAGGGCCGGCGCTGCAGGCGGTGGGCCCAGCGCCTCCCCGCCACACCCCACGCACACGAGCGCTCCTAACCCCCAAACCCACGCGAGGCGTCGCAGCTTACTCGAGCGCGCTCTCCCCTGGCTGCTCACACGCCAAGCTCGGCTTCGATGGCGCGCACGCGCTCGACGATGCGGGTGACCACCTCTTCGATGTCGAGGTTCGAGCTGTCGACCAGCTCGGCGTCGTCCGCCTGCTTGAGCGGCGCGACGGGCCGCTGAGAGTCCCGGGTGTCGCGCTCCTTGACCTCGCGAATGATGTCTTCGAGCTCCGGGCTCTGGCCGCGGTCAACCAGCTCCTGATAGCGGCGCTCGGCGCGCACCACGGGGCTTGCCGTGAGGAAAAACTTGGCTTCAGCGTCGGGGAACACCACGGTACCGATGTCGCGACCTTCGAGCACGACTCCGCCCTCGCTGCCTTGCACTCGCTGCATATCGAGCAGCGCGGAGCGCACCCCGGGAATGGCCGACACGCGGCTAGCTCCCTGGCCCATCGCTTGATCGCGGATCTGCACCGACACGTCTTCGGTGTCGAGCAGCACCTTCTGGTTGCCGTCACCCAGCGCCTGGAAGCGGATCGCGCGGCGCTTCGCCAGGTCCAGAGCCACCTTGGTCACGCCCGCGTCGTCAGACCAGTCAACGCCTCTCCTCGCGGAAGCGAGCGCGACGCAGCGATACAGCGCACCTGTATCGAGGCGCACATAGCCCAGCTCCTGCGCCACGCGTTGGCTCACCGTCGTCTTGCCCGCACCAGCGGGGCCATCGATGGCTACGATCGGTCGTCGCTTCATCACTCCACCTCGATCCGCGCGCCCAGCGCCCGCAGCGTGCCGACGAAGCGCGGGAAGCTGGTCGCGATGCAGTCCGCGTCTTCGATGCGGGTCTCTCCGTCTGCCAACAAGCCAAGCACCGCAGCGCTCATCGCGATCCGATGGTCGCCTTGCGAGGTCACCACCGCGGGCTTCAGGCGCCCTTCCGGCTGCCCTTCGACCACCAGACCGTCTTCAGTCTCCTCGGCGCCGAGCCCGAACGCGCGCAGCACCTTCACCATCTCGGCGATGCGATCGCTCTCCTTCACCCGCAGCTCACCCACGTCGGAGAAGCGCGTCGTGCCCTTTGCGCGCGCCGCCAGCGCGCAGGCGATCGGGATCTCATCAATCGCGCGCGTCGCGATCTCCCCACCGACGCCCGCCGCCTTCAGCTCACTAGCCCCGGTGCTGACCTGACCAACCGGCTCACCCAGCGCCGTGCCCTGGGGCTGCACGCGCATGCTGCCGTAAAATTGCTTGATGATGTCGAGGAAGCCCGTGCGCGTGGGGTTCAGCCCAGTGTTCCGCACGGTAACGGTGCTGCCTTCGACCAGCAATCCCGCCGCGAGGATGAACGCCGCCGCGGAGATGTCACCCGGCACGTCGATCTCGAAGGCCTCGATGCAGTTTGGATCCGCCGGTGGGTGCAGCTTGACGAGCGTGCCCGCCGTGTCGATGGGGAGCCGCAGCGCTTGCAACATGCGCTCGGTGTGGTCCCGGCTGAGGAGCGGCTCGCTCACGATGGTCGGCCCCGAGGCGTACAAGCCGGAGAGCAACAGCGCGCTCTTCACCTGGGCGCTCGCGATGGGCATCGTGTACTCGAGCGCCTCGAGCCGCGTCCCCTTCTCGACCCCCGCGATGCTCAGCGGTGCCGTGATGTCTCCAGTTTTCTTGGGGTGAGGAGCGCCGTCAATGCGCCCGCCTCGGCTCCCCAAGGGCCCCGCCACGCGCGCCATCGGACGGCGGCTCAGGCTCGCGTCACCGACCAGACGGCTAGCAAACGGCTGTGCACACAACAAGCCGCACAACAGGCGCATGGTGGTGCCGGAGTTGCCGCAGTCCAGGTCTTGCTTCGGTGCATCCAACCCGCCGAGACCGACGCCGTGACACACCAGGCTGCCCTTGGAGTCATCGTCGAAGCTGACGCCCATCGCGCGAAACGCGTTCAGCGTCGCGACGTTGTCTTCCCCGTAAGAAAAGCCGCGAATGCGACTGCTCCCGCGGCTCAAGGCGCCGAAGATCAGCGCGCGGTGCCCGATGCTCTTGTCGCTGGGCACTGGAACACTGCCGCTCAGCGGTTTATCCGCCGGGAAAATCTTGAGAGTCGTCACAAGTCACCGTCCTGGACCCCAGGACTGGTGGTCGCGTTGATCACCTTCGCCTGCGGTGGGACGCCGAGGTACACGCTCAGCTTGTCGAGCAGCACACCGAGGGCTTGGCCATCGATGGATGCGACGAACTTCGATTCCTTCCCGTCGGCCTGCGCTTCGAGCTGCTGTACGGGGTTACTGACGCCCAACAGGCTCGTCAGCCAGCCAATGGACTGCAGGGTCTCCTGTAGGCTCAGGAGCGACGCCGTACCGGCCTTGGCCTGGTCCTCGTCGCCGTACACCGTCGTGCCAGCGAGGTGCATCCCCGGGGATTCGAAGTTGCCGACCATGCGCACGGACTTCATGCCGTTCAGGAACGGAAACTGATCGGCTGCAGCGGCGACGCTGTCTTGCTCCGTCAAGTCGAGGCCAGCGATCAGCGGCGCGCCAGGCGTGTTCAGGAGGTCACCCATGTACTTCGGGACCTGATGCTTCACCCGCCCGTCGGCGATGCGGTCGAGCACGCGGCGCATCCCCGTCTCGTTGCCGAACACCGCCGTGTGCTCGCTCAGCACCACGAAGCCGACGTTCCTCGACACATAGAGCGTCTTGCCCGCGTAGGTCTGCTTCACGAGGGGCGCGCCCAGGGGCGTATTCGTGACGCCGTCTGCTGCGGCTTCAATCGCCGTGGGGTTGAATGTACCGGTCGCCGCGGCTGCGACATCCAGGCCAGTCATCGAGTAGAAGCCGATGTAGAGCTTCTCCAGGTCGCGCTTCGGGTCGAAGCCGGCGCTCGGAGGTACCGGCGCGCGCTCACTGAAGATGCGCTCCATGCGTTGCCCGAAGTCCGACGCGAACATCACCTTGGCGTCGACCACCAACATGCCAACGGCGCCGCTCGGAAGCAGCGCCATCGGGTCTGCGTCGACGTCCGTCGGCTTGGCGTCTTCGCCTGTCTTGGTGATCACCTCTTCGTCCTTGGGACAACCGGTGGTCAACAGGCCGAGCGCTGGCAAGCAGCACAGCAGCGCGCGGCTGGTGAAGCGAGCTGCGATCATGGGCTACCTCCCAGCTCGGCCTTGAGCGCGCTCAACAGGCGGTCGTTTTCTCGGGCGGTGCCAACCGTGATGCGAACGTATTCGGGACCCACAGGACGAATGATGACACCGCGCTTGAGCAGTGCATTGAACAGCTCACGAGCTGGCTGCTTCAAGGCGCAAAACACGAAGTTGCACTGGCTCGGGACGGCCTCGAGACCGAACTCGGTGAGCGCGCTGAGCAGCCGCGCCCGCTCCTGGGAGTTCTCGGCAACCGAGCGCTCCACGTGCTCCGTGTCGTCGAGCGCCGCGACGGCAGCGGCTTGGCCAGCGACCCCACGTTGAACGGCGCGCGCGCAGTTCATGTAGTTGATGAGCTGTTTTGGACCGATTGCGTAGCCGACGCGCAAGCTCGCCAGGCCGTAGATCTTCGAGAACGTGCGGGTCAGCACCAGGCGCTCCCGAAGGCCACGCAGGGTGAGCCCGTCGGCGTAGTCGTCCGCGTCGACATACTGGATGTACGCCTCATCGAGCACGATGATCACCTCCGGCGGTACTTCCTTGAGTAGCTTGCTCAGCGCTTCACGCCCGACGTGGGTGCCCGTGGGGTTATTCGGGTTGGCGATGAACATCAGCTTGGTGTTCGGTCGCACTGCGGCGGCCATCGCGGGCAGGTCGTGGGTCCAGTCTTTGGTGGGAACCGCAGTGAAAGGCACCCCGTGAGCCAACGAAGCGAGCTTGTAGACCACGAACGCCGGGTCGGCGAAGACGACGTGATCTTCCCGCGTGGAAAATGTGCGAATCAGCAGCTCGAGGATCTCGTTGGAGCCGTTGCCCTGGATCACCTCGTCCATCTGGACGTCGTGAAAGGCCGCCAAGCGTTCGCGCAGCTTGAAGGCCGCTGCATCCGGATAGCGATGTCCCTCGGACAGCGCGGAGCGCACCGCCTGCATCGCCTTGGGGCTCGGCCCCAGGGGATTCTCGTTGCTCGCCAGTTTGATGATGTCGCTGAGGCCCAGCTCTCGCGCCACCTCTTCGATGGGCTTGCCAGCTTCGTAGGGCGTGAGTGACTCAATCTCAGGGGTAACCAGACTCGCCATGTCGCGGCGAGCCTACTGACTCACCCCGCCGAGGGGCACAAAAAGCGACCCGGGGAAGGCGTGGTTCGCGACTCGCCAAGAGCAAGGCGGAGCGTGGCGAATGCGTGAGGCGACGGCTCAGGTTTCGCTGGGGAACGAGCCCAGCACTTTCAAGAAGCGCGTGCTGCGCTTCACGCTCTCGATGGCGGTGACGAGGGAGCGGTCCGTCACGTGCCCGCTGAGCTCGACGTAGAACAGGTAGTCCCAGTTTTCGCCCTTCACCGGGCGAGACTGCAGCATCTTGAGGTTCACGCCGCGCTCCGCGAAATGCCGGAGCACATCGAACAGCGCGCCCGCGGTGTCATCGACGCTGAACAGCAGCGCCGTCGTATCCCGTCCGGAGCGTCCGCTGGGCCGAGCCGTCGCGATGCCGAAGCGGTAGCGCATGTCTGGCTCGTCGCTGACGTTGCCGCGCACGACCTGGTACTCACCGAGTTCCGAGCCGCTCGGCACGATCGCCGCCGCCCCGGCGTCGCCGCTCACCAGCTGCAAAGCCACCACCGGGGACCGCACGTCCAGCACCGTGGCTTTCGGCAGCTCCTTTCGCAGGAACTGCTCACACACGGTGTGTGCGTGCGCCGTGAGGTAGAGCTTCTCGATGTCTCCCAGGTTCCCGGTCTGGTTCACCAGATCCAGGCGATACGGCACGCGCCGCTCCGCGGTTAGCACCAGCTCGCTGTTCGCGAGCGCGTCGAGGGCGCTCTGAGAGAGGCCTTCCTCACTTGATTCGAAGGGAAAAACCGCGAACGTCGCCCGCCCCCGGCTCACTTCCTCGAGGCAACGAGCGATGCTTGGGCACTCCACGAGCTCCGCGGAGCGGCCGAAGTGTGCCTGGGCGACCTGAAAGCCCAGACCGCCCTCCGGACCGAGGTAGGCCACCGCGGTCGGTTGCTCGAGAGCAGTGGCCTCTGCCCGCACCTGAAGCAGCACTGCCCGGATCGCTTCCGCAGGGATCTTCGCGTTCGCGACCCGCGCGACCAGCGCATCCGCCCATGCATCGCGCCCGACATCCTGCTGGTTTCCAGCCAGGTATGGCTGCACCTCGAGGCTCAGCGAGAGGCGCTGCTCGAGTGCTCGCAGCAACGCGGAGTCCGCCTCTGCGATGCGCTCGCGGAGCTCACGTAACCTCAGTTCGACTTCCGACATGCTTCCCTTGGTCTGACGAATGAGACAGACCCAGACAACTTAGGGCCAAGCGACCGGAATGTCCGCCACTCGGTTGGTCATCAGGCGAAAGAACCGCCCTGGCAGCCACGCGCAGGGCTCAAGCCGCTTCGGTCTTTTTCGCGCTGCTGCCGCCCTTGTCGCCGCCTGAGCTGCCACCGGAGCTGCTGCTTGAACCGCTGTCCGAGCTGCTGGAGCCGCCCTTGGAGGCGTAGCCATCAGCGTACCAACCACCGCCCTTGAGCACGAAGCCCGCGCCGCCGGAGATCTGGCGCTTCGCCTTGGGCTTCTTGCAGCTGGGACACTTCTTGAGCGGGGCGTCGCTCATCTTCTGGTCGGCTTCCCACTGGTGGCCACAGGCTTCACATACGTATTCGTAGGTCATGAGCTTTTCAACTCCTCGGCGTCTCGCTGGTGGCTGGCTCTG
>JAWKRD010000092.1:0-11453 GCA_041389805.1 Polyangiaceae bacterium | reverse complement strand
TTCGTCGGGTCGCCGTTGTCGAAGCGATCGACGAGCAGCTGATACACGATCGCGTCACGCCAGTCGTCGAACCTGTCCGGCCCGCGCGGCGTGGACGTATCCGCCCCGCAAGCCGTCACCAGGGAGGCAAGCAGCAGCGCAAAGCATGACCCCTGCCGGTCACTGACACGCCGCTGCATGCGAAATGCATGGCAGGCGGCGTGTCGCGTTGCAACGTCTACTGGGCTTCGAGCACCAGGAACGAGCGCGGGGGCAGGCTCACGCTGCCACCAGCCTGAGTGCCTCCCGCGATCAGATCCGTGTAGTTGCCCGCCGGGATGTCCACGGACTGCGCACCATCGGCGCGGTTGATGGCCACGATGATATCCTGCTCTTCGCAGCCGCTGCGACGGTACACCCAGGTGTCTTTGCTCTTCGAGAGGTTGGTGCGCACGCCGCGCCCCAGCACCGGATGCGACCCTCTGAGCTGGGCGAGCGCCGTCACCTGGTCCCGCAGCGCCTGCTGGTGAGCGTTGAGCCCACTCCACGGCATCATGCGGCGGTTGTCCGGATCACCTCCCCCAGCCAGGCCCACTTCGTCGCCGTAGTAGATCAGCGGGATGCCCGGGTTCGTGAGCATGATGGCGAAGGCGACTCCCAGACGCTCGTAGGGTGCTGCATCCGTCGGTTGCATGAAGCTCTGAGCGGCCCAGCCGTTGCCAGGGCTCGAGCCTTCACGGCAGTTGCCGATCTGACGGCTCGCGAAGTGAATCGCCCGTGGCACGTCGTGGTTGCCGATCCACGTCGTCATGATCGCGTTGCTTCCGTAGTAGCCGTCGTTGCCTGCCATCCAGTCGGCGAAGCCGTCGAGGGAGCCTTCGTTCGTGAACACCGCCTCACACAGCCGCGCCTTGAACGGGAAGTCGAACTGACCGTCGAGCATCGTCTGCGGGTCGACGTACTTCTTGAGCAATCCGGGGTCGTCGTACGCGAAGGTCTCACCCACCAGGTAGAAGCGATCGCCCGCAGGATTCTGAATGTCGCTGTTCAAGCGGCTACGCAGATCGGTGAGCCAGTTGAGCGGCACGTGCTTGATCGCGTCGAGGCGGTAGCCGTCGATGCCGTACTCCTTCGCCCACCACATCGCATCATCCACGGACCATTTCCGCGCGGCGCTGTTGTCAAAGTCAAACGGCGGCAAGTAGTCGGTGAACGCGCAGCGGGTGCCCCAGTAGGGGTCGTCCCACAGGTTCTCTGGGCCGCACAGCGCGATGCTGCCGTCGCCCTTGCGCGCGAACCAGTCATTGTGCGCCTGGTACAGCCCCGAGTCGCTGTCCACGTGATTCATCACGTAGTCAAACAGCACCTTCATCCCCTGCCCGTTCGCGCCGGTGGTGCCATGGGCGGTGTCGACGAGAGACTTCAGGTCCTGGCTCGTGCCGATGCGCGACTCGACCTGGGGCGTCGGTGATGGCGCTCCCGGATTGGAGTAGTCGATGTTCGCAGGGCTCGGCCAGTAGCCGTGGTAGCCAGAGTAGGTGTGATTGTCCGAGTTCGGATCGATGGCTTTCCCAGCGGAATTACGGTTCTCGTAGGGCGCCGAGAGCCAGAGCGCGGTCACACCTAGGTCCGAGAGGTAACCGAGCTTGTTGGTGACTCCCTTGAGATCGCCACCTTCGTACTGTCCGCTTGGCCCGTTCGCCGCGTCTCCACCAGTAACGCCGCTCACCGGCTGCGCTTGACCATCGGAGTCGTTGAAGCGATCGACCATCGCGAAGTACATCACGCTATCCCGCCAGTCGAACGCAGCGGTGTCGCCGCATTCAGTCGTACACAGACTGATCTGCGCGTTCGTTCCGCCGAAGCCGTCGTCGACCTGGGTGGGGTTGCTCGGATCGGTGATCCAGTTCCCATCCACGATGAACTTGTACTGATGGGTGCCTGGCGGCACCGCCTGGGTGGTCAGGCTGAAGTTACCAGCGCCGTCGTTCATCAGCTCGAGCGCACCGCCCGCAATCGTCGGCGCCCAGTTGCTGAAGGACCCCGTGACGAGCACCTCCGTCGCATTCGCGTCCGTGTAGCTGAACGTGTGCTCATAACAGGGCGGGGGGGGAGGTCCAGCGTCTTCCCCCGCGGAACCGCCTGCACCGCCGTTTGCCCCCACACCTCCGTCAGCGCAGTTCACGTTGCCGGTCGCTCCGCTGCCGCTCGCCGCGCTGCCGCTCACGCCGCTGCCCACGGAGCCGTTGCACTCCGGGTACTCAGGCTTCGCGCCGCCGTCACGATCTGGGTAGCTCCCGCCAACGCCCACGTCATCGCTAGGCGACTCCTCGCTCAACGCGCACCCAGTCAGGGTTGCCCCAAGCGCGAGCACCCCCAGCAGCCTCACGAACTTCATCGTCTGATGCATGACGTTCTCCTTGGTCAGCACCGGCGGACGTGCCCCCGCGTCGCTGGAAGACGGTGAGAGTTACCGGACGGCATCTAGTAACTCGCGACTGAGTTACTAACAGGTTTCAGGAGTGTGTGCAACGAGCCGTGCCCGCAGCCCACCTGAAGCACGCCCCACCACGGTCCGCCGGCCGTCGGACACGCGGAGAAACGATCTTAGATTCAAGAACTTGCGCTAATTCACAAGGCCCACGCGTGTCAGACTAAGCGCGTTGAGTCGCTTGAGAGTTTGTTGGCTTGCCGCGGGTGCGCTCGCACTTGGCTGCAGCTTGTATCCCGACACGCCCCCAGAAGCTCAGGTGGGCGCGGGTGGTGACGGCGGCAGCGCAGGCACGGCTGGAAACGGAGCCCAAGGTGGCACGGGCAACAGCTCCGGCACCGCGGGTCAGGGCGGCACGGCCGCTGGCGGTCAGGGCGGAGCGAGCAGCGGTGGCGCTGGCGGAGCGGGCAGCGGTGGCGCCAGCGGAGCTGGCGGGTCCGCAGCTGGTGGCAGCAGCACTGGCGGCAGCAGCGCGGCCGGCGGTTCCGCGGGGATATCGAACTGCAACACCGGGGTGCCCGCGCCGGGCGGCACTTGCCCCAGTGTGTGCAGCAGTTGCACGAACGGCGTCTGCGTCATCAACTGTGGCGGCAACTGCGCGAACAACATGCTCGAGTGTCCGCCGGGCTTCGCTTGCCTGGTGAACTGCAGCGGCAACAAGGTGTGCGAGAACTCGAAGCTCGCCTGCAACGAAGACTACGACTGCCAGGTCATCTGCGACGGCAACCAAGCCTGCTCGGGCGCCAGCCTCACCTGCACCGGCGGGCGCTGCGAGCTCGACTGCAACAGCGGCAACAAAGTTTGCGACGGCGCCAAGCTCGAGTGCGGCGCCCGAGCCTGCCGAGCCCAGTGCAACTCCTCCTCGCAGCCTACCGTCACCTGCGGTGACTCCTGCAACTGCATCAGCTGCCCCTAGCAGTATCTAGAATGCCCCGCTCACCCCGAGCGAGGCACCATCCCGGGTGATCCCCCCGGAAACGCTGGCTCGGGCCGTGGTGCGGTCTCCGCCCTTCCAGTCCACCAGGAAGCCTGCGAGCACTCCCGTCGCCACGCCCACCACCGCGGTCCCGGCCAGCAACCAGTTGGTCCGCCGCTCGAGGCCGTGACCATCCTCGACGCGTTGATTGATCTGCCCCTGAGTGAGCGTCGGCAGGTCCTTTTCATAAGCGTCGTGGGAGCTCTGGGTATCCAGCGCACTCCACGTCGCAACTCCCCCCACCACGAGCGTCGCACCGAGCCCCGCATAGAACCAAACCGGAGACAGTGGTCTCGGGCTCTCGGTCTCACGGCCCTTCGTGGAGGGCACAGGGGCCTTGTCCTTCTCGCCGGGCATGACCAACACGAGCTCCCGCGCGCGGTCCAGGCTAACGCGCAGTGTCTCTCCTGCGGAGAGCTCAATCTGCCGTTCGAGCACCACGCCACCGCGAGTCAACTTGATCTGGTGCTTTCCAGGATCCAGCTGCGTGCCGCGCTCGCCAGTCTCCGCCGGCTGCCCGTCAATTTCCAGGCTGACTCCATCGCCCGCGTCCAGCTGAAGCCACGCGGTGCGCGTTTCCGCCTTCAGACGTTCGTCCCGCGCGCTCTTGCGCATGTCGCCGCTGGCCTGGGCATCGGCTTCAACCTCTTTGAGATGCCCGATCCCTGCCAGCAGCGCGCCAGAGCGGATCTCCGCCAGGCCCAGGTTGAGCAGAATCGATGGGTGGCGCTTGACTGCCAGTGCCGCGCGGAAATTGCGGATGGCGCTGGCGTAGTCCCCAGCTTGATACGCCTCGACCCCCGCCTTGAAACGTTCCTTGCCGCATGCAGACGTCGAACAGTCCTGGCTCTGAGCCAGGGCGGTAGAGCCCAAGCAAGGCAGCATCAAGCTCGCGAGCAGTACGCTCCGCAGAGCTAGCCGGGGCAACTCAGTCATGCGGTTCTCCGCGCCTTCAGGCATCGCGCCACCAGCCTACAATGCCACAGCCGAAGCTGAGCGGCCGATGACGAGGAAACGCTGTATTGATTTGTTCAGCGAATCACAGATTCGCCTCACTAGAAGGGGTTGTCCGTCACGAGAGGATCGTGAGCTGGGGCCTTCGGCTTGGGATTTGGCTGCGCCTCCTTCGGTCGGACGTTCTGCGCCTTGGTCGGCTGCGCTTCTGCGCTGCTGGCGGTGCTCGCCCCACTCAGGTCAGCCCCAGGCTCTGGCGGTGCGTCGGCGGGCGGCAGCGCCACCAGCGGCACCACGAGGAAGACGTCGCGATCGGGGATCACGTCGAGCTCGGCGTCGCGGAACCCCGGCGCTTTCACCCTCACCTTCACCTTGCTCTCGCTCCGCGGCAGCTGGACGCGCGGCGGGCGCGCCTCGATGAGTCTGCCGTCGACGCGGATCTCTGCCTTGACCGGAGGCTGCACCGAAAGGTCCAGCGTGACATCGCTGGGCGCGGCGGCGCTCGCCGCTTCGGGCTCTGCGTGGCCCTGGCTCCACCACACTCCGACGATGCCGAGGGCCATCGCGCTGAGTACGACAGCGGCCATCAGCCCGCCACGCCGGGGTGGGCTGCTCCCACCGAACCCGCTGGCTTCGGCGACGGAAGGCAGCGGGCTGCCGCGAGGCGCGTCCACGTCATGGGCCGTCACATCCATGCCAGGGACCAGCGCAGGGGGCACCAAGCTGGCGGGCCAGATGTCTTCCTTTAGATCTCGCAGCGCCTCGCTCCGGGCCACAATTTCCTCAGGGAATAACTCAGCCAGCAGGCCAACCCAACGCGCAGTATACGCCTCGCTCTCCTCTGGGAGGAGCTCCCGCAGGGCCCTGGAGAGTTCATGCCCCGTTTGATAGCGAGTCTCGACGTCACGCGACAGCAGCTTACCGAACACACCGCGGGCGCGCTCAGGCAGCTCCGGGAACACACTCGCGAGGTCCGGCGCCTCGCCGAAGATCAGCTGATTCAGTACCTCGACTTCGTCGTCGCCGCGGAGCATCGCTTCCCCGGCGAGGCTCTCGTAGAGGCTTGCACCTAGCGCGAACAGGTCCACCCGATGGTCGAAGTCCCGAGACGTCACCTGCTCGGGCGCCATGTAGCGGAACTTACCCTTCAGGCGCCCGTGGCCCGTTTCCGCGAGGCGCCCCATCGCACGCGCAACGCCGAAGTCGATCAGCTTGATGTGGCCGTCGTAGGTGATGAAGATGTTGTGGGGGCTGACGTCGCGATGCACGATCGACAGCGGCTGACCTTCGTCATCTCGCACCTCGTGGGCGTACCCCAGCGCGTCAGCGACCTTCGCTCCAACCCACGCCACGAGGTCCCACTCGAGCTTGCGTCCACGCTGGGTCGCCCGGAAGAGCACCTCGGACAGCGGCTGCCCGTGCAGGTACTCCATCGCCATCAAGAGCTGGTCGTCGACCCGCTCGAGCTCGTAGGCATGGACGATGTTCGGGTGGTTCAGGCGCACCGCGAGGTTCGCTTCGTCCACGAACATATCGATGAAGCGAGGATCCCCGAGGAGATGGGGATGAACGACCTTGAGCGCCAGCATGCGCTGCCACGACAGCGGCCCCTGAAGGCGCGCCAAGTACACCGTCGCTGCCCCCCCCACCCCGAGTCGCTCTCCGAGGAGGTAGCGACCGAGACGGGTCCCGGGGGACAGCCGGTCCAAATTCGAGTTACTGCGCGGCAGTGCGCTCACGCTCGAAGCTTACAGCGGCTGGGGCAATGCCAACACCTGATGGCACAATTCCCGATCCGCCGGAGCCATCTGGTGCATGTGAGCCGCCAAGAACTCCTGATAACGCACCATCAGCTGCCGATCGATGTTCGGGACCCTGCGCAACAAACCCGCGAGCTCCGCGCTGACTTGAGCCGGCATCGGGCGACGTGCCAGGGCGAAGAGCCGGATGGTGTAGTTTGCCCACTCCGGCACACACGCGGCACCCGAGAGACGCAGCGCGTACTTGGCGGCGAGTAGCAGATCGGTGTTCACGACCGGCGCCCCGCTGCGAGCCAGGCTCTCGATCTCTCGCAGGTGCGCTCCCAGCACGCGCTCCGCGGCCTCGACGCGCCCCAGGGCGAGCATCTTGTCTGCCAGCCGCCCGAGGTAGTCGAGTGGATCGCCGTCCACCGTGGACGACATCGTGGGGGCTTCAGGCGGAGTCACGACGCCGCTGATTTCCTCCACGGAAATGGAGGCGGAGTCTGGAGACGTGTCCTCGACGGCGAAGATGAACTCCTGAGTTCCGATCACGATGCGATCACCGTGGCGCAGCTTCTCAGGTCGTTCGATGCGCTCTTCGTTCAGATAGACGCCGTTCGCGCTATCCAGATCCTGCAGCACCACGGCACGTTCGGTAATTCGCAACACGGCGTGATTACGAGACGCACGAGGATCCACTAGTACGATCTGACAAGCTGGGTTGCGCCCAATGAAGCACTCCCCGAGTTGAAGTCGGAACTCCTGGTTCTTGGACCGCAGGTAGTACGCGTAGCGCGAACTCCCCTCGGCCCGTTCCAGCTCGATGCTCGCCAGCTTGTGAGACACCCTACTCATAGCCTACGCGACACCCGCGTCACCGTCGATGAAACTGGTCTGGCGGGGTGTCGATTATCCTGCTAGCGGCGAGAGCGGCCAGAGGCATCAAGTCGCGCTGTGTGTTCGGGCCGCGCTGTGTGTTCGGGCCGCGCTGCCTCTGAGTGCCGACAAAGCCTCGCTCAAAGGGTTTGTCCGGGTTCGCTGGCGCACTCAACGCGAGAGACGAATGCAGCGTTGTTGAACAACTGTTTGCTTCCACTGTTTGCTCGGTGGAGTCAGCAGGATCCGAACTCTATTTAGATCTGCGCTGGAGTCTCGGCCCGCGGGTCAGTAATGCGGGCTGACACTTGAAGCTTCAAGGATGGCCATCAAATGCTGTCTCCGACCTGCGCTGTGTCACGGCTGAAACCAGCAGTTTCGATGGCCAATTCCCATCCAACCCAGGGGCTGCGTACGGCGCGGAGAGCCAACAGGAACTCCACATCCCAGGACGACGTCCGAGGTCGGAGGCCTAAACATCAATTCCTTACGGAATGACATTGTGTGAGCGATACACACAATACGCGCTCTGTCCGCCGAGCACGTGGGAGTTCAACCTAGGAAGCGCTCCAACCCTAGGGCGCCGCGACCCCAAGAGTGCCGCGACCCAGGAGCGCCGACCTCAAGGCTGTACCGAGTCCAAGCTTCGGCGATGCCACTCTTGGAGGCTCCGAACCTGGACCGTCTGACCTTTGTTCAGCTCGTGGGCTTCGAGCGCGGCGGTGGCTCCGACGGCCGCGGCCATCGTAGTGAAGTACGGGATGTTGGCGAGCAGGGCGTTCCGGCGGATCGCGTAGCTGTCGCGAATCGACTTCAGGCCTTGAGTCGTGTTGACGACGAGCTGGATGGTGCCTTCCGCGATGGCGTCCACCACATGAGGCGAGCCCATCTGCACTTTGTTCACCACCTCGCACGGGATGTGCGCGGCCATCAGGGCGTCCGCCGTACCGCGCGTAGCGACTAGGCGGAACCCGAGGTTCCTCAAGCGGCGAGCGACGCCAACAGCGTCATCCTTGTCTTCGTCCTGAACGCTGATGAAGGCGCGGCCGCTCGACGGCATCTTGAAGCCAGACGCTACGAGCGACTTTCCGAACGCCAAGGCGGTGTTCGTCGCGATGCCCATGACTTCGCCCGTTGACCGCATCTCCGGTCCGAGCACCGTGTCTACGCCTGGGAACTTGTGGAACGGGAAGACCGACTCCTTCACCGACATGTGCGTGGGGAGGAACGCGTCATCGATTCCAAGCTCATCCAGCGTCCGCCCAACCATCAGCTTCGCAGCGATCTTCGCTAGCGGGCGCCCGGTAGCCTTGGACACGAATGGAATCGTGCGGGATGCGCGCGGGTTCACTTCAATGACGTAGATCTCACCATCCTTGACCGCGAACTGGGTGTTCATCAGCCCCACCACGCCGAGCTCCAGAGCCAGCGCCTTGGCTTGCTGTTCGATGCGCTGCACGATTTTGGGGGGGAGAGTGTGCGGAGGGAGCACGCAGGAAGAGTCGCCGCTGTGCACACCGGCTTCCTCGATGTGCTGCATCACACCACCGATCACCGCGCGTTTCCCGTCGGCAACAGTGTCCACGTCCACTTCGATGGCGTTCTTGAGGAACTTGTCGATCAGCAACGTCTGGGATCCGGCTTCACGAGCCGCTTCCATCGCCAGCTCGGCGTATGGGAGCAGGTCCTCCTCGGACCAGCAAATCATCATGGCGCGCCCACCGAGCACGTAGCTCGGTCGCACCAGCACCGGGAACCCAATCTGCCCCGCTATCTCCAGCGCTTCGTCCACGCTCTTGGCGATTCCAGCCTCGGGCCGCTTGAGACCGAGCTTGTTCAAGAGCTCGTCGAAGCGCTCGCGATCTTCTGCGCGGTCGATGGCGTCAGCGCTGGTGCCGAGCAAGCGGATGCCGTTCTTCTCCAGGGGCACCGAGAGCTTCAGCGGCGTCTGCCCACCGAACTGAACGATCACGCCCAGCAGCTCGCCGGAAGATGATTCCTCGCGGCAAATCGCAAGCACGTCTTCCAGGGTCAACGGCTCGAAGTACAAGCGATCCGACGTGTCGTAGTCGGTGCTCACCGTCTCGGGGTTGCAGTTGACCATCACCGTCTCGTAGCCAAGCTCGCGCAGGGCAAAGACGGCGTGGCAGCAGCAATAGTCGAACTCGATGCCCTGCCCGATGCGGTTCGGTCCACCGCCGAGGATGATCACCTTCTGGCGCGTCGTCACCTCGGCCTCCGACTCGGTCTCGTAGGTCGAGTAGAGGTACGGGGTGCGGGCGACGAACTCTGCGGCGCAAGTATCGACGCGACCGTAGACGGCATGCACCTCGTGGCGCTCCCGCAGGGCGCGCACTTCGCTCTCGCTTTGGCCGCGTTGCTCGGCGATCTGAGCGTCGCTGAAGCCCAGGCGCTTGCTCTCGAAGAGCAGCTCTCGCGTTAGCTCTGGCGCCTCCTTGATGCGACGTTCCTGTTCGACGATGCGCTCGAACTGCCTCAGGAACCACGGGTCAATCGCACACGCCTCGTTGACCTCTTCTGCGGTCATCCCGAGGCGCATCGCGTCCACGACGTGGAACAACCGGTCCGAGGTGGGGACACGGATCAGCTCGCTCACCGAGGACCGCAACTCGTCCTGAGACGGCGGTGGCAGCGTGGGGCGCGGCTTGACTTCGGGCGGCGCCTCATGCTTCAAGTCACGGCCTTTTTGCGGAATAGGCTTTTCCAGGCGGTAATCTAGCGCGCCCATGAGGCTGACGAGGCCAGCGCGTCCCGTCTCCAGAGAACGGGCTGCCTTCTGCACCGCTTCGGCGAAGGTGCGGCCGATACTCATCGCCTCACCGACGCTCTTCATTTGTGTGCCGAGGCGGGTGTCGGTGCCGGGGAACTTCTTGAAGTCGAAGCGCGGCCACTTCACGACCACGTAGTCGATGGTCGGCTCGAAGGCGGCGCTGGTGCCGGTGATGTCGTTCTCCAGCTCGTCCAGCGTGAACCCCACCGCGAGCTTGGCGGCGATCTTCGCGATCGGATAACCCGTCGCCTTGGAGGCGAGCGCGCTGGAGCGGGAGACGCGGGGGTTCATCTCGATGACGATCACGCGGCCATCCGCCGGATTGATCGCAAACTGAACGTTGGAGCCGCCGGTCTCGACGCCGATCTCATGCATCACGGCGCGCGCCTGATCGCGCAGGCGCTGGTACTCACGGTCCGTCAGCGTCATCGCCGGCGCGACCGTGACGGAGTCGCCGGTGTGGACGCCCATGGGATCGATGTTCTCGATGGAACACACGACGATGAAGTTGTCCGCGCGATCGCGGATGACCTCGAGTTCGTACTCTTTCCACCCGAGGATGCTCTCCTCGACCAAGACTTCGTGGGTTGGAGACTGCTCGAGTGCCCAGCTGACCTTCTGATCGAACTCCGAGGGATCTTCAACGACAGCGCCACCCGCTCCGCCCAGGGTGAAGCTCGGTCGCAAGATGATGGGGAAGCCAATCTCCTTGGAGATCTCCCGCGCTTCCGCGAGGGAACGTGCGTAGCCGCTCCGAGCACACTCCAGGCCCGCGGCCGCCATGCACTCCTTGAAGAGCATGCGATCCTCGGCTTTGCGGATCGCGTCGACGTTCGCGCCGATTAGCTTGACGCCGTACTTCGATAAGACCCCCGCTTCATTGAGATCCAGCGCGAGGTTCAGCGCGGTTTGTCCACCGAGGGTCGGCAGCAGCGCGTCGGGGCGCTCACGCTTGATGATGGCCGTGAGCGCATCTACGGTGAGCGGCTCGATGTAGGTCCTGCGCACCAGCTCGGGATCGGTCATGATCGTCGCTGGGTTGGAGTTCACCAACACGACGTCGTAACCAATCTCCTTCAGCGCTTTGGCGCCCTGTGTCCCGGAGTAGTCAAACTCACAGGCTTGGCCGATGACGATCGGGCCGGACCCGATCAGGAGGATCTTCCGAATGTCTTCGCGGCGAGGCATGTCGGGTGGGTCGACTACCACAGACGAGGCCTTCGGTAACGCGTCGTCCCAAGATTGTTTGAGAGTCTGCGCTGGCGGACCTCTCCCCCAAACCCGCCTGATTGGAAATGGCTGGGTTCTGTACCGGGAAGGCACGCGCAAACGCACAATCGCCCCGCCTGACCCGACCCCGTGGCAGGACAATTGCAGTACCGGCGCGCCGTGGACCAGCGCACGCGTAGCCCCAAACCCCGACCATCAACGCAGCGCCCGGTTCATGCGTCGCGTGCGGCCCCCGTCAGGAACTCCAGCGTGCCCGAAAACAGCGCTTGTCGGCCGCTTTGGCGCGCACTGGATGGCACAAAGAAGAACCTGAGCAAGCGTGATATAGATCGTGCGATGAGAGGTGTGTCACGAGGGCGGCGCGAACGCTGGCTCACGACATTGGTGTGTAGCGCCCTCCTCGCAGTCAGCGTG
>JAWKRD010000091.1:0-11600 GCA_041389805.1 Polyangiaceae bacterium | reverse complement strand
ACATGGTGTCATGGCTCCTGGCTTTCATAGAGTCCGCGCGCGACTCGGCGGATGGCCTTGGCAGCGAATCCGCGAGGCAATACATCGGGGGCGGCACAGCCGATTTGAAAGCTGCCCTCGATCGCCGCGCTCACCACTGCCGCATAGTCCTTGGCGCCACGCGTCGAAGCGCCGCGCGCACGCAAAACCTCGCTGAACAAGCGGCGTAGCTCACCCACGCGCTCTTGCAAGGCTTCGCTGTACAGGGCGCGCACGTCGCTGTCGTGCAGCGCCTCAGCCCCGATCTGCACCCATGACGCGACCGCACTGCCGTCGCTGTCGTCGTCGAGGGCGACGTGCGCGTCGATGAACGCCTCGAGGGCGCGCTCCGGGTCACCAGCGTCAGTCCCCAAGCGGCTCCGGTAGCGTGCTTCGAGGCCTTGCTGCAGCCGCTCCACCAGCGCGAGCAAGATCTCGTGCTTGCTAGCGAAGTGATAGTGAATGAGCCCGGAGCGTAGCTCGGCGGCCCGAGCGATTTCACTGATGGTCGCCCCTTCGTAGCCGCGCTCCGCCAGCACCCGGGCGAACGCAGCCACGATCTGCGTGCGACGTTCTTCAGAGTTGCTCGGTCTGCCCATGCTTGCCTGTAGTTTGGTCACACAACCAAATTAATTCAAGGGGCCGCCTTGGCAATATCCGAAAGCGAAGTAAATTGGTCATGCAACCAATTTACGAGTGCGCGACGGTTTGCGCAGAGGAGGTCGGGATGTCCAAGGCAGTGGAAAGTGCGCTGGCTGAGCACGGGCTGATGCCCGCTGGTTCTCACCCCCAGACCCATGAGGAGCAGCCACGGCAGCTGGATCGGAGCTTGCGTTCGGAGATCGCCGTGTACAGCGGGAGCTTTGACCCGATCACACTGGGGCACCGCAGCGTCGTGGAACGAGCGCTCCCATTGTTTGCGAAGGTGGTGTGTCTGGTGGCGATTCACCCCACCAAGCAGCCGCTGTTCACTGGCTCGGAGCGCGTGCAGTTGATCGCCGAGGCGCTCGCTGACTTGCCCGGAGTCGAGGTGGCTTTCACCCGTGGCTACACCGTGGACTTCGCACGCCGCATAGGTGCTCGCTATTTGCTTCGCGGGATCCGGGACCAAACCGATGCTGGGTACGAGACAGAGCTCGCGACGTTGAACCATGGGCTCGCACCCGAGATTTCCACGTGGTTCCTGAGCGCGGATCCAAATCTCTCGGAGATCAGCTCGAGTGAGCTCAAGCGCCGTGCAGAGCGTGGAGATCCACTGGATGCCTGGTGCGCGCCGTGCGTCGCAAGCGCGCTGCGCCGCTCGACTTGAGCGGTGCGCCGTGAGTCGCGCCTCCACGCAGAAAGTTCCGCGGAGAATCGAACTTCACTGCCAACCCAAGGCTGCATTCGCGTCCCGGGTCTGCCGCACCGGTCGGTTGGCGATCGAGCCACGAGCAACTTGGAGGCGCACACATGGCAGGCATCAGCGTGGGACATGGATCGAGCAAGCGAGCGTTGAATCATGAGGTACCGCTGGTGCCGTACATCGACTTCTTGCTCTGCTTGATTTCGTTCCTGCTGGTCACCGCGGTGTGGTCCGCCCAGAGTCGGCTCGAAGCGACCGCAAAAGCTCCCGGCGAGGCCGGCGTGGTGAACGAAGAGAAGCCGACCATCTTCCATGTCGACGCGCGCAGTCGTAGCAAGCTCACCCTGAGCTGGCGTAAGGGCGACACGGTGATCAGCCAGATCGAGCTGGAAAAGCGCACCAAGGAACGAGAAGGGCAGCTGGCCTACGTCGAGCTGGATCAGCGCGTGGCCGAACAGTGGAAGCAGTTTGGGACGCACCGCGGCAAAGGCGATGGTGAGCAAGATCTCGCCGTGCTTCACACGCCCGGGGACATGAGCTTTGGCGAGATGACCGCGCTGATCGACGCCATCCGCGATCCGAAGCGCGAAGACGAGCAGACTGCGTTTCGGGTCAGCCTGGCAACTGACTGATCCCGCGCGGTAAAGCCTTGACCACAGGCACGCAAGCGGTGACACCAAGGCATGCTTGGCTCACGCATTGCTACTCTTGGTTTGACCCTAAGCGTCATTGTGGCCGCCGCTTGCTCGGCGAGTTCAGGTGACACCAACAAGGTCAGCGGTCAGGGCGGTTCGGGCAGCGGCGGGCTAAACAGCGGCGGCACCGGCGCGATCATCAACGTCGGTGGCAACAGCGACGGCGGCACCGAGAAAGAGACGATCGTCGTGATTGGTCCCGGCGCCACCGACGACGCGCCAACGAAATTCGGTGGTGAACCCGTCGCCGCAGCACCGGAGTGGGTCTACCCGGAGTCGGGCGTGATCATCCCGCCGAACATGAACAGCCTCGAGCTGCACTTCATCCCGGGTGGGGGGCAGACGCTGTTCGAAGTCACTTTCCACGCGGCTAAGCTAGACCTGGTGGTTTACATGGGATGCAGCGCCGTGGGTCAAGGCTGCGTGTACACGCCAGACCAAACCTTCTGGGAGAAGCTCGCCGACGGCGCGCGCGGCGCAGCCCCGGTGACCTACTCGATGCGCGGCGTCGATGGCGCGAACCCTGGCACCGTTGGCCTCAGCGAGGAGCGGCAGATCTCGTTCAGCCTCGAGGACATCGTCGGCGGCCTCTACTACTGGAACGATGCCGGCGTGATCCAGCGCTACGACTTCGGCTACGCCTTGGCGACCGCAGAGCTCTACCTCACCCCGCAACAGGCGGGAGCCGGTGTGTGCGTCGGTTGCCATGCGGTATCACCCGATGGGCGCAAGATCGTGGTGGGCAAGGACATCCCAGCGCCAGCGCCGTACACCGAGTTCGACATCGCGACCAAGGTCGCCGTGCAGGGCACCAATGGTCCCGTCGCCGGAGCAGGCAATTTCTTCTCCTTCTCTCCCGACGGCGGACAGCTGCTGTACTCGAATGGCAGGTCCATCGGCTGGCGCGACGCCAACAGCGGTGTCGACGTCAACCCGCAGGTGGTCGCGAACGGCACGATGCCGGACTGGTCGCCCGACGGTTCCGCGCTGGTGTACTCTGCGTCCAGCACGCCACCGCCGGTCGCGGTACCCGGCATCACGGGTGGCAGCCTGTACGTCGCGCCATTTTCCTCCGGGCAATTCGGTTCGGGCTCGCTGCTCGTGCAGTCTCAGGGCGAAAACAACTACTACCCGGCGTGGTCGCCGGACAGTCAGTGGGTGCTCTACAACCGCTCGGCGAGCAACACGGACTCCTTCTCGAACACCGTGGACGGCGAGCTGTGGGTGGTGCCGAAGGCGGGCGGCGCTCCCACACGCTTGAGCGCGGTCAGCGATCCCGGTTGGTCCTCCTGGCCCAAGTGGGCGCCCGGCGTGCACACCGCGAATGCTCACCCAGTGATGTACTTCACCTTCTCCAGCAACCGCGCCTATGGCTTGCGGCTCGCGGCGGGTGGCACGACTCAGCTCTGGATGGCGGCGTTCGATCCCACCAAGGTGGGCAACGGTGACCCAGCGGCGCCGGCGTTCCGTCTGCCCTTCCAAGACATCACGACGGGCAACCACATCGCGCAATGGGTGGCGAAGATCGTGCGCAAGCCGTGTCAAGACGACGGCGCGTGCGAGAGCAACGAGAAGTGTAAGGACGGCGTGTGCGTCCCCGAGCAAGTGAAGTAGCGCAGTCTAGGTGCTGGCTACCAGGAGCTGCTCCGACTGCAGCTGACGCACGCCCAACGTTTGCAGGTAGCGCTCGGTTAGCTCGTCCGCTGAGACGTAGTCTGCGGTCTTGAATCCGCACTCCTTGGCCAGCGCGCAGATTTCCTGAGGGGAAAAGAAGCTGATGAACGGCGTGTTGGACGCCGCCGCCATGGCTTCGATGCGCACGCGCAGCGCACGTTCCCACTCCCCGAGTAGCTCGTGGCGCAACATGTAGGTCATGATCAAGGTCGAGCCCGCTGCAAGCGCGCTCACTTCACGCAGCGTAGCGACGATGGCCTCTCGCGTGAGGTACATGCTGACACCGGTCGAGGCGACGATCGCTGGCCGTGAGCTATCAAACCCCGCCTCCTGCAGCTTCGCCCACCACGACTCCCCAGCTTCGAAGTCCACGGGCACGAAGGTCGGTTGCTCTTCGGGTCCATAGCCGAGCTCGCTGAGCCGACCGCGCTTCCACGCTTGGGTATCTGGGTGATCGACCTCGAAGACGCGCAGCCGCGACGCGAGTTCAGGTCGCCGCTGGCAAAAGGTGTCCAGTCCTGCACCGAGGATCACGTACTGCCCGACACCGCGCTCGAGCTCTTCGAGCACCCGGTCCTCGACGAAGCGGGCACGCGTGATGATGGAGATGCGTCCCATCCCGCTGTCCTGAGGGATCATATCCCCGCGGTTCCGCCAGCCGTCGCCTGGATCCGCGAGCTGAAGACCAATCGTGTCGTTGAAGACGTGGGGCTCCGGATCGATCTCGACGTGCAGCGCGCGCCAGAGCGCGACTCGAACGGCAGTGTGGTCGGGCACGGATTTCTCGCTGGGCATGCTGGTCTCCTCGGTCGAGGACGCTAGCACGCACCCTAGTAATCCGCGTAGTCGTCCTTGCAGCGTCCCGTGAGCTGCGGCGTGAGCGACTCGTGGTCCCAGAGGGCCTCTGGCTGCTCGCTGAGCAACGCTGACTCGAGCGCAGGCTCCTCACGATGCAGCCGGGGAAAGAAGCGCACCCCCGTCAAATGTTCCAGCCTGCCAGGAGCCACGATTGCAGCCTGCAGGTAGGCCTTCAGCTTCTGCTTGGGAACCTTTTGCGGCGAGTTCCGCAGCAAGAAGGCGATGGCTTCAAACGGCCCCGTCACGCCGCTCTCGTGAAGGCGAATCACGATCTTGAACAAGTGCGAAGGCACCGCGACGCGCCTCACCTCACCCATTTCCGCGGGATAACGCGGCGAGTACATGCGCGGCACCTGCGCCGGTGGGTCCTCGCCTTCAGGTGGCTGCCAGTCGTAGAGCGCGCCGCTGTAGATCAGGAGCGGCCCAGTCGTAGCCCACTGCCGCACCAGGTCCTCGAGCACCAGCCAGGGGCCGCGATTCGTCGCGCAGTGCTGAGGTGTCATGTTTGATAGCAAGAACGTGTTGAGCATCGCGCTCGAGCTACGGTTCATGTCCGCGCGAGGTACCAGGTGGCCAATGTCGAAGATCGGCTCCTCGTAGTCGCGACACTCCGCGCGCACGTCTGCGTCCAGCAGTGGATCCGCACGAAACGCGTCCCGCCGCTCGGCCTCGAGCACGTCGGCTCGCTCCAGGCGATATGCAGTCCAGATCGGCCCACGCAAGTCCGCGTCGTACTCGATCACGAACTGTCTCAGCACCCGCAGCGCTTGATGCTTGGATCGGGGGGGAGGTGTGCCGAACGGCAAATGGGTGGCTAGCGCGCGAGCGCGCTCGTCATCGCTCAGGAGCAGCTCCTGGTTCGCTGCGTCCACGTCTTCGGCGTTTACCCCTTTCCAGTCGCAGTATGGCTCCTTGTGCGCCGGCGACAGCGTGACGCCTTCTGATTTATTCCCCGCGGATATTAACGGTGCTGCCGTGTCCGCTGGCTGCGGCGCCTGCGAGGAAACAGGTGCCTCCGCACCCTCCGGAGCCCGCACCGCAGCGCACCCGACGAGCAGCAAACCCAGAACGCTCGCCCAACCGCGCATGCCAGCACTGTGGCCCAGCGCTCGCTTCGAACGTAGTCGGATGATCTCGAGCCGCAGTTGGCTGCACCCGCCGCGAGCCGTGTCAGTCTGTGCCACGAGCCAATCCAGCTAAATTCAGCTGTTCTGAGGCCGGCACGGGACTTGTAAGGGCGGAGACAACGCCAGCCTGGCACACAGTCTCACCCCCCTTTGGAGAACCCATGTCTCGACTTACTTCAGCCCTCGCTTGGACCGCCGTCAGCGTCTTTCTGTCTTCCCTCGTCGCTTGCGGCAGTTCGGACTCCAGCAACGGCGGCGGAGGTGAGGGGGGCAGCGCGGTGACTGGTGGCAGCGGCGCCAACGGCGGCTCCGGTGAGTTCGGCGGTGCCGGTGGTGGCTACGGAAACGGCGGCACCACCAACTACGGCGCCGCGGGTGGCGGCGCCGCCGATGGTCAGGGCGCGAACGGAGGCGGCGTCTCGGCACCGCAGGAGAACGACTGGGTCGAGACTGCCGTGGAGGACACGTCGACGTTTGGAGCCGACGTGGACACTGGCAGCTACACCACGATGCGCCAGAGCATTACCGCAGGGCAACTCCCGGACCCCAGCGGCGTACGCATCGAAGAGTACACCAACTACTTCAAGTACGACTACCCGAACCCCGACACCGATCCTTTCAGTGTGAGCTTCGAGCTTGCCCCCTCCAAGTTTGGCGAGGCGAACCAGGACATGTTCCGCATCGGAGTTCACGGCAAGCAAGTGCCGCTGTCTGAGCGCAAGCCAGCGAACCTGGTGTTCCTGGTCGATGTGTCTGGCTCGATGGGCGCTTACAACAAGCTCCCCCTGGTGCAGTGGTCACTGCGTCAGCTGGTGAGCAAGCTGGAGCCGACGGATCGCCTCGGCATCGTCGTGTATGCCGGTCACGAGGCGGTGGTGCTGAACTCCACTGCCGTCGAGAACAAGAGCGAGATCCTCGACGCGATCAACTCGATGCAGTCCAGCGGCAGCACCAATGGCGAGGCGGGGATCCAGAAAGCCTACGAACTCGCGGAGAGTGGCTTCCGCAGTGACGGCATCAACCGAGTGGTGCTCTGCACTGACGGTGACTTCAACGTCGGCCTGACCGGCAACGCGCTGATCTCCAAGATCGACGAGTATCGTCTGCGCGGCGTGACGCTCTCGGTGCTTGGCTTTGGTATGGGCGCGAACGACGCCACCATGGAACAGCTCGCAGACCACGGCAACGGCAACTACGCGCTCATCGACACCCAGAACGAAGCGGCGCGCGTCCTCGGCGAAAATCTGGTGAGCACTCTGCAGGTCATCGCGAAAGACGTCAAAATCCAGGTGGAATTCAATCAGGACATCGTGAGCCGCTATCGCCTCGTCGGCTACGAAAACCGCAAGCTCGACAACCAGGACTTCACCGATGACACGAAGGACGCCGGAGATCTCGGCGCTGGCCACTTCGTCACCTCCTTCTACGAGCTCGAGCGCGACTTGAACCTGACCGAAGGACGCATGGCCACCGTGCGCCTGCGGTACAAGGAGCCCACCGCCGATACCAGCCAGGAGCTGACCTTCGACTTTGACCTCGCCGCTGCAGCGAACAGCTTCGACGAGGCCAGCAGTGACTTCCGCTTTGCGGCCGGAGTGGTGGAGTTCGCGGAGATCTTGCGTGGCTCGAAGCACAGCCAAGGTCAGCGCTTCGACGACGTCCTGCAGATCGTCAGCGCGACTCAAGGCGACGACAACCTGCGCAAGGAGTTCTACGGACTCGTGGTGCAGGGATCCCAGCTCAGCCACTAGCCTCGATACAGCGGATCCGCGGGGAGATTGCTGCCCCACGGATTCATTCTGAAGACTCATTTCATACGAGCCGCGCGGACCACCGCGCGGCTCTTGCTTTTCATGGCTCAGCGCGTGTGCCGAGAGTCCCGATCGCCGTGCCAGGCTGTGCCGCAAGCGGATTGCAGGCAAATTCGGCTGCGGAATAGACGGCACGAGACTTGAATAGTGGCAAGCGCAGCCTGTCTCGCGCTGCAACCAAGACGACTCGGACGCACCGCACACGCGCATGGTCCTCGGAGGGAACACATGACTCGACTCACTTCAGCACTCACCTGGGCGGCGGCCAGCCTCGCCCTATCCACCGTCGTGGCTTGTGGCTCCGACGCCAGCTCAAGCTCTGGAACCGGTGCCGAAGGCGGCACTGCACCAGTGGGTGGCAGCGGACCGGAAGGCGGCTCTTCCGCCTTCGGCGGGAGCGGCGGCGGCTACGGCGAAGGCGGTAGCTACGCAGCGGGTGGCACTGGCTACGCAGGTAACGGCGGTAGCGGCTACGGCGGCAGCGGCGCGAACGGCGGCAGCGGCTATGGCGGAACCGGCGGCGGCTATGGTACCGGCGGCAGCGGCGGTGGCTACGGTAGCGCGGGCACCGCTCAAGGTGGCGCAGCCGGCTCGGTGGCAGTTCCGCAGGAAAACGACTGGATCGAGACGGCAGTCGAGGACACCTCCACCTTCGGCGCAGACGTCGACACCGGCAGCTACACCAGCATGCGGCAAAGCATCAGCGGCGGCAGCTTGCCGGATCCGTTGGGCGTGCGAGTCGAAGAGTACACGAACTACTTCCGCTATCAGTATCCAGAGCCAACCACGGATCCCTTCAGCGTCAGCTTCGAAATGGCACCGTCCAAGTTCGGTGAGGCGAACCAGGATCTGTTCCGCATCGGGATCAAGGGCAAGCAGGTACCTCCCGAAGAGCGCAAGCCAGCCAACCTCGTGTTCTTGATCGATGCGTCAGGCTCGATGTCAGCGACCAACAAGCTACCGCTCATCCAGTGGTCCTTGCGCCAACTGGTCAAGCGGCTGGAGCCTACGGACCGACTCGGTATCGTGGTCTACGCCGGCGACGTCCGCTTCGAGATGCAGCCGACGGAGGTCAGCGACAAGAGCGAGATCCTCGATCAGATCAATCGTCTCGAAGCTCGAGGCGGAACCAATGGTGCCGCGGGGATTCAGACGGCGTACGCGATGGCCGAGAGTGCCTATCGCAGCAACGGTATCAATCGCGTGGTGCTATGCACCGACGGCGACTTCAACGTCGGCCTGACTGGGAACGCGCTGATTTCGGAGATCGAAACGTATCGCGACAAGGGCGTCACCCTCTCAGTCTTGGGGTTTGGCAACTCGGCCAACGATGCCTTCATGGAGCAGCTCGCTGACCACGGCAACGGCAACTACGCGCTCATCGACAACCAGAACGAGGCGATGCACGTGCTCGGAGACAACTTGGTGAGCACGCTTCAGGTGATCGCCAAGGACGTGAAGATCCAGGTGGAGTTCAACCAGGACACGGTCCAGCGCTACCGCTTGATTGGGTACGAGAACCGCGTGCTCGACAACTCCGACTTCACCAACGACGCGGTGGACTCGGGTGATCTCGGTGCCGGTCACTTCGTCACCTCGTTCTACGAGCTCGAGCGGGACCGGAACCTGAGCCAGGGTCGCATGGCCACCGTGCGCCTGCGGTACAAGGAGCCCGATGGGGACGTGAGCCAGGAGCTGACCTTCGACTTCGATCTAAGCGCGGCAGCGACCAACTTCGACGAAGCCAGCAGTGACTTCCGCTTCGCAACCGGAGTAGTGGAGTTCGCCGAGATCTTGCGTGGCTCGAAGCACAGCCAAGGCCAGCGCTTCGACGACATCCTGCAGATCGTCAGCGCAACTCAGGGCGAAGACAACCTGCGTAAGGAGTTCTACGGACTCGTGGTGCAAGGCTCCCAGCTCAGCCACTGAGTCTGCTGAGTTCAATCGAGCTCAGGTGACTCGGACTCGGGCAGCTCCGGTGCCACACGGATACTCTTGAAGCTACTCAACTGAACCAAGCCGCGCGGGGCACCGCGCGGCTTTTTCACGTGGCTCGCCGGGCAGTAGTGCACCTCGACGCGCTTCGCGTTGCGCGCCTTGGAGAACCACGCGGCGAGCTTCGCGGCGTATTCGAGCACGTCGCGCGGTGGCTCTTCCCCAGACTCGGGGCGCTGGATCACGACGTGGCTGCCGGGCGTTCCTCCGCCGACGTGGAGCCAGATGTCGCGCTGCTTCGCGACGCGAAACGAGAGCTCGTCGTTTTCGGCGTCACCGCGGCCCACCAGGATGGAGAAGCCCTGGAACTCGAAGGTGCGGTAGGGGCGGCCTTTGCTTGCCATCGTTCGCTGGTTCTTGTCGGGATCTCTGGGGAGGGCAAGGGTTAGGGTTTGAGTTAGCGCCAGCGTTTGGGTTGGTGTGGGTGTTGGGGTTCGTGTTCGTGTTCGTGTGGGCGTTCGCGCTGGTGTCGGGGTTCGAGTCTTCGAGCTGTGCCAGGACATCGTTAACAGTTGGCCGGGCTTCGGTTGCGGCTGGCCGGCAGCCTGCTCGCTGAGCGCATGCGCCGAACGCGAAACACACGCGCCCACGCTAACCCTATCTCGAGCTCTAACTCCCACGCTGGCTCTAACTCTAGCTCGCTCATTCCAAGCTTGCCGGAGGGCTCGAGACCGCTTCCCGTCGTCTCGAGCATCGCTTCATAAGAACGGCAGGATCCAGCCAAGCAACGTCGCGCCGAGGCCAACCAGCAGCCAGACGCTGGCAGCTTCAACGCCGGAAGCAACACGCCGAAGCCAGGCGGCACGCCATGGGCGCCGCGCCAGGTACAGCAAGACAAGCAGGGCAGTCAGCGCGCCGAGCGCGTAGAACCTCAGCTTGTAGTAGGTAGTCCCAGCGAGGCTGACCACGCTCCTCAGCACGGGGGGACATGGATAGCTTCCGTACTGGTCGCCTTGGGCGCCAAACAAGATCGCGAGGCGGGTGTCCGGCGGTCGACCGTCGAGCACGAGAAACTGATCCGGCTCGTCCGTCGGCGCGAAGAGCGGTTCATGCTCGAAGTAGGTGACCTCGAATTTGAGCCACCGCTCAACGATCAGCGCAGGTCGCTCATCAGGGGACAAGATGCGGTGCAGCGAGAGCCCGGTGTGTTCGTTGAGACCAATCGCCGTGGGCTTGCCGCCGAACTCGAAGAACAGCGCGTAGATGTCGTCGTCCGGCCCCCACACGTGCGCTCGCGCGTTTCGCCCAGTGTCAAGACACGTCTCGATGCGCCACTGGTCCAATAAGCCGCGAATCCCAGGGATATCGCCGCAACGCTGCGCCTCGCTGAAAATGTCGCTCCCGCGCGGAACCGGTTTAAGGGAGTTCACATCGATCTTCCGCTTCACGACTCGGGTGACCTGCTCAGCAGTCATACCCGGGAGCACCAAGCGACCGTCCAGGTTCGTTGCGTCTTTTGGGCTGGGTCCCGACTGAGACACTCGCCAGCAGAACGTGCTAGTCCCAAGCAACGCGACAGTGACGGCGAACCAAGCGTGATGGCTCATCCTGGTCGGCGAGCGCGGTCGTTGCGAGGCACCCAAGAGCGCCGTCGCGATGCATGGGCCAAGCCAGCCAGCCATCACTTCGCGCTGGCGCAGCACCACCCAACCCCAGAGTCCGCTCCGATCGGTGACGATGCCATGCGCTCGCCACTGCAACGCTCCGGCATCCCCACAACGGCCCAAAGCGGTCTCGAGAAATGGACTCCACGCGAGGCAAACGAAGCCACCCCATGCCGCGCCGCACAGCAACAGGAGCCTAACCCAGCCGCGCCAGCCGACGATCAAGGCTCGACGCGCGTCCCAGCAAGTCGCAAGTCCGAGCACGAGCATGATGACCGCGCAGAGCAAGCTCAGTCTCGGGATCCCCGGGCGAAAGAGACTCGCCGCTGCGTTCCATTGCATGGTCTCGACGGGCACGCACTGCTCGAACCCACGACCTTCACACGGCCTTTGGTCTCAAGTCATCAGCCGTCGACACGTTCGAGGCTCACGGTGACTCTACCGCTGCGCGGGAGATGTAGTTCTTCGTACGC
>JAWKRD010000090.1:0-13626 GCA_041389805.1 Polyangiaceae bacterium | reverse complement strand
TGCGCAAGAACCCGGGCGCGCCGTCGCCCTTCGTCACGTCGTTTATCCGTACGGATCGCAAACGCGCCTACACCCAAATCTACGTCACGGTGTGGGACGGCCGCCAGGTGGAGCTGCACACCATGAGCGGCACGGTGGAGCCGAAGAGCGCTACCGGTGAAACCGGCCCCGGCCTCGTACCGCGCAAGCCCGAGGTGATGGGGCGGCTGCTGGCCGGTTTCAACGGCGGCTTTCAGGCGACCCATGGCGAGTTCGGCATGCAGGCGGACAACGTGATGTACCTGCCGCCCAAGCCGTACGCAGCGACGGTCGCCGAGATGAAGGACGGCACGACGCGCTTCGGCACCTGGCCAAACGACGAGAGCGTGCCCGACAACATCATCGGCTTCCGACAGAACATGTCGCCGCTGGTGATGGACGGCGTGATCAACCCGTACAAGCGCAACTGGTGGGGCGGCGTACCACCCGGCTGGAAAGACGAGAGCCGCACCACCCGCAGCGCCGTGTGCCTCACGAAGGAGAACTTCGTCGCGTATCTGTACGGAAATAGCATCGACGCGGACCACCTGGCGTTTGCGATGGAAAGGGCGCGCTGCGTCTACGGCATCCACCTCGACATGAACCCCGGCCACACCGGCCTCGAATTTTACCACGCGGCAAAAGACGGAGAGCTCCCCGAAGTCGGTCACGACCTCGACAAGCAATGGGAAGCCACCGGCGACGTCACCGACATGCCGGGCTGGAAGTTCATCGGGCGCCGCATGCTGCGCTACATGGGCTTGATGAACTTCCCCCGCTACATCAGCCGGGAATCCCGCGACTTCTTCTACCTGACCCTGCGCCACATCCTCCCCGGAAAGCCGCTCCGCACGGCCTTCCCGGGTCCCGACAGCAAGGAAGGCGTTTGGACGCTGAAAGGCTTGCCCCAGCACGGCTGGCCGTACGCCGTCGCCACCACCAGTCTGCGCCCCGACGTGAGCCGTAAGGAAACGAAGGTGCGGGTGATGGAGCTCGACCCTCGAGCGCTGCAGCCGGAGCTCAAGCACGAAGACGATCCGAAGCTGGTCGCGGTGTTCCACGGCGAAGAAGCGGCTGCGGCGCCCAGCGGGCTGTGGCTCGACAGCAGCGCCGATGGCGGAGGGCGCTTCGTCATCGGGGCCGAACCAAAGGTCGCCGCCGAGGCGGCAAAGCCAGCGCTGATCGGCCGCGGTTACACGTCGGATCAAGTGGGCGGCAAAGCCATCAGCGCGGGTGCGTGCATCGGCGCTGCAGGCGGCATGCTTTACTATGCGGAAATTTCCACGGCGCCCGAACCGCAAAAAGACTCGGAGCTCTTGAGCCAGCTGTTCGCCAACATCGGTTGCTCCGCCACGCTCTACTTCGAGAAGCCTCTCGGCGTGGCCATCGGCGGCGATCGCGATCTCGCAGGCTCTCCCGTGGCGCGCCACGCAGGCGGCGTCCGGCTGCTACGCAAGCCGACGCCCGGCGCGGGCCGGATCTTCCCGGAAACGCCCATCGTTGCGCCAAAGGAGTGGTACCCCCTGCAGGCCAAGCGGGTGCGCTACTTCAGAAAGCCGAAGCCCGCGGAGGGTGCTGGCGGCGAAGCAGGTGGGAGCAAGCCCGAGGGCGGTGGCGAAGCACCTACCCCGGCTCCCGCACCCGCACCCGCCGGAGAGTAGCCACCGACGCGCGTTTCCGCGCCGCTTCGGCACTAAAGCGCATGGGCACATGAGCCGAGCGCGGCGTTTGGCTTATCGAAGCGCGCAAAAAGGGCCATTTCGTGCCTCGCGGTTACCCAAAGGCCACTCGGGATGTGCGAAGATGTTCTGCGGATCCTGGCGTGATCCGCCTTCTGATGAGCACCTCCCCACAGCCGCGAGTTCGCTCACGTGAACCGCTACCGAAGGGCCTGGCGTGAACCAGCCCGTTCGCAGCTTTGGCAAGTACGAGCTGCTCGAGCGCGTCAGCGTGGGCGGCATGGCAGAGGTGTTCCGCGCGCGCCACCGCGAGTCGGGTGAGACCGTTGCGCTCAAGCGCATCCTGCCGAACGTCGCGGAAGACGATGAGTTCATCGAGGAGTTCCACGACGAGTCGCGCATCGCGTGTCAACTCGACCACCCGGCCATCGCGCGCATCATCGATGTGGGTGCCGTCGACGCGAGTCACTACATCGCGTTCGAGTTCGTGGAGGGCCGCAGCTTGCGCAGCCTGCTGGACCGCGGTCAGCCCCTGCCCCTCGAGCTGACGCTGTACGTGATTTCCCAGGTTGCGCAGGCTCTCGCGTACGCGCATGCAGCAACGGACGGGCGCGGGCGCAGGCTCGGAGTGGTCCACCGCGACGTCAGCCCGGGCAACGTGCTGCTCAGCTTCAACGGCGACGTGAAGCTGATCGACTTCGGGATCGCGAAGGCCGAGGGGCGCATCACCAGCACGCAAGCGGGCAACATCAAGGGCAAGCTCGGCTACATGAGCCCCGAGCAAGTGTCCGGAAAAGGCGTCGATGAGCGCAGCGACGTGTTCTCTCTGGGGATCTGCCTCTGGGAGTGCTTGACCGGAGAGCGGCTGTTCAACGCGACCAATGAGGTGGTGCTGATCTCGATGATCCGCTCTCGAGAAATTCTTTCACCGTCACAGGCTGTGGCGAGCGCGGGCGGGAACCGGAAAATCCCGCCGGAACTCGACAAGATCGTCTTGAAGGCGCTCGCCAAAGATGTGAACGAAAGGTACGCTACGGCGTCACAATTCGACGATGACTTGCGCGCGTTCGCGCAACGTGAGCTGCCCAAAAACCCTCAAAGTTCTCAGGCGTCTCACGGGTCTGGCGGCTCTCGCTGGCAGGCTTCAGCACGGGAAAGTGCCAAACGCTTCATGCAAGGCGCCTTCCCACAGAACGCCTCGAGTCCCGTCCCCAGTCTTGGAGTCCATCAGGAGAACCGCATGAGCGACAAAGGCGGAAGCGATCTCGACGTCTTCGACGGCTTAGCCAACAAGAAGAGTCGGACCGTGCAGATGCCCAGTGGGCCGAGCGCGCCCGCGCCCCCATCCGGACCGCCCTCAGCCAGGCCCCCGACCCCACCGCCAGCACCGCGCCAAAAGACGTTGCTGGGGTTGCCTGCGCCTACCGCGGCTCCCGCGCCCCCGCCAAGCCGCGGGCCGGCGCCGCCACCAAGCCGCACCTCGGGGCCGCCTGGGCCGCCCACGAGCCGTTCTGGAGGGAGCCTTCCACCCCCTGCGGTGCCATCGCAGCGCGGGAGTCTTCCGCCGCGTCCGCCGCCGCCCTCAACGGCTGCTCCGGTGGACATGGACTGGGACGACGAGGACGAAAAGACGGCGATCTACGACAAGTCCGGGACGGAGGACGCTGCGCGCGCTCTGCTGCGCAGCGCACCGCCGCCGGCAGCAGGTGCCCCGCCGCCGCCCGCATCGGCGGCTGGCCTCGTCTCGAGCGGTGCTCCACCGCCGCCTCCAGGCTTGGGGCAGACGATGCAGATGGGACCGCAGTCTCAACAACCGCACTCTCAGCAGCCGGGGTACGGGCAACAGGTCCCGCCGTCGATGCAGCCGCACTCAATGCAGCCCCAGATGGCGCCGCACTCGATGCAGCCGCAGTCGATGCAGCCCATGCCTGCGCAAGCGGTCATGCACGCACCGCCGCAGCAGAGCTCAGGCGCACGCTCCGCGTTGCTCGCCGTTGCGGCGCTGCTGGTGGTTGGCTTGGTGGCCGCAGCGATCCTACTGCTGCGCCCCCCGGGCACAGGCAAGCTCGTGGTCACCGTCTCGGGTCCGAACAACCGCGCCGTAGACGCCCTGCAAGTCTACGTGGACGGTGCCAAGAAGTGCGAAGCTTCCCCGTGTATCCTCAAGGATATCGAGGCGGGTACGCATATGGTGCGCGTCGTCGCCTCGGGCTACCAGGAGACCGCAGATCAGGCGATCAAGGTTCCGGGCGGAGACGAGGCGCTGCTCAAGGTCGACCTCGCCCCGGCAACGGGCGGCACTGGCGTGAAGGTCACCGCCGAGGGCGCAGGCCTGAAGCTCTACGTCGACGGCAAGGAGATCGGTCCCCTGCCGCAAGAGCTGAAGGACATGACGCCCGGCGAAAAGGTGATCAAGGTCGCTGGCAGTGATCGCTTCGAGCCCTGGGAGCAAAAGGTCACCGTCGCGCAAGACCAGATGAAGGACATCGGTCCGCTCAAGCTCAAGGTGAAGAAGGGACTCGCCCACATCAAGCTCGGCCCGAACGCAGCTGGTGCCCGCGTGGTCCTCGTCAGCGGCAACGATCGGCGCCCGATCCCCTCGGACAAGCTGAGCGGCGACCGCGGCCTGAAGATCGACATCACGACGGACAAGCCCTACCGCATCGAAGCCACCAAGAGCGGCTTCAGCAACTACCGAAAGGACATCGTCTTCGAAGACGGCGAAGCCGAAAAGACCTTCGAAATCACGATGTACGAGGTGGGCAAGGAGCCTCCGCCGGACAAGCAACCCGTGGCCACTGGCGGCGGCACCAAGCCTCCGCCAACGGGCGGCACCGAGCCTCCTGCAGCGACGGGCAACGGCACCATCAACATCAACTCGATCCCCGTCTCCAACGTGATCCTGGACGGCCGCCCCCTGGGTCAGACTCCCAAGACCGGCATCAGCGTCTCCGCGGGGAATCACACGGTGGTGTTCGTGCACCCAGAGCACGGCCGCAAGGTGCGGAGCGCGAAGGTCGACGCAGGCAAGAGCGTGACCGTCGCGGTCCGCTTCCCATAGCCTCAGCACAAGGCCCAGCAAGCGCCTCGCATCCTAACCGGTGCGGGGCGTTTCGCGTTGTGCGCCAGTGCTGCTCACCTGCGCCTCGAGCGGCGCGGTCATTTCTCGCTCTGAGCGTCGCGCAGCTTTGCGGCCTCTTCCCAGTCCGTCCAGTCGCTGGTGCAGTCCACCACGGGGTCGCTGGGCGAAGCGGCCTCGTCCGGAGTGCGCCCGTCACAGTGCCCAGAGGCCTTGGCAGCATCTAGCGGCGGCCCAATCACCAGGAAGCGGTCTTTCCCCACGGCGGGCAACGTCTCGTCTCGCGCCTCGCGCAGGCGGTCCAGGCGACGCTGAACGCGGTTCCGGGCGCCTTCGGAGAGCTTCGCCTGCATGTAAGCGAGCGCCATCTTCTGGATCTCCGGATCGTCACTCACCGCCAGCACGCGCTCGAGGAACTTCTCCGTCGCCTCTTCCTCCCCCGCCCCCGAGAAGAGCGTTGCGGCGGTGATGCACTGATACGGGAGGTTCTCGTTGGTGCCGACCAGCTCACACGCGTGGGCCAGGACGCGGGCGCCATCCAGGCGCCACTGCTTGAACAGCTCGTCATCGCCCAGGTGCGGCGGCGCGATGTAGGCGATGTATTGCCCCGCGGTTATCCAGAGGAAGGTGTCGTTGGGCAGCTCTTTCATGCCCCGTTCCAGGATCTCCCGCGCCTTCACGTAGTCGGCGCGGGTCGCCTTCTTGGCTTGCAGGATGAGGAAGGTGTCGGCGTAGCGGTACGGATCGGCGAACTTAGGATCCAGCGTGGAAATGGTGTCGAGGTACTCGCCGATGAAGTCGAAGCCGCGGCGCTCCTGGATGTGCAGCCCGTAGGACACCAGCACGTGGGCGTAGATCGCATCAGCCAGCGCCGAGCGGTACCCGAGGCTCGCGACGACGGTCTGCTCCGGGCTCGGCAGCGGATAGACGTCGTTCTTCGCCTTGAGCTCTGCGTGACGCGCGACCATGGGCGCGTGATTCAGCGCCACGCCCAAGCCACACACCAGCATCAGCAGCACCGCGATCAGCGTCTGCAGATCGCCCTTCGGAGCCGTGGGCGGCGGATCCGGTTGCTTGCTGTTCGAGCCTTCGGGGCTATTCGACTTCACGCTGGATATCCATGGGGAAGACGACTGGAAGCTCGCCGTCCTTCGTCTCTCCCGAGATCTCGAAGGTACTGCGAAGCCCGTCGCCATCCAAATCCCCATGTGCCCAAGCGCGAAACGTGCTGTGCCCCTTGGCGTTGCGGCTCTCGAACGCAAACGAATACGCGTGGGGCACGGTCCACTCGAACTCCAGCTGCCGCCAGGTCGGGTTGTCCCAGGTGCCCGGAGGATCCGTCGTGAGCTTGCCCATCGGCACGTCAGCAGGCGTGAGCGGCACCGTTTCCGGGTACGCGACCTCCGCAGGTCGACCCGCGGCGAGCGCCGTCGCGCGGGTTGCCAGGCGCTTCAAACCATCCACTGGTTCAGCCAGGCGCGACGCGTGCAAGTTCTCGAAGAAGCTCGGAATTGCAGCCGCCAGCACAGAGCCCAATATCGCGACCCCAATCGCTGCTTCCACGGGTGTCCACTGACGCATCGGCGGCGCCACGCTAGCACACGCCTTGACAACGTCAGGTCCAAGGTGAACGCTTTGCCGGGTTCGGGGGCGAGGGACCTCCACAAATCCACCATCGAGGTGACGGGCTTCTAGTCGACGTTTTTCAGATCTTCAGCGCTGCGTGCAACGCTTACCTGCCCTTCAAGGCAGGTCGCTTGCGCCTGAATCGGCTCCTTTCAGCCGGTGTTCAGCGCCTGTTCAACCTAGCTCGGTGTCCCATGCAGGGCCGTCTGCTTGCGCCACTTCTCACGGCGCGTCGGGCGTCGTCCATTCACTGCGGGGTAGTAGGACCGGTACCTACGCGGGGATAGCCTCCCCGAGAAGCTCGTTCGATTCGAGCCCCCGCTACCATTCGCGCGGCCGTGCATCACCCACGCACCTGCTTCCCCGGGGATATGACTTCCGCGCGACAGTCAAACGAGCAAACGCTCGAGCTCCTCCAGGGGGCGCGGACTCCTGCGCCTTCAACCAAACACTCAAACCCTCTGGAGACATTCACATGCAACAACAAGCAATCGAAACCACTCAATCAAACGAAAATCCACGCCTCGCCCGCCTGCGCGTGCTCCACACGAGCCGCCTGGCTTTCGAAGCGGAGACTCGCGCCCTCAAGCAACGACTGCGGAGCACCTGGCAAGAACCCATGGCGGACGCCCAGCGTCGCCTGCACCAGCTGCGCCACAGCCTGACGGAAATCTACTGTGTGCTGGCGTTGACCCGTGGCCGCGCCCATCGCCGTCACGAACCGCAGGCCTGGCAAGGCACACGCGAGGAAGGCACCTTTCAGCCGCTGAGCTACGCGCGGCGCATCACCGCCCGACTCGCCCCCGAGTTACTCTCCGAGGTGCAGTCGTGACTGAAGTAGCTACTCCCAGCCTCGTCGATATCGGCACCAACCTCACGAACAAGCGCTTCAAGGCGGACCGCCGAGCGATGCTGGAGCGCGCTCACGCCGCCGGCGTCACCCGCATCGTCGCGACGGGCGTCAGCGTCCAGGGCAGCCGCGACGCGGTCACCCTGGCAGAAGACTTGGCCGCCGAGGCGCCGCAAAGCCGACCCCTCCCCGCTGTGTTTGCTACCGCGGGGATCCATCCTCACCACGGCGCCGAGTGCGACTCCCTCGCTCTAGCGACGCTGAGGGAACTCCACGCCTCACCCCGCTGCGTGGCGGTTGGCGAGTGCGGCCTCGACTACAACCGGAACTTCAGCCCGCCCAAGGCACAGCGCAGCGCCTTCGCGGCGCAGCTCTCCCTGGCCGCGGAGCTGCAGAAGCCGGTGTTCCTCCACGAGCGCGAGGCGCACGCCGACTTCGTCAGCATCCTCAAGGACTACCGCGCGGCCCTCGTGGGCGGTGTGGTGCACTGCTTCACGTCGGATCGCGCGGCCCTCGAGAGCTATCTCGAGCTCGACCTGCACATCGGCATCACCGGCTGGATCGCCGACGAGCGCCGCGGCCAGCACCTGATCGAGCTGGTCAGGCAGATCCCCGCGGATCGCCTGATGATCGAGACCGACGCGCCGTACATCTTGCCCCGCAACATGCCGAGCGAGCTGCAGCCGAAGGACAGACGCAACGAGGCAGCGTTCCTGCCTTACGTGTTGCGAGCGGTGGCTGCGGCGCGGGCTGAGCCGGACTTCGAGGTGGCGCGGTGTACGACACAGACGGCGTGTAAGCTGTTTGGGCTACACTGACGTCGTGCATCACCCGATCGCAGAGCGCCTGAGCGGCGACTTGGCGAAAGCGCTCGAGAGCGCGAAGCTGGAGCAGCTCCCAGACATCGTAACCCCAATCTACAAGCAGGATCCGTCTCGAGAACCGGCGCCTCCAAGAGCGCCTGTAAACTCGTTGTACGTTGGCTCGAGCGAGCTTCTGAAGAAGACGAAAGCAGGCGAGCCCCAAGCGATTGAAGCTGCGCTGATCACACTCGCAGGGGAGTCGCCTGCAAAGGCACAGCCGTTCGCACAAACAGCGATCCATGAAGGCTGGCCTCATCTGAGGGCGACCGCCGCCAGGGTACTGGGTCGCTGCGCGAGCAAAGACAGCTTTCAAGCCCTGCTCACCGCGCTTGAAGAAGTCAACCCAGCGGGGCTTGAGTTGCGGAACAACGGCTACCCGGAAGGCGCGGCGTTCGTGATGGAAGAAATCCAGAGGCACCCCGCCCTCACTTCAATCCCCACGGAAGCAGGTCAGGGCTACACCGGCCAGCAGCGTATGGCCGCACAGGCCCTGTTGGCGTTCTTCGGCCGAGAACCCGACGACCCGGCCCTAGCCAGTCGAAGCATCGACCTCCTGCGTAAGGTATATGTCGCCCACCCCGACCGCCACATCCGGATGGCTGCTGGGCACGCCTTATGTGAGCGAGGCGATCGCGACAGCTTGGAGGTCTTGATCAGCCAGGAGAACGCTACCGACGCTTGGGGCCGATGGTTCGCAGCTCGTGCGTTGATTGAGCTGGACCCCAGTACCGCGTACCAACGGCTAAAACCGAGGCTCAAAGAACCAGACTTTCGTACCCAAGTGATCAAGCTCCTGCTCCAGCAGTCTCAGGCGGCGTTGAAGGCCGATCCGGAACGGGGCTGGGTGCCGGAGGACTCGGGTTTCATCGAGTGGTTGGAGGGACTGAAGAAGGACCGCCAGCTGGGGCAATCCGCGCAGGGGATCCTCGCGGCGTACAAAGGCGGTGGGCCATCTCCCGAACCGAAGCGCACGCTCAAACCGTCTTTGGCGTCAAAGGGCGCTGTCGACCCAGAGCTGACTGAAGCCGTTGCAAGCTACTTGGCTACGCCCAACGCAGCAGCTTGGAAGGCGCTAACCAAGCTCAGCGGGAGTAAGCCCCTGGCAGCAGACGCTATTCCGGTTCTCGAGCCAGCAGTACTGAGGCTTCTCGAAATCGTCGCCGGAAACCTCCAACAAATCCACGCGGCATTGAAGGATGCTGGCTACAGGTTCATCGCGAAGCGACCGCTTGAGCCGCCCAAGCGCAGTGTGGGCAAGGATCTCAAGCGCCTGGAAACCGCCGTTGGCCCCCTACCGCTCGTGCTCAACCACTGGCTGAGGAAGATCGGCGTCGTGGACTTTCGTGGTCAATTGGACGCGTGGGGCGCCTCACACACGGACTTATCATCGAAGCAATCCAGCTCCGACATACTCCTCACCGATCCATTGGTGGTAAGCAGCCTCTCCGAGGCTCTGGACGAACTGGATACCTGGAACGAGGCGCAGCCCTTCGAGTTTCCCGTTGGCCCCGACGCCGAAGGCAAAGCCGGCTTCAGTGGGGGTGAGGTGCGATTGCTAGTCTCTGGAGCCACGCTCGACGCACCCCTCACGCACACACCCAAAGCGCAGTCCTTTACCGACTTCCTGCGCCACAGTCTCAAATACGCAGGCTTCCCCGGGCTGGCAAAGCAAGCGAAAAGGGATCCAGTTCTCGGCAAGCTGATGAGCGAGTTCAAGCCGTTCTGACCCTCCGCACCTACTCATGCTGGTGGGCGCAGCCAGCTTCCGCGAGGGAACGCAGCGCCTCGCGGCTACAGGCCGCCATTCCAGCAGCACCACAGGCGCTCTCCGCCTTTTTCCAGCGTTCCTCTGCCGTGTCGGAGTGCGCACGCTCCTCCAGCACGGCTGCTTGAGCGAGCAGCTCTACCCCGTACGCAGTCACGTGGTCCTCCGTGCCTGCAGCGACCTTTGCGTAGTCGTCAATGACCCCAGAGCTTTGCTCCCTTGGGGCGTAGCAAAACATGACGCGAGCGTGTTCTTGCTGAGCCCCTAAGAACTCAGGAAAGCGTTGAGCCACTCGCGATGTCAAGAGTGTCGCGACGAAGAAGCCAAGCCCAGCGCCAACCGCGAGCGCAGGAACCCCATACACCACAGACCAGCGCCCCCCGAGTTTCCTCGGGGTAACCTTGGAGCTGGCCGGACGCGAGTCCTCCTTCATGGCTTGCACACCTTCTGGACTTGCTCGCGCCAGCGCTCCCGCTTGCAGCTCTCGCCTTCACACCCCCGCAGCACTCCAGCCCAGTCTGCGTTCGCAGCCTCCGCGCGCCCCAGGCGCTCGTTGAGCATCGCCAGCGCCACGCGCGGGTACTTGGCAAGCACCGCGTTGTCTTCAGGAGCTTCGCTCTGCCTCTGCGCCCAAGCCTGAACTTCGGGCAACGCGACTTCCGGCGGCGCGTGACAGAAGTACGCCCGCGCCGAGCGATTCTTTGCCCCACGGATCATCACCGTCAGCGCGGCGTCCCCGCGCCGAGCCGTATCCACCCCATACCAGGCACCAAACCCGCCACCGACGAGGGCGATCAAGAACAGCTGTGAAGTTCGAAGCTTCATCTAGAACTCATACACAGCCGAGCAGGGGGACTACTCCTGGACCCAACCATAGCAGAACGAACCCGAGCCAGAGCAGGAGCTGGAGCCACCACCACTCAGCGTGGAGGGCGCCATACCACATAGCGAGGAGCACGCTGCCGCCGACCAGCGCGAAGCCCCCGAGTTCGTCCGGTAGGATGAGGCTCAGCGCCGGCCCTTCGACCGCGAGCCATGGCGAGCACAGGACGCGCCCATCAGCCCAAGCTGGCGCGCACCACCAGATCAAGCTGTGCAGCCCCAAGCTCGCGAAGACCGCAGGGAACCATCCGTCCACGCCTTCAAGGCTACTCGCACCGCGAGGCGAGAATGAGGAGGACCGGTGGAGACGCGGCGGAGAATCGACCCTGGCCCCAAGCAAAGAGGCTAATCGTGCCCCAACCGCCAACGCCAGGAGCGGAAGCACCAGAGCCCGTCTCGACGAGGGTCCTCGAATCCAGCGCAACGCCCAGGCCTTCGAAAACGATGCCAGGCACTGCCAAGATCGCGGCGCGCCAGATCCAGAAGTCGAACGTGAGCCAGTCCCCCACGCTCAGGGAACCGGGCCGCAGCCCAAGTATGCCGCGGAGAGGAACGCTAGCTCACAGCTTCTCGAAGTCGCTCTTCGAATGCCGCTCAGCGAGGCCGGGCTCGTCACCCCAGCTCTTGTTGACGACGCGGCCGCGGCGCACCCTGGGCGCTGGGCGATCTGCTCGGTCCAGCGCAGCGTGCTTGTACTCGTGGGCGGATAGGAACTCGGCGGCGTTGTAGGCCTTGTTCTTCACCAGGCCGCCGTACCAGGGCCAGATCGCCATGTCGGCGATGGGTACTCATCCGCGAGGAACTCATGATCCGCGAGGCGACGGTCGAGCACATCGAGCTGGCGTTTGACCTCCATCGCATAGCGATTGATCGGGTACTCCTGCTTGGTCGGCGCGTAGGCGTAGAAGTGCCCAAACCCGCCGCCTAGCAGCGGCGCTGCACCCATTTGCCAGAACAGCCAGCTCAGCGCCTCCGTGCGCTTGCTCGGGTCCTTCGGCAAGAAGGCCCCAAACTTTTCCGCGAGGTAAAGCAGAATGGACCCCGACTCGAACACCCGCTGGGGCTCCTTGCCGCTCCGGTCGAGCAACGCCGGGATCTTCGAGTTCAGGTTGATGTCAACGAAGCCGCTGCCGAACTGATCCCCTTCCATGATGTTGATCAGCCAGGCGTCGTACTCAGCGTCGTGCCTGCTCGAGCAGCTCCTCGAAGAGGATGGTCACCTTCTGACCGTTGGGCGTCGCCAGCGAGTAGAGCTGGAACGGATGCTCCCCGACGGGGAGCTCCTTGTCATGGGTCGGGCCGGCGATGGGGCGGTTGATATTGGAGAAGTTCCCGCCACTCTCCTTGTCCCAGGTCCAAACTTTCGGCGGCGTGTAGCTCTCGGTCATGGCTCAATCCTTCGCATTCCGTCCCGCTCGGGGCGAGAGCCATGCATGGTGCGATCCCCCCGCGCGTCCACCCAGGCAGTGTTGCGTCACCGGAACGCTGCCGTGCGCAACGGCGATTTCCTCAACGAAGGGAATTTACGGAGATTTCCAGGGGGTTTGAGGGAGAGGAGATCTGTCTCCCGCCGCCTCAGCTGGGTGGCTCCTTAGAAGTCTTGATCCGCGGCGGTTCCTCGTACTCCTCTTCAGGCCAGAAGAGGACGATGACGTCGCAGCTTCCTCTTCGAGCCCCTTTGGAGGGATGTGCTTGTGGCTGATGCGGAAGGTTCGCATCTCGAGCTCCTCCGCCTTCTGAATCAAGAACCGCGCAACGTGGCGCAGCTCGTCCGGCGTGCCCTCGAAGGACACCTCCCGCATTTTCTGGAGCCCGAACTCCTCCGACACCACGTCACCATATCCAAACACCTTCATTCGCACCTCGCCTTCGCCGGGGCAGTGGTTTCCGCGGAGTGGTAGCACTCAGCGACGTTGCGGGCGAGGCAGATCGAGGGCGCGCGTGCCGCTGCGGCTCGCCGCGCGGAAACTAGCCTGCAAGGGGGCTGCCGCGCGGTCGTTTAGTCCGCGTCGGGCATCAGGTCGCCGATCTCGAAGCGCTCTCGCAGTGCTCGCTCCTGCTCCGACTCGACTTCGCCAAAGAAGCGATCCACGAGCTCGGCGTCGCTGAGCGCTTCCCGGACCACGTGCGTCGTCGAGTAGACCTCGACCGCGGCGCCCGGCGTCGCCTGCATGTCGAACACATCACAGCATCCGAGATAACGGACACCCACTTCCTCCCCATCCAAGTTCAGCCACCGCGAGTCCGCGTACTCATGAGCCTCCGCCTCGGCGACCTCGAGGGCGTGCTGCATGTCTCGGGCTTGCACCAGCACCACCCTACGTTCCACGAGCTGCGGCGCCGCCGCATCCCCTGCGCGACAGCCATAGAGCGTGTGCGCGCCGTACCAGTTGAGACTCGTGTCGGGCATCACGTCGAGTCTACCGCGTCTGGTCCCGTCGCTACCGGTCGACCATCATCAACGGTGCCTGCTTCACCAACGTGGCGCGGCGCGTCTCGAGTTCCGCCTGGATGCGCAGCAGGCGCTTCCGACACAAGCCGTATTGAATGTGATCGAATGGCCCGACCTCGTAAATGTCACGAGACGTGGCGATCACCAGGGAATTCGGCTGCACGGAAACGCTATCCATCTCGGCGTACAGCACGCGCTCCTCGCCCCCGAGAAAACCGCGATGGCGGATGCACAGCGCGTGCTCTTCAAAGTCAACCCATGGCGCTCCAAGCAGCGTCAGAATTACGATCGCGCAGTTACCAAGATCGAGGGGGTCAGTTCGCGCCATATCAGACACGCGATCATTGCAGGCACCCCCACAACGACCCACGTCCAAGAGTCGCTTTCTTGGGTACCGAGGACGCGGATCCGC
>JAWKRD010000089.1:0-13894 GCA_041389805.1 Polyangiaceae bacterium | reverse complement strand
GGGGCTGGGCAGGCATCGCCGCGGGCATCGGCACTTGCTGGGCCGTGGGCGGCGGCGGGGTGTCCTGCACGATCACCGCTGGGGGACCGTGAATGAGCGCCTGTTCTGGTGGAAAGGGTTGCGAGAGTGCCGCGGCGGCTGGGATGGGAGGCGGCCCGCCCTCGCTGCTCGGTGATGAGGCGAGGGGAGAGGACGCAACTCGCGTGGCAACGTCGTCGTCTTCGTCGTAGCCCGCACTAGCGGCCGCCGGCTGAGGTGACGCCAGGAACCGCGCGGAAATGGGGGGCGCGGCGGCCGTGCGCGGGGCAGACGCACGCGGCGCCGAGGGGAGCGGGGCGGGCGGTCGTTGCGGGTTCGGCGGCGGCGGAGGGGGGCGTGCGCCCAGAGAGCCGCCGGTTGGGACCGCGAGTCGCGTGAAGGCCTCCTCGGCGTCTGCATATGCGATCACGTCGGCGTCGTCGAGCGGGGACTCCGCGAGTCGCGTCATGGCCTCGTCGGACTGAATCGCGTCGGCGAATGCGTCCACGAACTCGAGCACTTGCCACTCTCGAGTTCCCAGCTGCTGCACCTCGCTCTCCACGGGCACGCGACCCTGGGCGATTCCGCGGAGCAACAGCTCGGTGCTTACTGGTCCGATTGGGTCGGAGCCCTCACTGCGCACCATCCACTGAGCCATCGGCTCGGAGTCTAGTGGGCTACTCCGCCCGCGCGGCGAAAATTAGCGGACTGAGCCGCGCGTTGGCGCCGTTCGGGGCGCCGGGTTGGGGCCGCTGTCGAGCTTCGCGGGCTGCTCGAGGAGCGCTTGTAGGCGCAGGTGGTTGAGCGTGAGATTCGCGTGTCTCAGGCTTGTTCGAGCAGTCGACGTGCGATCACATGGGCTTGGATCTCGTTCGCGCCTTCGAAGATCGAGAGCACGCGCGCGTCGACGAGAATCCGAGACGCGACGTACTCCTCGGCGTACCCATTTCCACCGTGGATTTGCACGCAAGCGTCTGCGCTCTCCCACGCCGCGCGGGTGCCGAGGAGCTTTGCCATGCCCGCTTCGAGGTCGCAGCGCTTGCCGCTGTCCTTGGCGCGCGCTGCGAAGAAGGTCAGCTGACGGCAGGCCATGATGCGCGCCACCATGCGTCCGATCTTGCGCTGCACTCGTGGGAACTCGAAGATCGGCGCGCCGAACTGAATGCGCTCTTGCGCGTATTTGAGCCCCTGGTCGAGCGCCGACTGAGCGACGCCCACGCCGCGCGCTGCGGTTTGGATGCGCGCGCTCTCAAAGGTGGCCATCAGCTGCTTGAAGCCTTGGCCTTCCACTCCGCCTAGCAACGCGTCGCCAGCGACCTTGAAGTTGTCGAAGCCGATCTCGAACTCCTTCATGCCGCGATAGCCGAGCACCTTGATCTCGGTTCCGGTGATGCCGTCGTCCGGAAAGCCTTCCGTCTCCGGGTTCGTCTCACTCCCGCGAGACTTGGTAGCGAGCATCATCGAGAGGCCGCCGTAGCCGTCGTCGTCGGGGTTCGTGCGCACCAACAGCGTCATCAGATCGGCGCGCGTGGCGTGGGTGATCCAAGTCTTCGCGCCACTGACCAAGTAGCTCCCATCCGCCTGCTTTTCAGCGCGTGACTTCAGGTGAGCAAGGTCTGAACCGTTGTTGGGCTCGGTGAACACGGCGGTCGGAAGCACCTCGCCACTCGCGAGCTTCGGCAACCACTCTTGCTTTTGCTCTTCGGTGCCGCCGCCGAGGATCAGCTCTGCAGCAATTTCGGCGCGCGTACCCAGCGAGCCCGCTCCGATGTAGCCACGGCTCAGCTCCTCGGTCACGACGCACATCGCCACCTTGTCCAGCCCCTGGCCGCCGTATTCCTCGGGGATGGTCAAGCCGAAGACGCCGAGTTCGGCCATCTTTTGGATCAACTCCATGGGGATCAGCACACGTCCTTGCGGTGCATCCTGAGCGATCGGCTCGACCTCGCTCTGGACAGCGAAGCGACGGAACTCGGTCTGCACGGCTTCCAGCGTCTCATCGCCGAGTGCCCACGCTCCGAAGCTGCGTTTCTCCACGGCAGGCGCGCGAGACGGCACCCAGGGCTTCGCCGGACCTTGTAACGTTCGGCGATCGCCTGCCTGTCCGGGCTCTGCAGGGTGCTCGCGATGTCCTCCGCCTCCAGTCGAGCTCGCTCAGACCGATCGATTCGCACGGACCGAGTTCGACGCCGCCGACCAGCTGGCGGCAGAGCTCGCCGACGTAGGCGCCGGCGATCGATACCTCGAGCTCCGTGTCGGCGTCGCTCGCGCTGACACGCTCGGCTTACGCAACCACTTGCCGAGCGGCCTCGGGTTCCGTCGCCAGGTACGCGAGGCCGTGAGCGGCGAGCTGGTGTCGGTTGAGCAGTCCGGCCGACACTCGGCCGTCTTTGGACACGAGGCTGTGGACACGCTTCGCGCGCGCTCATACACCGTTTCGAGGGCGGTCAGCGCGGGGTGGAGATCGCCGGCGCGCACAGTCTTGGGGGCTTCAGTGTTCATCGTGGTTACTCCGCTGCGCAGCGGAAGCTGCGGGACCTAGGCCCGCACCGTAGGGGAAGCGCGAGCCAAACAGCTGGATTAGGCCCAACTGCGCCTCAACCAAACCCAACCGTGAGTACGTGGGTCTTCGAAGCATTGGCGCGAGCGTTTTGGCCGACCAGTCGGAGACGCGCTCGTCTGCAACGGGTTGCCGATCCGGGGTTGGGGGAGAGGTCCGCTGCACTGTCCCAACGCCGCCAACGAGATACGGTCGGTCTCGTAATTTAGCGCGCTGTGTCATAGTCTCCCCACCCCATGCCCAAGGACATCTACGAGCTCGGTGAAATCCCTGAGTTGGGCCATGTGCCCGCTCGCATGTATGCCCAACTGATCCGCCCGGAGCGCTACGGCGAGCCGAAGGACGCCTTCGCGATAGAACAGATTTCACACCGGAAATCCGCGCCCAACAGTGCTCGTCTACGTGATGGCGGCGGGCGTAAGCTACAGCAACGTCTGGGCTGCCCTCGGTATCCCCGTGGATGTGGTACGCGCGCGGCAGAAGGCGGGCGAGAAAGAGGCCTTCCACATCGGCGGTTCGGACGCGAGCGGCATCGTGTGGGCTGTTGGCTCGGAGGTGAAGAACGTGAAGGTCGGCGACGAAGTCGTCGTCCACTGCCAAGCTGGGATCCCAGGACCCGCACATCGTCGCCGGCAAGGACCCCATGTTCGCGCCTTCTGAGCGCATCTGGGGCTACGAGACGAACTGGGGTAGCTTCGCGCAGTTCACCAAGGTGCAGGACCACCAGTGCCTGCCGAAGCCCGCGCACCTGACCTGGGAGGCCGCCGCCGCATACATGCTGGTCGGCGCGACCGCCTACCGCATGCTGTATGGCTGGGCCGGTAACGAGCTGAAGGAAGGCGACCCAGTGCTGGTGTGGGGTGCCGCGGGTGGCCTCGGCTGCATGGCGCTCCAAATCTGCAAGGCAGCAGGTGCTCGCGCGGTGGGTGTCGTCAGTTCAACTGACAAATTTGACTACTGCAAGGAACTCGGCGCGGTCGGCATGCTGAACCGCAAGGACTTCGACCACTGGGGTATGCTCCCGCACTGGACGGACGACGCGGCCTACAACCACTGGGTCCAGGGCGCGCGTAAGTTCGGCAAGGCCTTCTGGGAGGCCCTCGGCGAGCGCAAGAACCCGGCGATCGTCTTCGAGCACCCGGGTGAGTCCACCATCCCGACCTCCATCTTCATGTGCGACACCGGTGGCATGGTCGTGATCTGCGCGGGCACCACCGGCTACAACGCGACGCTGGATCTGCGCTACCACTGGATGCGCCAGAAGCGCCTTCAAGGTTCACACTTCGCCAACGACGATCAGGCAAAGGGCCTGAACGATCTGGTGATCGCTGGCAAGGTGGACCCGTGTCTCTCCAAGGTGTTCCAGTTCGCGGAGACTGGTAACTGCCATCAGATGATGCGTGAGAACAAGCACCCAAGCGGCAACATGAGCATTCTTGTCAACGCGAAGAAACAGGGTCTGAAGACGCTCTCCGAGAGCTGAGAGTTAGCGGCTTCAGACGCAGAAACGCCGGGAGTACCTCCCGGCGTTTCACGTTGTACGCCCGACCTCAGCGACCGCACGTTTCCGCGCGGCTTGGGGGCAGCGGACCTCTCCCCCCCAAAAAAAAGCCGGGCGTGTACGCTCAGTGGTGGAGCGGATTCTTCTTGTACTTGAAGGTGAGCTCGCCGTCCTTGACGTCCACGATCACGTGGCCGCCGTCGGAGAGCTCGCCGAACAAGAGCTCGTCGCCGAGCTTGCTCTTGATCTCGTCCTGGAGCACGCGCGCCAGGGGGCGTGCGCCGTAGTCGCGATCGTAGCCCTTGTCCGCGAAGTACTCCTTCGCCGCCTGGGTGAGCTCCAGGGTGACGTTGCGCTCGCCGAGCTGACCCTCGAGCTCGGCCACGAACTTGTCGACGATGTGTCCCATGACTTCGGGGCTCAGCGGGTCGAAGCCGATTTTCGCGTCGAGGCGGTTTCGGAACTCGGGGCTGAACGTGTTCTTGAATGCGATGTCGCCGTCGCCGCGCGTGTCTGCCTGGCCGAAGCCGAGCTTTCGCTTGGCGAGATCGGCCGCGCCGACGTTGCTCGTCATGATCAAGATCACGTTGCTGAAGTCCGACTGCTTGCCATTGTTGTCGGTGAGCCGGCCGTGATCCATCACCTGCAACAGGACGTTGAACACGTCGGGGTGTGCCTTCTCGATCTCGTCGAGCAAGAGCACACAGTGGGGCGTCTTGGCGATCGCTTCCGTGAGGAGACCGCCGCGGTCGTAGCCGACGTAGCCCGGGGGCGCGCCGATCAGGCGGCTCACGGTGTGGCGCTCCATGTATTCGCTCATATCGAAGCGCACGAGTTCGATACCCATCACGCGTGCTAGCGTCTTTGCTACCTCGGTCTTGCCGACGCCGGTGGGGCCGGTGAAGAGGTAGGAGCCGATGGGCTTTTCCGGCGGGCGGAGCCCAGCACGGGCGAGCTTGATCGCCGTCGCGACCTCCTTGATTGCCCGATCCTGGCCGTAGACGTTCTTGCGCAGCTCGCCTTCGAGATCTCGCAGCGCGCTGCGATCGTCCGAGGAGACCTGGCGCGGCGGGATCTGAGCCATGCGCGCCACGACCTGTTCGATGCGCGCGCTGTTGACCACCGCGCCATCGCCGTCTTCGAGCTTGGCGTCAGCGCCGGCCTCGTCCATCAAGTCGATCGCCTTATCAGGCAACTTGCGGTCGTGCAGGTGACGCTGCGCGAGCTTGCCGCACGCTTCAATCGCCTCCGCCTCGTAGGTGACGTTGTGGAACTCCTCATAGCGCGACTGAAGACCCTTGAGGATCTGCACCGTTTCCTCGAGGCTCGGCTCCAGCACTTCGATCTTTTGGAAGCGGCGGGCAAGGGCGCGGTCGCGCTCCAGGTGGGAGCGGTACTCCTCGAACGTCGTTGCGCCGATGCAGCGCAGCTTGCCGCTGGAGAGCGCAGGCTTCAGCAAATTCGATGCGTCGAGGGTCCCGCCGCTAGTGGCGCCGGCGCCGATCACGGTGTGCAGCTCATCGACGAACAGGATGGCGTCCTTGATCGCGCCGAGCTCCTTGAGCACTGACTTGATGCGGTTCTCAAAATCCCCACGGAATTTGGTGCCGGCGATCAACGCGCCCATGTCCAGCGCCCAGATCGTTGCGCCCTGGATGGGCTTCGGGACGTCGCCCTCCGCCAGCATGGCCGCCAGGCCCTCGACGATGGCGGTCTTACCAACGCCCGCGTCACCGACGAACAACGGGTTGTTCTTGCGCCGGCGCGCCAGCACCTGAACGGCGCGACGGATCTCCTTGTCGCGCCCGATCAGTGGCTCAATTTCGCCTTCCTTTGCCTTCTCGGTGAGGTTCACCGCGAACTTGTCCAGCGCCTTGCCCTGAGAGCCGCCCTCCTCGTCCTCATCGTCGGCGGTGGGCACCTCGCGCTCCTCGTCGTCGCCGTCTCGCGCCACACCGTGAGAGATGTAGTTGACGACGTCATAGCGGGTGACGCCGTGCTCCTCGAGCACTTGGGTCGCGGGTGAGTCCAGCTCGCTGAAGATCGCGATCAGGACGTTGTGCCCCTTGAGCTCTTCCTTGCCGCTCGATTCCACGTGGATCGCCGCGCGCTGTAGCACGCGATGGAAACCGCGTGAGGGAGCCGGAGACACTTCGCCGCCGCCCGGGACCTTGGCCATTTCCTCGTCGAAGACTTGCTCGAGGCTCGTCTTGATCTTCTCGATGTTGCCGCCGCTCTTCTTCACGACCCGCGCCGTGGCTTCGTCGTGGAGCAACGCGTACAAGAGGTGCTCGACGGTCATCAGGTCGTGGCGTCTTCGCTGGGCCTCTCGCAGGGCCAGAGAGCAGGCGATTTCGACTTCTGCGCTGACTTTCACGCGTCGTCTTCCTTCCCGAAGCCTTCCGGCTCGGCAGTGCACCGGAGCGGGTGCCCATTTTCCTTGGCGTAATCCATCACCTGTTTGACTTTGGTCTCGGCGACGTCGCGGGTGAACACCCCGACGATCCCGTAACCCTTGTGGTGGATCTGCAGCATCACTTGGGTCGCTTCAGTCTCGCTTTGGTGAAAGAACTTCATCAGTACGTGGACCACGAATTCCATCGTGGTGAAGTCGTCGTTGTGAAAGACCACGTGATAGCGCCGTGGGCGCTTGGTCTTGGGTTTCTCGACGAGCTCGAGGCCGCCGTCTTCTTGATGTTGCTTCCGTGTGGCCATGCTCTATGACGAATCGTCGGGGTGAGCGGAGCGGCTTGTCCGCGGGTGCTCGCTTCGCTGCTCTGAAACCTGCGCAGAGCTGGACCTCTAGGATACCTATCTGGGAGCCCCGGTGTCTGGTGGCGAACGGGTACTTTGGTCACTGGATCGGATGTGTCGAGGGGCTGGGGAGTGAGCCAGACGGAGCAAGAGTGCTTCACCGCGACGGGCGGTGATGTAGGAGCGCGTTCGGCCAGCGATGGTTCGAGACGCGAGCGTTCGCTTGGTGGACTTCCGGCGTGGTCGGTTCGAAGCCGCAACGGGAAGCAGGGTTGGTGCCAAATTCAGTCGACCCTCTCCATCTGGGGAGCGACCGCCTCCAAGTCAAGCAGACCAGAGGTGACTGAAACGCCAAAAGCGCCAGCCGCGGTGCGGGAGGCGCTGTGGCGCGGCGTGAACTGCGTTTTGCAGCAGTACCGCCGTGGGCTCCGCTGACCCGGGAGCTGATCCTTCGAAGATCCGGTCGTCGCGTCCTCGCAGAGGACGAGACCAAGGGGTGTGTGAAGCGGACCAGTCGTCCGCAGCGGTGCCGAAGCGAATCGCTGGTGCGATCAGGTGGCCGTCTTGGCGGGCGCCTTCGGCTTGTCAGCCTCGGCGTTTTCCTTGGCACGCTTCAGCTGCCACTCGAGGTTCTTCTTGGCCCGGCGCACCTTCTGGCGCTTGCGGGCACGCGCGTCTTGCGGGGTTCCCATAGCGGCGCGCGGTGTAGCGCAGGTCACGGCTCCTGGCTCCCCAAAAGTGCTCAGCGGCGTGATCGAGCTCGCGTGGGCGCGCACACGCATCGCCAGTGGTTGGGGGGGAGGTCCGATGTTTACAAGCTACGGGCCGCTGCGAGTAAAGATGTTATACCTCTGATGCCGCGATTATCCGGACTTTTGCTCTACTTCCCTGCCGCAACCTCGAAACCCCCAAGGAATTGTAAACGATGAGCGCCTCGGGTCCGACGAACACCAGTGCTCCGGTGCTGAACTCCGCCGTGGGTCGTCGTTTGCGCGAGCTTCGCTTGGAGCAAGGCCACTCCCAGGCGGAGTTTGCCCGGCGCCTGGGTATCAGTCCGGCCTACCTGAACCTGATCGAGAAGGGGAAGCGCACGGTTCAGCTGCCCCTGCTCTGGAAAGCCTTGGGGCTCTTGCACGTCGAGCCCGAGCCCTTCATCGGGAGCCTTGGCGCTCAGCGTGTCGAAGACGGACTCGCTCAGCTGCTGGACGAGCCCTTGTTACGCAGCCTCAACCTGGACGCTGACGAGCTTGCCTCGCTCTCGGCAGAGCCCCGTGCGGTCACGACGATCACCACCCTCTTCAACCTCTACAAGAACACCCGCTCTCAGCTCGATAACCTGCTCTATCAGCTGAGCCAGCAAGAGGCTGACAAGAAGGCGCGCAGCGTGAGCCACGCGGAAACTGAAGATGGCTCGCTGCGGTTCGACTACTCGCCGCTGGACGAGGTGATCGACTTCCTGGAGGCCAACGACAACTTCTTCGCCGAAGTTGAAGAAGCTGCGGCGCGCGTGCGGTCGGAAGCCGAGTTACCTCGACGGGTAAACAGTGAGCAACTCGGGCGCGCCTTGGAGCGCTACGGCATCGTGGTCCAGGAACTCACCCAGAACGCCGGGTCTGTGGTGCGTCGCTACGACCCTGGACTGGGGCGGCTGGAGATCGGCGGCGAGCTCTCGGAGAGCCGCAAGAAGTTCGACCTTGGGCACGTGCTCGGTCTGCGTCTACTGGACGACTTGGGCCTGTATCGCGCGGCCATGTCGAACTACACAGCCAAGCATCAAGAGACGCTGAAGCTGCTCAAAGTGCACCTCGCGAACTACTTCGCAGGCGCGCTGCTCATGCCTTACAGCGACTTTTTCGCCGAGACTCAGGCCCAGCGCTACGACGTCGAGCGCCTCGCGCGGAGCTTCGAAGTCAGCTACGAAGCTGCGGCGCACCGCATCACGAATTTGGGTGATCCGCAGCGACGCGGCGTGCCCATGCATTTTTTGCGTGTGGATATTGGTGGCAACATCTCGAAGCGCTACTCCGCCACGGGCCTGCGCTTCCCCGGTGCCCTCGGATCTTGCCCCAAGTGGGTAGTCCACACGGCTTTCCTCACGCCCAGCGTGATCAGCAAGCAATTCAGCGTGATGCCCGATGGCACCAGCTATTTTTGTTTTGCCAAGGTCACCGCCGTGGCGGTGCAGGGCTCCCTGGCGCGCGGCACCGTGTACTCGATTGGGCTTGGCACTCACGCCGAAGACGCCCACCACCTGGCCTACGCCGATGAGCACCCGCGCTGGGCGAGGGAGCGAGCGCACAAGATCGGCATTCCCGTAGGTGTAACCTGTCGCTTTTGTGAACGACCAGACTGCAACCAGCGCGCGGCGCCCAGCTACAAGTTCGCTTTCAATCCGAACGAACTCGTGAAGAAGGACAACTTCTTCTCGCCGGTGCTCGACAGCGACTCCGAATTCAAAGACGAAGCGGCAGCTTCCTCGCGGAAGCTACCGCTCTTCAACGGGAGCTGAGCCTATCGGGCGCGTCGCCGAGCGACCCGCTGCTCGGCGTTCAAACCGTCCAGGTGCCGCCCGAGTTGAGCAGCTTCTCGAGATCTGCGGGGCCGTTGGCCGCCTTGGCCTTCTCGCGCTGCGCGACCAGAGCGTGATCATAGGTCTCGCGCTGGGTGCGGTGCAGGACGCCCAGGGATACGGGGAACTCGGGGACCGGCAGGCGAAGCAAGGCCTGAGCGAGAGCGACGTTGGTCTCGTCGTAGACCGTGACCTCGGACTCGTTGCCGCCGTTTTCCAGGTCTACCACCTCGAAGCGCAAGGCGTTCGGGTTCATGCGTAGACCGCGCTTGTTGTCCTTGCCGAAGAGCAGCGGTTTCCCGTGCTCGACGTGGAGCTGGCGCTCCACCTTGTGCGCCTTGTCCACGAAGCCGTCGAACGCGCCGTCGTTGAAGACGGGGCAGTTCTGGTAGATCTCGATGAAGGAGGTGCCGCGGTGGGCATTGGCCTGCTTGAGCACCTCACCGAGGTTCGCGGCGTCCACGTCAACAGCCCGCGCGACGAAGCTCGCGCCGCAGCCGAGGGCGAATGCAGACGGATCCACGGGGAAGTCCGCGGAGCCCCCGGGGGTGCTCTTGGTCACCTTGCCGACTTCGCTGGTTGGCGAATACTGCCGCTTGGTCAAACCGTAGATGCGGTTGTTGAACAGCAGCACGTTGATGTCGAGGTTGCGGCGCAGCAGGTGGAGCAGGTGATTGCCACCGATGGACAGGCCGTCGCCGTCGCCAGTGACTAGCCACACGCTGAGGTCGGGGTTCGCTGCCTTGATGCCCGTGGCGAACGCCGGAGCACGGCCATGGATGGTGTGGAACCCGTAGGTGTTCATGTAGTACGGGAAGCGGCTGGAGCAGCCGATACCGCTGACCACACCATGTTCTCGCGGGCGATGCGAGCTCAGGCATCACGCGCTGGACGGTTGCGAGGATTGAGTAGTCGCCGCAACCAGGGCACCAGCGGACCTCTTGATCCGACAACAGTCTTTGCGGGTGAGTGCTTCGGGCGCGATCGTGTCATTCATGGCTCAGCTCTCCTTGCTCGCCAGGGTCTGCTTGATACGAGCCTCGAGCTCGCGCCAATCTTGAAGGGCTGCCCCTGAATCTTGGCGTAGCTCTCCGCGAAATCGGGAACTCACTGCGGAGCACCTTGACCAGCTGGCCCATGTTCATTTCGGGCACGAGCGCGGTCGTATTGGCTGAGCAGCGTTCCGAGGTTCTTCGGGAAGGGATTGATGTAACGCAGATGCAGGTGCGAGACGTCGAGGCCCGCGTCGCGACAGTTCTGAACGGCCTCGCGGATGGCGCCGTACGTGGAGCCCCAGCCAACGACCAGGAGCTTCCCACTGTCGGTCCCGACGTCCACCTTGGCTTCCGGGATGTCGTTCGCGATGCCGGCGATCTTGTCGGCTCGCACCTTGCTCATCTTGGCGTGGTTGGCCGGGTCATAGGAAATGTTGCCCGAGTCGAAGGATTTCTCGATGCCGCCGATGCGGTGGAGTAGGCCCGGCGTGCCGGGAATCGCCCAGTTGCGAGCAAGGGTCTGCTCGTCGCGTTTGAAGGGGTGGAAGCCCTCCGGATCCTTGCGGAACGTAACTGGGAAGGGCGTGAGATCCGCGACCTTCGGCACCTTCCAGGGCTCCGCGCCGTTTCCGAGGTAGCCGTCCGTGAGGACGATGACCGGCGTCATGTACTTGGTGGCCAGGCGCGCACCTTCGATCACCGTGTAGAAGCAGTCGCCGGGAGTTGCCGCGGCGAGCACTGCGACTGGCGCTTCGCCGTTCCGGCCGTAGACCGCCTGAAGTAGGTCGCTCTGTTCAGTCTTGGTTGGCATCCCCGTGCTCGGACCGGCGCGCTGGATGTCAAGAATCAACAGCGGCAGCTCGACGGCGATGGCGAGCCCGATCGCCTCCATCTTGAGCGCCATGCCAGGTCCGCTCGTCGAAGTGACGCCGAGCGACCCTGCGTAGGAAGCGCCAATCGCGGCGCAGCACGCGGCGATCTCATCCTCTGCTTGGATGGTAGTAACGCCAAAGTGCTTGAAGCGGGACAGCTCGTGGAGCACGTCGCTCGCGGGCGTGATTGGGTAGGCGCCGAGCACCACATCCAGCCCGGACAATTGCCCTGCGGCAACAACACCGAGTGCAGTGGCTTGGTTGCCCGAGATGTTCCGGTACACGCCGGGGTCCACCGGGGCCGCGGGAACCTCGTAGCGGAAGTGAGAAACCTCTGCGGTCTCACCGAAGGCATGCCCTGCCTTCAGGGCCAGGGTGTTGGCCTTGACCATGTCCGGCTTCTTGCTGAACTTGCGCTCGAGCCACTGCACCGTGGGCTCCATCGGACGGCCGTAGATCCAGAACATCAGGCCGAGGGTCCAGAAGTTCTTGCAGCGGTTTGCGTCCTTGGTGCTCAGGCCGGCTTCTTTGACCGCGGCCACCGTGAGCTTCGTGATGTCGATGCTCAGGACCTGATAGCCGGACAGCGAGTCGTTCTCGAGCAGGCTCTCGGCGTAGCCGGCCTTCTTCAGGTTGCCCGCGCTGAAGGCACCGGAGTTCAGCACCAAGAGGCCGCCCGGCTTGAGGTCCGGCAGGTTGACCTTGAGTGCTGCGGGGTTCATCGCCACCAGCACGTCTGGGGCGTCGCCGGGCGTGAACACGTCGCGCGAGGCGAAGTTGATCTGGAAGCCGGAGACGCCGAACGTCGTGCCTGCTGGAGCGCGAATTTCTGCAGGGAAATCAGGAAAGGTCGCCAGATCGTTGCGAGCCAGCGCGGCAGCCACCGTGAACTGGCTGCCGGTTACCTGCATGCCGTCTCCGGAGTCACCGGCAAAGCGAACGATCGCGCCAGGCAGGGACTTTGGGGTTTGGGAGTCGTCAGTCGTGACAGGAACCGGCTGTGCCATGAAATCTAGCTCTGTTTGCTGGAGGGACCCCTGAAGGGCGCCCTCGGGTTTGGGTCAAATGGCTGCGCCACCCGCGGTGGACGCGATGCGGAACTGAAAGCGATTCCCGCGCGCACGCTGGCCGCGAATTCGAAGCGGAGAGCAAGCGCCGCGGCGTCTTCCGGTGGAAGCTGGCCGAGGCTGGGGCCGGAGCGGGAAATGCGCCATTGGAAGAGGGGGAGCCGGCTGGGGCAGTGGTTTGCCCCCGTCGGCATCGCTCGATGCGGGGTCCTACCGCTTTTTGCTCAGAAACGCTCGCCCCTTTGTCGGGCGACGGCAAGGACCAGCTTGCGGCATCTGCCGTCCGCCCCGCCCAGTGTCAAGATGGCACGTCGGAAAACTCAAGATTGGCGTGCAACGATCTCTTTCCAGGGTTCCTGCGCGCGAGGTTTGCAGCGGCGGGCCCGCGTGATAAGCGCCGCACGCCTACCCCCAGCCTGAACGCTGACGTAGGACCCCCCGAAAGAGTGGAAGCGGCGCGTCTAGGACCCGCCGTCATTTGCAAAAACGAAGTGAGGAGCCTGACGAATGGCAAGCCTGAAGGACCTGGTAGGTAGTGATGAGAAGCGCGAGGCCGTGATCGAGGACGCGCAGCAGGTGCTCGACGCCGAGGTCTCCGACAAGGGCGGGATTAGCGGGATGGCCATCAAGACCGCGTACAAGATGGTCAAGGGCATCCAGCCCGGCTTCATCCGCAAGGTCGTCAACGCGCTGCTGGACGACTTCCTCGACCAACTCGACCCGCTCTACCAAGAGGCCCTCGCCCAGGGGAAGGCACCAGGCCAGCACCTCAAGGACAACAAGGGTCGCGTGGCTGAGGCGCTGCTCGGGGTCACCGACAAGCGTGCGCAGGCGAGCGACAACGGCGCCGTGAAGAAGATGTACGAGAAGCTGCGTCCATCAGCCGCCAAACACGTCGAGGACGCTGCGCCGCGCCTGGCAGCGATGCTCGAGCGTCACGCAGGCTGACTCACACGGCACTCGAATCCGGGCGCCTCAAAATCCGAATCCAGTCAGCGGGCCGCGCGAGAGAGCCAGTGTTGTGCTTCGGGTGCAGCGCGGCCTCTCGCGTGCCTCGGGGATTCGCCGCGTAGCGTCAAACACATTGTGTGTCTCACTCGCCCTAAAACCGGCGAGGGGCGCGGCGACGGTTGACGAAACCGCAGCAGAAAACGCCTAATCCCGGCATGCTTGGGAGCACGCTCACGCAGACTTGGAACGAGTGTGGTGTTGGCGTGACGTCGAGTGCTGACGAGGAAGCTCTGGATCGCTACCACGAACTGGGTCTGGTCACCCCCTGTGACGACGCCGTAGCATTCTCTGCTGACAAGTTCGCGTAGCCGGTCAGACTGTAGAGGGGTGGATTTCGAGTGGTGACGGAGGAACTCACGCGCGGCAAACGACTCGGTCGCTACGAGCTTCTCCAGCGTATTGGTCGCGGCGGCATGGCCACCGTTTGGGTGGCTCGGGAGCACGCGGACACCCCGGAGCAAGAGCGACTAGTCGCCGTGAAGGCGATTCTCCACGACCTTGCTTCGGACAAGGAATTCGTCGACATGTTTCTCGACGAAGGTCGTCT
>JAWKRD010000088.1:0-14483 GCA_041389805.1 Polyangiaceae bacterium | reverse complement strand
CCTTGCTCAGCCGGCGGTCAACACCTGGACCAGGAACAGGGCTCAGCGCCTCCCAGGCAGCGAGCCAGCGCAGCCGAGGGTGTGATGCCAGCAGGCGATGGAGCAACGTGGTTCCCGTGCGCTGCAAGCCTGCGATGACGATGGGTTCGCGGATTTGCTGCGCTTCGATTTCTGGATGTTCGGCGTACAGCGCCTCGAGGCGCAGGCGGTTCTCCAGCACCCCAAGCAGCCGGGTGCGGGTGATCAGAGCACCCGTTGGAGTGAGATATGATTCCGTGCGGATACTGTGTAGTAGGCGCTCGAGCGCTGGCAGGAAGCTCTCGTCGCCGAAGTCACCCAAGCCGGTTCGGCGCCGCGCGGCGTCGAGCAGCCTGCCCGCGTCAAAGTCGCGTTCGAGCCAGCGAGCTCCAGGGCTTGCCAAGTGGTTCAACGCGGCGATTGCGCGGGGTCGCTCGGGTTTCGCCGGGAGCATTATTGGGCGAGCTCCTGCTTCAGCTGTGACAGGTCAACGACACGAGTCCTGGGCTGGGGTGTCGCCTCCGCTCTTACCCAGCGGAAACACATCGTGCCCCGGTCGTGGCCGCAAGTATCGATCCAGTTGGGGCAACCGGGATCCCGGTGGGCGACCACGATGCGCACGCTGCCGTCGGCCTCGTAGCGCGCGGTGTGCTTGTTCACGTGGATCGTGAAGTAGCGGTAGTCGAGGGACTCCATCCAGTGATTGTTGAGCTGGAAGTTCCAGGCGTCGCACTCCGGCACCGGCGTCTCGATCACCAAGGCCTCGTGCGGCTCGAGCTTCCAGTACGAGTGGTAGTAGGTGATGTTGGGGTCACCACCGAAAGCGCGTGACGTCTCAGCGCTGAACTCCGGTAGCTGGTTGGTGTGCGCCTGAAAGCCTTCGGCCCAGCTCGCGAACAAGGCCGCGGCGCCGAGCACCAGTGCGCTGGACTGACTGAGGCCTTGGTCGATGCGCTCCGGCGTGAGGAGCCCTGGCTGTGCTGCCTGATTCAGTAGAGCGAGGTTCAACTGCGCAGGCACTTCGTTCACGTGATCCAGAAACGTCTGGCGAATGATCAGCGTGCCCGTATCGGCGGTCATCGGCAGCCAGTTGCCGGGACGCGCTTGCTGACTGATCACCAGCTCGAAGCTCCCGTCGGCTGCGAACTGCATGTCTTTGGCTTCGATGAAGCCGGTCGGTGGCATGCCGCCGCTCCTGCCGTAGTGACCGACTTGCGTCGCGAACGCGAGGTAGTGCACCGAGCCTCGGTTGCCGCGAATCACGTAGTCTTGGTCGCTGCGAAGGGGCGCGTTGAAGTAGCGGTTGTCAGGATTGTCGGCGCCCATCTTCGCCGTTTCATGTACGACGCGGCCGAGGCTCGGAGCCATTGGATCCGAGTTCTCTACGAAGGTCTCGAGCGCGGCGCGCAGCATCCGGCTGAGGTAGCGATAGCCCTCCGCGCGATCCAAGGGACCGTCGGGCGAGCTGTCGCGGGTGATGATGCTGCCGGCCAGCTTCAGCTGGTCGCAGAACTCTTCCCACAGCGTGCCGTCGAGGACTCGCTGCTCACTCTCTTCCTTGCTGCGTTCGACGAACATCGGTCTTCCTTGGTAGGTCAATCAGTTGCGTAGATAGATTGGGTCAGGTGGTGGCACGGGGTGACCCAGCTTGGTGAGCAGGCGCTCTGTGGCCTCCCAGAGCTCCCGCCCCAAAACCGGGTCTTCGGCCTGCTCCGACATGTGCTTACATTCTTCCACGTGGAAATACCGGCCGGTTTCGCCGCCGAACTCGGGACTCGTCCCGAGCGCCACGACGGGGCGGGCGGCGTCCGCTGGGGAGCGGAAGCCCAGGCGCATCACCAAGTCCAGCGCCGGGCGCACGAACGCTGGCGCCTCCCGGGCGATGCGCGAGTTCACGGGGCCGGGGCACAGCGCCCATACCGTGGCTGCCTCGGGGCTCAACCGCCGGGCAAGCTCTGCAGCGAAGGTGCACAGCAAGAGCTTGCTGTGTGCGTATTGTCGCATCCCCGTGAATGCGCTGAAGTCGACCCAGCCGCCGAGGTGCTCGAGCTGCAGAGGCGCAGCGCTGCGGTGGGCCTCCGAAGAGACGATGACGATGCGGGTCCTGCCGCCGACGCTCAGGCGGCGCGCCCCCAGCAAGTGACGCAGAAAGGCAAAAGTCGCTAGATAGTTCACCCCGAACATCGACTCGAGTCCCTGTGTGGTTGGGCGAGCCACCCGAGTCATCACTCCAGCGTTCAGCACCACCAGATCGAGCGCTTCGGATTCGAGCTGCTCGACCACCGGGGTCAGCGTGGTCAAGTCCCCAAAATCTACCGGGAAAACCTCCAGGCGGTGGGCAGCGGCCGTCGATCCGCGCGCTTCGATACCGTCCGGTTTCCGCGCGCCACGCGTCGGGAGATGGAGCGCACCTCCCATGTCGGCGAGCTGATGTGCGACCGCTTGGCCGAGTCCACTCGTCGCCCCAGTCACGAGACAGCGCGGAAAGCCCTGGAAATCCTGGGCTTCGCGTCGCTCAGGGCACCGCAGAGCGTCGAGCACCCGACGCATGCGTTGCGTCAGCTCCGCAAGCTCCGGCGCGTCCATGCCGGCTCGCGATCCTGGTTGCAGCTGACCGCCAAACCTCCCCAGCACACGCGCTCCGGGGATTCGCTGTGCGAGCCCTGCCAGCGTCGCGGAGATCGGGTTTGTGTGACTCGGCTTTAGCACCGGGCTCGCTCCGTGATACTCATGAAGACAGCGTGCCTCCTAACAGTGATCGAGTCCCTACGCGCATCCGCATCTTGGATGTCGCGGAGAAGGAGTTTGCCATTCGTGGCTATCGTGCTGCGTCCCTGAGTGACATCGCCGATGGCGTTGGGATCCGTACTCCTTCGCTCTACAAGCACTTCGCTTCCAAGCAAGCGCTCTATGAGGCGGTGCTCGATCGCTTGATGTTGCCGTTCGCGGAGACGCTCAAGGAGTTGGTGAATCCGCCCACGTGTGAAGAGGATGCGCAGAGCAACGTGGTGACGATGTTCCGGATGTACGTCAAACATCCGAACTATCCGCGGATCCTCGAGCACGCGACGCTGGCTGGTGGAGAAGAACTCGACAGCGTGCTCGCGCGGATGGCGCCGATGCTCAACTTCTCGGTCGAGAACAGCCCGAGGCACGATTCGTTGGCGGCAAATATGGTCATGGCGTTCCATCACATGCTCGGCGGCTACGTGATCGCCGCGCCGTTGCTCGAGGGCTGGACCGGGCGCGATCCGTTCTCCGAAGAGGCCCTGGCGGTTCAAGAGGAGCTCTTGAAGTTGTTGTCGCGGGTCGCTTGGCAAACCGTCGGCTTGCCCACGCAGTAAGCGCATCGTCGTTACCGCGGGGTAACACCGATGTAGGGCGCTGCCCCCTCGCGTCCCGGCGTCCACTCTTAGGCTAGTACCAGTTAGCCCCTGGCTGGACAACGGAGGAACGCGCTCAGTCGTTGGGTATCCGTTTTGAGCGGATCACTTTCGACGCGTCGGCTCAGATCAGCTGGCTTCAGAACCGGCCGGCGCCTCGGGATCCGGCGGCGCGTCTTGTGCGCGGATCACGCCCAGGCAGAACTCTTGCCACTTGCGGCGCATCGTCGTGCTGTTTTTCAGTTCCGGGACCATCGCACCGGCGATGGAGATGCCGGAGATGAACGCCGCTGCGCTCTTGGAGTCCTCGGGCAGATTGGCGCCGGAGCGCGTCGCCAGCTTCTTCAAGCGACCGATCACCTCCAGGGCGTCGGCGCGGAGCTCTTCCAGGTGAGGACTCAGGAAGAGCTTGCGAGCGTTCTCGGACTCCGGAAACAGCAAGGCGAAGGCGGACGGACGGTGCTGCGACAGCCGCACCGGGACATCGAGGGCTTCGCTGAGTCCCGGCGCCGCAGCGACGCGCTCGGTGAGCTCATCGATGGCTTCTGCCGCCAGGCTCAGCACGAGCATCTCGAGGGACTCGAAGTAGCCGTAGATGGTTGCGCGCCCGAGCTCGGCTTTGGCGGCGACCTTCTCCACGGAGAAGCGCGCCCAGCCTTGCTCTTCCGCGACTTCCCAGCCCGCCTTGAGGATCGCGGCGCGACGCGCTTCACGCTCCCGCTCACGACGTTCGTCGATGCCCATGCCTCGATTGGACTGCTTTGCGGCCCAAGTCGTCAAGCGATGGCGCCAAGCACTCACGGGCATGGGACCCCCTGGGGCAGGCAGAGCAAGCTCGAGCCGAGAACGCAGCAGGTTGGATTGCTGCCGCCGCACTCCCAGCAACCGCTGGCGTATTGGAAAGGTCGGCAAGTTCCGGCGCTGCAGACCTCGCCGCTATCGCAGCGATTTCCACAGGCGCCACAGTGTTGATTGCTATGCATCGTGTCCACGCAGTCCCCCCCACAGTCGGTTTTGCCGCTCGCACAAGAGAACTTGCAACCCCCGGCCTGGCAGCGGTTTCCCAGGCCAAGGAGGCCGCAGCTGTTGCCGCAGCTGCCACAGTTGGCGTTGTCCGTGTTTCTATCCACACACACGCCGCCACATTTCACGAGCCCCGGAGCGCACTCGTCGGCCTGGCAGCTCCCACTCTGGCAACGTTCACCGTCACCACAGCGCGTGCCGCAGGTACCGCACGCACCAGGATCCGTCTGCTTGTTCACGCACCCCTTACCTGCGCCGAACGTGCACAGATCCGGTGTTGCGGCGCTACAGCTGAGGCTGCAGCTGCTGCCGGTGCACACGGGCTGTCCTGTGCCGCTCCCGGAAATCGGTTCCGCGCAGTCGTTTCCGCACATGCCGCAGTTGTCGGGATTGGTGCTGGTGTTCACGCACTGACCGCTGCAGTCCGTTTGGCCGCCGGGGCAATCCATCACGCACGCCCCGGAGACGCACACCATGCCGTTGCCGCACTCCATGCCACACGTTCCGCAGTTGTTCGGATCGCTGTTCAAGCTCACGCAGCTGTTGCCGCACTGACTGTAGCCAGAGTCACACGCGACGCCGCATGCGCCTGACTGACAGGTGCGCGAACCGTGGCTCACGCCGGGACACACGTTGCCACAGGCGCCGCAGTTGTCGGGATCCCCCTGGGCAGGGACACAGGCGTCGCTACAGCGGACGTAGCCGGCACCACAGCTGAAGTCACAGCTCCCGGTGTTGCAGCTGGGCGTGCCGTTGGTCGGCGCCGTGCACTCGATGTTGCAGCCACCACAGTTGTTCGGATCGCTGCTCGTGTTGACGCAAGAGCCGTCGCAATCCGTCGTCGGTGCGGTGCAGTCGGTCTCGCAGGAGCCCGAGAGGCACACTTCGTCAGTCCCGCATGCCTTGCTACACGAGCCGCAGTAGAGCTTGTTCGTGTTGAGGTTCACGCACTGGCCATTGCACTCGGTGAGCCCCGGTCCGCACTGGAAGTCGCAAGTGCCGGCGTTGCAGACCGCCGTCGCTCCCGAAGGCGCGGTGCAGCGGTTGCCACAAGCGCCGCAGTTGTCGACGTCGCTATCGAGAGCGCGACACTGACCACCGCAGGGGCTGTAGCCAGTCGCGCAGTCGAAGGCACACATACCGTCGGAGCACACGGCGCTGCCATGGGCCGGCTCCGGGCAAGCGACGCCACACCCTGCGCAGTTGGCTGGGTCCGTCTTGGTGTCCGCGCACTGGCCACCGCAGTTCGTGGCGGTGCCTGGACAGCTGTCAGCGCATTTCCCTGCGGAGCAGACTTGGTTGGACGCGCAGGCAATGCCGCAGCCTCCGCAGTGGAGTGGGTCGGTATCGATCGCCACACAGGAGCTGCCGCAGCGCACGTAGCCCGGGTCACACGAGAAGCCGCAGCTTCCAGCGCTACAGGACGCGCTGCCGTGAGCGGGCTTGACGCAGCTGTTGCCACACGCGCCACAGTTTGCTGCGTCGTCATCGGTGTCCACGCACTGGCCACTGCACTCCGTGTAGCCCGTGCGGCAGGTGAAGTCGCAGCTCTGAGCCGTACACGTTGCGTCCGCGTGGGTTGGTGCGTTGCAAGCTTGATTGCAGCCGCCACAGTGACCTGGATTCGATTCCACATCGACACAGGACTGACCGCACTGGGTGTAGCCACTGGGGCAGCTGTCGGCGCAGCCGTTCGGGCTGCAGACCTGGGACTCGGAGCACTTGGTGCCGCAGCCGCCGCAGTTCTGTGGATCGGAGCTGGTGTCGACGCACAGGCCGCTACAGTCCGTCCGGCCCGCGCCACACTGGCTACCGCACACACCGGCGTTGCACGCGGCCTCACCACCCGTTACCGCAGGGCAAAGCTTGCCGCAGGCGTTGCAGTTGCTTGGGTCTGCCTTGAGGTCGACGCACTCGTCGCCGCAACGGGTGAGTCCGGTATCGCAGCTGAAATCGCAGCGACCCTGGGCACACGTCGGCACGGCCCCGGGAGGTGCGGTGCAGGGCGTGTTGCACGCCCCGCAGTGCTCCGGGTTCAGCATCGGGTTGACGCATTCGCCGTTGCAGCTCTGCTGATTCGTGGGGCAGCCACCGCTGCCCGCGTCGCCGCCAGCGCCTGCCGCGCCAGCGCTACCTCCTACACCTGCGTTTCCTGCGTCGCCGCCAGCGCCAGCGCTGCCACCCATGTCAACGCCGCCACTTCCTCCATCCCCTGCGGAACCGCCAGCTGCGGTGCCCTCGCGCACGCAGCGATTGTCCGCATCACAGGTGTACCCAGGCGCGCAGGCTCGACTCGCGTCACACGGAAAACCGGCGCCATCGGGCTCCAGATTGGAGGAGCAGGCGCTCAAGAGCAGCGCGCTGCACCAGACGAAGAGCTGCCAGGCTCTGCTGGGCGAATAGGTATGGGTCATCAGAAGTGCCCTCCAGCGAACGCGGCGCACTGCCCCGGGAGACAGGCGAAGCCGACCTTGGTGTCGCTCTGCTTGTTCAAGTCGAGATACAGCAAGACGCCGCTCGTCACGGCGGCGACCGCTCCCAGCCCAAGAAAGATGCGTGAGGTCGTCTGGCGACTCTCCATGCTGGCGTAGGCGTCCTGATAAGCGAGCTGGCTGCTCGCGCCCTCTGCGTCGCTCTCGGCGCCCTGGCGCGAGAGCTCGAAGACGAGTGAAGTCGCGAGGGCTGCCGTGGTCACCCCGAGCGCAGTCCAGGTCCACACGGAAATGGTCGGTGCCGTCCCCGAGTCGGCTTCGGGGGTCGGCGCGGGTGCGGGCGCCGCCTTGCTCTCCGCCTTCAGGGTCACGTCCATATCCTGCGCGCGGTCAGGGCCAAGCAGTAGCTCGCGCTCGTAGCTCGTGTATCCATCTTGTGCCACGCGGATACGGTGCCTGCCGGGAGCTAGCTCGCCGGTCCAGGGAGCTTTGCCCACCGACTTTCCATCGACGAACACCTCCGCGCCAACCGGCTCTGCAAACACACTCAGCTGTTGCAGTCCGCGGGCCTGGAGCCGCTTCTCCAGGTTGCGGATGCGCGTCTCGATGACCGTCCTATCGTCGTCGCTCGGTCCTTCACGCAGGAAGTCGCGATACGCACGCAGCGCGTTCGAGACGTCTCCCAGGCGCTCGTAGGCCTGCGCGATGTTGTAGAGCAGGATCGGCTTTGGGTCCTCGGCGTAGGCCTTGCTGAAGCCGTCGATGGCCTCCTCGTAGCGCGCCTCCTTGTAGGCCTCAGCGCCGCGTTCGAAGTGCACCTTGGCCTCCTCGGGGCCGGCGAGTGCGGAGCTCGAACCGAGCATGATGATGGAGAGCAAGGCTGTCTCTAGCTGGCGCATTGCCGTCTCACTTGACGCCTCTGAGCTCCGGGAGCTCATAGTTGGGGTCCGGCGTCGGTTGAGGGTTGTGGGTCGCTGACGATTTCGATGTGGGTTCCGTCTTGGTATTACCGTGAGGAACTGAGTGAGTGGTCTGATGGGGTGGTGACGCGGGGGTCGCCGCCACGCTCGTGGTCGGAGTCGAGGGCAGCGTGGTCTCCGCCGCAGGCGTGACTTCCGGCCCCGTTTGCTTTGGGATCGGGGAAGGAGCGCTGGTTGCCGGTCGAGCTACCTCCTGAGGGGCACTGGGCTTGACTAGCCACAGCACAAGGGCGACGCAGGCGCAGGCCACGAGCAGCGCAACCGCCACCAGTTTTTGCCACTCGGGAGCGGTAGTCGGCGGAGCAGGGCGCCCAGTCTCCACACCGACGAGCGCCGCGTGAGGCAACGCCCCCGAAGCGACGTCTAGCGCGGTGAGCAGCGCCGCGGCGTCCTTGAACCGCTCCGCGGGCTTCTTTCGCAGTAGCTTGAGCACCAGCTGATCCACTGCCTCGGGGATATGCGCCTCGGGGTTCCTCTCCCGCAGGGACTGGGGCTGGACCGCGATGTGCTCCCACAGCGCCTTCATCACGTCCTTGGTGTCGAAGGGCGCGGTGCCCGTGAGCATCTCGTACATCACGCAGCCCAACGCGTAGAGGTCACTGCGGGCGCCCAGGGTCAGCCCCATGGCCTGCTCGGGGCTCATGTATGCGGGGGTACCGAAGATGATGCCGCGCATGGTCTGGACGGTGTGCTTCTCACCGAGTCCGCGCAGGGTTTGCTTGAGCTTCGCGGTGTCGGTGGCGCTCAGGCTGATGCGGCGAGCGACTCCGAAGTCGATGACCTTGATGTGTTCCAGGCCATCGTCACCCGGCACCAGGAAGATGTTCGCCGGCTTGAGGTCGCGGTGGATGTAGCCGTGCTCGTGAACGGCCTTGAGCACACTGGCCAGTTCTCGCGACAGGCGCAAGGCCTCGGGGACGGCCATGCTGCCCTCCCGGAGCCGGCCGTCCAGTGTTTCCCCGCGGAGATATTCGATGGCGATGAAGGCTGTGCGCCCGACGATTCCGCAGTCGTAGACGTCGGCTAGGCCCTGGTGGTGCAAGCCGGCGATCAGGCGCGCTTCCCGCAGCATGCGCCCGCGCTGGTCGTCCTCGTCATTTTCCGGGAGTTGGATCAGCTTGAGCGCGACCTCGCGCTGCACCCCGAGCTGGGTCGCGCGGTGCACCTGGCTCGTCGCACCGCGGCCGATGACTTCGTGGATCTCGAAGCGGTCTGCCAGCCGCTCCAGGTCGGCTGAGTTATCGTCGAACGGCTCGCCGGCAGGCGCGGGACTGGGTGAGGGGCTCACCCGCTCAACATGGGCGTCGCCGCGATTTCGGCGTGAGCGTTTGTTTCCGACGCCCTCGTCGCACTACTTATTTTCAGCTCGATCCGCGATTTCGTCAGGCGACGGGGGTGTCTGCCGGTGAGGCGGGAAACCCGCTCTGCGCTGAGCGCCTGCGCGAGCGCCGAACCACTCGAGCGTGGACAAAGGCGTGGCCGACGTCAAGTGCGCGTAACTATGTGTGGGGGGACCTGCCGCGTAGAGAATGCACGACGCCGTCGGGGCTTCGGAGGATGCATTGACCGGTCTGCTGTCCCGCATCGAACGCTTGAGGTTGTCGATGAGTCCTCTGCGTCTCCGCCTGCATGTTTCCGTGTGAAATCGAGTAGCTCACGAGTCGGCGACTCCGAGAGGGTCGTGAGGGGTGTGCATTGAGTCCGCTGCGTCTCCTTGGGGAAGGCGCCGACGTGGACTTGAGTTGCCGGGAGGAAAAATACTTGGTCCTGCCTGACCGAAACCTTGTGTGGCGTCGCAGATCTGTGGTTTCTGTAGTTTTGCTCGATGTGGCGTTTCCTGAGGGGAGCCGCTAGGCTCACGACCCGTTGGCACCTGGCTCTCACAAGGCTCTTCGTCCTCGCTTCGGCTTCGCCAATCGGCTGTTCCTTGCGCTCGCCGCGCTGATGCTGGCTGTCGTTGGTTTGCTCTCCTGGGTCATCGACCGAGAGCTCACCGGGGACTTGGTCTCCGTCGACCTCGAGCGTCAGCTGGCCAGCGCTCAGCGCCTGGCGCAGATGTTGGACACTCCAGCGGTCAGGGCACGAGGGGACACGCTGGTTGCCGCGCGCGGACTGCCAATCCGTGAGTTCCTGGAGGCGTCCGGGTCAGATGCCGACGGTCACCGCGCGTTCATCGAGCGGGCCTTCCTCGAGCGCCTCGAGACCGAGCCAAACTACCTTCAACTGCGGGTGCTCGATCGCTCGGGACGTGAGCGGATTCGGGTCGAGCGCCTGGTTGAGCACGGTGCCGTACGGATATTGAAGGACCACGCGCTTCAAGACAAGTCGGACCGCGACTACTTCAAGCAGGGCATGCAGCTCGCGGATGGCAAGGTCTACACCTCGCCAATCGAACTCAACCGTGAACATGGGAAAGTGGAGCAGCCCAACAAGCCGGTGGTGCGCACCCTGGTGCGCGTATCCGGGGGAGGGGGTGCGCTGGGGCTCGTGATCCTCAACGTCGACTTGCGCCCGACGTTACGCGAAGTGCGGGCGGCAGTGGCTGCAGGTGACAAGGCCTACGTCGTGAACGCAGATGGGTACTTCATCCTGCACCCGGTTCCCGCTGATGAGTTTGCCAAGGACCTCGGCGGCAACGCGACTCTGAAGCGGGAGTTCCCTCAGCTGAGTTTGTCTGGCGTCGAAGCGCCTCACGTGGGGCTGGAGCATCCCGAGCTGGGGGCGGTTGCGGTGGTGCCACTGCGCCTCGCGGACAGTGTGCCACTCAGGGTGTTCACCGTTCGTCGATCTGTCGACTCCAGCGTGGCCTCGGCGGTGAGGACGAGCGTGCTGCCAGTGGTCGTGGCGGGACTACTGGCCGCGCTGGTGATCGCCTTCCTGCTGGCGCGCGCCATCGCGCGGCCCCTCGAACAGGTGACACAGGCGGTCGCGGCGTTCCCACGCGAGGCGAAGGTCAGCTTGCCCACGACCCACTCCGACGAAGTCGGCAGCCTCGCCCGAACCTTCGAGCGTATGCGTGATGAGGTCGTGGAGCGGGAAGCTGCGCTCGAGCTCGAGCGCAAGCGCTTCGAGCGGCTCTTCGAGCAAGCCCCCGGCGCGCTGTTCTTGATCGATGCCGGCGATCGCGTTCGGCTCGCGAACGCCAGAGCGGCGCTGCTGACCGGTAAGCCCGCTGAGCGACTGATCGGTGCTGACGTGGCCGAGCTCTTCCCCGAGCGACGACGCAGCGAGGTGCGTGAGTGCCTCGCCAGCTTTCGCGAGAACGAGCAGGGGGAGCCGCTGGATTTGGCGGTGAAGCAAGGTGCCGGAGAGGTCGACGTCGAGCTGAATCTCGGTAGCGTCGCGGCTGAGAACGATGCCGCGATCTTGATGATCTTGCTCGATGTATCCCGGCGGAATCAGACCGAGGCGAACCTGAAGCGCAGTAACCGCGAACTCGAGCAATTCGCCTATGTTGCCTCCCACGATCTGCAAGAACCGCTGCGCATGGTGGCGAGCTACACCGAGCTGCTCGCCCGGCGCTACGAGGGCAAGCTGGATGAGAAGGCGGATCAGTACATCCGCTTCGCCTCTGACGGTGCCCGGCGCATGCAAGCACTGGTCGTGGATCTACTCGAGTTCTCTCGGATCGAGACGGAGGGTAAGCCGCTCGAGCCAGTCGATACTCAGCGCGTCGTGCGCGAGGTGCTCGGGGCGCTGGCGGTGAGGATCAAGGAGACGCAGGCTGACATCGTCGTGGGCGAGTTGCCGGAGGTGCAGGGGGACGCGGGCCAGCTCTGCCAGGTGTTTCAGAACCTGATCTCGAATGCCTTGAAGTTTGCGAAGGATGGCATACCACCCCGTGTCCACATCACAGCCCGGCGCGCACCTCCTTACTGGGAGTTCGAGGTCACTGACCATGGGATCGGGATCCCAGCACAGGACGCGGAGCGGGTTTTCAAGATGTTCCAGCGCTTACATTCACGAGACGCGTACCCCGGTAGCGGGATTGGGTTGAGCATCACCAAGCGCATCATCGAGCGCCACGAAGGTCGCATCTGGCTCGACCCCGCCTCCACGGAGGGCAGCACGTTTCGCTTTGCGCTGCGCCCTGCCGAGCGAGACAATCAGGCCACGTGAACATCCTGCTCGTAGAAGACAACCCGGCAGATGTCGAGCTCTCCCGGGAGGTGCTTGATGACAGCCCCCACCCCGTCGAGCTGTCCGTGGCTCCTGACGGTGCCGCGGCACTCGAGTATTTACGGGAGCGGCTGGATTCTGGGCGCTTGCCGGATCTGATCTTGCTGGACCTCAACATGCCGCGCCTGGATGGCCGAGGCATGCTCCAGCGACTGAAGGCCGAGCCGCGCTTGAAGCGTATCCCCGTGGTGGTGTTTACGTCTTCCAGCGCGACCCACGACGTCGTGGCGAGTTATGAGCTCGGCGCGAGCTGCTATGTGGTCAAGCCCGTTGGCTTCGAGGAGTTTCAACAGGCGATCCGCAGCGTCGAAGACTTCTGGTTGACGGTGGTGAAGCTGCCTCCAGCGCAGGCGTAGCTACAGCGGGAACCACGCGATCAGGTCTGCTGCGCCGGCGCTGAGCACCACCTCGACGTTGCGAAGTTCCTCGACGCCCAACCTGCCAGCGATCGTTCCCATGCGTACCGCCGCATCGCGCGTTGCTGGCTTGTCGACGAGCGCGCCGACGAGATCAATCGCGCGGTCCCAGTTCGTGCTCCCGAAGCGCAAGCTGAGCTGTCGTGAGAGGCCACTGGGAGTGCACTCGGTCGTGACGCTCACCCCGGTGCCAGCGCCTGCCTCGGCGTAGACGGCTCGCCAGGTTTGGTCGAGCCCAAGTCGCCGGGCGAGATCCTCGAGCGCCGCCGAAAATGTCGCTTCGCTCTCCACGTCGGTCCTTGCGGCAAATGAGCAGGTGACGGCGCCCCGCGCTTCGCTGACGTAGCGTGTGCGGTTCTCGATGCTCGATGGCGGTAAGCCGTCGAGCACGGCGTGCCAGGCATCAGCGTTTCCGTGAGGTGATACCTCCACGATGGCCGCGCGCTGGGTTGTTGACCCACCAATCACGAGCGCGACGCATCGGGGCGCGCTGCCGCGGTACTTGATGAGCAACATCGATCGTTCTGGGATGCTGGTTCTGGGGGTGAGAGAGCTCCGCAGGTCGCCGTGAGTCGGCACGAGTAGCTGAAGCTCCTGAGTCAACGTACCCGCGCCGATGAGGACGTTGCTTGGCCCCACGGTGTTGACGACGTGCAGCACCGGTTCAACTGCGATCCCCCATTGCTCGAGGACCTTTCCAAGGCCTGACTCGGTACTGCTGGGTTTCGCAGGAGCTGGAGCTGCAGCTGGAGCTGGTTTCGCCGCGCGCGACGACGGGGCGTGGGTGAGCTGCACGCCTCGAATTTGGAGCGCTGGAACTCGATTGAAGGGCACGGATACAGGTTTCGCACCCAAGGCCGTGTTCGCCGTTTGTCTCACGTGAGCCTGGCTATCCTCGAGCAGGATCTCGAGCAACGCCCGTGGTGTGTCTTTCCGTGAGGCAATAATTGCGCGCACCCCGGCGTTGGCATCCCGAGCGAGCAACTCGAGGGCATTCGGTGCCAGGTCTGCCCGACGCGCGAGGGCGGCACATACTGCAGGCTCCGGATCGGTCGCCAGCAGTTCGAATGACGTGAAGCGTGGGTTCTTTGCCAGCGCCACACGCACCAACGACTGTTGATCATCGAGCAGCGAGTCGAGTAGGGCCTCAGGGGCCTCTGGGTTTGCGGCGACTGCTGCGCGCACCTGCCAGTCCGCGTCGCGGGCGAATGTCTCCAGCCAGTCGCTGGGTAGTCCAGAGCGCGCCGCCAGCAGTGCTCGGACCCCTGCGGCGCTGGTCGGCCAGGGGGAGCTAGTGCGTCGAGTGAACCAACCGGGACCGCGGTCTTCCTGAAGTGGTTCCTTCTGAGCGAGAGCAGCCAGAGTGGCAGTTGGTAGCGAAGCGTTCGTTGCGAGCGTCTGGAGCAGCCGGCCGTCGCACGCCTGGGCCAGCAAGGCTTCCGTGACCGCGGTGGTGATATCCTCGCGGCAAGCCAGGTGGCGTCGGACGTCGTGGTCGGGGTCCGCGGCGAGCAGCAGCATCAGATCTTCAGGCAGACTTGCTGCCCGGGTGACGCTGCAGCGAGTGGCCTGGTCGCCGGTCAAGACCTTGGCCCGCAGCTCTTCATAGGTTGGAGGGGTGTAGGGGACGGCGGGCGCCCCTTTCAGTCGCGCCACGACCTCGGGGCTCAACGTCGCGAACACTGCCGTCGCATCAGGACGCGAGGTGATCGCGTTGCGGACCATCCAGTGTTCGTCGTTGGCGAGCTTGGTCAGCACGGCGAGGGGCGTAGTCGGATGGCGAGCGACTAGCTCTCTGGCGAAGGTCCCGAGCTCGAGCAACGGAGCGAGCTCCGTGTAGGGTAGCTCGGGGTCAGGGGAAATTGCCGCGCGGATTTCACGTCCAGGTCCCCGTCCAACGATTGCGCCGTTCCAGTCAGCGTAGTCGATTTCCTCGTACACCGCTTGATAGTATGCCCCCGCGCGGCGCAAGAACCTCGCCAGCGGCAGCAAAGAGTTGACGAGGGACTCCCGGTAGTCGTCGTCTGTCAGCGCGCGCTCGAGATCCGGTCC
>JAWKRD010000087.1:0-14498 GCA_041389805.1 Polyangiaceae bacterium | reverse complement strand
CATCGGCGGCGCGGTGCAGTTCAGCCTGAAGATCAACCAGGGCGGGTCCCTCACCGAAGCCTACCTCGAGCGCACCACCCTCGGCGATCGCGACACTGAGAAGTGCCTGCTCACGGCGCTGGGCAAGCGCACCTGGCCAGCGCCTCAGGGCGGCGTGCACGGGCTCGCCCACAAGGGCTTCGAGTTCGACATGGTCAACGACGTGCGTCCGCCAGTGATCTGGGACTCCTCCGAGGTGCAAGAGACGCTGGATAGCCTCGGCAGCAAGATCTCCGAGTGCAAGTCAGGCAGCTCGGGTGACTTCGAGGTCACGATGTACATCGGCACTCGAGGTCAGGTGCTGGGCGCCGGCGTGGCCCAGTCCAAGGCGGGAGACGAGACCGCCGCGGACTGCCTGGTGGACGTGCTCAAAGAGGGCAAATTCAAGAGCCCAGGCTCGTGGCCCGCGAAGGTCAGCTTCCATCTCTGAATCCTTCCCCCGCGGAAACGAGGCCCATCGATGATCAAGGCGCAAGCGAGATGACCCAGCTCAGGGCCCTGGTCACAGGTGCTGGCACCCGCGTGGGTCAAGCGATTGCGTTGGCCCTCGGCGGGCGCGGCGCGAAGGTCGCCGTGCACTACCACTCGAGTCGTGAGGGCGCCGATCACACCATCGAGCAGATCCGCGCGGCCGGCGGCGACGGCGTCGCGCTACAGGCCGACTTGAGCGACCGAGCGTCGGCGAAACAGCTCGCGGTGGATACGCTAGAGGCGCTCGGCGGCCTCGATCTGCTGGTGCCGAGCGCCGCAAACTTCGAGCGAGTCGCCCTGGACGACATCGACGACGCCTACTGGGACCGCGCGATGGATCTCAACCTGCGCGCGCCATTTCTCTTGGCCCACGGCTGTCGCGACGCGCTCAAGCAGAGCAAAGGCTCCATCACTTTCATCACCTGCTCGAGCGCCACCGTGCCCTTTCGCAGTCACCTGCCCTACACCGTGTCCAAGGCCGCCGTGCGCCACCTGATGCGCACGCTGAGCCTGGAGCTTGCGCCGGATGTGCGAGTCAACGCGATCGCGCCGGGCACGGTGCTTCCGCCGCCCAACATGAGCGAGCAAGCTCTGGCGCTCCTGACCAGCCGCATCCCCCTGAACAAGGTCGGCTCCGCTCAAGACATTGCGCGCACGGTGCTGTTCTTGCTCGATAGCCCCTTCATCACGGGTCACGAAGTGCACGTCGACGGCGGACGCAGTGTCGCCGGCTTCGAGCGCTTCGTGTGATTGCCTCGCGGAATCATCACTTCGTCAGGGCATACGCCGCGCTAGTCGTTGCCTCCGGCCTGGCTGGTTGTGGGGGAGAGGTCCAACGCACGGGCGCCAAGGATCCACCGCGAGCTGAAGCGCACCGCGCGAAGATGACCGCTCTGTGGAGCCCGGCCCGCCAGGCGCGCCTCAGGAAAGCGGTGCGCGGCGCCTCCAAGGCATTCAACGCTCACGACGTCGAGCGCCTCTCCGACCGCGTGCTGACGTGGACCGACGCCTGGGTCTTGAGCGCTGCAGAGATCGATAGCGGCGTGGCCGATGCGAGTATGAGCGCGGCTGAAGCCGACGCGAGCCGCGCTTGCCTGGAAGTCGAGCGGGTGGAGTACGCGGCTATCCTAGACGGCTTGAACACCGCCTGCCGCGTGCCAGGTTGCCAGGCGGAGCGCATCGCGGACCTCGACTGGCAGCTGATCGAAGCTGAGCAAACGACGGGCGCCTGCACCCAGCCGGCGTTCTATCGCGGCTACCTCCAGACGAACCTCGCAGAGCCCGAAGCCCTCGCTCAGCAGGCTCAGTTCCTGGCGCTGGAGGCCCTCGGCGACGATCAGCGGCTAGAACGTTACCTCACGGCAACTCTCGCGAGGCACCGCTCAGTATCTGCACTTCGCACGCGGCTCTTGCTCCTCGAGGCTCGCCGCCAGCTACGTAGCGGGACAACGCCGGCGAGTGCGCTCGATCTACTAGACGAAGGCATCGCTGAAGCCACCGGGCGTGACGACGCGCTCGAAGTCGCCGCGCTGCGGGGTGCACGCAGCGACGCCAACCAGCAGCTCTCCAAGCATGCTGAAGCCTTGAGCGACGCCCGCATCGCGCTCGAACTGACCCGGCGAGCTCTGGGTGAGGAACACGTCGCAACCGCCCTCGCCCGCGCGAGCTACGCCAGCGTCGCGTGGTGTGACTGCGACTACCCGACGCCCCCCGACTACGGCGGTGCCGAGCGAGAGCTCGACCTGGCGCGGCGCACCTTGACCCGCGTCCTCGGTCCCACGCATCCGCTCACGGCGCGGATTGAGCTTGCCCAAGGTCAAGTCGCCGCGAGCCTTGGCGACGCGGGCGCCGCACAGCGGTGGCTGACGCGCGGCACCTCGAGCACCGCCGTCAGCTTCGGTGCTGAACACCTGGCGATGAGCGACGCCGTCCGCTGCAATGCAAAGGCGGAAGGTGCCCTGGGCAATGGGAACGCCAGCATGAGTCTCTTCGGACGCGCCCTTCAGCTCGATCGCCAGCTTCTTGGGGAAGTGCATCCCCGAGTCGCCGCAGGTTGGGACGCACTTGGGGTGAGCCAGCTCCGCGCCAGGCACTTCACGCCTGGGCTCGCGAGCTTCACTCAGAGCGCGCGCGTTTACCAAAAGCTGGGAGATCCGAGCGGCGTGGTCGGTGCGCTGCTGCGCCTCAGCGAGACATATCGGGCCCTAGGCCAGCGAGCGGACGCGCTCCAGCACCTCGAGCAGGCTGAACAGCTGCTGCGAGGGCTCCCAGAAGAACGACGCGACCTGTTGGGGCGCCAAGTGTGTCCTTGGTTGAGCGCGCTCTCTTCGGAGCTTCAGCTTCCTCCAACGCGCCCGTCAAGCTGCGAGTAACCTATCGACCCCAAACGCCAAGCAAATCCTTTGGCCGTCTCGAGCGTCCAATTCGGAGTCTCGCGGCCAGTTTGGATCCTCACGGTCTCGCGTCGGTCCTATGCTCCACTCTCTGCGCAGTGCTAGCTTCTTCTGCTTGCTATGCTGTGCGTTCTTGGCCCTCGGCTGTGAACGCGGCGCGACTCCGCCTGCGGTCGCCCAAGGGCGACCAGCGGGTCCCCCCTCAGTCTTTGATGCGGCGCGAAAGCGAGCACTGGCGGAGGCGGTTCGGCACGCGGGGGGCAGTTTCGCAGACGCCGACTACGCTCGCATCTCTTCCAGCGTGAACCGCTGGATGGATCATTTCCGCAAGGTACGCTCCAAGGTGGACACGCCAGGTGCCGCGGCATGTCTGGATCTGGAACTCGCGCGGCGTACCGCGCTGCTCGACCACCTCGCGTGCGCCGACGCGCACTGCCAGGCGGAGCGGCTTGCGAAACTGGAGACGGACTTCGCGAGCACGATGCCGGCGATTGACCACTGCGCCGACGCGGCGGTCGATTGGGAGTTTCAGAACAGCGACCGCACCACACCGGAGGCCATCACGCTCCAAGGTCGAGCGCTTGCCTATCTCGAGTTCGAAGAGTTCGGCCCTCTCGACGCGTTGCTCCTGCGAGGCCTACAGGAGCATGCTGAAACGAGCAGTGACTTACACCAGTGGTTGCAGGCTCTAGCGACACGCTTGCTCCTTGGCGTGCCCGAAGCGACCCGTCGCGCGGTCGCCGAGAGCACGGCGTTAGTTGCCATTGCGAAGACAGACGCTCAGAAACTGCGCGCCCAAACACTTCAGCGCGATGCGCTGTCCGCCGCAGGGCGGCGCGCGGACGCCCTCCGGAAAGCCAAACGCCTTGCCGCCTCGAGTCGCGCAACGCTGGGGACAAACCACGCGCGCACTGCAGAAGCCTACACCGCGCTTGGCGACGCCGAGGCGGATCTGCAGCAGTACTCGCGGGCGCGCGCCTCCTACAGCACTGCGCTCGCCGCGCTCAAAGTCGCTTGGGGAACCGAGAGCCTTCAAGCCGCCGATGGCTACGCCCGACTGGGCACCGTCGCCGCTCAACGCGGACAGAACACGGAGGCGCTCAAACATTTCCGACGGGCAACGCACATCTTGCAGATGCGGTTCCCCAATGCACAACTTGCAGAGGCAGCCCTGCTCCGCCGCGAAGCGGAGCTTGATCGCTCGCGGAACGACTTCAGCGCGGCAGCCAAGAAGCTCAAGCGCGCCCTGAGGCTTCAAACGGCGATCCTCGGCGAGCGGCATCTGGAAGTTGCGCGCACGTTGTTCGACCTGGGTCGTTGCTACCTCGAGGAGGGGAACCACGTTCTGGCCAAGTCCACGCTGGATCGCGCTGCGAGCGCGGTTCCTGGTCCATTGGTACCGCTCGCGATTGAGATCGCGATCAGCCGCACTGACACTCAGATCCAGCGCGGCTCGGCGCGCGCCAAGCTAACCGAGACGTTCGCCGACCTACTCAGTCTCCTACGTTGGCAGTATGGCAACGCCCACCCACTCATGGTCTCGGTGCTTGTCCGCTTCGCTCAGGTCGGCTCGCGACAGTCCCGACTCACAAGAGCCGTCGACATCAGTGAAGCAACCAACGGGCCCTTGTACCCCGGCAACGCGAACCTCTACAAAGAGCTGGGAGACAGCGCGCGGCGCGGAGACCCGTTCACGGCAGAGCATTGGCACGCGCGCTACGCCGAGCTACTCGAGGCGCTGCCAGACACCCCGAAACCGCTGCTCGCCGAAGCCTACGTCACTCTAGCGATGGACCAACTACGCGCCATGCACGGCGCGCCCTTGGAGCTCGCAGTCAAAGCACAGCGGCTCCAGCGCGAGTCCCTGCCCGATGCTGACCCGGCGCATGCTCGCACGTGCGAGGTCATTGGGCGCGCGTCCGCGGAAATCGAGCTGTATGAGGCTGCTCTCGGCGCTTTCGAGTGCGCGCGCACACGTTCGGTCACGAACAAAGACGGAGCGGTGAGCCGGCGCGTTCAAGACCTGATACACCAGCTCTGCCGGTTGGGTCACAAGCCCGCCTGTGCGTCCTTTCAGGGTTTCCGTGAGGCAAGTCGGCAGGGCGAATAGCCTGACGGCGATAGCCTCGCAGGACTGGGCAGCTGGCGTGGGGCGTCTTATGCTCCCTGCATGTTCTTCAGCCGCAAGCCTGCTCGCCTCCCCACCCCGGAAGAAGCCCTGAAGGGCCGCTCGGAGCCGCTCAAGGTACCGAACGAGCACTTCGTCAACGGTGCGCCACTGTATCCACCGTTCCCCGGTAAAGAGCTCGCGCTCTTCGGGCTGGGGTGCTTCTGGGGTGCGGAACGTAAGTTCTGGCAGACCCCGGGGGTGTATTCCACTTCCGTGGGGTACGCGGCGGGCCTCACCCCCAACCCCACCTACGAAGAGGTGTGTAGCGGCATGACCGGCCACAACGAGGTGGTGCGCGTGGTGTACGACCCGGAGGTCGTCTCCTACGAGGAGCTGTTGAAAGTATTCTGGGAGGCGCACGACCCCACCCAGGGCATGCGGCAAGGCAACGACAGCGGCACGCAATACCGCTCAGGGATCTATTGCTACGGGTCAGACCAAAGGGCGCAGGCAGAGCGCAGCAAGGAAGCTTTCCAGGCGGAATTGAAAGCTGCGGGCTACGGTGAGATCACTACGGAGGTCCTGGACGCGCCGGAGTTCTACTACGCGGAGAGCTACCACCAGCAGTACCTGGCGAAGAACCCCAATGGCTACTGTGGTCTAGGGGGGACGGGGGTGAGCTGCCCCGTTTCTCTGAACCGGCCTGCGGGGCTCCCGCGCTGAAGGGAGCCCCCCGTTTTGCAAAGCGCCGGGCGCGCGCTACAACGCGCCCATGAAGCATCGGGAAGAGCGCGAGTTCGCCATCCACCTGCACCTGACGGCAGAATTCTCGGAAGACTACGAGGGAGAGCAGGACGGCTTCGCGTGGCACAAGCGCTTCCAGGAGCGAGTGCGTCCGGCGTTGCTACGCGCCGTCGTCGACGTTCTCCGTGCGGAATCCGGCGCCGAGGTCGTCGCTGCACCCCGAGGACGAAACCCCGAGGACGCCGTCGAGTTCAACGTCAGCTTCGTGCAGCAGAATCGAGTCTGAGTTCAGTCAGCGGTGTCGGCCTTGGACACCGGGGAGATCCCGATGACCAGGAAGCGCGGGCTCTTGCTGGCAGGCTTCTTGGCTGCGTCCTCGTCGCCGTCGACGCTCACGGTGATACTCTCGGAGTCGACACCGACGCCAGCCAGCGCCTCGGCGACCTGGCTCAGGCGGAGCAAGGTGGAGTCCGCTGTCGCGTCGCTCCCGCGCTCCGAAATGTCGAGCTTGAAGCTCACACCATCACCGCCGCGCGCACGCTTCGCGATGCGCGTCAGGCGCTGACTGCCTGCAGTAGCGAGCGTGCCATCCTCGGCGTACATCTCGGAGGCTGGGAACTGAAGGATGGCGACGCCGCGCTCCGACATCAGCTTGACGTTGCCCTTGGTAATTTCCGCATGAAATTCCAAGGTCAGGTCACGCATCAGTAGCACCTGGGCCTGGCTCGCGCGCTCCACCTGACCCAGCTGGCGAGCCTCCTGCTCCTTCTGCTTGAGCTCTTGCGCTAGCCGTTCTCGCTCGCCGGCGAAGGCCTTCAAATGAGTTCCTACGCGCGCTAGCTCACCGCGGAGCTGCTCCACCATCGCCTCCGCTTCGTCTCGCTGCTTGAGCGCGACGTCGTAGTCGAAAGCGGCTTGGGCGACAGCATCGCCGTCCTTCTTCACCGCCTGTTTCTTGTCAGCAAGTTCGTGCTCCGCCTTATCGAGGCGCTTCGTTAACTCGTAGACCTTCTCAGCGGTCTGGCGGTGGGCGCGCTGCTCCACCCGCAACGCGGACTGCGCTTCTTCTACCCGAGCATTGGGGACCAAGCAGCCGCTCAACGTCGAGGCGGCGAGAAGAACGAAGGAGGCGGTGACTACAAGGCGCATGATTGACAGAAGTAGGTCGGGCGCGTTCGGTTACGCAAACTCTTGACGTTGATTGTTCGCTGCGGACTCACGCAACGAGCGCGCCACGCAGAGTGGCGAGATCAACGTGCTCAGCAAGGCTCAGCCGGTCCGCGTCGCTCACACGCTCGAAGCGGAAGGCTTGCTGCGCGCCGTAGCTCCAGATACGTCGCGCCAAGACCCGAATCGCGCCATGTCGCTCGGGTAGATAGAGCTCCAGGGTCAGCAGGTTCGGACCGGCGCCCGCGCCCCGCGCACGCACGATAATGGCGCCCGAAGCAGACAGCTCGACGCATCGCGAGCTGGCCTTCAAGCTGCCTTCCCGTACGGTAACTGGAAAGTCCGTACGAGCTCGCGCGCCACGACGCAAGCGCAGCGCATGGGCCCTGCCAGCCCGCGCCGACTGACCTTGAAAATCCACGGTGTTGCTGTTGTTCATGCTGGCCTCCCCACGTCTCAGCGGGCGCACTCTGGTTGCCAACCGGGATGCGCTGCGTGTTGCGATCTCCAGCCGCTGAAGACTGGAACTTGCAATTGGGATCGTACGGAGGGCCGCTCCAGCGGGGCCAAGTTCAAGCGAGTAAGCACTGAACCGGCTCGCGTAAAGCCCTGGAACCATTGAGTTCCGTAAACACCTAGTGAAGACTTCCTGAAGACCGTCGCGGGCGATGTAGGGAGCGAGGTACACATGTAGGTTTCTTGGCCGCGGGCCGCTCCGCTCCTTATGCGAAGAGGCGTGTTGCCGACCAATCTGCCTCCCGTCCGCGACGTGCTCTTGCAAGCAGAGCACTGGTTCCCCAGCGCGAAGAACCTGCTCATCCGCGTTCGCCCAACGTGGCGAACCGCGCTCCCGGTCGTGCTCGCGCTGGGAGTGCTTGCAGCCATCCCGCACACGCTCCATGCGGAAGCGAACGCGGCTGAAGCTCAGTCTCCAGCCAAAGCGTCAGAGCCGCCCACGGCCGCAGTGATCCTAGCCTCGACCGGCGTCGACGAACCGGCGACCGCAGGCAAGCCCCGGTCACCCAGAGTGGACCTGGGACGAGTCCGGTACGAGCAAGGGAAAGCCTTCGCAAAGACGGACGACGGTAGCGAAGCCGAACTGACCTTGGACCCACGGGTCCAGCAAGGTGCCGAGCGCCTGCTACGCAGGGCCCATCCCGTTCGCGGCGCGATTATCCTCACGGATATCAGAACTGGAAAGGTGATCGCCGTCGCGGACGCGAGCCACGATAAGCCAGCCGATGGGCGCGTCGCCTTCGCGTTCGCCGCTCCTACCGCAAGCCTCTTCAAGATGGTCACGGCAGCGGCGCTGCTCGAGCACGCTCACGTCTCCCCCAAGCTCCGCGTCTGTACTGACGGCGGACACCGCCGCATCGAGCGCAAACACCTGGAGCCAGCGAAGGGCGCCCATGCGCTCTGCGCACCCTTCTGGAGCGCGCTGGGGCACAGTCGAAACGCCGTGTTCGCGCAACTCGCTACACGCTACTTGATGCACGATCAGCTCGCGGAGACCGCCGAGCGCTTTGGCTTCAACCGCGACCTGCCGTTCTCGCAAAAGGCGATCGTCGGCCACAGCGAGATCCCCTACAACGATCTGGAGTTCGCGCGCTCGGCAGCGGGCTTCGGCGACACCCAGTTCACTGCACTCGGCGCGGCGCACGCCGCGTCCATCGTCGCCCTCGGAGGGCGCGACTCGGAGCTCACGCTCGTCGAGCGCTGGAAGGACTACCAAGCCCCGGAGAGCGTTCAGCTCGGTGAACGGCGCTTCAAGTCCAGTACCGCGCGGCAATTGCGCAAGATGATGGAACTCACGGTCAGCGGTGGGACCTCCCTCGAGGCGTTCAGCCGCAAGGATGGGATCAGCTACCTGCCCAATATCCGAGTCGCAGGGAAGACGGGCACCTTGAAGCCGACCAGCAAGTCCCCGACGACGTCGTGGTTCGTCGGCTTCGCTCCGTCTCGTTCGCCCCACGTCGTTGTCAGCGTGCTGCTGATGAACGACGATGTTTGGTACTACAAGGCGAACGAGGTAGCCCGCGACGCGCTGCGCCTCTACTACGAGAAGCAACCTGGCGTGACGAGCCCCTTCGAGCCCAAACACGACTGAGCCCCGCTTCTGGTGAGCTCTGCTCGTGCGCTACTTCGCGCTACGACGTCGTCGCAGCCAAAGGCCGAGCGCGGCGAAGAAACCCAGCCCAGCTGCCCCAGAGGTACCGGTTGCTCCGGCGCTCAGCTGACAGCCGCCGCTCTTCTTCTCCTCTCCAGTGCCCGCGCTCGCGGAGGGCGCGGCTGCAGGATCCTTCTCGTCGGCGATGCCAGGGATCCCCAAGTCCGCGACCGGCGTGATCACGACCTTCTCCGGCACGATTTCCTTACGGTTACGCGTCGCGAGGTCTTCCGCCAGCCAGATCTTGCGCAAGCCGCGGTACGTGCGCGGCGGCTTACCCCAGCGCCAGCGGTTCGGGTTGTCGCATTTCAGCACGGAAATATCCGGATGCAGATTGACGTAGCGCATCTGCAGCATGTTGCGATCCGCCGCCTTCGTTTCGATCGGTAGCTCGCCCTTTGGTCCCTTAGGCAGCTCGACGCCACCACGCACGCTCTTGGCAGGGCCAATCTCGATGTCCTGCTTGAGGCTGTCCTTGTCGTAGCGGTGATGCATACGACTCAGCGTGTACGCGTGACGCTCGATCAAGGCCTTGCGACGAGCGATCTCCTTGCGAGCGATGTCGTCGGCCTTCTTCTCTTCCTTCTTCTTCTCGTCGTAGACCTTCTTCTCCTCTTCGGTGCGGTCCGGAGGCTCCGGGTTCCGCACCTCGTCGGACAAGGTCTCCTCGAACACGTCGGCGCCCAAGCTCAACAGCTCGTGAATGTAGAGCGGAGGGTTCGGACAGGGTTGGCCACACTCGAGGGTGCTCCAAGCGTATTCGTTGAGAATTCCCTTGGGGTTCTTGGCCAGCAGCTTGTCGTGGAGCGCGGCGTAGAACTCACCCATCCGCTCCTTGACCTTGAAGTCCACGTTCAAGTTCGTGGGCGGGAAGACGTTGTCGTAGTTCTTCGCCTCGTAGCGATCCTTCGCGTCGAGCACGCTGATCACTAGCTCCTGCTTCTTACCTCCTGAGCTGAGCAAGCCGAGGGTAGACGGGATCTTCGTATAGTTCGTTTCCGTCCAGAAACGAATGGGGCTGAGCTGCGCGCGGCCATCACCCACGAGCTCCACCTTGGCCTGGTCTACCGTGGCGATCAGGAAGCGTTGCTTGGAGTCAACGTACGGCTTCACCGCTTCGGCGGTTCCTGCGGGCAGCTTGTAGCCCTGCTTTTCGAGCCAACCAGTGATGTTCGCGGAGTCCGCTTGGTCCAGCAGCTTGAAGGTGTACTCGCTGGCGTGCTTGAACTCGGGCTCCACCGTGAGGGTCATCTCTTTGGCGGCTTTTCCACCTGGCGGCGGTGCACCGCCACCGAGGAACGCGGTGTCTGCGTTGGCTTTCAGGTTGCGCTCCCACTCCTGCTCGGGAGAACCGGACTCGCACGGATCCATCTCCCAGAACTCGTGAAAGCGCGGGGCGGTGAGCTCGTCGATGCGAGTCACGAACTCACGCTTGAGCGTGACGACGTGATCCATCGACACGTCTTCAGGGAGCGGCATCACCAGCGCGAACTCCTGACTGGGCCCGTCGTAGTCCGTCATCACGGTGACGACCGTTCGCTGATCGCGATGCATGATCACGATCTGCGTCGCTGCGCTCAGCCGCGGTTGGTCATCCTTGCCTACGAAGAACCCAGGGAACGCTTGCGCGCTGGGGGCAACCAACAGGGCGGCGAAACCAGGCAGCAGAGCCGCCAACGCGAAGCGAGAGAACGCACGTTTGGACATCGGGGCGCAGGCTACCAAAAGCCCTGAGGCTGCGCCGCTCATCCCGCGAAGAACCCTGGGCAGTCTTCTCCGCTCGCTGTAACTTTTTTGCTTCAGCAAAGGAACGTAGGCACTAGCGAGCATTGATCGCTCCTGGAGCCAGCGCTACTGAGGCGAACCATGCGCCTCGAGCTGACTGAAACCCAGGAGCTGATCCAACGCACCGCCCGCGACTTTGCGACGCGCGAGATCCGCCCCAAAGCTGCCGACCTGGACCGGACCGAGCGCTTCCCGGAAGAGCTAGTCCGCGGCCTGGCCGAGCTCGGCCTGCTCGGCGTCAACGTCAGCGAGGAATACGGAGGGGCGGGCGCCGGCGTGCTCGCATACAGCCTGGCAATGATCGAGGTCGCAAAGGCGTGCGCATCCACCGCTGTCACGATGGCGGTCACGAACATGGTCGCCGAGGTGATCGAGCGCTTTGGCTCTCCGGAGCAGCGCGAAGAGCACGTCACCAAGATCACCAGCGGCGAACACCTGACTGGGGCATTTGCGCTCAGCGAGCCCGGCGCGGGCAGCGATCCCGGTTCGATGGCGACGACCGCGAAGGAGACCGACGACGGCTGGGTGATCGACGGCCAGAAGCAGTGGATCACCAACGGCGGGTACGCAGGCGTGTTCGTCGTCTGGGCACGCACCGGCGGCGCGGGTACGAAGGGGATCTCGTGCTTCCTGGTGCCGCGCGGCACCCCGGGCCTGAGCATTGGCAAGAAGGAAGACAAGCTTGGTCTGCGAGCGTCCAACACCGTTCCCCTCACCTTCGACGGTGTGCGCGTGCCGAGGTCCGCGCTGCTCGGCGAGCTTGGTGGAGGATTCAAGATCGCCATGATGGCGCTGGACGGTGGGCGCATCGGCATCGGCTCCCAGGCGATTGGCATCGCCGAAGCGGCACAAAATGAGTCGGTTCGCTACGCTCAGGAGCGGAAGCAATTCGGCAAGCCCATCGCTGACTTTCAGGCGATTCAGTGGATGCTGGCGGATAACCGCACGGAACTGGATGCTGCCAAGCTCTTGTGCTGGCGGGCGGCCACCATGAAGGAGCGCGGGGTTCCGTTCAGTCGTGAAGCGTCGATGGCGAAGGTGTTCGCGAGCGAGGCAGCCAACAAGATCTGCAATCGCGCGGTACAGATCCACGGCGGCTACGGGTACACGCGAGAGTTTCCCGTCGAACGCTTCTTGCGAGATGTGCGCGTCACCACCATCTACGAGGGCACGAGCCAGATCCAGCGCGTGGTGATTGCGCGCGAGCTCCTCAGCTAATGCCACCACTGCCAATTCAAAGCGTTCGGGACGCCCTTCAGGGACTGGACACCGACGACGGCAGCGCGGCCTTGAAGGCTTCGGGCGTCGCGGGCAACGGCGGGCGATTTGCCGCGGTGGCGGCGGTGTTGCGACCAGCAGCGGGCGACACGGAGGTGCTCCTGATCCGGCGTGCCGAACATGAGGGCGATCCGTGGTCAGGGCACATGGCGTTCCCGGGCGGTCGCCACGATCCGGAAGACCCGAGCCTCTTGTGGACCGCACGTCGTGAGACGCTCGAAGAAGTCGGCTTGGATCTGAACCACCGCGCGCGTCTGTTGGGCGCCCTTCCGCGTATCCCTGCGGTTGCGCGAGGTAAGCGGCTTGGCCTAGCTATCGCACCATTCGTCTTCGAACTGCAGACCGACGCCGAACTCACTCCGAATCACGAGGTCAGCGAGGCGCTCTGGGCACCGCTCGGTCCCATGCTCAGCGGTGAACTGGACATCAAGCACGCATACGACTGGCAAGGTCAACGCGTCTATTTGCCAGCCTTCGATGTGGAAGGCCGCACGGTCTGGGGCCTCACCTACCAGATGCTGCAGGTGCTCTTCGATCAGCTGCGCGCTGCTCCCAAGGCGCCCGAGAGCAAGTGACCGCGGCGAACGCCACGGTCAGCTGACATCACATGCTCTGACCGGTCTCATCCTGCTGCGGGTCGCACTTCTGAGAGAAGTCGCAGTTGAAACTGCCCTTGGCCGTGATCGTCAGGCGGTACTCATCGCAGGTCGGGGTCGCGCCCGCTTTGCGCGATACCTTGAGGAAATACTTCTTGCCGTGGGGTCCACAGTGGCGCGCAGCTTGAGGTCCGCAAGTCTGCTCACCGATGGTCTCACCCAGAGGCCCGGTCCCGGTGCCGTCGACACACCAGGTATAGCTCGTGAGCTTGGAGTGGCTTGCATCAGGCGTGGCGCAGGCGTCACCGCGCACGATCGCGAACTCGAACTCGTTGTTCGCCGGTACCGGCGCCGTGAAGTCGATTTGAATGTGATAGGAGTTCGTCGTGGACTCGTCGGAGTCGTCGGTCTGGAATGTGTACCAGTCGACGTCGTTGTCGCTGGTCAAACGTCCTGAAATGTTCAGCGCATTGAGCGACGAGTCGCTCACCGTTCCAGCGTTGGTGGCGGCACCACAGCTCTCGTTTGGCTCCGTGGTCTCCACCTTGCAGGTGCAGCCCGCGCTCTTGGGCAACGACGGCGGGTAGGCAGCCCAGCCAGCGTCACACGGCCCAAGCTCACACTGCCCCGAGTTGCACACGAAGTCCGTGTGTGCTGGATCGCCGGCGTTCGCGCACAGTTCGGCGTCCGTCGCGTCGTCCGGTGTACCGTTGCAGTCGTTGTCAGCCCCGTCGCACACCTCAGGCTGGGGTGAGCTGGCCGTGCATCCTTCCCAAGAGCCGGAGGCGCCGTTGCAGGTCTCCGTGCCCTCACACACCAGGCCACCCGACTGGGCGGTACAGCGACGCGCGACACCGTCGCGTTTCGTGTCACAGGCGCAGGACTCGTTTCCGGAGGGAACACAAACCATGGCGGCATTGGGCGTAGGGGCAGCGCCGCCCGTACCACCGCTAGCGGCACCCGCCGTACCAGCCGTACCAGCGCCACCGGTGCCGGTGCCACCCGCGCCGGTGCCGCCCGTACCGCCGGCGCCACCGGTGCCGGTGCTAGGAACGGTGCCGTAGGCCTCGGGATCCGTGCAGGTGAAGCCAGTGCCACACGTCGAGTCGTAAGAGCAATCGCGACCACAGAAGCGATCGACGTTGGGGGAGATCAAGCAGCGATCGCCGATCGTCGGGCAGTCTGAGTCCGCCGTGCACGGCTTGCACTGATTGCCGGCGTCGGGCACGCAGATGTAGCCCTTCTCTTTGCTGAACGCGCAGTATCCGCCATCCGGACACGCCTGACCGTCGATGCACGGACCCGTGCACACCTTGTTCGGTGTCGTCTTACCGATGTCGCTGCACTGACCGGTTCCGCAATCCGCGTCGTTATCACATGGAGATCCGAAGCCAGTGCTCGGCCAACCGGTACCGCCGTTTCCGCCGTTTCCGGCGTTCCCGCCATTCCCGCCATTCCCCGCGGTACCTCCGGTGCCGGCGGACGCATCCGCCGATCCGGCGGAGCCACCATTCGCGTTGGGGTTGTCGATTCCTGGATCCGTCGCGCAAGCAACGGGATACAGCAGGGCAAGCAAGGCACCGACCAGGAGCCGGGTAGGCGTGAATAAGGAGCGCATGCGGATTGCAAAAGGGTAGGCGGCCGGCCATCCGGCGTCAAACAACGCGGGCGCGATGCTACATTCGCGAGCACTTCCTGCTGTATGCCGCTTTGCGCAGCGCGACACCCCGTTGAGGGTCACGGCTGTG
>JAWKRD010000086.1:0-14681 GCA_041389805.1 Polyangiaceae bacterium | reverse complement strand
CTGCCGTGGGAAATGGGCACGACGGCGGCTGCGGTGGCGAGTTGAAATCGGCCCGCGCAGAACGGGCCACGTGCGCGCTCCCGTCGACAAACCGGGCCCAACCTCGCGCCCAGCGTCTCGGCGCGCCCTGGGCCAACGTGGGCGCTCTGGTGGCGTTTTGGGGCCCGCGCCCGACTCGACCCGGGCACGCTACGAACGCCTCCCGCAGTAGCGGCGGGACAGTGCGAAGCGGCGAAGCCGTCCCAGCACTCTCGGCGCAAGTTTCTCGGAGTCGCGGCGCGAGCGCCGTCGTGGGTCAGTACGAACATCCGAATCTGTCCCAAACCCGTTTACCGAGAGCGTTCGCGGACCGCGTCGGATGCGGAGCCCGCCACGAAAAAGGCCCCCACTTGAGGTGAGGGGCCCTTGTTCGTTCTGGGCTCCTCTGGGAGAGGTGTAGGCCTCTTCACCAGGTTCCACTTCGCCTCCTTCGTCGGCTCGTGGCTGCGACCTGTTTGGGTCGCAGTCGAGTCCTACTCTCGGAGCCCGCCACGAAAAAGGCCCCCACTTGAGGTGAGGGGCCTTTGTTCGTTCTGGGCTCCTCTGGGAGAGGTGCGGCTCGCCTGATCGCTACGCGGTGTCGAGGCCGAGGCCTTTGAGCACGCACGCGAGCACCGTCTTCAGGAGCGGCTCTCGCTTCTCGTCGATGTGTTGCGCGACGAGCTTCGGGTGGTGGAAGGCCATCGTCGACTGCCAGAGCACGTCGACCATCACATCGGGGTCGGCGCGGCGCAGGCGTCGCCTCGCGATCCCTTCTTCGACGAGCTTGCGGAGCTGCGCTCGCACCACGGTGAAGTGCCGCTGCACGTAGGGCTTGTCCGCGCGCGCCTGTAGGTCGAACGACTTGTAGAGCTCGGGGTCGTGGAGGACCTTGGCGCGCTTGGCGCGGTGGAGCGCGATCATCCACGCGCGCAGCCTGTCCGTGGGCTCGCCCGGTTTCTCGGAGATCGCCTGGAGCTTCGCGTCGATCTCGACGAGCCACCGATCCGACACCGCGTCGAGCAGCGCCGACTTGTCAGCGAAGTGGAGGTAGAGCGCCGCGTGGGTGACGCCGAGCTGCTTCGCGATGTCGGTCAAGCGGACCCGGTCGAAGCCGTGCTCGCGCATCGTCACCATCGTGGCGTCGATGGCCCTCTCCCGGATCTCCGCGGCGGTCAGTCCAGTCCTCGGCATGGTCCGATTCTAGCGCGTCCGATCCTGAACTTACAAACTTGACGGTGTGTAAGTTACACACTAGTTGTTTTGTAAGTTCAGGAGACCGCTATGAGCGCCAATCAGACCTTCACGCTACCAGGGACCTCGATCCGGCTGAACCGCATGGGCTACGGCGCGATGCAGCTCGCCGGGCCTCACGTGTTTGGGCCTCCCAAGGACGAGCGCGCCGCGGTCGCGGTGCTGCGCGAGGCGATCGAGCTCGGGGTCGACCACATCGACACGAGCGACTTCTACGGCCCCCACGTCACGAACCGTATCCTCGCGGCGGCGCTGCACCCGTACCCGACCTCGCTCACGATCGTGACCAAGGTGGGCGCGAAGCGCGGCCCCACCGGCTCTTGGGACCCGGCGCTCGCACGGCAGGAGCTCGTCGACGCGGTGCACTCGAATCTTCGCCACCTCCGCCTCGAGGCGCTCGACGTGGTGAACCTGCGGGTCGGTCCGCCGCTGCTCCCGGAGGCCGGGTCGCTCGCCGAGCCGTTCGGCGTGCTCGCCGATCTTCGCCGCGAGGGCCTCATCCGTCACCTCGGGCTCAGCACCGTCAGCGCCGCTCAAGTGAAGGAAGCGCAGACCATCGCGCCGGTGGTGTGCGTGCAGAACATGTACAACGTCGCCCAGCGCAAGGACGACGTGCTCGTCGACGAGCTCGCGAAGGAGGGCATCGCCTACGTGCCGTACTTTCCGCTCGGCGGCTTCACTCCGCTGCAGAGTTCGGCCCTTGATCGCGTCGCCGTCGCGGTGGGCGCGACCTCGATGCAGGTCGCGCTCGCGTGGCTGCTCCAGCGATCGCCGAACGTGCTCCTGATCCCCGGCACCTCGTCGGTCGCCCACCTGCGCGAGAACCTTGCTGCCCGTGACCTTGAGCTGACCCCTTCGATGATCGCCGAGCTCGACGCGATCGGCCGGATCGACAGCAAGTGAACTCGACGCCATGGCACCTACTTCGGGGACGCATTCGCGTTGCGGTAGGCGCGCGGCGAGCAGCCGACCTCGCGTCGAAACGCCAGGCTGAATGCGCTCTCGGACGCGTACCCAAACTGGAATGCTAGCTGCCCGATGGGGCGATCCGTGGTCCGCAGCGCGTCCTTCGCGAGGGATATTCGCCACTGGATTGCGTAGGCAAGCGGGGGCTGCCCGACGAGATCCTTGAAGCGCGCCACGAACGCCGAGCGCGACATACCCGCGATGCGCGCGAGTTCCGCGAGCGACGTGCCTGGCTCCACGCTCGCGTGGATGTGGCGAAGCGCTGGGCCGATCTGCGAATGGGCCAGCGCGCGCAGCCAACCGCGACGCGCGGAGCTGCTGCCAGCGGAGTCGATCCAGCGCAGTGCGTAGGTCAGCACGAGCTGTGCGAGCTGATCGAGCGCGCGTGCGCGACCAGGCTCGGCGGAGCGTACCTCATCGATGAGCAGGGGCATGAGAGCACGCATCGGGGCCGCTTCATCCGCAGGGATACGCGCGCACGCGGGCAATGCATCGAGGAGGAGGTGGGCGTTCCAGGGACTCAGCGCGAAGTGGCCGCCGATGATGCGCACGGCCGGTTTGGCGCGAGCGCTTCCGAGTCGGACGACGCGCCGTTTGGTGTTGTTGAGGAGCTCGCTCGCGCTTCGGCTGGGAGCCTCGAGATCGCTACCTATGCACGCCTTAGGAGGATCACCCAGGAGGAAGACGTCGCCGGCTCGAAGCGTGGTCGCCGCGCGTCCCCGAGCGCCGATCAGACACTCTCCTTCGACCACGACGCCGAACTTCACGGCCGCCTGGCGGTCGAATGCGAGGCTCCACCGACCGTACGCTCGCAGCTCTGCGGCAAGCACCGCCTCGGGTCGCAAGAGTGCGAGCACGTCCGCGAGAGGGTCGAACGGATCGGAGGACATCCTCGGACGATACATAAACTATCTAGGCCGTTCCATTATGGAGCGTTCGAATGCAGCGCCCTATCCATGTCGACGAACCAACCGCTGGGTTTCACCGCGCCCGCATCGCCTCGACAAGGATGGCACGCAAATGCACCTCGCTCTCTGGATAGCTTCGGGACTCCTCGCGTTCGCAATGCTCGGCGCCGGCGCGATCAAGCTCCTGACGCCTCGAGTGAAGCTCATGGAGAAGATGAAGTGGGCCAAGACGTGGAGCGACGGCAACGTGAAGCTCCTTGGTCTTGCTGAGGTGCTCGGTGCGATTGGTCTAGTAGTTCCGTACGGCACCGGCATCTTGCCAATCCTCACCCCGATCGCTGCGGCGTGTCTCGCGGTGCTGATGATAGGTGCCGTGAAGACGCACCTCGATCTCAAGGAGCCTGCGCTGGCTCCGGGCCTCCTCGCGCTGCTGGCCCTGTTTGTCGCCCTTGGACGGGCAGGGGGCGTGTCATGACCACGCGTGCGGAGCTGAGCCCGCGTCGCGTTCGCTCGACGGACGGAGCAGGTCGATGACCTTCAAGATCATGTCGTACGTGATGGTCTTTGGTGGGTGTGTCCTAGGGCTTCGATTCCTCTTCGCCAGCGCATCCGTGCTGAAACAATGGGGCATCGAGGTGACTGATGGTCCGCTCATCCTGGGGCGCCGGATCGGTGCCCTTTACCTTGGCCTGGCGCTCATGTTCTTCCTCGGGCGAACGGCTGCCCCGTCGGATCTGCGTTCGGCGATCTGCCTGGGCATGAGCGTGGCGAGCGCGCTGCTCGCGGGCCTCGGGCTCTACGAGCGCCGGGCTGGCCGAGTGAGTTCCGGCATAGTCGTCCCGGCGATCGTCGAGGTAGCCTTTGCAGTGGGCTTCGCGTGGGCGTCGTGGGAGGGGCGGTGAGCGCGTCGCGTTTTCCCGCTGGCGGGCCTTCGTTCGTTCGGGCTCCTCTGGCTGGGAAGCGTGCACCCTCGGTGGCGGTAGACGCGAAGCTCGATCGCTGAGTACCGTTGCTTCGTGGCAACGAAGAAGGGGACAACATCTCCCAGGAAGTCGACGCGCGCTGATTCTGCGGAGAGCCCCATCGACGCCTACCTCGCGGGCATCGAGGACGTCACCGCACGCGCGACGCTCACGCGGCTCTGTGCACAGCTCCGTGAGCTGCTGCCGACGGCGACCGAGACGATCAGCTACAACATGCCGGCCTTCCGCTTGCCGAACGGAAACGTCGCCGCGGGCTTCGCCTTCTTCGGGAAGAACTGCGGGTACTACCCCCACAGCGGCAACGTCGTCCCGAAGCTCGGCGCGCTCGTCGATGGCTACAAGGCGACCAAAGGCGGCATCGCGTTTCCGCCCGACAAGCCGTTGCCAAAGAAGGTCGTGAGCGCCCTCGTTCGCACGAGGCTCGCCGAGATCGCCGAGAAGGAGGCCGCCCCGAAGAAGCCCAAGAAGGCGGCGACCAAACCAGCGACGGGAAAGACGACGACGTCCAATAAAGCGACTGCAAAGACAGCGACCGCCAAGAAGACGACCACCAAAGCGAGTGTCACGAAGCCTGCTTCTGCGGACGCAGCGAAGAAGCCGCGCATCTTCGCGATGTCGTTCGCCAGCGTGTACCCACTCTACGTGCAAAAGGTCGAGAAGAAGGGCCGCACGCAACAGGAGGTCGACGAGGTCATCGCCTGGCTCACCGGCTATCGCGGCAAGGCTCTGCAGCGCGCCATCGACAAGAAGGTCGACTTCGAGGCGTTCTTTGGCGCCGCACCGCGCTGGAACCCGAAGGCCGAGCTCATCACAGGAGTCATCTGCGGGGTGCGCGTCGAAGACGTCGCGGATCCGCTGATGCAGAAGATCCGCTACCTCGACAAGCTGGTGGATGAGCTCGCCAGGGGGAAGAAGCTCGAGAGCATCCTGCGATCGTAACGGCTACCAGCTACCGATCTTCTCGAGCACGCCGCGCCGCTTGACGACGTTCTTGTAGTCCCATTGCACCGTCCGAGCTGTTCGCAGCCAGCGCTTCAGATCCCGCAGCTTGATCTGCGACGCATCGGTGATGCGCAGCTCCGCGGCTTTGAACTTACCCTCGGGCTGAAGCAGCGGCTTCTCGAAGGACTGCCCGCTCCAGAAGAGCAGCTGCACGTGCGTCTTGCGCACCCAGTAGCCGACGATGGGATTGCCATCGATGAACCACACCGGAGCGCCGTGCCAGATCTTGCTCTCAGCTTTCTTGAGTCCTGCGTCGATCGCTGTCGCCAGCGCCTCGCAGATCTCGCGAGAGCCTGCTGACTGAGCGGCGTTGTACTTCTGGATGTCCTCGTGCATCGCGTGTTCCGTTAGCCCTAGCGCGACTTGGCGTGGCTGGGTAACGGACATGGAGCGAGGTGGGTTGGTTCGTTGGGGTGAGTTGTTGGGCCTGGCGTTCACCAGGGTCGGGCGCGCGTGGCGAGCGAAGGGCAACAGATTTGCTTGCGGAGTTCTGATGCGGGCCCGAACCTGGACGCTCTCCCATGGCCAAGAAGACCTCTCCGATGAAGCGCCGCGCTACCAAGGTGGGGCGCGCGGCTCCCCGAACGAATCGGACTCGCACCGTCGGGGACGAGAAGCGGTTCGCCGAGGTCGTGGCACTCATCGAGACTGCGCGTGCTCGTGGCCACCAGGCCGTGAACGCAGTGCTCGTCGAACACTACTGGGAACTCGGAGAGTACATCAGCCGAAAGATCGCGAGCGCTGAGTGGGGGGACGGCGTGGTCAAGGAGCTCGCTGCCGATCTCGCGCGGCGCTACCCCGGCACCCGCGGGTACACCCGGCCGAACCTGTTCCGGATGCGCCAGTTCTACGAGGCGTACCATGGGCATCGAAAAGTCTCAGCGCTGCTGAGACAATTGCCGTGGACGCATCACCTGCTCATCCTCGGCCAGACGAAAGCCGTCGAGGCGCGGGAGTTCTACATCCTCACCGCCATCAAGGAACGATGGACCTCCCGCGAGCTTGAACGCCAGCTACGATCAGGTGCGGTCCTTCGCGATGCGCAGCCGGCGAAGAAAGTCTCACCAGTGCTGAGACAAACTCATCCGACCGCCCTGGCTGAGTTCAAGAGCGCATACAATGTCGAGTTCCTCGGCCTCACCGCTGACCACTCCGAGGCTGATCTCCACACGGCGTTGCTTCGCAACTTGGGACGCTTCCTCACGGAGCTAGGTCGAGACTTCTGCTTTGTGGGTTCGGAGTACCCGTTGCAGGTAGGCAACCAGGATTTCGCGGTCGACCTCGTGTTCTTCCACAGAGGGCTGCAGTGCCTCGTAGCCTTCGAGCTGAAGACCGAGAAATTCAGGCCCGCCGATCTTGGACAGCTCTCGTTCTACGTTGAGGCGCTCGATCGCGACGTGAAGAAGCCTCACGAGCGGCCTTCAATCGGCGTTCTGCTTTGCGCGACGAAGGACGACGAAGTTGTGGAATACGCGCTTGCGCGGACGACGTCGCCCACCCTCGTAGCCGAGTACCAGACGGTGCTGCCCCCGAAGGAGGTGCTCCGCGCGAAACTTCATGAGCTGTACGCGCAGCTCGCACCGCCGGATGACACATCCGGGACAGGAACTGGGCATGGCTGAGCGCAAACGGGGAACGAGCACGAACGGCGCGACCTTCGAAGCCCTGGCCACGACCAGCGTCTTCTTGGAGGACCTAAGGCAACGCTCTTTGGGCGACGAGGCAAGGACGGGGCAGGTCACGGATATTGGGTGATCGGGGCGTCGCCTTGCTTCTCGTCTCGTGACTTGCCCTATGGCGGCGGCGACTGGTTGAGCGACAAGGCACCGCGCTTCTCCTTGGTCGCTTCGTGCACAAGCTGCCTGTGCGCGCGATAGTTCTCCTCTCCTATCACCCGACCGATCACTTCATCGAGCTCACGGCTGCGAACCAGAGCGTCGACGTACTCATCAAACTGCTTCGCGGTGAGCTTCTCCGAGAAAGCCGTCGCGATGTCGATGAGAGTCCAAGCCACAACGACAGCTGCTGTCGACAAGGCTTCAATCGAAGCCTCGTTGTCCTGCCGTGCTCGATGCGTGAGATCGTGCCTCGATTTGAAGATGTCTTGGAGCGTCAGGCCGTTTGGCAGCTTCACGACGAAGCTGCTGACACGCTTTTCGAGATCTGTGAAGTTCTTCGTATTGAAGAGGATCTCGTACGAGGTCACAGCGAGTTGCAGCTTCGCGAAGTTTGAAGAGCATGCCGCGTCCTGAGCGATCAACGCGGAGGTGATGATGCGTTTCTCCAGGCTCGATGGGGTCAGCGTGTTGAGCACCCTGCAGATGCCGTGCTGATAGTGAAGGTCCCACGACTCTCCAGCGATGATCGGCGCGCCAGTGCGGACTGAGTTGCGAAGTGCTTGTTTGGAAACCGATACGGGTTTCTGAACAATGTTGGGGTTCACGATCTGTTGAATTTGCGCTGATGGAGGGGCTCCTCCGCCGAGCGTGAGAGACTTGGGAGCAAGATACCAGGCGTATTCGCGAGGGTTCCCACAGAAGGCAGTCGCTCGAAGGCCGCGAAGAAATCTGGTCCCAGTGAGCATCGCGCGAATCTTTTCAGCTCTTCGCCTCTCGGCTGCCTCATCGCCGCGCGCTCGCACTGCGACATAACCTTCGGGAGGAAACTCTACCAACGTCTCCCGATTCCCTGGGGTCCGCTCGCCCAGGGCTTCGCTCAGTCGCCCATGAGTCAAGACTAGAACAGCATCCGAGGTTGCCCCACGCGCTACGCGCTCCCGCGCCACCGTGAGCGACACTAAAGTCGCGTCTCCCCACAGCGGGTCGTTGAAGCCGTCCTTCTCGTCGTCAAGCGCCAGCCCATACAGCGGAAACAGCTTCCAAGTCGAACTCGTGCGTGGGTTGTTCGGTCTCCCTTTCTGACCTTTCGAGCCGCTCTTCTTCTTCGAGCTCATCATCCTCACCCCATTACAGATCCTCGTTCGTCGCTTGGCATCGCTGCTCCTGGATCTCCAAACAGGTCGTGACCTCGAAGTCAACTCGAGCCGTCCTCACCTCGCGCTAAGCCTGCGAATCGAGATCCTTCGTCAGTGGCTTCGTTGTGGAGCCAACGCGCACGCGATCGATCACCAGGCGGATTGCGATGTTGACTGCGTGGAGCTTCGCGCTGCCAGTCGTGCTCTTCAACGCGCGACGCTCCGCGTGGTGTTCGAGGACGGAAACCTGCTGATCCGCGCGGTGTGCACGCTGGTCCTAGGCGCGCCGCTTATCTGCGGGCACTCCGGGTCGAGGCGCGGCGGTCGGCGAGCTACCGCGGCACCACCCACGCCGCGCGGCTCGCGACCAACGGATCCTGGTCGGCCTGATAGACTGCCAGGCGCTCGCGCTGCTCTTTGCCCCAACCCCGCTTGGGCTTGGAGGTTGCGAGCAGGGCTTCCAAGGCGATGCGTCGCAGCCGCGGGTCCTCTGCGTTGGAGAGCAGGCCCTCGATCTGTGACGGATGCACTGCGTGGCGCACCGCGCTCAGTGCGGCCTCCATGCTGTCGTAGTGCAGCAGGTTCTGATCCGACAGCGACGTGAGCAGTTCGCTCAGCCGCCGGAAGTCATACAGCCTGCCTGCCAGGCGAATGGCCTGAGGGGCCAGCAGCGGATCGGCGATCAGGCCAGTGAGCACCTGCTTGCCCACGTCGGTGCGGGCCTTGCCGGCGTAAGGGCCCAGGTGGTTCGGTAGTACCTCTAGTAGTGCCGCGAGGATATGACGCTTGGCGGTGACCTCGGTCAACTGGAGCAGCGCCCGCGCGAGCTGTTCGCTCTCACGGCCCTGCATGCGATGCATGCAGGCGTTGAACACCGCGACGGCCTCCGCAGCTTGCTCCGCGCGGAGCCCGCGGCGCAGGCGTTCCAGAGCACCCGATCGGCGTCGACCAAGGGGATGTAGGCGACGCGGTCTAGGAGCGCCAGGCGGGCGTCCAGCTCCGGGCGCTGCAGCAACTTGCTGAACAGCCGGGTGATGCGCGCTTCGCTCTCGGCGCTCAGGCGTGCAGTGGGGATCTCCGCGAGGCGACTCGCCAGCACCCAATCCGAGCTGTCGGATGCCTCTTCCCACACTTGCCACGCCTCTTCGCGATCGAGGTGGGGCCACAGCGCTCGCAGCAGCGCGAGGTGGACGTCGCGGTGGAGCGAACTGCGGTCGTAGCTCAGCAAGAGCTGAAGTCCGGCTTCACCCGCGTAGTCACCGAGCAGTCGGATCACCTCTTTGGCGACGGTGACTTGCTTGAGCGGCACGCTCTTCAGCATCTCGATGACCTCGCTGCGTGGCAGTGCCAAGAGCTGCTTACGCCACGCGTAGATCGCCCAGCGCGCGCGATCGTCGCCGAGGCACTCTTGAAGTGTCGCGAGGCCGCTCCCGTCGTCGAGGTGGGGCAGCGCGCGCACCGCCATCTCACGCAGCGGCGCCCTCGGATCGCTCGCGAAGCGGATCAGCAGCTGGCTCGGCGCGAAGGCCAAGCGCGTGAGCTGATCCAGGCAGCTACGCAGGGTAGGCACGTCGCGCTCGGTGTCTGCCAGGATCGCCTCGAGCGATTCCGCGCGGGTACACTGGTCGCGGGCCGTCCAGCTGCCGTGCCCCAGTCGGAAGTGGATCACCCAGCGCGTCTGCTCGCTGGAGAAGCGCCCGTGCAGTGGGCGCTCGCCAAGGAAGCCTCGCAAGCGACTCTGGCGCTGAGTGGCCACGAAGTTTGCGATGCTGGGGGCCGCGATGAAGCTCTCGTCCTTGGCGAGCAGCTCATCTGCCAACTCGGAGAAGGCCTTGGGATCCGCGCGGCGCACTTGGGCGAGCAAGGTCGTCACCACGCCGAGTAGGGGCACGCTCCGCGCGAGTGCGCGCATGGCTTCCAGCACCGAAGGCATCTCGCCGAGCCGCGGACCCGCGCTGAGCGCTAGCCAGGCCAAGGCGCCGGCGCGCTCCTGGGTCGCCCAGGTGCCCATGAGATCACAGATGGCTGGCTCGAGGGCTGCGAGATCGTCCCGCGCCACCCCCACCAAGAGACCCAGGCTGGAGATATTGCCGCGGATCTTGAGCAAGCGGCTGAGGTTCTGGGCGGCCCAAGGCGCGTCCAGTCGGAACAGGCTGGTGAGCAGTCGGTCGAGGTGGAAGCTCGTGCCTGTTGAGAGATCCGCGGCGTCCAGCGCGTGGTCCACGATCTCACCCAGCTGTCCTAGGTGTTCAGCGCCAAAGCAACGCCGCGGGAGATCCGCGAGGCTAGCGAGCATCACCCCGCGTACCGGGTCTTGCTCAAATCGCCTCGCGGAAACGAGATCGAGGGCGAGCCGCGTGGCGCCTGGGTTGAACTCGGCGGCGGCGATCAGCGCTCGCAAGGCGTAGCCCCGCTCTTCTCCTTCAGGGTGGCCGAGCCAGGGCGCCACGATTTGCTTGGCGGCGTCGGGAGCCAGGAAGCGCGCGTACTGAATGCGCTCCCGCGGCCGCGTCTGGAGGTAGTCCACGGCGGTCAGGTGGCGGGTGGCCTCGCGTTGTTGCAGGTCCGGAGGCAGGTGCGCGACCTGGGCGATGGAGATCACGCCGTGAGTGTCGCGGGCCGCCGCGCTCCAGCGCCGGAACGCCTCGTCGCGCTGGGGGTGCGTTGGCTCCAGGTAGCGAAACAAGAAGCCGCCCCAGCTGCGCTGCACCCCGGCGCTGGCCATCCCCTTGAGCCAGGTGCTCAAGACCTGTTCGCGTTGCTCTTGGGGCAGGCTCAGGTACCAGCGCTTGCCGCGCTTTGGGTCATCGCTGAGGGTCGTCGGCGCGTGGAGGAGCAGGTAGCACAAGCGTTCGCTGCCCAAACGTGCGGCCAGGTTAGTGAAGCGCACCGCGCCGAATGCCCCCGGCGCGGGCACCGGCCGCGTGGCGATGTGCAGGCGCTTGAGCTCATCGAACATTGCCTCGGGGAAGCGCTTGGCGAGCTGTTGGATGCTCGAACCCAGCCAATACCCCGGGGCCTGTTCGAAGGTCATCAGGCGGCCCACCAGAGCGATCGCTTGTTCGCCGGCGTGCGCTGCGAGCTCTGGCAGCACGGCGGTCAAGCGCCAGCGCAGACGCGGATCGATGCCGCCCTTGGCCTCGTCCAGGGCTTGATTCAGCAATGACGCGACGAGCGCGCCGTGGAAGCGCGCCAGGCGCCCCCAGCCGTGAGGCGTGAGGCGGTTCAACGTGGCGGCTGTATCACTGGAAGCGAGCAGCTCGCTGACCAGCTCCGGTGAGGCATAGCCGAGCAGGTCGAGGCGTTGCTGGTCCGGGTCTTGCGCCGACCACACCCCGTGCAGCCAGCTGTCCACAGCTGCGGTGCGTCCGTGGCGGCGCAGCTTGAGCAGTAGCGTCTTTCGCGCGCCGGCGGGGCATGATCCAAACACACGCTCAGCCCTTCGTCGTCGCACACGTGGACGGCGAGCTTCAACGCGCGCTTGCGCAGCACCGGGAAGGTCCCCGAACGGCGGCCAACACTTGCTCACTGCTCGCGCTGCCGTAGCTGCTCGCCAGGGCCAGGCTGCGCAGGTAGCTGCTTGGACTCGCCGCGAGCTGCGCGACCAGCGTTGCCGCGCGGCTATCGCTCCTGGCCTGTCGCCCGAGCTCGACGCAACGCGCGACGCGCACGGTGGTCCAGGCCATCGACGCTGGCGGCGAAGCCCGCCGCCGAGTGTTGCTCGCTCATGCCAGCACTTTAGCCCACGTCGCTCCGAGCGCGCGACGTGGTCGAGGTGCGAGGGGCGGCGAGTTAGCGCAGAGCTTCCCAAGCGCTCCTCACCCCCAAATGCGCGAGGTTTGATCCCAACTGCGCGAACAATGAGCCCTCCGCGCCAAGTGTCGCCCTTGATCGTTCCCCAATGGCTTCTATGCGCCGCTTGGGAGGCCTTTGCTCGCTATGAGGCTTCCCGGAGCTGCGGGCGCGCAAGGCCACTGCGGACGCTCGCGAGGGTTTTGGGGAGGAAGGCCAAACAAGTGATGGCTCAGCACGAACTACACGTGTTGGTCGATCAGGATCGGGTTGCCGTCGGGATCTTCGAGGGTGAAGTTCCGGGACCCGAGTCGCCGTCGAGCTGCTTCGAGGTGGGTTGGATCCCTGCGGCTTCGAGCGCCTTGCACAGATCACGCACGTCGCTGAAACCCTCCTTGGATTGGCCAGGACCGCTCCAGCCGGGATTGAAGGTGAGCATGTTCTTCTCGAACATGCCTTGGAAGACCGATCACCGTGTCGCCGTTCACGAGGATTGCCCACGCCTCACCGTCGCCTCCAGACATCGTGAAGCCGAGCTTCTCGTAAAACGCTCGCGAGCGAGACAGGTCTTTGACCGCCAAACTGATCGAAAATACGCCGAGGTCCATGGCGCTTGCCTTATCACTGCGGGGGTGGCGCTTCATCCCCCGCGCTTCAACCGCACGCAGCGCCTGGGACAGGCGCTGTGCCATGGCTGGATCCCAACCCGATCCGCGGGGAGAGCGATCGAGTCTTCGGCGGTCGCGAGGACAAGCTCCACGTGTTTGCTCAGGGCTTGCCTGCGACCGGAGTTCGAGGTCGCGTTCGCCAGCGTTTCCAGCGCGCCTAGTTGCCGCGTCAGCACGGCGACGTTGCCCGCGGCGCTCTGCCTGATTTCGTCGAATCCTTCGGCCAAGAGTTCCGCGAAGGTCGGGCCGCGCGCGATGACTCTGGTCACGCCGTCGTCGATGCCATGAGGCGGCCTGAAGATGCGGTCGCTCAAGCTCACGAAGATCGCGCTGAGGTAGTCGACGCAGATCACCGCGGTGGTGGTGTCGTTCACACCGGGCGACAAAGCCTTCAAGGCGATGTCTACGATCTGTCGAATGCCGAACGTGGGGTCTTGTTCTACGGTCCTGAGGCGGCTCAGCACGCAAGCCTCGTTCAGCTTGTCCGTGGCGTTGGAGTCTTGCTTGCCTGAGTGAAGAACCGAGGCGAGACAGGTGCCTTCGACCACGAAGTCACCCATCGTGCGTTCCAGACGGATGATGGAACCGGTCTCGTGCGCCCACTCCAGCAGCGCGTCGGTGTCGACGCTCTGTAGGTATCCGGTTTTCTCTGCGGAAAGTTGCTTCCAGCCGCTCTCGTCGGTCGCGTCCGGACTCGCCGCAAGTTCCTCGTCGCCGCCATCCCCCAGCTTCTCGGGGAACAGCGTCTCGATAGCGCTGATCGTTTCCTCGGCCGCAGCCGCGATGATGCTCGATGCCTGGATCGACATCGAGATGTGGTGGATGAAGAAGATTAGGTGTGCGATGCCGACGAACGCGAGCACCAGCGCTCCGAGGACAGCGAGGGATGGAACGAACGCCTCGTCCTTGTCGCCGTGGATCGTCCGCAGCACGACCAAGCAATAGGCAAAGATGCCGACGAACACCCCCAGCACCACCTGGTTTCGCCGGTCGCGCATGAAGTTCCGGAGCACCCGCGATGTGTACTGACTTGAGGTCAGGGAGAGCGCGACGATGGTCACGGAGAACACGACGCCGGTCACCGTCACCATCGAACCCGCTACCGTGGCTAACAGTGCACGGGAGCCATCTGCGCCGGAGCCGAAGATCAGCGGCCACTCGCTCGCCACTTGTGGCTCGTTCGTGGTGTCCAGCGCGATCAGGGCAGCGGCGAGCGCCACCGCACCGACGACCATCAGCGTCGGCACGAACCAGAAGCTCGCCTGCATCTCCTGCCACCAGTGCCGCAGTTTCGTGACCACGCGCTTCCTTAGCATCGCGCCCTGCGCGAGCTCTGGCGAATCACGCAGCGCCTTCGATGCTCGCCGGTTCAGCGGGGCGCGCCTGCGTGTTCGCTCCGAGCAGAGATGCTAGTGTCGAGCCGATGAGAGCCCACCGCCCCGAGCGCATGCGACGTGAACCTCGCCAGGGTCGCTCGCGGGAAACCGTCCGCGCTGTCCTCGAGGCAGTGCCGCGGGTGATTCATCGCGAGGGCGTGGATGCGGTCACCACGAACCGCATCGCTGAGGCGGCGGGGGTCAGCATCGGCTCCCTCTATCAGTACTTCCCCGACAAGCGGTCCATCTTCAGTGCGTTGCATGAACGCCACGTCGAGGAGGTTCACCAAGTCATCGAGCGCGTGATGGCCGAACACGCTGGTGATCTCGCCGAGTTCACGCGCGCGCTCGTGGAAGGCCTCGCGGACTTACACGCCACAGAGCCGGAGCTCCACGAGCTGGTCTCGGAGCAAGTACCCGAAGGGTCACTCGGCTTTCGGCGCGCACTCCGCACGACCTTCGAGCGGGTGACGTCGTCGGAGCGAATGCTCTTCGTGCTGCCCAACGTGATCGAGGCGCTCGTCCACGGCATCCCCCAGCGGCCGCTGCCGCTAGCCGCTTCCGTGCGGGAGGAAACGGTACAGACCGTGCTCACTTGCCTCGAGTCGTGCCGCGACGCTTGAACGCTGCGCGGTTTTCCTCTGCCCACTGCGCGAAGGGGATCGGCTCGCGCCCGAGGACTTGCTGAACGCCTTCAGTTCGCGTCGCTAGCCGGCCCTCGCGGATCGCGCGCCAGATCT
>JAWKRD010000085.1:0-15564 GCA_041389805.1 Polyangiaceae bacterium | reverse complement strand
CCACGCCGCGCCTGAACGGCGGCCCCAATTCACCACCCAAGGCAGTCAACGCTGCGGCCTCAAGCAGCGCCGGGCGCGGACTCAGCCTCAAGTCCCCGTTCACGATCTCAGCCACACGATGCGCCGGAGCGTTCAAGACGTCCGCGTAAGTCGCGCGCTTGCGAGCGGGGTCAGCCATCAGGCTAAGGATAGCAGCCGGGCCGCGGCCGCACACCTCACAAGTAGCCGAGCTCGAGGGCTCGCAGCACCGCGCGGGTGCGGTCACGCACGCCAAGCTTCGAGAGGATGCTCGAGGCGTGGTTCTTGGCCGTGCCTTCGGCCATGCCCAGGGCCTCAGCGATTTCGCGGTTGCTGGAGCCTGCGGCCATCAATCGCAGCACCTCGGTTTCTCGGGGCGTCAGCGGATCGGGCAGCGCAATGGCTTCAAAGCCGGGTTCGAGGCGCTGCAGGCCTCGCAGCACCCGCTCGGTCACCGCCGGATTGATCAGGGTGCCCCCGGACGCTACCGCACGGATACCAGAGGTGAGCTGCTCCAGGGTGATGTCTTTGAGCAGGAAGCCTCGCGCCCCCAAGCGGATCCCCTCGAGGGCGACGGCGTCGTCGTCAAAGGTGGTTAGCAGGATCACGGCCGGCTCCGACTGCTTTCGAGCCTTCAACACCCGCAGGACGTCGAGCCCGGTCTTGCCTGGCATGCGCACGTCGAGCAAGAGCACGTCGGCCGCTTCGCGCCCAAGCAAGGCGAGCGCTTCATCGCCGTCGCTCGCCTCACCCACGACTGCAAAGTCTGGAGTCAGCTCGAGCAGCTGGCGGATCCCTTGACGAACCAGCGCCTGATCGTCCGCGAGCAGGATGCGGATACTCACGTGGATCCTCCAGGAACTGAGGCCACCAGGCGAAAGCCTCGTCCAGGCGAGGTCTCGAGCTGGATATCACCCCCCAAGATCTCGAGTCGCTCCCGGAGACCACTCAAGCCAGAGCCTGGGCGCAGCGCCGCAGCGCCGTGGCCATCGTCTTTCACTGTCAGCACGACGCTGCCATCCACCTCACACAGCTCCAACGTCAGATGCTGCGCGCTGCTGTGACGCAAGGCGTTCGTCACCGCCTCCTGGGCGCAGCGAAACAGCGCGTGCGCGGTATCCGGATCCAGCTGCAGGGCGGGATCCACACGGATAGTCACCTTTAACCCACTCGCAGCGCGCGCGAGCGCTTGGAGCGCCGGCTCCAGCTCGACTTGGCGCGTCTCCCTCAGGGTACGCACCGTGTGCCTCACCTCGCCGAGCAGTTCGCCAGCGATGGCGCGCGCCCTGACGACGGCAGCCTTGGCCTGTTCGCCCTCGGCGTTCTTCGCCAGCTCGAGCTGCAAGCTGAGCGCGGTCAGGTGGTGCCCAGCGGAGTCGTGGAGTTCTCGGGAAATGCGCATCCGCTCCCGTTCCCGCGCGGATTCAGCCAGCAGCGCTTGAGTGGCCACCAGCTCCGCGTGGGTCGCCGCCAGTTCGCGTCGAGCATCCGACTCCCGCCGCGCCACGTGGCCTGCCCCGAGCGCGAACAACTGAAACCCCGCGTAGCCGCCGATCGTCAACCAGTGCCCATCTCCCCCCCAAGCAAACAACAAGGCGAGCACGAGAGACTGCAAGAGCACCCAGAGCGTGGCGGTGCGAAGCGACAGGACGAACGGCAGCTGACCGCCGACGACTGCCAGGAGGATCCCCGTGAAGCCAACGGCGCCGCCACTCCCTAAGGCGATGCACCCAAGCGCCGCGAGGGACTCCAAGGCCAACAGCTGGACGTGCCAACGGCCACCCGCGACTTCGAACACCATCGCGCAAAAGGCGATGCCGAAGGTCAGGAACGCGACGCACCAGAGGGGGAAGATCCACGTCGCCTGCTCTGCCGGGCCGTGACTCAGCGTCGGTACACCCGCCATCACCCAGGTGACGAGCCCGGCAGCAAGCAACAAGCGGTTCGGGCCCTGCACGCCTTCAGTATATCGACTCCGCTGGCCAGCGACCCGTGCCGAAAGTCATGCCCACAATCGCCCACGCACCGTGCCTACCGGCACACGCGCTCGGGCCGCGACGGACATACGAATACAGCATGACACTGCTACTGATTGCGCACATCGTTGGGGGCAGCCTCAGCTTGCTCGGGCTCGGCGTTGCTGGCTTCTCCAGGAAGGGTGGAGCGCTGCACCGCCGCGCCGGCCGAGTCTTCAGCTGGGCCATGATCATCACGCTCTTGAGCGGGGTTGTCGCGTCGGTCCGGCACCTCCTGCAGCATCGGCCGCAACTCGACCTGTTCGCGCTGCTCCTGCTCCAGGCCGCGCTGCTCACGGGGGCCGGGCTCGACTTCGGGCGCCTGGCGCTGGTCGCGAAGCGAGCGTCGCGGAGCTTCTCACGCGTCCGCTGCCTGGCTTTCCCTGGCGCCCTGGCGCTCTCCAGTCTGGCGCTCGGGAGCATCTCAGTTCCTCGCGGTAATCTATTACTGACCAGCTTCGCGGGCCTCGGGCTTGCCCTGGCAGCAGGCCAGTTTCGCCACTGGTTCAGGCGCGACCCCGGACCCAAGGAGTGGTTGGTCGCTCACGTCAGCGGGATGGGCACCGCAGGGATCGGCGCGGTCACGGCGTTCGGGGTGGTGAACGCGGCGCGCTTCTTCCCAGGCGTGCCGGCGCTGGTGGTCTGGTTGCTCCCCGGCTTGGTTGGCGGCGTCTGGATCGGCGTAGCCACCGCGCGCTTGCGCCTCGGCAAGCAACGCCTGGCACAGAGCGCGGAGTCGAGTGCCGCTTGACCCTCGCGACTGCTCGGTCGCGTTTCCGCATGCAATCCTACGCCCAGACTGCACGTCTACACCCGACACAGCCGTCGCCATGTCGCTATTCGCTCAACGTTAGGGTCAGTTCGCCTCCCCGCGTCTGCTGGTGATTTCCCCGTGCTAGCTTGGGCGCATGCTGAAGCACCTGCTTGGTGGTCTGACCCTGGCGTGCGCGAGCTTTGCGTACAGCTCCAGTGCGCTCGCTTGCGACGGCTCGAACCCTGAGCGTTACCGCTCGGAACAAACGGTGTGGTGCGTCGACCCCCAGGTGTGGAGCGATCACCAGGCCGACATCGAGCGCTTCTTCGGCTACGGCGATGACGTGATCAAGAAGCTGACCGAGGTGTTCGGCGTCAGCCCGGACGGCTTGCCATTCAGCATCGTCGCCAAGGCACCCGATGGCTACGCCCAGACACCCTCGCGCTACGGACCCGGGGTCGAAGTGACGGGCGACGCCTTCTACAATGACTTCGGAGGTGTCTCGGGTTTCTGGGGTTACCTGCTGGTGCTCCACGAGTTCGTGAATCAGTGGACAGGCCTCGTGACCGCCGGTTGGCCCACGGACTGGTGGGCGGACCATCGGAGTCCCTTCCCGAATGCCATGGATGAGCTCGTGATGCGTGAGCTCGGGCACGGCGACGCGGCCGATCAGCAGCACCAGCGCATGCTCTCCGACGCCCAGGTGCAGCTCTTCCTGAACATTTTCAATCGCCAGGACTACGGCTTCAAGGGCTGTCAAGAAGCCTTTGCGCTGATCCAAGGCGACGGCTTGCACTGGACTGATCTTCGAGATCCTCCGGGATACGATACGCGCAACGACTGCGTCTCCGGCAACCCGTCACAGCTGCTCGGCGAGTACGTCACGGCCTACCTGAGCATCCCAGCGCGGGAAGATTTGACCCAGCAAATGACCGACGCTGGGGTTGGCCAAGTGGTCGACAACCTGTGCCCGGCATACTCGCTGAGTTCGCAAAACGTCGGCGACATCGCTGACGCCCACTGCGCCATCGCTGCCGCCAAGGCGGCGGGCGTCGATGTGGGCGCAGCGCTGGGCGAGCTGCGGCGCGGCAACTTCGCGGGCGCCGATGTCCAGGGCTACACCTGCAGTCAGCATTGCCCCACGGAATGCGCATGTGACAGCCAGAACGGGCACTGCGTCGCACCCTGGCGCGGCGACTCCCCTCCAGCCGGAACCGGCGGAACAGGCGGCGCCAGCAACTCCGGCGGGTTTGGGGGTGAGGGCGCGACGCCAGGCAGCGGGGGAACTGGCGCGGCGTCGACGGGTGGCTCGTCGGCAACGGGAGGTGACGGTGCCACCGCGAACACCGGGGGCAGCGCGGGCGCCGGTCAGTTCATGCCCACTACCAGCGGCAGCGATGACTCGGGCTGCTCGTGTCGTGTACCGGGCGGCAAACGCAACGCGCATCATGTGGCGCTCTGGTTAGCACTTGGAGCACTCGTGGCTACCACGCGCAGGAGGACTCGCCGTGACTGAATCTTCGCGCATCCACTTGTTGCTTGGCTTGAGTTGCGTGCTCGGCATCGGGGCGTCGCTCGGCTTCGATGCGAAGTCTCACGCCGTGCGCACGCAGGTGACTGAAGGCGCCGCGCCCCAGCTGCAGTCGATGCCGCGTCTGGCCCCTGCGTTGGTTCACTCGCCAGACATTCGTGTGAGCAGCTATGCCGTTCCCCAGCGCATTGTTTGCGGCGCGGGCTCCTGCGACCCGAAGACGAGCTACTGCGAAGTCGTACAGAGCGACGTGCTTGAGCTGCCGAGCGACTTCACCTGTCGCCCGCTGCCCAGCGCTTGCGAAGCGAGCGACGACTGTACGTGCTTTCCGCGCGGTACTCGCTGCAGCGACTTTTGCTCGCGCACCGCCAAGGGCCCGAGCGGCGGCTTCCGGTTGACGTGTGTGGGGGGCAGGTAGCGCTCATCGCCCCTGAAGGGCTGGGTCCCATCCAAACGCGCGGCGCATGGTTTCGTCGTCCAGCCAGAGCGCGGCGACTCGCGGGTGCACGTCCCCATAAGGCTCAGCGTCTGATGCCGCTATTGAATCCGCGCGGGAACGCTTGAGCGATCAGGCTTAAGCGCGCGAAAACATGCGCTTCACAAGCGTTCGTACGCTCATACCACGCGGCACATCTGGAACCGGCGGCCCCTCCAAAGTCGAGTACAGCACCCGCTCAGCGTCGCGTACCTCAACACGGCAGCCGGGCCACGCGAACACGCTGACGCAGGTCTCCGCTCGCTCCACCTCCGCCTCGCCGGGCTCAGTCGACGTGAGTTGAACCACCACGCTGGCACCAGGTTCGAGTTCTAAAACCATCCCCCAAGGCTCGAGCAACAACTCGAGCATCCCAGTACTCGGATTGTCGACCTGCAGCCGCTGCTCGTGGATCACGCCTGGTTCACGTGGCTCGCGAGCCGCTGGATGAGCGGCGCGATCTCGGCGTGGCGGAGCTTGTATTGAGCGCGGTTCGCGATCAGGAGCGAGCTGATCTCGCAGATCACTTCCCGCTCTACCAGGTCATTCTCTTTCAGCGTGGTGCCCGTCTCGACCAGGTCGACGATCAGATCACTCAGGCCGACCAACGGTGAGAGCTCCACCGAACCACCGACGTAGATCACCTCGGCTTGAATGCCCTTCTTGGCGAAGTGCTCCGTCGCGATGCGCTGGAACTTGGTCGCGATGCGCGGCACCTCAGGCACCACGGCGCCGCGCGGGCCAGCTACTACCATGCGGCAACGCCCGATGCCGAGGTCGAGCGGCTGGTAGAGATCGTAGCGGCGCTCGAGCAACGTATCGCGCCCGCTGATGCCGAGGTCGGCGGCGCCGTACTCGACGTAGGTTGGGACGTCGTCGGGCTTGAGGAGCAAGAAGGCCAGCTTGCCGTCTGGCGTCTCACGCACCAGCTTACGGTCGTCTGCCAAGAGGCTCGTGGTGTCGATGCCCGCAGACTCGAACAGCGGTGCGAGGGTCTTCAGGATGCGCCCCTTGGGCACAGCGACGGTGAGCGGTCGAGACATCGCTTCCTCGAGCCTCAGGGCAGCGCGCCGCGCTCGAGGCTGACGCGCTGAATGTCGGCGCCCACGCCGGCGAGCTTCTCTTCGATGTGCTCGTAGCCTCGATCCAGGTGATACACGCGGCGCACGATGGTCTCGTCTTCAGCGACCAGACCGGCGATCACCAGGGAGGCGCTCGCGCGCAGATCCGTCGCCATGACGCTCGCGCCGGACAGCTTCTTCACGCCTTCGACCATCGCCGTGTTGTGGCGGGTGTCGATGTTGGCGCCCATGCGCATCAACTCTGGCACGTGCATGAAGCGGTTCTCGAAAATCGTCTCGGTGAGCACGGCGCGCCCCTCGGCGCAGCACATCAGCGCCATGAACTGCGCTTGCATATCCGTGGGGAACCCGGGGTGGGGCGCGGTGGTCGCGTCCACTCCCTTGAGCACGCCGAGGCGCCGCACGCGGGTGTGTTCGCCTTCGCGCTCGATCTCGAGGCCGGCCTTGCGCAGCTTGACCACGACCGGCTCGAGATCATCGAGGGGCGCGTTCTCCAGGAGCACGTCGCCGCCAGTCGCGCCCACCGCCGCCATGAAGGTGCCTGCCTCGATGCGGTCCGAGATCACGGCGTGATCGAAGGGGTCGAGCTCGTCTCGGCCCTCGATGTGGATCACCGCCGTGCCAGCGCCTTCGACCTTCGCGCCCATCTTGTTGAGCACGCGGCCGAGCTCCTCGACCTCGGGCTCACGCGCACAGTTGACCAGCACGCTGCGTCCCTTGGCGAGCGCCGCGGCCATCATCAGGTTCTCGGTACCCGTTACCGTGGGGATATCGAATACGATCTCGCCCGCGGTCAGCCGCGGCGCCTCGGCGACCACGTAGCCATGCTCCACGCGGATCTTGGCGCCGAGCACCTCGAGGCCCTTGAGGTGCTGGTCGATGGGGCGGGCGCCAATCGCACAGCCACCAGGTAGCGACACCTTGGCGCGCCCGTAGCGGGCGACGAGAGGGCCCAGCACGAGCACCGACGCGCGCATCTGACGCACCAGCTCGTACGGAGCGAGGGGCCGGGCCTCGCCACTCGCCGTGGCCACGTTGACCTCTGGCGCGCTCACGTCGACGTCGCGCCCCAGAAACCTGAGCAAGGCCGCCGTGGTGTCGATGTCGCGCAGGGCGGGCACGTTGCGCAGCTTGCTCTGACCGTCCGAGAGCAGTGTGGCGCACAGGATCGGGAGCGCGGCGTTCTTGGCGCCGCTGATACGAATTCGGCCGTTCAGAGGTCGTCCGCCTCGGATCTGAATCGCGTCCATGGATTGCCTGGCGCGTACGCCGGGTGGCCGAGCCTGGCAAGGTTTTGCTCGACTTTTGGGGGGCCGTGTGGGTCACCTCACCCCCTGCCCGAAAAGCGTCGCCGGGGCCTCGTAGAGCCAGATCGGGCTGTGAACCTCGATTTCGACCAGCGACGCCTGGCACGTCGGACGAACTGGCGAGCGCGTCGGGTGTGGGTTCCGGTTTCCGTTCGCCGCGAGGTGTGTACTACCCTGCCGCCCATGTCTTTGGGCCCTCGAGCTACTGAAGAACGCGCGCGGATCGCGCCCCGGCTGCGGCGGGTCGCTCGCTCGGCGTTGGCAGGCGCGGCGCTGTGCAGCCTCGGGTCGATCGCCCACGCCCAGGAGCAGACGGCAGTGCCGTCCTTGGACTTGCGCAACTTCCATCCTCCGGCGAGTCACGACGGCGGTCTCTACCTGGAGCCGACGAGCACGCCTGGGCCGATGAACTTCAACGTCGGAAGCTACCTGTCCTATGCGCACCACCCGGTGTCGCTGAGTGACGCGAACGACGAGGTCATCGGGCGCCCTGTCGCTGGGCAGCTCTCCCTCGACTTCTTCACGTCCCTCGGCGTCGGTGATCGCCTCGCGTTGAGCCTGACGCTGCCGAGCGTGCTCTATCAGTACGAGTCCGGAGACACGACCGGCGCTGGCGGCGAACCGTTGCCCTCGTTTGCGCTTGGCGATCCGCGCTTCGGCGCCAAGGCGACGTTGCTCCCCACCTCGAGTTTGGGGGGGTTAGGTGTAGCGGTCCTGGCGAGTGTCACTGCGCCCACCGGAGACACTCGCGCTTATCTCGGCGAAGGTGGAGCCACTGGCGAGTTCCGCGTGCTCGGTGAGTACACCCTGATCGCTGCGTCGCTGTACGGCACTCTCGGCGCGCACCTGCGTGCGAGCGAGCGCACCTACGTGGGTGAGACGTACGGTCAAAGCCTGCCGATGGCCATCGGCGCATCGCTCAAGCCGCAGGCCCTCGGCTGGGACGAAAAGGGACACTGGCGCTGGAATGTCGAGGTGCGGAGCGATCTCGCGATGACGCCCAAATTCGCCCGCGGCGCGACCAGCCCGACCTCGATTGGGCTCTCCGCACGCTACACCACCGGGCAAGTCTCCAGCATCGCTGGCCTGGAGTTTCCGCTCGGAGACGCGATCGGTAACCCCACGGCGCGCGCCGTGCTCGGACTGAGCTGGGCGCCGCGCTTCAACGACATGGATCACGACGGGGTCGAGGACGAAAAGGACGAGTGCCCCGAGCTCCCCGAAGATCGCGATGGCTTCGAGGACAGCGACGGCTGCCCCGATTTCGACAACGACAACGACGGCGTGGGTGACGCCGACGACAAGTGCCCGAACGAAGTCGAGGACGAAGACGAGTTCGAGGACGACGACGGCTGCATCGACGCCGACAATGACAAGGACGGCTTCCCCGACGAAACCGACGAGTGCCCCTGGGACGCCGCGCCTGCAGGAACCGGCGACGGCAAGGGCTGCCCGACGTTCGACGAAGACAATGACGGCGTCGAAGACGACAACGACCGTTGCCCCGAGGAAGCAGAGGACAAGGACGGCTTCCAGGACGAAGACGGCTGCCCGGACCCGGACAACGACGGCGACGGCATCCCCGACACCGACGACGCCTGCGTCGACGTGAAGGGCGAGTCGCGCGCGGATCCGGAGCTCAACGGCTGCCCGAGCCCGGACAAGGACGGCGACACCTTCGACGACAAGGCGGACAAGTGTCCAGACAAGGCCGAAGACTTCGACGGCGTCGAAGACGACGACGGCTGCCCCGACGACGACAGCCAGAAGCCCGCCTACCAGCGCGCCAAGCCCCTCGTCACCACCGAGAAGAAAGCCGAGGAAACGACGCTCAAGTGGCGCGTGGCGCCGCGCTTCGTCGGCAAGGGCGAGGCGCTGAAGCTCGACCCCAAGTCCTCACCGAGCTTGCGTGCGCTCGCGCAGCTGTTGAACCAGAACCCGCGCTGGATCGTGGCTATTGGCGTGCGCCCCATGGGAGTGACCCCCGAAGCCGAGCAGGAGGCGCTGAACAAGGCGTTCTTGATGGCGGCTGAGCTGCGCGATCTGACTCACCGCGACTCCGCCGCCGAGACCGTGAGCTGGAAGGCCGTACAAGGCGCCCCCGGTGCTTGGGCGAACGGCTTTGGTGTGCTGGTGCTGACGCCGAAACCTCCAGTGCCGCGCGTGAAGCTGAAGAGCGGACAGCTGGCGCCGCGACTGCCCAAGCTCAAGCTGCCGCCGCCAAAGGTGCCACCGCAGCCGAGCCCTGACGTCAAGGCGGGTAAGGTTCCCGGCGGAAAGACCACACCACCCCCGAAACCAGAGCCGCCAGCCAAGGACAAGCAAGCACCCGTGATCGAAGACCGCTAGGACTACTGAATTGAAACGGCTCTCCGCGACTCTGTTCGGGCTCTCGCTCTGCCTCACGGCGCTGCCGTGTGCGGCGCAGCTCGGCCGGAGCTACGCGCCGCGGCCAGTGGAGCCACCTCAGCGCAAGCCGGAGCTCAGCCTGGGAGATCGCATCGGCGCCGCTGCAGCGACCCGACAGCTGGACAGCAAGGAGCTTGACGAGCGCGTCGCCGCGCTGACGCGCATGGGACGCACCGGCGGCACCCGCGGCGTGGACCAACTGGTGCAGCTGCTGGACCGAGAAAACGGCTTGAAAACAGCTGAAGAGCGGCTCACCGCGGTGCGCGAGCTGGCGCGGCACACCGACGTACCCAAGGCTCGGCTATCCCTCCTGCGCGTGCTCGGCGGACTCAGCGACGAGGGCAAGAGCCAGCTAGACGAATCCGCACGGCAAGCCGCAGCGCTCGCCCTGGCCAAGAGTGGCAGGCACGACAGCCTGAGCACCCTCGCCAAGATCTTGCGCCAGGATAGCTTCGGCGCTGCGGCCACCGCTCAAGCGCTGGTCGCCTTCCCGCCCCGAGATCTTTCAGTCATCACCGACGGGCGCGGCGCGGCTTCGGACTACTTCATCCGCGCCCTCGGAGAGCTCGGCGATCAGCGCGGCTTCTTTCCCCTGCGTGAGATCGTGCGCCGCGGCTCCGTCGAGCAGCGCACCCTGGCCGCCGAGCAGCTGACCAAGCTCGGCGCCCTGGAGACGGTTGCGCTCGCCCAGCAATGGCTGAAGAAGAGCAAAGACCTGGGCAAGGGCCGCCACACGGTAGACAGCGATCTGAAGCTCGCCAGTGCCGCGCGGATACTCACGTGGACGCGCAGCACGGGCTACCTGGAAGCCATCCAGCTCTTGCTCGAGGGCGACGACTGGACTCAAGGCGTCGAGCTCGCGCTGCTCGCGGCGCACCCGAAGCTCGTGCCGGCGCTGGAGAAACGGCTCAAGCAAACGGACGGAGACGCCCGGAGCCAGATCATCGCTGCCATCGGAGCCGCTGGGGGGGAGCGAGCCGCTCGGCTGCTCGCCGAGCGGCTCGCGGCGGCGGAAGATGCCGCAGCTGCCGCGCTGGCGTTTGCGCGCGGCAACGACGACGAGAGCGAAGCGGCGCTTGGGGCACTGCTTGGCAAGCCTGAGACGCGTACCCTGGCGGCGCGCGCCGCGGCGCTCCGCAAGAGCCTCGGCGGCGGCGCGCCTTCAGGGCTCCACGGGGTGCTGCTGGAGTTGCTCGGCAGCAAGCAGCCGAACGATCGCGCCGCCGCCGCGTTTGGCCTGGCGCTCGAGAGTGACGCCCAGGCGATCGAGCTGATTCGGCGCAAGGATTCAGTGGTCGTGGCTGCTGCCGCGCGCACGGCCCTTGGCAGACCTGACGTGTTGTCCGCCGCCGCGGCGCGCCTAGCGACCGAGCAGCGCCGCACGCTGAAGGCTGCGCTAGCGGTGGCGCTGCTGGATCCCGACGCGGCAAAGCAGGTGCCGACCAGCGTGCTGCTCGAGCTGGTGCAGGGCGGCAGCGCCGCGATGTTCGTCGCCGCGTACGCCTTGGCCGCCCGGGATCAGCCCGAGCTACGCCCAGAAGTCGAACGCTGGCTCGCGTCAGGCAATCCAGAGCTGCGCTCGAGCGTGGCCTTGGGCCTCGGGCGCGCCGCTCACCCCAGAGCCTTGGGGTTACTCGAGACGGCTTACCGTTTCGAGACGAACAGCGACGTGCGTCTCGCGCTGGTGCTCGGCGCCGGAAGCCGCTCGGAACCGACGCGCTCGAGGTTGCTCTCGCTAGCCGCGGATCTCGACGCAGACGCCGCAGTGCGCGGTGCCGCCCGGCGGGTGCTGCGGCGGCCAACCTCGCCGCGCGCCTCGGGACGTTCGGTGGCGTGGCTCGAGCTAGTCGGTGGTGGCGGCGTGCTGCGCGTCGGTACCGACTTGCTCCCAGCGCTGCCCGCGGCGCCAGACCCCGACGGACAGTGCCCGATGGCGCACCTGCCTGAAGGCAGTATCCGGTTGGCCGCAGTGCCGAGCGGTGTGGTCCCCTCGCCCTGACTCTGGGTTGTGGTAGGAGCAAGACGTGGCGACGAAGCGTGCAAAGACTGGCGGTACATCGCCCGAGGCGGAGGCGCCGGCGCTGTCTTTCGAAGCGGCCGTGAGCCGGCTGGGGGAGATCGTCGAGCGTCTGGAAGAGGGCGACCTGCCGCTCGATGAATCGCTCGACTTGTTCGAAGAGGGGATCCGCTTGGCGCGAGCATCGGGACAGCGACTAGACGCCGCCGAACAGCGCGTGGAGAAGCTCCTGAGCTTCGACCGTTCTGGCGAGCCCGTCGTGGAGGACCTGGAGGATGAGCGATGACCGGCCAGCAGTCAGCGGCCAGCGAGAAGCGCGGTGTCCCCGAGAAACGCAGTGTCTCCACCGCCGCGGCGCTGGTGATTGGCGACGAGCTACTCAGCGGCAAAATCCGCGAGGAAAATATCTACGAGCTCGCCAGGCTGCTGCGCACGCTGGGCATCAAGTTTAGCCGCGTCAACTTGATCGGCGATGACCTGGACAACATCGCGAGCGAGGTCAAGGCTCTGAGCGAGAGCCACGACGTGGTCTTCACGAGCGGCGGTGTCGGTCCGACTCACGACGACATCACGATCGAAGGCGTCGCGAAGGCGTTCGGCGTCGAAGCGCGGGTCCATGCCGACGTGGAGGCGCTGCTTCAACGTGCGTATGGTGAGCGCTACCACGCAGGTCATCAGCGCATGGCCCTGGTGCCCGATGGCGCCGAGTTGCTCAGCAGCGAAGAGGTGCCCTGGCCCACCATCGTCATGCGCAACGTCTGGGTGTTGCCCGGCGTCCCCGAGGTGTTTCGCATGAAGCTGCTCCTAGTGAAGACGCACCTGGTCGGAACCCAGCGCTACCTGAGCCGCGCCGTTTTCACGAAGATGGATGAAGGCGATCTCAAGCCGCTCCTGGATCGCGTCGTGGCGAATCACTCGGCAGTCTCCGTGGGCTCATACCCACGCTGGCGCAGCCCAGACTACAAAACGAAGATCACCTTCGACGCTGCCTCAGACGCGCTGCTCCAGCCCGCCGTGGACGAGTTCCTTGAGTTGCTCCCGGACGGCGAGCCTCAACGGATCGAGTAGCCTCGCGTGGCCCGAGCAGCTGGCGGTGCCGCCAGGCGCCAGCGGCGGTGCGCCGCTGAAGCGCGCTTTTCGGTGAAAAAGCCGAGGCACGGAGCTTGCTGAGGGTCGCTCATGCTCGAGGCGCAATCCACATCCCAGACGCTCGCTTCTCAAAACTCGCTGGCTCACACCGCGGCGCACCCTCCCCCCCAAACCCGGCCAATGCGCGTGGAGGCTCAGCGTCGCCTGCTCGTTTCCCCGGGGGAACAGACCGATCTTCAGCTGCTGAGTGGCGTGCTCGGCTCGACGCGTACCGGCCCCGACGCGGAGGAGCTGGCGCAGTGCCTGCTTAGCGAGTGTGGCGGGCTGCCGGGGGTGCGACGCCTGGGCGTTGCGGGGCTCATCGAGTTCGGTTTGCTGGAAGGTCAGGCGCTGCGCTTGCTGAGCGCGCTCGAGCTCGGCGCGCGCAGCTTGCTGAGCGACCTTGGAGCTCGCAGACAGCGCTTGGACCACTTCGAGGCGGTGGTCGACTGGGCGCGCCCACGGCTCGCGGCTCTTGACCACGAAGAGGTGTGGCTCTTGACCTTGGACGGACAGAACGGACTCATTCAGAGCCGAAGGGTCGCTCAAGGCGGACTCCACGGCTGCGCGTTGCTCCCTCGAGACGTGCTCCGACCAGCGCTGCGGGATGGCGCGAGCGCGTTCATCCTGGTGCACAACCACCCAAGCGGTGATCCAACACCAAGCCCCGACGACGTCGACATGACCCGCCACCTGGTTGAGGCTGCCCGTCTCCTGGGCACGCCACTGCTCGATCACATCGTGGTCGCGCGGGGGGGTGCGGCGTCGATGTTGGACCTGGGGGTCGTGTGAGGATTCGTGGGACTCTCACACCCACGAAGCGCCAAAAGGTCGCGTCGCGATCGCAGCGATGGCGCCGGGCGAACACTGCGCGTCGAACATTCCAACAAGGACGGCATTGAGTGCCCGCAGCTGTAGTAATGCCGTAGCGAGCTGGCTATTCTCGACGCCAATGCAAGAGGGTGTCGAGACCACCACTGAAGCCGAGCCGCTGCAATTTGCAGCCCTGACCGACGTCGGGAAACAGCGTGAGCACAACGAGGACAATTTCCTCGTGGATCGCCGCATGAGTCTGTTCCTGGTTTGCGACGGGATGGGGGGCACGCCGCAGGCGAGGTCGCGAGCGCGATCGCGGTGCGGGCCTTCCATGAAGAGCTCAAACGCGAATGGGAGATGATCGAGGACTACCGCGCGAAGAAGAGCGGCGCCGAACGGGTGAGCCGCCGCGACATCATGAATATCCTCGAGTTCGCGGTGAACCGCTGCTCCAGCCGGGTGCATGAAGCGGCGAAGGCGGACGACGAGAAGCGCGGCATGGGGACCACGCTCGTCGGCGTGCTGATCATCGGCAGCGAGGCGTTCATCGTCCACGTGGGCGATAGCCGGCTCTATCTCCTGCGCAACGGTGCCATCGAGCAGGTCACCGAAGACCACAACGTCATGAACGAGCTGCTCAAGCGCAAGAAGATGTCGCGCGAGAAGGTGGAGCAGCTTCCCCAGAAGAACGCAGTAACGCGCGCCGTCGGCGTCTACGAGCACGTGGAGCCCGACACGCTGGTGCTCGACCTGGCGGCAGACGATCGACTGCTGCTCTGCTCCGACGGGCTCAGCATGTACTTCGAGGACGATCTCGAAGGCCTCGGCCAGCTGCTGCGTACCGAGGACGAAAACGACGCCGTGCGGCAGCTGGTGGACACCGCCAATGAGCTCGGCGGCAAGGACAACATCACCGCGCTGGTGATCACCTTCAAGACCGGCGAAGCCGGCGACGAGCGCGCGCGCAAGCTGGCGTTGAAGCGGGAAATCCTGGCGCGCATGCCGTTGTTCCGCCCGCTCAACGACCGCGAGATCTTGCGGGTGCTGCAGGTCACGGACGCGATGCAGTTCAGTGACGGTCAGTTCGTGATGAAGGAAGGTGACAGCGGCGACGAGCTATTCATCGTGCTGAGCGGGCGTGTGAAGGTCATGCACGGCGACGCCGTGTTGACGACCCTCAGCCCAGGCGAACACGTGGGCGAGATGGCGTTGATCCGCAGCCAGCCGCGGAGCGCGACAGTCGCAGCCGATGGTCCCGCCGAGCTGATGGTGATCCGGCGCACGGAGTTCTTCGAGATTTTGCGCAAGGAGCATCAGCTGGCGGTGAAGCTATTGTGGCAGTTCACGTGTGTCCTCGCGGATCGCCTGGCAGCGACCAACAAGGAGCTGAGCTCGGCCAAAGAAGAGCTGGCGGAGGACGTGACGACGGAGATCTACCCCGAAGACGAAGAAGAGGATCGCAAGACGCTGGTCATGCTGCCTCCCCTCAGCTTGGATGAATCGTGAACGGGCGCTGCTGGCTCGTCAGCTCGCGGGTCGGGCTCCCTGCCGCGATGCTCATCGCTTGCAGCGCATGCGATGAGCAGGCAACGACCACCGCCGCTCCCAGCGCGAGCGTCGCTCAGGCTGCGGCCAGCAGCAGCGTTCCACCAGAGCACCCGAGCCTAGTGCCGCGACACGCGCCGGCGCTCACGCCGCAGTGTCGGCTGATGGCGGTGACGGGCGCGGTGAAGCTGGGAGACACCCTGGCGACCAAGGGGGAACTCACGCTGGGAGACAAGTGGCTCGAGCTCGCCAAGGGCGATCGCGTCGACATGCAACACACCGCAAGCGCGCGGCAGTGGAGCATCATGGGGCCCGCACGGCTACGCGCCTGTCCGCGAGGAGAAGAAGACGTCTGGCTGGCCTACGGCGACCTCAAGTCGGGTTCAGGTTCCGGGATGCGACCTGGCGCTCAAGTGCGCGTCGCGACACCTCAAGGCAGCGTGTGGTGGGGAGACACCAAGCTCACG
>JAWKRD010000084.1:0-16295 GCA_041389805.1 Polyangiaceae bacterium | reverse complement strand
CAGCTAGTCGGCAGCGGATTCAACCCGAGGCTGCGTCAAGGTGCAGCGTTCCTGTGAATGCTTGTTCACTTTCGGATTGACGCATCCACATTTTGAGCCACTATAGGATGAATGAACGTTCATTCTGAGAACGTGGTGGGAGGCACGCGGCGAGCCATCCTCAAGGCCGCGCTCGAGGTGTTCGTGGAGCGAGGTTTCCACGGCACCACGGTGCCGCAGATCGCAAGCCGTGCCGGGGTCGCTGCTGGGACGATGTATCGCCACTTCCAGAGCAAGGAAGAACTGGTCAACGTGCTCTACCGTGAGGCGAAGAGTCGCTTCATGAGCAGCTTCGCGCGTGAGCTACCCGGCGCGACCCAGCTCGAACCGGGCGCCACGCCGCGCCAGCAGTTCCGCTGGTTTTGGTTCCGCGTGGTTGAGTATGCGCGGACCCATGGCGACGAGCTGGCATTCCTCGAGTTACATCACCACGCGGCATACCTCGATCAGGAGAGCCTGGCCCTGGAGGCGACCTCACTGGATGCGTTTGCCAGCTTCTTCGAACTCCAGTCTATCCGTGAGGAAATGAAGCCGCTGCCGGGTAAGGTCCTGATGGTGATCGTGTGGGGGATCCTGGCCCAGCTCTTCAAGACCTACCGCTTGGGTCACTTGCCATGGAGCGATGCCCTGATCGTTGAAGCCGAAGCCGCCGCATGGGATGCGGTTGCGGCAAACCGCTCCTAGTCTCCGGCAAGACTCGTCTGGTGCGTCGAGCATCAGACCTCTGGGAGGCGAGCCACCAGGCTCGTCAAATGAAGCACGCACGTCATTGTGCAATAACCGTGGGGAAGAATATGCAAGCTACCGTGGAGTCCCAAGCCGGCGCAAGCGCGCCTTCGTCCGCCTTTTCGAGCCTGAGCGCAGATGACCTGGCGAAGCTGAGTCTTGGTGAACTGCGAGCGCTCTACGCAGGCGGGCGGCTCTTTGACCTGGACCGACTCGCGGGCGCTCCGAAGGGCCGGATGCTGACTCTGGCCGGAGGCCTCGGAAAGCCAACGCCTCGGCGTGTGCTTGCGCGCCTCGCGAAAGGCGCGCTGTTTCCCTGGCGAGGTAAGTCCTTCCAGACCCTCGATCGACTCAATCAGCGCGGCGCCGGCATCAACCGTGTGCTGCTGCTCGGGGAAAAATTCCCGTTTGACACGTTCGTCGAGGCGTCCGCGATCGACGGTAAGTCCTGCATCCGCCTCGACTACGACAAGCCAGAGAACCCCTTCTTCATCCGCGTGATCCGTGACGAGCTGCGAGAGGTTGCGAAGGACCTCTATCTCGGCCCCGCCATGTTCGACGGCAAGCGTCCGGAGCTGGTGCTGTGGTTCGCGATCGATTGCCGCTGAGTTCAGGTCCGCACTGGTTGATCACCGGTGCGGGCCGCGGCATCGGCGAGGCGCTTGCCCGGGAGGTACGCCGTCACATCCCGAGCGTTCGTCTCAGCTTGGTGGACCGTGAGCTTGAGAGCGTTCAACGCTTGGCCTCCGAACTCGGGGGCGCAGCAGCGCTTGCCTGCGACCTCGCCGACATCGCCAGTCTGCCGTCGCTGCTGAACGAAGCGCGCGTAGCCAGCGGGCCGATCGACGCGCTGGTGAACAACGCGGGCGTGATGTGGGTTGGCGCCGCGGACGGCTTCGGCGCGGAGCGCACCGAAGCGCTGATCGACATCGACCTGATCGCGCCAATCCGCTTGGCTCAGCTCGCGTTGCCGGAAATGCGCTCGCGCGGCAGCGGGAGCATCGTCAACGTCGCAAGCCTGGCAGGAGTCACGCCACTTCGCGGTTGCAGCATCTACGCCGCAGCCAAGGCCGGGATCGCTCACTACTCCGAGACGTTGCGCGCCGAGATGTTGCCGCACGGTATCAATGTGTTGACGATATACCCGGGGCCGGTGCGCACGCAGCTCGAGCGCGATGCGCGTCGCGGTTTGAAGGCGAGCTGGGCGAGCCGCGCGGCCCCGGTTGGCGAGCCGAGCGAGCTAGCGAGGCTGATCCGTCTTGGGGTAGAACGGAGAGCGGCCCGGGTGGTGTACCCCCGGAGCTATGAGCTGGCCTGGCGCTTCCCGCGGCTTGCAGGCTGGATCACGGCGCGCTTCTCACCCCCGCCTGACTCAAACGCTCGCGCACTCTGGGTAGGCCAACGTGAAATGCCGTAGCTCCGCAGCGTTGCGCGGAACGTAGATCACCACGGAAACACGTCGGTCTTCCAGCAACTCCAAGAGCTGCGGCGGCTCGAGCTGGTAGGCGAGGGCCGGCACCCCGCTCCGCACCGCAGGGCTCTCCCCGCGGTGTTCGAAGCTGAGCTCGAGCGTCGCGAGGCTCTCCGCGGCTTCGACTCGACCCGCATGCTCGGCGCTGCACACGACCAGCGCCCGCTTGCCGACGCGCTCCGCCAGCTCCGCGAGCTTGGCGAAGGCTTGCTCATCGCGATCCGCGTCGGTCGCGTAAAACACCGGGATACCTTGCATGAACGCGGAGTTTGCCAGCTGTCTCGCTGCTTTCAAGGCGAGCCAGTGCGCAGCGTATGCGAGAACCTTCGGTAGGCGGCGCGGCTGGTATTGGGCGGCTCCACTGCGGTTGCTACCCTGCGACGGTCGGGCACCGCAGCTCGCAGAGGGGAAATTCATGACCATCACCGCCACCGAACACCTGAGCGAAGCCCCGGATCTCGAGTCCAGGCCGATGCCCCAGCCGCGCAAGGCGAAGGACTCCGTCTACGAGTGTGAGCCTTTTGGCGTCGAGTTTTTCGGCCTGGACGGCGATAGCGCCAGGGCGGCGCCGGTTCGCCACCAGTTCGTGCGCGAGCTGGACGTCTCGGCCAAAGAGCTGTGGCGTATCCTGGAGGATCCCAAGTCTTGGCCGGTGTGGGCGGCTCCTGGCATCGCGGAGGTCGAGTGGACCACCTCGAAGCCGTACGGTGTTGGCACGGAGCGGACCGTGTTCTTCATCGGGGGCATGGAAGTCTACGAGCGCTTCATTGCCTGGACGCCTGAAAGCGAGATGGCGTTCTGTTTCCGTGGAACAACACAGCGCGTGTGGTGGCGCTTCGGGGAGCACTACTCAATTCGGCCACTGGGTGACTCGCGATGTGAACTCACATGGACCGTCGCTTACGAACCGCGCCACGTCTTTGCAAAGATCCACCCCATTGCGGGCCCGATCATGCGCCTCTCCCTCAAGCGATACGCGGACGGCCTGGTCAAGTATTGTCGCAAGCACTCGAAGTGAGGGCCTTGTTGCGTAACCGGCGCGGCCTTAGGCTCGCCCCATGTCCTTGGTGCTGCACTACTCTGGCATGGCTCGCTACAACTCGTGGATGAACGAGAAGCTCCTCACGGTGTGTGACACCTTGAGTGACGCCGAGCTGCGTTCGAACCAAGGCCTGTTCTTCAAGTCGGTGCTCGCCACGCTGAACCACCTGTTGCTGGCTGACCGCGCCTGGATGCTGCGCTTCACCAAGGATCGAGAGCGCTACGTCTCGCGTAACGCCGACGGCAGCGTGATCCAGATCACGGGCCTGGATCACCTGCTGTACTCCGATTGGGAGGCGTTCAAGGCCGAGCGGCGCAAGACCGATGCGGACATCGACGCCTGGGTGGAAGAGCTCGACGAGCAGAGCTTGCTCGAACACATCGTGTACAAGACGTCCACCGGCCTCGAGTTCGATCACCCCATGTGGCAGGCCATGAGCCACCTCTTCAACCACCAGACCCACCACCGCGGGCAAGTCACTGCGGCGCTCACCCGGCTCGGGAAGGACCCGGGTGTAACCGATATCGCGGTGATGTTTCGTGGCTAGCTAGACTGGGATGTCTTCCCATTGAAGCTGTTCCGTATCCTTGCGGAAAGCTTCCACGATGACGTTCACGTCCCAGATGCTGTGAGAGAGCTTCACCGCATCGAGGTACAGGCAGCGCGCGGCGACCTGGCTCAGGTCGAATGCCCAGTACAGGCTCATCAGTGGATTGATCCAGAGCTTCGAGCCGGCGGTGCGATGCGTGCGGTGGACATCTCCGTACTCGCCCTCGATCGCGCTCGCGATGCTATTGCCCACGATGCTCGGCGCGCCGGGCATCCGCTCGTTGCTGAAGGCGATCGCTTCGGCCAGGAGCTGCGCCTCCGCCATCTGCGGAAGCAGCGCCAAGGTCCCCAGGTAGCCTCCGGTCTGACTGAGCGCCGCCACGTTGCGCAAGAACTGGGCGTGACAAACCCCGTGGAAACGATCGATGCCGAAGCCGAGGCAGCAGACCAGCTTGTCCACGCCCTGCAGCTGGCTGACCGCCGCGAGGCTGGTCACGTCCTCTTGAGGCGTGCCGAGGCCAGCCTCGTCGCCCCGCATCAGGATGTCGGTGCCACCGTCCACCAGCACCACGCAGTCGAACTGTAGTTCTTCCTGCAGGGCGCGGTAGCTCGCGAGTAGGGGCACTGCGCCGGTCTTCTCGAAGGCATATACCGGGCAGCTCAGGTCCTGTGCCGCAAGGAAATGAGTGAGGAGGCCTTCGGGGAAATAGCGCGCAGGCCCATCGCTCTCCGCGGTGACTTCCACGCAGTGGGGCGTCACCCGGCGACCACTGACTTCGCCGAGGGACGTGAACGAAGCGTTCGCCAGCGATACGTGCCGGCCTTGATCGCGCAACAGCTTGAACAAGGGCAGCGCGCTGTACACGTCGAAGCCTCCGCCAGCGCCCGCCAACAGCACGCGCTTTGCGCAGCTCAAGCGTTCAAGGAACGGCGATTGGTCGAGTCGATACATGTGCAGAGCCTCCGGCCTTGGCCCTTTCGAGCGCGACCTCAGAGACTGACATCGCTCGGCTATGGGAGCAAGCGCGCTCGGTTTCAGCGCTGGCCGATTCGGGTGGATGAGACTCGAAGTGACTTCCGCGTGGATAGACTGATCGAAGCGCGTCCTGGCCGCGGAGTGGGCGCGTGCAACGCTGTTCGTCCCTCGTCGTCCAGCCGGCAGACGACGGGTGGCGGAGCCGAGGGGACAGTCTGTCGGTACACAGCTGTTCGCCCGCAGCGGGCTGGTGGCCGCGAAGACGCGCCACCTTGAGACTCGGGGAGAGCTGCCCTCGGTCGGAACTCGCACCCCGCGAAGCTCACGGACACGAACCTGGGCGCATCGCCGCGGAAGGGGGGCTACTGCGATCAGGCCCACCTGACCGGGGATTTCCGCGCATTGATTGGCTTCACGCCAGGGGCCTTCGTGAGCCGGTGCAGCCAGACTGCGACGCGTTGAGCTGTCCCTCAAGCAAGCCTTTTCGAGTATCGTGCAGCAGATGCCGAGTTCGCACTCCCGCCCCGCCGTGCATGGCGACCTCTGCCTGGTGAGTCTCTTATTTTTGGGGGTGAGCCTCGCCGCAGCTTGCGGGGGTCAACCACTCCCTCCACCAGGTTCCGAGAGCGGCTCGAGCTCGCCCGTCGCGAAACGCGCAGCCAACGTCGCTGATGATTGCGCTCAGGAACCGGGCAAGCCGGCGCCGGAGCCGCTCAAGCGTGAATACCGCGGTGTCGCGGCAAAGGCGCGCTGCGATCGTGAGGTGTACACCATCATGGGTGGCGTCGTGCACAGCCTGGACGTGCCCTGCGAATATTGCCACGTGAAGGATGACTACCCGGCGATGACCCACAACAAGCGGGTCGCGAACTGGATGGCTCAAGAGCTGATCCCAAGTATCCGCGCGAAAACAGGTCAAGACGTCTGGTGCAGTGATTGCCACCACGTCGGCGATAAGGGCACGCCGAAGCCGCTTGGCAACCCGCGCAAGAAGTCTCAGGCGATCGAGTGGATGAACACGCAGCTGGTCGCGCGGTTCGAGACGAAGGACGGGGAGCCGCTGTACTGCAAGAGCTGCCACGTGGGCAATGTCGGCAGCCCGGAGTTCAAATCGAAGCTTTTCCTCGAGGATCTACTGGGAGATCAGAGCTTTCCGCCCGCGGAGCTCAGCGCCCCCGCGTCGAAGCCAAGCAGTGAACCGGCCGCGGGCTTGCCGCCAGATGCTGGCACCCCGGAACCCGACGCAGGAGCGCCGGACAAGGTGCCCGACATGGGCGACCGCAAGTAGCTCAGCAGCTTGGGCCGGGGCCGCTACAGCAATTCGCGTTGGTGAGGTTGACCTCGCATGCGGTGCTCCACTTGCAACTGCTGAGACAGAACTGCCAGGAGTCGACGCCGCAGCAGCGCCAGTGATGTCCCATGTTCCAGTCACACTCGTTGCCCGCCTTCAGCTCGCAGCCGCCCCAGCTGCAGTCGTTCTGACAGACCTGCTGCGAGCATCCGTCGCAACCCCCTGCCTGGGTGGTGCCAGGCGCGCACGGCCCTTCGTTTCCGCAGCCGCTCCACGTATCCCAGGTGCAGTCTTGCTGGCAGGTGCGCGTACGGCTTCCGCAGTTTCCGCAGTCCTCCGTCTCCTGGACGCCGGGCTGGCACTCGCAGTTGCCGCCCGATCCCCCCATGGCGCCCATGCCGCCCACGGAGCTGGCGCCAGTTCCCCCGCTTGACATCCCCGCGGAACCAGCTGCGCCACCGAATGACTGTCCGCCGCTGCTGCTGGTGCCACCGGCGCCACCCCAAGCAGTTCCGCTGCCGCTGGACCCGCCGTTGCCCGCGCCAGCGGATCCACCGTTCTGGCTTTCGCCGCCGCTACCACCAAACGTGCCCGGGTCGTTGGTGGCGATGTCGCCGCCCGTCGCGCAGCCCGACAGGGCTGCGGTTGCGGAAGCCGCGATGAGGAGTACCCAGAATCCTCGCATTCCCGACAGGATAACGGATTGCTGCGGAGTCCGTCAGGCGGCTGACCCGCCCAGCACTCCTCGCGCGCGGAGGCTGCGCGTCCGGGCCCGTACTGAATTTTGGCACTGAGTGATAAGCGAATGATTTCGAGAAGTTATGATCGCATGGGCGGCTTCGACTTGCACCCACTACCAAGCGGTTGTCTGGTAAGGCCTATGTCCATCGCCCCCCGACGAATCCAGAAACCCAAGAAGCGAGTCACTCAGCGCCGCCGCGGTAACACCCGCTCGGACAACCGTCGCGACGAGCTCCTGGCAGCCGCAGCCCGCCTGTTCAGCAAGAACGGCTTCGAGGCTACCAGCATGCGCGACATCGCAAACGAGGTCGGAATGCTCGCCGGCTCGATGTACTACCACTTCCCCGCCAAGGACGATCTGATCGTCGCGGCCCACGCGGAGGGCGTGCAAGAGCTGCTGCGCGCGATGGACGCCGCGCTCGAGGGCGTGGTCGGCGGTTGGGAGCGACTCGAAGCGGTCTGTGTCACACACCTCGAGAACCTGCTGGGGGGCAGTGATATCGCAGGCGTAGTGGCCGTGGACTTCTCTCAGCTCCCAGAAGAGCTACGGGCCAGGCTGATCGAGCAGCGGGACGAGTACGAGGGGCGTCTCGCGCAGCTGATCGATGCCCTGGAGTTGCGTGAAGGGGTCGACCGCCGACTCGTCCGCCTATCGCTCCTCGGTTCGTTGAACTGGACACCCAATTGGTTCCGTGCGGAAGGTCAGGCGCCCGCGGCTATCGCACGCCACTTCGTCGCGCTGCTGCGCGACGGTGTTTGCTGAGCGCGGAGTACACACGCTCTCCAGGCGAGGAACCTCGAGTCGAGGTTCCTCGCTTGCGTTTTGTGCTAGGAGATTCGTTCCAGCCCGCACCTGGCGTATGCGTACGCTCTGGGCTCGCCGCGCTGGCTCGTCTCTCTATCGGGCTCGCTTCACCAGTGACTGGGTCTTCTGGCCGTTGCCGCGGGAAAACGCGAGGCTCCGGAGACTGCTCGAGTGATGTTCCCCATGCCGCGCGTTGAGGCTAGTCTTACTCTGACGGAGGGGTGATGCATCGAACAAGGCAACGACTGACTGGGTGTTCGGTGATCGCGGTGCTCGCGCTGGCGCTACTCGCTTGCAAGGAGGAAAAGCAAGACTCAGCCAGTGCAATCGCCGAGGTGCCGCGCCCCGCGCAGCCAACAGGAACACCCGCACCTCTGGAGTCTCAACCCGAGGCGCCCCTCGCCGCTTCAGACAGCGCAGCAGCGGACAGCGCAGCACCGGACAGCGCCGCACCGGACGCGCCCGCCCCGAGGACGGCTCCTCCGGCGCGCTCCAATCCCAATCACGACGGCTGTCGGTCAAGCGGGCAAGCCTGCACCTGTTCCAATACCGGTTGGTCTGGCAAGTGCGCTACGGGAGGTGCGAAGAGCGGCCTGTACTGCCATTGCGATTGACTCGCGTCGCGGAATTTCTGCGTGGAAGCGCAGCACTCTGGGCTGCTTTCGCGATCTCTCGGCACGCCCTGGCGGTCTCAGGCTGGTGAATCAGCAGGGCAACCGAGCCGGGTCGCCCCGCCCGCTTTTTGACGATTCCGTGACAGGCCGGTCTGGACTTGCGGCGCTCTTGAGGCTGCGATCCCCGGAGCGCAACCGGGATCGTCTACGTGTTGCGTTTCGAAACAGGGCTCAGGCTTCCCTGCTGCGGCACAATGCCATGACCCAGCCTCGGAAATTCTGGAAACCTTGCCCGTCGCCGAGGCGGGTAGCGCGCCAAACGCGAGCACCTGTCCGTATCCGTCCGGCTAACGAATAGACGTGCGGAATAGTCTGTGTGCTCCGTCTCCTACAGCGGCCGCAGCTATTCTCACCGCGGAAAAGCTGGGTTGGCGCGCACTGAGTTCCCTGCCTCGCGGAGATGTCGTTTCTATGGAGGGATGTCGAGCCAACTGGAGTCGCGGGGAAAAGCAGCAAATTCACCCGCTGAATCACGCCGTGAACAGAACTTTTTCGGTGAGAACCGCGAGGTCCGCGGCAGCGTGTCTCAGCCTGGAATAAATTCCACGTGGGTTAGCCACAGAAACTCTCCACGGAAAAAACGCAGGACCCCCCAGATTGGCCATCGACGTTCTGGGTTATGGGTGTTAGCAACATTGCGTGGCGACAAAGAAGAAGATCCAATGGCCTGACACTGCTTTCTCTGGAGCCCCCGCATTGGGTGGCAAGGACGCCGTGGAGATCGGACGTCTCGTCTACGAGAACTTCGAAGACACGTCCGTCCCCGAAATCGTCCGGAGCGAGAACCTGAACCTCACACCGATGACGTTGAACAGTTGCCTCGCGGCTTACCGGGTCGCGATGAATCTGGGAGACGGCAAGTGGGAGCACCTCTCCTTCGCGATGCTGCGCACGCTGGATTCCCTGGTTGAACCGCAGCAAGCGGCGATGGCGAAGAAGGCTGCGAAGGAGAACTGGTCGGCGCATCAGCTCCAGGCTGAAGTCGCGCGTCTCAACAAGAAGAAGAAGGGCAAGCGCCGCGGTCGTCCCGCGCTCCCCAGCATCGTGCGCTCCGTCAACCAGCTGAAGAGCTTCGTCGACGGACCCCGCGGCATCTCTGCCAGCATGGACTCGCTGAAGGAGCTCTCCGCAGAGCAGATCGAGCACGTGAAGAACGTGGTCCGTGGGCTGCGCTCGCAGCTCAAGGACGTCGAAGGCAAGCTCAAGTAGCTCCGTCGACCTAGAGATTAGGGACGCCTGGTCGCGCTTGCAGGGAACGGATACGTGCAGCGGGACTTGGGCTTGACCCTCGCAGGAGGAGGCAACCGGGCTTTTTACCAGGTTGGCCTCCTTCGTCGTTTGCATGAGGAAATCGAGCCCCGTCTCGGCAGCGTCGCGAGCTGTAGCGCGGGAGCGTGCGTCGCGGTCCTGCACTTTTCCGGGCGCGCCGAAGCGGCTCACGAGTTCTGGCGGGTGCGTCGCAGTCACGTCACGAAGAACTTCGACTGGAGCCGTTTGCTGAGGGGGCGACGCCCGACGCCCCATGCTCCGGTCTATCGAGACACGGTCGAGTTCGCGATGCGGGACGGTGGCCTCGAGCGACTGCGCTCGCTGCCGTTTCCAGTCTGGGTGCTGACCGCCCGGTTGCCGCGCCGACTACCCGTTGCGCTGGCGCTTCCGCTTGGCCTTCTGGCTTACAACCTGGAGAAGCGCATCGCGCCGGAACGCGTGCATCCGAAGCTCTCTTCCAGGGTGGGATTCCGTGCAGCAATGTACGACGCGCGCAGCTGCGAGAGTCCGGAGCAGCTCGCGGATCTCATCCTCGCGTCGTCCGCGACGCCTCCATTCACTCCCATCGGTCGGCACCTTGGCTCACGCCTGCTCGACGGTGGCTTGGTGGACAACGCGCCTGCCTTCATCAATGAAGAGCAGGCTGGGCTGCGCCGCCAGCTCGTGCTTCTGACGCGCGCGTATCCGGAGCGCGCTCTCGGATTGCAGGGGGAACGGTTGTACCTCTCCCCCACCAAACCCGTCCCCATTGGGCGCTGGGACTACACTCGGCCTGAACTGTTGGCTCGCACCATCGAACAGGGCGAAGTCGAGGCGGAGATCCACGCGCCACTGGTTCGCGCCTTCTTGGCTCGCTGAGCTGGTGAGGCGAATCTGGTGATTCGTTGAACCAATCAACACAGCGTTTCCTGGTCTCAAGAGTAGCGCGAAGGCGCAAAACTCGTGCGCCCACTCCCTCGGGCGGGTTTTGCAGCGAACTAGAGCACTAGCGGGCCGCTGACGCGCGGCCTGGCTGTGGCGGCTTTTCGCGCGGGGGACGCTTGGGCGCCCGCTTCATCGCCCACGGTTGATCCTCGAGCTCCTTGAGTACGTGGTCGCGGAAGGCGCGTACCTTGGCGCTCAAGTGACGTGAGCTTGGGTAGACGAGGTAGAGCGCGCCGTCGGTGTTCTTGTACTGCGGTAGCACTTCTGCGAGGCGACCGGCATGCACATCACACTTGACCACGAAGCGGGGCAGCTGGGTGATCCCAGCGTCCGCCAGTAACATTCCATGCAGAAATGAAAAGTCGTTGGCGCTGACGTGGCCGATCACGTCCACCGTCTCCCGCCCGCTCGGACCTTCGAGGTTCCAACGCCTGCGGCCGGGGCGCCCCCGAAACAGCAGGCAGTCGTGCTCAACCAAGTCGGCGAGCTCCTTCGGTGTTCCTCGCGCGGCCAGGTAGCGTGGGCTAGCGAACAAGCCAAAGTCAGTGTCGGCCAGTTTGGTAGCCACCAACGACGAGTCGGCGAGTTTGCCCGCGCGCAGAGCAAGGTCGAAGCCTTCTTCAACCAGGTTGATCGTACGCTGGGTGATGTCGACGTCGACCTCCACCTCGGGGTACAGCTTGCGAAAGCTAGCGACGATGTCGCCCAGGTAACTGAAGCCGAAGTCGACAGGGGCCGTGATACGAATGACTCCGCGCGGAACCTCCTGGTCGTCGCTGACGGAGCGTGCGGCATCTTCGAGGTCATCAACTGCCTTGGATACGCGGTCAAAGAACTCGGAGCCGACTTCCGTCAGCCGCAACTGACGGGTGGTGCGGTGAAGCAGACGAGCGCCCAGCTCCTGTTCAAGCCGAGTCACGCGCCGACTGATCGTGCTCTTCGGTAGGCCCAGGCGATCGCCTGCAGCAGTGAAGCTGCCCGCCTTCACCACCTGGATGAACACCTCGATCCCGCTCAAATCCAATGTTGCGCTCATGCAACAGTCACTTTCGCATGGGCCCACTGGTGACGCTAGTGGAACGACCCATGTTCTGGGGAACGGAGCAAGGAGCACGTTCAAATGTCCAAGATTCAAAGCAAAGCCCCGCACGCCGGGCGCCTCCTGCTGGGGCTACTCTTCACGGTTTTTGGCCTCAACGGTTTCCTCCACTTCATCCCCAATCCGCCGGTCCCGGACGCGGCTGGGAGCTTCCTCGGAGCGCTGGCCGCGACGGGCTACATGTTTCCGCTGATCAAGGGGACGGAGGTCGTCGCTGGGCTGGCGCTGCTCAGCAACCGCTTCGTGCCGCTGGCGCTGATTCTGCTGAGCCCGATCGTCGTCAACATCTTCGCCTTCCACACGCTGCTCGCGCCCGCACCCATCGGTGTCGTGGTGCTGCTGCTGACTGCTTACCTGGGCTACGCCTACCGCGGCCACTTTGCGGCCCTGTTCGTGGCGAAGGTGCAGCCAACTCGCGGCGCTAGCCAAGGCGCTGCGCGCGCCCAGTTGGCTGACGCGGAGTAGCCCGCGGCCCTGTGCCAATCAAAGCTGCCCGGAGCGCAATCCACATCCAGGATTGCGCTCCGCGCGTTTCAGCCCGAGAAACAAGCAATGAGTAGCACGCGCAGCGAGAAGTGGGAGTTCACCGGATCTCAAGGAGACCGCCTGGCGGGGCTCCTGGAGCTACCGCCCGGCGAGGTGAAGGCGGTCGCGCTGTTCGCCCACTGCTTCACCTGCAGCAAGGACAGCTTCGCTGCCGCGCGGATAGCCCGAGGGCTGGCGGCGCGGGGCTTTGCCGTCTTGCGTTTCGACTTCACCGGACTCGGGGCGAGCGACGGTGAGTTTGCGAATACCAACTTCTCCTCCAACGTCGAGGACTTGGTCTTGGCGGCGCGCGCGCTCGAAGCCGACTTCACTACGCCTTCGCTGCTGGTGGGACATAGCCTCGGCGGAACGGCGGTGATCGTCGCCGCGCGGAGACTCAGCGGTATCAAGGCCGTGGTGACGATCAACGCGCCTCACGAGCCAGCGCACGTCGAGCGCTTCCTCGAGCCTGCGACGGCCGAGATACAGGCGCGCGGTGAGGCGACGGTGCGCCTGGCGGGTCGCCCCTTTCAGATCAAGCGGCAGTTCCTCGAGGATATTGAATCGCAGAAGATCGACGAACACCTGGCGCACCTTGGCGCTGCGCTGCTCGTGTTTCACTCGCCGGAGGATGACACCGTTGCGATCGAGAACGCGCAGAAGATCTATCAAGCGGCGCGCCACCCGAAGAGCTTCGTGTCCCTCGAGGGCGCGGACCACCTGTTGAGGCAACCAGCTGACGCCGAATACGTTGCCGACGTGCTCGCTGCCTGGGCGTCGCGGTACTTACCCATGAGCTCGGAAGCGCAGCAGCCACCGGCAAAGACGGCCCATGTAGCGCGCGCTCACGTAACAGAGCTGCATCAACCCTCCAGGCTGAGCCTCGCCATGCAGGCGGGCCGGCACCATTTCCTTGCGGATGAGCCCCTCGACCTGGGCGGTGCCGACACTGGGCCGAGTCCGTACGAGTACCTGTTGATGGCACTCGGAGCGTGCACCGCGATGACGGTGCGCCTGTACGCGGACCACAAGAAGCTGCCTCTAGAAGAGGTTCAGGTGGCGCTGAGCCACGACAAGGTTGACGCGAGCGAGTGCGCGGACTGCGCGACGAAGACCGGCAAGCTCGACAAGATTGAGCGCAAGATTCAGCTCAAGGGCGATCTCACCGAAGAGCAGCGGAACCGGCTACTGGAGATCGCCAACAAGTGTCCTGTGCATCGCACGCTGCACTCAGAGATCTGGGAAGTCTCGACGTTGGTGTGAGCGCCCCGGGTGAGCGATGCACGGAGCGAAGGGCTCCCCGGTGTCAGTGTCTGGCGCGCACCAGGCGCCCTGGGAGCGCCCCGGTTAGCTTGCCGTCCTTCGCGATGATTTGGCCGCTGACGATCGTCGCCCGGTAGCCCTCAGCGTCTTGCAACAGGCGCCTGCCGCCGGCCGGCAAGTCCTCCACCAGGCGCGGACGCAGTAGACGCAGCTTCTCGAAGTCGATGATGTTGAGATCTGCGCGTTGCCCCACGGCAATATTGCCGCGGTCCTTCAGGCCCACGAAGCGCGCTGTGTCTTGACACAACATGCGGACGACCTCTTCGAGCTCGAAGCCGCCGGTCTTTCGGTCCCGGGCCCAGTGGGTGAGCATGAAGGTGGGGAAGCTTGCATCGCAGATGGTGCCCACGTGCGCGCCACCGTCGCTCAGGCCTGGCAGGGCCAGCGGGTGATGCAGCATCGTGCTGACGTTGTTCAGGTCGAAGTCGATGTAGTTGTAGAGCGGGAAGTACAAGAGCTCCTTACCGTCGCTCTCGAGCAGCGCGTCGTACACCGTCTCGAGGGAGCTCTTACCTTGCTTCCGTCCCTCGTAGTACAGCGAGTCTTCGAGCTTCGGTTCGTAGTCGGGGTGCTCTCCGAGGCGGAACAGCTTCAGCGTCACGAACTCCAGGTTCGCGAGCAGCATGTCCGCGAGGGGCGGGATGGGGCTGCCGTCACCCGCCACCTTCTCCGTCTTTTCCTGGAGGATACGCTCCTTGAACGCCGGGTCGCGCATCGTCTTGACGCGCTCTTCCAGGGGCAGGTGGCTGATGGCTTTGTAGCTCGGGAAACCCATGAAGGGGTGGAAGGTCGCCTCCAGGCCGAGCAACACACCAATCGCTCGGGCGGCGACCTGCATGTGGATCTTGATGCCTTGCTTCTCCGCCGCTTCGCAGCGCTCGATGATCTGCTTCCACTGGTTCGCCACGTTGTCGCGCTGCATCACCGAGATGCTCATGTTGTGGCCGCCGCCTGCCTTGGCCATGCCTTCGATCAGGTCGAACTCGCGATCGAAGCTCTCGTCGGACAAGTCGAAGTCACTCACGGCCTGGAGCACACCGTGGTCGAGGTCTTTGAACGCGCTCGCGATGCCCGACAGCTCTCGTGCGCTGGCTTCCGAGGCCGGCGTCGCGGAGCCGTCCTTCGCGCGGTGGTTGTCACTGCGCCCGGTGCTGAAGCCGAACGCGCCGGCCCTCACCGCGTCAGCGACGAGCGCCTTCATCTTGGCGATGTCCTCGTCGGTGGCTACCTCGTTCGCGAGGGCGCGGTCACCCATCACATAGACGCGCAGTGCGTCGTGCGTGGCCATCAAACCGAAGTCGATTGCATGTGGAAAATCGACCGCTTGCATGTACTCCGGGAAGGTCTCCCAACCCCAGGGGATGCCTTCCGCCAGGGCCGTGCCGGGAATGTCCTCCACGCCTTCCATCAGCTCGATCAGGCGCGTGCGGTCGCTCTCGCGCACCGGAGCGAAGCCGACGCCACAGCTGCCCATCACCGCGGTGGTTACGCCGTGCAGCGACGATGGCGCGAGATCCGCGTCCCAGGAGACCTGACCGTCGTAGTGAGTGTGGATATCGACGAAGCCGGGAGTCACGATCGCGCCGGTCGCGTCGATGGTCTCCGTCGCGCTGCCGGTGCACTCGCCGACTTCGACGATGCGCCCGTCTTTGATGCCGATGTTTGCTTTGCGGCGCGGCGCGCCGGTGCCATCCACGATGGTCCCACCCACGATCTTCAGATCGAAACTCATGGGCGGGTTGTACCACGCACGGCGCCGCGCCCGCGCGTCGAGGTAGGGATCTTTTCGGCGCTCCTCACCCCCAAACCTGCGTGGGTCAGCGTGATTGGCTCAACCACTTGGCCAGGCTGCGCAACGCCTGCCGCTAGGCGCTTAACCGTGCGTGAACGCGCAGCCGCACGTAGTCGAGTTGCCAGTGGTCACTGTGCCACAAGGTGGGACGACAGAAGTCGTCGACCTCCGCGTAGAAGTCGTCGCTCGCGTGCTCCGCCACCAGCTCGGACAGGAACATCTGCACCCAGTTCCTGAGTCCTGCGGCGCCATCCTCGAGCTTCGTGGGGCGCGCCCACCAGCGCGCCTCGCTGACTTCGAAGCCGTGGCGCTCGAGCAGCGACGTGTACTCGCCAAGGCGAGGGAAGTACCAGCGCTTGCTCCAGTCGACCGACTTGCCGCGTCGGGAGAGCGCTCGCGCTACCGCTTCGCGCAGCGTGGCGATGTTTCCGTGGCCGCCGAACTCCGCTACCACGCGGCCGGTGTAAGCTGGCCTTGCACGGCTAGCGTTCAGCACCCGCGCGAGTTCGCTCACGACCTTCTCCGCCTCTGGGATCCAGTGCAAGGTCGCGTTCGAGATCACAGAATCCACGCGGATATCACCGAGGTCTCGCGCGTCCAGCTGCTGGATCTCTGCGCCCGGGCAACGTGCCCTCGCTGCCTCGACCATCTTTGGATCCGGGTCGATACCGAGCACCTGGGCGCCCGCTTCGAGCAGCCACTCCGTCATGCGGCCGCTGCCGCAGCCGAGGTCGAGCACGCGTTCGCCTGTTTGCGGTGCGAGCTCGGTGACCATGTCTCGCGCGAGATCCGCGACGAAGCGGTGGTGTTGATCGTAGAGCGCAGCATTCCATTCCCGTGACATGGCCCGGAGTCCCTTTCCGTGTGGCACCCCGTAGCAGCCGACTGCTAAGTCGCCGCCTGCTCGTTTGGGGGTGAGGAACACAGTCTGCGCTCCCGAGAACCATCGGTGAAGTCGAAAGATTCGATGGTATCCATAGAGAATACCTATGGTTGCTGAGCGCTGGTGCAGCGTCTTAGTTCGCGGACGTCGGCAGCTCACCGAGCCG
>JAWKRD010000083.1:0-16786 GCA_041389805.1 Polyangiaceae bacterium | reverse complement strand
TCAGTCCGAGCCGATCGAAGCCATCGGGGAAGACGCCGCTTGCAAAGGACGCGCGATAGGTCACGGCAGCTCCGCTCAGATCGCGGAGCGCGCCGGCGGAGCCACCGAGAGCATCGAAGCCGCTTTCCATGGCCGCGCGACTCATACTCGAGACGGAGCGCACGTAGGCTTGCTCGTTGCCCGTGAAGTAGCCGCGCGTCTTGAGGTTGTGAACGAAGCCCTCTGCGTCGCCGGACTTCGCAGACTCCAGCGCGCCGCCGTAGCGGGCACTCAAGAGCTCGAGGTAGTCCTTTGCGCCCTCCGCTGCGGTGCTGTAGGCGCGGAAGCTGTCGCGAATGGTCACTTCGCTCTTGCCCCAGCCTTCGCGAGTGCGCAGCGAGGTGCTGAGCCCCTCGGGGCTCGAGCCCTTGATCCCGCCAAAATTGTAGTTGTACATCGACGCCCCGCGGCCCGTTTCGTGGGCCCACTGGGCGGTCAGGATGGAGAGCGTCTCCTTGCTCGGCTTTTCCCCGTGGATTGACTCCCAGGCGCTGCTCAGCGCCTCGGCGGCTTGCTCGCCGGAGAGCCGCGTGCGCACCGCAGCGACTTCACCCCGACGCACCGGCGTCAGCGTGCTGACGGGGCTCGAAGCTCCGTCAGACTCCGCACCCTGCACCCGATCCAGTGCATCGGCGAACTGGGTGCCAGAAACCCGCGGCGGCGGCTCGACGCCGGACGCCGCGGGCTGGCTGGAAACAACGGGTACAACAGGAGAACTCACGACAATCGCAGACTTTGCAAGGGTTGGTCCATGAGTCAGCGGCGCTTCGCCCGGAGGCGTGACGTTGAGAATCGGTTGAGGCTTGGTTTGGCCGGTTTGGGTGCCTTGCGCGTCACCACCCCGTCTTCGAGGTCGTGCTTGAGCTCAGTTAAGTCCTCGAGGAGCTGCATCAGGGCATCCTCGACGCCACGATTGCCGATCATGGCGAGGGCGTAGCCAAGGGAGCAGCGATCCAGGTCGTCGCGCTTCCACAGCGCTGAGCGGATCACGCGCATGCTGAGCACTGGGATCGAGCGGATCAGCTCCTCGAGGGCCGGGCCGGAAACGAACGCATCGTTCAAGCTCAGCAGCAGCGCCTTGATCTCTGGCAGGTGCTCGAGGTCGCTGGGCACCACGGCGCAGTTCGTCGTCGACACCGCCTCGGAGCCGCGCAGCACCGCCGCCTGCTGGGGGGAGAGCGACGAGCGCTTGACGGCTTGAGGTGTCAAGGCTGGCACCGCCGCTGCGCTGGGCACCCGCGGCGCCGGAGCCAGGCTAGCTGGAAACAGCGGGTGCTCGGAGTCGCGGGCTGGTGCGACTCCGGGGGGTGAAGAACTCATTCGACTCAAACCAGCGCTCCTCCGACCGCGTCGACTACGCGGAACGCCGGGAGGCAGTGCAAGACTTCTGCCAGCTACTTCTCGAGTTCACACTGGTCCAACACCAGCTCCCAGTAGCCCACGTCGACCCAGCGATCGAACTTGAAGCCCACCTGACGGAACACCCCGCTTGCGCGAAAGCCGAAGCGCTCGTGAAGCGCGACGCTGGCGGGATTCGGTAGGGCGATCCCCGCGATGATCACGTGGGTCTCTCCTTCTCGCAGACGCGTGAAGAGCGCCTGATAGAGCTCCTTGCCAAAGCCACCGCCGGTGCGTTTCGGAGAAAGGTACACGCTGCTCTCCACGCTGAACCGATAGGCAGAGCGCTCTTTCCAGGGCGCAGCGTAGGCGTAGCCCACGATCTCTGATGCGTGCTCGAGCACCAACCATGGGAGCCCCTTGCGTTGCACCGCGGAAACGCGAGTCCAGAGCAGCTCGGGTGTCACCGGCTCCTCCTCGAAGGTGATCACGGTCTCGGTTACGTAGTGGTTGTAGATCTGGGCGAGCACCCCAGCGTCTTCGACGACGGCGTCGCGGATCATGGGGAGCAGCTCTGGTCGCTGCCTGATACGACTCGCGCGACGTGGAGCGTCGTGCTCCCGGGCGCGTCGAACCAGCTCCAAAGCACGTCACCATTTACATCCGCGCGGAAGGGGTCGTCGCGCCGGCCCCAGGCCACGCTCGCGCTGACATCGATGGGCCCTTCGAGGAACGCGCCATCGGGACCAAGCAACGCGAGCTGATACTTGTAGCTGTTGCCCGGCTCGGCCCAGCCAACCAGGTACTGCTCCTGGCTGCTATCTGCCGGGGTGAAGCGCGCAATGCCCGAGTCCGCCTCGTCGACGTTCGGCGTACTCGTCAGCCACACCACGGCGCCGGCCGTCGTTGCGCCAGTGATGGCTGAGAAGCCGATGTCCTGGTTCATGCTGCTTTCGTCGTAGGACTGCTGGCCCTTCGTCATCGCGGCTTGGTGAGAGTTCCAAACCAGCTTGAAACCATCGGGCGCGATCGCAGCGCCGCCCAGCTCGCCAGCGACACTGCCGTTGCAGCCCGCGTCCACGTCGATGACCTTGCCCTTGTTGTGATTCAGGAACACCCCGCCTTGAGACTCGGTGGCGAAATCACCGCTGGTCCCCGGGTAGCAATCCGTCACACACACCGGCATGAACTCCTTGGAGGTCGGATTGAAGCGCAGCAGATTGCTCATCGAGTGACTGCACCCCCAGCCCCAGCCGGTGGTCTCGGCACCGCTCTGCGCATCGATCCACTTGAGCGTGTCCCCCTCGTGCCCGGAGTCCGAGTGCACGTGGTAGTAGGCGCCGTAGCGGCCATCGCCGTACTCGAGGCGGCTCTCACCGATGCCGAAATCGTCAGGCTTGTTGTCGCTGTTCGTGAGCTCGGTCGCCGTTCCACGTTCGCTACCGTCGGCCGCGTAGCGCTGGAGGAAGATGCGGTCCCCGGCGTCGTCCCAGAGCAGCGCCGCGTAGGCGCCGTCGGGTTCGGCTGCCAGGCCGCGGCACTGGCGGTCCTGGGCTAGGTCCTTAGTAGAGATCAGCGCGCCGTCCCTCCCGACCTCGGCGACCTTCGCTGTGCCGGCCTGAGTGGTGTAGCACACCAACGTCGAGCAGTTTCCGCGCGGCACTGTAAACACCGGCGCTACGTTGAGTGAGCCCCTGCCCCAGATCCGCCAGTTGCTGACGCCAGCCTGCACACCTTCGGGCAGCGTGACATCGTGGGTCTCGATGCGCTCATCGAGCTTCGTCCCTGGCCCGGCGCCGCTGCCTCCGTTTCCACCCGCGCCGCCAGCCGCCGAGCCGCCATTGCCCGCGGTGCCCCCGCTGCTCGAGCCTCCGCTCGTCGAGCCACCGTTTCCCGAACCGCCCTGGGCGCTCGAGCCGCCCGAGCCTCCGCTCGCGCCAGCGCCTGCGCTGCCCCCGCTCCCGGACCCGGTCGACCCGTCATCCCCGCAAGCCACGGCGCTGAGCAGCGCGAACCCAGCGACCACTACGGGCGAACGCTGTCCCCAAACGAGCCAGTGCGATTCGAGCGACTTCGAGCGAGCCATCGGGCCTCCTTCTTCGTAGCGACGTCCTGAGCCAGGGACCGGTCGGACGAGTGTAGCAGAGCGGCACGCCGGACCGAGGGCGCAGCCAAGCACCGCCTGTGATAAACCGGGATGACGGCATGCCTGGCACCCAAGTCATCGAGCCTCCGGACGCTGGAAGTGATCAACCGCACGGTAATCAACCACCGCAAGCGCAGGCGCCCAGCGAACCCGAAGCGCCGCAAGAACCACCGCGTCCGTCGCGCGTCGGCTACTGGATCAAGCTGTGCCTAGCGGCGCTGGGTGCCTTGATAGCGCTCGCGGTCCTGGCGGGTGTGCTGATGTGGGAACCGTACGCTCGCAAGATGATCATCGCCAAAGCGCGGGAGCGCGGCGTCGAGATTGATCCAAAAGACATCAGTGTCCCGTTCAGTCTGGATCACGCCCGCCTGAAGCAGACCCGCTTCAAGTTGATCGGCGTCGAGGGCATCGAGGGCACGATCCAGAACTTGGAGGTCGGTCTCGAGAAGCAGGAGCCGACCGCCTTCGACCTCACGGGCGTGGACGTCGAAATCACGGGCTCCGCGACGCGGCTGACCGTCGAGCTCTCCCAGTGGACCGCAGAGCACCCGCAAAACTATGCGGTGCCGATGCGGGCCTCTGGTGTGAACGTGCGCTGGCGGGAGGACAAGGACGCGAAGCCCTGGCTCGAGGTAAGCGGCGGCGCGGTGGTGCCAATCCCCACCGGAGCAGCTTTCTCCGTGGAAAACGCCAAGGTAGCTGGGCTCGACACCGGGAAGATCGGGGCCTCGTGGACGGGTGAGACGGCAAGCGTCAACATGGCGTTTGGTGCTGAGGACGCCAAGCAGTCGCCAGTGAAGCTCACCGTGGTCCACACTCCGGGGAAGGAGAGCGGCGCGTACAGCCCTTACGCCGAGCTCCACGTCAGCAAGCTCCCCCTCGACCGCTTCAAGGGACCCTTGGCGATGCCGATCCCGACGCAGGACGTATTCGTCGAGCTGGATGCGCGCATCAACTTCGAGTCCGAGGTGATGGGCGGACCGATCAACGGCACTCTCAAGGCGTCCTTGATTGGTTATCTCCCCCCCAAACCCCCCGAGCTCGACGGCTACGTGTTCGGTGACCGCACCGTGTTCGAAACCAAGTTCGCCAGCGACAGCGAGCGCAAGCTCCTGAACCTCACGGAAACGAAAGTCAGCGCGGGCGCTTTCAAGCTCAAGGGCGGGGGCGAGATCAAGCGCGAGGAAGATCACGCCACGATCCTGATGAAGCTGATCGGCAACCTGCCGTGCGCCGATCTCGCAGCGGCCGCGGTGGAGAGGGAGCTAGCCGGCCTGGGGCAGCTGGGCAAGCTCGCCGGCAAGGTGACCAAGCAGGTGTTGAAGGGCAGCGTCGGTGTAACGGTTGCCGTGGAGGCGGACACCCGCAAGCTTGACGATGCGAAGGTCGCCAAGATCATCGGTATCGGCTGTGGGCTGAAGCCGCTGACGTTCCCCAACCTGGCGGACTTTCCTCAGCTGGGGGACATCCCACTGCCGGAGGGCTTGAAGGATCTCCCGAAGGGCTTGCCCAGCGCGCTTCCACCGCCCTCCAGCTTGCCGCCGCTCCCCTCCTCCTTGCCGAAGAACCCGCAGGACTTCCCGTTTCCGTTCGGTAAGCCAAAGCCGACCAGCGAACCGAAGAAGGCGCAAGAGCCGCCCAAGTCAGACGCGCCAGCCAAGTAGCGCTCGCACCGAGCCTGTCTCAGCGGGTTTTTCCGATTTGTCCCAGTCTGCCCCTTGGTATGCCTGACGGATTGAGGCAAATAGCGCCCCATGGCGATCATCACGGTACTCGGCGCGGGCATGATGGGCTCCGCGTGGTGTGTTCCTCTCGTCGATGCAGGACACGAGGTGCGCCTCGTCGGTACGCACCTGGATGACGCGCTGATTGATGGCCTGAAGCGCGACGGGGTGCATCCGAAGCTGAACTACCACCTGCCGGAGGCGATTCAGCCCTTCTATGTCGGCGAGCTTTCCAAGGCTCTCGAGGGCGCAGAGGTGGTTGGCCTCGGCGTTAGTTCCCTGGGGATCCGCTGGGCGGCGGAAGCGCTGGCGCCTCACCTCGGCACGCGGCCGGTGATGGCAATCAGCAAGGGCCTCGAGTGGAACGGGCGGGAACTCGTGATCTTGCCCGACGTATTCACCGAGACGCTCAAGCAGGCTGCGCCCGCCGCCACACGGGCCGCGTTCAGCAACTTGAGCCCAGTAGCAGTGGCTGGGCCATGCATCGCCGGCGAGCTCGCGCGCCGAGTCGAGACCTGCGTCGTGATGAGCGGTCGAGATCCCGCGGTGACTCGCCAGCTCGCGGAGCTCGTGCGCACGCCCTACTACCACGCCTTCCCCTCGAATGACGTGATGGGTGTGGAGGCGTGCGCCGCGCTCAAGAACGCGTATGCCATGGGCATCGCCTTTGCCGCAGGGATCCATGAGGCCAAGGGGGGCGAAGCGGGCTCCGTCGCCATGCACAATCATGAGTCCGCGGTGTTCGCCCAGGCCGTACTCGAGATGCAGACGCTGGTCGAGCTCCTGGGCGGAGAGGCACGCACGGCTGCCGGCCTGGCTGGCGTCGGAGATCTCGACGTGACCTGCAACGGGGGGCGGACGGGGCGCTTCGGACGCCTGCTTGGCAGCGGTCTCAGCAAGAGCCAGGCTGTGGAGCGCATGCAGGGCGCGACCCTCGAGTGTCTGGAGATCTTGCGGGTGATGCGCGATGCGGTCGCTGTCTTCGAGAGCGCGGGTCGATTGCCCCGCGGAAGTCTGCCTCTCTTGATGCACATGGCGGACGTGGTGCAGCGGGACGAACCGGTGAACGTGCCGTTCCCACGGTTTTTCGGGGGCTTGAGCTAGCTCCCGCGAACACCGGCGACCGAACCTGATAAGCTCGGCGGCATGCCAGGCAGCTCGGGTCGCGACTTCTCCCAGCCAGGAAACCCGTTGGTGGTCGGCGTCGACAGCAGCACGAGCGCTTGCAAGGTCATCGCCTGGGGCACCGCTGATGAGGAAGCCGGCCACGCCATCGCTGAGGGACGCGCGAGCTTCCCTCTGAACAATCCAGAACCAGAGGGCTGGGAGCAAGACGCGAACGACTGGTGGCGCGCGCTGGGGAGCGCGTGCCAGGCCCTGAGTCAGGCGCTCGGCGAGCGACTGCGCGACGTGGTCGCGCTCTGCGTCACGCATCAGCGCGAAACCGTCGTCGTGACGGACGCCCGCGGTGAACCGCTCGCACCGGCGCTGGTCTGGATGGACTCACGCGCGACTCGCCAGGTCGAGCGCGCCGTCACCACCCTGGGCGCGGAGACGCTGCATCGCCTGAGCGGAAAGCCGCCTTGCACGACGCCGTCGCTCTACAAGCTCGCCTACCTCTTCGACAAGGCCCCCGCGCTGCGGAGCACGGCCCACGTGTGCGACGTGCAGAGCTTTCTCCTATGGAAACTAACCGGCGAGTTCAAGAGCTCTCTGCCCAGCGTCGACCCCATGGGCGTGCTCGATCTCTCGACCGGAGACTACGCCGAGCCCCTGCTAGATTTTCTGGGGGTGAGGAGCGAGCGTTTCCCCGCGCTCGTCCCTGCAGGCCAACGTGTCGGCGCGCTCACTCAAGCGGCGGCGGCACTCTGCTGCTTGCCGACGGGCCTGCCGGTGATCAGCGGCGCAGGCGACGGGCAAGCGGCAGGCCTCGGCGCGGGGATCGCCGCGCCGGGGGAAGCCTACCTGAACCTCGGCACGGCGCTGGTGAGCGGCGTCCTGAGCAATGATTACCGCACGGATTTAGCCTTCCGTACGCTCTTCGCGGCGACGCCGGCTTGCGACTCACAGGGGCTGAGCAAGACACTTCCCCCCTACTTCCTCGAGACGGATCTCAAGGGCGGAACGTTCACCTTTGACTGGCTGTGCGAGCGCTTGCTGGAGCTCCCCGCAGCAAACAAGTCAGCTCACCTGGAGCAGCTGGCAAGGCGCGCAGCGCTGCTCCCAAGCGGAGCCCAAGGACTCATGCTGGTGCCTTACTGGCACGGCGTCATGAATCCGTACTGGGACGACGCAGCGAGCGGTGTCCTCATCGGGCTACGAGGTCATCATGGCCAAGCTCACGTGTATCGCGCGATCGTGGAGGGGCTCGCGCTGGAACAGCGCCTCCACACCGAAGCCGTCGAGCGGAGCGCTGGAGCAATCCACCAGCTCGTGTGCATGGGGGGGCTGAGCGAGACCCCTTGGGTGCGCCAGCTCTTCTGCGACGCGCTCGGCAGGCCGATCGTCCCAGCGGAGAGTCGGGAAGCGACGTGTCTCGGAGCGGGCATCCTGGCGGCGTGTGGCGCCGGTCTCTTCGCGGACTCTGGTGCCGCGATCGCGCGCATGACTCGGCGAGGCGAACGCCACCAGGTGGGCGCCGACGCGCCCAGGTACGCAGCGTTGTTCGATGTCTACAGAGAGCTCTACCCGGCGTTGCGCGGAGCCCAGGCACGGCTCGCCGCGCTGAACCACTGAGATGGCCGACGCCGAGCCAGATGAGTTGACTGCGCCAGAGGACCTGGCTGGGCTCCGTCGCCCGCTACCCAGCTGGATCAGCTGGCCAAGCCACTCGTTGCGCTACCGCGTTCACGTCAGGATGTACGCGCTCGCCACCCTGATTCGGCTCACGTTGCCGGACGCCGTGAGCAAGCAGTGGTTCCCCGAGGTACTGATTCATTGGCTGGGTGCGGTAGTGCTCCTGGCGACGGGGAGCCTACTTGGGTGGCTATTGTGCATTGGCGCGATCTTGATCGAGCTCTTGACGCTATCGGACCAGCTGACTCAGACCGCGTACCTGGGGCTGGTCGCGCTCGGCGCGGTCGGTTGCTTCATCGGCACACCGGAGCGGCGCGAGGAGCGCATGCACTTCAGCCTGGCGGCCATCGTACGCACGCTCACCGTTGGCACCTATTTCCTCGCGGCTTTTCACAAGGTGAACCGCGACTTCCTGAATCCGGCAGTGAGCTGCGCGTCGGGAGGCATGCACGTCCTCGCCGAACACTATGGGAGTGGTAGCATTGCCTCGATCGCGGACTGGAGGTTCTGGCCTTATCTGTTCTTGACTGCTGAGTTCGGCCTGGTGGTGACGGCGATCGTGCGCCCCTCGTTGGGTGCCATCTACGCCGCCTTGCTCCACCTCCCGCTGACGATCATCTTTGCGCCCGCCTTCGCGTTCACGATGGCTTCGGGCTGGGTCGCGCTGTTGAGCGAAGAAGAGCTGCGACAGCTCGCGCAGTGTCTCAGAGCCCGCTGGCGGCGCATCGCCTTGACCGGCTCAGTGCCGATCGCGCTGAGCCTCGGCCTGCCACCCTACGCGCGCTGGCAGAGCGACCCAGACTGGTGCGTGAAGGAGGCGGTGCTGTGGCTCGTGTTGGCTTGGTTGCTCGTCGCCTATGTCGAGCGGCGAAGGCTCGGCAGCCCGCCGGAGCGCTGGTTTGGCGCCTGGCGGGAGCTTTCAGCGCACTCCAACCAGCGCGCAGCACGCGGTGCGCGACGCTGGGCTGCGATCGCCTGCGCGCTCTGGTTGACGAACGGGTTCCTCCCCTACACCGGGCTCAATTTTCAGCACACCGGTGCGATGTTGAGCAACCTGAGGATCGACGCAGGTTGTTACAATCACCTGCTGGTGCCCGAGCAGCTGCGGTTCCGCGAGGAATACATCAGGCTCGACGAGGTTGCGATCGACGGCCAGCAAGTGACGTCGGCGGAGTACACCGACCAGCTGTTCAACGCCGAGATTCTGGGGCCCCAGCTAGCCGCCTGGTGCCGCAGCGCGACCAGCGGCGTGCGCCTGCGGGGGCAGTATGGCCTCGGGTCATTTGACGTGCCGAACGCCTGCCAGCCAGGTGCGCTTCCGTGGAGCTCGGGCTTGAGTCATTTCCGCCGCTTTCAGCGCAATCTGAGCCGAACATGCCCCCAGGCGTGTGTTCACTGACGGGCATGTAACCAAATGCGCGCGGCACCGTACTGGGCGGGATGTTGGGTTATCTGGCGCGCTGTGGTGTTTCGCTCGTTGCTCTTGGGCTCTTGACTGCGCAGGCGGGCTGCGGCGGAGACGGTGCGTCGGATAGCGGCGGTCAGGGGGGAGCGGCAGGGGCGGCTGGCGACGGCGGAGCGACGACGGGTGGCGCGACGACGGGTGGCGCGACGACGGGTGGCGCCGGGGGAGACGTTCAGGGCAGCGGCGGCTCTGCCGCGGGCGGCAGCGGGGGCGCTGCGAACACGCTGAGCTGTCCGCCGAGCGGTCCGTATGGCAGCGACGTCGGTGACGTCTTCCCTGATGTCACCTTGTATGACTGCGACGGGAACGCAGTGTCGCTCCACGACCTGTGCGAGGCACCGGTGAGCGTCGTGTATACGTTCGCTGCCTGGTGCCCCGTGTGTCGTTCCCACATGGAAAGTGGCCGACCGAACCAGCTGCTGGCAGCGCACGCAGCCGAGGGGCTCCAGGAGTGGGTCGTCGTCACCCAGAAGACCGACGGCAGCGACGCGGACGCTCAGCTCTGTGCGCTGACACGCGATACCTACTCCCTCACCCCCAAGGTCCTCTTTGATCCCAACGACTCACTGCGCAAGACCGTCGGCGTGCAGGTCAACAGCGGGAGCCTGGTGATGACCCAAGGGGGCCGCATCGAACTCAAGACGCAGTACAACTTCGACGCCGTGGAGGCCGAGGTCGATAGCCTGTTCGCGCAGTGACAGCCGGAGGACCCGCTCCCGAGAGCGCTGCGACCGCTACTTCGCGCTGAAGCGCACCGAGTAGGAAATCACCGTGGGGCCCTTCGGTGGTTTCTCGAACTCGACGGACTTGAAAACGCCAATCACGCAGTCGCGGAAACCTTGACCCTTCATCGACGTGCGTGGCTGCGAGACGTCAGGGTGGCCGCCAGCGCGGCCGATCTTTAGATCCACGCCAAAGATGCCGCCCTTGAGCGGATCCTCGACCTGCTTGTAGCAAGCGCGCAGCTCGTCGAAGTGCTTCTCCACCGCTTCCTTGAATGGAGCCTTCTCAGCATCGGTGTTGCTCCCTCCGCCGACGTGCAAGCCGATGTTCTTCACCACCACCTCCGGCAGGCTCTCCACGTCCTTCGGCGGAGGCGGCGGAGGCGGCGTGGGCTCAGGAGGCTCTGTGTCCGGTGGAGGGGGCGCCGCGGATCCTGACGCGACGGGCTTGGAGGCAGCGCTCTCGGGTCCGAGTGCCACGATCGCGATATCGATGATGCCTTGAGCGCGCAGCCGATCCAGCAGATCGGCGACATCGCTGAGCGGAGTAGACTCCGGAGTCTCTATCCGCACGGCAATGGGCGTCTCCACGTTTCTGCGCCCAAGTTCGTCCGCCACGGCCTGTGCGCTAACCACGGTCGTACCGTCGATGGCAAAGCCCGTGCTCTGCATGGAAACCGTTACAGCTTGGCGGGCGGTGACCTGCTCAGGAGCCACGGGAGGCTCCGTAGGCTTGCTGGCGCACGCCCCGACGAGCAGCGAAGTGGCGAACACGCCTGAGGCAATCATCCAGCGCGAATCCAGCTTTCTCATCACGTCCGCCGTGTATCACAGATCGTGGGTGATGGGCGTTCGAGCCCCCAACGCACAAACTCTCAGCTGACGTCAACGCGCGGCTGTGGCACATCGGAAGCATGGGTTGGAACGCTCGGGGTCGGAGTCAACGAGTGGGAGTGGCTTGCGGCCTGCTCCTCGCCGCAGCTCCTGCGTGCAGCGAGCGGGAATCAAAGGGCGACAGCGAATCCCCGAGCGTTGTCCCGGCGGCAAGCCACGTGAGCCAGCCGAAGCTATCGCCCAAGCCAAGCGGAGATTCGCCCCCCACCCAGAAGCCACAGCCGACCAGCAGCGAGGCCAGCGAACCGGTCGCTCCCCCGGAGAATGTGGTGTTGCCGGAGGGTTGGGTGCTCGACGAACTCGCTGACGTGGCCCCCGCCGGGCCGGCGACGGCGACCATGCGCGGCGTGGTGATGGTCTCGAGAGACAACGTAGCTCACTTCGCAAGGTACCGAGCGCGCGCCGCGACCGCCCCTGCGGGCGAGAGCCAGGTCGAGCCCCTTGCGCTCTCAGCGGACGAGCTTGTGGCGCTGCGGCGTGGCCCCGCGCTGCTGGGCCCCTACGCGTACTGGATCGACGGCAAGCGCTTGCTGCGCAGGCCGTACGCGAAGGCCGGGGAGCTAGAGACGCTCGCAGAAGACGCACGTCACAGCACCCGCGTCGCTGCACCACCTGAACTCAAAGCGGGTGAGCCTGCGATGGTTGCGTACGTCGCGGGTGGCTCGAAGATCGACAGCCAGTTGAAGGCCCACTTGTGGGTCGAGGGCAGCGGGACACTGGATGTCAGCGACGAGGCCGCGAGCGCGAACAGCGTGGCCATGACCCGCGCGAGCACCGGGCTCGTGGTGCTCTCGCTGGAAGCGCGCACCGGGATGACCCCCATCCACGCCCGCGGGGTGAGCTTCGAGGGCAAGCAACCGAAGCTTGGTGAGGACATGGTGGTTTGGGTTGGCGGGCCGGTGGATCCACTAACGGAGATCGTCGGCGCCAGCGGCTCGCACCTGCGCTTGGGCTTCGTCGCAACAAACCGCACGGCAACGGAATTTGGCCTGGCGACTCTGAACGTCGGAGACAAACCGCGCATGGGAGCATCCGTGCGCTGGGTCGACTACCCGAATGGGCTGGATCCGGCCCCGGTCGCGACCACACAGGCGTGTGAGCGCCCCATCGTCATCTTCGTGCGGCCAGCCACCGCCGCCGTGCACGCACTCCAAGAGCTGCGCCTAGGCTTCATCACCGCCGACGGTGTGGGCGATTCCTTCGTCTTGGCGCGTTCGCGAGGTTTCGCGAACGTGTCGATCGCCGGGAGCAGCCAGGGCGCCCTCGTCGCCTACACGGCAGATCGCAGAACCTGGGCGCGCGCACTGCGCTGTAAGTGAGCCTGCGCTGTAAGTGAGCCTGCGCTGTAAGTGAGCCTGCGCTGCAAGTGAGCCTGCGCTGTAAGTGAGCCTGCGCGGCGACTGGGTTCTGCGGCCGTCGGGCGACTCCTGGCCGGCGACTACCACGTGATTGACGGCTTCCGGCGGCGGCGATAGCGCAGGCGCATGCCCTCACTGCGTACGCTGTTCCCTGACACCGGGCTGTTACTCGGTGTTCTGAACCAGCTCATCGAGCTTGAAGTATTCTCCGAAGGGGCAGTCGAAGAAGCGCTGAGCGATCTCGCCGACAAGAACTACGACGACGATGAACTCGACGAAGACGAAGACGACGATGAAGAGTACCTGAAGGCGCGCGATGCCATCGCGCGGCTCGGCGAGTGGCAAGTGTCCGGCGACGAGCTGGCGCGCATCGAGACGTTGGACTTCGACGGCGGTAACTCCGTCTACATGAGCCTCGAGGGCGCCATCGACATCGACACCGGCGGCGAAGAAGACTGGTACCAGGTGCTGTCACTCGAGGGCGTGCAGCGACTGACGAATCTCAAGAGCCTGAGCCTCGATGGTCACGGCTATCGCGAGTACGAGTGGTTGGATCTGGCTGTTCTGGCGGGGCACCCGACACTCGAAACGCTGGACCTCACCGGTCGTTGCAAGTCGCTGCAAAGCCTTGAACAGCTGAAATCCCTGAAGCAACTGAGGCTGCTCGGTGCTCAGCTCGACGACGAAAGCGCGCTGGATATCCTGACGACCAACGGCGTGACCGTCACGCGTTGAGCCTCGATGCTGTTGCACGGCAGCGTTCTGATCTATAGGGCGCCACGACTCGCAGCACTCGCTGCACCTGATCCGTGAAGTAGGTAGAAATCAGACGATGAGCACAGCCAACGAATCGACCCGCCGGAACCAGTCCAAGTCGAAAGACAAGAAGCGCAAGCAGGAGCTGAATGGCCATGGCAAGGCCCATGGCAAGTCCAAGAAGAAGTCCGGTAAGGCGAAGCTCACCGCGAAGACGGCGAACCTTTACGACCTGTACGAGCGCTCCGTGCAAGATCCGGAGAGCGAGGTGAAGCTGCTCGACCGCACGTTCAAGAAGTTGGTCGGTCGGCGGCCGCTGAGTCTGCGCGAAGACTTCTGCGGGACGGGCTTGCTGTGCGCGACCTGGGTCAAGTCGCATGCAGACCGCACGGCAACGGGCGTGGATCTCGACACGGACGTGCTCGAGAGCGGACGCACACGTCACCTCGCTCCGCTGGGCGAGGACGCAGCGCGAGTGACGCTGCTGCAGGAAGACGTGCGTGCCCGTCGTCCAGAGCGCTTCGACGTCGTCTGCGCTTACAACTTCAGCTACTGGATCTTCACCACCCGCAAGGAAATGGTGGAGTACTTCGAGGCGGCTTGCGCGGCAGTGGCAGACGACGGCTTCTTCGCGCTCGATGCCTACGGGGGCACTGAAGCCATGGAAGCCCGTGAGGAGCACCGCAAGGTCCAAGGCGGCTTCACCTACGTCTGGGACCAGGCGTCCTTCAATCCCATCGACCACTACGCGCAGAACTACATTCACTTCCACTTCAAGGATGGGACGAAGCTCAACAAGGCGTTCAGCTACGCCTGGCGCTTCTGGTCACTCCCCGAGATCCGGGAACTGCTCCTCGAGGCGGGGTTCAAAGATGTGAGCGTGCTTTGGGACATCGCAGACGATGAAGAGGACTCCGACTACCGGCCTCGCAAGGTGGTCGAGAATCAACCAAGCTGGGTCTGCTACCTGATCGCCCGCAAGTGAGCCTATGGCCGAGCCCCGACCGCGCTTCCATCTCGCCTTCCCCATTCAAGACTTGGAAGCCACGCGGCGCTTCTACGTGGAGCGCTTGGGAGCGTGCGTCGGACGCATCGATCAAAGCGCAACGCCACGCTGGATCGACTTCGACTTCTTCGGTCACCAGATCAGTGCCCACCTGGTCGACGACTGGCAAGCGGCAACGGGCAACAACCCGGTCGACGGTGACCAAGTGCCCTGTCGACACTTCGGAGTGATCTTGGAACCCCAAGCGTGGCGCGCACTCGCCACGCGCCTCGAGACGCTGGGGCAGGAGTTCGTGATCGCTCCGAAGACGCGTTTCGCTGGCGAAGCGGGTGAGCAGTCGACATTCTTCATCTTAGATCCGAGCGGAAACGCGCTCGAGTTCAAAGCCTTCGCTGACGACGCGAACGTGTTCGCGACCACCTGACCAAGCCAGGCGTCGAGTCGCCGCCCGTCACCGGAGCGGCCTGCGCACGCCCGCGGTGCGCGCGCCGACAATTGACTTCGAGGTCAACTTTAGCCCGACCCATGTAGTCCGAAGCAGGCGTAGGTGCGTCAAGCGGACTCCCCAAGCCGCGCGCTGGCGACGGCTGGGAAAGGGAACAGGGGCGCACACACACCACCCCAACGTGGGTTCGCCTGCGCTCGAGCACGCGCACACCAAGCCCCAAAAAACGCAACCAACAAGCTTGAGTCACCAGCCAGAGACGAGCGGAAATACGCGCTTAATTTATCGCAGGTTGACCGGCGCTCCACCCCGGAATTAGCGCGCGGAGAAACATCCGACGCGTTGCGTCGTCGACTTCTGATCGCACAGCGACGTGCCGTGATCCGGGTGGAACCGTGAGAATCTTTGCCTCAGCCTCAACAGCCACACACCGGGTGTCGCCCACACTGCGTCGCCCACACTCGCGTCGCCCACACTGCGTCGCCGCACCAGGGTCGGCGGTGAAGAGGACTGATCGACGCACAACGTTCAAGCCACGCTGCCGCGCGCGCGGTTTGCGGAAGCGACGACTAAACCCAACTGTCGTTTGGTTCCGCGAGGTGCGGCAAGCGGCGCAACTGCAAACAGGAAGAGGCCGAAGCAGGCAGCTGCAGCGAATGAAACGTGCACGAAAGCGAGCAATCAGAGCCAATTTCGCGGATTACTCACACCCCCGGTAAAAGCTTCCGTTTCGATAGGCACGAGCGTTGAACCGCCGCTGAAACAGGCCCGCGGTCCGGCACGTGCGCACGCCGCACAGACAGCACTTCACCTACAACGTCCCCCAGCCCTCCGCGTTCGGAACAAACGCAAGCTGGATGCAAATTGTCCTAGTTTTCCTGCACGGTAACTGTCATCCATGGACAAGGTGCGGCACTGCTTCTCTTCCTCTGACATTCACAAGTGCTCAATGAGCAGCAGTAAGGATGTTCCCTTCGCCGCAGTTCCCCGCCGCAGGTCACGCCTCTCGCACTCATCGCGTTATCCGACTCGTCGAGCAGCGACCCACTGACGAACACCTCTCCCTCGTATCCACACGGAATTTGCTTTGACAGCCGCTGAGGTTACTCCCCCCGCCACCGACTCCGCCGAGCGCATCGGGCGCTATGAGGTGATCTCCGAGATCGCGAGGGGCGGTATGGCAACGGTCTATCTCGCCCACCTCGGAGGCTTGGGAGGCTTCCGTCGCTTGGTCGCCATCAAGCGCCTCCACCCGCACCTCGCGTCCGAACCGCAGTTCGTGTCGATGTTCTTGGATGAGGCGCGCCTGGTTGCGGAGATCCGCCACCCCAACGTCGTCCCCACGCTGGACATCAGCGACACCATGCAGGGTCTCTGCTTGGTGATGGAGTACATCGACGGTGCGCCGCTCACGAAGCTCCTCAAGCAAGCAGCAAAGCAGAAGCGCGGAGTGAACCCTCGCGTGGCGATTCGCGTGATGCTCGACTCCCTCGCGGGGCTGCACGCCGCCCACGATCTGCGCGATCACGAAGGTCTGCCGCTAAACCTCGTGCACCGCGACGTCAGCCCTCACAACCTGCTGGTTGGGTCCGATGGCCACACCCGTCTCCTCGACTTCGGTGTCGCCCGCGCCCGTCAGCGCCTGACCCAGACTCGGGTGGGCGAAATGAAGGGCAAGCTCGCGTACATGGCGCCGGAGCAAGCCAGTGGTCGCGCGATCGATCGCCGCACGGATGTGTTCGCCGCGGGCATCGTGCTCTGGGAGTGCTTGGCCGGCGCGCGGCTGTTCTACGGAGCGAACGAGGCGGACACGCTGTCTCGCCTGATGACTCAGAACATCCCGCCCCTCTCCGAGTTCTCTCAAAACACTCCGAGCGCACTGGACGCCGTGGTGGGCAAGGCGCTCGCGCGCGATCCTGATGAGCGCTTTTCCAGCGCCGCGGACTTCGCGGCAGAGCTGGAGCGTGTCGCCGAGGAATACGACCTCATTGGCACATTCGAAGAAGTGTCAGAGGCCGTCGAGGAAGCCGCCGGCGATATCCTCGAGGAAAGGCGGATGCGCGCGAGAGACGCGAACTCGTCGGGCATCAATCTCAA
>JAWKRD010000082.1:0-18416 GCA_041389805.1 Polyangiaceae bacterium | reverse complement strand
CACCCTGGTGCGCGGCCTCGACTACTACACCCGCACGTTGTTCGAGCTGAAGTCGAGCAGCGGCGATTTGGGCGCGCAAAACACCCTCTGCGGCGGTGGCCGCTACGACAACATGATCAAGAGCTTGGGCGGCCCCGATGTGCCAGCCATTGGTTTCGCGATGGGCCTCGAGCGCATCTTGCTGGCGCTCGGTGAGCAAGCGGAAGAGCGCGCTGACGGCGTCTTCATCGCGCCGCTAGGTGCCGGGGCGATCGGCGAGGCGCTGGTGCTCGGCCGTGAGCTGCGTCAGGCCGGGATCCCCACGGAAGTGGACGGTCGCGGAAACTCGATGAAGAGCATGCTGCGCCGCGCCAATCACCTGGGTTCGCGCCTGGTGCTGGTGCTCGGCGACAACGAGATCGAGCGCGGCGTGGTTCAGCTGAAGGACTTTGCTGCCTCCGAGGGATCGGGGGGTAAGGCGCAATCGGAAGTGCCGCGGTCCGACGTCGTCGCGCAGGTCAGCGAACTGCTCAAGGCAGGTGCAGCGTGAAGCACCTCTTGGCCTTTGGGGCGCTCGCCCTGGGTTTCTGCGTAACAGCGCCCGCGTTCGCTCAAGATCCCTACGGCGGCGGCTTGCAGCCAGGCTTTGGCGGCGGTGGGCCACCCCCAGCGCAGCCGCAACCGAAAGCGCCGCCACCGGGGACTCCAGAGCAGCACGCCGCGAGTGGCGGCGAGAGCTTGCTGCCGCCCGGAACCGAGCCATCGCTGCCCGCGAACCCGCTACGCCTGAAGAAGAGCGTCAAGAAGCGTATCGGCACCGACTACTTCCCCGATGACGAGGAATCGGGGCGCGAAGCCGCCGGCTTCGGCAGCGAAGGCGAGACAGAGCGCAGCTTCTACGGGCTCTACTACAAGGAGCGCTCGAACAAGTACCAGCTGACCACGGTGTTCCCGTTCTGGTTCGAGCGCAAAAAGCTCAGCCTCACGGATCCGACCAAGGTCGACCGCGCGTCGCTGTTCGGCGGCCTGTACTACAACCGTCGCAGCGCCGAGCACGCCGACGACGTGCTCTTCCCGATCTTCTGGAACCTACGGGACAAGGACAGCCGCACGACGGTGGTTGGCCCTTGGGTGAACCGCCAGGCGCCGGGCGAGACCGACAACTGGTTCGCGCCCATCTACTTCACAGGGACTCGGCCGGATGGTGGCTACACCGTCATTCCGCCGCTGCTCACCTACCTGAACCACGACGCCCACGGCGGCTTCAATTTGCTTGGCCCTGCCTTCTGCTCTTGGGAAGGCGGCCCGAGCTGCGATCCGCGCACCGCGAAGGATCTCGATCTCGGCATCGCGCCGTTCTACTTCTACGGACAGAACGAGCAGACGAAGTACGAGGTCATCCCGCCGCTGCTCCACTACTACCGCTACAACGACCGCGATCTGTCGTGGCTCAACGTGTGGGGTCCCTACTACCGCAAGCACACTCAGGAGCGGGACTACTTCCACTTGCTCCCGCTCTACTGGCACATCTGGGGCCAGGACGAGAGCCACACCACGCTGTTCCCGTTCTACCACTACGGGCACAAGGGCCCGCGGGAGAAGCTGTTCATCAACCCGCTGTGGCTCGATGGGACCGGCGAGAACGGCGAAAAGACCTTCGTCACCTGGGGCTACGCGCGCTACCGCGGCCGCACGTCGCTGGACATGATCACGCCACTGTTCTGGCAGTACAGCGACCCAGACATCGGCCTCGATCAGACGCTGTTGTTCCCGTTCTACTACCGCCGGACGTCTCCGCGCGAAAACAGCCTCGCGCTGTTCCCCTTCTACGGCAGCTTCAACACCTACGGCATCAGCCGCACCACCTGGATCACGCCGTTCTTCCAGCACACCTCCAGCCTGACGGGCTGGGAGACGAACATTCACCCGTTGGTCTACCTGGGGCGCAACGGCAACTCGAGCCACACGGTGCTCGCGCCCTTCTTCTGGGACTTCGCTTCCCCAGGGAGTCGCGCGACGGTCGGCTTCCCGCTCTACTGGCGCTTCAGCGACCGTGAAGAGGTCAACCAGCTCGTGGGTAACGTCTACTACCGCGAGAAGAAGCTCAGCAGAGGCCTCGACTGGGAGATCCACATCTTCCCAGTGTTCAGCTACGGCGAGACACCCGACGGCCACTGGTGGAACGTGCTCTACGGCTTGGCCGGCTACACTCGCCAGGGCGAGACCACGAAGATGCGCACGTTCTGGATCCCGATCACCCTCAGCGAGCCAGCCAAGGCCATCCACGGCGAGCGCTTCTAGGCTGCTGCGCTTCTGGGCTGCTGCGCTTCCAGGCTTGCTGCGCTTCCAGGCTTGCTGCGCTTCCAGGCTTGCTGCGCTTCCAGGCTTGCTGCGCTTCCAGGCTTGCTGCGCTTCCAGGCTGCGCCTTGGCGACCGAGCTGCCGGCCGTTACCGGGCGAGCACTGCTCCGTCACATTCCAGGCACAGAGCCGTTACAAAAGCTGGCCGGCGTGGCACCCTTTTGGGATGCGAACGGCTTGGCTTGGGCTGATTGGACGACTTGGTCTGCTTGGAGTTGCGCTACCGCTGGTGGCGTGCGGCTCCGAGGGTGAGACCTCTCAGGCGAGCAGCAAAGCGCCGTCGTACCCCATCACTGAGCAGCGCTACACCACGCTGCAACAGGTGTGGTGGCCGAAGGAGGTGCCCGCCAGCACGCTTGCGGAGCGCAACGCAGGTACGTTCAAGATCAACGATCTGGATCGCTACACGGAGCTCGGGTTCGGCGTGGAGAAGGGCCCCGGAGAGCCCTGGATCGAGCACGATGAACTCGCTCCCGGTTGGCAGACTCACACCGCCGGGACTCGCCGCAGCTTGCTGTTCTTCTGGCACTCGTCAGATCCTCAGGTCGTCGACGAGGAGAGCCCAATCCGCCTCGAGGGGGTGACCGGTCTGAGCATCGGCAGCACGTATCGACCGCAAGATCACCTCGTGACCCAGGCATTCGAGAGCCAGGTTCGCACGGTGCGCGCGATCATGGAGGACCTCCAGCGCCCCTTGGACTTCACCATCGTCACCGGCGACCTGGCGGACGGTGGTCAGCACAACGAGCTCGACTGGGTGTTCAAGATCCTCGAGGGCGGCACCATCGACCCTGACAGCGGTAAGGACGACGACCCCATCAAGGGACCTGGCAACGACTACAACGACCCATACGTTTCCCTGGGGATCGATATGCCCTGGTACGTGACCATCGGCAACCACGAGGTGCAGTACACCGGCATCGCGGACGCCAGCCAGGAGGTGCAGGACGCCGCCAAGGGGACCGAGGTGTTTCAAGGGCTGGACTACTTCGCTGGCATCGCTCCCGCCCCCGGCGTCGAAGGTGGCTTTCGCGACGGCTCCACGCCGAACGCTGACGTGACCACCGAGGGGCCTACCCCCGCCGATCCGGATCGCTACATCCCGGATCTGCCGGAGCTCGTGTCCATCCTGAGCGCCGAGCCTGGCTTGCCCATCGGCCACGGGTACTCGATGGAAGATGTCGACGCGGGTCGCGGCAACTACAGCTTCCACCCCATCGAAGGCTTGCCCCTGCGCATCATCGCGCTCAACACGCTGTCCTCAGCCATTCCAGGCAGCGAAGGCGCCATCGATGACGCCCAGTGGACGTGGCTTCAGCAAGAGCTGGATGCGGCGGACCAGGCGCACGAAATCGTCTTCGTCGCCAGCCATCACGCAGCTGAGTCGATCAAGCTCGGCGATCACAAGCGCGCCGAGGTGGAGTCGCTGCTCGCGAGCCACGACAACGTGATCTTGCACCTCTGCGGCCACAGCCACACTGCGGATAGCGAGATCATCCTGCCGGACGCCGAAGCAGCGGCCGGGCACCGCGGATACTGGCAGGTGCAGACGCCGTCCACCTTGGACTTCCCGATGCAAACGCGCTTCTGGGAGCTCGTGGACGAAGGCGACGGCTTCGTCACCCTGTACGCCACGATACTAGAGCAGAATGCCCCCGAGGACAGCCTCGCCCACAAGGCTCGGCAGATCGCAGCAGGGCACGCCTGGTTTCAGAACGCCGCCGTGCGAGACGACTTCGCGATGCGAGCGGCACACCGCAACCTGAAGCTACACTTCAAGCTCCCGGATGACGTTGCCGCGGGGATCGCTGCAGCGCCGGCGAAGGACTCCATCGCCTCCGAAGACACGCTGGCGAACTACTGACTCAGGCCAGCGGGTAGCCGATTTCCTCTAGATCCTCGCGGATTTCGTCCAGGCTCGTCTCGGGGTTCAGCTCCCGGACGAGCGCCTCGCTGAGCGGTTCATGGGCATACACGCGCCGCACGGCATCCAGCGGCACCTCGACCTCGAAGTACCAATCTGCAAATTCGACGTACTGCTCCGGGGCTCCCGCCAGGATGGCTAGCAAGTCGGCAGATCCGTCGGGATCACCCTGTTGCCCCTCGACGTGAGCGTGCAGTCCGAGGTCGAGCGCCGACCAACCGCTCGCGTCTTCCGTGTGCCACAGCACGAACGACGTGTACTCAGGCGTGAACGCCGGTTCCTCGAGGCACTCATCAAAGACTTCGGGCACCTGCGCCTTGGCGATTTCTAGGCTGTAGCGCTCGACTGCCTCGCTTCGCTCATGCGCGAGCCCCTTGATGAACGCGCGCCCCGCCTCGAACACGATGTAGAACTCATCGCCCGATCCATCACGCATCGAAGCCATGCGCTGACCTCCGGCCCACGCTGCGTTGAAGGAGTAGAAGCGCCCGTCCCACTCCGGGCTCATCACCGCGTCCAGCGTGGCTAGCGCCTGACACAGCCGCTCGAGTTTTTGGGGGTGAGGGAGCGCCTGCGGATGCCGCGACGACGGAGTCTGCATGCGCGAAACGCTACCAGGCGCCCGCCGATAACGCGCTAAAGAAGCGACGAGCGGTGCTCATCGGAGCTCTGAACGGGTGTTTCCTCGCGGCTCCGCAACACATGAATCAAGAGCCCGAGGGACAGCAGCGCGGCGACGACCGCAGAGCCTCCATAGCCCAAGAGCGGCGGCGTATTCGCCACCTCGGGGACCAACCCCAGGTTGCCTCCAGCGGCGAGCAACAGGTGCACACCCCAGAACGCGGCGACCCCGCGACCAATGGCTCGCGACTCCGTGCTCAACGCTCGGAGTCCGACCCAGGTCGCGACGGCTACGACCACCACGTTGAGGAGCACCACACCAGCCAGCCCGAGCCAGCCCGCTTGGTGACCGACGAACACGTAGGGTGCCTCGAAGGCGGTGACGCCGTGCCGCACTGGCCACGGTTCACTCGAGCCCCAGAGTCCGCCTTGCGCAAGCAGCCGCCGCAGCTCCAAGAAGCGCCAACCAGCCCCAAGCGGGTCGTCTCCCGGAAACAACCAGTACCTGAGCCGCGCGACCTGGTAAGGGCGCAACAACGCCACGAGGGTGAGCACACCGAGGACCCCTGCCGCGCTGAACACCACGCGCTGGGTCAGGGACCAGCGCACCAGCGAGAGTGCGGAGAAGGCCACCCCAAACCAAACCAGGAGCGCACCCGGGCCAGCCAGCGCCCCCAACCTCACACCCACTACCCCCACCAGAAAAGCGGCGAGCCACGCGCTCGAGTTGCGGGCGGGAGACTCACGTCTCGCGGCGAACCGCGCGAAAGCCGGGATGGTCAGCACACAAAGCACATCAGCGGGGCGTAGCCAGCCCTGGGAACCGAAGCCGACTCTTGCCAGGTTCAGACCCAGGAACGCGAAGAGCGCCAGCGGCCACGCGCTGAGCCCCAGCGTCCGGCGTGAGCTCAGCGTGACCAGGCTGGCGACCACCAAGCCCACCGCAGCCCAGCCCAACTGCCGGGTCACGAGATCTTGATATGGGTAGTGCGCCATGGCCGCGCGCAGGACCAAGACACCCGTCAGCGCGAGCAACAGGCACGCGAGCGCTAGTAAACCAGCCAGCGCCCACCGCCAGCGTTCCCCGACTTCCCCTGCCATGGCTTCGCAGAACGCCAAACGCCGGGCGCTGTGTTCCCGCGGCGTTCCCTCACCCCGATCTGAGCTGGAGTGAATCCCAGATCAGAAAACGCGGGTCCCGGCTGGAACCCGCGCTTCGGTGACCGGCCTGACGACGCCTCAGTCGACGTCCGCGCAACAGCGGAAGCCAGTCTCGGTTCCGTTGTAGTAGCGGTCGTGAGCGGTCTGAGCCGCGCGGCAGAAGTTACGGCTGGGCTGCCAGTAGGCACCCTTCATCGCCGGGCGGGCCGGGGTGGAGCCGTCGATGGTCACGAACTCCTCCAGGTTGCCGGCCATGTCGTGGACACCGAACGGGCTGACGCAGCGGTTGTACGTCCCGGGCGGAACGCGGCGGTCCTTGAGGTTACCCTCGGCGTCCACCAGATCCGTGTGATCCGCATTGCACGCGGTTGGGTCGCGCTTGAAACCGTAGGGGTACGGGCGCATCTCCTCGCCCTCACAGGCGAAGTTCCACTCGCTCTCCATGCAGACGCGCTTGCCTTGAGCGCGACACGTCTGGTCGGCATGGGTCCAGCTCTTGTGGTTCTCTGGCAAGCTGTTGCCCGGAGCGACGTACTCATCGCGGTCGATGCAGTACTTCATCTTCTTCTTCGGACCTTCGCACTCCGCAGGCTGCTTGTACTCAGCACAGCGGAATTTCTCGAAGCGGCCCGGTGGGTCCAGGTAGCGCAGACACGTCTGCTTCACCTTCGGGCAGTACTCGCCCTCGACCAGCACCATGTTGGCGGGACACTCCCCGCTCTCGCTGGCTGGCGCAGTCTTCGCCTCAGGTGCCGGAGCAACGTTGGTCAGAGGCTGAGCCTCATCAACGCTCTCTTGCGGCGCCATCGACTCCGATGCTTGGTTTGCCTCGTCGAGCTGCAGGGCACGCGGCTCAGGCGATGGGCGGTCACAGGCGGCCAGGGCGAACACTCCGACCGTCAACCAGAGGGGTAGCTGGGTGGGACGCAAAGCCAGGCGATTCTGCGTGAGCCCCTAGGGATGTCAAGGCACCGCCTCGGTCACGTGGCTGATTGGTGACACCGGGTGCGAGCTGTAGGGGGCGAACCTTCAAGCTTCAAGTAAACCCGGAGCACCAACGGATTATCAATTAATTTCAGTTACTTACGCCTAAGTTTCAAGGTGACACATCAGGTCATTCGACGCGATTCCTGACGCAAAGCGGACACCTGGCACGCCCCCGCTGCGACGATAAGTTCGCCTCGAAACGACACGATTTTGCCACCCACGCGGAGCGCGGGTGGCTGCTCACCAATCGTCTGGTGGCTTTGGAGCCAGCTCAGCCGTTCGGGCCGCCCTGGCTGCCGGGCACGTCGGAGCAGCAGCGCACGCCGAGCTGGATGTCTTCGTAGTGGTCGTCGTGCGCCGTGGTCGCAGGGCGGCAGCGGTTTCGAGCGGCCATCCACCAGCCACCCTTCAGTGCGGTGCGGAACGGGTAGTTGTGAGTCGCGCCCTCGCGCAGCGTGGGCTCATCGAGGTTGCCCGCGAGGTTGTACACGCCGAAGGGGCTAACGCACTCGTCGCGCTCGCCGCTCTTCTCGCGGTGGTCCTTCAGGACCTGCTTGCCCTTCTTCATCTCGTAGAGATCGTCGCGGTCTTGATTGCAGACCGCCTTGCGCTCCCAGCCGTACGGATACGGGCGCATCTCCTCACCTTCGCAGGCGAAGTTCCACTCTTGCTCGGCGCACAGACGCTTGCCTTGCGCCTTGCAGATCTTGCTGCCAGTCACGAAGCTCTGGTGGTTGAGCGGGAGCTCGTCGCCGGGCTTCGTGTACTCGTAGCGGTCGATGCAGTAGTTCATGCTGACGCGCTTGCCCACGCATTCAGACTTCTCGAACACCTTGCAGCGCGCGTAGGGCAGCTTGGGATCGTCGAGCCACTCCCTGCAGGTCTCGCGAACCTCTGTGCAGTACTCGCCCGAGACTTGCACCATGTCCGCGGGACAAGCACCGGAGTTGTCCACAGCCTTCGCCCCCTCAGGCAGGTTCTCCGCGGCCTGCTTTTGCTCGGGTGTTACGTCACTGTGACGCTCGTTGTGACGCGTCTCAGCTGCCTGGGGGCCAGGCTCAGCAACGCGATTCACGGCGAGGGCTGGCGCCTCCGCGGGCTCGGCAACGATGGCCTGCGGCGCGCTGATCGGAGCGTCTCCACCACGCAGCGCCATGAAAGCGCCCGCCGCGACGGTACACACTAGAGCTCCCACCAAGAAACGCCGATTCATGTTGCCTTGACCTCCGTTTGAGCGCGCTCTCCGCGCCTCATCGATGTTGCATCATCGCGTTCGTAAGGGTTCCAGCGTCGCTCCCATTCAGGCAAACAAGCTGGGCCTCCGAGCCGCGTGCGAATGAGCAATGCACGCGTCGTGCCGACCCTGTGCTCCGCGCTCGCTACCGCACGGCTGTAGTTGGGGTGGTCGGCACCCTGAACGTCTAAGACGCCGTCGCCCGGACGTCGTCTCCCTCCCCCTGCCCTTGGTGGCCACGCCACCCTCAAATTTGCTTCGCCCTGTGCCATCTCTCGATAACGGCGAAGCGTGACAACGCTTGAGCAGGTGAGTGAGGAGCTGGTGATTCGCGCGGAAACAACTGCGGCTTCACGTGTGACCCTGACTCACCCGTGCGCGCCAGTGCGCAACGGATGTCATAGGCCGCGCAGCGGGTGCACGGGATCCGCCTGCCTAGGTCCCTGAAAGAGCGTCCTCGAAGCGCGTGTCTTGGCGAAGCGCGCCCAGGCGATCGTCATGGCGCACGCGTTCGGGATCCAGCCCGGCCGAGACGGCCTCTCTTAGCAGCCTGAGCGCGGCGTCCATCTGCCCCGCTTCCACGAAACCACGCAAACCCGACACCCCATCGTCCGCGACCTTGGTGCGCTCGAAGAGCCGCTCGAACAGGCTCGCCGCCGCGAGCGCAGCGCCGCCGTCGAGCGCTGCTTGGGCCACTCGGCGAGCATCGTCGCTCGGCGTCTCATCCACGATGTCGAGGGTCACACGTGCGGCACGCTCGACGTCGCCCACCTTGAGCAGCGCCTTGACGTAGAGCGCCGCCAGCTCGAGCCGTGTGTCACCGGCGCGTCGGGCGTGGGCGATGGTCTCCACCGCACGCTGATCTTGGTCCAGCGCTTCCAGCACCGCGGCGCGCAGGTACGGATCGATGGCCTGGTCTTTGGGTGCCCGTTCGAGCACCTGTTCAGCGGAGGCTGGGTCACCACCCAGCAGCGCCGACCATGCGCCGATCTCCGCGGCCCGGCGCCGGACGTCGGCATCCACGGTCGCCTCGAACACCGCGCGGCCGATGGCGTGAGCTTCCGCGTGCCGCCCCTGGTCCATGGCCTGCCGTGCTCGAGTCAGCATTTGCAGTAGCGCCTCTTTAGGGATCGGAGCGGGCTCCGGGCGCCGCAGGCTCATCCAGTTGCTGGCGGCGGCCCAGCCAAGGATGATGGCGCCAAACATCATGTTGCCCGCCAGGAAGGCGAGCGCGGCAAGCACCCCAACCACCACCGAGATCATCAGCGACAGCCGCTCGCGGCCCTTCCCGAGGGCAGCCGCCAGGATGTGACCCCCATCGAACGGGATCACGGGGAGCAGATTGAAGGTCGACCAGAACACGTTGAGGATCGTGAGCTGGCTCAACACACGTCCCGTGAGTGTCGCCTTTTCCCCCAGCAAGTCCTCGCCGCTCGCGACCAACGCGATGAACGAGCACACCGCGAGCAAGTAGCCCGCAAGCGGGCCGGCCGCGGTGATGACGATGCGTTGGAGACGCGTTGGCTCCGCCCGCGGGTCCCAAACCGTGCGGCCACCCATCACGTGCAGCACGATGTGCGGGGACTCACCGTAGGCGCGCGCCGCCAGTGCATGACCAAGCTCGTGCACCAGCAGCGAGACGAGCAGGATCCCAAGCCAGGTCAGCATGCCCACCACGACGGCGCTCATGCTGGCGGCAGCCGTGTTCAGACCAAAGAGCACCGCGATGACCCAGAAACTGGGCTCGTTTTGAACCGGAAATCCGAACAGTCGATAACGCATGGTGTTGAAGCGGTCCGCGCCCGCGGGCGAACTCTAGCCTGCTCAGGGATGTAGCCCTGTTGCCTCGCCTTGTCGATGCGGCCAGGCGCAGCGGGGTGCTGAAAACCACCTGGCGCTGGGCGGACGCCTAGCGGCTCTTCTTGGCCTTCCTTCGCTGCCCTTCCCAGGTCGCAGCAACGCGCTCGAGCTCGGCGAGCAGCGCGTGGTTCGACTCCACCCAGAACTGGGCCCGGCTGTTCGCGCTGCCGACCCAGCAGGTCACCGCGCGCGCCGCCCAGCTCTTTGGGATGGCGTCCATCATCTCCTCATCGGTGCGATCGTCGCCGGCGCAGAACAAGAAGTCGGCCTTCGCGTGACGGCGAAGCAGCTCGCTGGTGGCGCGCCCCTTCGTCGCCTGCTCGTGTCGCACCTCGATCACGCGATTGCCCTTCAACACGTTGAACGGGCGCCGCTTCAGGACGTCGGCGAGCAGCGTCAGCAGCTCATTCGCCTGAAACGCACCGAACTCGGGGTCAGCCGCGCGGTAGTGCCAGGCAATCCCTCCCCGCTTGTACTCGACTCGGCTGCCCGGCGTCCGCGAGACGAAATCCTTGAAGAGCGGATCAATCGCCTTCTTCAACGACTCGATGCTGGGTTGCTCCCGGTCGTGCCACTCGCCGCCGATCGGCTTCACTCCCAGGCCGTGCTCGCACACCAGGCCAATCGGCAGGCTGCCGAGCCACTCTTCGAGCACCGCCGCTGGGCGGCCACTGATCACGTACAGCGTGCACAGCTGAGAGAGCTTCTCCAAGGTCTCGAGGATGCGCGGCTCCGGGGTAGCGCTCATCGGGTCGTTGACGAAACCTCGCAGCGTACCGTCGTAGTCCAGCAGCATCAGCGGATTTGTTGCCGCACGGATTTTGGAAGCGAGGGGTTCAGCGTCCACGCGCAGGCGCTTGAACGTCGTCCGCGCGCCCTCCGTACCCGACTCCAGCTGGTCCAGGAAGCGCTGCGCCCAGCGCATGCTCGTGTTGTTGTCCACGAAGTCCAGCATGTTCCCAAACGCTTGCTGTTGTTTCGTGCGCGCCACACGCCCTTCAAGGGCGTGCGCCAGTTCGTGGGCGACCTGGTCCACGTTGTATGGGTTCACCAGGCGAGCGCCGGGCAGGCAGTGAGCGGCACCAGCAAACTCGCTGAGGATCAACGTACCGCCCTGCTCTCTCCGCGCGGCAACATATTCAAGAGCTACCAGGTTCATGCCGTCACGGATGGGCGTGACCAACGCGACGTCCGCCGCTTGATACAGGCCAGCCAGGCGAGCACGAGAATACGCCTGATTCACGTACACCACAGGAGTGTGCGAGGCCGACCCAAAGCGGCCGTTCACTCGGCCAACCAACTCGTCCACCTCACGCTTCAGGCTCTGGTACTCCTGCACTCCCATCCGCGAAGGCGCGGCTATCTGGATCAGCACCGCCTTGTCGCGGAGCTTCGGGTGACGGGCGAGCAACTCCTCGAACGCCCGCAGCTTCTCTGGGATCCCCTTGGTGTAGTCCAAGCGATCGACACCCACCACGATCTGCTTGCGACGGTAGGTCTCGGTGAGCCGCGCGAGCTCGCTCTTCGCCTCCTCGGTCTGGCAGAGGTCACTCACCTCCCCAGGGTCGATGCCGATGGGCAACATGCCGAGCTTCACGCGGTGCGAGGACAGACGAATCGAGTTCGGTTCGCTCTCCAGTCCGAGCACCCGCAAGCATGCCGCGCGGAAATGGCTCACGTACTCGTAGCTATGAAATCCCAGCAGGTCCGCACCGAGCAACCCTGTCAGGATCTCCTCGCGCACCGCGAGGGAGCGGTAGGTTTGTGCCGCGGGAAAAGGAATATGCAGGAAGAAGCCGATCGGGCACGCTAGCCCGCGGCGACGCAGCAATTCGGGCACCAGGGCGAGCTGGTAGTCGTGCACCCAGACCACATCTCCGGGGCCAGCTTGGTCCAAGATTGCGTCGGCGAACTGCTCGTTGACCTTCTGATAGGCGCGCCATGCGCTGCGATCGAAGTGGATTCGCTCATTCAACGCATGAAACAGCGGCCACAGCACCTGGTTGCTGAACCCCTCGTAGAAGCCCGAAATATCGCTCTTTGCGATGAACACCGGCGCGGACCCGTGGCGACTGAGTTCCTTCGTGACAGCGCCGCGATCCGCTTCGGTGACGTGTGTCCCTGGCCAACCAAGCCAAGTGAATGGGCGTTGATCGGACACGGATTTCAGCGCGGTGACGAGACCACCGGTGCTAGCGTGCACCGTCCAGCCGTCAGCTCGCTTCGCCATCGTTACCGGCAGGCGAGCCGATGCGACGATTAGCTTGGCTTTGCTCATGAAGTGTCGCTTATGTCATAGGCCACGCTGGGTCTGCAACCGAGGCTCCAGACAGGCCGCAGACCAAAACGCCTCTGTGCGCTAACCACTGTGCAAGGCGCATGAGGCAGCACTGAGCAGCTGCCGCGACTCATCCAGGCCTACAACGAGTCGCAACGCGACCCCGTCGCCTGAACGAGTCTTCCAGTCCCGAGAGATCCTCCGTGAAACACGCACTGATTGGTAACTGTTCCTATCAAGCCTTGATCGACGACCGCGGCGCCGTGAGCTGGCTCTGCTGGCCGCGCTTCGACTCGAGTTGCGTATTCGGCTCCCTGCTCGACTCCAAGCGCGGTGGCGAGTTCAGTGTCACGCCTCGGGAGAGCGAGTTTCAGACCGAGCAGGACTACCTGCCGAACACCAACATCCTGCGTACGGTGTTCAGCTCAGAGTCGGGACGCTTCGAGCTCATCGACTTCGCTCCGCGCTACAAGCAGTACGAGCGCTCTTTCAAGCCGAACATGCTCGTCCGGCGCCTGCGGCCCTTGGATGGTCGCCCCAGCGTGAAGGTCGCTTGCCGTCCGGTCTACGACTACGGCGAGAAGGAACTCGAGTCGTACGTCGCGAGCAACCACGTGCAGTGGCAAGTCGACGGCGGACCGCTCAGGCTCACGACGAACGTCCCCCGTACCTATCTGCTCGAAGAGCGACCCTTCCTGCTGACGCACGAGGCCTATGTCGTGCTCACTTGGGGCAACCCCCTCGAAGCAGCTCTGGAAGAGACCTGCGAGACCTTCCTCTCCCGCACTCGGAAGTACTGGGAGACTTGGGTCAAGCACACGAACCTTCCCGGCATCTTCCAGCGCGAAGTGATCCGCTCGGCGCTCGCGCTCAAGCTCCACCAGTATGAAGACACCGGCGCCATCACCGCTGCCACCACGACCAGCATCCCCGAGCACGCGGGCTCTGGCCGCAACTGGGACTATCGCTACTGCTGGCTGCGCGACACCTACTTCACGCTCCACGCCATGCGGCGCCTGGGACACTTCGAGGAGATGGAGCGCTTCGTCTCCTTCGCGCAGAACATCGCCGAAGGCACCGCGGCGTTGCAGCCCGTTTATGGCATCAGCGGCGAGTCGCGTCTGTCGGAGCGTACGCTCGATCACTTGGCCGGCTACAAGGACGACAACCGGCCCGTGCGCGTGGGAAACGCCGCCTACCTCCAGGTCCAGAACGATGTCTACGGCGAGATCATCGCCGCCATCGCGCCACAGTTCTTGGATCTGCGCTTCGACAACCAGGGCAACCACGAGCACAGCGCGGCGCTGGTCAGTCGACTCCTCGGCTACATCGAACACACGATGGAACTTCCCGATGCCGGCATCTGGGAGTACCGCGCGGAACCGGAAGTTCATACGTTCCCGCTACTTTTCCACTGGATTGGCGCGTCTCTCTCCGCCCGCATCGGCAAGGCCATCGCTGACCCAGCGCTGGAAGGCCGCGCGCTCGGCCTCGTGGCGCGCGCTCGCAGCATCATCGAAGAGCAGTGTTATCGCCCCGATCTCGGCTTCTACGCAGAGAGCACCAGCCCGCAGAACCACAACGCCGACGCCTCGCTCTTCATGATGGTCAACATGGGCTACCTCAAGCGCGGCGATCCGCGCGCCGAGCGCCACGTGCGCGAGCTCCACAAGAAGCTCAGCGTCGATCGCTACCTGATGAAGCGCTACAACCACTTCGACGGCATCGGTGAGACGCTCAGCACCTTCACCGTGTGCGGCTTCTGGGCGGCCGAAGCACTCGCCAGGTTAGGTTACCGCGAGGAAGCGATTGAGGCGTGTGAGCAATTGATCAAGCACGCCAATCACGTGGGGCTGTTCAGCGAGGACATCGACCCCACGAACGGCGAACAGTGGGGCAACTTTCCCCAGACCTACTCCCACGTAGGACTCATCAACGCCGCCTTCGCCATCCGCCAGAGCGCCCTCGATTTGCTGGCGTAGCTGGCTGCTCGTTTTGGGGGTGAGGCGCACCAGCGCACCCGCACGAGGCTGCGGTCACTCGTGGATGTTCACGGTGGTCCCCTCGCCCATGTCGGTCCCGATGTTGATGCCGTGCCAGTTCTCGGGGAGCGGCGGATCGGTCCAGTTGAAGACGACGCGGGCGTCGATCGGGGCGAGGTTCACGCAGCCGTGGCTGCGCGGGATACCAAAGACGTCGTGCCAGTACGCACCGTGGAGCGCGTAGCCGGCGGCGAAGTACTGGATCCATGGCACGTCGCGCAGCTCGAAGCCGCCGGCTCCGCGGCGGCGGGTCACGCCGTACTCGGGATGGCGTCCCTTCGCGATGTTCGCCAGCCGGCGCTGATCCTCGGAAGAGAGCTTGGTCCCGTCTTTTTCAGCCTTTTTCAGCCGTGCGATGGTCGCTCGAGTCTCTTCGTCGTAGCGCGGACCGCCGCCGCCGCCGGCCTTCTTGCCACCGGCGACGCTGGAGTTCTCCTCGGAGTCCATGGCTGCGGCGATGTGCTTGCTCTGCAGGTGGAAGACGCCGGTTGGCGTGGCGTTGGTGGTCTTTGGATCACCGAAGCGCGGGCGCCCCGTCGACACCAGCGTGGCGTACCAGGCGCGCTTGCCCTCCCACAGCACCAGGGTTTGCTGCCCCAGGGAAACATCGACCCACTTCTCGCCCTTCTCGGCCGCTTCGGGCCACTCCGCAGGGGGTGAGACGATGCCGATGTCGTCGGCCTTGAGCCAACGGGTCTTGTCCTTGAGCGTCTGATAGAAGCGCTTGCCGGCCTTGATGCGCGCCTTGCCGGTGATCGGGACGATGGCGCGCCGGGGCAGCGTGCCCATCTTGCGCACCTCGTCTTTGCCCTTGAGCAGCTGATAGGTCACCGCATCCCGCTTGATGATGAAGGCGAAGGGCACCGGCATGTCTGGCGTCAGCTCGACGCCGTGCCAGGGGGAGCCCGTGTCAGGCTTCACCTTCGTGGTCGGGATGATGCGCATGTCCACCGTCACCGCGAAGCCGCGCGTCAGATCTTCGTCCTTCGCGATGAACGAATCGACGAAGGAGAGGCCTGTCTTGCGCCGCACACGGTCGGCGAATAGCGCGTAGTCCGGCACCTCGAAGCCAGAAACGTTGGGGATCTTGCGGCCGTCTTCGAGCCACCAAGGCGGACCAGGGTCGTTCGCGTCACCGCCGAATAGCTCGACGCGAGAGAGCTCCGTGGAGAGCTTGAAGCCAGGCTTGTGCTTCAGACCAGGGACAGCGATTCCCCGAGGATCTAACGGAACGTCGTTGGCTCCGAGCTCGACCTTCTGCACCTCGGCGGAGTTCTCCGCGAACCACTTGAGGTGATCCTCAAGCCCGAATTCGCTATCGATTTGCTGCTTTTTCGAGGGAACTTTCAGGTACTGCGGCGCCGTCGCGCGCACGAAGCCGTAGGCGTAGGGCATCGGCTTGTCGAGGTGGGCGCGGCGCTTGGTCGCTTTGACCAGCGGATCCTCGAGGTTCGTCGTCGCGTCCTCGGTGCACACGTAGCCCATGGGGTAGATGTGGTACCACTCGCCCTTGCACTCCCCGACCTTGTCCTTGGTCGCTTCGGGATCGCGCTTCACGACCGCACCGAGGCGCAGGTAGCCAAGGCGCCGAGACTCCTTGTGGGGTCGCGCGTAGACGATGGTCGCGATCTGCGTGGCGGCGATCATCGCGGCGTCTTGGGGAGCCTGCGTGTCGAGCTCGCCGTGGTCCACCTGCATCGTCGAGAGCGCCGCGGGGACGCTCGCAGCCGCGGACGGCGCTGCGGAGGGTCCCGGCGTACCCTGCTCGGCGGTCGCTTTGTCTTTGCAGGCACCCAGCAGCGTCAACGCGAGGATGCACCCGGTGATGGCCCGACCAGTCACGCCCCCGTGTTTAGCGGCTGTGCGTGTCAGATCAAGGCCAGTAGCCAATTGTTGTGGGTTCGTCGCCGGCGACGGCGAGTCGGCGCAAGGCACCTGTCGCGCGACGGGTTGGCAGCGTCGGCTGCGCGGCGCCTCCCCCCCAAACCCGGCTAAAGAGCGCAATTCAACCGCTGGGAGGCTCTTCGAAGGGGCTGCTGCTGAAGAGCTCGTTCGGCAGTGAGCGGCCGTCCACCTGGACATCCTTTGCGCCGTCGGGCAGCTCCGGTAGCTCGTCCAGATCGTAGCCCGGGCCCACCCAGAACACCTCGGGCACGGGGCGGTAGCTGCTGTTGTAGGAGCGCTCGGCCTTGGTGCCATCGGGGCGAGTGACCTTCACCCAACTCACGACGTCATAGCCCTTGTGGCCACGCTGACGCATCAAGCGCTTGCCAGGTTTGATCCAGGGCTTGGTGGTGATGCGGCGATAGAAGTCGTAAGCGCGGGAGACGCCGTATTTGTATTCCACCTTGGGCGCGTCGCGTCCGAGTAGCTCCACCTTGAGGAAACCAGGGCTCGGAATGAACGCGTGCACGATGATGGGCGAGTCGTAGGGGTTACGGATCTTGAGGTCGACCTCACCGAAGACCACCGTCGCGTCGAGGCCCATTGGAGCGTAGCCGCTCGGGCGACTGTGGCTGCGTCGATCCACGACATCGAGGGCTCCATACACCGCAGCTGCATGGAGCGTCGAAGCGACCTGACAGGTGCCGCCGCCGACGCCTGGCGTCAGCTCATCGTCCAGGATCACGGGAGCCCAGGTGAAGCCGCGCGCCAAGGTGCGATCACCGACTCGCTCGTTGAAGCTCAGGGTCTGGCCTGGGGCGATCACGACGCCGTTCAAGAGCTCCGCGCCGCGCGCAATGTTGACCGAGCGCCCCTCACCGGTACCCGCGAACTTGGTCTGGAATTCCCCCAAAACCTTCGAAACATCGATATCAGCAAGCATGTCCAGGCTGACTTGCGGCGGCGTCGACTTGACCTTGAGTTCGAGGATCTGGTTCTCATCGAACTCTTGCCCTGCGGCAATGCTTTCGACGGTGCGCCGCACGTCGAGACTTCGCCCCGGCGTGTCGTGGATCTTCTGGTGCCCGACCAAATCCAGGCGCGCATCGACGGGGTCGCGGAAGACCTCGGGCGAGAGATCCTCCAGCGCGACCTCGAGCTTGCGCTCGTCGAAGCTCCACACCAGCGGGATGTCTTGCTCGCCGCGCTTGGCGGAGACCACCTTGTAGATCCGCTCGGAAATGCTCCCCTGCTCCGCGTGCTCACGCACCTTGGACTGGTTCTGGCCGACGTCGAGCTCTACACCGAGCGCTCCGAGGCGGCGCTGGAAGACTTCTCCGTCGATCTCCAGGTATACAGGACGCGCCAGGAGCTGCGCGCGCCGCTCCTCCAGCCACAACCGCAGCTGCTTGTCCTCGGGCTGGAGCCGCCCGCCGACGTAGGTTCCGGGGATGCTCCGGCCCGGCGGCAGGTAGTGGTAAAAAGCGTACGTCGAGCCGCCCGTCACCCCGGCGACCAGCGCAACCATGAAGCCTGGCAACAGCCAGCGACGGCGCGAGCGCCGCGGGGGTTTCCGCGAACTCAGGGCCCAGTCACTGTCACTCTGTTGCCGCTTCGAATGGGGGTCAGCCTTGCCGAGCACCATACTCACTCCTGGATCGTATCGGGGAGCGGGTCGGCAGTGCAAAGTTCGCTGCACGCCGCCCCTGCCTTGGCTCCAACGCCACCGGCGACGGGTCAGATTCCCGCGCGGGTGAAAGGAGCTTCGGCTGAGGCGACAGCTTACGGCGAGGCGGCTCGAGACCTTCCTTGGCTCAAGAATCCGCGCTCCCACATGGGGCAACCTGCATCAACAAGGCGTGCTTGGGGCGCAGGGTCACGGCGCAGAGCGGCTCCGGGATCTCGGCCGAAGGTGCGACGAAGCGGAAGCGGGCGAGCAGCATCGCCAGGATGATCTGCGCTTCCAGCAGCGCGAAGCGGTCCCCGATGCATTTGCGCTGCCCCGCGCTGAAGGGAAAGTAGGCGTGCTTCGGCAGCTTCGCGCGTGATTCCGGAAGGAAACGATCGGGGTCGAAGCGCTCGGGAT
>JAWKRD010000081.1:0-18855 GCA_041389805.1 Polyangiaceae bacterium | reverse complement strand
GGGTCAGGCTTCGGCTTCCGAGAGCGCCATCTCGAGGACCGACAGGACAGCTTCGGTGCCTTCGAAGGACAGGCCGTCGAGCGGCGCATAGGCTTCAATGCTGCCTGCTGCCGGGCACCACTTGCCCCAGCCGACCCACTGCCCGTGCTTTCGGATGTGGGCCGTGCCGTGATGGAGCGTCGCGCTGTACTCGGCACCGAGCACTCGGCAGCTCACGGTCGTTTGGGGCCAGCGGTCCCAGAGGTTCAGGGCCACCAAGAAGTCTTGGAGCGCCAGCACCTCGGGGACGTGGCTCTGCACCACGGTGCAGCGCTCGGGGCTCACGCCTTCGTCCCACTGGTGAAAGGCGTTCGGCTCGCCGAGCCAGAGTTCTGTCCGGCGAACCTGGATCACGCGGTACGCGCGGCCTTGCCAGGTGACAAGGTCACCACGCTGGGGCGAACGAGTCGGGGTTGAGCGAGCAGCATCCACGGGCGCACAGAGGCAATGAGCAGGCATTCGGTCACAGTCCTTTCTTCCCCGAGGCACGGCGGCGGCCAGTTGGTGGCACGCGTCTTCGTGTGGGGTGTTGTATTAAGTCCTACGACCTAGGCGCCTTTTAGTTCCTTACGGAAACTTCTGAGTGCTGTTTTTCCGCGAGAGGCCGAACTGCTCGGCAATCTCAGGCGTCGTGAGGATCGGCGACGCCGCGCTGCCCCGAGCGCCGTGAGAGCGCAGCAGCGCCCATTGGGTGTCCGTCAGGGCGCGTTCGCCCCCGAGGGCGCTCATCGCCTCCGAGAGCGCCGCCTGATACGGCGTGCGCTCGAGCGTCCGTCGCTGGAGCCACCACACGGGCAAGGCCAACGAGCAGCTGAAACGGTGCTCGGGCGTCGTGACCCCGCAGCACTCGCAGGGGCGCTCGGCGGTCGGCTCGGTGTCGTCGGTGTAGAACTGCAGGCAGGGGGTCGTCATCGGTCGAGTTCCTTTCAAGCGCGGCTCATCCAAGGGGCGAGCGAGAGCCAGAGGTTCGCCGGCCGCGACGAGTGCTTTGGTGGAGCCGGCTGTCGCGGCTGCTGGTCGACGACCTTCCAGAGCACCGCGTGGGCCCGTGCGCCTTCCTCGGGGCTGCCGTCGTCGAGGCGGATCACGACGGTGCCGCCCGCAACCCGAGGCCAGCCCGGCAACCACTCGAGGTGCACCGTCCAGCTCTCGCTCTCCGGCGTGGCGGCTTCTACCTCCGCGAGGATCCGGTAGAGTGTGGCTCGCACGGTACGGGCCGGGGTGCCCTTCGGCAGGCGCACTTCGAGGGTGGGCTGGGGCTCGCCGTTCGGTGCGTCGCGGAGGTCGACGGAGAGGCGCTGGCAAGGGGTGGTCATGAGGCGGGGTTCCTTTCGGGATTGGGGAGGAGTGAGTGGGTGTGTATAGAGTCCTACGCACTTGACCTCTGTTAGTTCCGTCGGGAAACACTGTTTGTTCTGATTTTTCGCGGGTTCTTGATGGCAGGTCGTCGGTGTCCAGCCGACGGAAGGGTTCGACTCCCTAACCCGCTCCAAGCAAAAGGGCGTCGTCCTAGCGTGCGCTACTCGTGTAGGCTCATGCGTGTGGTGACTCTTCCCGACCTGCTCGAGCGCGTTCGTGCTCTAAACGTGGATGCGCTAGCCTCCGCTGTAAAAGAGGAGCCCGAAGCGTTCGTTGAGCCAGCGTTCCGTTGTGAGGACGGTAGCCTGGCCGTTGAAGGACCGTTCGACCTGCCTCTACGAGCTGACTTGGTTCAGCGAGAGGGCGACCACGCGGGTGACTCGGTGATGGTGGACCCACCCCGAATGGTGACCTTTGAGTCGCTCAGCTTCCGTATCGAACAATGCCACCTATCCCTTGAGCCATTTGGCTGGGACAACGCTCTCGTCGTCGCGCGACCTCTAACTCTGAGTGCCGTCACACCCCTGCGAGATTGGTTCTTGCGCTGGTTTGATCCCGAGGACGAAGCCGAGCTTCACGAGGATGGCCTCTACCATGTGGTTCACTTCCTGTCGGACCCGGAAGAGGCGGATGGCGCACTGCAGTTCATCGTCGACTTCGGCTCAGCTCCCGTGGACGCATTTGACGCCCTCATCGACACGCTCATCACGCAAGGGGCGACTCACATCGCTGTGTCGCACTCGCCCCACTAGCAATCACAAGAGCGACAGCTGCCCGGTCTCGAGCTCCGGCACCTCTCGCCCCAGCGTTCGCTGAAACCACTCGGCCACCATGCGCCGGTGACACCAGTTCTTGCTCGTGAACGGCGGCTTCTCCCAACAGAGGAGCACGGGCTCCGCATCCCGACCGCTCGTCATGCGAGCCAAGCGGTGGAGCTCGTTCCACGTCGCTTCCGGGTCAAGCGCTTCGAGCTGAGCGAAGTAGCGCTGGCGGTACTCGAACTGGCTCACGCTGTTGAACCACGCTCCCGGAGCTAGCGCCTTCACCACCTTGTAGCCACTCGGCGTTCCTCGAGGCGCGTAGCGCGCGATGCTGATGCGGCCGGGGCCTTGGTAGTTCTTGAAACAACTCGTCTTCATCGGGTCCTTCCCTGAGGTCCATCCGGGGTGGGTCCGCCGCGACGTCGGTGTGGATCGTCGAGAGGTGGATGGAGACTGAGCAACCTAAGTCGGGTTGCGCGCTGAGCAATCAGAAAGTGCGCCCGTTCGCTTCATTTCTTCACGGAACCAGATGTTTACCGGAGCCGTCCCCAAACCTTGCTTCGTCCAGGCTGCGCGGGTGTTCCCGTTCGATGCCTACGACGATCTCTACATCGCCTGCTCGGGCAGCTTTCGCGGCAACGCGGCACTCTGCTCGCTTGGCGTCCAGGCTCGCCTCCACGACAACGACGTCTCGCTCCTGAGCTGCGCGCTCGGAGGCCTCGCAACCGACAAGCCCGAGGCGTTTCGCTTCCGTCAGCGGCTCGAGTGGATCGAGGAGGAGCTGGCAGGTCGCGATGACTTGAGCCGCACGGCGGCGCTGCTCGTGGCGCTGGACCTCGCCCGCTACAAGGGCCCCAGCGAACACGCTCAAGCGCACTTCCGGCACTACCAGGCCCACTTTATCGAGCACTTGCAAGCTGCAGAGCAGAAGGTCCACGACCTGCTTCAGAGCGTGCGCGTGTCGAGCTTCTTTCGCGGCGACTTCCGTGAGCACGCGCGCAGAGCCGAGACCGGCAAGTCCGCAGTGTTCGCGTTCCCGCCCACCTACAAGGGTGGCTACGAACGGCTCTACAAGTTCCTCACGGATCAGGTCGAGTGGACGGACACACCGCCCTACGAACTGTGGGACCCGGCAGGGATTGAGGCGTGGGTGGATGAGCTCGAAGCCGACGACGTCGACTTCTGCGTGCTCTCGGACCAACGCTTCGAAGGTCGCGAGCCGGCGAGTGCCTACTTCAACGCAGCTCGCAAGGCGGTCTACCTCTACACCCGATCCGGGCGCGCGAGCGTGCTGCGGGATGCTCACGCTTCGAAGCCCTTTCGCTACCAGGCGGTGGAGCCGAGTCAGCTCACCAAAGACACGCGTGTGGAGCTCGTGCCCGCGACCTCGCAGCAGATGAACTTCCTCAAGGATCGGTTCCTTGCGAAGGGGATCGCGCACTCGACCGGGCACCTGAACTTCCTCGTCTACCTCGACGGGATGCTTGCCGGGGGCTTCATCTACCGGCGGTCGACAACCGACCCGATGCGCGAACTCTACATCTTGAGCGACTTCTCGCTCAGCCGTGAGCGCCGGCTGTCGAAGCTCATCGCGATGCTTGCGACGTCCAAGGACACGCTTCGGCTCGCCGAGCAGAAGTACGTCACGCGCTTTCAGAGCGTCGTCACGACGGCCTTCACGACCAAGCCCGTGAGCATGAAGTACCGCGGGATCTTCGAGCTGCAGAAGCGCGGCGAGGGGTTCCTGCAATACGCCTCGGCCCCGCGTGGGCCTAGCCAGGAGATCTACCGTGAGTGGTGGCGAAAACACGGCGGGCATTAAGACCCGCGTGGTCGAGCGGCGCCTCAAAGACCTGAAGCTGCTCGAGACGAACGCGCGCTTTCTGTCTGGAGCCCAGTACCAGCAGCTCGTCGCCAACATCAAACACGATGGCGCGCTCACCTCGGTGCCCCTCGTAGGGCGAGTGGAGGGCAGCGATCTGTTTCCGAGCGGCGACGTCGTGCTGAGCGGCAACCACCGCGTGCAGGCTGCGATCGAGGCCGGCATCGAGGTTGCCCCAGTGCTCGAAGTCGAAGAGCCACTGACCGAGCAGCAAGCGCTCGGGCTTCAGCTCTCGCACAACGCGATCACGGGCCAAGACGACCCGAACCTGCTCGCCGAGCTCTACGACCGTCTCTCGTTTGACTGGAAGGCGTACAGCGGCCTCACCGACGACATCCTCAAGGACTTGCCTGAGATCGACGTTGGGGCGCTGAGCCTCAAGCCGCCCGAGTACCACGAGATCTCCGCCCTGTTCCTGCCCGACGAAGCGCCCGCGTTCCTCGAAGCCGCCAAGGCCATCGAACGCCAGATGCGCAAACCGGGTGGGGTCGCTGTGGGACGCCTCGAGGACTTCGACCGCTTCTTCGACGCCTTGATTGCGGTCAAGCAACACAAGGACGTCCACAACACCGCCATCGCCTTGCGCGTGATGGCTGAGCTGACCCTAGAGGCCCTCGAACGCGAGGCGCCGAAGTCGGAGGTGCCCGATGGGGCGCAAGAGTAAGTACACGCCTGAGATCCATCAGCGCATGGTCGTCATGCTGCGGGTCGGGAACTTCCGCGAGACCGCAGCTGCTGCGTGCGGCATTGCCGCGCGGACCATGCGCGACTGGCTGAAGCGCGGCGCGGCCGACGAAGAGCCCTTCGCGACCTTCGCAGATGACTGCCTCGCAGCCGAAGCGGAAGCGGAAGCCCGTGGCGTCGCAGCCATCGCCAAGGCTGGCGAGAAGGACTGGCGAGCGTTGGCGTGGATCCTCGAACGCCGCTCGGCGAAGCGCTGGCTCATCTCCACCAAGCTCGAGCACTCGGGCCCGGATGGCAACGCGATGAAGACCGGCGTCGTGGTGATGCCTCCGGTGGACAGTGAGTCCGAGGACCTGGCGGCGTAGCTGTAGCCATTGGCTACAGCCGTTGAGCGGAGGCTGAATAGGTCGACTGACAGAGCAGGGCATCGTTCCCGTCGTAGACCTTGAGGTTCAGGCTTCCGCTTCCGCTGCTGCCATCAGTGCTCCACGAGTACTTGCCGTTTTGTATGGAGTAGGCGCCCGTGGACACCGCTGGTTCTGGGCATGTGATGTTGACGTTCGTGACCTCGCAGTTGTCTTCTGAGTAACGGATCTCACCGGTGCAGGGCGCGGGCGGTGCGGTTGGCTGTGCGTCTATCGTTCCGATCGTTTCCGTAAGTGCACCGCAGTTGCCGCTCCGCTCTGTGTACACGATTCGGTAGGTGCCAGACCGCTGAGCACACGGGCCTCCATCGTCCCCGCTGCTGCAGCCGCCGAGCCCGCCAATCAGGCAGAGGCAAGTGGTCAACACTAGGGCCGGTCGCGCGTTCTCGATGTGCATAGTTCCCCCTGAGTAGTCAACCGGCGATTCCGGCCGGTTACGGACCTTCGAGCGTATCCGCTCGTCAGTCGTCCACAAAGCCCGATCTCAGCTTGTACGCGACCATAAGGAATCACTGCGTTGACTGAGCCACAGACGAACATCGTCTGGCAGCCGAACGCGGGGCCCCAGACGCGCTTCCTCGCGTGCTCCGCCTACGAGGCGCTCTACGGCGGGCAGGCGGGTGGCGGCAAGTCCGATGCGCTGCTCATCGATCCGCTGCGCTACGTGCACTTGCCGTTTTTCCGCGCGGTGCTCTTTCGGCGGTCGTATCCCGAGCTCGAGCGCTCGCTCATCGAGCGGTCCCACCAGTACTACCCGGCGCTCTTCCCCAATGCCCGCTGGAACGAGCAGAAGCACTTCTGGCACTTCCCGCCGAAGCGTGGAGGCACCGGCGCGCGCATCTACTTCTCGCACCTCGAGCGGGAGCGCGACGTCCACCAACACCAGTCGGTCGAGTACCAGCGCGAGTACTTCGACGAGCTGACGAGCTTCACGCAGAAGCAGTACACGTACCTGCTGACGCGAGCCCGTAGCTCTCGGAAGGGCGTGCCCATCGCCATCCGCTCCGCCACGAACCCCGGCAACGCGGGTCACGAGTGGGTGCTCGAGCGTTGGGCGCCTTGGCTCATCCCGGGCGACCACGATCAGTACACGGGGCCCATCGCGCTTCCGGAGTTTCCAGTGCCGGGCCTCGAGCTCGTCCCGATTCCGCGGAGTAACGAACTGCGGCCTGTGGCGCTGCCAGGCCAGGTGCTCTGGATCGCCGTGATGGATGGCCGCGACGTGGTCGTGCCTCGCGGTACGCCTGGGGCGCTCAGTCGCACGTTCATTCCGGCGAGCATCCAGGACAACCCGAAGCTCCTCGAGAACGACCCGGACTACCAAGCGCGCATCGACGCGCTCGATCCGGTGGAGCGCGCTCGCCTGAAGAAGGGCGACTGGCTCATCAAGCCCGGTCGCGGGAAGTACTTCCAGCGCGCGTGGTGCACCTACGCTTCGGCGCTCGAGGTGCCTCGCGGCATTCAGTGGTTCCGGTTCTGGGACTTCGCTGGGACGGAGAAGACCGACACCAAGAGCGACCCCGACTGGACCGCGGGCGTGAAGCTCGGCATCGACGCCGCGCACCGCGTCTGGATCGCCGACGTCGTGCACTTCCGCGGCTCACCGCAAGAGGTTGAGCGACGGTTGCTTGCGACCGCCGAGCTCGATGGGCCCGACACGATCATCGGCCTCGAGCAAGATGGCGGTCAGTCCGGCAAGCACCAAGCAGTGCAGTTCCTGCGGCTGCTCTCGCGCTTTCGCGTCAAGCGGGTCTCGCCGTCGGGCGACAAGCTCCAGCGCTTCGGCCCCTTCTCAGCACAGGCTGAAGGCGGGCGCGTGGTGCTGGTCACCGGCGCTTGGAACGCAGCGTACACCGCCGAGCTTCAGGCGTTTCCCGAAGGAAGCCATGACGATCAGGTCGACGCCACCAGTGGCGCCTACATGATGGCCTCCGGCGGCCCACGCCCTGGCGGTCTCTTCTTCGTGAGGTCCGGTCGATGAAACACACGCTTCGCTTACTGCTCACCCAACTTCGCCAACACGTTCAGCTCTTCTGCTTCGCTCACCGCTAGCTCCCCGCATTCATGTCTCGACGCACCCGCAAGAACCAGCACCGCGCTCCTCTCGCGGCCCAGAGTTCGGGTGCCAAGGTGCGTCCGTTTCAGCAGGGGAGCCCTCGCGCTCCAAGCGTGGGCGCTGCGCGCCTTGAGCCTGACTCGCACACGGTAAGCCAGTGGTCGCCGGACCTCATCTGTTCGGCGGAAGCGCAGGCCCTGACGGGCGCGTTTCGGCTCGCCGCGGACCTGTGCGAGGAGATGATGAGCGACGACCGCTTGAGCGGCGTCCTCACCAAGCTCGGCCTCATCCTGCGGCTACCGCTGCAGTTCGAGCCACCGGGTCAGGGCAAACCGGACGGCGACGAGGTCAGCCAGGCGCTCTCCGAGACCGACTGGTGGCGGATCCTCCCGGAAGACAAGGCCAGCGAGCTGCTCGCGTGGGCGCGCTTGTTCGGTGTAGCTCTCGCGCACATCAGCGACTACGCGAAGGACCCCGACAGCGGGCGCTTGGTCCCGGTCGTCGATGTGTGGAGTCCGAAGCACCTGCGCCGTCGAGACGGGCAGTGGGAGGCCGAGACCGAAGCTGGCCGCTGGGAAGCCATCACGCCCGGAGACGGACGCTGGATCGTGTGGACGCCGTACGGAGCGAAACGGCCAACTCATCGCGCTCCCTGGCGTGCGCTCAGTCGTTGGTGGCTCCTCAAGCAGTACGCTCGCAACGACTGGGGCAAGCACTCGCACCGTCACGGGATGGGCGTGTTTGCGGCAGTCCCGGGCGAGAACCTCGGCACGACCGAGGCGCAGCGCGGTCAGATCGCGCAGGAGCTCAAGAACCTTTACGGTTCCTCGGGGATAGCCCTTCCTGAAGGCTGGGACCTCAAGCTGGTCGAGTCGACCGCACGCACCTTCGAGAGCTTCGTGAAGCAGTGCGAACTCGCCGATAGGGCGATGGCCGTCGCGATCTTGGGCCAGAACCTCTCAACCGAGGTGCAGAGCGGAAGTCTCGCTGCGGCGACGGCTCACGCGACGATCGAAGCTGGCGTCATCGGCCTCATCGCTGAGTCCCTATCGACGCTCGCCCGCGAGCAGCTCCTCACTTGGTACGTCGAGTTCAACTGGGGAGACCGCAGCCGCGCACCCTGGCCGAAGTGGGACACACGGCCTCCCAAGGACTCCGCCGCTCGAGCCGAGGTGCTGGTGAAGCTTGGACAATCGCTCCCCGCGTTGAAGAACGCTGGGCTGCGTCTACCGCTCGCCACGCTGATCGAGGAGTTCGGGTTCGAGTTCGAGGAGGTCGAAGAGCCGGAGCCGCCACCTCCGCCGGTTGTTCCTCCACCAGGCGATCCAGAAGACCCCAACGCTCCAGCTGACCCGGAGGAGGCCGACCCTGAAGAACCGGTTGAACCTGGCAAGAACGAACCTGCCGCCGAACCGGGTGCCTTCTACCGACTCGCTTCCGGTGGGCACATCCGGGCGGAAAGCGGGTTCGTCCAAGGACAGCTCTACGCCGACGCCGTGGCTGAGCGTGCGCAACACCACTTCGCCGACGCCTTGAGGGATTCGCTGCTGGGTCCCGTGATGCGAGCGCTGGGCCAAGCCGAAGACTACGACGACTTCCGTGAGCGCCTACTCGATGCCTACGACGACGCGGACCCTGAGGTGCTGAGTCAGATCGTGGAAGGCGCGCTCAAGCTGGGACAGCTTGGCGGGATGGCCGCGGTCATCCAAGACACGCCCGAGCTTCGGCGACCTGAAAGCTAGCTATGGCCTGGACCCTCACGGCCGATCCGCTTCGCTTTGACGAGGCAGTGCGGTGGTTTGCCTCGCGCATCCCGATCACCGAGGAACTGCTTGAGCAACTGAGCAAGACCGCGCGGTCCCGGGCCTGGACGGTAGCTGGAGTCGCGCAGCTCGACGTGGTGCTCCTCGTCTGGGACCTGCTTAGGCGAGCCATCGAGGACGGCACGCCGTTCAACGAGTTCCGCAAGGCAGTGGCTCCCAAGCTCCTCCAAGCGTGGGGCCAGCGAAGCCATCGTGAAAGGGGCGGCTACCGAATCGAGACGCTCTTTCGGACCAATGTCCAAGCGGCTTACAACCGCGGACGCTGGGTCCAGCAGACCGATCCGGTGGTCACGCGGCGCCGCCCGTACCTCATGTACGACGCGCTTCTCGACAGCCGCACGACGCGCCTCTGCATCACCCTCAACGCGACCATCCTGCTCCACGACGATCCGTGGTGGCAGTCGCACCTCCCGCCGCTTCACCCACGCTGTCGCGCGAGCCTCCGCTCGCTGACGGAAGCGCAGGCTGCGCGTCGCGGCCTCACCCTCGTTCCTCCCAGTGACGCCCCGGTTCCGGGCTTTGGCAGCACGCCCGAGCAGGAGTCCGAGTGGCAACCCGACTTCGACAAGTACCCCGCGGAACTCCTCGAGCTTTTCGCGCGGAAACAGGAAGACTTCCCATGAGCACTCGATTCCGCCTCGAACGCACCACCGGGCGCGCTGAGATCCTGATCTACGACGCCATTGGCGCGGGCCTCTTTGGAGGCGGCGTGTCCGCTGAAGATGTGGTCCGCGAGCTTGGCGAACTCGGTGCTGACACCCCGCTCACCGTCCGCATCAATTCGCCGGGCGGATCGGTGTTCGATGGATTCAGCATCTACAACGCGCTCCGCCGTCATGAAGGCGAAGTCACCGTTGAGATCGACGGTATCGCCGCTTCTGCCGCGAGCGTGATCGCCATGGCGGGGGATGTCGTCCGCATCGCTTCGAACGCAACGCTGATGATTCACGAGCCGTCCGCCTTCGTGGACGGCACCGCCGTGGACCTCCGCAGCGTCGCCGACCGCCTCGACAAGATCCGCGAAGACATCCTCGACATCTACGAGGAGCGCACGGGCCGACCCCGAGAGCAGCTCGCGCAGATGGTCGCCGATGAGACGTGGATCGACGCCGAGCAAGCCATCGCGCTCGGCTTCGCGGACGAGATCTCAGGCGAAGCCGAGGTGACTGCTTCCGCGAACTTCGCGCGGTTCTTCGCCCACTACCGCCGCGTTCCCAAACCCGTTGCCGCACGGTTTGCGGCGCAGCCCCTGGCGTCCTCGAAGCCCGAGCGTGCGCCGAAGGAGATCCCGAAGCCCATGCCCGACTTTTCCCCCAACTTGGCCGCGACCCTCAGCCTTCCCCAGAGCGCCACCGAAGGCGACGTGCTCGTCGGTGTACGCACCCTGCAGTCCGACGTCTCGGCGCTCGTCACGGCCTGCAACGTCAAGACCGCTCAGGAAGCCCTCGGTCACATCGAAGCGCTGAAGCTCAAGGCCCAGAAGGCCGACAGCCTCGAGGCGGACCTCGAGCGCGTGACCGCGCAGCAAAGCCAGGCCGAGCGAGACCAGCTCATCAAGGAGGCGCGTGCCGCAGGGAAACTCACCCCAGCGATGGAGCGCGAGTTCCTGCCCACGCTCTCGAATGAGGCGCTCAGAGCCTTCGTCGCCACGGCGCCCAAGGTCGCCGGCGCTTCGGGCATTCAGGAGCAGCCCGACCCGAAGCCGGAAGGTCTCAGCCACAACGGCAAGACCTTTGCCGAGCTGAGCAATCGCGAGCGCCACAACCTCTTCCTCATGAACCGCCCTCTCTACGAGGCGCTGAAAGCCGCGGCTCAGTAACCGCACGGTAAAGGAGAACCACCAGAATGGCTGTAACGACTCAAGCCAACGTCGTCATTCCTGAGATCTTGGAAGGCGCATTGCGAGGCGTGGTTGCTGCGGGACTGAGCGTGATGCTCGGTAGCGGCGCCGCGATCTTTCGCACGGGCTTCACCAAGGGCAAGGACGACGTCGGCAGCGAAGTCACCATCCCGTACTTCGGGTCCATGGGTGACTTCGAGCTGCTCGCCAACGATGGCGACGCGCTCACCGTCCAGACCTTTGCACAGAGCTCGGAGACCGCCCCGGTGCAGCACGCCGGCAAGGCCTTCGAGATGACCTATCTCGCTCAGAACGGCTCCGCCAAGGGCCAGGACGGCGAAGACATCTACGACGAGGGCTCGCGCCAGCTTGGCGAGGGCTACGCCCGTGTGCTCGACCAGGCGCTGCTCACCGTCGCCGAGGACGAAACGGGCTGGCTCCCGTACGTCGAGGACGCGACGGGCGTTGGCACCATCAACTACGACCTGTGCGTGAACACCATCGGGCGCCTCGGCGATGAGGGCTTTCAGCTCGAGGAAATGGCCGCGGTCGTCTGCCACAGCAAGACCTTCGCGGACTTGCTCAAGCTGAAGACTCCGGGTGGCGACCCCATCCTGATGGACAAGTTCAGCGATGGCCGGCGACCGCGATTCTTGGGGTTGCCGATCATGGTCACGGACAAGGTCACCGTGGTCCCGGGCACGCCCAACCTCTACAAGACGCTGTTTTTGAAGCGAGGGTCCCTCGTCGCCTGGGTGAATGAGAACGTCACCATCGACAAGGACAAGGACATCCTCACGGATACGGACGCTGCTGCGACGCACATGTACTTCGCTGCGCACCGCTACTCGCGGCTCGCTGGGCGGAGCAAGCCGGGCGTCGCCATTCTCAAGCACCAGTAAGCTGATGGGGATGTTGATGCGTCGGCACCGGCGTGAGCGCGAACTGAAGGAGGCCGCTTCGGCGGCTTCCGACAGCCCCGCGACTCCTGCGCCGCCTGAGCCGACTGAAGAGAGTCCGAAGCCTGAGGACGATCCGCCCGCAGACGACACCGCAAACGACACGCAGCCCGCTCCCCGCAAACCGAAGCGTGGCAAGGACAGCTCGAGCACCGAGTGATGGCCCACATCACGAACCTCCGCCGCTACCTGCTGCTCAAGGCACGCAAAGCGTTTGGGGAGCGACGCCTTGGTAGCGCCTACGCCTGGAACTCCCGGCGACGGGCGCTGCTGGGGACGCCGCTTCCCGCGGACATCCCAAACCGCGAGTGGCTCCTTGGGAAGGGCTACGAGGTGCTCGAGGAGCTTGAGGGCACCGACGCTCCCGAGCTCACCGCGCTTGGGCTTCGCCCCACGGAAGCGAACGCCGTCCTTGCGTTCCTCACGCCTCCTGCGCCTGACCCCACCTGACTCGAGGCCCTGATGGCCATCACCATCACCTACGACGACTTCCTCGTCTACGGGTTCCCCGAGCGCACGCTTCAAGGTCACCCGAACAACGCGGTCACTGCTGCGCAGATCGCGCGCTACCTGACCGCGGCGGCTTCACGCATCGCGGCCTGCCTCGAGGCGTCCGCGCGGCGAGTGGTCGACGAGGCGAACCCGCCGGATGAGATCCGGCAGCAAGGCTGTCACCTCGCGGCCTGGCCCGTGCTCACGCACTTGATTGGGTACAACCCTGAGAACCCCGCCGACGAGGCCATCCACACCTCCTACGAGGACGCGATGAAGTGGCTCGAGCGGGTGTGTGCGGGGCACCCAGTCGACGGCACCGAAGGCGTCGGCGGAGGCGCTCCGAGCGCCCTCATCGCCATCGCTACCGAACCCTCTCGAAACTGGTCATGAAGGTCGACTTCAAAGTCAGCGGTGCTCCATTGGGTGGCACCCGCGACGCTCGCGGTCGGTATCTACAAACCTCACCGCTCAAGCGTGCCCTCACCGCGAACCTCAGCGAAACGCTGCTCGACTTGGTCCGTGAGGGCTTCGAGAAGCAACGCGATCCGAGTGGCTCGCGCTGGGCTGCGACGGAACGTGGTGGTCGGATCCTCCAGGATACGGGACGCCTCCGCAACAGTTGGCACCGCCGAGCGGGCAACAGCCAGTTCACGGTCAGCTCGTCCGTGAAGTACGGCTCGTTTCACCAGTCGGGAGCTCGACACCTCAAGGCCCGAAAGATGGTCCCCGACGGGGAGCTCCCGGCGCACTGGGGCCATGCGCTCAATGACACCGCGCAAGCGGTCCTCAAGGATTGGTTTGGAGGCTGATTGGCTTCTGCATTTGACGAAGTCGCCGATGGGGTGACCACTGCGATTCAGGCGGTCTATCCCGAAGTCGCGAGCGACAAGGCCGAAGACGGCAAGTACACCCATGGCCGCTTCCCCCAGCTCGTTTGGGTGCAAGCGCCTGGCGGCTACGGCGAACCCACGCAGTCGACCGGCATTGCCGAGCGGCTGATGCAAGCCGAGGTGCACGTGATCGCGGGAGGGCGAAACCCGAGCGAGGACCGCGAGTTTGCGGAGAACCTCTCCACGATGGTCGAAGCCGGGCTGATTGCTTGCGGCGCGGAGCTCTTGGGTTTCGATCCGCAGCCACAGCTCGCCGCGAACCGCGTCCACGGTCGCTCGTACCGCATCGCGTTTCAGTTCCGCGTGGAGGTACCCGCCGTCATCGGAACCCCGCCCCCCATCGCCGTCATCAAGCACCAAGAGCACACCGGCATCATCCAACTGCCCGGCGGCGACGAGACCGTCTGCTAGCCGCGAGGAAACATGAACCGAAAGAAGACGGACGCCTCGGAAGACACCGAGGTGGAGGCGGCTCTCCGCCTCGAACCTGAGCGCCCTGATCCCGACGCTCCACAGGGAGAGGCATCGATCCGCGAAAGCGTGCTCGTGTTGTCTCGGCGACTCGACACCTCGCTCTGGGAGTTCGCGGCGGCTGCCGCGCTCCACCGCTGGGGGCTCGCGCTTCACCACACCGGCAGCTGGCCTGCGCTCACCGAAGCCGACTTCTGCGCGGCGCTCGACGCGGCCTGCAAGCCCCCGGGGCACCGCCCCGTGCCCCATCCCCCCGCGCTCTTTCAGGAGACGTAGCCTGTGGCTCAACCCTCTCAGTCGCTGAAAATCCACGCCGATGGCCTGAACGTTTCGGGCCCCGCAGACACGTTACCGCTCTTTCTGGGTGTGGCCTCGAAGGGCTCACCCAACGCGATCGGTACCTTCACCAGCACGCGCCAGATCCGCGATGGGCTCGGTCACGGGCCGCTCGTCGAGGACGCCTGCGCCTATGTCGACGTAGTCGGCGGCACGCTGCTTTGTGCGCGCTTCGATCACTCGGTCGCCGGCACGAACTCCGCGGTGCAAACCAACGGAGCTGGCCCCGCGGTCACCGTCGCCGGGGAGCCGAACGACTCCTACGAAGGGAAGGTCCGCATTGGGGTCGGAGGGGCGCTTGGCACCGCGACCTTCCAGTATTCGCTCGACGGACGCGACCACTTCTCGCGGCTCTTGACACTCCCGCTGAGCGGCACCTTCGCGGTCCCCGGCACGAACCTCACGCTGACCTTTTCCGCGGGGACTTACGTCGCAGGCGATGAGTACACGTGGAGCTCGACGGCAGGCACCTACTCGGCGCTCGACCTCGCAAACCTCGTCACGGCTCTCCGGGTCACGAGCTACCGCCCAAGCTTCACGGTCGTGAGCGGCAAGCACACCGCGGCGGCTTCAGCGACACTGTTCGCGGCGCTTGATGGCCACTTCGAAAGCCTCGCGAACGACTTCCGTTTTGGCCAGGCCATCCTGGATGCGGGCAGCGCCGACAACGACAACGACGTGAAGGCGGCCTACGCCTCGCTCTTCAGCAATTGGCTCTCGCCCACCTACGGCGAGGTGCTGATGGCGACGAGCAATCCCTTCGTGGGGTGGCTTGAGCCGACCCGCACCATCGTCGCGGCACTGGCCATCGCTGCCGGCCTGCGCACCATCTCGGGCTCTCCGGGACGGGTGAAGTCTGGGTCGCTTCCAGCGCGCTTCCGATCGCCCACGCACGACGAACGCTTCAAGGCGACGCTGTTCAACGAACGCATCACGACGCTCAAGACCTACGCCGAGAAGCCGGGCGGACTCTACGTCACCCAGGGCCAGCTGCGTTGTCCCGACGGGAGCAACTTTTCCAAGTGGCAACTCCGCCGGCTGATGAACGTCGCCTGCGGCATCGTCACGACCGAACAGGCCGAGATGATCAATGCGGGGTTTCGCACGAACCCCAACGGGACCATCGACGAACGCGACGCCGCACGCTGGGAGACAGTGGTGCTCGACGCGCTGAAAGAGCGCCTCCTCACCCCCAAGAACGATGAGGGCCAGCCAGGACACGTGTCCGCCGTCGCCTACCGCATCGACCGCACCAACAACCTGAACGACACCGAGACCATCCGCTCCGTCGTTGCGATTCGCCCGCTTGGGTACGCGACGTGGATCGAGACCGAGATCGGCTTCGCGCTCAACACGGAGGCAGCAGCCTAATGGCGACCAAAGTCCTTGGGCGGCTCCGTGACTTCGCTTCCATCGAGGTCGCGGTGCTCGCCCGCATCTTCACGGCCATCTCCGAGGTCGACTACTCGGACTCCGTCTCCCGAAACCGCATCCGGGGCAAGTACCCCGAAGGCGTCGGCTTCGATCTCGGCGAGTACGAGGCAGAGGGCAAGCTCGTGTTCTCGACCGACGAGGACTACCGGGACTTCCTCGAGGAAGCGAGCAAGGCAAGCCCCACGGGTGGTCCCTACGCCGCGGTGTTCCCGGTGTCGATCACGTACTCCATTCCGGGCCGCGTGCTCGCTCACGACGAGCTTCAGACGTGCCTCATCAAGAGCCTCCCCGGCGGCGGCTCCACGGGCTCGGCGCTCGAGCGCGAAGTGGGCCTCGACGTTGGGAAGATCCTTCGCGACGGGCGAAACCCGTTTGGCGACTTGTAACTCGAAAGGCAGGACTCATGACTCCAGAGAACGAACAGAAGCTCGCAGAGCTGCGCACTCAGTACGGCGAGGTGCTGGGTGGCCAAGCCCCAGACGGCACACTCGTCGCGGTGAAAGCGCCGCCTCGAGGCGCATGGAAGCAGTGCGTGGACGCCATCAGCAAGAGTAAGGGCGACACTGACGGCGCGCAGTACGCCCTCGTGTGCGCGTCGCTCGTGTCTCCCGCATTGCCTGACGGAAACCCGGACCTGAGCCGCATGTCCGCGATCGTGGAGCGATCGCCTGGGATCACACAGCGCCTCTTTGACGCTTGTAGCGATCTCAGCAAGGGCGGCTTCGACTTCGCGGGAAACTAAACCGGGCGTGGGCAGAGACCGCCGAGCTCGCTCGCGCCCTGCAAGCCTACCACCGCGACGAACGCGATGAGTTTGGGCAGCCGACGGAGGAAGCCGACCTCGGCGCCTTCGCCACCGCCGAACACATGCAGCTCGTCCGAGCCCTGATCCTCGCCTTCGCGAAGAGGTAGCCCGTGGCTGGTACCACCTACACCGTCAACCTCATCGATGGCGTCTCGGGCGAGGCGAAGAAGGTCAGTCGAAGCCTCGGCGAGATCACGCGCGCCACCCAGCAGATGCAGGGGATCGCGAAGGCCTTCAACCAGCCGTTTCGCGCCCAGCGCTGGCGTCGCCCCATCCAGGAGCTGACACCAGACGTCGACCGCGCACGGCAAAGCCTCGGCGAGCTGCTGAGCGGAGCGACTTCGCTCGGTGGACCCCTCGGCAATGCTGCCGGGAAGGTCAGTGGACTCGGCGAATCGCTCACGGGTCTCGGCGCTGCAGCCGGGCCACTCGCGTTGGCTGCGGCCGGCGTTGCGGCGATCGGGGCGGCTGCCGTTGGGGCTGCGATGGCCGTCGGCGCCCTGCTCAAGGCCGCCGACGAGACCAGCGGGCTTTACCGCACGGCACTCATCACGGCGCGCGCCTGGGGCAAAACCGGGGAGGCAGTCGACGACTTCGCCAACGACACGGTCGACGCGTTCCTGCGCGTGCAACGGCAGACCCTCGGCGCGACGGACGAGATCAAAGAGCGCTTCGGCAAGATGGGCGCGAACCGGATCGGGGGGAAGCTCAGCGAAGACCTCGTCCGCGTCGCGACCAACATGCAGGCGCTCACCGGTGAGGGCGACGAGTGGATCGACAAAATCGTCGACATGCGCAACGAGACCCGACAGGGCGTTGCGAGCGGTCAAGGTGCGAAGGTCAGCGATGCGTTCTTCGAGGATGTCGGTGGCAAGCTCGGGAGCGTCCAAGAGCTGTGGACCGAGTGGTCGAAGGTCACGGGCAAGAGCGTCGATGAACTGAAGGCGCTCCAGAAGACCTCGAAGGTCACGCTGGCGGACGCTGATGCGTTGGCGCAAGCCGCGGCGAATCTCGGAAAGAAGTTCGACGGCGCGTCCTTGGCGGGCAAGTCATTCGGCGAAGTCGTCTCCGGGGGGATACACAACCTCGTCCAGGAAGCCGGCACGATGGTGAACATCGACCGGTTCACGCAGCCCCTCGGCGAGCTCCTGCGAAGCGACCAGGCGGTGAAGTTCGCGCGCATGGTGGGCAGCGCCTTTGACAGCCTGCTCGACTACGTCGAAGAGTTCGTCACCGGCTTTCAGAAGGGGTTTGGCGTCTTCAAGGGCCCGCTGAAAGGCGCTCTGAAGGGCCTCGTCTCTGCGTTCCGCGATCTGCGCTCAGCGCTCGGTGGGGATGAAGGCGGCGGCGGTCTCGGTGAGAGCTTCGGTGCCGGGATGGCGGTGGTTGCGACCTCCACCGTTAAGGCCGTCACGGCGATCATTCGCTTCGGCTTGGCGGTTGGTGCCGCGATTGGACGCGCTCAGACCAAGTTCCTCGAGTTCGATGCGCAGGTCCACAGCGTCATCGATCCCATCGCCGACTTCATGAACCACGCGGGCGCCCGCATTGGTCAGGGACTCGCGAACGGGATCGACGCCGGCATTGATGCAGCGGTCGAAGCGGCGAAGCGTCTCGCCTCTCGCGTGAAGGCCATCATCCCCGACCAGTTCCAGATCCAGAGCCCTTCGCGGTTCATGATGGAGATGGGCGGGTACATGACCACGGGCTTTGCAGAAGGCATCACGGGCGGGTCCCGTGACGTTGAGCAAGCCACGAAGGGGACCTTCAACCCGGCCCGCGTGCAGTCGAACCTCACCAAGAACTTCAGCGCCATCCGCAGCGGTGGGAACTCCGCGTCCATCGTCATCCACATTGAGGGCGGCAACGCGAAGGAGACGGCGCGCGAAGTTCGCCTCGAGCTCACGCAGTACTTCGAGACGCTCGGCTTTGAGTTCGGCGCGCCTATCGGTCCATGACTAACTTCCTCGTCAACCAGTCTCGCTCTCGGTTTGGCGAGGAGTTCGTGCTCGCGGGTCTCGTTATGCCAGGCGTCGTGACCGTGAAGGTCGACGAACAGCGGGACTTGCAGCGCGATCGCCCTAAGAAGGGTGGAGGGACGCGGACAACCGACAACGGCTTCCCTGGGGAAGAGCTTGAGATCTCGGTGCAGCTCTGGACCGAGGCGCAGCGAGTCGAGTTCTACACTCGACTGTTGCCGCTGTTCAGTCCGCGACGCCGCGACAAAGCCACCGACCCCCTCGCAGTCGACCACTGGATGCTGCGCTACTACGGCGTGGACGCGATCATCGTCGAGCGGGTGAGTGACCCGGGGCCCGACTCAAGCGGAAACCAGGTCATCACCATCAAGGCCTACGAGTGGACCCCGGCACCGAAGACGCAGAAGGGCGGAGCGGGGAGCAAGGCGAAGCGCCAGGAGTCGGGTGTTCGTGATGAGCCGGAGCGGAATTTCCAGACCGACCCGGCGGACGAGGCTGAAGAAGAGACCGACTACCTCGATGAAGTCGATGAGTGGATTGACGACTGGTAAGCCGATCGCATGCGCGCGGATATTTAGAGTGCTAGGATCGCGATGGAACGCCGGCTTCCCCGGCAC
>JAWKRD010000080.1:0-20221 GCA_041389805.1 Polyangiaceae bacterium | reverse complement strand
CAATCATCAGCATGCTGAAGAAGAAAGACGCGGGGTACGCGTCGTGTCGGAACACGTAGCTGAACAGGTTGAAGATCAGCTTGTAGCGTCCGCCCTTCAGGTCGGCGCCGTCGGTGAAGACGGCCTGCCAGAAGGCGCCCAGGGTGCTCCCGATCGCGATCACCACCGCCGCTGTCAATGCCCAGCCGAGCAGTAAACCACCAGCCCAGCCGGCAAAGGCTCGGCGGCTGGTAAGTGGTATGTTGCGCAGCCAACGAATCACGCCGAAGTAGGCGTGGGCCGCGAACCAACCCGCCACCACACCGACGCCGGTGCTCTGCTTGAACAGCAAGGTGAGCCCAGCGCACGCGCCGCTCGCGACCCACAGCCGGAGCTGTCGCGGGGAGCGCTCCTTGGCTACGAGAGCGTGAAGGCCGAGCACAAGGGAGCTCCAGGCCATCAGCTGCGCCGTGTGGTCGTATGCGCATTCCTTGTGGATTTGCAGGACGATTACCAGCGTTCCCACGCCGACCAAGAACGCGTTCAAGCGGCCGACGAAGGGGCGCGCCATCGCGTATCCGAGCAGGCCCATCAAGAGGTGCGAGATGGCCGCCACCCAGAGCTCCTGGAGCAGGACGGCCTTGCCGCTGATGAGCTGAATGGCGCGCAGCAGCAGAAAGCTTCCGGGAGGAATTGGCAGCACGAAGTCGACGTATGGCTTCTCACCGGTACCGAAGCGTTCCGCGATGGGGCCCACCCAGCCGGTGAACTCCATGTCGCCCAGCATGAAGTTGCTCAGGCGGCGCACGTAGAGGGACGCGAACCCCATGAAGAGCACCACCAAGAGCGCCAGGAGCCCACGGGCGAGGCGCCGCTCTCGCGTGGGGCCGTCGTCCGACGCCGGGGCGGTTGGACTTACGCCCCCTTGGCCGTCGTCCGAGCCTGGCGAGGCGGGGTCGGCTTCTAGCTCGGCCGCGCCTCCAGTCTTTGGCTCCACCGAGGGGGACTCGAGCTCGTCCATGGCGCCCTCACGCTATGCAAAAGCGGCCCTCCGCGTCCCCAGAATTGTTGCTTTGTCGCGCGTTTGGCCGAGTGGGGGAGGTGACCGCTGTCCGTCCGCCGGGCGTGTCCTTGCTTGACGCCAACCGATCGGTGCGCGGGACCGCCGCGCGCCTTGCTCCGACGCTCAACCAGACGCGACGCGCGCAGGGTTTGCTCACGACGCCGCTGTCGCGCTTCGACGCTGCTGTCGGGGCTCGCGTTCCAACCCCATGTCAGCGCTGTCATGGCTTCGCACCATCACAGGCCCGAGGGTTTGCCGCATGGAGCCAAGAGCGCATTCGTAGGTCGACCGAGTGCGCCACCCACATCGTCGCTGTACGCTGGATCCCTTGAGAATGCGGCCTTTCCGGAAACTTTGAGTCTAAAGGAATCCATTGCGCGTGTAGTGACGCCGCGTCACCCATGACCTAGCCGAGTCGACCTCTGACGCTCGCCTCAGGAAAGATTTCGATGTGGGGAAATTGGAATCGAGATTCATGAGGTTTCCCTTTTCCCTACGTAGGGCTCTCGGACTAAACTACTTTCGACCGAGAGGTTCTTGGTCACGTCTTGCACCCGCGCTCTGTTTTCCGCCCTTAGGAGGTTCACCGTGCGAACCCAGATCCCCGCTTCTCGTCACCGCGTTTCTCGCTCCCGTTGGGCCTTCGTCGCGACCCTGCTTGCCTCGTCTGCGCTGTTGGTCAGCGCGTGCGCAGGCAGTGAGGATGGCGTGTTCGAGGGAAACGGCGGTAGCGGTGGTAGCTCCGGCGGCACCGGTGGAACCACAGGCGGCACGGGGGGCAGTAGCGCTTCCGGCGGCTCTGGGAACACCGGAAACGGCGGCTCGGGCAACGGTGGCTCCGGGAACACCGGAAACGGCGGCTCGGGTGCGGCTGGCAGCGGCGGGACCGCGAACGGCGGCACTGGCGGAGCGAATGGCGGCAACGGCGGCAGCGCAGCTGGCGGCAGCGGTGGAACCGGCAACGGCGGCAGTATGGGGACCTGCAATCCGGCGTTCTGCCCGAACAGCGGCTTCGGTACGCCCTGCTGTGTGACGAACAACGGCCCCTGCGGCTACGACACCGGCATGGGCTGCCAGCAGTCTACCGGCGACGTCTGAGATCGAGGCTCAGCGCACGCGGCTCAGGCGTGCGCGGCTCAGCGCACGCAAGTAAGCGGCTCAGCGCACGCAAGTAAAAGGCCCGCCAATCGGCGGGCCTTTTCGCATTGGTACGCGGCGGGGAGGGGCACGCCCGGCGTGACAAAAGCCGAAAGGCCCGCCGGGGTTCCGACGGGCCTGCGTTGCGTCGAGGCGCGTACTTATTCTACGCGGAAAAGATCCTCGAGATCTTCCTTGGTCAGCTTCTTTGCGCCCCCGGAGTCTTCCGTGAGCACGCTCGCGACGAGATCCTTCTTCTTCTGCTTGAGCTGCAGGATCTTCTCTTCGATCGTCCCGGCGGCCACCAAGCGGTAGACACTGACGACCTTCTTTTGGCCGATTCGGTGGGCACGGTCCGAGGCCTGGTCCTCGACGGCCGGGTTCCACCAGGGGTCGAAGTGGATGACCGTGTCCGCGGCGGTGAGGTTGAGGCCGGAGCCACCCGCCTTGAGGCTGATCAAGAAGCAGGTGACGGTCGGATCGCTCTGAAAGCGGTCGATGCGCTCGGGGCGGTCCGTGGTGCTGCCGTCAAGGTACTCGTAGGTGATCTTGTCCTCGTCCAGTGCCTTCTTCATCAGTTTCAGCATCGAAACGAACTGGGAGAAGATCAGCACCTTGTGGCCGCCGGACTCACACTCCTCAACGAGCTCGCGGAGGGCCATCAGCTTGCCGCTATCCTCGTTGGTGAACTCCCGCGGAAGGCCCAGGAGACGCGGGTCGCACGCGGCCTGACGTAGCTTGGTCAAGCCGGCAAGGATATGTAGCTGGCTCTTGGCGACGCCGACGCGCTCGACCTCACCCATCACCTGCGCGCGTACCTCACGCAACACCTGCGTGTAGATGGCGCGCTGATCCGGGGCCAGATCGATGATCTGATCGCTTTCGATCTTCGGGGGCAGATCCTTCACCACCTCCATCTTCGTGCGTCGCAGGATGAAGGGATGAATCACGGCGCGCAGACGCGCTGCCTTCTTTGAGTCGCCTTGATCGATGGGTCGCGCGAAGCGCTCTTCGAACTTGTTCAGCGGCCCGAGGAGCCCTGGGCTGACGAACTCGAAGATGCTCCAGATCTCGCTCAGGCGGTTCTCTATTGGAGTACCCGTAAGCGCCAGGCGATGGCTGGCGTTCAGCTCCTTCGCGGCCTGGGCGGTCGCGCTCAGCGGGTTCTTGATGTTCTGCGCCTCGTCTAGGATCGCGTAGTCTAGCTCGAGCTTCTTCAAGAGATCGATGTCGCGCCGTAGGAGCGCGTAGCTCGTGATGATCACGTTCGCGGTGCCGAGCTCGCTCTGCTGCTCGCGGCGTCCGGCTCCGTGCCACAGGGCGGTGGTCAACGTCGGACCGAAGCGTTCAATCTCACGCACCCAGTTGGAGACCACGCTGGTGGGCGCCACGATCAGCGCCCGCAGGGACTTCTGCTCGTTCTTGAGAGAGAGCATCAGCGCGATGGTCTGGATGGTCTTGCCGAGGCCCATGTCGTCGGCGAGCACACCGCCAGATCCTAGGTCGTGGACGAACCGGAGCCACGAGAGGCCTTGCTCCTGGTAGGGGCGCAGCGTCGCCTTCAGCCCGCGGGGCTTCTTCATCGCCTTGATCGAGTCGATCGACGCGAGCTTCTTGAACAGCGCCTTGGTCGCGGCAGCCACGGTCGAGCTGTCGGTGTGTTCGAGCAACTCTTGGATGCGGCCCGCGTGGGAGAGCGGGATCTTCCCGTTCTTGCCTGCTGCAGCCATCAGCTCGACTTCGCGATCGATCAGCTGCTGTACGCGGTCAGCATCGAAGGGCGCGTAGCTGTTGTCCGACAGCCGGACATACTTGAGCCCTTCCGCGAGGCAACGCCGGAGCTCGTCGACGTCGACGCCCACGCCTTCGCTCTCGTAGGTGATCTTGACGTTGAGCCAATCGACGCCACTCGAGACGCGAGCGTTCATCTGGATGGGCTTCGAACGTACGCGCGTCCCGGCGAGCTCGTCGGGCACGAAAAGGTCCCACTCCTCGGGCAGCGCTTCGACGCCCTTTGACCAGAAGTCGATCGCGTCGCCGCCGTTGGCGACGAACGACTCACCGGACTCGTCCGGCGTCAGGCCGAGGGCGAGCAGCTTCTGGACCGCGGTTTGTTGGCCAGCGATATCGCAGCGGATGCACTTCGCGCGCTTCTGACCCTCCTCCGGCGGCAAGATCAGGATCGGGGGAGAGATCCCGTCGGCGCGAACCTCTACCTCGATGTCGGCGTACTCCGCCTTCAGGCTGACGTGAGCCTCGGTGAGGCTGCCGCCAGCGCGTAGTCGAAAGGTCGGCTCGAGATCGATGACGTCCGCAACCAGAGAAAGGTCGGGCAGTTCTGCGCCGACCTCCAGCGCCACCCGCGGCAGTCCGTTGGTGATGAGCGCGATCAGCTCGCTCGCCGGTTCGGCGATGGTCGGGCTCTTGAGTAGGCGCCTTAGCGCTGCGGGCGACACCTTGCGGTCCAGTGGCCGCGCGACGCCTTCGCCGGTCTCGATGTGCCAGCCGGGCGAGCCCTCGAACCAGCCACCGGTCGACAGCGAGAAGCGTCGCGTGTCACCTGCGCGCTCGAAGGTCGCCTTGGCGACGATCGTGTCGTTCCCAACCATCTCCAGGTCGAAGCGGGGGCGCAGCTCTTCTTCTGCGAAGCGCAGCTGCATCAACGCTGGCTCGAGCAGGACGCGTCGCCCCTTGAGCAACGGAAGGAGTTCCGCGGCGTCTTCCCCGCGGATATCAACTGCCGGGTGGCGCGGGTTGCCGCTCTCGAAACGCGTCAGCACCCGCAGCGCGTCGCGATCTGAAGTCGGCGACATGGCTTGCCAGTTCAGCGCGACGCTGGGCAAGAGCGGAACCCGCGCGTCGGTGTCCAGCACCGTCACCGTTAGCCCGCCCTGACGCACGTGGATACGAAACTCGAGGCTCAGCGTCTTGGTTGCACCGCGGGGAGCCAGCCAGGCACCAATGCCCGTGGGGCGTGCGGTCGCATCCAAGTTGGGGGGGAGATCGACTCCGGGCGGAACCGGCAGTTGCTGTAGCTGCGCTCGGCGGCGCCGGTCGCGGCGGCGGCTCGCTTTGCTCTCGCCATTGTTCTGCTGGTTCTGGGGTTGAGGCGGCGTTGGAGGCGTGGGCTCCCGGCGCGGCAACTTCGCGCGCGCCTGGTTTCTCACGTTGATCAACAGCGCGGCGACGTGCTTGCAGTGCTGATTCGTCTTCTTGAACGCTGGACAGGTGCAGGTTGCCTTGATGCCCTCGTCGGTCAGTGAGATCTCGACTTCGTACGGGTCGGGGTCCGAGCCTTTGACGCGACCCGTGGCGTTGATGTCGTTGATGGCGACGTCCTCGACGACTCGCCGTTTCTCGTAGTCGAGGCCGCGCAGGAAGGTGCGGGCGCCGAGCAGGCGGCGCAGGCCGCGATCGGACAGGGTCGAGAGGGAGTCCGCGAGCCGGGACTGAAGGGGAGTGGTCATGTCTGGTTCCTATTCGGGCCGCGGACGTCGGGACGCGCATGAGGCGCGTGGTCGAGTCGGAAGCTCTGGCCGGTCAACGTCTGCATCAGTTCAGGAAGGGCGCCGCTACGAGCACGACTGCGGCCGCCGCTAGAGTGAAAAGGAAAGCCGCGGAGCCACCTACGTTGGCGAGCACGTCGGCGAACGCGTCGCCTCCGACGCTCGCGCTGCGCGTATCGCTGCTGCCTTTGTTACGTGTGGCGCGGCGCAGCCCGCCGAGCGTGTATTTCGTGGCGTCCGCAGCCAGCGCGAGCACCAGCCCGGTCCCGGTGGTCAGGACCAAGAAGGCGATCAGCGCCTGCATCGCGATGCCGCCATCCGCAGTACCGTAGATGCGGCGCAGGCTGAGACCCAGCAAGAGTGGCACCGCGAGCCCCAGGAGGGCGGGGCGAGCGAGGCGCTCGAGCGCGTTCTTGCCGGCGAGCTCGATGCAGGCCTTGTAGGCGGGCGTGAAGTCTTTGGTGAGGCCGTTGTGGTTGCCGCGCGGAACGGAACGTAGCTGCCGCTCGACTTCCTTCCCGAGGGCGCGTGCCGCTCGCTCAGCGCGTCCCATGGCCCCGCTGGCGTAGAACAACACGAGTGCGGCCCCGAGCATGCCGGCCCAGATCACCGCAGGGTGTGCGAGGGTGAGGCTCGAGCCGAGACCGGACAAGCAGGGCGCTGCAATCACTCCAAGCAACACGCCGCTGCCGCCCGCCAGCAGCATATGCGTCGAGGCAGAGCGCAGTGACACGAAACCTGCCTGGTCCAGTGCTTCTGTTCGGCGCTCAACGTCGACGCTTCCGCTGCGGCTGAGGCTCGCGACGCCTCGCGCGTTGTCCGCGATTGGAGCGAATGTCGCCAAGGCGAGCAGGTAGGGAGAGGGGACCAAGATCGCCGCCACACACACCAGCAGGCTCAGGGAGCCGGCTTCGGCGATGCCGCTCTTTGAGCCGATGTAGTGCGCGGCGGTGACGCCCAAACCGAGCACGGCGAGGGGTACCAGGGCTGCGCCGGTTCCGCGCGACACGCCGTGAATGATGAGCGCGCTGGCGCCGTCACGCAGCGCTTCGTTGTTGTCCCGCGGATTGCCGCGAGCTCGCTCCTGCAAGAAGCCCACGAGCTGTGCGACGCCAGTCGAGGCGAACAATCCCAGCGCGCCGGCGATAGCGAACCGCCACCACTCTGCCTGCGCGAGCCAGTATGCGGCTCCCACGATCCCGGAGAGAGCGATCAGCCAGGAGACTAGTTGGCCACGCATCAATGCTCCGCGCGGAACCGAACCTTCGCTCGTACGCACCACCAACAGCCCGATGCTGCTCGCGAACACGCCAAACGCGCGCACCAGCAACGGCAGCAGTGCGAGGCCAAGTGCGCCAGGCACGCTCGTCAGATTCTTCTCGAAGACCCACAGCCCGATGATCAGCATGGCGACGTGACTCGCGCAGGCCGCCACGAACGTGGTCAGAGTGCGTCCAACGACCAGTCCCACGTGATCACCCACCAGGTCAGCGACCATAGCGGGGTTGCGCGTGTCGTCGTCGTCGAGCCCAGCGATGCGGTTGCTGCTTAGATCACCTCCGGCATCGCCCGCCGCGTGGAAAATCGAACCGCTACGCTGGAGCAAGAGCCCCGCCGTGCCCGCCCCAAGTGCGATGGTGGGCAGCAACGCCGAAACCGAAGCGACCCAGCTGGTGTCAGTGGTCAGCTTGAACGCTCCGCGTAGCCCCGCCACCAGCGTGGCGAAGGCACCTACGGAAATTGCTGCGACCGTTTCCGTGAGCAATCCGGCGACACCGCCAGCGCGCATCGCGATGCTGAGCGAGCGATCGAGGCTGAGCCGCGACGCCGCCACACAGCGCACGCTGCCCTTGTGGGCGACGTGAGCAGCCGCGTAGGCGGTCGCCGAGGCCGCCACACCGCCGAGCAGCGTACCCATGAGCGCCCAAAGACCAGCATCGAGCTGACCAACGCCCTTGCCCGGCAGGAAGCCGTACAGCACGAAGCACAACGCGGAAACGACCAAGAGCGCCAGCAGCACCCGCTTGAGTCCGCCCCAAATGAAGCCCTGAACCGCCCGCTCGAGCGCATTGCCAAGTCGGCGCAGCTCCGCACCACCGGCATCGCGGGCCACGAGCCAGCGCGCCATTACGATGGCGAAGACTAGGCCAAACCCATTGACCCCTAGGACCAATCCGAACTCGATCACGACGGCACCAAACGAGGCGAGCCTCGCGGCTTTGGCGCCCGCTCCGCAGGTCAGAGAATCGCCCTGATCGCGCAGGAATTCGCGCGGTCGCGGTGGCCTACGGGGGTAGGCAGGGCGAGCTGTGACCTTGGAAACAGGCCAAAGGCAAGCCGCAAATCTGAGAGCCGGCGGTCCCGCGACGGCAGTGCGCCCTTTGGCGCTACTTGCTCAGCCTACCAACAGGCTTGGCAGGCAGATCCTGACCTGGTTTGGCGTTGCGAGTGTTCGCTGCGTCGCCAGGTCCGTCTCCTCGGCAGGGGCCGGTCGTCTCCACAAAGAAGCGACGAGCCGTTTGAGCGGGTCCTAGCACGGCCCTCGAGGGCGGAGCAAGCGAGGATGCGCACATTGGAGCCCCGGGGATCGACTCCGCCTGGCGAGGCCGAATTCAGGCTCTTCGCAGCCTCGAAATGCAGCGAGGGCGAGTCAAACGACTCGCCCTCGGCTCGCGTAGATCCAGTGACGATGGACCTACTCTTGGCGCGTTTTCGACTGCATCACCATCAGGTGATACTTGCCGAACTCGCTCTGCCCCAAGGTGAAGAGCACCTCACTCAAGGTTCGGAACGGAGTCGTTCCGTCCGCGATGATGATCGCTTCTGACGGTTGGTTCGGATCGAGCTGCTTGGCGGTGCGCACGGCCTTGTCGGTCTTGCGTGCCTCCTGAAGTCGAGTGCCGAGGGGCGTGATGTAGAGGTCGTTAGGCCCCTTACGCTTGTTGCGAGCCCCCACGCCGGACTGAATCTGACTCTCGCGGCTTGGCAGCTTGAGCACGCTGCCGTCGTCGACGAGGATCTGCGACTTGGAGATCGTGACCACGACGCCTTCCTGAGAAGGCTGGGTGCGGATGACGCTGTTTGGCAGCTTGAGGTCATCCGACTGTGGGATCGACGCGCTCGATTCCCCGAGGGTCTTCAACAAGAACACCAGGATGATCGTCATGATGTCGAGCATCGCGGTGATGTTGAGGAAGTTGATCTCCGGCTCCATCGCGTTGCGTCGCATGGCCGTGCGCAGCGCGGCCTTGTACTTGACGACGGACGCCTTGGGGCGCGGATGAGCTCGGGTCCTGTCGCTCATTTGGACACCTTGAAGTTGACGTCGGTGAACAGCGGATCACCCGCAGGTGTATTCCGCAGGGAATCCATGACGCTGACGATGGTCTGGTAGTCCGTGCCCGGGTTTGGGGCGAGGTAGACGTTGTTCTCCTCCTTGAAGTCCGGAGAGGAGTCCTTCAGCTTCTTGGCGCACGCGGTCAGTGCGTCGTAGTCATAGCGACCACCACGCAGCGGAATGGTGATGCCGGAGCCGAGCCCGCCGCAGCCTGGTGCAACGCTACCGCCCGGACGCCTTGATGCTGAAACCATCGTGTTGACGATGAACACCGTCAGGTTGAGCGACTTCTCGGTCACCTGACTGCGTGTGCCGCTCCCACCACTTGCTGGGGCGGTGTCGATGGTCGGTGAACGTCACCGCGACCGTCGCCAACACGAAGATGAGGATGTTGACGACGATATCGAGGAAAGGGAACGATGTTGAGTTCGCCACCTTCCTCGTCCGGGCTGAGCCTGGCCGGCTGGCTCAAGCGGCGGATCTGCCGCGTTGAGCCGCTGTCAGCGGAGCGTCTATTTGACCGGGTGCAGCCATCTTGATGCCAGCGGTTCAGCGCTGAGCGCCAGGATCAGTACTGGCCCCAAGGTTTGGTCTGGATCGTGGAGCAGGCTGAACGTGCGCTCCATCACCGACTCGAGGTCATGCTGAATGGCCTTGGCGCGGGTGTGGAGGATGATGTGCGCGTGATCATACAGAACACCGCGATGCCCAGACCGAGCGCGGTGTTGTACATGGCTTCGGCGATGCTCGTGACAGCAGGCGCTGCTTGTCGGCCTGAGTCAGACCAGGAGCCGCAATCGCGTTGAAGGTTGCGATCAGACCGGACACCGTTCCAAGCAGACCGATCAGGGTCGCGATGTTCGCCAGTGACCACAGCGCCCCGACCCGCTTCTCTGCTTGGGGCTTGAGCTCGCTCAGTCTCGCGGAGAGCTGCGTCGATCTCGGCCTCATCCTTGTTCGAGGTAAGACCCGCCTTCACGAGCTGGAGGATCGGATAGTCACTTGCTTCGCAGAGCTTGATCGCACGGTCGATGTTGCCTGCGGTGACCAGCTTCTTGATTTGCGCGAAGAACTCCTTGGAGTTGACTCGGTACCGGCTGAGCTGAAAGGCGAAGCGTTCGATCGATGATGGTGATCACAACCGCTGAACAAACAGGTTCAGGGACCATGAAGGTCGGGTTGCTGAACGCTCGACGAGCTGGCTAGATCCTTCTGATGCAAGAAGCAGGAGCCGCATTCCGCTTATCCCTCTCTGGTTGCGGCTGGAATCCTGAGGAGTGCTACGCACCGGCGCTGCCCTCCGAAAGCGCCTCTACCACCTGAATAGTGGAGTGCCGGCGACTATAGCCGCCGCGCGATTCGAGGTGCAAGCACACTGCGGACTCACAACGCTCACGTCGTAGATCCGCGGGAACGTTGCAGTTAGCTGGGCATGCTGCATTCGGCTCTCGATGGGCCAGAAGCTGCTGACGCGCCAGCCGCCGTCACCTTGGAGACTGTTCCTTAAAAGATCGTCCCCGCGAAACGTGACTGGCCACCGGAACCTGACCGAGCGGGGCCTGGACCAGGTTCCGGGACTGACGGTCGAGTGGTGGGAGAAGATAAGGACTGGCCGGTGCATCAAAGCCGACGCGCCTCTTGCGGCGCACTTGCATAAGCGAGGATTGGGAGTGAGTTCCGGCGCACCTCACCTCCACCCCGCTGAGCTCCGTCAGTTCGTTCCTGCAAAGCACGGCGACCGCTTGATCCGCGAAGCGGGCGCGCGTCCGGAGGCAGGTCTCTCCGCGTTGAAACAGTCGTGAAATGACGTGCGCACTGGAAGCCTGTGCGCTCCAAATCCCATTGACACTGGAATGGCGGAGCTTGGTTCGGGGCGCTGACCGAAGTTGCTTCGAGGCCGCGCGAGTCTTTCCGCGCGTAACCAACGCGCAGCGTATCCAAGCTGCTAGCAGCTCGATTTGAAGTGCTGCGTGATCGGGAGCTGCGCGCGCTGGCGTGGCGCAAAGCGCAGCGCAGAATGAGCGAATTCTATACGGATATCGGAACTTTCTGTCTGGACTCTAAGACACTTTGGACACCCAATGGACCTTGACTGTCCCGGGTCAGCTTCAGCATGATGGCGCGGTATCGGTTCGCTCAATGTCGGGCGAGTCAACGCGAAGCACCCGGAGATCGACCCATCAATTCAGGCTCGGCAATCCTTGGAATCCAGTGTCGCGAGACGCTTGTTTCCGGGGTGACTCAAAACTCTGAAACGCAGCGGTTGGTTCATGTACCGACTCGCTTCGTTCAGGCGCACGAGGGCGAGAACAACGAATGGATGTGGCGGGACCTGGGAGCGTGGGCACGAACCGAGTCGTTGAGCTGTCGCGTTTCGCACAGCACGGCTGGCTTGGGAGACTCTGGGGCCACGCGGCGCTCAGGGTAGAACGATCTCGCTCAGCGGGGTCAAAGCAACAACTCCGGCGCGCCAGTCGTGGCGGAGTACCACCGGGTCGGAAAATTTGGAACCACATCCGCGCGTTGAGCGCGGAATCCCAAGCGTCGGGATCGGCCTGGGAAGCATCAGGAGAAGGTAAGGGCAATGTCTTCAGTCTGGCATCACTTTCAGGCGGGCGGATGGGCGATGTATCTCATCCTGTTCTGGCTGGTCTGCTCCATCGCAATCATCGCAGAGCGCACGGTCTACCTAGTCGGTGCGTCCATCAACAAGGACGTGTTCCTGGTAAAACCATGCAAAAGTGCATCCTGGCTGGCGACGTCGCCAAGGCCGTTAAGATGTGCTCTGCCGCGAACGCGCCCCTCGCGCGCATCGTTCAGGCCGGTTTGGTCAAGGTCAATCGCCCCGACGAAGAGGTTCAGGCGGCGATGGATGAGGCAGCTCTTGAAGGCGATGCCCAAGATCAACAAGCGCACGGGCTTCCTCGTTCTGTTCGCGAACCTCGCGATGCTCTGCGGTCTGTTCGGCACCATCGTCGGTCTGATCAAGGCGTTCGGCGCCGTCGGTGGCGAGAGCATCGACCCCAGCCAGAAGGCGCGTATCCTCGCGGAAGGTATCTCCGAAGCGATGAACTGCACCGCCTTCGGTCTGATCTCCGCGATCATCGCGCTCATGGGCTTCGCCTTCTTGAACGGCAAGACCCAGGGCATGGAAGACGACATCAACGAGGCCTCGGTCAGCGTGCTGAACCTCGTCGTCGCCAACCGCCAGAAGGTCAATCTGCAGGGCGTCGAAACCGCCGCAGAGTGATCGGTCCCCAATGCGGGTTGAGCGCTGATGTGCTCAACCCGCGTGCCCACGCTGGACGGTCAAAAGACGGTCGCGTGGAGGCACGAATCGGTAGCGCGCAAGCTCCAATGGTTGTGGGCCTCTGAGACAAGAGGCTCTCGGTAGTGAGGAATAGGACAGATGGCAGGTATCGACGTAGGGGGTCACGGCGGCAAACGCCCCGTAAACCAGGAAATCCCCCTGATTCCGTTTATCGACTTCTTGCTCTGCTTGGTGATGTTCCTACTCGTCACCGCGGTGTGGAGCCAGATGGCTCGCATCAACGCCGACGCGCGCGTGCCCGGTCCGCCGAAGGACGAGCCGCTCGAGAAGCCTGAGAAGCCCAAGATTTTGAACGTGGAAATGCGCGGCGAGCGCAAGTTCACGCTGATCTGGAAGGAAGGCTCCACGGTCGTCAACACGATCGACGTCGAGCGCAAGAAGGTCAACGTGGGCGAAGAGGGTGAGTACCGCTACCCCGACCTCGCCGAGAAGATCAAGAAGGAGTGGGAGGCCAACGGCACCCACCGTAACGCGACTGACCCGAAGCGCGACCAAGCTGTTCTGGCGACGGACAACAGCACGCCCTTCGCTGACGTGATCGCGGTCATCGACGCCATCTACACCCCGCAACGCGACTGGACCGTCGGGGGTAAGACGGAAAAAGTCCCGGCATTCAACGTCACCTTCTCGGTGAACTGAGGCAACATGTCTGGTGGAGATAAGCCCCTATCAAGGTTTCATCAGCCGATCGCGGTTCCCGGTCGCAGGCTCATGCACCACATCGGCTTGGGCTTCGTGCGCAAGAAGGTGTTGGGTGGCGGTGGCCGCGCGCTGAACACCGAAATCCCGCTGATTCCGTTCATCGACTTCTTGCTCTGCATCGTCTTGTTCCTCCTGGCGAGCTTCTCCGCGACCGGTGAGCTCCCCTTGGACAAGAACGTGAAGCTCCCGAAGGCCGAGAACGTTCAGGAGATGCTGGATGCCCCGATGGTGGCCATCACGGGTACCCAGATCCTGGTGGACGGAAACGCCGCGGGTAACACCCGCGCGATCGAAGAAGCGAACCGCCTCCAGCGCATCGATGAGCTGTTCCAGATCCTCAAGGCCAAGCGCGATCTGTGGAAGCAGCTGAACCCCGGGAAGGAGTTCCCTGGCGTCGCCATTCTCCAGGTCGATCGCAAGGTCCCCGCGCTGGTGGTCAAGAGCGTGTTCCAGACTGCGGCCTACGCTGGCTATCCCAACATCAGCTTCATGGTTGGTCGCTTGGGTGGTGCGGGCGGCGGTTAGGAATAGCAGCCTCCCTGCATGCACCAGACGCCCGCCACTTTGGCGGGCGTTGGCGTTCAGGCACTGGAAAACCAGATCTCCACGCACTGAGTTCGCCGCGGCAAGGGGAACTTGTGCGGCCCAGGGAGTCTGCAACGGACCCGCGGGGCGAGCTGTTTTGTTTCGCAATTGATTGACCACCGGCACGAGCTGCGAGACCCCAGGGAGAAGCGTGGCAAAGGAACCCCGAGAACGAGGACTGCCGACCCTGAATGAGGCGCGGCCGTGCGTAAGCGCCAGATGGCGACCGCGCGCGAGGCTGCCCGCCAAAGTCCCCCCAGTTCTGGCTCTGGACGCTGGTTATCTTCGCGGCGTTCGCGGGCATCTATTGGTGGGTGAGCGAGAGCAAGCTCGAGCGCCAAGAGCCGTACGTTGGCGCGGTAACGCGCGATGTCCCAAACTCCTTGGGACGAAGCTGATCCCGTTTCAGACAGCGTGGAGGCTGACTCTGGAGCTCGCGAAGCAGCCCTGGGCTTGGCAACGAGGTCGCCGACGGGGCCGACCTGGCACTGATCCAGAGGAACCTGCGGTGTACCTGCGTTTGCTTGAAAAATGCCAGCGACGGCAAGAGCCTGCGCAAGGCCGCGCAGAACTCCCTGCGCGATGGCTTCACCACCTGCTTCTTCCGTCAGAAGGACGGCGTGGACCAGCAAGGGCCTCGGGTGTGTTGCAAGCGGACTGCGAGAGCGGCTACCTATGCAACGAGTGGGATGTCTGCACGCGTCCCGTGCAGCCCTACAACTTGCGGCTTGCAGTTTCGCGCTCCGGGTGCTTTCGAACGAGTGAGCGATGAGGTGAACCAAGCGCCTGAGCTTGCTCTGCGCATCTACGATCGCGACCTGGACCGTACGACGAAGGAAGACGTGCCCATCGCTGCCGAGGTGTTGGAGCGCGCGCGCTTCCTCACGGTGGTGCTCGACGAGGATCCGCCCGCCGGGCTACCAAAGCCGGCCTACGACGCCGGCCCGGACGAGCCGGATGAGACCGACGAAGAGCGTATCCGACGTTCCCAGCACTTCGCCCGGGTCGATTTGGGACCTGGAAGAGCAAGCAGCGCGTGTTTACTTACCGTGCGGAAGCGACCGGTCGGCTCCTACCAGTCGGCGGAGGCAAGGCGACCGACGTGCGCACCCAGGCCGCCCAAGAGCGCCAGTCGAATAGCTGTGCCTTGGCGTTAGGAGTGAAGGCCCAGTTCAGCGCGGGTCAAGCGCCTGCCGGGCGGTGCCTGACGCCGGAGACGCAGGCGTGCTGTCGGATGCCGGCGCGCCAGGTGATGCCGGCCCAGGCAAAGCGCCATAGCCACCGCCGCCGGGGGTCTCGATCGGAGGCGGTCTCCCCGCTCGCAGCATCAGCTGAGCTTTCGCCGGAGTGGCTTGCTGCTGAGCAGGTTCCGCCCTCGTGCCCCAGGCTCGCCTCCGCTCAGGCCAAACGGAGCCACCTGGCGGCGCTCGCTCAGGATCGCGCCGTCGAGATCCTTCAAGAACTCGAACTCTCGTACGACGCCGTCTCCGCCCGGCTCGCGCCGCTGGCTCCACCCGAGCCGCTTCTTGAAGTGCAAACGTGTGGAGCCGCACCGAAAGCGATGCTCGAGGACCTGGATCGGTGATGCGGGTGTTGGTCATGCGGGTGTGCACGCCGCTTGCCCTACGGAAACTGGTTCAGCGCCGGCTCCTCCCGCGATGGTATCCTCGTGGGGTAACCAAAGCTCGCGTCGCCAAACGTCAGGTTGTTCATCGTGCCCTGCTGGCCGCCACGACGCCCAGTGCACCGAGCAGCACATCGACGACGCGGCGACGTCTCGACGTTGCCCCCGCCACCGCCGCGTCTGGGTTGGAGGATCGAGGAGGCTGTGCGTTGGGATGCTGATCCGCACTCCACGTAGGCAGCCCGCGTTCAGCGGGATGGGGTGACCCACCAAGGCACGCAGCACGTAGATCACCGCCGCGACCGTGACTGCCCTCGGCGCATTGAGATTGCTCGACCGTCGGCGCCGTCCTGCTGAAGTCGATGTCAAGCTCTCCACCGGATCCGCAGGGTCACCTCGATGCGCGCCGTCGTCGAGCCGACGGCGAAATGGTACTTCGCCATCTCCAAGGGCCACGAGACGCGCCCGGACTAGCTCGGCAGCGTTGTCTTGGATATGGCGCATGTAGGCCTTGACCACCGGGACGCCTTGCTGCTGACACAGCTCTGCGAGGAGCGTCGCGCCCTGGTTGTTCGCCGCGACTTGAGCCAGCAAGTCGGCGATGTTGTCCCGCGGGGCCCTCGCTGGGTGGGGGCCGCTGCTCAAGACTTCGAGCAACTCCGACTCGAGGAGCTTGCCTTCGCGCACCAGTGGGAGACAACGTAAGACCACGCCCTCTTCCGCGAGGCAACGCGAAAAGGGAGGCATCGAGCCCGGGGTTATGCCTCCGATGTCCGCGTGGTGTCCGCGACTGGCGACGAAGAACTCCAAGCCGCCATCGATGAACACCGGGGTGACGACCGTCACGTCCGGCAAATGGGAGCCTCCACCGGCGGGGTCATTGGTGACATAGACGCTGCCGGGCTTCATCGATGGGTGCGCGGCGAGTGTCGCGCTCACGGACTCACCCATGGCGCCAAGGTGTACGGGGATGTGCGGCGCGTTCGCGACGAGGTTTCCCTGGGGATCGAAGACGGCGCACGAGAAGTCGAGGCGCTCACGGATGTTCGTCGAGAGCGCGGTACGCTCCAGCACATGTCCCATCTGCTCGGCGATGGACATGAACTGGTTCCCGAAGATCTCCAGGCGCACCGGATCCCGTGCATCGGCATCGCTAACGATGCGCGCGGCGTGCTGGTCGTCGCCGCGGCGGATGTCCAAGGTGCCGTCGCTAGTCACCTGGAGTGTGAAGCCTGGGTCCAGGACGATGGAACCCGTCGCGTCGAGGATCAGCGCGGGTCCAACGAGACTCCCACGCAGATCCTCTCGCCACAGCATCGGTACGTCCTCCACCCAGCCATCGCTGCTCCCGGCTGGCTCGCCGAACCACACGCGGGTCGAACCGAGTGCCGTCGGTGACGCTTGCTCATCGCTGAAGCACACCGGGACTTCGCCTGACGCGATACGACCCTGAACGCGTGCCTGGGAAACCAGCACCGCGCGCTGTTCCCGGAGGTAACCGAAGAGCCGCTGGTGGTCCTGCTCGAAGCGTTCTACCAGCGCACCGATGCGGTCGCCTGGCTTGCCGTCGTCCGTGTCCGCTAGCTTGGCGACCTCTAGGGTGAGGAACGTCTCTGAGCCCTGATAGCCCACGTCGACGAAACGTCGCAGTTCTACGGGCAGCCCGTCGGGATTCGGCGTGCGCTCGAGTTCGCTCCTCACGCTGCGCTCCAGGTCTTGGAACACCGGCTCCAACGCGCGCAGTGTGAGCTCCGAGAGTTCGCTGCGCCCGGCTTCGCGTGACCGGTGACAGCCCACGTCGGCGAGCCCCATACCGTACGCGCTCAGTACGCCACCCAGCGGATGGATCAAGATGCGCCGGATGTCGAGCTCACGAGCCAACGCGCAAGCGTGCTGACCACCCGCGCCGCCGAAGACCACCAACGCGTGTTCCCGGACATCATAGCCCCGGGAGACTGAGACCTTGCGGATCGCCTCCGCCATGTTGTGCGTAGCCACACGGAAAAAACCCGTCGCGGCCTCGAGGGGCGACATCTCAAGTTCGTCAGACAGCGTCACGAGGGCAGCCTCGGCACGCTGACGGTCTAGGGGGAATGGGAATCGGCTGTCGTCGAGGCGCCCGAGTGTGAGATTGACGTCAGTCACGGTCAGCTCGCTGGCGTGGGGCTTGCCGTAGCAAAGTGGACCGGGGTCCGAACCGGCGCTCTCCGGTCCGACTTGCAGGCGACCATCGCGCCACTGGCAAATCGAGCCACCGCCGGCGGCAACCGTGTGGATGTCGAGGGTTGGCGCGCGCAAGCGGATCCCTGATGTTTCCGTAGAGAACACCAGGGGTAGATCGTGCATGAAGCGAGAGACGTCTGTGGACGTCCCGCCCATGTCGAAGCCAATCGCGGGCAATGCGCCGTGGCGCTCGGCGATCTTCGCGTAGGCGACGACGCCGCCCGCGGGCCCCGAGAGGATCGCGTCGGGACCTCTAAAGGCGGCGGCGTCGGTGAGCGCGCCGCTCGACTGCATGAGACGCAGGCTGCTTCCTGGTAGTTCCCGCTCGAGGCTCCTGAGGTAGTCGCTTAAGAGCGGCGTGAGATAGGCGTCGACGGTGGTGGTGTCGCCGCGAGCTGTCAGGCCAAGCTCCCTCGCGACTTCGTGGGATGGGTACACGTCGTCGAAGCCATGGCTCTTCGCGAGCGCCGCGATCTGTTGCTCGAGGCTTGGGTTCAAGTAGGAGTGCAGCACCACGATGGCGATGCTGCGCAATCCGCGTTCACGCCAGCTCTTGAAGGTGCCGGCCAGCTCAGGGGCTGAAGGCGCCGCGAGAATGTTACCCTGGGGATCCAGTCGCGCATCAACTTCGCAGACTTCGCGGTAGAGCACGTCGGGGCGCTGGATGTTGAGCGCGAAGATGTCAGGTCGGGCTTGTGTGCCGATTTTCAAGGCATCCGCGAAGCCGCGCGTGATGACTAGCCCCATGGCGGCGCCTCGGCGTTCGAGGAGCGCGTTGGTCGCCACCGTCGTGCCCATGCGCACGTCGCAGGGTGGGATCGGCGTGTCGGGGGATTGCCCCAGCAGCTGGCGGATCCCGACGAGGGGCGCGCGATCGTCGCTGAGCACCTTGGCCACGCTGAGTTCGCCGCTAGGCGCCCGGCCGAGGCAGTCGGTGAAGGTGCCGCCGCGATCGATCCAAAACTGCCAACGCATGCCTCGCGTTGTGCTGGCGAGGGAGACCGGGGTCAACCGCTCTAGCTTATTGCTTCGACAGCATCCAGAGCAGCAGGCCGAGACAGCCTGCGAGCACGAGCACGAGCAGCGCCAGGAGTCCTGTCGCCAGGCCTGACCCAGAGCTCTGCTGCGGGGGAGGCGCCATCACGATGGGCGCTTGCTGCATGGGTTGCGGGACAGGTGGCGCTGGCGTGTCTTGCACGATCACTGCCGGAGGCCCCTGCATGAGCGCTTGCTCCGGAGGGAATGGGCGAGACAACGCCGCGGCGGCAGGGATAGGCGGCGGGCCGCCAGCGCTGAGCGGGGACGAGGAGAGCGGAGACGATGCCACGCGGGTCGCGGCGTCGTCGTCTTCATCGTAGCTGGCGTTGGCCGCCTTGGGCGGAGCTGGGACCCGCGCGGAAGCAGGGCCGGACGCTGCGCGAGGTGAGGAGGCCGCTGGAGGGGGTGGGGGAGGGCGCGCCCCCAGCGACTGACCTGCCGGGACCGCGAGCTGCGTGAAGGCCTCCTCCGCGTCCGCGTAAGCGATGATGTCCGCGTCGTCGAGGGGCGATTCGGCGAGCCGAGTCATCGCTTCGTCCGACTGAATGGCGTCAGCAAACGCATCCACGAACTCGAGGACTTGCCACTCTCGAGTTCCGAGCTGTTGCACCTCGCTCTCCACGGGCACTCGACCCTGGGCGATTCCGCGGAGCAACAGCTCGGTGCTCACCGGTCCGATTGGGGCGGAGCCCTCACTGCGCACCATCCACTGAGCCATTGGCTCGGAGTTTAGTGGGCTCGTCAGTTCCCGCGGCGAAAAATTAGCCGAATTGCCTGCGCTTTGGCGTTGCTTGAGTCAGACGAAGGCGAGCGCTCCTCAGCCTCTGCAGAGGAGCGCTTGTAGGCACAGGTGGTTGGGCGTCAGACTCGATTGTCTCAGGCTTGCTCGAGCAAGCGACGCGCGATGACGTGCGCCTGGATCTCGTTCGCGCCTTCGAAGATAGAGAGCACGCGCGCGTCGACCAGGATGCGTGAAGCGACGTACTCCTCCGCGTAGCCATTGCCACCGTGGATTTGTACGCAAGCGTCGGCGCTCTCCCAAGCGGCGCGCGTGCCGAGGAGCTTCGCCATGCCCGCCTCTAAGTCGCAGCGCTTGCCGCTGTCCTTGGCGCGCGCCGCGAAGAACGTCAGCTGGCGGCACGCCATGATGCGCGCGACCATGCGACCGATCTTGCGCTGCACTCGGGGGAACTCGAAGATCGGCGCGCCGAACTGGATGCGCTCTTGCGCGTACTTGAGCCCCTGATCGAGCGCTGACTGAGCGACGCCTACGCCGCGAGCTGCGGTCTGGATACGCGCGCTTTCGAACGTCGCCATCAGTTGCTTGAAGCCTTGACCTTCCACGCCGCCGAGGAGCGCGCTGCCCGCGACCTTGAAGTTGTCGAAGCCGATCTCGAACTCCTTCATCCCGCGATAGCCGAGCACCTTGATCTCGGTTCCGGTGATGCCTTCGTCCGGGAAGCCTTCCGTCTCTGGGTTCGTCTCGCTGCCACGCGACTTGGTGGCGAGCATCATCGAGAGGCCACCGTAGCCGTCGTCGTCGGGGTTGGTGCGCACTAGGAGTGTCATCAGATCCGCGCGCGTCGCGTGGGTGATCCAGGTCTTCGCGCCGCTGACCAAGTAGTTCCCGTCCGCCTGCTTTTCAGCGCGAGACTTCAGGTGCGCGAGATCGGAGCCATTGTTGGGTTCGGTGAAC
>JAWKRD010000079.1:0-21216 GCA_041389805.1 Polyangiaceae bacterium | reverse complement strand
ATCAGGCTCCCGGCCACGTTGCGTAGCCTCCACAAGAAGAAGGCCCCAAGCAAGCCGCCGAGTATCCCCGCGGAGAAGTAGAACCAGCCAAGACCGAACACCCAAAGCGCGAGGCCCGCGAGCCCACCCAGGACGACCACGAGCGCCCATGCGCGACGACGGGAGGCCTGCCTCGCCTGCTTGGACTCCGCACGGTTACGCCCCGCCACACCGACCAGCACGCGCCCGACGACCGAGCCGACGAAGAACACCGCCATCCAGAGCAACGGATTTGAGCGCTGCTGGCGACTCTTACTGGGCGCCGGGGCGACCGCAGAGCCAGGCTCGCAGCGCTGGGTCGCTTCGATCAAGTGGCCGGTCAGCTGCTGCGTCGCAGCCGCGTAGCGCTCTTCCGCAAGCTTTGGCTTCAGCTCGTCAAGCCACGCGCGTGCGGTCGCGTCGGGAATGCAATGCTCCAGCCCATAGCCGACTTCGAGGCGCATGCGCCGATCCTGAGTTGCCAGCACGAACAGGACACCGTCGTCGGCCCCTGCTCGCCCGAGTTGCCACGCGGAAGCAACTCTGAACGCGAAATCGTCAACCGGCTCACCGTCGGTCGACGCGAGGATCAGCACCGCTAGCTGTGCATGGCCCGCCGCATAGTGAGCCTGTAGCTGCGAGTTGAGCTGTTGACGGTCCTCCCTTGCTAGCACCCCGGCGAGATCGGTCACCGGATCGCTCAGCGTGGGCACCGAGACTTCGGCGCCGGCCGGCGCGGCCCAGAACACACAGCAAGCCAGCGCCATGCGACGCAGCCAGACCAAACACTGGCTGCGATCCATCAGGGTTCACCAGCTCGAGCTTGCACCGCCGCCCCCAAAACTGCCTCCGCCTCCTGAGTAGTCGCTACTACTTGATGAGCTTGCGCTGTCCCAGCTGGATGACGATGCACCGCCAAACAGCGCAGAGAGGACTGACGACGAGCTCTCGTGAGAATCCGATTCCGTCGCAGGTGGGGACGGGTTCCAGTAGTCGTTGTCCCGCGAGAAACCTCCCCAGCTTCCTCCACCACCGCCAACCAGATCCGAGTTGGCGTGCAGCAAACCCAGCACCAACGCGCCAAACGCGCTCACGTACAGCGCCAAGTCGGGCAGCAACGCGAAGGAGGCAACCACGATCCCGGACAGGATCGCGAGGTGCCCAAGCGAGGTGATGGAACGCCACAAGAACCGCCAGCCGGCGATGGCGCCAACCAGGCCGCACAGCGCGAACGCTGGCCCCCAGCCCATGAGCTGACCGATCAGAGCCGCGGCGACGACTGCAATGCCTACCGTCATCACGAAGGCTCGAACCGTCAGGAGCTCGAAGAGCGACGGCTCCCGGAAGAGCGCCCAGTCGACCTCGTCCTCGTCCGAGTCAGCATCTTCAGCTTCCTGCGTGGTGGTGCTCTGGGCGTGCCTCGACCAGCCGAGGACTCCCATCACCGAGCCCAACAGGAACAAACCCATGAAACCCCACGGCGCCGGGATGGCTGGTTCCGCTGGCGGGCGCGGCGGCACGTATCCCTGCGGCACCACGCCGCCGGTCTTGCCCAGCAACTTCCCCACGATCTCCCGGGCTGCGCCGGTGTAGTCACCGTTTCGGAGCCGCGGGCGCGCGTCGTCGAGGATCTTCCGCGCCTCCGCGTCAGTGACTAGGGTCTCCGCGCCGTACCCCAGCTCGATCCGCATGCGGCGGTCCGCAACGGCGATCACCACCAGGATCCCATCGTCTGCACCCGCGCGACCTCCGGCCCACTGCTTCGCGACCCGGAGTGAGTAGTCCTCGATCGGCTCGCCGAACGTGGAGGTGACAGTCAGAAAGGCAATCTGGGCGTGGTGGTCGGCGTAGTGCACCACCAGCAGATCGTTGAGTTCGCTCTCGACGTCGCTGTCGAGCACGTTCGCCAGGTCCGTTACGGGCTTCGCCAGCTCCGGCGTTGCCGTCTGTGCGAGCACTGGCGTCGGCAACCACCAGGCGACGAGCAGCAACAGGCAGAGGCGAAGAGCGCGAGCAAGCCGCATCACCACTCCGCCTCGTTGGAGAGCGGCTTGGATTTGGGTAGTCCCCACAGCTTCGCACAGAAGCCGCCCCACGCGCTGCCGGCGGCGGCGTTGTAGCGCTGTGCCGCTTGGTCGTAGCGCGCTCGCTCGATGCGCACGCGATTCTCCGCGCCGTCGAGCTCGGCGTCTTTGGCCGCGCCCGCCTCTCGCGAAGCGTAACGCTTTTGCACCTCTCGCTGGCGTTCCTGAACGTTGTCCACCTGAGCACGCGCTCTGGCCGCGTCCGCGTCGAAGCCCTTCAGTTCTGATTGCTTTTGTAGGCTGCCCCCAAGGACCAAGACCGCCAGCGCGAAGGCGATCCCCGTCGCCCAGAGCGCCGCGCGTCGGCGTCCCTCTGCCCGCGTTCGTTCCGCCTTGCGCTCCTTGGCTTGCCGCTTGCGCAACATGGCCTGCGCCCTGGGATTGATCACGCCGCAGTAGTCGCAGGCAGCATCCGTGTCCGTCTCTGCATCGAACGCAAGCGGCGCACCGCAGTGAATGCAGGCAAAGTCAGCAGAATTCGCCTCGTCCACTGGAGGCCCGGAGTAGGCCTTGGCGTCGATATCAGCCTGCGTGGTCAGCGCGTCGGGGAGCTCGTTGCCGTGAACATCCTCCCCACCAACGACCGCGCGCAGGACGTCTCCCACGCGACCCAGCGCCGCGACGAGCGCGTCAGCCGCGCGATCCTCGCGGTAACCCTTCGCTACTTGGTCCACGATTTCCTGCCAGAAACCTTCCCGTTGGTCTGGCACACCCTTGCCGCTGTACACAGCCGCGACACGACTCTTGACGGCAACGTAGAGCAACACGGCGGTGTCGTCCCGCGTACGGGACAGCCCGAGGGCGCGATACACCCGCTTCGCGCGCTCGAGGGCAGGTCCAGTACACGTCGCCTCCACGTGCACGCGTACCTCGGCTCGATTTCCCCGCTCGGCGTCGGCGATGGCCCGCACGATGCGCTGTTCGTCCAGTCCGCTGAACATGCCTGAACCGTATCCCGGAGGTATCGCTCGCTAGCCGCCACGCGGACAAGCCCACCGGAAACCCTTCCAGGCCGCAGCCTAGCCAGGCGTGCGATTGACTGCAAACTCGCCTTCACGGTCGGTTTGCGGAGAAACTAGAGCTAGTTTCCGCGGCCGCCCAGCCTTGTATACTCGGTTGAGTGACCGACAGCTGCAATCCGAACACGTTGGAGGAAGAGCTCGCCATCGCACGAGGTGCGCTGGACAGTGGAGACCATCGCCACGCCGCTCACCACCTGGCTGCAGCTCTGGTAGCCGCACCCGCAGGCCTCGAGGTCGCGCTCCTGGTCAAGCGCCTGTTCCACGCCATCCGCGACCCCCACGCCCTGATCCCGGAGAAGATGTGGACCGGGGACGCGCTGCTCAAGGCGCGCTTCTTCCAGCTGGAGGGCGCCCACGACGAAGCTCTCAGCTGGCAACTCATGGCCCAGGCCGCAGCCAAGCAACAACCGGTCCTCAATCTGGAACCGTGGCTAGACCCAGAGGGCGCGCGAGCGCTCGATCAAGACCGGCTGGGCCGAGAGCTGGCCAAGGTGCTCGATAACCCCGTGGCACTGGAGCAGCTGTGGCCCCTGCTCGAGCTGTTGCGTAGCCAGGGCGACCTCAGCGTGTGGCTTAGTTTCCACATGGCAAGATTGCTGCGCAGCCGCAACGAAATCGAGCAAGCGCTGGAACTGGCGACGGCGACCCATGCACGGGAAGACAACTATTGGTCCGCGACGTCCCTCGCCAGCACGTACCGCGACGCGGGACGACTCGAAGACGCGGTGGCGACGTTCCAGCGCGCCGCGGAGCTCGACCCAGATGACGCCGCCGTCAGGCTCGATCTAGGCGATATCTTGCTCGAGCTGCGTCGCCCCTCGGAAGCCGTGGGCGCCTACACTGAAGCGCTCGCGCGCGACCCCGAGAACGCTTGGGCGATCGCTTCGCTGCCTTACGCCCACTGGCGAATCAAGCGCAGTTCTGCGGACGCCGAGCGGGTGGTCGAACTTGCACGCGCCGGGAACGCTCGGGCGCGCGCACTCACGCCAGAGGTGTCGCCCTTCGACGCAGGCTTTCGTCTCCCCGCGAGCTCGCTCGTGAACAGCTTTGCGTACGCCGGGGACAAGCCGATCCTGCGCTGCGCGGTATCGAGCATCGAGGCGCCGAGCTGTGTGCTGGCAATTCAGCTCGAGGCTGGCTTTCGGGGCCAGAACCCGCCGTTGGTCAACTGGGGCGAAGTCCCGACGCCGGACCCCCGCCTGGCGCGCGCAGAGATCTCGACTCGGCTCTGGACCTACCAAGACTCGAGCGGTGAACTCGACCAGCACGCCATGCCCGCGTTGCTCCCTCCGACCAACGACGCGGTCGAGCTGGTCTCGTCCATCGCAACCACGGACTACGATCTACAAAAGTGGTGGGATGCCGCCACGCAACGCGCCTCGCAGCTGTCGCCGGCGATGGCCGAACAGCTCTTCGCCTGCATGCTGCATCCGCCGTCAACGCCCGAGAACGAGTACGCCTGGAACTGGCTGTTCAAGGTGCAAGTCGCCGCGGCGCTGCTGCTGGTGCAGACCAGCCCGAGCTGGAGCGCCGCTCAGGGGCGTCAGGCGCTGTTCGATTTGCTGAATGGCCCCATCGACTGGACCACGAGCGCAGGCATCATCGCCAGCTGTCAGCTGGGGCGTGCGGTGCCCTGCAGGCTGGATGAAGTCAGTGAGCTGCTGCGTCCGCTCCTGCATCCCCCGCGGTACCCTGCGGAATGGGCGAACATCGCCGAGGTGCTCGTCGAGAGCCTCGCCTGGCTGCCCGCGCTAGCGGACGATTTCGAAGCCTGGCGCAGCGCAGTTCGCGCCCAGCTGGACGAGTAGAGTTCGAGCTTTACGGGGCGCAGCAGGCGCGGGCATGCTGCTCTCCGCATGACCTCCCCCCCAAATTCAGCGGCTGAAACGCCGGAGTTGGTGCCTCTTCCACCGCGCGTGATCGTGACGGGGGCCAGCGGCTGGCTCGGACGGCGCCTGGTAAGCGCTCTGCTCAACGGGCTCTCCGGTGTTCCGCCGTTCGATGCGGCTCCGGCACTGCAAGAGGTGATCGTCGGCATCCACACGCACGATGCGCCGCTTCCCGAGTGGGGCGACCCTCGTGTGCGCGTGGTGCGAGGGGATCTGCGTGACGGCGCGTACGCCACCGAGCTCTGCCAGGGCGCTTCCGGGGCGCTGCTCTTTCACACCGCTGGCTTGATTCATCCGGGCCGCGTGAAAGATTTCTACGCGGTAAATACACAGGGTACCGCCGGGCTCCTGGATGTTGCCGAGCAGCAGGGGGTGAGGCGCTCCGTCGTCGTCTCCTCCAACTCGCCCGTGGGCTGCAATTCCTCGCCCGAAGTGCTGTTCGATGAGGCGTCGCCCTTCAACCCGTACATGGGCTACGGGCGCTCGAAGATGCTCATGGAGCAAGCCACGCAGCGGGTGCAGGAACGTGGCAAGCTCGAGACCGTGGTGGTGCGACCACCCTGGTTCTATGGCCCCTACCAGCCGCCGCGGCAGACGCTGTTCTTCGAGATGATCAAGAGCGGGCGCGTCCCGATCGTGGGTAACGGTGAGAACCTGCGGTCCATGGTGTACATCGATAACTTGTGCCAGGGCTTGCTGCGCGCCGCGGCGGTTCCTCGCGCAAACGCTGGTGTGTACTGGATCGCCGACGCGGAGCCTTACCCGATGAACCGCGTCGTCGACACCGTCGAGCGCCTGCTGGAGACGGAGTTCGGGTTCCAGGTGGCGCACAAACGCCTGCGTTTGCCGGGGGTTGCGGGTGAGGTCGCGACGTTCCTCGACGGCGTGCTGCAACGCGCGGGGCTCTACCAGCAGAAGCTGCATGTGCTGGGAGAGATGAACAAACACATCGCCTGCAGCATCGCCAAGGCACGCCTGGAACTCGGTTACGGCCCGACGATCGCCCTGGAAGAGGGCATGCGCCGGAGCATCCAGTATTGTATCGATCAGGGGTTGCTCCGGCCCTGAGCACTGGAACCTGAAGCATGACCGCCCCGACTCCTGACGCGCCCCCGCTTGAAGGCGCAGGTGCCCACAGCAAGGGACGTCGGGTCGCGTTCGTGGTTGCGGGGCTGCTCTCGAGCGCTGCCTTCATGGTGTTGGCGATCCGCCGGCTGTCTTTCGCTGACGTCAGTCACGCATTCGCTCTCGCCAAGCTCTGGCCATGGCTGCCCATCGGCATCCTGAGCTACCTGGCGGGGCACGTGGTGCGTGGAGTCCGCTGTCGTCGACTTGCGAGCGGCGAAGCACGGCTCACGCGCACGACGGCCACCAACGTGGTGGTGCTGGGCTACGCAGTGAACAATATCCTGCCCGCGCGTCTCGGCGAGTTCGCCCGCGCGGCGATGCTCGCGGAACGCAGCGGCCTGCCGTTTCCCCAGGGCCTGAGCATCACGTTCCTCGAGCGTATCTTGGATGGCGTGGTGATGCTTGGGCTGCTCGCCGTGGCTTACTTCAGCTTGCCGCAAGGAATGCACCACGGCTGGCTCAGCGCGACGCTGCAGATCGCGGCCGCGGTGTTCTTGCTTGCGCTCAGCGGCGTGCTCGCAGCCGTGCTGGCCCCCAGCTTGATCTTGCGCTGGACGAGTCGTCTCTCTCAGCTCCTTGCCCCGCGGATTCATGACCGCCTGGTGCGCGTCGTCGACCAGGCGGTGCGCGGCGTCGCCTATTTGCGGGAGCCACGTGCCGCGCTGAGCATCGCCGGATTGAGCCTCGCGGTCTGGTTGTGCGAGGCCGGGCTCTTCTTGTGCCTGCTACCAGCCTTCAGCCTGAGCTTCGATCCACGCCTTGCGTTGCTCGCGATGACGGTGACGAACCTGGGGATCCTGGTGCCATCCAGCCCAGGATTCATCGGGCCGTTTCACTTCTTCTGCATGCGCGCGCTGACAGCCGTCGGGATCAGCGAGGCCACCGGCTTCGGCTACGCGGCGTTGGTTCACCTGGCGTTCTACGTGCCCATCACGCTGTGGGGCGTTGGGATCATCGTCGCGTATGGTTTCAAGCTTGGGGCGAACCTGGACGCCCAGGAGAGCGCCTCCCCATTGGGTCTGCTCGACCCGGGCCAGCGCTTCGTCGCGCCTGGGGAAGCTCCGGACCCAGCACCTTCGGCGCTCACGCGCGCGCTGTGTGAAGCCTTGATCCCCGAGGAATCGGATCAGCTCCCGGAGCGCCCGCAGGTCCTTCAGAGCTGCGCGGCCTTCACGGCTGGACAGCTGCGCGCGCTGCCCTTCCGGCTCCGCGTGTACTTCGCAGTCGGCCTGTTGACGCTGCGGGTGGCTACGTTGCTGCGCTTTGGTCGGCCCTTCTGCAAGCTCGACTTGGAGCCCCGACGCCGCTGGGTGGAGGCTTGGGCCTACGGCGGCTTCAGCCTGGGACGCGCCCTGCTCCGCGCACCGCGTAGCACGACTTTGCTCGCCTACTACGAGCACCCGGCGGTCCAAGCGACCCTGGGTGTCGCGCCTGCATCCCGGGCTGCTGCGAGCGACGCGGTGATCTTGCAGCTCAAGCCTGGACGGCGAGCCAATGCGTGAAGCTCCTCACGACCACACCCAGATCCTCGTGATCGGTTCGGGCGCCGGCGGTTCCACCGTGGCCTATGAGCTGGCGCGCCGCGGCTTCGAGGTGGTGGTGCTGGAGGAAGGCGGCCAGTTCGAGCTCTCGGACTACGGCCAAGCTGCTCCCATTGCCATGCGGCAAATGTATCGCAAGCGCGGGATGACGCCGATCCTGGGCGGTGTGCCCATCGGCTACGTCGAAGGCTGCTGCGTCGGTGGTAGCACCGAGATAAACAGCGGGTTCTGGCACCGGACGCCGCCCGAGGTGCTCCTGCGCTGGCGCAGTCAGCTGGGGCTCGACGTCGGCGATCACGAACTCGACGAGCACTTCGACTGGGCGGAGCGCGAACTTCGAGTGGGGGTGAGCGAGGCCGAGTGGCCTCCCAGCACGGCCGCCTTTGCCCGAGGTGCGGAAGCGATGGGCTGGAGCGCCTGGGAGGTGCCGCGGGCAGCTCCGGGGTGCAAGCACACCAACGCGTGCGCGTCGGGGTGTCCTACTGGCGCCAAGCAAGGCATGAGCCGCTCGCTGCTCCCCAAGGCCAAGGCGCTCGGAGCTCGAGTGATCGGCGGCGCGCGGGTCTTGCGCCTCTTGCAACGCAAGGGCCGCGTAGAGGGTGCGCTGGTGCGGGTACATACGGCCGACGGAGTAGCCCGCCTGCTGCGCATTCAGGCAGAGCACGTGTTCGTTTGCTGCGGCCCCACGGAGACCCCTTCCCTGCTGCTCAGGAGCGGGATCCGCTACCACGTCGGCAACAGCCTGCGCGTGCATCCCTACCTCAAGGTAGCCGCACGTTTCCCGGAGGCAATGTCTTCAATCAGTAGCGTGTTGCCGCTGCTCCAGGTAAAGGAGTTTTGGCCCGATTTATCGTTCGGTGGGGCGTTCTTCGGCAGCGGGCAAGTGGCGATGACCCTCAGCGACAACTGGCCGGCGAACCAGGCGCAGATGGCAAACCTCGGTCAACTCGCGCAGTACTACGTGGGTGTCCGCGGCACCGGCCGGGGCTGGGTGCGGCCAACGGCGCTCGGAGAAGACGCGACACTCGTTCGCTACGATCTCTCAAAGGATGACCTGCGCCACCTCAGCGTTGGCTTGGCGAGACTGTCTGAGCTCTTGCTGCGCGCCGGCGCCGACGAGCTCTTCCCCAGCGTCTGGGGCGTGGGGCCCTTCAAGCGGCCGGGAGACGCCGCGCGTTGGCTCGAGGAGCGGCTACCGAAGCGCGCGCTCAGCCTGGTTACGGTGCACGCATTCTCCTCGTGTCCCATGGGCGAGCGCCAAGATCTGAGCGCGGCAGACTCTCAGGGACGTGTGTGGGGACTCGAGAACCTCTACCTAGCGGACGCCAGTGTGCTGCCAGACTCCCCCGGCGTGAATCCCCAGGGCACGGTGATGGCGCTCGCCCGGCGCAACGCGGTCGCCTTCGCAGCGACGCACTGAGCCTGCAAGCAAGCATGAAACGGTGCTAAGGCCGAGAGCGTGACGACCCTGGTAACCGGCGGTTCAGGCTACTTCGGCGAAATCCTGGTGCAGCACTTCAGCGCCAAAGGGCGGCGGGTGCGCGTCTTCGATCGCGTCGACAACCCCGACCGCGCAGCCACGGTGGACCTGGTCCAAGGCGACATCTGCGAATACTCCGCGGTTGAGCGCGCCATGGGTGACGTCGAGGAAGTGCACCACAATGTCGCCCAGGTGCCGCTGGCGAAGGACCGCGAGCTGTTCTGGGCCGTGAACGTCGAAGGCACCCGGAACGTCCTCGAGGCGGCGCTGCGCCAGCGCGTGCGCAAGGTCGTCCTGACCTCGAGCAGCGCGGTGCACGGGATCCCTCCGCAGAATCCCGTCACGGAGGCAACGCTGCCCGCTCCCCGCGAGGCTTACGGACGCGCGAAGCTCGAGGCCGAGCGCGTCGCGCAGCAGTACGTCGAACGAGGCCTGGACGTGAGCATCGTGCGCCCGCGCACCGTGCTCGGTCACGGTCGCCTCGGGATCTTCAGTATCCTGTTCGACTGGGTGCATCGCGACAAGCCGCTCTATCTGCTCGGCTCCGGCAACAACCGCTACCAGTTCGTCCACGCCGACGATCTGGCGGCGGTCTGCGTCGCTGCCGGCGCGCTGCCTGGTCCGAATCTTTTCCTCGCGGGAACTGACCGCTTCGGCACGATGCGCGAGCTACTCGAGGGGCTAGTGAAGCACGCGGGCAGCCGGAGCAAGATTCGCAGCTTGCCCTTCACCGCCGCCACCCTCGGCATGCGCGTCACGAGCAAGCTCGGCTTGTCACCCCTCGGCGACTACCACTCGCTGATGTACGGCCGAGAGATGTGGTTTGACATCAGCACCACCCGCGAAAAGCTCGCGTGGCAGCCGAGGTACTCGAACCACGAGATGATCACGGACTCCTACGACTGGTACATCGCCCACCGCGACGAGATCCGCGCCCGCCAGGGAGCCTCTCACCACCGCTCTCCCGTACGCTTGGGGGCCCTGGCCTTGCTGGAGCGGCTGCCGTGACCGGTGCGCGGCTCGCGCTGTTGCTGCTCGCTCCGGCGTTGCTCCCGGGCTGCCCCAACCAGACGTGTGACACGCCGACTCCGTGTGAAGACGCGCTGATCATCGGCCTGCCGGGCGCTGGCGCTGGGGACTACCAGCTCACTCTGGAGTTCGACGGACAGAGCGAGCGCTGCGACATCACGCTGGATGGAGCCGGCGGCGGCAGCAAAACCTGTACGTCGCCGTCCCTGGATGTCGGCACGCTCGACGGCGCGATCTGGGCATACGTGTATGGCACGCCCAGCGCCGTGAATATCCGCTTGGAATTTGATGGTCAGGTCAGGTTCGAGCGCAGCGTGACGCCGGACTACCGGAATCTGAGCGAGGACAGCCAGAACTGCGTGAGCTGCCTCCAGGCAGAGCTCGACTATACGGCTGAGTGACGGGCGCGCCGCCGAGCAGCAAATGCGAACAGCAACGCGCCCACGACGACCGCGATGTCTGCGACGTTGAACACCGGCCAGTAGCGGACGTGGACGAAGTCAACCACGTGCCCGCGCACCAGCCGCTCACCCAAATTACCGACGGCGCCGGCGAGCAAGAGAGCGACGGCCACTCGCTCACCGAGACCGAACAGCTTCCAGCGCGCCAGCGCGAACGCGAACAGACCCAGCGTCACCAGCGCCCCGAGCAGCGACAACAACATCACTCGCGGCTCGGTGCCCATGTGACCGCCGAGCAGACTGAACGCGGTGTCGGTGTTCTCCGCGTAGCGTAGATCCAGCAAGCCAGGCACTACGGAGACGGGGCCTTGACCGCTCAAGTGGCTCACCGCGAGCTGCTTCGTCGTGTGGTCGCACCCCACCACGGAGAGGCACAAGAACACGGTTGCCCAGGTCGACCAGCGTCTCACGCCGCGGTCAACCCGCGGCTAGCGCGTTCATTCCGCAAGCACCGATCATTCTCCGTTGGGGTTTCGCGGCGTCGACGGTGGCCAGGCGAACGTGCAGCGCAGCACGATCACTTGGGCCCAGCCTGCGAACACAACCCACCGACGCACACGGCGCTGGTGTCGCAGCAGTCTGCGGCGGTGGCGCACGTCTCGCCAATGCGCGCGCAGTCATTCGTGGGCGGCGGGACGCAGGCCAGGCTGCCATCCCCCTGCTCGCGGCAGAAGCCAGTGCAGCACTCGTAGCCCTCGCTACACGAGTTGCCCTGCTGCTTGCACGGCTCGAGGGCCCAGTAGGCGTCCATGTTGATGGCGCCGAGCTCCTGCCCCGGGAGGCGAAACGCCGGGTGGCTCGGATCCGTGCCGGGCGTCGGATTCGTGTCGATGGCCGCCACCCACAGCTGCTTGCGGTTCTCGTTGGTCGAGTCGCTGCCACTCGCCATCTTGTTGCCGTAGTCACGCGGGCTGACGAAGACCACCCAGTAGTAGCCACCGACGCTCACTGGGTTCACCCGTGGCTGGTAGTTCCGCGAGGCATCCTTCGCCCCGAGCACGCCGTCGCCGTTGGCCTTACCCAGGCGAATTTCGGTCGCGCTCCCATCGACGGGCACCATGAACAGGTCGTTCGAGCCAGTTTGGAATGGCGCCGCAGCTCCGAAGCTCGCGCGGCTGTAGTTGCCGCGCTGGTAGAGCACCCACTGGGAGTCCGGCGTGAACGTCGGGAACGCCAGCTCCTGGCCGTTTCCAGCCATGATCTGCCGGCGATTGCTGAAGTGGTTTCCCGAGCCGACGTGGGCGTCCAGGATCTCCAGATCGCTCGACGAGAACTCCACGGGGTAGCCGCCCTGGACGTTGGCTGCGTACGCAAGCAAGTTTCCGTCGGGAGAAAACTGCGGGTGCGCCATGTTGACACTGGCGCTCATGCTATCGAGCTCCGACGGGATCGGCGCGCCGGTCGCAGCGTCGGCGAGCACCATGTCGAAGCTCACGGTGTCGTAGACGAGGTGACTACCATTGGGTGTCAACGCGCTGAAGATGGCTGGGGCGGGGTTATACGTGCTGAGCACCTGGATTTGTTCGCTCGCAGTGTCCACCACACCCCAGGGCCGAGCGCACGCGCCGTTTGCCGTACCGCAGGCGCTGAACAGCGCCGCGAGGCGCGAACCGTCGCGGCTCACCGTGTGACAAGCCACGCAGCGTTTCCCTGAGGAATTCGCGTCCCACGGCGGGCTCTCACCCCCATACCCCGCGATGGGGGCGGGTGATCCGAGCTGGTCGTAGGCGCCGGGGTCGAAGGCTGGGACCGGCGCGTCTGCTCCGGGGTTCAACTTGACGATCTGACCCAGGTTGACGGCCCAGTAGTAGATGGTTCCCCGCAAGCTACCGGGAGCGATGCGCCAGGTCTCCGTCATCGCCGCGTGGGCAGCGCCGCCGGCCTCTTTGCGCTGCACCGAGACGCTGATCGGGCTGCCGTCGCTGCTCTCCGCCAGCTGATCCCACCAATCCTTGGGCACGGCGACGCTGCTCGGCGGATCCGCGTTGATGTAGCCGGTGAGGGTCACGTAGGTGCTGCTGATGTTGACCTTGTATTGATCACCGGCGTTACCGCCGCTCCACATCAACTCCGGTGGCAACAGCCCACGGGCGAACACCGTCTGGTCATAGGGATACAGAAACGATCCGCTGGGGTTCGCGTCCGGCGTGTCGAACGCAGCGATGTCCCCCGGGCTGAGCATTGCGGTGTTGGCCTCCAGGCTGAGGCTGATCGTCACCTGCGCCGTTGCCGTGAGCACCGTGCCGTCGCTGGTCGTGACGCTCGCGGTCACCGTGCCCGCGCCGCCCTTGTTTCCGCGAGGTGTAAGTGCGCCGCCGCCGGCGGTGATCGAAGCCAAATCCAGGCGGTCGAAGCTCCAGCTGGCGGCGACGTCCTGAGTTCCGCCGCCCACCAGGTTCGCGCGTGCCGTGAACTGGGTGGCGGCAACCGCGCCGTTGACGACCTGGATGGTCGCGCTCGGCGGGTCCACGGAGATGCTCTCCACCTCAGACGAGCTTGCGTCGAGGAAGCCGCCGGAGCCGCCGTTGCTGGTGCCAGCCGCACCGGCAGAGCCGCCGTTCGCCTGTCCGGCGTTGCCCGCTAGGCCAGTTCCGCCACCAGCCGTTTCCCCGTCGCCACTTCCGCATGCGCCCGCGACGAACGCACCAAGGATCGCCACACTCAGCCAGGGTAGAACTCTCACGCCGGTACCTCCGCTTCAGATACTAGCGGATCTTGAGCCTAAAGCGAACGACCGTTTGGCCTTTACCCCGATAGCTCGCAGCGGCGGCCGTTCTGGAATGCGCGCCCAGATGAGGGCGCTTCAGCGCGCGGGCGGCCTCAGCTCGGTTTTCCCATCGAGCACCACGACGTAGGTCTTGTCTGGCACGACGCGGCTTGGACCCTGGGGAGTGTGCACCAGGATCCCCGTGGCAATGCAGAAGTCCGCCGGGCGCTGCCGCACACAACGCTCGACCAGGTACTCGAGCTCGTCGGTGATCGCGGCCGCTGCTGCTTGAGTCAGCTCCGCCAGGCTCGGCACGTGATCGCGGTCGCCGAGGTGCCCAAAGCGACGACGCAGCAGGCTCATCTCGACGTCGTGAGGATCGATGTCGTCGAAGTCCGGTTCCTTCTCGGCGCCGGCCACGAGCTCGCTACGCAGCTTGGCGAGCGCGCCGCACGCTGGTGTCGCCTTGGGCTGACCAGGACGCGTGACCATGCCCAAATCTCCGCCGTCAGTGCCGACGTGAGTCATGCCCATCAGCAGGAAGCGCTCTCGGCCGCCGAAGCGCGGGGCGTGAGATAGCGCCGCTTCGAAACCGGTCACGCCGAGCAGTGGGACGCCAGCGAGGCTGGAGAGGTTGAACGCCTCACCCCAGGCGTCGGCTACCGCGTTGATGAAGGGACTGCAGAGCTCATCGCGACAGGCCGCGACGCATGCGATGGTGTTCTCGGGGTTGAAGCCGTGCGGCGAGAGAGCTCTTGTCAGCCAATCGACGTACTCCGTCTTGAGCAGGCACGGACCGAGGGATGTGCGCACGCTGTGTTCGATGGCTTCATCGAGCATGGCGGCGGAGAGTGCATCGGGGGGAACCACGATGCGCGGTCATGGGCCAGCCGCGCAGCGATTACAAGAGACGATTCGCCCTGGCGCGGCAGAAACGAGTCAGAAACGCCCGGTCACGCGGTACTCGTAGAGTTCCTTCTTCGAGTTGCGTTTGCGCAGCATCTCCACGCGCACCTCCACCGCGTGGAGCTCTCGCAGCATCTCCGCATAGATCCGCTCCGTAGGCACGATCACGCCGTAGAACGTGGAATTGCCGACGATGTAGTCGACACTGCCGGGCTTGTGGATCAGCTCGACACAGCGCACGAGGTGCGCCCACGCATCTTCGAAGTAGCGTTCCACGTAGCGCGCCAGGATCTCAGCGTTCTTCGCGTCGCTCTTGCGAATGGCGCGCAGAGCGCGTTGCAGGCTTTGCGGCCGAAACGCGTCCCCAGCCTGCCAATGCGTGAGGCGACTCGTGGCCACACCCCAGGTGCCGCCGATCGCCTGCCAGTCGAGCTCCCCGGCTTCACGCGCCTGCCTCAGGTGGCCCAGCCAGTACATGTAGGGCCTGAGCTCCCGCACGTAGCTCATGCGGTTCGCGTACGGCGGTGAGGTCACCACGCGATCGAAGCTCCCGGCCTCGATACCCCGGAGGCTGCGCGCATCCGACTCCAGGATGGTCGCGCTGACCCGCGGCGAGTCGCCCAGCGCCTGCAGCACTTCGGTCAACTCCGCGTCGAACACCTCGTACACCGCGAGCCGACTGCCTGCCTCCTCGGTTGCCGCACGGAACGACATCGAGGGATGATTGAAGGCGGCGTTCGAGACCCGAATCAGCGCGCGACACAGCGCGAGCTCGAGGGCGTCTCTGAGCCATCCTCGCCGCTTTGCGCGCGCGTCTATCTCCCCACGGATCCGCCGCAGCGCGAAGAGGGCCTGAGGCGACCACCAGCGCTCGATCTGATGCAGCGGCGGAACGTCAGCCAGGGGGCCATCTTCGGGCAATGCCACAACCACAGCGCGCGCCGGCGCCTGAATCCGGGCGAGCTGCGCCGGCGAGCAATCCCGCGTCTTCACCCCGGCGAACCACACCAAGAACGGATTCACGTCGGTGGCGAAGCTCTGCACGCCCCGCGACGCGCCGACCAATGGAGTGGTTCCGGTTCCGCAGAAGGGATCCAACAAGCCGACTCGAGGGGGATCGTGGGTGAGGAGCTCCTCGACCAGTCGCAGCGAGTAGGCGGGCGTCAAGCGCAGCAAGCCGTGCCTGCCGAGGCCTTGATTGTGCTTGAAAGTCAGCTCAACACGCTGGGGCACGTCGGCGCGCGCCACGCGCTCTGCGGGTCGCAATCCACGAATGCGTTTCCGCGGGGGATCCGTATTGGTCCCCCTCACGCTTCGCCCCTCACGTACGGAGTCAGCGCCCGGGCGAGGGCGGCTGCGAGCTGCTGTGGATCCGTCGGGTTGAACCACCGAAACGGCTCGAACCACGCGCTCGGAGCGCTCAGGCGCTGGTTCTTTCGGCTGCATTCGACCAGCAGGCTGAGCGCGGAGTGCTCAGCGTAGAACCAGTCGAGCTCCATCCCAGGCGCCGTAAACCCAGGCACCCAGCGCGCGGACTGCAGCACGCGGTAGGCTCCCTGCCCCGTCTCTTCACCGATGCGCTCGGCTACGTCGCGAGCCGCCCGCGCCTGTTCAGCGTAGTGCGCCGTACGGCGCCAGAACGCGCCGTACGGGATGAGGACGACACCGCCAAAGCTGTGCAACGAGAGCGCTCGATCGAGGCGGCAACCCCGATCCCGCAGCGCTGCTTGACTGAAACGCTCCGCTAGAGCGCGCACTTCGGGTTCACTGGCCGCTGCCGCACCTCGCGCGAAGAGCGGTCCGAGCAGCAGACGAGCAAGACTGAAGCGGCCCCAGTAGCGGGGGAAGTTCCGATTCAGGTCCACACCTCGGGCATTGTGACGGACCATGCGGCGCCGCCCGTGACGCAGGTTGGCTTCCACGCGCCGGATCCCATCCGGATTCGCGAGGGGCACGCACCAGACCTCGCGGTCTTCGGGGGGCGCGTCGTTGAGCCTGTCCATGAGCGCAAAACACGTCTCCACGCCGATCCACTCCATCGGATGCAGTCCGCTCAGCACCAGGCTGCAGCGCCCGGACTGACTGCGGCCGAAGCGCACGCCAAGGAGCGGCTCTCCCCGGACGCTCTCTCCCAGCTGCTCGAGGTGCGCCCCTGCTGACTCCAGCCGTGCCAGGCGATCGAGCCAGGCGCGGTAACCCGCGTAGCCGCGGGCCGTCGGGCTCACCGTGTGGAGCGCGGGCGCCTGCGGATGAGCCGCCAAGGCCGCTATCAACGCCGCGTGCATACGAGCGGCTGCTACCACACCACGCCGAAGAGCTGTAGCGCCTCGACTCGGCGTCTTTGCTAGCGGGTCGGCTTGTGTCTATGGTCCCGCCGCTTTGACCACGCCCCCTGCATCCACCAGCGACCTGAGCGACTCCGTTCCCGAGGGTGGCGCTCGCACGACTCCAGAGCCGAGCGCCGAGCGGCGCACGACCAGCGTGCGCTTCGGCCTGATCCGAGCGCTCTTCATCGGCTCCGGGTTCACAGGCCTGGTCGATCAGATCGGCTTCTCAAAGTACCTCTCGTACGTCGTCGGCTCGACCGCGTACGCCGTCAGCGCGGTGCTCGCCGCGTTCATGACGGGCCTGGCCCTGGGCGCGCACCTCGGCGGAAAGCTCTCCAGTCGCGTCAAACGGCCGCTGCTGGCCTACGGCGTGCTCGAGCTGGTGGTCGGCGCGGCGGTCGCTGCGGCGCCCCTCGCCTTCAAGGCGCTGACGCCCATGTACTTGAGCCTGCTCGCGAAGGCGCCGGATTCGCTGCTCTTCGCCAGCGTCGTCCGCTGGTTCCTCGCGGTACTATTCGTGGTCGTTCCAACCATCGCCATGGGCGCAACGCTCCCGCTGCTTTCGCGCGTGGTGGGGAGCGACTTGAGCGATGACTCCCAAGGCAACGCACAGAAGGAGAAGCGCCTCGGCAAGCTCTACGCGGCAAACACGCTGGGCGGCGCCCTTGGCGCTTTGATCGCCGCCTACTGGATCTTGCCGTTACTTGGCCTCGCGGGCACGCTGCTAGCTTCTGCGATCGGTAGCGCTGCCATCGGCGTGCTGGCGATGCAGCAGGGCAGCCGGCTCGAAGCTCCTCAGGTGCCCGACGAAGCGGAGGCTGGTGAACTCAGCTCCGTCGGCCTGCTACTTCCGGTCTTGGCGTTTGCTTCAGGCGCACTCGTGTTTGCCTGCGAGGTGATCTTCACCCACCTGCTCGCGCTGATCATTGGCAACAGCGCCTACGCGTTCGGGCTGATCCTCGCGGTATTCTTGATCTGCCTGTTCGTCGGTGCTTCCCTGGCTCCGCGCGTGCACCTGCGTTTCGGGTCTTCAGCGTTGCCCATCGGCCTCGCCGCAGCAGCGCTTGGAATGGCGGTCACTTTACCCGCCTGGGACCGGTTGCCGATGTTGTTCGGCGGGCTGGGCGCTCACGTCACGTCGTTCGCCGGACGCGAAGCGGTTCGCGCCGGAGCTGCCTTCCTGATCTTGGTCATCCCAACCACGCTGATGGGCCTGACGTTCCCTCTCCTGCTCCAGCGTGTTGCGGCAGATCCCCGAGTCGGCGCCCAGGTCGGACGCCTCACGGCGATCAACACCCTGGGCGCGGTGGCTGGGGCGCTGCTCACGGGCTACCTGCTGCTTCCCAAGCTCGGCTCCGAGCGTGCGCTCCACAGCGTGGTGTGGATCTTTGGGGCCCTGGCGCTAGCGACACTGCCCGCCGTCGCGCGCTCCAAGTCAAGACAGCGGGGCGGCACGCTGGCCGCAGCGCTGACCGCCATCGCGTTGCCCTTTGTTTTTCCCGCGTGGAATTTGGCGCGCCTCACGAGCGGTGTGAACGTCTACTTCGAAGGCTGGCAGCAGCCCGACGAGGTGCTGTTCTTGCGCGAGGACGTCCACGGGGGCGTGACGACGGTCACCAAGAAGGACGACCTCTTCACGCTGTACACGAACGGCAAGTTTCAGGGAAACAACGGCCACGAAATGCAGGCGCAGTACTCGTTCGCGCATTTCCCGAGCATGTTCGTTTCGCACTGGGACAACGCGCTGGTGATTGGCCTGGGCACCGGCACGACACTCGGCACCTTGAACGGCTACCCGTGGAAGCACATCGACGTAGTCGAGATCTCCCCGGCGATCGCTGAGGCTGCGAGCAAGTACTTCGGCATGGTGAATGACCACGCCCTGGACGACCCGCGAGTCAAGGTCCACTTCGACGACGGGCGCAACTACCTGCTGGTGCGCGCTCAAAAGTACGACTTCATCGGGATGGAGCTGTCGAGCGTGTGGTTCGCTGGCGCGAGCAGCCTCTACAGCAAGGAGTACTACGAGCTCGTGAAGCAGCACTTGTTGCCGCACGGTATCTTCCAGCAGTGGGTGCAGGTGCACCACATGGAAAACCACACCTTCGCGCGCATCCTGAACTCGCTGCGACAGGTTTTTCCGCACGTGGCGCTGTTCTATGCTGGAGGGCAAGGCGTGCTCGTGGCCTCCGAGCAGCCACTGGCCGCCTCCCGGGCACGCTCCGAGGAGCTCTCGGCCCGCCCTGGCGTGAAGCGCAAGCTCGAGGAGGGCGCACAGCTGGTGGACCTACTCAAGTACCTGATGCTGACGGGGAAGGACCTCGACAGCTACATCGACGACGAAGCCTCGCGCTCGAACGTGCCACTCCCAGAGCTGATCTCCAGCGACGACAACCTGTTCCTCGAGTACGCCACGCCGCGCGGTAACGTCCTGCCCTGGGGGCATCGGCAGCTCTTGCTCGAAGAAATGTCCCGTCATCAGTCGCCGGATGCTTCGGCAGCGCTGATCGCGCCCTGAGCGCTGGCCGCCATAAGACCCAGCCCGTGAGAGGCAGCGCCGTGAGAGGCAGCGCTGTGAGAGACTCAGCGCCGTCGGCGCTGTGAGAGACTCAGCGCCGTCGGCGCTGTGGCGAGACTCAGCGCCGTCTCCGCAAGCCCGTGATGCTTCCGCAGCGGGCCGGCCGGGTTTTACATCCCGCGACCTTACCAGGCTGACGTCTAGCTAGGGTCGTGATACTCCGAGGGGATGCGTCTTGGTCTCGCGGCTTGCTTCGCTCTCGCAACGTTTGGCTGTGCCAACACCATTCAGCGACTGGACGGCGAAATCCCCCTTGCCACCGGGCCTGCACGTAATGCCTGCGAAAAGCGGGATTGGTTGGTCATGGCCCCGACCAGCTACGAGGTCGTGCTGGAGAAGTCGAAAACCAGCGAGACCCACAGCGACGGCGCAGCGCTCTACGACGTGGGCGGGCGCGACGCGAAGGAGCTGCCAGAGCTCGGTCCGCGGCTCGACAACGACCCGATCCTGACCCGCAAGGCGGACGAGGTCGCCCCCCATGATCGCGACCGCACCATCGCCATGGTGCTCGGCGGTCTAGGCGTAGCTGCGGTGGCCACCGGCACCACGCTGTTCATCACCGGCTTCGGCGAAAAGACGAACGCCCAGGGAGAACCGGAGACCGACAACGACACCACGCAAATCGTTGCCGGCGCCATCACCGCAGGTGCTGGCTTCATCATCGGCATCGTCGGGCTCGCGGTGAACCCGGACAGCGCCGAGCGCGCTCAGGCTGATGCATCGCGCTTCGTCTTCAATCCGAGCCAGGACGACCCACGCAGGGTCAAGGCGCTGATCGAGCGCCACAACTCCCGGGTGCGCCAACGTTGCGACTCGGGCGCCGGCGCCGACGAGCCGGCTTCCGACGCCCCGATCCAGAAGCCGTCTACCGAGGAAGCCGCCCCATGGCTACAGGGCGACTCTGCACCCGCTCCAGGCGCCGACCCCGCTCCAGAGTAGCGTGCCGCATGGGCTCGCTCAGTGAGGCGAGCCCACGTTCAGCGCCGCATCAAACAGCCGCGCGAAGCTGAGCCAGCGTCGCCGCGTCGGAGGTCAGACGCACTACGTCTGCTGCCTCGCGCCGCGCGAGTTGGCCGGTGTGTAGCCGCGCCAGCTTCGTGATCGAATCGCACAGCTCACCGAAGCCGTAACCAGCCTCGCGGGCGATCTTCGGCAGCAGGCTGGTCTGCGTCATGCCAGGCAGGGTATTCACCTCGAGCACGTATTCGTTCTGGCCTTCGGTGACGAGCAGATCCACCCGCGCCGCCCCGGAGACCTCGAGGGCGTTGGCCGCGCGCTCAGCGAGGTTCAGTACCCCGCGGTAACGCGTGGTGGGCAAGCGGGCCGGCTGGTGATAGCGGGTCTTGCCGGGGGTGTACTTTGCTTCGTAGTCGTAGACACCGGAGAGGGGTTCGACTTCGATGGCGCCCAGGACGCGGCCACCGAGGATCCCCACGGCAATCTCTTTGCCTTTGACGAAACGCTCGACGAGCACGCTCTCGTCGTACTTCTTCGCCTCGGAAACGGCCTTGGCGAGCTCGACCGCGTTCTTGGCAACGCTGAGACCGATGCTCGAGCCTTCACGACGCGGCTTGACCACGACCGGGAACCCAAACGACCCGTGCACCTCTTCGAGATCCGCCATGGTGTGCTGCGGTCCGAACACGTAGTACGGAGGCGTGGGCACGTTGTGCAACCGGAACAGCTCCTTGCTCTTCAGCTTGTCCATGGCGAGCGCAGAGGAGAGCACCGAAGACCCGGTGTACGGTACTCCGAGCACCTCCAGCAGCCCCTGGACACATCCGTCCTCGCCCAGGCGCCCGTGGAGCGCCAGGAACGCAACGTCCATCGGAGCCGCTTTCAGCGCCGAGAAGGCATCGACCCCAGGACCCAAGACGATCGGAGAGACGTCCCAGCCTTGCTCGGACAATGCACCCGAGACGGCTTGCCCGGACTTCAGTGAGATCTCTCGCTCAGCGGAGCTTCCGCCCATGATCACGCCCACACGCTTTGCACTCATTCGCTCCTCCGGGCGACCGATGACAGCGGCCAACCTGTCGTTAGCCG
>JAWKRD010000078.1:0-21786 GCA_041389805.1 Polyangiaceae bacterium | reverse complement strand
AGAGCATCAGCGTTCAAGAGCTGACCGAGCTCGCCTGGGCGCTAGTCCACGGCGTGGCCATGCTCTACCTGGATGGCTTGGTAGGCGATGGCAAGCCCTTGAGCGCCGAGAAGGCGGCTGAGCGCGTCACTCAGCATTTGGTGGCGCTCTTCCGCGCGGATTAAGTGTTCGAAGCTCGCACTTGCCAGTCCGCTCTCGCGAAGCTCTTTTGCAGGTGCTCGATCAGAGCGCGCACCCTGAGCGGCAACCCGCGACTCTTGGAGACCACTGCGTAGATGCCGATCTCTGCCCGACGTGACCCCTCGAGCATCAGCTCAGCGGCTCCCCGGTTCACGTCCCGGGCAACCATGAAGAAGGGCACAACGCACAATCCGAGGCCTGCCAACATGGCTTCACGCAACACCGTTCCGTTGTTCGTGGCGAACGTGGAGCGAGTGATGGCGACGGGCTTTCCGTCTTCACCGCGAAAGCGCCACTCGGCGGCGGCGTCGACCAGCGAGTAGTGGAGGCACTCGTGGTGCACCAAGTCCTCTGGTCGCGCCGGGCGGCCGCGCCGCTCGAGGTACGCGGGGCTGCCGACAACGACCAGCCGGTCGCTGGCGATTGGCTTGGCAACGAAGTCGCCATCGTGCAGGCGGGTGACTCGAATCACGAGCTCGAACTCTCCCGCGACAGGGTCGACGAACTGGTCGCTCGCTAGAAGCTGCACCTCGACACCGGCCCTCGCGACCTGGAAGCGTGCGATCGCATCCGCGAGGAACATCTGCGTGAACGTGACTGGAGCGCTGATACGAATCAGGCCTTCCATCGAGCGACTCGCCGAACTCACCGAAGTCTCCGCTTCGCGCGCTGCGGAAACGACCCGTGCACAGTGCTCGTAGAAGCGCGCACCGTCAGAGGTGACGCGGACCGATCGCGTCGAGCGGCGGAGCAGTTGGACCCCGACGCGTTGTTCCAAGAGCGCGATGCGACGGCTAACGGCGCTCTTCGCGATGCCCGTGATGCGGGCCGCCTCCGAAAATGACTGGGCGTCGACTACGCGGGCAAACAGCGCCAGGTCCACGATGTCCTCGAGATCGAATGACATGCTCGGGAGGCTAGCCGTTCCCTGGGCGGGCCCCAAGATTGTTCTCTTCAAGAGAACAACCCGTGCTCCGCGCGAGGGCTACTGGAGTCCTCGCGTGGGCGGTAGATGAGGGGGCGTGAGCACGAAGTCGCTCACAGGAGGTAACGTGAATTCATACCTGAAACACTTCTTGTCCACAGACGCGCGGAGCAACGCACTATTGTATCAGCGCGTGATGCTGGGCGCTGTGATGTTTCCGCATGGAGCACAAAAGTTGCTCGGTTGGTTCGGCGGCTACGGCATGAGCGCGACCATTGAGTACTTCGTGTCCTACTATCATGTGCCTGCGCCCATCGCGTTCCTTGTCGTCCTCGGTGAGTCCGTGGGGGCGCTGATGCTGGTGCTCGGCTTGGGGACGCGTTTTGCCGCGCTAGGCATTTCGCTGATCATGGCTGGCGCCGCCTTGAGCCACCTCAGCGTCGGCTTCTTCATGAACTGGTTTGGCAACCAGAGCGGGGAAGGCTTCGAGTATCACCTGCTGGCGCTCGGCTTGGTGCTGGTCGTGATGTTTAAGGGAGCCGGACGTTATTCCCTCGATGCGGCTCTCGCGTCGGCGGTGGAACGTGGGCTCGTGACCTCGAAATCCGCGGAGGCAGCATGAAACAGATCAGTCTAACGGAGCTACAACGCGTACTCGCTTCGGAACAGCCGCCCACGTTGCTCGAGGTGCTCCCCGAGCGATACTTCAACGAAGGGCATTTGCCCGGCGCGCGCCACTTTCCCCTGGATGCGCTGGAGGGCGCAGCGTCACTGCTTCCAAACCGCGCTACGCCGCTCGTACTCTACTGCGCGAGCCATACCTGCACCAACTCCCACCGCGCCGCTCGTCGCACGCGGCTACAGCAATGTCGCAGTATTTCCTGGAGGAAAACTTGAGTGGGCGGACGCTGGACTAACGCTTGAGCACTTATTCCACAGCGCGGAGTGAGTCACTTCTTCGTGCGCTTCTTCGGTTTTTGTGGGGGAGGCGCGCCCTGGCTAGCATTCCTACAGCGAGCCGCAGCGCTGTTGGCACACCGAGTCGACGCACGACCCGTAACACGTCTGGCCCTCACCACAAGGGCTTCCCGCAACCAGTTTAGGCTCGCAGACGAATGCGGAAGAGCAATACAGCCCATCGTCGCAGCTATGGCTGTCAGAGCAGCGTTCTCCAAGTTCTAGCGGTCCAGGACTGCAGGTTCCGTCGGGATAACACACCTCGCCCACCGGGCAGTCGGTGGGATCACTGCACGTGCCTACACGGCAAGTTCCAATTTGTCCTTGGGAGAAGTTACAATGATACCCCGGCGCGCAGCCTGGATGATAACCAAAGTCTTTCGGGATTAGCCCGTCTTCCCCAACCTGAGACTTCGAAGGACGGCACTTGTCCGTTCCTGGCTTGACACAAGTTCCCGCCGCTCCCGCGGTGAATCCACCGACGTTGCAGGTTAGGCCGTCCACGCATTCGGCGTCTACTTTGCACGCGTCGTCGACGCCTTGGAGGCCAACCACCACTGCGCGGAGCTCCGACTCTACTGAGGCCCTCCTATCCGAGTCGCACTGGGTGGGTGCGGCAGCGACCGTTTTCGCTAGCGCATCGAGATTGATCCGCACATGGCCTTGGGCCTCAAGCGATCCGAGCCACTGATCGCAGCGTTCGACTTCTTCGGTGAAGTTCTTGATGAACTGGGAAAGCGGTTCGAGTTCTTCCGCGCTGCAACACTGGTAAGCTAGGGAAATTCTTGATCGGTAGTGGTCACAGACAGCGACGGCGGCCTCGGAGGGCGGTTGGGTATTGTTCCCTGCCGTCCCCCCAGTGCCCCCTTCTGTGCCGGCTCCACCACTTCCGCCCCCCGCCCTCCCCCCCGTTCCGGCGCCCGCTGCGCCAACAGTCTTGGTGCTTGTGGTGTTGCCGCATGCCGATTGGGTGACAACCGCCAGCGCCAAGATCGACGCTAGCGGCAGACAGCGGATGACTTGGACCTTGTGGGTGCCGTCGCTATGGGTTCGGTAGTTCGGCAGAGCGTTCATGCGTTGATCTACGACTTGCGGTAAGAGGTTTCGCCCTAGGTGTCGGTGATTGGCGTGAGTGTTCACGTCGCTGGCGCGATCGTGGTGCGCGTTGCGTGGAAGGGGAGTTCGGTGCGGATTAGGTTCCGCGTGCCGGTGGAACGGCAGGTTCATTCCTAAAGTAATCCGCAGTACTCTTGGCGGGCCCAGGCTACAGTCATTGCCACAGGGACACAGGTGCAGCTGACGGGCTTGTTGGTGCTGCGAGTGCGAGATGGGGCTGTGCCGCGACGTGCGCGTCAAAGCTCACGATGACGTGTGATACCTCCGCGAGGACCGATCGTCAGCACGTTGCTGCCCGTCGCCAAGAAGCCGTTCACGAAGAATTCGGCGTCCGAGGTTTTCCAATCGTCCCCACTCAAGTGCGTGACCCGAGGGTAGTCATCGAACCACACGTCCTCGCTACCGCAGCCCCAGATCGTTGCAGCGCTATCCGCACGGTATTCGCGCGTCCAGGTGTTTCCGTCAAAGTGGTAGCCGTCCGAGATGAAGCCGCTCACCCAGATGTCGTTCGGACCGCGACCCCAAATCGCATCGAAGTCTCCGATGTTGTCGAGATGGGTCTCCGTCCAGCTCACGCCGTCGAACCGAGCGACCGAGTGGTTCCCCGAAATCCAAACATTGTTGTCAGCGCTGGCCCATATGGCCTCTGGTGGGAACGGTGGAGCGGGCAGGCGACGAAACTGGCCGTTCGTGTAGCTGACCACGTCGCCATCGAAGAAGTTGGTGATGAACCACAGGGTCGAACCGGTGCCGAAGAGCCGGTAGAAGCCCTCGTCGTACGTGGCCTCGCTCTGCCACTGGTTCCCATCAAAACGAAAGATTTGACCCGTTGCGTCCGCCAACCAGATCGCGTTCTTGGCCGTACCCCATAGGCCGATGATGTCCGAGCCCGTGGGACTCGATGCGGTTGTCCAGCTCGACCCTTTGAGGTGCAGCAGCGTGCCGTCCTCCCCGCCGACCCACACGTCATCCATGCTGGCTCCCCACACGGCTTTCAGGTCTGCCAACACCGGTGTGGTCGTGGAGAAGCTCGCGCCGTCGCCGCGCACGGGGACGACCGCGGCGTCGGTTGCGGCAAACACGTCGTTCGCTCCGGCCACCCAGAGAGCGCTCACGCGATCACCTAAGTCGCCGCGAGGGGCCAGTGAGGCGCCGTCGTAGTGCAGCGTTTGTCCCAACTTCGTGGCAACCCACACGTCTCCAGCGCCCGCTCCGGAAACCGAAGTGATCGGGCTCGTGGTGCGACCCAGCTCGCTCAACGTCGAGCCGTCCCAGTGTAGGAGGGCACCGTCGGCGCTCGTCGCCGCGCCCACGAACACGTCGTCCGCAGAAGTGCCCCATAGCGACACTACATCCGTATCCGCGGGGATCTGAATGTTTGAGCTGCCTGCCCCATTCAGGCGGAAGAACGTGCCCTTACCTCCGATGAATACATCCGAACCGAACGCGCGGACGCCGTATAAGTCTGTCGTGGCTGGGGTTGTGACCGGTCGCCAGGCGGCACCGTCGTAGTGCTTGACTGCTCCTGATTTGCCCACCGCCCAGATATCGCCGGCACTAATACCATGCACCGCCAGCAGTGCAGCGTCCGTCAGACTGGTCTCGCTGAGTTGACTGCCATCCCAGTGTTGCAGGTACCCATAGTTGCTATAGAAGCCGCCGACGAGCCACACATCGTTCGAGCTGGCTCCCCACGCGCCGTTCATCGATACCCCGCGGAATCCAAAATCGCGGACGCTCCAAGTCGAGCCGTCGTAGTGCAGAATCGCGTTGTCCTCTCCTGTCGCCCAGACGTCATCGGCGCTCACACCGAATACTCCATGAACGATGGTTGAGAGTGGGATGGGGTTCTCGAAGCAGAAGCCGTCCGCGTTGCAGTGGCCAACGCTAGGGGGTGCGCTGGTCGCCGCCGCCGGACAGGCTGCTGCGGTGATCACCTCTCCGCCCGAGCCCGAGACGCCCGCCGAACCACCGATGTCGGATCCCCCTAGACCGCTGCCGGCTGTGCCACCGCCACCAACGCCCGCCGTTCCGCCGCTCCCACCGACGCCTCCACTAGCGTTTTCGCCAGCTCCGCTGGTGTCGCCGCAGGCCACCTGCGTGGAAATCGCCAACGCGAGCACCGAGGCGACGGGTAGGGAGCGAAAGATGACTGCTCTATAGGTGCAGTCAGTGTTGCGTGGGGTGTGGGGTGTAGGTCGGGCAAGGTTGTTCATAAGCGGTTTTACAGCGCTGCGGCTGCCCTGTGCCCAGGGGTGGTCCCGATTGGCGCAACGGTTCCGATTGTTGGCGCGGCGGCGACGCTGGTTACGCGTTCAGCGGCCCGTGCGGGAGTCGTGTTGCATTTGCGGAGGATAGAGCACGGCGACGCCACCCAGCGCCACGCGTTCACTCCAGTCCTCGAAAAAAGCATCTTCGATTCTGCAAGGTGCTTGGGATAGCAGCCAATCTACGAAGACCCGCGCACTCCAGAGGCCTTCTTCGTTTCCGTACTGTTGGAATACGTTGACGTAGTTGCCTCGCAAGGTGACCAGCACCACGCACGGGAACTCTCCGGGGTTACTGATTCGTTGCTCACGGTACCCCCCACGCGCTGCAGCTAGCCCACAGAGCATGTAGATACCGCTCCCTAGGGGGTCCAATAGCACGTCCTCTTGATCCCTGAGGAACCGAGCGATTGACGACACGTTGAACGTCCCAGCGACTGGGTATATGAAGATGCTGTTTACCACTCAGCAGCCGTTTGAGTAGAGATAGCTGAGTCTAGCGGGCAGCTTCGGTTCCTGCGCGTTCGTGACAGCTCTTGCAAGCGCCGAGCAGTTTCGCGTAGGCCGCGCTGCGGGCTGGCCAGTCCGTCGCCGTCGCGGCCAGTTTGGCTTGTTCCCGTACCTGCTGCGTAGGCAGCTCGTCCTGCTTCGGAGTACTCGCAACTTCAAAATCCATCAAGGTGGTTGCGGCTCGAGAGTAGCGGGTCGGACTGCGAAAAACGATGGACTCCCACATCTCGGCTTCCGCCAGCGCGTGTGCGGGAGGGCGATGACCCGGCGCACCTTGGGCGCCACGCGCAACCTGCGGTTGCTTGACGCCGGCTGCTTCGTGGCAACCCCGCATTGGACTCCCAGGTCGGCAAATGTGGCCTCTGCCTCGGTCATGCTTTTCGCTGCTACGACCTTGCTGGCCCGCTTGCGTAGCTCGTCGGCTTTCGCTGTGTCGGTGTCGCCGTGGGTTTCAAATTCCACGTGGCAATCCACTCGGTGGCCGCGTTCACCGTGTCCCGGTCGTCCACGAAGGCCGCGCGGGTTTCTGCGGTTTTTTGCCCGAGCGCCCACATGGACACCTGAAGCCGGGACGGTCTTGGAGGGCCCTCCAGTCTGTTCGACGGTTGTCTGGAAGCGCGCTCGCCATCGGCGCTGGCGGCTCCGTTGCATCGGAGTTGCCGCAGCTTGGCGCCAAGGACGGGAGCAAGAGGGCGCCAGCGAGGAGTTGCTTGGGGGTCACTGAGAGTTGCATGCTACCGCCGCAACCTTGAACGGAGCTAAGCTGTAGGCCAGCCTCGTTCCCGTGAATGGCGCGGCCGTTCTGACGAATGGCGTGAGGTCGATCAGCGCCGCGGTTAGAGGGAGTCGAATTCCGAGCTGTAGCGAACGACGCCGCTCGACCCATCCAGGGCACCTGGGACGAGCTCTCGCACGAAGAACACGTCCTCGCTTCCCGGTTTTTCCCAGCGGATATTTAAGGTGGCAGCTTTGACGAAACCATGGCGAGGGTAGTAGGTCGAATGACCGAGCACGACGCAAAAGGGTTGCTTGGTGGAGGCAAGCAGGTGGAGACCACTCCGAACGAGATCTCCGCCTATCCCTTGCTGTTGGTGAGCTGGTGCAACGGCGAGGGGCGCTAGGCCGATCCCCGACCGCGGTCGAGTTCCCGACCAGAGCACGACCGGTGAGAACGCGATGTAACCCACCAGGTCTTCATTGTGGAGCGCGACGAGGGAGAGGGTCAGCATGCGGCTGGCGCGGAGTGCTTCCACGAGCTTCGCCTCCGCATCGGTCGGGAAGGCCGAACACAAGAGTTGACGAATCGAACGCCGATCACCTGTTCTCTCTCCACGGATCTGAACGCCACCCATGCCGCGATGTTGCTAGCGACGGTGCCGCAAGGCAACACTCGATGACGCGGTGGTGTCGTATGGCGCTCTAGTTCTGGCGAGTGGCACTCCACGTTGGCGAGGGTGCGCTAGCTAGAGCGCATGTCGTATCGCTACGCTGTCCAAGCCTTCGCTCTTGTCACGCTGCTGAGTGCGAGCCTAGGTGCTCAAGGGAATCCAGAATCGGGCGGTCACACCGCAGCACGCGCATCGGATACGGGTTATCAGACTCAGGTCAACTCGACGGGCGCGTTCGGAGCGTCGGTACCTCTGAGTTTCCCAGGTGCACGCGGTGGGCTGCCGGTGCCCCTCAGCGTGGTCTACGGCGGAAACCAAGTCGGGGCAGCGGGAGTGGGCTGGGACGTGCCTATTTCTTACATCCTGCGGAGCGACACGGAAGCCCATCGCCGGCCGGTGATGCACGCGGACGGGAGCGTGGCTCCGCCCGTGCGCTGGTCGCTCATTCTGGGCGGCTCCTCGATCGACTTGGTGCGTAACGCGGAAGATACAGCGTGGGTGGGGCGTCGGAACGCACAGATGGAGGTGCGGAGCGACGGCGAAGGCCGCATGGTGATGACGGATGGCGCGGGGCTTACCTATGAGTTCAGCTCGGCGGCGGGCGGAGGCGCGCGCCTGGTGCGCGGGACGTTGTTCTTGCTCAAACGCATTTCCAGTGCGGAAAACACGGTCGAGCTCGAATACACGATTTCACAGCCTGCGCTCCCCGGTGGCGGCACAGGGCTCGGCATCAACCTGACGCGGCTGAGCTACAACCGCCACAAGACGAACGCGTCGTGCTTCAAGCACAAGATCTCCCTGGTGTACGACGTCGCGAGTCCCACGCCGCTGTCCATGCGGACGCTGAACGGCGCAATCGTCACGCGCTCGAACCTGCTGAGCGCGATCTCGGTTGCGAGCAAGCCGACGTGCGCCACCGAGACCACGCTGAGCACCTACCGACTGTCGTACGGAAACTCGGAGCTCGGAGTGACTCAGCTGCAGTCGGTGACCATGACTGGTCGGAAGGGCACGCCGGAGCAGAACGTGACCTTGCCGGTGGCCGAGTATGGTTACGGGAAGTACCTGACGGATGGGTATAAGCTGCAGTTCGAGGAAGTGTCCGGGGGACCGCCTGCGCACGGCTTCTGGTATTGGTACGGCATGGGGTACACGCGCAGGGAGCCCTCCGACTTTGCGAGGAAATACAGCAAAGTGAGGCAGTTTCTGCGTGACATGGATGGCGACGGCATCGTCGACTTCGCGAACAACTGGTCACAAACAAGCTATTTACGCCTGTACCGTGGTCGTCCGACACCGTCAGGCCCGCCGGAGTATGATTATGCGAGTTGGCTCAACCAAGACCTCGGGACGACCGCTACTCTGCCCATCGACACTAGCAACAACCCGAGTTTCCGGAAGACTGCGGTGATGTCGCTCATCGACCAGTCTTCACTGGTTGTAGACTTCAATGGCGACGGGATGATGAACCTGTTGGATGACTTGCAACTCCGGGCGGATAGCACTTATGGCTTCTATTACCAGCAAGGCCAGATCACCAATGAGTATTTGAGTTGGCGCAGCCTGGATGCGGACGCGCTCGTCCATGCTCTCGATTCGCGCCCGTTCGGTGCTGACCACTACACGCGCTCTTTCCACCGCGATCTGCAGTTCGGTTACTCACCGGATAAACGTTGCACCGAGGCCGGCGGAGACAACCCACTGCCTGGCGAGCTCTGTGCGGGACTCCTGGCTGAAGACCTCACCCGCGTCATCACTGACTATGATCTATTCGACGTGAACGGCGATGGCTATCCGGACTTCGTCTACAACGACGCGAACCTTGCCCCGAACCCGTTCACCTATTTGTCCCCTGAGTATTTGGGTTTCGTGGCCTATGAGCCCGTGAGCTGTGACAACGGGCCCTGCGTTCGACCGTGGAGGGGGGAAACCGCGAGCGGAGATTTCATCCCTGCTCCGTCGGAGCGGCCAGTTGGAGTGCGGGCGCTGCTCAATCAGGCCGGACGTGTCTTTGGGGAGACCCCGGCGTTCTCGCCTGAACCCGTTCAATTGGAAGCCGCAGTCCCCGGTGGCTGCGGCGTGCGGCGCCTGGCGGCCGCCTCGTGGGACGAGGGTGTCCGAGTAGAAGTTTGCGGTTTCCACGACGTGAATGGGGACGGCATCGTCGACCGAACGCGTCGGCTGGAGAACGGGCAATACGTGGCGTTCCTGGGAACCGGGGACATGAGTAATCCGTATCCCGGCGGATTCATCGTCCTGCCAGGTCCCCCTGCCGAAACCTATCGAAAGCTCGTGCCTGAGGGGGCCGCGGGGTCACTTGTGCCGCAGTGTTCGAACTGGGTCGATTACCCTGTGGATACGAATCGCGTCCTGAGAGATTTCAACGGCGATGGCATCCCGGACTACATCAGCTGGAATGGTGGGTACATCGATCGAATCATCAGAGTACAATTCGGAACGGGAGTAGGCTTCACAGTAGGCACCGAGTTCCAGCTACCGATGCAGGTGCTCGATGAGGGTTCCCCGCTATCGCGGGATCGGGTTCGATGCTACGACGCTCACCCAGGGGATGACGAGGTGGCCGCCAACGTGCGCGGCATGTACGACCTCGACGGCGACGGCCAGCTCGAGTTCGTGGAGAACTCGCAATCGACTTCTTCGTGGAAGGTGTACCGGCTGAAGTCAAACCCACAGCCAGGAATCGGCAGCGTGATTGGTCGACCCGAGGCAGGCAGACTGGTGTCGATTCAAGATGGCTATGGTGCGAAGACGGAGATTGCCTATCAGTCTGCCAAGCAAGATGGGACGACTGCGCACCAGGTGCCGTTTCGCGAGATCGTGGTTGCAGCTGTGACCACGACCGGCGCCGGTGGAGAGGCGCTGGCAACCACCCGCTACGCCTACGGCGGAGCCGAGATGATGTTCGACCCAATCAGTGATGGTTTCGTGTTTGCGGGCTATCGGCGTCGGGTCGTGCAGACCATCGACCCCCAGACTCACCTGGGCAGCGCGACGGTGACCGACACCTTCGGGCTTGGCCCTTACCACACAGGGATGTCTGCTCAGGAGCTTCAAACTCGGCTCTACCGCGTTGGTCGGCCCTCCACGGTCACCACCCTCGCTTCGGCCCTGAATCCCGACCCGATGAGCTTGCTGGCGGACGATCTCGACGTGAACCCCAAGGTGGTGGGGCGCACTGAGTACGAGTGGGACGTCCGTCCATTGGCCGGATCGCAGCCGGCGGAAGACGTCGCCTGCAGCGACAACGTTTATCCGTACGCGCCTGGACGGAGGTACAACGACAGTCAGCTTGTTGGCAGGGATCCGTGTTCCGAGCGAGGCGTGTTGTTCGCGCGTAGTGTGGTTTCGAGCCGCGTCGCTGGGGACGTTGGTGTCTCTACCGCCCAAGTAGTCGAAACGGTCGATGAGCTCGGACGGGTGACTCGCGTCTGGGATGCGGGTGATGTCAACCGCACCGACGACGACCTGTGCACTCAAACGGCATACGCGACGCCTCAGGCGGGCAGCCGCATTCTGGGCGCCCCAGCGGTACGTACGACTTATGACTGTGAGCACGAGCAGCCGCTGGCTGAGACGAAGTACGAGTACGATGGCCTCGCTGTTGGCCTGGTCGGGCTTGGGAACCTCACTTCGCAGATCGTGTCGCGCCGTGATGCTGAGACGGGCAACCCCATCAGTAACTCCGAAGGGGAGAGTGACATCCGTGTTTTCCAAGCGGAATACGACAGTGTCGGCAACCCGACTCGCACGCTGCGTACCCGCGAGGACGGAGCGACGCAGACGACGACCGTGCAGTACGACGAGTTTGGGCTGGTGGCTACGGGGATAACTTCCGCGGCGACGGAGCCGGACGGGACGGCGCTGCCTCCGTTGGTGGCAACGCTGACGGTGGACACCGCAACGCTACAGACGACCGGGGCGACGGATGCACACGGCACGACGCACGGGGCCGTGTACGACGGCTTTGGGCGGGACCGCCAGGCAACGGTGACGTTGCCCGGAGGAACCGTCGGCGTGGTTTCGACCACCAGTTACGCCGGCTTCGCACTGGGAGAGGCTGGGGGCCGCCGTGTGACGGTCAAGGAGTTCTCGGATCCGGTGAGCGCCAGCGCCGTGAACACGATGCCTGGTCAGGTCGGAACGACGTACCTCGACGCGCTGGGGCGCGTAGACCGCACGGAAGTGGTGCTTGGGTCGGACTATCCAGGCAAGACGCTGGTGATGGGCAAGCGCCGCTACGACAGCCTGGGGCGTGTGATTTTCTCCGCCGCTCCCTACCCTTTGGGAGACGACTTCCAAACCGCGTACGGGACGTCGGTGCTCTACAACGCGGACAACCGCGTGAAGTGCACGATTGACGGCACTGGTTACCAAACGAATCCGACTCAGGACTTGGCTAGCGAGCGTTTCCCGACATGTTACACGCGGACCTACAACAGCGACGGAACGGAAACGGTGCGTGTGCAAGACGCGACCGGCGAAGAGGTCGACGGGGCGGCGGATCGCGAAGTTACCGTGACGGCACTCGGGCGCGTGCTTGAAGATCGCCGCGCGGGCCGTGAGCGGAGCACTTACGAGTACGACCGTCTTGGGAACCCTACTCGGATGACGCGGTACCTGACCGTGCACCATCAGGGGGAGCAAGTGACTCGTTGGCACTATGACTCACTCGGTCAGGTGATCGAGTTTGAGGAGCCAGACACCGCGGTCCAGCACTTTGGCTACACGAACTGGGGTGAGCTGACTCAGGTCGAGTGGCAGGACTCGACGGTGGGAGCTGGCTCGAGCCGGCGCGTCGCGTACCAATACGACGCCCGGGGGCGCATGACTCAGAGCGCGGATGAGGTCGGAGGAGTCATCGACGCCGATTCCGTTCGGAGCTTTACTTACGACGTGGGCGTGGCTTCGTCCACTCCCCCCCTGGTCCCGACGAACGTGCTGGGGCGGTTGGCGAGTGCGACGTCTGCTACGAGCTCGGTTTCGTTTAGCTACGACGGGCTTGGGAACGTGGACGCTCAGTCGTTCGTGGACACGACGGTGACGCCCGGGGTGTCGTACCAGCAGCGCATGACGACGGGTGTGGACGGCACACTGCGGAACTTCGAGCTGCGGCTGCCAGACACAGGCTACCAACCGGAGCGGGCCAACTACGACTACGACACGGCAGGTCGACTCCGCGGGGTAACATACAACGACGGGGTCGCTCGGACCCTGTACGCGGCTCGCGGCGTGAACGACATCGACATCTTTGGTCGCGTGCGAAACGCGCAGTACGGCAAGGCAACGTTGACCACTGACTACGCGGCTGGCGGGCGCCAGATGATCCAGCGCACGAAGGTAGCATCTCCCGCGCCGCTGGTGACGAGCCGAGAAATCGCGTTTCCCGATGCGTTTGACCGCCGTGGTCATGAGCGCTCGCGAACTGAGTATGTGGATGGTGCACAGGTTTTCCGCAACGACTATCAATACGATAGCTTGGGGCGCCTCGCGTCAGCCACTCGGCAGCAGGGCTGGCCTGTGCTGATTGGTGGCAGTCTCCAGTATCAATACGATTCCCTTGGTAACATCACGAGCACCGTTGACTGGTACAGTGGGTCAGGGGTGGCGATGCAGTATCAGAGCATCGACAAGGACCGACTCTGCAACATCGACTATGCGTTTGGTACGGCGCCTTGGCCGACCGAATGTGCGGTGAAGCACGATGCGATGGGCAACGTGCTCGAGATGCCCACTGAGGACGGTGGTCTCAGGACGCTGACGTACTTTGCTGGTGGGCTAACGAAGAGTATCGACAACGGGGCAACCCACGCCGTGCTCGCGTACGATGCCTTCGGGGATTTGCAGCAGCTGCACGTGGAATCCGATCTGGACACCCAAGTCCGTGCGGAAAAGCACTTCGGCCCGAACCTGACGCTGCGTCAGGAGAATGGTGTGCAGGTGCTGAACCGGCGCATTCCTGGCCCTTCAGAGGCCACACGCCACGGCGCAAACGGTCCCTGGACGTACGCGCTGCACGAGGACCGCGGTGGGCGCTTCGTGTTGGATCAAGAAGGCGCCTTCGTACAAGACATCGAGTACACGCCGTTTGGTGGCATCAGCAACGCCTCAGGAGCGGAGCCCGGAACAACGAACTATCTGAGTCAGCAGTGGAACGCGGGTGAGTCGCTAGTCGGACTCGGTGTGTCGCAACTCGGCGCACGCATCTACGACCCAACCCTCGGTCGCTTCCTCAGTCGAGATCCATTGTTGCTGCCGCGAGGCGGGTCGGGCACCAACCCCTACGCATTCGCTTACAACGACCCAATCAACTTCTCGGACCCGACTGGACTCTGTGGTGAGGCTGAGGGGATCCCGTGTCCGGAGCCGATCATACTTCCAGGTGGCGGTGGTGGTGGCACACCGCCGCCACCACCACCAGGTAGCCCCTACGATCCTTGTGACGGCTGGTGTTATGAAGTGCCGGAGAAGGGGGTTACGATCGGTCCGACCAAACAGAAGGAGGACGGGCCGGTTGAAGACCACCGGGGCGCCTTGACGCTCGATGGGTGAAGCCTTCCGAGGCGCAGCTCGCTCAAACTCGGGCAGAGTTGGCACGGATGGAAGGCGCGGAGCGAAGCCATCGCTGCTTGCTGAATTGATGGAAGCCCAGCGCGAAGAGTCGCTGCTTGCTCAACTTAACGCGGATGCTGAAAGACAGGCAAGAATCGACATAGAACGTGCAGAATTCGTTGAGGCCATAATCACGGGTCGCAACATCGGAAAAATCGTCAAAGGCTTTCGCTACATTCCCGGAGCCGTCAGATCCGTTCGCAGTAGGCTTGCAGCCTGGCGGGCGGCGCGTCAGAGCGCAAAGCTCTTGAAGGCCCGACCAAAGGGCGTGCCAGCTAACTGGGTAAAAAAGAGTTCCAAGAGAGGCGGTGGCACGCGATACATCGATCCAGCAAATCCACACAATTCGGTGCGGGTCATGCCTGGCGACCCGAAGAGTCCCTTCCCGAACTCGCAGAGACCATACGTGAGGCATGTAAGGAACGGACAGTCGTTGGACGTGAACGGCAACGTGGTGCCGAAGAACACGCCCGATGCGCACATCCCCCTTGGGGACTTCTCCTTCTAATCGGAACAACAATGAAGACGCAAGCTTGGCATACTGGTTTCATCCAGTCGCTCGAGGAAGCATCAGACATCGAGGCGCAGAAGGCTGCGTGGGTTGATCGAAGGAGCACCCATTTCCCGGAGCCAGCGGAGCTCATCTGTCAGATGTTCGACGACAGCGGGATCGATGATCTGCTTGCCGAAGGAGCAGTCTTCTCCGAAACGACGGACGCCGCTCTGAGGCGCCTGAGCAAGCTAGCGGCGAGGCTGACCCTGGATGAGTCTCCCGAGCGACTCGCGCTTAGCGACGAATGGGGCGAGTTCGCGCGGGAGACGGCAAGAGTGCTCGCCTTGGTGAAAGAAGAGCTTGTCGATTAGCAGACTGTTGCCGCTCTGGAGGCGAGCCCATGTGCGGCGTGACCGCCAGCACCCGCCGCGACGCAAGAAACCGGCCAACCCAAGGTTCGCGCACACTGAGCTGTCTTCCCTGGAGTAGCTACGAAGGCAGTTCGAACGATCAGTGAAGCGAATTGCCACCGCAGCCTGGTTCTCAACAGTCTTCCATCAACAGAAGCCGTTGCCGCCCCGGTCTATCGACTGATCTCGGGTAATCCATGGGGTCGCCGAGGCAAGCCGTATGCCGCGCCGTGAAAGCGCGATTTTCGCGCTTTCACGGCTGAGAAACTGGTGGTGCAACCACGCGGCGGAGTTGCATGCAACCGCTCCGCGGACGCGCAAGCCATGCTAGCTAGCGCGATGTGCCAGTTGCGATACGATGCCCTGGGGAAATAAATGCTCGCACGGTGGAGTGCAGGCCGCAACAAGGCAACTGAGCCTGCCCCGCTTTGGCGGACACCCCGCAAGGGATTACTTTCCTCGGAGGTCCACCAATGCCACAAAGAAAATCACGTCCAGATTCGTTCAAGAAAGACGCCGTCCGCCGCTTGCTAGCTCGGGGCCCGAAGACCATCGCCGATGTCGCCAGGGAGCTCGGTGTGAGCCAGAGCATGCTGCATCGCTGGCGCGAGCGCTTTGAGCCTGAGCTCACCGGCGGCGCCCAAGCTGGCCAAGGCGAGCGCGAGGAGGTAGAGCGGCTACGGCGTGAGCTACGCGACCTGCAGGCCGAGAACGCGCTGCTAAAAAAAGCCGCGGCCCTCTTCGCGAAGGACGTGAAGTAGCCGTGTACGGGCTGATTCATGCGGAGAGGGGGAACATCCCAGTGGCTCGAGCGTGCCGTGTGCTCCAGGTCTCGCGCAGCGGCTACTATCAGTGGCTGCATGCGAAGCCCAGCACCCGCTCGCTCGACGACGCAGTGCTGGGCGCGGAGATCACGGAAGTCTTCCACGAGCATCGTGGTCGCTATGGTGCGCCCCGAGTCCGCCGTGCGCTGAGACCGCGCGGAAAGCGACCAAGCAAGAAACGGGTCGCGCGAGTCATGCGCGCGCTTGGGCTCCGTGGCTACACACCACGGCGCTTCCGAAAAACCACGGACTCACGGCACACGAAGCGCATCGCGCCGAATCTACTGGAGCGTGACTTCACCGCCGAGGCCCCCAACCAAGTGCTCGGCGACATCACTTACATCTCGACGACCGACGGATGGCTGTACCTCGCGGTCCTGCTGGACCTGTACCGAGACGTGCTGTTGGTTGGGCCATGTCGGACCACATCGACACGGAGTTGGCTCTCTCCGCTCTGAACAGGGCAGCGTCTACGCGGACGCTGGAGCCAAACTGGATCCATCACACCGACCGAGACTGCAGGTACGGCAGCGACGACTACCTGGCAGCACTCGAGCAGCTTGGAGCGCGCCCAAGCATGAGCCGCAAGGAGACTGTTGGGACAACGCGGTGTCGGAGTCATTCTTCGCGACACTCGAAAAGGAACTGCTCGCGCTGCAGCCCTCCAAAGCCGTAGCACCACGCGGAAACAGGTGGCCGACTACATCGACAACTACTACAATCTCGTCAGACTCCACTCGCACCTCGACTACGTTGGAGTCAACGCTCGACATTGGATCCACTCCAGCGCTCGAAAAGTGATCCACCGCCGGGCGTGTTGTTGAGTTCGTGATCCAGGTCGCTAGTTCTTCGGTTTCCTCTTGTTGGTTCGGTACGAGGCGCCCCTCGTCGTCAGCACGTGAGCGTGGTGCGCCAGGCGGTCCAGGAGGGCCGTGGTGAGCTTCTCGCTACCGAAGACCTGCACCCACTCGCCAAAGGCCAGATTGCTGGTCACGACCGTGCTGCGGCGCTCGTAGCGGTCGGCGAGAAGGTTGAAGAGTAGCTCGGCCTCCGTCTTGTTCAGTGGCACAAAGCCGAGCTCGTCGATGATGAGTAGGTCCACGCGTTGGTAGCGGCGGTGCAGTCTCCCCAGGGTTCGGTCGTCGCGGGCTTCCGTGAGCTGCCGGACGAGGTCTGCGGTGCGGATGAAAGCGACGCGGCTGCGGCGCTTCGCCGCCTCGAGACCGAGCCCGATCGCCAGATGCGTCTTCCCAGTCCCGATCGGGCCGATGAGCACGACGTCCTCCGCATCCGCGATGAATTGCCCACTGCTGAGCGCCTGGATTTTGCTCTTAGAGACGCCCTGCAGTGACGCGTAGTCGAGCTGTTCGAGGGACTTGATGTCCGGGAAGTGTGCTTCGCGGATCCTCTGCTTGGCCACGTTCGCGCGGCGCTTGACGACCTCCTGCTCGAGTAATTCCGCGAGGAATTGCTCAAAGCTCCAGCTCCCATCCTGGGCCTGACGACACACGGCGGCGTAGTCCCGCGCGATGGTCGGCAGTTTCAGCTCCTTGCACCGTTCGGCGATGACCGCGGCGACGGCTGCTGCGCTCGGTACTCGGCTCATGGTGACACCTCACCCGTCAGGAGGTAGTCGTAGTCAGCGGCCCGCGCGGCTTCGACCACGTACTGACGCAGAGGTTCGGGGACCTCAATCTCTGCCGGTACCGGGTGACGCACGAGCTCTGCGAGCTCGAGCAGGTTGCTTCGTCCTCCTGCGACGGCTTTGCTGAGCGCCGCGCCCACAGCCGCCTCACCGTGGTCCACGACGGCACCCAAGACTCGGGCAAAGATGCGCCCGGCCTCGCGACCACCGTGGGTCTGTTCGAGCAGCTTCCAGAGTTCCCCAAACGGCTCGCTCATGCCCGCAAGCAGCTCCGGCGCCACCTGACGCACGGCCTGAGGCTTCCGTCTTAGTTCCGGGAGGTAATCCGTGTACTGGATGTTGCGTTGGTTCGGGTTCACGCGAGCCCGTACTTGGATCTCGTCGCGACAAATGAAGCGGATGTCAGTCGGTCCCACGTACGCCATCACATCCAGGCACTTCCAGTGAGAAGGCACCGAGTAGCTCCCTCCGTTGTGGCGCACCAAAGCCTTCGAGCTGACCGTCAGCACCTCCGCCAGTCGAGGCTCGAAAGGCTGCTCAGGAAGTGCTCTCAGCGCGGCTCGATCAGCCTGGTAACGCTGCTGCTGTTCGGCCCCTTTTCTGCGCTGTTGGTCCTCGAGGCGCTGCAAGAGGCTGGCGTTGATCGAGTCAAGGGAGTCTCCTCGTGGGATCGGCACGAGGTGTTGGAGCCGCACGTGCTTACCGCGGGACTCGACGCCACCTTTGTCATGGCCAGTGCGCGGGCGTGCGAAACACGGCTCGATAAGATAGTGGCTAACCAGTGCGGCGAACCGGCCAGTCAATTTCTACCAGGAAATAGTATCTTGCGCACCGCGGCGGAAAGGTTGTCGTAAACGCAGCGTGCCGGTGCCCCACAGAAGAACTCAAAAGCGCGGACATGACCATCCAGGAATGCGACCTGATCACACCGCTCGTAGAGCCAGGTGAAGTCGCCCCCACCGTGCATCAGGCGCATCAGAAACATCCAGCACTTGCGCCGCGTGCGCTTCACTTCGACCATGACTTCGAAGAAGTCCACCTGAGCTTCGTCACCAGGTCGATGCACTAGCGGCACGAAGGTCTCGGCCCTCTGCCGCCGCCATTCACGGAAAAACTTCCGGACGGTGGTGGCGCCGACCTCGAAGCCCCCCTCCTGCAGCTGCGAGTGAAGACGCGCTGCGGTGATGCACTGCTTTTCCGTCGTGCGCCCCTCCCAGTCGGCCAGCAGTTCGAGCAGTCGCGGCTTCACCCGCTCAAGCACCGGCTGTTCGCGTGGCTGCCGCGTTCGGTAGCGAGGCTCCGACTGCGAAAGGTACTTCTTAACCGTGTTTCGGCTGAGTCCCAGTTCGTCCGCGACTGACCGCTGACTTCGGCCTTCCACCATCACCTTGTGACGAATAACGTGCACGTGATCCATCCTGAGCATCCTTCCCCCCGGCTAGCGGTTTGGCTTCGACACCTCTTCGCTTACCGGGTCCGGTTGCCCGGGGTGGATCACTTTTCAAGCGCTGCCCTGGATCACTTCTTTAGCGCTGTCTCCATGTACATCGTTGCCGCGACTTCGGTTCCGCGTCGGCTCTTCGAGCCGTAGTGGTTCTTGCGACCAACAACGGGTCCTCGGATTGCACGCTCAGTTCCATTGTTGTCGAGCGGCAAATCTGCGTGCTTGGTGAAGAGTGTGAGGCGCTCCCAGTTGGCTAACGTGTACATCGAAGCGTTGCCAATCGATAGCGACTTGGGCACCGCTTGGCTGAGCAGCCACTTTCGCATTTCCGCGAGGACATCAAGCGACTTGCCAGCGCGCAACTTTCCGCGCTCTTCAAGCGATTGGGCTTCGTCGTCAATCTCGTACAAGCGTCCAATCCATTCGAGCATCTTGCTCGCTTGTGGATGATCCGGTTCTGCCTCGCGGAATTTCCTGAAGACGTGCGCCCAGCACCCAGCGAGCTGAAAACCAGGGCCATCGCGCTGCGCCGCACCATGCGTGCTGAGCGCATCACACACGACCACGCCGCGGTAGTCGCCGACTAGATCGAGAAACGTCGCGGCGCCTTTGTTGTCGCGGATGCGATGGCACACGATGCGATCCGTCGTGATCGCCCACATCTGCCAGGGCTTGTCCTTCTTGCCGTCGAGGCTGGGCCAACCCGTTTGGTCGAGCCCGATCCAGTTGGCGGTCAACGCAAGCTCAAGCAAACGAGTGGAGGTGGGTTCGAGCTGACGACAAATCGCGTTCGAAAGATCCCAAAGCGTCTGGCTCGTGACATCCAAACCATACCGCGCGGCAATACGCACCTGACGAGAGAGCGGGAGGTGATCGCAGTACTTGTCGCTGACCGCCTTGACGGCGAAATCGAGCGAGTAGCGGCTGCCAGCGATGGCGCGCTCGGGTCCCGGAGCCGAGCAGATGTGCCCACCGCACTTGCAGGCGTACTTGCGCTGACGCACCTTCACCCGCCGGTAGCTGACCTGGATGCAGTCGATCAGTTCCGATTCTTCCCACTCGTCGCCTAACGGCGCGACCTCACCCCCACAAGCCGGACATTGCCGCTCGGAATCTTCCAGCTCGAAGCTCTGCTCGACCTCGGCGAGCTTCGGCTGCGGCGTGTTTCCGAAGCGTTGGCGTTGCTTCTTCCCGCCGTTCGCCTTGCGTTGGGCCTTCGGCTTCCCCTGGTCAACTTGCGCTTGCAGACGCTCGAGCAATTCCAGCGTCTGCTGCAGTTCGGTGGGGTCGCCCTTCAGCGCCTCGAGTTCTTGCTCTTCGCGTTCACCACGCGGAGCAACTGCTCAATTTGCTTCTGCTGCGTGCGCGCGATCAGCCGAAGCTGCTCGATATCGCGCTCGCGCTCGATGTCCACGAGCTCCTTTAGATCACACCGCGATCTACTCCGCAAGGGGTTTCAGTTCGATTCTCCGCGGAGACAACGCGCGCTTCCCAACGAGCTCGCAACCTTCGATGAAGAGCGCCAGTTCGCTCGTCGTCAACTCCACGCTGCCACCGCCCTCACGCCAGAGCGACGCAAACTGTCCGCGCTCGAGCCGCTTCTGAAAGATGCACAAGCCGCTGCCGTCCCACAGCAGCACCTTGCACGCGTAGCGACGGCGATTCGTGAAGAGAAACAGGTCGCCCGAGAGCGGGTTCTGCTTGAGATCACGCTGCACCAGGCCAAACAAGCCGTCGTACCCTTTTCGCAGATCGACGGGCGCTGCGTACGCGTAGACGCGACTCTGGCGACTTGCCGCGAGGATCAAGACAGACCCCGCAACAGCTCCTCAAGCTGCGACAATGTGAGCCCACGCACTCGGTAGCCCGCCGGCGTGACCAACTCGAGTTCCGGCGGTTCGCTGGCGGCCGCCCCCACGCTCTCAACCACACGCACGGGTCGCACGCGCGCAACCACGCTGCTGCCATCGCACCATTTCCGCACCGTATCGAAACCGAGCCCAAGCTCTCCAGCCAGCGACTCCCAGCTTCGTCCGCGCTCTCGCTCCCGTTGCGCCCACGCCACGACCTCGCGCTGAAGCGGTTTCGGAATCGGTCGTTGGCTGTTGCCCGCGCGGAACGCGGCTATCCGTTTTCGAAGCCCATCTGACTTGCTCGACATCGCAATCTCCTCGCGGAGATCGCATCACGGAACCTTCAAGCCGTCAGGAGTGGGTCAGGCGAGTAGTAACATCGTAACCGCTTCATGAGCACCGTCTTCCGCGGGCGCGCTTCGTGCCTGCACGCTGTTGGCCATGACGCGGGTACAGCGAGCTTGATCGGTCGAAGTTCCTTGCGGAGATGCATCGCAGTGGTGAGGTGGTGTGGGCAGTGGCGACACGCGTCAATGTTTCTAAGGCTAAGGCGTACCGGTGGTGGGCTCAAGAGCAGAAGAGTCGCGCAACGCCGGCCATCGAGTTCGCGCCATTGGTGCGGAGCCCGGCGCCAGCGAGCCACAGCGTTGTCGTCGAGCTCGGCGCGGTGCGCATTCGCGTGGAGCGTGGCTTTGATGCCGAGCTGCTGCGTAGCGTGGTCGCGGCGCTCAGCACGGAGGAAGAGTCCTGATCCACGTCGCGCTCGAGCCGGTGGATATGCGCGGTGGCTACGAGCGCCTTGGCGCGATCGTGCGGGAGCGGATGGCGATGGAGCCACGGAGTCGCGCGCTGTTCGTGTTCGTCAGCAAGCGCGGCAACATGGAATTGCCCCGATTTGGCGGACAGATTTGACTGCTTGAATCAGCTTGGTGCGTTGGTCTCGAACTCGATCGGTGACACGTAGTCGAGGTGCGAGTGGAGTCTGACGAGATTGTAGTAGTTGTCGATGTAGTTGGCCACCTGTTTCCGCGTGGTTCTACGGCTTTGGAGGGGCTGCAGCGCGAGCAGTTCCTTTTCGAGTGTCGCGAAGAATGACTCCGACACCGCGTTGTCCCAACAGTCTCCCCCGGTCTCAGGGAAGTTG
>JAWKRD010000077.1:0-22880 GCA_041389805.1 Polyangiaceae bacterium | reverse complement strand
CAACCGCGGAAACGTCTCCCGCGTCTTCGGTGAGCTCATCACGTTGCTCGAAGAGGACAAGCGCCTCGGGGAGAAGAACGAGATCATCGTCGAGCTGCCGTACTCCCACACGCTGTTTGGTGTGCCCGCGAACCTGCACCTCATCGGCACCATGAACACCGCCGATCGCAGCGTGGAGGCGCTGGACACGGCCCTCCGTCGGCGCTTCAAGTTCCGCGAGCTTCCGCCAAAGCCCGCGTTGCTGAATTTCGAGATCGAGGGGGTGAGGGTGGATGAACTGCTCGCCACGATCAATCGCCGCATCGAGAAGCTGCGCGATCGCGATCACGCGCTGGGCCATGCGTACTTCATGTCCTTGAAGGACGTCGACGCCACCCTCGACGACCTGAAGGCGGTGTTCAGGGACTCGATCTTGCCGCTGCTCCAGGAGTACTTCTTCGGCGACTTCGGGCGCATCGGCCTGATCCTCGGACCGAAGTTCGTGAAGCGCGTCGTGGCCAACGATGTGGGCTTCGCCAAGTTCGAGCACGAAGACGCGGAGGCGCTCATGGACCGCACCGTGTACGAGTTCGCGAAGATCGAAGAGCTCACCGCGGCGGACTTCCAGAGCATCTACGCCTGATGCCCACGATCGAGGTCTTCGAGCATCAGAAGCTCAGCGTCGGCGAGGAGCTCGTCACTCGCGAGGGCGCGACCTTCACCCTTGCTGAGGGCCACGTCCACGCGCTGCATCGCTACGTGAGCAAGCAGCGGCTGCCCTACTTCGAGCTGGGTTATCGCTCCCTGCGCACGCGGCACTACGTGGGCTTCGTCCAGGTCGGCAACCTGAGTATCGAAATCCTCCCCAAAGCCGATCGCGGCTACGCAGCGCAGTCCGAGGCCGCGCGCTGGCGCGAGCTGTTGATCGACATGCTCAACGTCGCTGGGCTCACACTGAAGTCTCACGACGACGCGGCCCAGGCCATCCAGCGGGGAACGCTGCTCGAGCTGATCGCGCGGAGCTACCTCACGGCGCTCGCGCGCTTGCTCCACGAGGGGCTCGCCAAGGGCTATCGCACTCACGAGAGCAACGGCAGCGTGTTCCGCGGTCGCCTGCTGATCGCCGACAACATCCGCGAGAACGCCGCGCGTCCGGATCGCTTCTACGTGCGCTACCAGCAGTTCGACCACGACACGCCACTGAATCGCATCCTGGCGCTCGCCCTCGACGTGCTCCTCGAGCTGCCGCTCAGCGCCACGCTGGTGAACCGTGCCCGTGCGCTACGCGCGTGGCTGCCTCCCCTCACCCCCAGCTACGCCGCTGACTTCGAGCGCGTCACGCTGACTCGCAACACCGAATGTTACCGCGCGGCACTAATCTTTGCCGAGCTGATCTTGAAGCAACGGAGCCCTGCCCTGCGCGGCGGCAGCACCGAGGTCTTCGCGCTGCTGTTCGACATGAATCAGCTCTGGGAAGCCTACGTCGCAACCCTGCTGCGGCGCGTGGCCCCGCCTGACGTCCGCGTCGAGACTCAGCACGTCTGCAAGTTCTGGCAAGGCCACGTCACCCGCACCGTGCGCCCCGACCTGGTGATCTGGCGGGGCGACGCCGTGCAGTGGATCGGCGACACCAAGTGGCGCGTCCCCGATCACACCGGCCCCAAAGACAATGAGCTCAAGCAGATGTTCGTCTACAACGAACTACTCTCGGCGAAGCGCAGCTTGCTGATCTATCCTTCGGCTCGACAAGGCCGCCATGCGCCCATCGAGAGCTCGTTCTTCGTGCGGGAGCACAGCTGTGGTGTCGCGACGCTGGACGTGTCCAAAGGCACTAGCGGGATCCGAGAGCAGCTCCTGGAGTTGCTGTGTCGCCGGCTACTTGAGTAGTTCGCTCCGAGCGAGGTCGATCAGCGCACGGAGTTTTTCGATGTAGGCCCTGACGTCGTCCACGGTGGAGAAGCTGCGCTTCGCCCGCCTGCGCTCGGATAGCGATAGGCGGTCGAATACTTCTCGAGTTCCTCCAGCGCCTTGACACGTGAAGTCCAGGGTTCAGTTGATTCCAGCCCCTCAAGCAACTTGAAGACGAGGTGGTTCGCTGTTGCAGGCAAGCCGTGGTGTAGGCGTACCGCCTTGATGACCAACTCGAAGGTGAGGGAAAGATGATAGGCCGCGAAGTGGTTCTGGATGTCGGCGCCAGCTTTGGCCATTTCCAATGATTCTTCTGCCCTTTGCAGATAGGACTCAACGACGGTCTTGCCTTTACCGCTCACTGAACCCTGATCCCCTCGGAAACGGCGATATTCGCCAGGCTCCCGAACGCCTCTTTCCCCTCTTCAAACTCCGACTCGGTGGCGACGATGAGATCGATGTTTCTTCGGCGCAGCATCAAGACCATGGGATTGCGCAACAGGTTCTCGACGTCCGTGCCGTCGCTCACCACTGCCAGGACGTCCCAATCACTGTCAGGCGCGTAAGTACCTTTAGCCCGACTCCCGAAGAGCCACACCTGCTACGGATCGAGCAGGCTCCACAACAGATGCTTGGTTCCTGGTGGCAGCAGCCAGGGACGAAAAAGCACCCCACGTCGTCGCCGCCTCCAGGGCTGCATTTCGATGTGCGCAGGCAAACTGGACGGCACCGCGAGCCCTGCCGACCGCAGCAGATTCGCCGCCAGGTGCACTTCGCGGCGCGCCTCCTCACTCCACGAATGGATGGCCGGAGGCACTCCGCCCATCAACAACGCCTCGTACGCTGACATAGTCAGCAAGATCCCGCGCGTGATCGAGCCGGCGGGCCCAGCGAGTTCCTGCTGCAACTCCGCTTCGTCCGGCTCGAGGTTGATCTCGGAAAGTTCGATCTGCGACGCGATTCCTTGTGCCGCCGCCTTGAGCACCGAGACCAGCCAAGCATAGGCCTCCCGCAACGCGTCTGCGGCGCCTAGGTCGTGACTCTCCAACCGGTCCCCAATGTCCTGCAGAGAGGCTTCCAGGTTTTCACCGAACTGATGCTTCCAGCCGTCCCACTGCGAGAGCAGAGGCGACAGGGCTCGCGCCGTCCGGAGCATCAGGCGCAGGCCTGGCTCCACCACGCCGGAGAACGCCGCGAGGAACTCCTCCGGCCGAGCTTCCCGAAGCGGCTCGACGATCACCGCCCGAAACTCCATGGGCAACCACGCCAGCTCCGCACGCGCCAGGGGCGGCAGCGACCTCAGAAGTTCATCCAGAGGCGGCCTAACAGCAGCTTGGGCCGGTGCCGTCATTGACTCAGCATACTCCGAGCCCCAGCCGCTGCCACTTCGTTGCCGTTTCTGCGGTAATATGGGCCGTTTCGCTAATTCTGCGTCTCAGGTCAGTCCTCCAGCACCTGCTTGGCACTATCGGAGAGGTTCGTCCTCACCCTCACCAATACCCAATCCCAAATCGCTCACACAGGTTGTCCATCTCGCGGTCACAGGTCGGGAAGTTCGGCCACAGGCTCTCCTTCTCCCGGAACTCCTTGGTGTGGAGCGAGCGGAGATGGATGTGCAAGAACTCGTGCCAGAGCAGGAACCGCATGGATTCCGCAGAGAAATCTGTCGACCCGCTCGATGAGCAGCCAGCCGTCGGGAATCGCTTCGAGGGCTCCCGCGACCGTGCGGTATACGTCAATGTGTTTCAACGCGGGGATGCGCGTCACCAGACAGTCACCCGTCAGGGTGACTTGGCTATCCAACGATGGCTTCATGGACCATATTTCCTCGCGGATTCTATACACAGCTGCAGACGGCACAAACACCCGAACCACCCCAAGCTCCGCCAGCCAGCTCAGGAGCGTCTGGGGGGGCGACCCGTCGACGTTTCTGCGTAGCTCGTTTCGGGTTGGTCCCCCCGAAAGCACTCCACGAGACGATTCAAGGCAGGCCGCACCCATACCCGCACGGGCCGTTGTTGTCGATCCCGCCGTGGGAGAACAAGCAAATGTAGCTCGAGGTCTCCAGGTCGTTCGGAATCCCCCAGTCGCACGAAGGCAGACATTCAAAGTCGCGGCCGCATCCAGCAACACAGGTCAGGACCGTGTTGCATTTCGTATCCGCGCGGCACTTTGACACCTCGGTCTCGCAACACCCTCCGGGCGCGCTCGCCATAGCGATGCACTCCTCACAGGTGCCGAGAAGTGCGGACACGCAATCGTTGGCGCCGACACACCACACGCTGCCCTCCTCGGACTCGCAGTTGCTTCTCAGCTGCGCGGGACTCCCGGTTGGACCCACGGAGTAGTGGCGATACAGCGACTCGTACGGTTCCCCAGAGCGCTCGCACCATCCGATGGGGCGCGAGCCGGCGCACGGACCCGAGTAGAGCGTGTCCCCGGATTGCAGGCAGTCCTCAGAAAACCGGTCGAGCTGGGAAGCGTCGTAGAGTTCCTGGCAAATCCCAGCAGACCCACCGCGCCAATCGCAGGCGGCTATGGCCGGAGGCGGCTTGCATTCTCCTTGCGACGTTCCGCTACCACCAGCGCCAGACACCCCACCCGGCCCGGAGCCGGCAGAGGTACCGCCCGCACCGGATGCGCTTCCTCCGCTGCCGGCCGAGCTGCCGCCGGTACCGGCGCTCGACGAGCTCCCAGAGCCACCTGCTGCGGTGCCACCTGCACCGCCGGTGCCTCCTGACGGTCCTCCAGACGCGCCCTTTTCCCCGCCGCCGGTCGCGCCGCCATCCGTGCACGCACCGAGCAGCAGGAAACTCGCACAGCCGATGACCGTCAGAATCTCACGCATCGCCCCCCCACCGCGCGGTGCATTCTCCGCGACATTTCTAGCGGAGTCTACCATGCGTTCTCCTGGCGATGTCGAGTCTGGAATCGATAACCGGAACCACCGCGACCGCGCGGCAGCTTCGGACCCGAGCCTACACCAGACTGCCGACCATGCTAATTAACGCCCTGGAGGTATGGGAGACTCGATCGAATCGAACTGATCCTGCTTCAGCTCCACGCGCGCTTCCCGGACGTCCCCGAGTGCACCCGCGACTTGCTCGAATGCACGAGCCCCGAGCGACTGGAACAGATCGCCGAGCGCCGATTGCTCGCGGAAACGCTCGACGACGGTCCAAGGACGGACTGAAGGCGGTTCGCTCCGAATACCCGCGCTACCACTCACGCTTATCCAACCTCACCGACCCCAGCCGATCAGGCTCGACCAACACCGGCACCCGCATCCCGCGTTGCACCCGTGGCAGAGCTGCTCGACCACCTCACAGTGGGCGATGACTCGAGGTGGCTCGCCCCTTTTCAATGCGATCGCACACGAATCACCTGAACCTCATCGACGGGGCTTCGCGCGTAATCCGGGCCAGCCCGCAAGCCCCCGGTGTAGTCAACTGTCCGACCAAAGACCGCGCGGCAACGTAGTCGCGTTTGGACCCGTTGGTGGCTTCTCACTCTGTTCGGTGAAACAAGGAGTGCCAAGGTCGCGCCCCCCTATCTTCGAAGCTCAATGCGCACTCGGTCACTCATCGTTCTTGGTCTCTTCCTCAGCGCCTGCGGTGAAGATGGCGGTTCCGGAGGAACAGGGGCAACGGTAACGCAGGGTCCGGCGGAATGGCCGGCACCGGCGCTTCCGCCGGCTCGGCAGGGCAAGCGGGCAGCAGTTCGGCGGGGGAGACGCGCTGGCAACGCAGGGTCCGGCGGCTCGAGCGGTATGGCTTCCGGAGGCGCGTCCGGCGCTGGAGCCGACGGCGGAACCGGTGGCTCTTCGGGCATGGCGTCGGGCGGAGCAGCAACTGGCGGCTCGTCGGGCATGGCGTCAGGCGGAGCAGCAACTGGCGGCTCGTCGGGCATGGCGTCAGGCGGAGCAGCAACTGGCGGCTCGTCGGGCATGGCGTCAGGCGGCGCGGCTTCTGGCGGTACCAGTGGCTCGGCGGGCATGGCCCTCGGGCGGTGCGACGACTGGCGGTACGGGTGGCATGGGAAGCGGAGGCACCGGCGGCTGCGATCCGAACGGAGCGCCCGGAACGAACCCGTGCGCTGTGGACGAGGGCGTGGGCATCTTCGTCAGCCCTGCGGGCAGCGACACCACGGGCGATGGCACGCGCGCAACCCCTACGCGACCATCGGTCACGGCATCAGCGCAGGCGTTGCCTTGGGGAAGCGCATCTACGTGTGCAGACGCCGGAAGCTACAACGAGACCCTGAGTTTGACCTCCGCGGCGAACGATGCGGAGATTTACGGCGGTTTTCGTTGTAGCAACTGGGAATGGGACGACACCTATCGGGCACGCATAACCGCCTCCACATCGACTGCCATGGTGATCGACGACGTCACCAACCTTACCCTGGATCACCTGGAAGTCCGGGCTGGAGCCGGCGCGACGCCGGGTGAGAGCAGTGTTGGCATCTGGGTGAAGAACAGCCAGGGCATCGTAATCCGCGACAGCGTCGCGTTCGCTGCCGACGGTGCCAATGGCACAGACGGCTCCCTCGGGGCCGACGGTGAAAAGGCGCCCGCGCCCACCACCGCGCAGGACGGGCGCTCCGGCACTATTACCATCAACCCAGGCCAAGGTGGAAAGTGGCCTGGGCCCTCAATTGCGGCAGCAAGGGAGGCGACGGCAAGGACTCCAACAACGTGGCGACGATCCCGGGGATCCGGGGATCCCGGACACCAACGTTACGCCCGCAGGGGTGGACAACGGCGGCGTGATAGTTCGGGCACCGCGGGCTCTCCCGGCGACCCGGGAGTTCACGGCGCACCGGCTCCGCGCGGAACACTCGGAGTCGGCGTATGTCGTCGGAGATGGCTTCGACGGAACGAGTGGCAACCCTGGCCAAGGCAGGCGGTGGTGGCCCTGGGCTCTTCAAGCAGTCTGGCCTGTACACGGGCGGTGGCGCCGGTGGAATGGGAGGCTGTGGCGGCAATCGAGGCGGCCGTGGACAAGGCGGTGGAGCGAGCATTGCGATCGTTTCTTGGAGCAGTGGGCTGACCCTGACGCGGGTCACCCTCACTTCGAGCGCTGGCGGGAAGGGAGGCAACGGTGGCAATGGCGGCGTGGGCGGTGCCGGAGGGAAAGGCGGCAAGGGTAATGGCGGCACCTTCGGCGGGCCCTACTCCAGCGGCGGTGAAGGCGCGCCCGGAGGCAAAGCCGGCGCAGGCAGCGGAGGCTCAGGCGGGATTTCGCTTGGGCTTGCGATTCACGCGGGCGTCCCCGTGCAATCCGGCGTCGTGGTGAATGTGGGCTCCGGTGGAGGGGCCGGCGTGGGCGGATTCACGATCGATGTGAGCGACAAAGCGCCGGACGGCTACGTCGGTCGATCGCTCGATCGACTCGTCATGTAGCGTTGCTCCCACAGCTGCTCCCTCAGTGCCCTCAGATGCTCCAACACCACCTCCAGTCGCTCCCTCACCCCCGATCCCCCAACCGAAGCGCGCTTCCCTCTTCCGAAAACGCAGTTCCCCGCTTCGGCGAGCGCTCCATCCTTAGTGCGTACCTCAAGGAAATGCTCGTCTATAGCCAGTGACGGACGAGGCCCAAGGCGTTAGTCGCTCCCTCACCCCCGGTCCCCCAAACACGACGGCGCTTCCCCACAAAAGAAACGTCGCTCCCCGCTTCTTTTCGGGTGTGGTGCCGGAGGGCAGCCGGCGACGGTATCGACGGCCGGACTCCAGCGTCGGTGCCGGGGGTTCGGAGACAAAACCGAGGCAGGCGCTCGACAGCTGTCCGTGAGCGGCGGAGAATCCAGCCCGTGATTTCGCCTCACGAACCCGACTTTGAAGCGTTGGATGCACTCCTCGACGGCGACCTGTCGATGACGCCTGAAGAGATGATGGGGGTGCTGGTCGCGGTCTTCTCCGCGCGGCAACTCATCCCACCGAGCCAGTGGATGCCGCTGGTGTTCGGGGAGCGTGAGCCGAGCGAGGCGGACGGACCCGCGATCAGCGCGCTGATGGAAGAGTACAACGAGGTCGGCCGGATGCTCGAGGAGGAGGGCATGCTCTCCCCCGAGCCAGACGACCTGGATGCGATCGCGGACTTCTGCAGTGGGTACCTGGCCGTGATGGACCTCGACCAAACCTGGCTCCGCGAGGAAGAAGAAATCGCCTTCGTGCTGCTGGCGCTCTGCGACCACTCCATGCTCGATGATCCGCGGCTCAAGCTCGAGGGCACCAAGGCGGAGTGGATCGCCAGCGCCTGTGAGGAGCTGCCGCAGTTGCTCGACGAGATGTACACGAAGAACCGGGGGCGCCACCCGGGCGCCGGCAAGCAGGCGACGTCGAAGAAGGTCGACCGCAACGCCCCCTGTCCCTGCGGAAGCGGCAAGAAGTACAAGAAGTGCTGCGGGGCAGCCTAGCGGGCGCCGCACATGCTCACAAACCCCTCACTTCAAGCGCAGCTTCACCAGCGTCCCATCCTTGCCCCCCAGCGCCGTTTGCCCGCTGAGCGGCACGCTGGTGGCGCCCACTACCAGGAGCGCGTCGGGCATTGGTAGGAAGTCCGTGGTGATCTGGTCAGGTCCCAGATAGAGGTCGCGCTGCGCTTGGCCGCTCGCGTCGTAGCTGAGCAGGTGGAAGTCTTTTTGCAGCCACAGCGTGCCATCGGCAGCCAGGCGCGACATCGAGGTCGGGAAGTCGAAGCCGAGGTTGCGCTTCTTGTTTCCGTCAGGATCTAGCACGAACACGGAAGGCTCGGAGTTGCTGGACGGGCCTAGGTGCGCGCCGTTGAGGACCACATCCCCCACGGGAGAGAGCGCGCTCTCCGAAACACTGGAGATCTCCGAGGCGGCGTACTGTCCGCTCCAGACCTCACTGCCATCCGCAGCGAAGCGCCACGCGCTGACCGCAGAGCTCCCACTGCGCACCACGATGGCGTCGCCGTCGACGAACTGAACGAAGGCGGCGTCGACGTTTTCGGGCCCGACCGTCTTCGTATCCCCGGCCACACCGCTCGCGTCGAAGCGCACAATCTCAATCGCGCTCGCCACCATCTCTTGGTCAGGAGCACGAGTCAGGAACGCGGCGATGACATTGCCGCTCGGATCCACACCGACTTGGCGAGGCATGCGCGCGCTCGTAGGGGCCGGTTGCGCTCCAAGCAACCGAACCGTCCGCTGCGTGCTTGTGCACGAACCACTCTCCGCTTGCGGTGGCGGCTGGGGTCATGCCCAGGCTGATGCAGTCCCCCGCCGCATCCATTGTAAGCGCGAGGATCCTCGGCTGGCCGACGTCCGTCTCGTGCATCCAGGTTCCGCGCCTTGCGCGTCAAACTGCGCGTGAACGCGCTCATCACCCCCGAGCTGGCGTCGACTTGAATACCGGCGACGCAGCTGCTTCCGTCGGGATTCACTACGAGGAGCTCGGGCTCGTCGGAACCCGCGCCGCCAAACTCGGTGGCGAACTCCACCAGCCCGCACACGCGATCGCCGTGCATGGTGGGCGCGTACAGCTCCACCTCGCCTTGAGCGCATTCGCTCCAGGGCATGCACGGGATCGCTTGCTCAGGGGACCAGCTGCCATCCGGACAATTCGCTGGGCAAGACGGGCACGCGCCCGCGGCGCCTCCGTTTCCAGGCTCCCCCGCAGCGCCGCCTCCCGCCGTGCCCGCTGCGCCCGCTGCGCCCGCTGCGCCCGCTGCGCCTCCTGAGCCGCCGCTTCCGCCGGCTCCGCCATTCTGCCCATCGCTCGGTCCGCTGCTTCCGCCGCAGGCGGCCGCAACCAGTGCCAAGCTGAGCCAAGGTACGAACTGACCTAGAAACTTAGGGAAGGCGAGGGTCATGCCCTGCATAGAAGCAAGCCTCGTGCCGCTCGGTGTGGGTACCCCAGCTCGGTGCCGTTCCAAACCTGAGCTCCCATTACCGTGGGGCAAGGCGGCGCAAGAGGCGCAGCCTAGGGTCGTTCGAAACGCCCTGGTCGACGCGCAACTCAACCCCAGCTCAACCGATAGCCGGCCTGTGTCTGAGCCGCGCCCAAACCACGACGCGCTGTTCCGCTTGACCTTTGGTCGGCGAGAGAACGCACTGGGTCTCGTCCGTCACTGGCTGCCCGCGAGCGTAGCCGCCAGGCTCGACTGGGAGACGCTCAGCCTCGAGAGCCCGTCGTTCGTCGAACGGCCGCTCAGCACGTTGTTCAGTGACCTGCTGTTCCGAGTCGACTTCTCGGAGCGCGACACAACCCCGGTGCCGTTCCTCATCTATGTTTTGATCGAACACCAGAGTTCACCCGATCCCCGCATCGCCTGGCGCATGCAGCGCTACATCAGCGCAATCCAGCACGCATTCCTCAAGGAAACGCCGGGCGCCGAGGTTCCCATCGTCTTCCCGCTCTTGGTCAGCAACGCGAGGCGCCCCTGGCCACACCCGCTCGATCTTCACTCCGTCTACGCCGCACTCGAGCAGCTATCCGAGCTCCGACCCCACGTAGCCCAGCTCGAAGTCGTACTCGACGATCTCCCATCGACGACACCTGCCGAGCTCGTCGCTCGTGACCTGACCGATATGGCGGTGGCAGCCCTCTGCTTGTTGAGAGACGCTCGCAGCTTGGCAGCGCTAGAGGCTTCGATGCAGCACTGGCTGCCGAGTCTGCGTGCAGTGTCCAAACAGCAACACGACGACTTCAAAGCCCTTTTCGCCTACCTCCTGCAAGCGACCCCGCCCGTGCAGCATCACCAACTCTGTGCGACAATCATCCAAGAGGCACCGGACATGCATCCCCCGATCATCAGCGCATACGACGAGCTCATTGCCGAAGGCTGGGTCCAAGGCGAGGCCGTGGGCCTAGCGAAGGGCGAAGCCAGAGGCAAGGCGGAAGGCAAGGCGGAAGGAAAGCAGAGCTGCTACTCAAGCTGCTCAACCTCAAGTTCGCTCCGTTGCCGCAGGGCACCAGAGAGCGACTGCTGGGCGTCACTCCGGACCGACTCGATCAGATCGCAGAGCGCCTGCTCAACGCCCAAACGCTGGAGCAAGTCTTCTCCGAAGAGTAACCCCCTCCGCCCGCGCGCGCGAGCAACGCGAGACGCGGCCGGCGCCGGGAGGGGGCGGCGCAGCGAGCGAAGTGAGCGAGCCGGGGGGAGGCAGGAAGAGAGGCACCGGACATGCATCCCCCGATCATCAGCGCATACGACGAGCTCATTGCCGAAGGCTGGGTCCAAGGCGAGGCCGTGGGCCTAGCGAAGGGCGAAGCCAGAGGCAAAGCGGAAGGCAAAGCAGAGCTGCTACTCAAGCAGCTCAACCTCAAGTTCGCTCCGTTGCCGCAGGGCACCAGAGAGCGACTGCTGGGCGTCACTCCGGACCGACTCGATCAGATCGCAGAGCGCCTGCTCGACGCCGAAACGCTGGAGCAAGTCTTCTCCGAAGAGTAACCCCCTCCGCCCGCGCGCGCGAGCAACGCGAGACGCGGCCGGCGCCGGGAGGGGGCGGCGCAGCGAGCGAAGTGAGCGAGCCGGGGGGAGGCAGGAAGAGAGGCACCGGACATGCATCCCCCGATCATCAGCGCATACGACGAGCTCATTGCCGAAGGCTGGGTCCAAGGCGAGGCCGTGGGCCTAGCGAAGGGCGAAGCCAGAGGCAAGGCGGAAGGCAAGGCGGAAGGCAAAGCGGAAGGCAAGGCAGAGCTGCTACTCAAGCAGCTCAACCTCAAGTTCGCTCCGTTGCCGCAGGGCACCAGAGAGCGACTGCTGGGCGTCACTCCGGACCGACTCGATCAGATCGCAGAGCGCCTGCTCGACGCCGAAACGCTGGAGCAAGTCTTCTCCGAAGAGTAACCCCTCCGCCCGCGCGCGCGAGCAACGCGAGACGCGGCCGGCGCCGGGAGGGGCGGCGCAGCGAGCGAAGTGAGCGAGCCGGGGGGAGGCAGCTCACTTGAGACGGGGGTTCCGAAGACTCCTCTCCCATAACGTCACGAAGCGATTCTCACAGAAGAAGAGCTCCGGTAACGCGTCGCAGGCGGTGAGGTCTGTCTTGGGAGCGTAGGACAGATCCAGGCTATGCAGGGACCTGGATTTGCGCAGCGCCTGCAGCTCGGCGCTAGTCATATCCCCGCGGAGATTGAGAGTCTCAAGCTGAGGGAGGCTCGCCAGGAAGGGCAGGTCCACCCCTTCAACACTCGCGGTGAGCTCGTGCAGGTTGGGCAGCTTGGCGAGCGCCTGGAGATCGCCCTCCCCGAGTAGCGCGCCGCTCAGGTGGAGCGCTTGCAGGGTTCCGCGCTGCGCGAAGTGCATGACCACTCCGGGCGTGTAAGTCATCTCGAGGCGCTCGAGGGCAGGCAGGTCGATCTGCATGGCGCTTTCCCCGTGGATCTTGGCCCAGGAGAGATCGAGTTCACGCAGGTTCCGCATGCGATTGATGTACGGCACCGCGTCCGCCCCAAAATATCGGGGGACCGAGAGCACCTCGAGGTTTGGCAACTTGCCGAGCAGCGAGGCGTCCGATGCGTTCGCCATCTCAGCGACCAGCTCACGCAGCTCAGGAAACTCGGGCAGCAGCGCGAGCCCGGCATCCGTGATCCGGTAGTCCGACAACCGCAGCCGCCGCAGGCGCTTGAGGGGCGAGAGATGACGGAGCCCAGCATCGGTCACGGGTCCCGAGCTGACGTCCAGCTCTTGCACGTCGGTCAGCGACGCAATGTGCGCCAGCCCAGCGTCATTCAGCTGGGTGTAGTGCAGGTCGAGCACTCGCAGGTTGTGCAGCGTGCCCACCACCCGCATCTCGTCCTCCGGGAAGGCTCCAGCCCATCGCAGGCTACGCAGACCAGTCATTCCGCGCAGAAATTTTAGTGAAGCAGGATGCGCCGAGGGCTGGAGCAGCTCGAGCATCTGCACGTTGGGCAACCGGAGCAGCGGGCGGAGCACCAGCTTGAAGTTCGGAATCCAGGAAATCCCCACAGGAAGCCGCTTGCTCAAACGGTCGACGTCGCAACCTGCCTGATGCGTCTGGGGAGCGAAACTTGCTCGTGTTCCAAGGCTCGTGGGACGAAGCGCTACGGATAGTCGATGGGCGAACCATCACTGTCGAGCACGTTGCCCATCACCGTCGGGTTCGGATCATCGAACGTCCACGGTCCATAGCCCCAGTCGCCGGTGAAGCGGTTGCGCAGCACTTGTGTGCCGGTTGGGTTCTGGCCTCGCAGGTTCAGCGAGTAGCCGCCGCCGGAGAGCCAGTTGCACTCGATCACGAGATCGGTGGTTTGCCCGCTCTCGTCTCCGGTCTGCACGCAGGCGTTGCTCGCGCCTTCGAGCGTGTTGTGGCGGATGTGCACGTTGAGGCCGTGGGTCGACTGCACCCCGTCGTTGTGCTGGTCCGGGTAGTTGCCGAGGTCGTGCACCCACGAGTCTTCAATCAACACGTTTTCGTCTGCCTTGAAGCCGTCTGCGGTGCCGTGGATGTTCACGCGGCGTGCGGTGTAGTTGGAGAACGAAATCCCCGCGGTAACATCTGCGCTGGTCCTGGATGATCTCCGTGTCTTCGACCAGCAGCCCCACGTTGTCGTTGTCGAAGTAACGGATGGGGTAGTAGTCCCCACTGGTGATGCGGCAGCGGCGGATGGTCACATTATCCGCGAGGATTTGTACCTCGCCCTGAATATCCAGATCTTCGATCACGGCGCCATCCGTCGTGACCTGAATCGAGCCGCTGGGGTGAGCACGGTACCCGCTGGCACCCCCGTGTTGTCCGGTCCCGGCGATTGCTCCAGCAGCCGTCGCCGCCGGTGCCACCCGTACTCGAGCCACCAGTAGCGGAGCCACCGCTGCCGGAGCCGCCTGCAGCTGAGCCGCCGGAGCCGCCTGCAGCTGAACCGCCGACTCCGGCGTTGCCTCCGCTGCCTCCAACAGCGCCGCTCGCGCCGGAGCCACCGCTGCCTGACACGCCCGCGCTACCGCCGTTCCCTCCGGAGTCGCCTTCACTGCAGCCCATCGAGGTCAGCGCCACAACGACCGACGCAAGCAGGATCCTCGCAGAGTCGGACCACGATGAGTCCAGCATGCGCTTTGAACGTCCTCAGAACCCTTCATCGCGGCCACCTCCAGGTGGCCAGCTTACCACCGATGTCAGCGCCAAGGATGCGGCCAGCACCCAACGCCGCGCACCCAAAGCTCACTCCGCAGCGCCATCACCGCAGTCTCGCGGGTTTGGGGGTGAGGGAGCACTGCAGCGCGGTCAACTTTGGCGAACGGCGCGGGCTGACGTGCTCACTGAGTCGCGGCGTCGCACCAGACGCCACCCTTGTCCTCACAGGCCGTCTTGAGCGCGTCCGCGTTGGCGAAGAACTGAATCGACTGGACGTAAGGTCCGCTCGCGGCCTCGCACCAGCCGATGGTGCCGCTGCAAGGCGACGTGGAGTAGGTGCCGCCGCCATCCGCGCACGCCTGTTCGAGATCGAGACCCAGATCGTCGTAGTACTCCACGCAGAACTGCGCCTGAGCGCAAGAGCCGAGGGCGGTTGGGAGCTCGCACTTGCCTTGCTCACCAACACCGTCGCTGCCGCCACTGCCACCGGAGTTTCCGGCGCCACCACTGGTTGCTCCGCCAGAGGCCGCGCCGCCGCTTGCGGCGCCACCACTTGCCGCGCCGCCACTTGCTGCGCCGCCGCTTGCTGCGCCGCCACTGGCCGCACCGCCGGAGTTACCATTTTTCCCCGCGGCACCGCCGGAGTTCGACGTACCCGCGGTGCCCGCGCTGGCGCCCGTACCTGCGTTGCCACCACTGCCACCGCCGCCTCCGTCGTCAGAGCAGGCGACGGGAGCGAGAGAGAGCAAAGCGACGACCGAAAGCTTGAATCGATAGTTCATGTCCATCGAGTACGTTCCCGACGGAAAGAGCTTCCAGCTCCGCTCTGCAACCGAGCTTCTCTCAGACAGAGGTGAGCATGAATCGGATCCGGACTGGCGGTCGCACCAGCGTCAGTCGACGCGCAGCTTCAGCACAACAGCGTCTCCCATCCCCTGGTCAGTCTGTCCGGCGAGGGGCTTGGTTGGCTCGCCCACCAAGACCACGAAGCCGGGGATCGGCGCAAAGTCGCGTATCTGAATGGGTAGGTTGTATGCGGCAAGGCCGTACAGCCCCTCGCCTGCTCCGGTCCAGGCAGAGATCCCGTTGGCACCGCGTAGCCAAACCGATCCATCGTCTCCACTCCGGATCTGCGCGAGGAGATCCGATGTTGCGCTGAACGCCGCTCCATTTCCTCCGGGATCAAGTTTGAAGACTGTTCCGGTATCCGAGTTCGTAGACGACCCCGCCAGGAACGCATCGCCGCTGGGCCCTACGGCAATATCCTTCACTTTGAACACCTGGTAGGCCTTGTAGCCGCGCTCCCAACTCACAGCACCCGCCTCCGTCAGGCGGGTCACGTGGACCGTGGTCGCATATTGGTCGAGCGCTGTCCCCTGCCCCGTCGAGCGAACCACCATGGCCTCGCCCCCCGACAGCGCGAAGACGGTAGAAGCTAGATCGTCAACCCCCACGCTCGCGGACCAGCTGAGCTCACCTGTGGGGTCGAACTTCATCAGCTCGGTGTGCTGGGGAGCGCTCGTCGCCCCGGGGGAACGCGTGACGAAGCTCGCGAACACGTTGCCATCCAAATCGACGGCCACCTGGCCTGGAGCATGCGCCGCAGTCGACCCCGTGACTTCCCAGTCCACGGCCCCGGTCGCCGTGTGCTTGCGCACGAACCACGCCCCGTCGCCGCTCTCTGGCTGAGCGGAGAGCCCGGCCGAGTAGCAGTTCCCCGCGGCATCGATCGCCACGTCAGTCACCTCGGCCCCGTCACCCTCGAACCGCTGCGTCCAGAGCACCGCACCATCAGGACCGTACTTGCGCACGTATGCCCCCACGGACCGGACCGCCCCTGCTGGGCCTGTCGAGCGCGTCCCGGAGACACATAGGTTTCCATCGGGATTCGCCGCGAGCGCCGTCGCGGTGTCGCGGTCCGCGGTTCCAAACTGATCCACGAACTCCACTCGCGCGCACACTCGATCTTCGAGATCGTTGGGAACGTTGATCGTGACTTCGTCTCCTTCACACACCGTCCAGGGATCGCAGTAGTAGTCGTGATTGGCGTGATAGTAGCCCTCGTCGCAATCGCAGTACCCATTCGGGTCTCCACAACCACCCGGCGTTCCGGAGCCGCGGCCGCCGTCCCCTCCCGACGCCCCTGAGCCTCCCGCAGCACCGCCAGTCGCTTTGCCAGCATCACCGGGGTCGGAGGTGCACCCGCCACACAGCGCTGCCAAACTGAGCCACGTCACCAAACCAGCAGAAAAACTCTGAAAGCGTTTAATCACGTCGATCAAGACAGCAAGTGCCATGCCACGTCGGCGACCGCAAGGTCGTTTCGACTCAGCCCACCGGCGCGCTCAACCCGGAGACAAACACGGGCCAGACGATTTCCGTGAACCGCCTCCCGCCGGTCGTCACTTGCCAACGAGGGACGAGGTGGTCCCGGCAACACCTGGAGGAAAGTCATGGTTTCGCGTATTCGTCTGTCGTTCACGGCCTGGCTTGCAGTCTCTTGCGCTCGCAGGCGCAGCGCCCTTCTCGAGCGCCGCCCTCACCGGTTGCGCCGCACCCGCGGTGGAGGAGCGCAGCTGCACGGATGCCGGCTGCAACGAGGCTGTGGCGGAGAGTAGCGATGAGCTCCTGGTGTCACCGGTCAACAAGGTGCGCTGGCAGGTCACATCACCCTTCGCGGATCGCGCGGAGCTCCAGCAGACCTTGGCGAACCTCGACGCCTCGAACACGCCCATCGTCGACATGACGGCTGGACCCGGCGGAGCCTGGGTCATCCTCACGCAAGAGACCATCTACTCTGGTGGTCCATTACCGAGCGGAATGCCGTTCTGGCTGAGCTTCATCAAGAGCAAGGGACACGCGCTGAAGGCCGTCGACATCAACTCCGACGGCGGCTACGTGATCATCGCCGACGGCATGTTCCACATCGGTGGCAGCGTGAACCAGCTCGCGAAGGACGCCGCCGTTGCGGACTACTACAGCAAGGGCTGGGCTATCCGCGACATCGAGACCACGCCCAACGGCTACGTGATCCTGGGAGACGGGCACGCGCGTCTCCTACGCCAACACCGGCACCCAGCTGATGGCGCTACTCGCGGGACCGCCACGACCTGAAGCGCCGCGTCGAGCAGGTCGAGATCGGCCTGGATGGCGGCTGGGTCGTGATCTCCGATCAGGAGGCTGCCAGGCCCAGGCTTCGAGCACTCTCACCAACTCGCTCGGCCGCAGCCAAGAGCGGGAAGCATGTCGAAGCTGATGCTCGCGGAGGACGGCGGCTTCGTGCTCTGGAGCAATGGCAACGCGATCGCAAGCCGAGGCAACGTGATGGAGGCCGTTGAGTACGGCACCGGTGGCCAGAACATCTGGGAACGCATGGACTTCTACGGCATCCCCGGCGCGAGATCCTTCCATCATCGAAGGCAACCAGGTGACGTATTCGCGCGGATATGGCGTTCTCAAGCAAGGTGAAGAGCAGCACGTCCTGGCTACCACCGTCTTCGACATGGCGTCGCTCTCCAAGTTCGTCGGCGCGCTGACGATGATGAAGCTCGACAGCGACGGGGCCTACGACTTCGACGTCGACGACTCGATCGTAGACAACGCAATCCAGGACGGGCACATCGACCAGTGGCTAACCGCTGGCGAGGCGAATCCAGGCAAATACGGCTTCGCGAACAGGGACGTGGCGACGTCGCTGACCACGGCTCACTTCATGCGGCACCAGACGGACTTCATTCAGTCGGGTGGCTCTCCCGGTCTATCAGCGTGGCTCGGAAGTCGCTCGGGGGCGAGACCTGGCAGTACATGCTTGGCTGGAACTGCTCCACGAATCCGTGTGACTACGGCAACGCGGATGCGGACCACTACAGGAGCAGGCAAGGTCACCGACTACGACAGCGTGAACTTCCTCATCCCCAAGCGGTGGCGGAGGGACGTCTCGCATGGAGGCCTACGAGCTCATCGCGAAGTACTGGACCACGCCGATGGGTCTCAAGTACCTGCACGCCTACACTTCCTCTCGCGGCATGGACATCGGCAAGGTGGCTTGGCAGCACGGCCCGAATGGTCCGCAAGCCAAGTTGTTCGTGTACCCTGGACCTTCGCTGGTGGCGTGTACGCAGCGCTCAAGGATTACGCCGAGCTGATGATCTTGGCGATGAACGAAGGCAGAGACTCGAGCGGTGTGCAGCGCATCCCGGCAGCGGCCGTCGATCGCATGCTGACCGCTGACGACGGGAACGTGGGCTTTGGACTGTTTGGCGACAGAAACGGCGACATGACCGAAGGCAGCGACAACGCCTTCCGTCACAACGGCTCGCACTCGAGCCGCGCACGGACCGCGATGTGCGGAAACGCCACTCGAGACGAAGGCATCGTGATCACGCTGAACATCGAGGGCGGCGACTTGGACAAGAATGGCAGCAACGACTCGCTGGAGTTCATCAACTGGATCCGCAACGAGTACGTCACGGCAACGGGGTTCAACGGCGACCGCCAGTAGTCCCCTCACCCCCAAACCGCGAGCTGATTCGCGAAGACTGGCGCGGTGCTTCCGGTGGAGGCGCCGTGCCCGCGTCTTGTGGCTGTGCTTCGCGCATTCCCAGATTCATCCACTGGCTGTCGATTCTCGTGAACCAGTGCGCGCCGGTCGTCACTTGCCAGACGAGGGACGAGTTGGTCCCTGCACACTCTGGAGGAAGTCATGGTTTCGCGTTCTGGACGTTCACGGTTTGGTCTCACTCTGGCCTTCGCAGGCTTCACCTGTCCTTGCGGGTTGCGCCGCCTCTACCACGGAAGACGTCGCCTGCAGCGACCAGGAGACGGGCTGCGAGGAAACCGTCGGCGACGTCAGCGACGAAGTGAGCGTGCTGAGTCTCTCGAAGAAGCGCTGGCAGGTCACGAGTCCCTTCGCGGATCGCACGAGTCTACAGACGACACTGGGGGCTCTGGCGAGCTCGAACACAGCCATCGTCGACATGACGGCTGGCCCCGGAGGCGCCTGGGTGATCCTCACCGCAGACGACGTCTACTCCGGTGGTCCATTGCCGAGCGGAATGGCATTCTGGATGAGCTTGATGCGGAGCAACGGCCACCAGCTGAAAGCCGTCGATATCAACTCCGACGGCGGCTACGTGATCATCGCCGACGGCACCTATCACATCGGTGGCAGCGTCAACCAGGGCGCGAAGGACAAGATCGCCGAGTACTACTCCAAGGGCTGGAAGATCCGCGATGTCGAGACCACTCCAACGGGCTACGTGATCTTGGGAGATGGCAGTCTCGCTTCGTACGCCAACACCGGGCAACAGCTGATGGCGGTGCTCGCGGATCGCTTGAAGTCCAAGCGCCGCGTGGAGCAAGTGGAGATCGGTCTGGACGGAGGCTGGGTGGTGATCTCCGACCAGGAGGCAGCCGTAGCCCAGGCTTCTTCGACGCTGTCCGCGTCCTTGAAGGCCGCGGCAAAGGCGCAGGCACACATGTCGAAGCTGATGCTCGCCGAGAACGGCGGCTTCGTCCTCTACAGCAACGGAACGGCGTCCGCGTCCCCCAACAACGTCGCCGAAGCGGTGGAGTACGGCAGCGACGGACGCAACATCTGGGAGCGCATGGACTACTACAACCTGCCCGGAGTCAGCATCTCGATCATCGAGAACAACCAGGTGAAGTATTCGCGCGGATACGGCGTGCTGAAGCAAGGCGAAGAGCAGCACATCCTCGCGACCACGATGTTCGACATGGCGTCGCTCTCCAAGTTCGTGGGCGCCCTCACCGTGATGAAGGTCGACAGCGAGCCGTACCCGTTCAGCGTCGATGCCTCCATCGTCGACAACGCCCGCACCAATGGCGCCGTGGAAAAGTGGCTCGACGAGGGCAACACGAACCCCGGGGCTTACGGTTTCAGCATCCTACCCGTCTCGAATACGCTGACTACGGCCCACTTCCTGCGCCACCAGACCGACTTCATTCGTTCCGGCGGCTCACCGGGCTACGACTACGGATCGGCGTCGCTGAACGGCAGCACCTGGCAGTACCTCCTGGGTTGGAACTGTTCGACGAATCCGTGCGGTTACAACAGCAATGACCAGGCCTGGACCGTCGGTGGCGCAGGTAGCGTCGCCTCGAGCTACGATAGCGTACACTTCTCGGTTCCTCAGGCCGTGGTGGAAGACGCGACCGGGCTCGCAGCGTTCGAGCTGATCGAGAAGTACTGGACCGAACCCATGCACCTCGATCACCTCACAGGTGACACCCACTCACCGCTCTTGGCTGGCGCCGCGTGGCCACACGGCGGCAGTGGTCCGCGAGCGACGCGTCACGCCTACCCTTGGACCTTCGCCGGCGGGATCTACGCCGCCCCCATGGACTACGCCGAGCTGATGATCTTGGCGATGAACCAGGGCAAGGACTCGAGCGGCGTGGAGCGCATTCCCGCGTGGGCGATCAATCGCATGCTGCAAGTTCAAGACTCCAATGTTGGCTTCGGACTCTACAGCGACGGTGTGGGTGCCGTCGTGGAAGGCAGCGGCGTGGCCTTCGTCCACAACGGAGCCCACAGTGGCCGTACGTACACGCACATGTGCGGCAACCCCACGACGGACACGGGCATCGTGATCGCGATCAACAAGGAGTCTGGAGACGGGCCTGACCGAGGCACCGGTAACGACTCAGCGGACTTCGTTGGTTGGGTACTGGATCAGTACACCGCGTTCCTCGGCTACGCGCCCTTCAATTGCCGCTAACCTCAGCCACTTGCCAGCCGACGCGGCGCTCCCTTTTGGAGGCGCCGCGTTGGCGTTGTAGCTAGTAGTGCATCCGCAGGTCGGAGCGCCCGAGCTGCTCGACCACGTGGTTGAACACACTGATGTCGTCGTCCAGGCCGAGGATGGTCTCCGTGTCTGGGTATTCGTCGTCGGAGGCCACGAAATACCGCGCCGCTCCGACGATCAGCCGTTGCTGCTCCACGCTGAGCTCTCCCATGATCGCAAACAGACCGAGCAAGTTGTCGTGGAGCTCCTGAGCCAGGTCTACCGGGAGCATCTCGTGGCTCTTCGCTGCCTCGCGGAAATCCCTTACCTCGCGCAGCATCTCGTCCTTGAGCTGGATCAAGTGCACAGGCTCGAAGTCCCGGGCAAGCCTTTGAAAGTGCTCTAGAGCGTGCTCGCTGAGTGCCATCTCTCGCCTCCTGACGCAGTCGCTGAGAGGCGAGAGTAACACCTCGCGAAGTGAGGCACGTCTCACACGCGGGAACAGCGCAAACAAAGCCGCCGGGATTCTCGTAAGCGCAGCTTTCGCGGGTTCGGCGTGAGCGCTACTCGCAGCGAACCTCGACGCGACGGTTCAGGCTGCGACCTGCCTCGTCAGCGTTGGAGGCGATGGGGGAGGCTTCCCCACGTCCGACGGCCGAAATACGCGAGGCGGGCAGCCCGCGGCGGGTCAGATCCCCGACGACTGCTTCGGCGCGACGCTTGGACAGATCCAGGTTGTAGCTCTCGCTGCCCTCGCTCGACGTGTGACCCTCGATCCGGATCTTCGCGTGCTTGTCCGCCTTCAGGCTGGTGTACAGCTGCGCGAGGAGTGTCTCGGAGTCCTTCTCAATTTCCGCAGAGTTATATTTGAAGTTGATACCGTGAAGGATCGACCCACAGCCGAGCGCGGGAGGCGCGAGGCTTGGGCACCGGGCCTTGCCCCCGGTCTCCGTGCTGAAGTCCACGAGGCGGAACGGCGCGCCGTTGGTCGAACGCACACCGCGCATGGAACCATCGGGCATCACCGTGAGGACGAACAGGCTGACTACCTTGGTGCGCGGTTCTTCGCCGCGCGCGCGCAAGATGTTCCCGCTGACCGTCCCTGTGAGTGGTGCCGCGCCGTCGTAGCAACCGCTCACCGCAGCGCCGCTCTGGGCGAGCTCGTAGCCTGCATTGCCCTTGCCCCAGCGACCCGTGAAGGCCTTCGAGAGGTCAGGGCGCTGTTGACTGCCGTGACCGATCAATTCGCTGAACTGGAGGCTCGTCTTGTTGCCCTCGGCCTCCACCTGGATCCCTCCGGAAAGACGCACCTTGATCCACTTGCTCGGCTTCTTGGAGACCACCTGGAGCGCCGTCTGCTGACCCCGTTTCTCATGGGTCGCAAGGCTGGCTTTTGCGAGCAACTCGTAGCCAGCGTCTGCGCCCTGGGCCGACCCATACACCTCGACCTCCTTACTGAAGGTCGTGTACTTGCTGGGGACCTCCCAGACGTTGGGCACGGCAAAGCCCTCGAACGTCGTTTCCGCCGGCAACAGATAGACGAACTCCGTGACGGACTTGCCGTTGCCTTTGCTCAGCAGCGTGTAGGGCGTGTGGTTACCGTCGATCGCCTCGATGGCTTCTTCGATCTGCGCACCCTGGGTGGCTCCCACGCCGCCGACCTTCAGCGGGATCGCACCACTCGCGAAGGTGAGCAGGTTCGCGCTGGGGGCAACGGCGTCGTCACCAGCACTCGAACTGGTGACCCCACTGCTGCCGCTCGCAGGGTCGCCGCCGCTCGCAGGGTCGCCGCCAGCCGACGCCTGGCCACCACCTTGCGGCCCCGGTTGAGCACCCTGAGCCGTGGGTTGCGCCGCGTCAGCGCCTCTCGGTCCGGCGTCGCCCTCCTTCGGCTGACAGCCCCAGATCAAGCACAAGCCGCAGCCAACGATTCCAATTCCTAACCGCATTCCCTGTCCCCTCTCGCGCAACGCCCCAGGCTTCTACGCGCGGCCGTCGCGGATCGCGCTACGTAGTCCCCCTCCAAACCCAAGAGGCTCGCAGGTCTTGCGCAATTCGGCAGCGGAAAAGCGTTCTCACGTCGCAAAAGCCGAGGCGAAATCGCAACAGAAGCGCAGCGTCCGCGCAGCACTGACCGAGCGTCGTATAGGCGAATCTCTTCGCTTGCCCCCGAAAACCACCGAA
>JAWKRD010000076.1:0-23183 GCA_041389805.1 Polyangiaceae bacterium | reverse complement strand
TCGCAGACCTCGGGCACGCCCGGGGCCACGCACTGACAGGCGGGCTTCGTCGCGCAGTCCGAGTCGGCGCAGTCGACGACGTTGTCGCAGTCGTTGTCCTTGCCGTCGGTGCAGTTTTCACCCTGCGCCTGGCACTGACACAGCGGGTCGGTGGCGCAGTCCGAGTCGGCGCAGTCGAAGAAGTTGTCGCAGTCGTCGTCAAAGCCGTTTCCGCAGCTCCCGCGCTCGTTGGCGGCGCAGCCACACGCCGGCGTGCCCTGACAGTCGAGGTCGAGGCAATCCACGGTGGTGTCGCAGTCGTTGTCGACGCCGTCGGTGCAGTTCTCGCCGCCGGGCTCAGGAACGCAACCGCAGTTCGGCGTGTTGGCGCAGAACGGGTCGAAGCAGTCCGCTACGCCGTTGCAGTCGTTGTCATCACCGTCGAAGCAGTTCTCGGGACTGTTCGGGTTGGTGTTGGGATTCAGGTCGTTGCAGTCCGTGCCACCGCAAGCCACGGGCGCGAACCCATCGTTGTCGTCATCGCGGGGCACGTTCTCACAGACGTTGTTGACGCAGCGGTCGGTGGTGCAGCTGTCGCCGTCGTCGCACTGACTCGCGGTCTCGCAGGCTGGCCCGCCGCCGACACCGCCCACTCCGCCTCCACCAATCCCCGCGGAACCGGCATCACCGCCGAAGCCAGCGGCGCCCGCGTCACCGCCGAAGCCTGACGACCCGCCGATGCCACCCTGCCCCGCAGAGCCCGCGTTGCCGGCGTTTCCGCCGCTCGCAGGGACGCTGAACTCGAGCTCGGAGCGACCGCATGCGGCCAGCCCGACCAAGGCAGCAAGCGATAAGATACTGACGGAGCGCCCAACAACCATGGGTGCACCATACCCCTACATCCAAGCTGTGACAGCGTTCAAAAACTGACGCGAGCGCTACGGACGCCGCACTTATAGAGCCAGATCGAAGATGCCGATCGCGCCGCGTGCGGTGTGAGTTTCGACCGGCACCGACTGCCCCCCGTCGTCCACCGTGAACGTCACCCCCTGCCCGGGGTGAGCGTTGACCGGAATGTTCACGAGCAGCATGAAACCGCGAGATCCGGTCGAGTCGACGTTGGAGCTGAAGCCCGCGCCGTCGTCGAACAGCACCAGCTCCGCACCAGGATTTATCGCTAACTTTACGCCTACTTTGGCCACCCCGTTGGTGTCGACGACGTGCACCAGCACATGTCCGCGGGAGGCATCGGCGATCACCGTGGTGTTCGCGCTGGCGATCAACAGATCGAGGGTCGACTGCCTCATCATCAGCAAGTCTTGAGTGGGCTGAGACGCCGCGTCGAACGGCTGCCAGGTGGCCAGCAAGTCCGGTTGGTTGGTGGCCTGAGCCGCGATCCAACCGGGTAGTTGAGACACTCCGGACAGCTCGTAATGACCCAGCTCGTCGCTGTCGGTTTGGACGTAGCCGCCGCCATCAGCCTCCGCCGTCACCTGAACGACACCGGAGTAACCTTGGGTACCCGTGATGGTCTCGTCGAGGACGAAGCTATCACCGCTCAGCGTATCACCGACACCAGCGGTGCCCGCGCTGCCCGCGCTGCCCCCGTTGCCGGAACCGCCGTTTCCGTTGCCGCTGCCGTTACAGCCGGGAGTGTCGCACGAACCGTCCGTGTAGGCCGCGCGGTCCCGATCCGCGTTACCACACGCAAACATCCCGCCCGCGAGCAGCACCGCCACCCACTTCGCCTTGCCAAAGCCCCGCTCCATAGACGCCAAGTCTACGCCGGCTGCGTCTTGGGAGCCAAACGCGTGGTGAGCGCCCGGTGCAAGACGAACACCACGCCGACCAACACCACGCCGATCCACTGCGAGGTGCTCAGGAAGAGCAGGCCACCGCGGTCGTCGTTGCGCCAGAACTCGAGAATGAAGCGCAGCACGGCGTAGCCCGCCACAAAGCCCAGAAATACCTGACCGTCGTAGCGCTTACGACCATGCAGCCAAAGGATCAGGAACGCCGCCAGCGCGAGGGACCCCGCCGACTCGTAAATCTGCGTGGGGTGCACCGGCAGCGACGGCGCGAACGAGGTTGCTAGCTCGTGGGCCTTCCACTGCTGCTCGCTGGCCGGCGAGTGAGGCGGAAAGATCAGGCCCATCGGACCGCCGGTCTGGACGCCGAAGCAGCAGCCCGCCAGCAAGCATCCCATGCGCCCGAAGCAGAGCCCGACCGGGATCACCAAGCCGGCCATGTCCGCCGCACGCCAGAACGGAAAGCGATCTTGCTTGAGCAGCCAGTAGCCAACGCCCGCCGCGCCGATGAAGCCGCCGTAGTACGTCAGACCACCCTTGTAGAACTCGGCCCAAGCAAAACAGTTCGTTTCCGTGGGGCGACAAACGTTGGCGGCCGCGTCCCACGCGCTGCCTTCACCCAACCCGCTGCACTCGGCCTGGGTGATCTGCCAGCCGACCTTCGAGGGGTCGGTGCACAGATGCACGTAGTCCCAGAAATACCCGTCTGCCAGCACGTGCAGGATGCGTGCGCCGGCGACCCCCGCGAGCAACATCGCGAGGCCGAGGTTGATGATGACGTCGGGATCCTGGCCGATGCGTTTGGCCCAAATCGCACCCATCGCGGTCGCGAAGATGAACCCCGTCACCAAGAGCAGGAAGTAGCTCGGGACCGGTGTAGCCCAGCCGGTCCCCTCGAACAGTGTGAACAGCCGGCCTTGCATTCCCTCGCCGCTTTGGCTGCCGCTATTGGGGTTAGACGCGCCGGGAACCAACGCCGCTTCCGGAGCTACTACGCCGTCCGGACCAACACTGTCTGGACCAACACTGTCTGCTGCAGCGGCCTCCGCTCCGGCGGCAACCGGCGCGGAGGCGACCGCGGGCTCCAGCGTCTTGGTTTCCGGTGTGGAAACTAGCTGGACCACGTCAGCGCTCTTGGATTCCTCCGCCTCGGCCTGTCCCTTGGGGCGCCGCCGCGACGCGATCATGTCCACCGCCATCAGCAGCACCCCGACGCAAATCGAGATGTCTGCCACGTTGAACGTGGGCCAGTGGTCCGTGACGCTCCAGCCCTCGGAGTAGCGCTTGACCCAGGTATTGAGGGCGAGCACCCAATCCCCGCGGTAATCGATGAAGTCGATCACGCTGCCGCGCACGATGCGATCCGCGAGGTTACCCAGCGCGCCCCCGAGCACCAGCGGCAGGCCCCACTTGAGGGCGCGCTGGCCAGGATGCAGCCGGCTATAAAGCGAAACGATGAACGCGATGGCGAGGATGCTGACGACGAAGAAGAACGGCTTGCGCACCAGCTCGCCAGCGTTCTGCAGGATCCCCCACGCGCCGCCCCGATTCAGCGCCCAGGTGAACGTCAGGTGATTGTCGATCACCACCACGGGTTCGAGGCGATTCTCTAGCGTCAGCGCAGCCCAGGCCTTGGAGGCGACGTCGAGCACCAGCGACACCGACGCCACGACGCCGAAGAAGAGGAAGCTCGGCCGATAGCCGTGGGCGGCATCGGGTCCGGAAGGCTCGGTCTGTGCGCGCTCTGGGCTGGCGGCTTCGCCGACTCCCGTGCTGCTGGGTCCGTTGGACGCCAAAGGTTCGATCGCCTCGCTCATGAGTCCTGGCGGTCTACGACATCCCGCACGCCAGAGCCAGACTGCGCCCCATCTTTCGCATGGAGCAGTGCTCGAAGCCTGGACCTGGGCAGGCGTTCATGATTTGCGTCCCGTCATCTTGAGCACTCCCGCACATGCGTTTAGTATCCGCCCCATGTCCGAGAAGCCTGCGCCGTGGACCCACCCTCGAGGGGTCGCTCAAGTCGTCCAGAACTGGCGCGACTCGGGCAAGGTGCAGCGCTGTCTGGCCGTCGAGCGGCTGATCGAGCGCGGCAGCGCCCACCACGTCGGTTTCGCTGGGCTCGAGCGTCCACTACCGGGCGCATTGATTCATGCCCTGGAGCAGCGTGGGGTCAAACAGCTCTACAGTCATCAGGCGCAAGCCATCGACGCCGCCCGTCGGGGTCGTCACGTGGTGATCGCGACCCCGACTGCGAGCGGCAAGAGCCTGTGTTTTCACCTGCCGGTGCTCGAAGAGCTGGCGCGGGACCCCAGCGCTCGTGCGCTCTATCTCTACCCGACCAAGGCGCTCAGCCGCGATCAAGAGCACGGCGTGCGCGAGCTGGCGCACGCTGCAGAGCTCGAGGTGGGGGCGATGGTCTACGACGGGGACACTCCGGGAGACGCTCGCCGGGCGGCGCGAGATCACGCGCGCATCATCCTCTCGAACCCGGACATGCTGCACAGCGGGATCCTACCTTCTCACACCCGCTGGGCCGCAGCGTTTCAAGGGCTGCGCTACGTCGTGCTCGACGAGCTCCACACCTACCGTGGCGTGTTTGGCTCCCACATGGCTCACGTGATCGCTCGACTCAAACGCGTCGCTGCGTTCCACGGCTCGCACCCGACGTTCATCTGCGCGACGGCAACCATCGGCAACCCCCGCGAGCACGCCGCGCGCTTGCTCGGCCTCGATCCCCAGGAGATCGAGTTGGTAGACCGCTCCGGCGCGCCAACCACGAGTCGTCAGCTCTATGTCTACAACCCGCCGATCGTAAACGAGGAGCTCGGCGTGCGCGCGAGCGCGCTCAAGCACGCCGTGTTCATGACCGAAGACCTGATCCGCGCGAAAATACCGACCATCGTCTTTGGTCAGTCGCGAAATAGCGTGGAAGTGATGCTCAAGTACCTGCGCGACCGGGCGAGCGACGTCGCGGGCCCCGAGGCCATCATGGCCTACCGCGGCGGTTACCTCCCGGAAACGCGCAGAAAGGTGGAGCAGGGTCTGCGTGACGGGAACATCCTGTGCGTCGTCTCCACCAACGCCCTCGAGCTCGGCATCGATATTGGCGATCTGTCAGCCGTCGTGACGGTGGGCTACCCCGGCAGCATCGCGGCGACGTGGCAGCGATTCGGCCGTGCGGGGCGCCGCGCGGAAGGCAGCGACGACACCAGCATCGCGTTGATGGTCCTGCAGAGCGGCGCGCTCGATCAGTACCTGGGACGCAATCCGGAGTTCTTGCTGGAGGCAGGGGCAGAAGAGGCACGCATCGATCCCACCAACGTCGAGATCTTGGTCCAACACCTGAAATGCGCGGCGTTCGAGCTACCTTTCGAGGTCACCCCACCGGGCGATTCGGTGACGCGCCCGACGCCCGCGTCAGGAGAAAACTACGGTCCCCTTGGCGTCTCCGAGACCCGAGACGCCCTGGACTACCTCGAGTCTGGCGGTTTGGTCCACGCTGCAGGCAACCGCTACCACTGGGCGGGCGACGCCTTTCCGGCTTCCTCTGTCAGCCTGCGCAACATCGGCTGGGACAACTTCGTCATCATAGATATTGCCACAGGGAAAACCCTGGCGGAGCTAGACTGGCGCGCGACGCACACCATGCTCCACGAGCAGGCGATCTACCAACACGACGCCGAGCAGTATCAAGTGGAGCGCCTGGACTACGAGAACCACAAGGCATTCGTGCGCAAGGTGGAGCCCGACTACTTCACCACGGCCCTGACCTACCGCACGATCGCCGTGCTCGATAAGAGCGCCGAGCGCCAGCTCGCTCAGCTCCCCTCGGGCTGGGGTGAGATCAAGGTCGTCGAGCGAGTGACCGGCTACAAAAAGATCAAATTCTTCACCCACGAGAACGCGGGCTACGGCGACGTGCACTTGCCGGAGATGCAGATGCACACGACGGGCTTCTGGCTGACGGTCCCCGAGGCGATCATCACTAACGTAGCGAGCTCCCGCGCCGTGGCGATCGACGGGTTGCGCGGCCTGGGTCGCGCCCTGGAGACCGTGGCCACGCTTGCGCTGATGTGTGAGCCAAGCGATATCGGGCAGTCTCTGGGGGACGGCGAGGAGCAGCTGACCGATGCTGCTGCTCCCCGCGCTGCAAACGGCAAGCCCGCCACGCGTGCTCCGGCGCGCGTCCCGGGTTCCCACACAGGCGGCTTCGATCCGACGTTGTTCTTGTTCGACGCTGTGCCAAACGGCGTCGGCCTCGCTGAGCGCATCTACGAGCGTGGGCCCGAGCTGATCACCCGCGCCTATGAGCTGATCGCGAGCTGCCCCTGCCCAGGTGGTTGCCCGAGCTGCGTCGGGCCCAGCGAGCTCGACGGCGGTCGCAAGGTGGTGGCCCTGAGCTTGTGCCGAAGCTTTGGCTTGTCCCTCGGCCCGAGCCCCGAGGCGCGTTCGGCGAGCGCACAGCGCCACGCCGTTTCTGCCTAGCTCCACGTTGCAGCAAAAAAAGCGCGTTTCAGGTGCTCACAATCCGCGCAGCGTCTGGCCGCTGCCCGGTCCTCGGTCTACCCTCCTGTGGCTCGTGATCGCCGCTCGACAGCTCAGGTTTGCGCGTTGGTGGGTGCCGCTCCTGGCGCTCGGCGCTTGCGTGGCGCGCGGCGAGAACCCGCTCACGCGCCAAACCGACGACGACGCCGGCGGTCCGCCGATCCTCGACGGAGGGGGTGGCAAGGACTCGAGCTTCGACCTTCCCGATGCCGCGCCTCACGCTGTGCTCGGGGTGGACCCGCCCCACGGCCCTTGGATTGGAGGTGACCTGGTCACGATCCGCGGCAACGGGTTCAGCAGCGCCGCCCGCGTCTGGATCGGCGGGCAGGAGGTGCCCGCGAGCGACGTGCTGGCAATCGATCCGACTCGCCTCCAAGTGACGGTTCCTCCGGGAAACCCGGGCGCGCAGACGGTGGAAGTGCAGAACGCCGACGACGCGAGCACCCACGGGTCGCTCCTCGGCGGCTACAGCTACGACTTGTTTTACGCCGATCCCGACACCGGGCCGACCTCAGGTGGCACGCGCGTCACGCTGCGCGGCAAAGGCACGAACTGGAGCGACGGGACCCAGGTGCTGGTTGACTTGAAGCCCTGCGCCAACGTGGTCGTGAAGGCGACCGACGAGCTGGAGTGCAGCGTGCCAGCGACGACTCAGGGCACGAAACCCATCCGCGTCACGACGCCGGACACCGTCAGCGTCGATGTGCTCGATGCCTTCGTGTACGGCGACACCAGCAACGGCTTCCGCGGTGGCCTGAGTGGCGACACCCTCGGCTCGGAGCTGCGAGTCATCGTGCTCGACGACTACAGTGGCAACGCGATCCCCAACGCGAAGGTCATTCTGGGCGACGACGTCGCGAACGCCGGAACCACGAACAACCAGGGCGTCGTCGTGTTTTCCCAGGCGGATCTGGGTCCGAAGCGCAGCGTCACCATAGCGAGCAAGTGCTACCAGCCCATCACCTTCGCTGACGTCCCGGTGGATACGGTCACCGCGTACCTCTCGCCGGTGCTCAGCGTGGATTGCATCGACGACGGCGACCCGCCAGCGACCGGCGGACAGGGCAGCTACGGCGTCAATGTGCAGGGCGAGCTGGTGTGGAGCGGGGGCCGCGAGTTCGAGAAGGCGACGTGGACCAACGTCCCCAATCCCAAGGGCGCGGACGAGCGCCAGGCGGCGTATCTGTTTCGCTTCACCAGCGACGCGACGCGAGAGTTCACGCTGCCAGGTGAAGGCTCGCGAGTTCAGCCCGACTCACCCGGCAAGCTGGGCTACGAGTTCTCGTCCAGCACTTCGGCGGGCAACCTGAGCTTCTATGCGCTCGCAGGCATCGAGAACCGCAAGCTGACGCCGCCGGTCTTCACAGCCTACGCGATGGGTATCGTGAAGGGCATCAACGCGGAACCGGGACAGACGGTCAAGGACGTGTATATCCCCATGGATATCCCACTCGATCATGCGCTCACCGTGCAAATCCAGGGTCCGACGCCGACCAACAAGGGACCCGATCGGGTGCGTACGAGTATCGCGATCCGCGTCGGCAACGAAGGCTACGCGTTGCTCCCGGTGGGCACGCGCACCTCGCTGCTCCCGCTCAGCGGCGACCTCAGCTTCGTGGGCATGCCAGCGCTGGGCGGCGCGTTGCTCGGATCGAGCTACGTCTCAGGCGCCCGCGCCTTCACGGGCACAGCGGACACCACGCCACGTTCGGTGCTCGCGCTGCGGGGGCAGACGTCGAGCGCATTGCCCATCAGCCTCACCGGCTTCGTCGAGGTGCCGCGGCTCGAAGCGCCCCAACAGAACCAGAGCTGGGATGGGACATCACTCAGCTGGGACTGGCCGATAGGCGGCAGCAACGTGGATCTGGTAGTGATCGAAATCCTCGGCAACGGCGGTCTCGTACAGTGGACGATCGCGGTGCCAGGCAGCCAAAAGTCGGTTCAGCTGCCCGATCTGCGCACCCTGAGCGATCTCGGCATCAAGCCCGGCCCGATCACGATCGGTGTGTCCCTCGCCAGCATTCAGGACTTTGACTACGGCTCGCTGGTTTACCGCCAGCTCGGCACCCGCGGCTGGAACGCCTACGCCACCGACGTGTTTCAGCTGCACTTGGCGGCTCCATGAGCCTCGCGCGCTCAACTCTGCGGGCGCTGGGAGCGTTCGCGCTGCTCTCCCTTCCGCTCGCAGCGAGCTGCAGCTTCGACACCGCGGATCGCTGGCTCACCGAGCAGAGCTCGCCCGCGGTGCGCTGCACCCTCGATTCCCAGCGCTGCAACAGCGTCCTCGAGCGGTGTGAGCAGACGTCCAGCGGCCCCGAGTGGCAGACTCAGGAAGACTGCCCAGGTCAAGGACAGGTCTGCAATCCGAACACGTTGACCTGCATGAACTGCCTGCCTGGGCAGACTCGGTGCGACGGCCAGGCGGTCATGCAGTGCGATTCCGCGGGGAATAAAGAAACAAAGCTCACCGAGTGCGATACGTCGCAAGCCATCGCCTGCCGCTCCGGCGCCTGCGTCCAGCTCTGCCAGGACGCCGCAGAACACCGCAGCAACGTCGGCTGTGAGTACTGGGCGGTCGACCTCGACAACGCGATGATCGACGACACGTCGAACGCCGCAGCCCAGCAGTTCGCCGTGGTGGTGTCCAATCCTCAGCCGGACTTGACCGCCACGGTCAGCATCGAAGAAGACGACTCGGCACCAGGCAGCCCAACCGACGCCGCGCTCAAGGTCGCGACCGCAGACATTCCGCCGCTCAGCCTGCGCGTGTTCCGGCTGGGACCGCGGGAGGTGGATGGCTCTCCATCCGGTGAGTTCAACACCGGCACCGGCAGCGCGCTCACCCGCGCCGCCTACCGCATCAAGAGCCAGGTCCCGGTCATCGCGTATCAGTTCAATCCGCTAGAAAACGTCAACGTGTTCTCCAACGATGCGTCACTGCTCAAGCCCGTGGAGGCGATCGCTGGCAAGAGCGGCCTCTCGCCCGCCTACGTGGTGCTCGGATGGCCCCAGACGATCGCATCGACCGAGGATCCCAACACCAACTTCAACCCGTCGAACCCCATCGATCTGCGGGCGTTCATCACGTTGGTGGGCACCCGGCAGAACACCCAGGTGCGGGTGACCCCAACGGCCAAGGTGCTCGGCGCGCCCGGGATCCCCGAGACACAGCCCGGTGAGGCCGCAGAGTTTACGCTGCAACCGTTCGACGTGCTGAACCTCGAGACCGACGACTTCAACGCTGATTTCACCGGCAGTCTGATCGAGTCGACCGAACCGGTGGTGGTGTTCAGCGGCTCCGAGGCCAGCGACGCGCCCTTCTTCAACACGCTGGCGTCCCGACGTTGCTGTGCAGATCACCTGGAAGAACAGCTGGACCCAATTCGTACCGCAGGGAAACGCTTCATCGCGCCGGTGGCCGCCAGTCGGACTCAGGCGCTGGTAGCGGGTGGCGCAAGCGTGGGCATAATCAGTGAGCCAGACTATTTCCGCGTCGTCGCGGTCACAGAAAAGGGCGCGCGCATCAAGACCACCGCACCCGGCTACGAGAACCTCACGCTGGACAGCCGGGGGTCTTTCGCGAATATCACCGCCACGACCCATTTCAGCGTCGAGAGCGACGAACCGGTCATGCTGGCGGAGATCTCACCTAGCCAAGCTGCAGCCGGTGTTCCGCGCGGATTACCTGGCGGGGATCCGAGCTTCATCGTGATCCCTCCAATCGAACAGTTCCGCCCTAACTACGTGTTCCTCACGCCAGACAAGTACGCCTTCGATTTCCTCCGCATCACAATCCCCAACGGGGCGCGCGTGTTGCTCGACGGGCGGGACCTGACTGGCCTATCGAACTGCGCGGCGCTCGCCGCGGACGGGCTCACGGACGAGCAGCGCGGCGCAAGCGCCGAGTTCCTGGTGTACACCTGTCAGCTGTCCTTCCCGGTGATTGATCCCGCCAAGGAGGCGCCAGACAATCTTTCCCCAGGGATTCAAAACGACGGGGTGCATCGCATCGACTCCGACCGTGCAGTGGGCGTGCTCGTGGACGGCTTCGACGCTTACGTCAGCTACGGCTACGCCGCAGGCACCGATCTCAGGGAGATCGTCGTCTTCTAGAGCCGGCTCGGCGACGCTCAGCGCCGCCAAGATTGGTAAGCCCTAGTTTTTTTCGGGGGGAGCCGGCACCGCAGCGCACGTCACCTCACGGCTGGTTCCACCACGAGCTGCTTTGGGAGCCCGGTCGGAACTTCCGTGATCAACGGTAACGGTGCGCTGCTCCCGCTCTGGCTCCAGATCCGGCGGCAATCGTCCAAGCTCAGACGCCGAGGCCCGAAGACACTCGACTCGGAGGCGTCGGAGTCCATCAGCCGCCCCGGATCATCCACGCCGAAATCATCGGGATGACCTGGCATGTCCAGGAGCACGTGGCCCAGCTCGTGAGCCAGCACGAACGAGCGACTCCCTGCGCGGATCCCAGCTCGATCGACGATCAGCACGTTCCGCACGCTCGCCCCGGCGGTGTAGATGAACGACTCGCCGATCCTCCCGGAATTGACGAAACTCGGCACGACGAAGAGCTCGATGGTTCCAGGGTCGTCGTCCTGGAGCGCCTTGATCAGGCTGCGCTCCTCAACGGTGCCGCTGCTGGCGTTGAAATCGTTGAAGTGGTCGAGGCCATCGCGCAGCGATACCTCTCCGAGACAGAGCGGCAGCGTGGCGTCATCGCTGATCGGGCGCTTCTCGCTGCCTTCCTCCAGCGCGGAGAGCGCCACGGGCGCGCCCAGTTTTGCGCCTCGCCGCTCACGCACCTCGAGATCGAGCGTGGGCAGATTGGTGTACCCCGTACTGCCGTTGTCGCTGAGTTCGACGTCGAAGCCAAGTCGGATGATTGCCCCGCGGATTTTCTCCGCGACCTGTCTTGGGCCCAGCCCAGCGGGCCAGCGCAGCTTGAGCAACTTGGTTCCGACGTTCAACGCCAGACCACCGCCAGAGCTCTGCGCGCCTTGCTCGCAGCCGACCGAGAGCATCGAGGTGACGGGAGGGTCGACCACCTCGAGCCGCTCTAGCTTGAACTCAAGGCCGCACTGACTCCAGAGCGCGGCGCTGTCCCGCAGCTCGCGCTGCATCACTCGCTTGGCGCCTTCGTCGGATCCACCGATTGCTGGCGAACCCGCACTGCCCTGGCGCAGCACGTGCACCCTGAGGCGCACCTCACCAAGCTGTGCCGGCGCTGTGGCTGAAGCAGGGCCGACGACGTGTAGCTCAGCGGGCGCCGTGCGCGGCGCGCGATGTTCCGAGAGATCGAGCTCGACATGGCCTCCCAGCTCCACGCGCAGCGCAAGCCCCGCCTCGGGATGCGCGCGATCCACCGACGTGGTGACCAGGCGTAGGGCTTGGCTGAGACCGCACTCGGTGTCGCCGTCCATCGTTGGGCAAGCAACGCCGGTCAATTCGAGGGGGCCGCGAATATCGAGCTGGCGATGCTTCGCTGAGCGAAGCTGCATAGCCACAGCTGTCTCGGGAGCAGTCCTTCGGTGCCCTGACACCGATGGAGAACGACTCGGGGTCGCTCCCCCCCATCCCCCAGGCCTTTCACGGCTGACGGCTGCATAGGCCGGCGCAACCCATTTCCCCGAGGCAACTCGATAGGCTCTCAACGCGGTCGCGACCTGGGGTTTTGCGTCGACCTTGAACGGCCACTCGCCAACGCCAGAAGCCTGGAGCAAGATCGGCGACGTATTCGTCGAGGTTCGCCGGACCACGGCCCCACCGATGGCGCGCTCGCCGTAAAACAGCCGCAAATGACCGGCGGCGGCTCGAGATGGGTCAGCCCCCAACTCGAATAGCTTGCCGCTGAGCTCCCCACGTTCGTCCACGCCCCGAGGCGCTAGAGATTGATCGGCGCTGTCGGCGATGCCGTTGCCGTCGTCATCATCGTCGTCGACCCAGAGCGTGAAGCGCTCGGGCTCGGCCACTGCGGAGCTCGCCACGGTGAGCAACGCGCAGCTTCCCAGCAGGAGAAACCGGGCGCGCAGTGCAAGCTTCATTCAAGCCAACCGTACTCCAAGCGGCGGAAGCTTGCCTCATTCACCGCGGAACCCGGCGCACATTCCGCGAGGGCTGCCCAGCAAGCCGCGCGGAGCGCCTTCGAGCCTTGCAGGGCGTTGAGGCGAGCGCGCAGATCTGGGGAGAGCCCGCCGTTGCCCGCGTGTAGATCGGTGAGCGCCGCGACCGCGAGCGCGCGCAGCGGATCCTTGCCGCTGCCCTCCACCACTTGTTGCAGGCCTCGCTGTCGCGCCTCGGCTTGAGCCGCCGGATCGAAGTACTGCATCAGGCGCAGCGAAGCTCGGATCCCGAGCGCGTCTTTGGGACGCCCAGCACCCGCCATGTGATCCAGCATGGCGCGCGCCTCTGGGCGCCCCGCCCGCGCCAGACGAAATAGAAAGCTCGGGTCCCGGTCGGCGCTCGGCCGATCACTCAAGCGCGCGATCAACTCTAGATTGGGGCGCACCGACTCAGGCGGCTCGGCGCCCAGCGCCCAAGCCACCAGCGACCAAGCGGGGCGAGAACTCACCGCACCCGCTGTGGCCTCGCGCAGCGCTTCGTCTCGCACGCTGTCGTCCCCTGCGCTCTGTCCTGCCTGCGCCATCACGAGCCAGCGCCCGAGGTGCCGCTCCGTCGAGCGCAAGACCTTCAGCGCCGGAGCGACGCCTGGAGGCAGCTGCGCACCGCGCGTCAGCGGCAGCACGACTTCCAGACAAAGCGCGATACGGTGGCTCTCCTTGATCTTCGGGGCCAGGCCCACCAGCAACTGAGCGTCGGATTCGCCGCGGGCAGCACGCGCCAGCTCCGCGGCAAACGCCAGATGCGGCTGGCTCCCGATCACGATGCGCCCGAGGTTCTGACCCAGCTTTTTTTCCCTGCAGAAACACGCAGCGGACAACGTGGCCAACCCGCCAGCGGCGTCCTTGGTGAGCGCTTCGTCGAGCACTTCCGCGACGACCGTGGGCGCACTCTCCGCAAGGGCACGCACGCTACTGGCGTAGAGCGGCCGCTCGAAGGACCCTCGGCGCACCAGCGTCGCGGCGGCGGTCGCGAGCTCGTGCCGTAGCTCGGTGCTCCAGGGAGCAAACACGCGCAGCGCTCCCGCGAGCGGCAACTCGCTCTTCGGTCGGCGACGCAGCGACGCCTTCAACTCGCGAATCAGGCGCGCGGTGAGTAGTGGACTCAGCGCTGCGCTCCCTTCACACGTCGTGTTCAGGCTAGGCACGCCCGCCCTCACCGAATCGTCCGCCGCATTCAAGCCTTCGCCCCCAAATCGCCCCTAGGACGCGCAAACCAGGATCGCGCCATGGGGCAACACACCGCGACGGTGGGTGGTTCAGAATGACTCCCCCGCCGACTCGAGCCCCCAGCTGGTCAGTTCTCGACCAACTTAGCGAAGCATACCATGAAGCCTCTGGCCTTCGCGGCCGGATCCCGACGCGCGTTCGGTGACGAATGAATGCGCGCTTTCCACGTCAAAAGAACGAGACCACCACCAGGCAAAAAATTCCGGCGAACTGCCGCAAATCGCGGTAAGACGCTCGTCTTAGGAGATACCGAAATGCGTAGAGCCGCTCTCATCGTCGTACTTACCGCCGTCGTTCCCGCCTTCCTCGCCAGCGCTTGTCGCAAAAAGGACGAAGAAGAGCCCGCGGCCAACGGCTACCAGCAGCAGCCCGGCTACGGACAGCCTGGCTACCAGCAGCAGCCTGGCTATGGACAGCCTGGCTACGGACAGCCAACCGCGACCGCGTACCCGACCGCGACCGCGTACCCGACCGCAACGGCCTACCCCACCGCGACCGCGACGTACGGCAACCCGAGCCCGCAGGGCCTGCCGTGTTCGTCCGACGCGACGTGTCTCTCTCACAAGTGCAACATGACCGTCGGCAAGTGTGCCTGGCCCTGCCAGACCAACGACGACTGCCAGGCCGGCTTCCAGTGCACGGCCCCGCTCTGCGTGCCCGCAATGGGCGGACAGTAGACACTGAGTGGCGCCCTCCCGGCGCTCGACCCCGAACGCGCGTCCAACCGGCGCGCGTTCGCGCGTTTGTTGGTCGGTGTTTTCGTTTGGACACCTTGTGTGCGCCCCGGCATCGGACCTAGAACGCTAACGTCATGGATGAAGCTGCATACGAAGCGCTCGCGTTTCCCGAACTGAAGCGCCTAGTGAACGCCCTGGATGGCATCGAAGACGATCGCCTCGAGTGCGAGCTCTCCGGAGACATCCTGAGCCTGTGCTTCGACGATGACGTCGAGTACGTGATCAACAGCCACCGCGCCGCGCGGCAAATCTGGATGGCCGCGGAACGCACCGCCTGGCATTTCGACTGGACCGGTGAGGCTTGGGTCGCGGCAAAAACGGGCGATGAGCTGTGGAGCACCGTGGAGCGTGTGCTGAAGAACAAGCTCGGCGGCTCCGTCACGCTCGCGCGCGACTGAACCGCCGTGCTGCCATCGGCAGCCTCTGGTTGCCGAGGCTTGCCACCTCGGCACGAGGGGCCGTTCAGTCCTCGAGCAGAACGGCGACGCTCTCCTCACCCACCTTTTGAGGCTCGCCAAGATCATCCGCCCAGCTGAGTTCAGCCGCGAGGCACTCAGCCTGGATGTGCTCGGCGTTCGCCAGGACGATGCGCTTGATACGCTCGCTTCCGCCGAGCTTGAGCTTCACGCGGTCGCTGAAGTCGAGCTTCTTCTCTTTCCGCGCGGCTTGAACGCGACTGGTGACCTCACGCAGGTAGCCGTCGTCGATCAGCTCCTCGGTGAGCACTGTGTGGAGCACCACCACGCCGACCTTGCCCGTCTCTGCGGCGAAGCCTTCTGCAGCGCTGACGTTCACGGCGATTTCGTCCCCCGATAGCTCGATCACCTCGCCGTCGAGGTTCACAGCGACCTTGCCGTGTTGAGCCAGCTCGCTGAAGAGAGCATTTCCGTCAGCCTTGCTGAGCGCCTGCTTGACCGCCTGCACGCGCTTGCCGAGGCGCGGCCCCAGCGCCCGGAAGTTCGGGTTCACGTTGAAGCTGACCGCGCCCTCCTCGTGGCCGGGGTGCATGGTGCGTAGCTCCTTCACGTTCAGCTCCTCGAGGATCAGCGCCGTGTAGCCCTCGAGCCGTGCCTTGAGCCCGGCATCGTTCAGCACGACGTCCGCACGGGACAGAGGCTGCCGCACCTTGAGCTTGCTGGCCGCGCGCACGCTGAGGCCAAGGCTCACGATCTCACGCACCGCGGCCATCTCTTCCGCCAAGGCGCTGTCGATCGCGGCTTCGTCCACCAGCGGATAATCCTCGAGGTGCACGCTCTCTTTGCCACCGGGCAGCCCCGCCGCGACCACCAGGTTCTGGTGCATCTCCTCGGCGAAGAACGGCACGAAGGGCGCGATCAGCTTGGAGATGCTGACCAGGCTCTCGTACAGCGTCGCGTAGGCGTCGCGCTTGTCTTGCTCCAGGCCAGAAGCCCAGAAGCGGTTGCGGCTGCGGCGAACGTACCAATTGCTGAGGGACTCGACCAGGTCTTGCAGCGCGAGCGCCGCATCATAGGCCAGGTAGCTATCCATCGCCGTGCGCACCTTGCGCGTCGTGATGGCGAGCTCAGAGAGCATCCAGCGGTCGAGCACGCTGCGCTCGGCGCGGGGCGCCAGCGTGGGCCGTTTCCCCAGGGTTCCAGCCGTCGATGTTGGCGTAGATGGTGAAAGGAGAACACATTGCGCAGCTTGACCAGGAAGTCCTTCTGCAGCATGCGCACGTTGCGGAGCGAGTGAGCACGTGTTGTTCCAGAACAGGCTCGAGGCGTAGAAGAACCAGCGAAGGCGTCAGAGCGCGGTGCCGGGGTCGCCTCGTCCTCCACGCGCGCGCTGCTCCGCGGGGTAGCCGGGCACTCGACGGGACGCGAGCCGAGGCCAGCTTCGGCTGGCACCAGGCCAGCGCCTGGCGATCCTCGGCGCTGATCAGCGCCGCGACGCGGCAGCTTCTTGTGGGCGAGGATCTTCGCGTAGCGGCGCTCCAGCTGGCTTTCCGGATGAGCGCGACCCTCACCCTCCTCCGTCCATGCCCTCGAGTCTTCCCGCGCGATCAGGATTTCTCCCGGCTTCGCAGACTGGCCGTGGGCTTCGCTGAGCACGGCGAAGTCCGGCCTGCGCACGGTGTCGAGGATGATCTCCGGCGGGGTGTAGTTGCTGCTGCTCTTGCTCTCCTTCTTGCCTTCGCGATCGCACGTGGCCGGGCGATGCAGGTCTTGTAGGGCAGCGGATACTCGCGCACCCGGCTGAGCCCGAGGCGCTGCTGCGCCTCTTCGTCGAACACCAGGGTGGCGATCATCAGCAGCGAGTAGAACCGGCTTCGCAGAGTCTGATCGATGGCCTCGGAGATGAAGTCAGCGGGGAAGGCGCCGTCCAGCTTCTCGAGGCTGCCCTCCACGTGAGGAAGCCCCACTGAGCGAGGGCATGCACGGAGTCAGACCAGCAGTCGATCACGTCGGGCACGCGCTGCATCTGCGCGCCGCATTTTTCACACCCGGGAACGTGACCTCATCGATCCAGGGCTTGTGCACCATCAGGTGGTCGCTGAGCTCGGGTTCGCTTGCTTGTCGGCGTGCCAGTGGTCGAAGGCCTTGGGATTCAGCTCCAGGATCTGCGCGACGCTGTGGGGCGCATACGGTGCTCGCACTTTGGGCAGTCCCAGATGTTGAGCGGCGTGCCCCAGAAGCGCTCGCGGCTCAGCGCCAGTCCACGTTGTTGTTCGAAGTCGCCCGAAGCAGCCGTCCTTGATGTGCTCGGGCAGCCAGTTTCACAGCCTGGTTGTGTTGGCCTTGGCGCCGTCAGGCTTGGCTGTGGTGCGGATGAACCAACCGGGGCGAGCCATCTGGATCAGCGGATCCTGATCGGCGCGCCAGCAGAACGGATACTCGTGGCGGTACGTCTCGCTGTGGAGCAGTAGTTTCCGCGAGCTGAGCTCCTTCAAGATGTGGGGGTCCGCGTCCTTCACCCACTGGCCGGCATAGCGAGCGAGCTCCGGCTTGAAAGTGCCGTCCGGCTTGATGGCGCAGATCAGCTCCACGCTCTCGGGCTTGGCGTAGCTGTCTAGCTGCCGCTTGTGTGCCGCGTGGTCGTCTTCACCGAAGGCTGGCGCGACATGGACGATGCCGGTACCGGTGTCGAGGGTGACGAAGTCTTCACGATCACGCGCCACCAGGTGCGAACGCTGCCGCCAGCCTTGAGCTCGACGTCAGTGCTCTTCAGCTGCTCGTAGTACAGCTCGAACGGCGGCTGGTACTTGAGGAGCCCACGACTCCGAGCCCTTGACCGTCTTCTCCACCACCAGCTGGTGACCGAGCTTCTGCTCCAGCGCCTCGCGCAGGCCGGCAGCGACGATCAGCTGCTTGACGGCGAGTTCGGGCAACTCGGACGGAGCCTTCTTGCCTTTTTCTGCTGGCAACGCCTCCCCGATGCTGGCGTAGACGTAGTCGAAGTCTGAGCGCACCGCGGCGTAGCCGTTGCTCGGTAGCGTCCAGGGCGTGGTGGTCCAGACGACCAGCGCGGTGTCGCCCAAGCGCTACCGTCGACGTTTTCGAGCGGAAACAGGCTGATAGACGCTGGGGTCGTCGACGGTCTTGTAGCCTTGGCCGACTTCACCTGCCGACAGCGCCGTTCCACCCTGCGCCCACCACCACACCACTTTGTGACCCTGGTAGAGCAAGCCCTTGGCGTACAGCTCTGAGCGCCCACCACACGCTCTCCACGTAGCTCTGGTGGAACGTGACGTAAGCGTCTTCCAGGTCGACCCAGAAGCCCAGGCGCTCCGTCCAGGCGCTCCCACTCGCTCGTGTAGCGAAACACGGAGTCGATGCAGCGACCCACGGGGCTCACCCCATACTCCTGGATCGCCTCCTTGCCGTGGATGCGCAGCTCTTTCCTCGACTTCCACTTCCACGGGGAGACCGTGGGTGTCCCAGCCGGCCTTGCGCAGCACCTTCGCGCCAAGCATGGCCTGGTAGCGCGGAAACAGATCCTTGCTGACGCGCGTCAGCACGTAACCGTTGTGGGGCAAGCCGTTGGCCGTTGGGGGCCTTCGTAGAACACGAAGTCGCGGCCGCCTTCGCGCTGCGCGTGCTCTTCTCGAAAAATCTGCCCGCGCTTCCACAGCTCGAGGATCTCCGACTCGTACTTCGGAAAGTCGAGGTCGGTGGGCACTGGGCGGAAAAGCGGTTTCTGTGTCATGACTCGGGGCCGATATAGCGTGAAACGACGCAATGTGCGCCCCTTTCACCGGCTTTCAAGCCCCGCATTGCTCTCCCACTCAACCCCGCCGGATCTGTAGGCTTTCAAGCAGCGGGAGCACCGAGCGGCCATCGAGCGCAGCACCAATCACCGCCACCCCGTGGGCGCCTGCGTCGATGCAGCTCTGGGCGTTCTGCGCATTCACGCCACCCAGGGCATACAGCGGGACGCGGAGCGCTTCGCGCGCCGCCGCCAGGCCAGTTTCGCCCAGTGCCGCTCGCCCCTTGCGGGCCGCCATCGCGGGCGACACGACAAGCGCCGTCACGCCGCGCTCGGTCTCTTCTCCGGTGTGCCATGCGCGGCTGCACCACGCGCCGGGGCACAGCTCGCTCACCCGCGCCGCGGGCACTCCCGACTCGGGCAAGTGCACGGCGTCCGCCTCGAGCAGCCGCGCGACGTCGAGGCGCTCATTCACGCTGAGCTGGTGCCCCGTGTCTCGCGTCAGCCCCCGCAGCGCACGCCCGGTGGTGAGCCGCCACTCGAGTGGCGCGTCGCGGTCCCTCAGCTGGACCACGATGCTGCCAGGCTCTGCTAGTTCGAGGCAGCTACGAATGCGCGGTATTAGGGCGTCTCCCGCGAGCTGCCGATCCGTGATCAGCATCAGGCGCGGCAAGTCAGCCACGGCTACTTCCCGCTAGGTGTCTTCGCCAGATCGCTGCGCGCCATCTCCGCGAAGCGACTGTTTGGGTACTTCGCGATCAAGTACTCGAGCGTCTCACGACGCGCCTTTTCGTTGCCCTGAGCCTTGAACTGCTCCGCGAGCCCGAACAGCGCCTCGCCCGGAGTCTCCTCCCGCCGCTCGTCGAAGTCGGGTTCGCTGGCGCACTGCATGGGCGCACTACTGGCCAGGAGTATGGCGAACAGCCAGCCGAACTTCATGGGCGCAAGCCTCGCAAAGCCTCGGGCCAATTGGCAAGCACCCTGGACGCCATGGCGCCTTCAACCGCACCCGCGCCGGTCACCAGCTCGACCTGAGGAGCGGCAACTTCCGCCCGGGGACGCTCGCAGACTCCAGCTCCCCAACCCGCACGGCGCCACAGCGGAGATAGAAGGCTTCCGCGTTGGGGTCGGACTGAATCCACAGCTGACCGCGTGGCGCGAGGCGCGCCCCATACTCGAGCGCGCGTTGGAACAAGCGTCGGCCAATGCCCTGCCCGATCCGAGCAGGTTCGACGAACAGCGCTTCTAGCTCCAAGGCCACGCCGTCAAGCGTTTCCGCCTGGAACTGACTCAGGCGACCCGCGCTGCAGCGACTCACCAACACGAAGCCGACCAAACGCTCGCTCTGGCTGGCGCCGAGATCCTCGTACACGTAGCCCCAGTCCTCTGCGACTTGTTTGGGGGTGAGGGTCAGCTCTTCACGGCAACGCGCCATGAATTCCGCGGAATAGCCCCACACGGCCTTGGAACGCAGCGCCAGTGCGCTCAAGCGTGGGGCGTCCAGCGCCACGGCTCGGCGGCCAGTCAACGTCATGCTCGCAACGTACCGGGCTCGCGCCCGCCGCACCATCCCCCGCTGCCCGAGCGCCGTTCCTACGTGGAAAGCCTCAGAATGCGCTCCCCGAGTGACGGAAATCAGCCGAAGGCTCTCGCGATCGAGCGCGACCGCGGAGCGGCCGCGCGACCGCTTTGTAGCGCACGGCGCGCCGCTCCTCAGCGCATCAGGAGCGCGCGGAAACGCGGCGCGAGCGCTGCTCTCTTTCCGCGGTGCAATGCTGAAGTGTCCAGGGCTCAGCGCAGAACAGCGCCAAAACCAGCACCAAACCAGCGTCCCGAGCCCAAGCGGCGGTCACAACGCGGCGCACCAAACCGCTCGCTCGAGCCGCGCACCGCAGGCCGCACTCAGCACGCTTGAGAGGTAGGACAGCCGCCCCCATTTGCTCACCGAACTCGTTCCGCGAGGGAGCACCGTCGCAACCTTTGGGCTACCGTCATCGATTCCCCACGACGCTTCATGACTCGGCTTTCAACTTTGCAATCCCCCGTACTCACCGCGCGTCAAGCTACGGCGCTGGCCTTCACCCTCAGCGCCATCTTGGCCTCAGCCTGTGGCGGGAGCCACACCACCCGGGGACACTCCGATGGCGGAACCGGTGGAGAGGCAGGTTCATCTCCGGGCGGAACCGGTGGAGAGGCGGGCGCCTCGGGCGGCTCCGGAGCGTCCGGCGGCGTTTCTGGCAGCGGCGCGACCGGCGGCACGGGAACGGCGGGCACCAGCGCGGCCGGTACCGCGGGGCAAACCAGCGGCGGCAGTGCAGGCACGAGCGGCGCTGGCGGCAGCGCTGGCACGAGCGGAGGTGCCGGCGGAGCCGGCGGAGTCTTACTCTGCGGAAACGGCATGCTCGACCTGGGCGAGACGTGCGACCCGTCGATCGCCGTAAGCCAGGCGGATGTGACCGGCGGCGGTGCGGGCGGAGCCGCAGGAGCAGCCAGCAGCGCCGGAGGGTCAGCGGGCACCGGCACGTCTGGAGCCGCCGGCGCCGCTGGTAGCACTGGTGGTGCGGGCGGCGCTGGCACTGGCGGAAGCTCGAACACCGCAGGCGCCGCGGGAAGCAGCACGGGCGGAGCGAGCACCGGCGGAGCGAGCAGCGGTGGAACTGCAGGCTCAGCGACGGGAGGCGCCGCAGGCACCGCTGGCACGGCAGGCACCGCTGGTACCGGAGGCGATCTCCCGTTCGGGCAGTGCGTGACCCTGGCCCAGTGCCCGGCTCCGTCCGGCACCTGCATGCAGGCGGCGCTGACCGGATCTCCAGCCACCTGCGATGTCGCATGCGGCGAGGCTCCCATCACCCAGTGCGTGAACAACGACGGTTGCTGCGCTCCAGGCTGCGCGCCGAGCGAGGACAACGACTGCCAAGGCTGGTCCTGTCACCCGGACGCGCCCCTCGACACCACCCGCTACACCGCGATGGAGGCGCTCTCGAAGGACGCGCTGCGCACGGCGCTGCTGGCGCGCGTTTCCGGCCACACCTCGCTCGGCTACGACGGCGCGCGCGACTACATGTTCAACACCCTCGACGTCCACTCGGGCGAGCTCGAGTGCATCTACACCGGGCGCCTGGTACCGCCCGATGGAACGCGGACCCCGGGCGGCTTCAACACCGAGCACTCGTGGCCGCAATCCATGGGGGCCAGCAGCGAGCCCGCTCACAGCGATCTGCATCACCTTTTCCCCACGGATGGGAGCGCGAACTCCGCGCGCTCAAACTGGCCATTTGGCGACACCACCTGCGTGGCGAACGCATGCCCTTACTACAACGGCGGCTCGGAGCGCGGCACTGACACCTCCGGGGCAACCGTCTGGGAAGTGCGCGCGGCGCGGCGCGGCGACGTCGCGCGGGCAATGTTCTACTTCTCAGTTCGCTACGCGTTGCCCCTCGACTCGGCTCAGGAAACGGCGCTGCGCGCCTGGCACTGCCAGGATCCGCCGGACGACGTGGAGCGCGATCGCAACGACGGCATCGACGCGGTTCAGCACAACCGCAATCCGTTCATCGATCGGCCGGACTTCGTGGATCGCTTGCTCGATTTCTGACCCGGGATTCCAACAGACGCGTTCCAAGCCATGCCATCAGCAGGGATCCGAGCGCTGCGCCAATCCCGTCGGCAACAAGATCCAACAACTCCATCGATCGATAGGGGGCGAGACCTTGCAGCAGCTCGAGCGCTCCTCCGAACCCAGTTGCGATGAGCGGGACGGTTAGAGCTAGGCGTCGCGGTGGCTTTCGCCCCAGAGCTGCGCTGAGCCACAGCAGCACCGTCAGGATCGCAAACGCAGCGCAGTGGAGCGCTTTGTCTTTGGACAGCAGCGAAGTTGGCAAAGGGATCTGAGTGACTGGCAGCAAGCCAGCGGTGAGAAGCACCCCCGCGTACATGACGGTCGCGGCCCGCACCGGCCACCGCAGACCGGACGGTGCGCCAAACTCAATCAATCGCTTCCCCACGGTTGTTCCAAGAGTCACGCCGCCTGGCCGGGAGCGTTGACGTCGCGCAGAGCCACTGCCAGATTCGCCCCAATGGCGCAGGGACACTTGAGGCTAAGCATAGATGTCGAAGACTGGCACCAGATGTTGGGCAATGCGGTCGGAAACGCTAGCTGGGATCGGCCAAACCCCCACTTCCCACGCCAGATGCGCAGGGTGTTCGACTTTCTGGACGAAGCCGGAGCCAGGGCAACCTTCTTCATGCTCGGGCTAACCATTAAGAACTACCCCGAGATCGCACAAGAAGTAGTCCGCAGAGGCGACGAAGTCGGATCCCACGGCTACGGGCATGAGCAGGTCTTCACCCTGACGCCCGAGGCCTTTCGAGCGGACGTCGAGCGCAGCATCGAGATGCTCGTCAAGCACACGGGTGCCCGCCCGACCGGCTACCGAGCGCCACTCTTTTCAATCAATCGGGACACTGTGTGGGCGCTCGAAATTCTTAGCGAACTGGGCTTCCAGTACGACTCGAGCCTGCATGACACGCCCAAGGTGCCGAGGCGGGTTGGCGGGATCCCCAAAGCGGCAACAGAACTGCGCTTGCCATCCGGGGCC
>JAWKRD010000075.1:0-23467 GCA_041389805.1 Polyangiaceae bacterium | reverse complement strand
AGCCTCGGCATCGTCTGCTGCTGCGGCTATTGACGACCAGCAGAGCAAGGCTGCGCAAGGCAGGATCCAACGAGCACCCACGCTGCGAGATTAACGCGAAACCACGCCTTTGAGGCGCGAATTTACTCAGGAATCAGCGGCTGATTTGGCCGCTGCCCACAGCTGCTCAGTCCGGGATGAAGTCTTTGCGCGTGAAAAGTGCCTTGAAGGCTAGACCTCCGCCCAGGATGGTCTCTGCGCCACCTTCCAGGCGGTCCACCAGCGCGGCGATGGCGACCACCTCGGCGCCCTCCGCCTTGAGCGTCTCGACCGCTCGCAGCGACGAGCCGCCGGTGGTGACGACGTCCTCCAGCATCACGACGCGCAGGCCTGGCTTGAGCGCCTTGTCGCCCTCGACCATCTTCGCGCTGCCGTGATCCTTGCGCTGCTTGCGGATGTAGAGCGCCGGAAGATCATGTCCCCGCTGGTGACTCACCAGGGAAACGGCGCTCGCTAGCGGGCAGCCACCGAGCTCCACACCACCAACGGCGTCGCACTCCGGAAGCTCGCTCAGCAGATCGAACATCAGCTCGCCGACGAGCGCGTGGCCTTCAGCCGTCAGCACCGTCTGCTTGCAGTCGATGAAGAAGTCGCTCTCACGACCGCTGGCGAGGATCACCTTCTTGCGCGCGAAGCTGAGCTCTCGCAGGAGCTCCAGCAGGCGCTGTCGCCGATCGCTCATGACTGCTCAGCGAGCCTTTCGCTTCTTCTTGGCTTGAGCGCCGCGGCGCACCGCGGGCACGACCGGGGCCGGCGGAGTGCGGCTCTTCTTGCTCTTCGGTGCGGCTTCCTTCGCCGCGGGCTTGGCTTTGCTCTCCGGCTTGTCCTCAGCCTTGGCCTTTGCGGGGCTGGCTTGAGTCTTCGCGGGGATGCTGCGACGGCTGGGAGCCGGCGCTGAAGCAACGCTGCCGCCTGAAGCAACGCCGCGCGCTGGCGCGGCGCTGCGAGCGGGGGCTGCCGGCACGCTGCGAGCGGCAGCCGTGGCGCGCGCGGCGCGAGGAGCCGGCTCGCCCTCGGTCTGCACCAGGCCACGCACCAGGGCACCTTCGGCGATGCCGATCCGTGCGGCAATGATGTCGCCGACAACGCGCGCACCGGGATCGATGCTGATGCTGTCGCTGGCCTTCAAATCTCCGGCGACTTGCCCCGCGATGCGCAGGCTGGCGCCCTGGATGCTGCCGCGCACGCGACCGCCGTCGCCGAGCACGACGTCGCCTTCCATGGCGATGTCACCCTCGACCGTGCCTTCGACCACCAGCGAACCACTGCCGGTGACGTTTCCGCGGATGCGCGTCGTCGCGCCAATGATCGACTCGTCAGACATGCGACTTTACCTCACGCGTCCATGTCGACGTTGCCCTTGAACGAGGCTCCGTCTGCAATCGTCAGGCGGGCTGCCTTGACGTCTCCGATTAGGCGACCGCCTGCCTGGATGTCCACGCGCTCCGACGCCGTGACGTTGCCCGTCACGCGCCCCGCGACGCTCAAGGATGCGGCGTTGATGTCCGCCTCCACCGTGCCCTCGGTACCCACCGAGACCACATCACCCGCGGTCACCGTGCCGCGCAACGTGCCGTGGACCACGACCTCTTCGTCACTCGTGAGCTCGCCATCGATGCTGAGCCCTTCACCAATCACCGTGCCTGCCATGGGGAAAATCCTCCGTAAGCTACCGCTCGCTATGCCGCGGGAAAAATTGAGACGCAGCGGTCCACCCGGACCGCACCTTTAGAAGTCGAGCTCGAACTCCGTCTCCAGCCGCACGGCAACGCGTGCGCCGGGATCGATTGTCACCTGTGAGCCCACCAAGGTGCCGCGCACCGTGGCGCCATCGCGCACGGTGATGGGACCCGTGGTGCGTGCGTCGCCGATCAGCGAGCCGGCGAGGTCGACTGACTCGGCCGCTACGTCGCCTTCCACCGCAGCGTTTGCCAGCACGTCCAGCGGACCGGAAATGCTCACGTCGCCGCGAATGCTGCCTTCCAGGCGCAACGCTCCGTTGCCACTGACACGTCCCACGAGCTGGGTGGACGCGCCGATCACGCTGGTTTCTTGAGACTTGCTTGCCATCGAAGTCACCTTCGGCCGCTCGGCACGCTAGTACCGACCTCGGCAGGTTGAAATCGCGAAGTTCGCGCCGTCTAGAGGCGCGAACCAATTAACAATTGTAAGGGGTGCGTCGCAGCGCCGTCGGCGCTCGAATCAAGGAGCACCCCGGTAGCACAGGGCCGCGGCTGGAGTCACCCCTGCTCGCTCGCTCGGGGTGGGTTGTCTCAGCGAGGCTGCAAATTGGCCAGGATCTCGCCCGCGCGGTGCACCGAGCGGAACAGTCCCCGGGCATACAGCCGACGTTGATCGTCCGCTGGCAGATCGCCGGGGCGGTCCCGAGTTGCCGCAGCCAGCAGCACCGCGGCCGAGACGCTGACGTTCAAGCTCTCGACGAAACCGCGCATCGGCACCCGCACGCTGCGATCCGCGGCGCGCATCAAGACTTCGCCGATGCCCTCGTGCTCGTTGCCCAGCACCAGCGCGAGCTTCGGAATGTTCACCAAGTCTTCGGGCAACAGCTCGCCTTCGGGATGAGTCGCGACCAGCGTGAACCCCGCCTCGCGCAGGCTCTCGATCGACTCCAGCGGACTCGCGTGGACGATCACATCCACCCAGCGCTCGGTGCCCCGGGCGACGCCAGTCGACACGAAGAAGCTGTCCTCTGCCTGGGGTACGACGTGAATTTGCTGTACGCCAAACGCCTCGGCGCTGCGCACGATGGCCGCGCCATTGTGGGGATCGTGGGGTTCGTCCATCACCACCGTGACGCTCGCCAGGCGCTGGGCGATCACCTCTTGCATGCGCTCCTGGCGTGACTTCAGCGTGAGCGGCTCGAGCGCCTCGATCACGCCCTCGACGCTCCACGGCGCTGGCCACGGCAGCGCGGTGCTGTAGAGCTCGCTGACTTCGACGACGTCGTCTTCTTCCTGTCGCTTCACGGCGGACCTCGATCTTCGGCGCTGATGGCCTTGGTGAGTTTGCCGCGAGCTTATCACCGACGCGCGTCGCTCGGGTCAACAGCACGGGCGTTTGCTGGTTCTCAGCGGTCGATGTGGGCGCGATGATGGCGCTCCGATGCCTCTACCGCAGAAGTTCTCTCAACCCGCGATCATGCAGCCCCTGCCGCCCTTCGGTCGCTACCTCTTTCTCCGTCAGATCCCCGACACGGATCCGCGGCCGGTGCTCGAAGCACTCGCCAAGTCAGCCTGGAACGACGCGTGGGTTTTGGGGGTGAGTCACAGCCTCGCGGCCAGCGTGGGCGCTTCCGTGGACGCGTTGCGGGAGATCCCAGCGCTGAGTGGACCAGGCGTCTCATCGCCTTCGACGCCGTGCGCGCTCTGGGTGTGGCTACGCGGGGAGAGCCCGGGTCAGCTGCTGCTCGAGAGCCAGCGCTTGCTGCGCCAGCTCACACCAGCGTTCGAGCTCGTGCGCGCAGTGTCAGCGTTCACCCACGACACGAATCGTGATCTCAGCGGATACGAAGACGGAACGGAGAACCCGAAGGGCGAAGCAGCGGTGGCAGCAGCTATCCGCGCGGAAGGCCCAGCGGGCGTCGCCGGTTCGAGCTACGTCGCCGTGCAGCTCTGGCGCCACGACTTCGCGGTCCTTGAACGGATCCTCCCGGAACAGCGTGACCTGGTGATCGGGCGACAGATCTCCGACAACGCAGAGCTGGACGACGCGCCGCCTTCCGCGCACGTCAAGCGGACCGCGCAGGAGAGCTTCGACCCCGAGGCGTTCGTCTGGCGGCGGTCCATGCCGTGGAGTGACGGAGCCGACGCGGGTCTGATGTTCGTCGCCTTTGGCAACTCGTTCGACGCGTTCGAGGCGCAGCTCCGGCGCATGGTCGGGCTCGAAGACGGCATCACGGACGCCTTGTTTCGCTTCACCACGCCGCTGACCGGCAACTACTTCTGGTGCCCGCCGATCAGCGAAGGGCGGCTCGATTTGCGGGCTCTGCTGGGCGCTTGAGCGCTGTGGCCGCTTGCAGCCAAGCCGTGCGACGGGTTGCGCCTGGGCGGCCCGTCGGGGCCGTGCTAGCTCCACAGCGTCATGAAGATGGCTTACGTGTTGGGGGCAGCGATCATCGGCGCGGCGGGTATTGGCTTCTTCGTCACCACACCGAAAGAGCAGCCGAGTCAGGATCCGGTGCGAGTCGCCGCGGAGAACGCCGACTTGCCACCCGGGCACCCGCCAACGGGTGGGGCCGTCGACGAATCCGAAGAGCTGCCTCCGGGGCATCCTGCGGTTGGGGATGACCAGCAGGGCATGCCGCCAGGTCATCCTCAAGTTGGCTCCGCCACGGATCTACCTCCCGGGCACCCCGAAGCAGCCGCAGCGCCTGCGCCTGCGCAAGGCGACGCCGCGGGTGACGTCAGCGGCGAAGTGCTCGAGGCGATCCAGGTCAGCTCATACACCTACCTTCGGCTGAAGACGCCCAAGGGCGAAGTCTGGGCAGCTGTCGGCAAGACCGACCTCTCCAAGGGGCAGCACGTGGAGATCCAGCGCGCGACCCTGATGCATGATTTTTCCAGCCCGACACTCAAGCGCTCCTTCAAGGAGATCTACTTCGGCATGCTGGCTCCGACGAAACCGCGCGGAGACACCGCGGGTAAAGGCGCCAACACCCCGCTGTAGCCAGCGACTGCTCTCCAACGAGCGGCGTGCTACATAGCGCCCGTGACAACCGAGCAGGGGTTGGTCGCTCGCCACGCTGAAGAGCTGAGGCGGGCGGTCGAGGATGCAAGTCGTGGCCTCGTTCAGCGTGAGTCGCTGGTCGAGCTGGTGGTGTTGTGCGCGGTCGCGCGCGAGCACTTGCTCGTGATTGGTCCGCCGGGCACCGCCAAGAGCGAAGCGGTGCGGCGCATCGCGCGGCGCCTGGGCGGAGGCTACTTCGAGTACCTGGTTGGTCGCTTCACGGAGCCGACGGAGATCTTCGGTCCGATCAACCTGCAGAAGCTCAAGCAAGGCGTCGTGGAGGCGGAGACGAGGGGCATGCTCCCGGAGGCCGACATCGCCTTCCTGGATGAAGTCTTTCTGGGGTCGACGGCGATCTTGAACACGTTGCTAGCCATCCTGAACGAGCGCCGGTTTCGTCGTGGTCACACCGACCTCGAGTGCCCGCTCAGAGTCTGCGTCGGTGCCGCCAATAGTCTCCCTGAGGAAACGCAGCTAGCGGCGTTCGCGGACCGCTTCCTGGTGCGGCAGTTCGTCGAGCCGGTGGGTGACACCAGCCTGGAAGCTCTGCTCGAGGCGGGTTGGTCCCTGGGTGGAGCTGCGCCGAAGCCGGCCCCAAAGTCCGCACTTCAAGCCCTGGACGCGCTGAGCGCTGCTGCTCTGCAGGTCGACATGGCACCGGTTCGCGGCGACATCGCTCACGCGGTGCGCCTCCTGCGCCGCGCGGGCATCGAATGGACGGATCGCCGTATCGTGCGCTCCCAGCGTCTGGTCGCAGCGAGCGCCGTCCTGGCCGGTCGCAATGCGGTCAGTAGAGCTGACTTGTGGCCGCTGGTGTTCGCATTGCCGACCGCGGAGGCACAGGCTTCTGGGCGCGAAGTGCTGGCGGAGCTCCTCAGCGAATCCGATAACGCGAGCTTGCTGAGCGCGGCGCTCGAGAGTTCCCTTGGGGCTCGCGCCCGAGGGACCCGGATGTTGCACGATGGCCGCGCGTTGCTTGCCGCGCGCGACACGGCTGCAGACGCTGGCGCGTGGCAGCTCGCGGTCGAGAACCTCGCACGGGATATCGACGCCAGCTTCGGCAGCCAGAACCTCGAGCCCGAGCTAGCGGCGCTGCGCGATGAGGTGGTGAAGCTCCTCGGGGAGCGCCCTGCTGACGCGGGCGTGACAGGACCTCCCGATGGCTCCTCCTGACCCAGCCAGCGGGCTTCAGGGGCCGGCCAGCTTCTCACCGCGGGAGAGCCGCCCCAGGCCGGTTCCTCTGGAGCCGCTTGCGCTCGTCGCTCACGGCGAGGTGGCGGCTCGCCTGGTGCAGCACCTCTTGACCTGGCCGGAGCAGAGTCAGCGCGGTGAGCGTTGCCTTGCGGATTTGCGCGCCGCGCGCGCGGCAGACTCGCTCTTCGTCATCGCTGAGCCCCAGAGCCTGCCCTGGGTAGACGGCGTGCAGTATCTTGGGCGAGACACCGATGCGCCCGAGCTGCTGCTCTCGACCCACGTCGCGCCGGCGTTGCCGCTCAGCTGGTTGCGAGCCGCGCTGGCGCGCATGGCGAGTCGGCTCGAGCTCAGCGCAGCGCCTCCACTCGCGGTGTGTCTGGAGCCTCCGCGGGTCGTCAGCTTGGGAGCCGCCCGCAAGCTTTGCCGCGAGGATTTGCTGCACTGGCAAGCGGGGCGGTCAGCTGAGGCAGTGCCGTGAACGCGCTGCCTCCTGCGCTGCGTCCCTGGGCGGAGCTCCTGGCGCCGTTCGACGCAGAGGTCTCGCGGGTGCTTGGCGGCTACTTGTTACGCCTGGCGGCGGCGTTCGGTGACTTGGGCCATGGCCGGCGCGGCGATGCGGAACCTGATGGGTTCGAGGGGATCAGCAGCCGCGGGCCGTACGAGCGCCTGCTGGCCAGTGAGTGGTTGCTACACGACGAACTGCCGGACGAGTTTCTGCGCCGCGCAGCGATGAACGAGCAGCTGTTCCTCGAGCGCAGCTTTCAGAAGCCGCAACGGAGTCGCCACGTCTTCGTCCTCCTCGACACCGGGTGCGAGCAGCTCGGCGCGCCGCGCTTGTTGCAGCTCGCGTGGCTCATTTTGCAGAAGCAACGCGCGGACGCCGCGCATGCAGCCTTTTCCTGGGGCGTGATTCAACAGCCCGAAGTCGTGCATCAGGAGCTCGCACCAAGCCGTATCGAAGCCGCGCTGCGAGATTCGCAGTTTCGCCTACCAGCGCGCCATGAGCTCGAGCACTGGGCGCTCACCGCGCGGGCCTTGAGCGGAACCGACGAGTGTGAGATCTGGCGCGTTGGCGGCAGGCACTTGCTGCGGCTGGAGTGTGAACCAGAGTCGTTCGTGCTGTGCGTCGAGCCGGAAATCACGCGCGAGAGCCAATCGCGGCTGACGGTCAGTTGCTACCTCCCGGGACACTATCGGAGCCCTCAGCGCGTGCTGCACCTCGAGCTGCCGGCTCCGGAACTCGCTGTGCGTATCCTCCGGGAACCAATTGGGAAGCCGACGCTGCGCCCGCCGACTCAAGGCGCGCCGATAGCCACCAGCGACGGCGTGGTCTTGCATACGGATCAACGCAGGGCCTGGGCGCTCACCCAGGAGGGCACGTTGATGACGCTGCACATCCCGCAATCCGTGCGGGAACCGGCGGCGCCAGTGCGCTTCACGAAGCTCGCCCGTCAGGGCACGCCAGTCGCGGTTGGTTACTCTCCGTCTCGCAAGCGAAGTGTCGCGCTGTGCGTGGACTCCTACGGGCGCGCCGTGCTGGTCGTCATTGGCAAACAAGGTGGGGTGATGGAGACGCTGCACCTCGGCGGTGACGGAATTTCCCCCGAAGCGCGCTACGGGGCGCGTCTCGGGCAGATGTTCCTGGCGCGGAGCGATCTCGGGATGACCCGCACCGAGCGCGCCGAGAGTGAAGAGTTCCTGTGCGTCTTCGGTGATCGGCTGTTTCACGTGGCTTGGGGCGCGTGTAACCAGCTCGAGGTGGAGGACATCCTGGGCTTTGCGCCGGCGCACTACGGCGTGCTGCTCGCGCTCTGGAAGGATAAAGCAGTGCGAGTCGTCAAGGCCAAGCTCTCAGAAGCGTGGGCCGTGGACTACGCGCAGCTGGGCGCAGTCCTGGAGGACGTCGGGGGTCCAGTCTTGCTCTCCGCGGAGCCGATGCACCCTCGGCGCGCTTATCGTAGTACCGCGGGGAAATGGATTGTGCGGGACGCCGGTCTGCAGCTGGAGTTGCCAGTGCCCGAGGGTGCACGCCCATGCGCGGTGCTTCACGGCTCGCATGGGCCAGAGCTGCTGGCCATTGGAGCGGACCCCAGCCGTCTCTATCGCATCAACGTGGATGGCTCCTCGCTGCTCTTGCGGTTCAAGCACCGAATCGTCGATCTCGCGGCGAGCCAGCAACGCCTGCTGATCCTGACCGAAGCAGGGCAGCTCTTCGCTTATCAGCTGAGCCCGCTTGCTCAGCTACTTCACTATGAACCGGGAGCGTGAGCCTTTGCAGGACCTGGCATCGCTCACTCGCTCAGCGTACCTGACCCATCGCGGGTCGGTGCTCGCAAATGGTTTCCTCATGGATATGGAGCTCGTGGGGGTGGGGGAGGTCCGTCGTCGGGTCGCCGCGCTGCCGAGTGTCACTGGACTGCTCGAGCTCAAGGGTCAGCTGGTGGTGCTGTTGAGCCGCCCGCTGCGCGTCGACGCTGCAAGTGCCCCAGGTCTCGCCCTGGTCGACTACGGCGGTTGGCTGAGCGGGCTGCCTCTCGACAAGGCGGGGCTCGATCAGCTTGGGGCAGCTGCGCCTGGGGGGACTCTACTCGTGGTGCGTGCTGGGCGCGCTGAGGCGCACCCGCTCAGTCAGCTTGGCGTGGTGGATCCGAGCGATTGGGTCGACTTGAGCGCGTTCGAGTGGCTGGTCGCGGAGCCTCTGCGTCAGCTGACGGAGCACGACGCACCACAGGCTGGGCTTGCGGCGGTCACGGAGCCTGAACTGCTGGCGCAGGCTGGAGTTTTTGTTTCCGCGACGCAGCTCGAGGCGCTGCGTGCCCAGCGCGAGGCAGCGCTCGGTAGCGCGCGCAGCGTTCGGGAGGTGCTGGAGGCGCAAGCCGCCGAGCAGGACCAAGAAACTCGGGGCCAGGCGCGCTCACGAGGCGCGGCAGGCTCCACCCGCTCAGCGGCGTTCAGGGCGACCAGCGCGCGCCTGCTGGCGCGGCTCCTGACGTTCGTCGCTCATCTGATCCAGCCGCTCTTGCGTGCCGCACCACGGGCGCTTCCACCACCCCCTGAGGGGTCGGGAAATCGCCGCAGAAAGCCCGGAGAAGCTGGCCTGCCAGACACCGACTACACGCCACCGGGACCTTCCTGGCTCGAGCGCCTCTCCCAGCGCCTTCAGGGGTTGGCGTCGCAGCTCTTGATGCGGAGCCAGCTCGGCAGCGCCCTCATGCGCCGCCACGCTGAGTTCCTCCAGGAAACGCTCGATCTGCTCGATCGCGGGGACTGGGACGAGGCGCTCAAGCGCGCTATCCCCCTTGGAGGCGAGTCGACCGGACAGCCAGAGCCGCCACCGCTGGGCTTGCCCAGCGCTCGAAGCGAGCTACGCATTCAACCGTGGCGTGCCAGCTCGTCGACTAGCTCCCTCGGTCTCCACACCGACCTCTACGAAGACGTGCGACGGCGCTATCGCCGCGCCTTCGAGGCCCTCGAAGCGCGCGGTGAGATCGAGAAGGCGGCGTTCGTGTTGGCTGAGCTGCTGCACGCCAACGAGGAGGCGGTATCGTTCCTCGAGCGGCACAAGCGCCTGAAGTTGGCTGCGGAGCTGGCGGAGGCGAGGAAGCTGGCACCTGGCTTGGTCGTGCGGCAGTGGTTGATCGCTGGTAACCGCGAACGCGCGATGCGCCTGGCAGAGCGCCACGGGGCGTTCGCCGACGCAATCAGCCGCCTCGAGCAGGGACACCCGGATCTGGCGCTGCAGCTGCGTGCCCTGTGGGCTGATCGGCTCGCGTCGGCCGGGGACTACGTGGGAGCTGTGGATGCGGCTTGGGGCGTCAAGGAGCTGCGCGCGCTCGCTGTGCACTGGGCAGAGCTGGCTTCACAGGTTGGCGGAACCGTTACCGCGCGGATGTTGTTGAGGCTGCTGAGGCTGGCGCCGCAGCGGGCGCCACAGCTGTTCGAGCGTGTGGAGTCGCTGAGTAGCGAGCTCGCCGAGCACGCGGAGGATGACGCCGCCTGGCTCATGCTACGAACGCTCGGGGAGGAGTTGGCCCGCGCTGCCGAGCGCCAGGCGACGTGGCACCTCCCCCCCGAAGAAGCGAGGAGTTTCGCCCGCTTGCTCGCCCCCCGCTTGTTGTCCGCGCTGGGCCGCCGGGGTGAGGGCGTGCCGGGGCGCCGCACGCCCGTGCGGGACGTGCTGGAGCTGTGTGAGGACCCCGTGCTCGACTTCAGCCTGTCTCACGCCAAGGGCGAGGGCACCAAGGCGCTGCCTCCGCGGGTCTTGAACGTCGAGCGGGGCGCTTCAGACGTCGGCTCGCTGCCGATTCATGATGCTGTTTTATTGCCTGGAGGAAATTACCTCGTCGCGCTCGGCGAGATCGGGCTCTGGGTGGTCAACGCGCGCGGTAAGGTAATGCAGCGCTTCGCTGAGCCTACACAGCGCATCGTGATCTCACGTCATGGCGACCGCGCCATCCTGCTCGCCCGCCGCGGTGAGATGTGGCGACTCTCGAGGCTCGATCTGGTGGCGCGCCGGATCCAACCCTGGCGCGACGCGCGCATCGACGTGTTTGCGACGGAGTTCGACGGTCAGCGCTGGGTCATCGCGCGCAACGACCTGCCTGGTAGTGGATGGGCCAACGGGGGAGAGCTGCTGGCCATCGATGTTACCCAGGAGTGGGAGGCGGAGTCCTTGCTGCGCGACGATCGACCCGTGCTGGCGATCAACGTGGGCGCCGAGTGTATCCGCTCGGTAATCCATGACGAGGTGTGGGAGCACGAGCTGCCTGGGCTGACATTGCGACGGCGCACCCCGTTGCCTGACCTCGGTGTGGTGGTGTCCGCCGCGGTCAGCGTGGACGGTGAAGTGTGTGTGGCAGCGCAGAGTCAGGCGACTGATTTCAAGGGGTTCGCGCTCAAGGTGTTCACTTCGAGCGCCGGTATACGCCACGTCTTCCCCGAGTCGCCAACGGTTGGAGCGCCGGTCTTGGCGCGGCGCCTGGCGGTTCCCCTGGTTGAGGAACGCTCGTTTCTGGGTCACGTCTTCGATCTGAGCGCGCTCACCGCTGGGTCACACCTCGCCCACGTGCGCCTCGAAGGTCGGGACGCAGCTCCCAAGGGTTCCATGCGGCTCTGCGGCGAACAGCTCCTGATCTTCGACGACCACGGCCGGCTGCTTCACGGGGATTTGGCGCGGCGCGTGCTAGTTGGGGAGCTCAGGTTAGCGCTCTAACGGCGTTCCGGTCGCAAAATCTGAGCAGTGATTCCCGTGTGCTTGCCTTGGGTTTCGCACTACGTTGTTAGATGGTGGGAGTGGCAGGCAGAGCAGTGCAAACGGGGACGAGCCTGATGGTCGGGGGGCGCTGTGTTGTGCCTGGGCGTCGCCGGACGTCACCGGTGAGCGTCGATGGTGTTGCAGGAAGGATGCGCCGAGCTGCCCCGGACATGATGCGCTGGTTGCTCGGGTCGAGACGCTGCTCGAGCGCCCGTTTGGCGCCGTCACCAAAGATCCCGTGACGCTGCTCGTGCACTTCAAGCGAACGCCTTCTGGCCTCGAGGCGGTGGTCACGATGAGCGGCGCGCGAAAGGGCATTCGACGCATCCAGACCGATGCGCAGCCCGGTAGCGCTGGAGAGTGCGAAGAGCTCGGCGGGGCGGCGGCGCTCGCGATCAGCATGCTCCTGGATCCGACGCTGTCTCCGGTGGATGACCCACTGCCGGACTCGCCGTATGACACCATGCAAGGCGAGGATTTCCCGGCCTCGCCGTATCCGGTAATTGCCCCTGATTTGTCGCCCGAGCTCATCGCACCGCCACTGCCTGCGGCGGGACCGTTGCCCGGGGATGAGGATGAGGGGCGTCGTCTGCCCCTCGAGACGCCGGATTGGTACTTCGGCCTCGGCCCCGCAGAGAGTGATGGCCTGGTTGGCCGACAAGTCTTCGGCGTCGGGGCCTCGCTAGGTATTTTCCTTGGGGATAACTTCAAGCTGGGCATGCTCGGTCGGCGCTTCGCGGTGGGGACCCAGCAGCTCGGCGATGGTGAAGTCGAGATTGGCCTGACACAAGTCGGGCTAGAGGGTTGCTACTACGGTGACAATCGCCCGTTTCAGGTCGGGGTGTGCGGCGCCTTCCTCGGTGGGGCGATTCGCGGTGAGGCGTTTGATTTCCGCGAGGTATCGTCGGCGACTCATGTGTGGTTCGGTTTCGAAGCCGGGGTTGGCGCGCTGTGGAGCTTCGCGCCTGGCTTGTGGCTCAGCGGGGACCTGCGCCTGGTCGCGCCCTTCAACGACGACCAGTTTGTGATCCGTGGGGTGGGGGAGCTAACCCCCGGAAATCGCATCGGTCAGACGGCTCAGCTAGCGCTCGGATTCCGGATCGAGTGATCGCGGGGCCGATCTCGGTACACTAGTCGATGTCTGCGCGGCACCCTGACTTTCGCCCCTGACTTTCGCCCGTCCGAGATCGACCTAGATGACTGAAAACCGCGACTTCCAACGCTTTTACCAGGAGCACGTTGCGTTCGTGTGGCGCTCCTTGGTGCGCTTGGGAGTCCCCGAAGCGGACCTGCCCGACTTGCTCCAGGAGGCCTTCTTGATCGCTCACCGCAGGCTGCCCGAGTTCGCGGGACGCTCGAAGGAGAGCACGTGGCTGTTCGGGATCTGCTTCAACGTCGCCCGGAACCACCGCCGGCACCTCGCCCGACGTGAGAGCGTCGGGGAGGGGGAAGACGTCGCCGAGACCCCGGGGAGTCACGATGGTCGACGCTCTCAGAGCCGGCGCGACAAGCTGAGCTTGGTCTCGCGCATTCTCGGTCGCCTGCCCGAAGAGCAAGCCTTGGTGTTCTCGCTGTTCGAAATCGAAGGCTTCTCCGGAGACGAGATCGCGCAGCTCCTCAAGCTACCAGTAGGTACCGTGCGCTCTCGCCTGCGCCTGGCCCGCGCAGCGTTCCGCGCGGAATTAGGCCTGAGCGATCCCGACACGCCCGCGGCTGGTGTCCCGGCGCAGACGGGCGCTGTTGGCACTCGAGTCGCTGCGGCCGCCTCGGACCAATCCGGCGCCTCGGACCAATCCGGCGCAGGAGCACCCTCGACACGCGGCCGCGCCAAGGAGGTCAACGATGTCTGATCCCCTGCGCTGGTCCGATCCGGAGAGTGAGGCCACGACCCTCGAACGCGTGCTGATCCAAGGAGAGGCGACGAGCGGTCCTAGCGAACAAGTGGTCAGCGGCGTGTGGACCAATCTGTCCGCGTCGCTCCCCGCCACGGGCGTCGCTGCAGGTGCCGGCAGCGCGGCTGTCGGCGGCGCGTCCGCAGGCGCGAAAGCGGTTCAAGCCGGCGCCGCCGCCAAGACGGTTGCGAGTGGGTCGGCGGGAGTCGGCCTCGCAGCGCTAGCCAAACCGCTCATCCTCGGTATCGCCCTGGGTGGTGGCAGCGTGGTGGTGAGCCACGGCGTCAAGCAAGTCACTGCAGAGAAGCCGTCGGTTGTTGCTCCGAGCGAATCCGTACGGCAAGAGCCACAAGGGAAGGCTGAGCGGAAGCCGCCAGCGCGCTCCGGTACGCTCAAGGCGGCTGAGCCACCGCCCGAGGCTCCGCCGACGAAGCCTCGGGGTAATGCTGCGACGGGAGGCGCAACCGCCCTTCCGGAGCCGTCGCCGACTGAGCCACAGAGCCGCGCCAGTCAGCTGGCGGCGGAGCGGAAGCATCTGGTCGAGGCGCGGGCGCTGTTGCGCGCTGGGCGCGCAGCGGAGTGCTTGGCGCTGCTGGATTCGAACGCGGGCATCGGGCTACTCGGGCAAGAGCGCCTCGTGATTCGCGTGGATGCGCTGATCATGTTGGGCCGCAAAGCGGAAGCCCAGGCGCTGGCTCAGGCGCTCATCACGAAGCACCCGGAGAGCCCATACGCATCGTACCTGGCGCGCGTGACGCGTTGACGCTGCTAGCGTCCTCACCCCAACGCGCCTCTCCCCCCAAGAGTCAGCGCCCTGATGGCGGAGCTACGCTGACTAGCTCAAGCCGAGTTCACGGCTGAGCACACGGGTCACGACGCGGTCGCGTACCGAGTCGCGCCCGAGTAGTTCGCGCAAGCGATCCATGGCTTGATCCCGCAGCTCTGCCGCGTTCGCTGCGACCCGCGTCGCGTTGTATGCATTCCAGATCTCGGTGTTGGTGATCTCGAAATGGGGTGCTTCGAGCATCCAGCGCAGCGCCGCTAGACCCGCTTCCATGGCGAACCAGGGCTGTTTTTCGGCGTAGTCGTGAGCAGCCCGCAGCAAGGTTCGCACGTCTGCCTGGCTCTTCTGAACCAGCTCCACGGCCTCTTGGAAGAGCTCGGCGTCTTTCGCCGCAGCGAACCACTTGCCGGGTTCGTCGGGGGTCGTGGCCACCAGGTCTGCCAAGATCCCCTGGGGGTTGCGCGCTGGATACTTCTTGCGTACCGCGCGGAACCAAGCAACATAGGTCGGCGCTTCGCCGGCTCGCAGAGCGAAGCGAGCGTAGGCTTCGTCTCGACGTCCGGCATCGATCAGCACCTTTTCGCAGGCTTGGGCGACGGCCGTCGAGTCCTGCCCGTGTAGCTCGGCGTAGCTCACCGCGGCGTCTGGATCGCCACCTGCGGCGAGCGCAGTCACTCCCAGCAGGCGCTCCTCCCAGCTGGGCGAGGGCAAGTCATCGAGGGCCTCCAGGAGCTCCGCGTAGCGCTCGGCCGGCAAGAGACAGCGCAGGTAAGCCGTGACCAAATGGGGCGGCTCCCAGCGCCCATTGAGTTCCTTGCGGATACGATCGGCCCAGCGCATCGCGCTCGCCTTGTTCAGGCAGAAGCGTCCCCACTGAGGCGCCAGAGCCCCCAGGCGCTCCGGGTTCTTCGTGAGCGCAGAGAACAGTCGCTCCTGCCAGTCACCAGCTCTTCGCGGTTCGGCAGCGCGCTTCTGCACCTGAGGCAGCCAGGTGGCGATGCTCGCAAGTACTTCGTCGTACTCGCTGCCCTTGGTTCCGAGGCGCTCGAGGAGGTTCAGGCAGCCGAGGAACGCCAGCTTGGGCTCCTTGCGCGCCGCCTGTTTCAGTTCACTGAGTGCAGCTTTGACTTGTTGCGGGGTGGCGGCCATCGCGACGTAGCGCCTAACAAAGGTGGCTCAATGCGTACACCAGGACGCCTTCAGCTGTCTCGACGCGGCGAAACGCCCCGTTTTCCGGGCGAATCCAGGTCCTGGTGGGGATGCGCTCGGCAATAGCCCTATGAGTCGGAACGCCGCCGCTTGCGGGGCGTGCTGCCGAGGCGCGATGATGACGGCGCATTCGTGCCGACCCGATGTACGTTTTTTCGTGAGGGAAGGCGACCCCGGGCATGTTCGGTGATGGAACCGGGTTCTACGTAACGACCTCACGTTTTCCAATTCGAGTGATCGCGAAACCTTGCGGAAAGATACCCAGAGTCTTGAGACAGAGCGGGACACGCAGGCGAATCCGAGCGTCGATGTTTGCCGACATGGCTGAGAGCCGTTTCGATCCAGTAAGCCGACGCCGGCTCGCCTACTAGAGTAGAGTCGGTTCAACGCACGTAGCACGTGTCATGCTCTTCGCATCACCCCCCCATAGCCCCTCACTCGTCCCGTCTGCGGGGCGCTTGGCTTCGTCGAACCCCGTGGAGGCCTCCCAGCGTGTCGAACTCTAATTCTACGCGGAAAACACCTCAGCCCGAGTCTCCGGAACACGACCCGGCGTTCGATGAGATCACGGCGGACGACACCATCCCTGCTGGCTTCGCGGGGGTCAGCAGCAGCGTACCTCCGTCGAGCGGCGTCGTTCCCCAGAGCGTGGCGGCTCCGAGCTCCGGTGTTAATCGGTCGGGCGTTGCGCGTGCTCCATACGAGCGCGACCCCTATGCGCGTACGACGAGCGGGCTTCGACCGCGGGTGAGCCTGCCCAAGCTTGGCGGCGCGCCCTGGTTTGCCGGCCTCGACGGTCTTGCCAAGTACAGCGACGGGAGTGAACGCGCCCGACGCATGCTGCGCGAGGAGCTAGCAGTACGCTTGGGACTCGGCATCGGGAGTCCCGAACGTGACCGATTGCTGCGAGTGTCCTCGAGCACGCTCACATTCTCACCGACGCCACTACCAGGCAGCGAAGGCAACCTGGAGTGGCTGCTGGTGTGTCTGCTCAGTCAAGACAGCTGCGAGATCGCCCTCGAGCGCGTGTGTGACGTGCCGCCTGCCATTCAGGTTGCGCTCGGCGTGCTTGGTGGTCGCGCAATTCACGGTTCCAGCGCCAGCGATGATCAGCCACTGCTCAACCCGAGCGAGCGTGTCTACGCCGGTCGCCTGAACGCCTGGCTGGGGCTCTATGGAGGCCCGGAGCAGCTGGACGACCACGCCCCGGAGTCAGCGAGCCCGGAGGCGATCGCCCAGCTGCGCGAGCTCGCGGGCGCTCAAGCCACGCGGCGACGGATCATGAGCCCGGTGGACCTGGTGGGTAACCTCGCGGGGCTGCACATCGATCGCGCGGTGAGCCTGCGCATCGAATGAGCACCGAATCGACTACCCTGTAGCTGATGGCCAAGGGCCGAGGCACCCAGCAACACACCGAACACCTGGCGAAGGCGGCGACGTTCGTCGCAGTGGTGCGGGCAGGATCACTGGCTGCCGCCGCGAAGCAGCTAGCCGTAGGGAAGAGCACGTTGAGCGAGCAGCTCACGGCGCTGGAGGACGCGCTGGGCGCGCGGCTGCTCGAGCGTACGAGTCGCGGAATCGCGCTGACCCAGGAAGGACAGGTGTTCTTCGAAGGTGCTCTGAAGAGCCTGGAGGCCTGGGAGGAGGCTTGGTCCCTGGCGGGGCAGCACCGTGAGAGCGCGGCGGGCACACTGCGGGTCGCGGCGCCTGTGGGGTTTGAGCAATTCCTTGCGGAAATTATCAAGGGCCTGTCCGCGGAGCACCCGGAGCTGCGTTACGATCTGAGCTTCGACGACCGCCCGCTGGACCTGGTGGGGGACGGTTTCGATGTTGGGCTCCGCATGGGGGCCCACGCAGCCTCGAGTCTCAGCGCCAGGAAGCTGGGCGCGAGTCCTGAGGTGTTCGTCTCGTCGCAGCGCTTGCCGGAAACGCTGGCGGCGCTGCAGAGCGCGGACTGGGTGTGTCACGCGGCCTTTCAGCAGGCTTACCGCAACGTGCGACGAGAAGATGGCGAACACGTGAGCTTGCCGGCGCCGAGCGTGCGGGGCGTCGCAAACTCCACCGAGGGAGCGCTCAGGCTGGTGGAGATTGGGCTCGGCATTGCCTTGATTCCGGAGCTGCTGGTTCGCGAGCGGATCGCCGCGGGTCGCCTGCGGCGAGTGTTCCCCGGCTTCGTGGGGCGCAGTATTCCGCTAGTGGCTGTCTTTCCCTCGAGGCGCCATCGCTCGCGACGGGTCGAGGTGTTCTCGCGTGCAGTGGTCGACGCGCTGAAGAGCTGAGGCGTTCGGTGCAGCCGAACGCCGAGTTCGGGACTGCATGGCTTCTGCGCCGAGGGGCAGCTGGCTAGGTTTGCTGTACGCCGCTGGACGTTGCTGTCCCGCTGAAACCAGTACCTCGAGGAAACGAGTACTGCGCTAACCAGTCCTGCGCCGGTGAGTACTGCGCCAACGAGTACTGCGCCGATGAGCCCAGGTGCCATCAATGGGGCACCTCGCGAGGAGATTTGTCATGAAGCTATCGAGTCTATGTGCTGTTTCGCTGCTACCTCTGTTCGTCGCCTGCGCTGGCGCGCCCTCAGCGCCCGCCACGCCGGACAGCCAGGCAGCGACTCCACCCTCACCCCCAGCTCGGGAGGCGGCTGAGGCGCCTGAGACGGCGCAGGCGCTGGAGCTTCAGGTGGTGACCTCTCCCGAGGCAGCGGGTGCCGTGAACTCGACGTTGGTGCTCGGGGAGCGTGAGGTCGTCGTGGTCGATGCGCAATGGACCAAGAGCGGTGCGACCGCGGTGGCCGATGCCGTGGCGCGGAGCGGCCGCGAGCTGACCTACGTGTTCATCACCCACGCGCACCCGGACCACTACTTCGGGGCGGCGGTGCTCAAGCAGCGCTTCCCCACTGCGCGCGTCGTCGCGAGCGCTAGCACGGTGCAGCACATCCGGGAGACAGCGGCGGCCAAGGCCAAGGCCCAGGCTGGGATGCTCAAGGATGAATTCCCCGGGGAACCGGTGATCCCGGAGGTGCTCGAGGGAGAGCTCAGCGTCGACGGGCAAGTGCTGCCGCTCCTGGAAGGACTCCAGGGAGACACCCACCCCATCACCGCCGTGAAGGTCCCTGGTCCCAACGCGCTGATCGCTGGAGATGTCGTGTTCTCGAACACCCACGTGTGGACGGCAGATTCGAGCCATGAGTCTCGCATCAAGTGGATCGAGCAGCTGAAAGCGCTCGAGGCGATGGGCTTTGACCGCATCATTCCCGGCCATCAAGCGGCGAACGCACCGCAGACCAGCGCGGCTCTGGCGCAGACGGAGGGTTACCTCGAACGCTTCGACACTGAAGTGGCCAAGGTGAAGAAGTCTGGACCCCTGATCGCGGCGATGAAGGCGAGCTATCCAGACCTCAAGGTGGAGCTCTTTCTCCAGCTCGGTTCCCAGGTGCAGACCGGCGAGCTGAAGTGGCAGTAATCTGCGCGGAAACACGCTAGTTGCCGGGGCAGGCTTCGGTCGTCTCAGACCAGGTCTGCCCTTCGAGCTGATACATGGCGCAGCGGCCGTCGACGAACAGCGACGCACGGTCCTTGTAGAGGGCCGCTGACTCGGCCACGCCGACCTCGAAGGCGTCGCCGAGCGCTCGCACCTCTCCGTCGACGAGCTGATAGACGAACACGCGAGTGCGCTCCGAACCAGGACCGCTCGGTGGTGAGTACTCTTCACTCACCAGGACGACCGCTGCTTGAGTGCCGGTGGCGCCCCAGTCGCCGAACGCTGCGGTCACGAACTTCCAGATCGTGGTGTCGTGAGGACTGCCCAGCTCGGAGTACTCGCGATACTCGCTGTAGCCGTCACGCAGCGTGCAAAGCCCGGGGATGAATGAGTAGTTGCGCCAGTCGACGTCCTTGAGCGAGGCGTAGCGGCGCTCGCCGTCCTGCGCGCTCTCGGGAGCGCTGGCGCGTCGCGGCGCTGGCGCCTCGGTTTCGCTAGCTGGAGCTGAAGCGTGAGGCGCCGCAGTCGTCGTGCTGGCAGGCGCTGCCGTTGGCGGCGGCGAGTGGCTGCAGCTCGCGGCGCACAACAAGAGCACGGCCCACCTCATGCACGGAGTGTGAGCCGTGGGTCGAGCGCTGACCAGCGCTCAGTTGCCTGCGAGGTAGATGGCGTAGAGGAACGCCTTCGCGATGCGCATCGCGTGGGGGTTGTAGCAGATGTGGCCCTGCCCCGAAGCGGCGTCCACGCCTTGACCGTTGGACGGACAGCCGCCGGTGGAGCGGATCGAGTTGCAGATTTCCCAGTATCCGCCGCGAGTGCAGCGCGCCCCACCGCTGGGCTCGGTGCTCTCGAGGTCCTCGAGATCGAAGATGACGTCGCTGGGGAACGTCTGGATCATCCAGTCGCGCGTGGCCATCTTCGTCGCATTTTCCGCGGGGACATTGTAGACGAAGGGCGGTGTGACGTGTAGCACGCGCACACCTGCAGCCTTGATGTCTGCGACCGCGGACTGGTAAGCCGTCTGCGCGCCAGCCGCCTTGCCCTCAACGATGTCGGCGTAGCCGAACTTCATGATGGCGACGCGCAGGTTGCCGGCATTGTTGAGCGCCAGATTGCGGAACTCGCTGATCTTGCCAGCGGGGCTGCCGTTGGACGTCGAAAACAGGCCGCCGTTCAGGCCCTGGGAGAGGCCTGTAGTGCCGCTGGTGCAGTACTCGAAGGGGAAGCCGTTCCCTTCCGCACCATCCTCCAGGTCTTGCCCCACGGATTGGTGCAGGAAGAAGCTGCGGAAGCCCTTGACCTTGGCCTTCTCGGTGGCAGCCAGCGAATCCCACGCGGAAATGCCGTTCATGCCGACGACACCCGGCTGAGACGTGCTGCCGCCGGTGCCACCGCTGCCAGTGTTGCCGGAACCACCGCTGCCGGTGTTGCCGGTGTTGCCGGAGCCGCCGTTACCAGTGTTGCCGGAGCCGCCGTTGCCAGTGTTGCCCGAGCCGCCGTTGCCAGTGTTGCCGGAGCCGCCGTTGCCAGCGTTGCCCGCACCTGCGGTGCCACCGCTCGACGCGTTGCCTGCGCCCGCGGCGTTTCCGGTGTTGCCCGAGCCGCCGTTACCAGAGCCGCCGTTACCAGAGCCGCCGTTACCGGAGCCGCCGTTGCCGGAGCCGCCGCTACCAGAGCCGCCGAAGGCTTCGCTGCCGCCGTTCGCACCGCTGCCGCCGTTCGCGCCATTCCCCGCGGAACCTGTGCCGCCGGAGGCGACTTGGCCAGCAGTCCCGGCTGAGTCTTGAAAGTCCTCGGCGTCTCCCACCTCACCCGTGCAGGCGAGTGCTGTAAGCGAGAGTAAGAGCCCGGCGCACATTATCCGACGCATAGCACGCTCCCTTAGCGGCAATGTTCGAGGGGCGCAACGCCGCCGGCGGAGTTTTCACCCCCGTACGACCGTCCGGGCCTACTTGGCCGCCAGGTAGATGGCGTAGAGGAACGCCTTCGACAGCCTCTGCGCGTGGGGGTCGAAGCAGATGTGCCCCTGGCCTGAAGGCGCGTCCACACCCTGGGACTTGCTCGGACAGCCCCCCGTGGAGCGCACGTTGTCGCAGATCTCCCAGGAGCCGCCACGCTCGCAGCGCGAGTTGTCGTCGGGGTTCGTGCTCTCCACGTCTTCGAGGTCGAAGATGATGTCGTCCTTGAAGGTCTCCATCATCCAGGTGCGAGTGGCCATCTTCGGAGCATTTTCCGCAGGGACATTGTAGACGAAGGGTGGCGTCACGTGCAGCACGCGCACGCCAGCGGCCTTGATGTCGGCGACGGCTGCTTGATAGCTGGTCTGTGCTCCCGCTGCCTTGCCCTCCACGATGTCCGCGTACCCGAACTTCATGATGGCGACGCGCAGGCCGTTGCCTGCGTTCGCGAGGGCCATGGATCGCCACTCAGCGATCTTGCCTGCCGGGTCGCCGTTGCTCGTGGAGAACAGACCACCGTTGAGCCCCTGAGCCAGGTCCGTCGCGCCGCTCGTACAGTACTCGAAGGGGAAACCGTTGGCCTCGGCGCCATCCTCCAGGTCTTGCCCCACGGATTGATGCAGGAAGAACGAGGTGTTGGTGGTGACGATGGCCTTCTCTCCGGCAGACAGCGCGTCCCAGGCACCAATGCCGTTGATGCCGACCACGCCGGGTTGTCCTGGGTTGCTGCCTCCACTGCCGCCACTGGCACCACTGCCTCCGCTCGCCGCGGTGCCCGCGTTTCCGCCATTCCCGCTGCCGCCTTGGGCCGCCGAGCCGCCGTTTCCGGAGCCGCCGTTTCCGGAGCCCCCGCTGCCCGTACCGGCGTTGGAAGAGCCCGCGCCGCCGGTGTTGCCGGGCGAATTGGCGGGTTGATCGCTGCCACAAGCGAGGGTGAAGAGCGGTGTTGCGAGGCACAGGGCGAAGACAAAGCGGCGCATGCTGGCGGTCTATGCTCGAATCCCAAAACGCGCAACCTTCGCGCCGTTGCCCGGCCCGCGTAGACGAACCCAGGCGTGACCAGTAGCCTCGCGGAATGACGATTCACTACGCGGTTGGAATGGAGTTAGCGCTGCCAACCCCAGGCGCGCAGGACCTCGGCATTCACAATCGGGAGACGCTGCTCGCGTCCGTCGTGCACCAGGTCGCGCTGACGGATGAGTACCAGCTACGCGTCATTCTTCCGTGGGATGCGCCGGTGGAATGTCCTCACGATGTCAGCGAAGGCGAGATGCTGTTCTTGGTCGCTGAGACTGAGGGAGGGCCACTTGCGAAGGAGCAAGCGACGTCGGTGATCGCCCGCGTCGACGAGCTGGGCCGCAGCGGTGAGTTGCCGGACCAGCTGGGACCCGTGTTCATCGGTCCCATGATGGACGCGAACCGCATGCTCATCCTTCCGCCTCACTGCATGACACAGCTCTCGGAGACACACACCGGCAATCCGCTGTGCGGCGTGGCCTATGTCTCCGCGGCTGAAATGCGCAAGCTCCTCGCGGAGCTAGGGGAGGTGGATGTGGTGCAGCACTTGCGCGGCCTGGTCGATCTGGCGATCGCGGAACACCTGGTATTATCCGCGCGGATATCTGGCTGAGCGTCGGTCTCGAGTCGTGGCTACTTCCGGTCGTCGAACAAGCCCCCCGTAGGCTTCGGCGCGGGCTGCGCAGGCGCCGTTGCGCTGGGTTTCGGGGGTGAGGGGGGCGCCGCAGCTGGCTTCGCCGGGGCCGGGTGCCCACGCGGCGGCACTGTCTTGGCGTTGGTGGCAGCGGGCTTGCCCGTGGTCGCTTCCTCCGCCGGCGCCGGCGTCGAGTCGCTGGGAGCAGGAGCGCTGGAGTCGGCGTTCACGCTCTCGTCGGTTGCGGGAGAGACCTCTGGCGCCGAAGCCGCGGGAGCGCTCGCGCTGTCCGCTGGGAGTTCAGTCGTTGCAGTCACCGGTTGTTGCGATTCATTTCCACGCGTCAAAGCCAGGGTCAGTGCAACGCCACAGCCAACCAGCAACACGCCGATCACGGCGGCGACCGCCGGCACCGCTGAGCGCGACTTCGGCGCCGCCAGGCTCGTCTCGACGCCAGCGTTTGTCGGCGCGCCGGCCTCCAGTCCACTGCTCGTCAGCGCACGCGTACCGCTCGACGGATGGGGCGTTGCGATGGTGCGCGCTTGACCAAGGCTTGGGTCCGGCGTGGCCAGCGGATAGCCTGGGATGCTTGGCTGCTGGGCTCGCTGCGCGCCGCTGAGGTCGGCAGGCGACGCGTACAGCCCCGGCTGAGAGAGCAGCGCCGTGAAGGCCTCGAACATCGTCGTGGCTGACTGAAAGCGCTCGTTCGGATCCTTCGCGAGCGCGCGCGCCATCCACGCGTCCACACCCTGAGGCACTTGCGCCTGAGTGGAGGGCGCTGGCGGCTGCTCGAAGCAAATCTTCATCAGCAGGTCGCCAAGCCCATCGCTATCGAAGGGCCGAAACCCGCAGATGCACTCGTATGTGATCACGCCGAGCGCCCACAGGTCGCTGCGCAGATCGACGGTCTTGTTACCGCGAGCTTGCTCCGGGCTCACGAAGTGCGGCGTGCCAATCAGCGTGCCGGTCTTCGTCCCGCCGCTGTCGGTGGTGGCGTCGAAGGAGCCACCAGTGACCTTCGCGATACCGAAGTCGAGCACCTTGGCGACCTCCGCGTGTGCCTCCTGAACGAGGAAGATGTTGTCCGGCTTGAGATCGCGATGGATGACGCCTGCGGCGTGTGCATACGAGACGGCGCGGCTCACCTCCGTCATGATCCGCGCGGTATCGTTGACGCTCAGGCGCTGCACCCGCTCGAGGCGATCGGCCAGGCTCTCTCCGTTCAAGAGCTCCATGGCAATGTAGGGAACGCCGTCCACCACA
>JAWKRD010000074.1:0-23944 GCA_041389805.1 Polyangiaceae bacterium | reverse complement strand
CGGTGCCGATGCCATCGCGCAGCGCCTTCAGGTACTCCTTGCGGCTGTCCTTGTCAGCGCCGCGAATCGCGCGCACCAGGGGCTGACGCGCGCGGTCGTCGCCGATCTTGCCGAGGCCAGGCGCCGCTTGACGGCTGATCTCCTTGTCCTTGTCGTTCAACAGCTCGATCAGCTGATCGGTGTACTTGGGGTCCGCGTGGCGGCTGAGCACCGTGGCGACCAATTGCCGCACGGCACCGCTCTCGTCCTTGTAGAGCTTCGCCAGGTCATCCAGGCTCACCAGGGCGACGATCTTCTCGGTGTCGAACGCGACGCCGCCGTCCAGGCGCTGGACCTTGGAGAGGTGCCCCAGGCGATAGAGGGCCATGATCTCGTTGAAGGCCGAGCTCTCGCCGAGTTCCACCAGCGCCCACGCGATTTGGGGCTTGGAGCCGGAGCCTGCCTTCTTCAAGGCCTCGAGCAGGGGCTGCTTGGCCTTCTCTGCGAGCTTCGGTCCGTACCACGCCAGCGCCACGGCTGCCTGGGCCTGCAAGGGCTCCGACGGGTCCTTGAGCGCAGCGATCGCCAGGTCGACGCCGTCTGGATCCTTCATGTATGCGAGCTGCTTGATCGCCTCTTGCTTCAAGTAGTCGCTGCGGTCGCCGCTCGCCCACTGGCGCCACTTCGGGATCTGTTCCGATTCCGGGAGGATAAAGATGGCCTTCTTCTGCTCTTCGGCCTGCTCGACCGTGAGCTTCTCTGCGTCTTGCTTGCCACCGAGCGCCAGCGCGGCGGCCAGGCCTCCGACCACGAGCAAGCCGACGATCACGGCGATCGGCTTGAAGCGGCCCTTCTTGAAGTTGCCGTCGCCTCCGTCGAAGCCGCCGCCGGCGGGAACGCCGCCTCCGCCGCCACCAGCGGGTAGACCGCCACCACCGCCCGCGTCGTCGTCATCGGGTGGCCACTTCGCCGCGTGGACGCGATCGGAAGGTGCCTTGGGGGGCGGGAAGACGGCGGGCTGCTGAACGGGTTCGGGTTGGCTGGAATCGAGCATCGGTGTCCTCCGTCATGCCGGGCCCGAGAGCGGGTGTCCGGCGATGGCGTGCCGCTCCTGGGTCGGCGCAGGGATCCAACTCGCGCGAAAAAGCAGCTGCGCGAGCCACTCCGCGACAGCCTTGACGCAGGCGACCGCAGAGCCGCGCGACCTTATCTCAAGCTCGCGTGCACGTGGAGATGATGAACGGCACGCCCTTCGGGCGAATCGTTGGCGACGGAAAACTACCGCGCAGCTGTTGGCGCTGAGCGCCGCTCCAGTGCGTAGAAACGCCAGCGAACCCGCTCCGGATGGCGTAGAACGCGCGCAGTGACGGCCGCGGTCCCCAAGAGCCCGCCGATTGCCCTGCGCGCGATCGGCCTGACCTTGCTGGTGAGCGGCGTGGTCACCGGACTCTCCTACGGCTTGCCTCGCGACTACGCCGCCACCGGTGTTGGCCTGGCGTTCATGCTCGCGACTTACTGGCTCGCGCTGTCCAGGCGAGGGGATGCGGAGGTGCGTGCCAGTGGACTTGCTCTGGGCGGAGTGCTGGAAACCAGCCCCATCGAGCCGAAGCGCATCGCAGCCTCGACCTTGCGAGCGTTCTTGTGGGCCCTCGGCGCAGCGCTGATCTTCTTTCCGCCGTTCGTGGTCGGCTGGCTCTGGTGGTGGAAGCCAGCTCACGCCTGGAACGCTGCAGCGTTTCCGAGCCTTGGCCAGGACGTACTGGGGGAAATCGCCGTGATCGCCCTGCCGGAGGAAGCCTTCTTCCGGGGCTTCTTGCAGAGCGAGCTGGATCGCGCTTGGGCCCCACGCTGGAAGCTGCTCGGCGCCTATGTTGGACCAGGACTCGTCGTCTCGAGCGTGCTGTTCGCCTTGGGCCACGTGGCGACCGAGCTGCGGCCAGATCGCCTCGCGGTGTTCTTTCCGTCCCTGCTTTTTGGCTGGATGCGGGCGCGCACGGGCGGCATCGGCTCCGGGGTACTATTCCATGCGATGTGCAACCTGTTTGCAGCCTACATCGCCCACAGCTTCGGCTTCGGCCGCTGAACCGAATATATTTTCCTCACGGATTTGAACCATGCTGACCAAATTCATCATCGACGAAATCGTGGACCGCGCCCTGGCTGAGGATCTCTCGGGCGAAGACTTGACCACCATGGCCACGGTGAGCGCGGAAACACGCGCGCGAGCCACCGCCTTGGCCAAGAGCGAGCTCGTGGTGTGCGGCGGGGACGTGTTCAAGCGGGTGTTCAAGCGCCTGGCGAATGACCTCTCCTTCGAGGTGTGTGAGCCCGACGGCAAGCTCGTCCAGCCAGGAACGCCCATCTGGCGCGTGGACGGGGCGGCACGCCCAATCCTGATGGGGGAGCGCACCGCGCTCAACCTGGTGCAGCGCATGAGCGGCACCGCGACGATGGCGCACGCCTATTCCGCCGCCGTGCCGACGGGCGCAAAGACGCGCATCGTCGACACGCGCAAGACGACGCCGGGGCTACGTGCGCTGGAGCGCTACGCCGTGCGCTGCGGTGGGGCCTACAATCATCGCGACACCCTCGGCTCCGCGGTGCTGATCAAGGACAACCACATCGAAGCCGCTGGCTCGATCACCGAGGCCGTGCGGCGCGCCAAGGACTACGCCCCGCACACCACCAAGATCGAGATCGAAGTGGAGAGCCTGGAAGGACTGGATGAGGCGCTGAACGCGGGCGCCGATATCGTCATGCTCGACAACTTCGCGCCTGAGGCGATCGCCACAGCCGTCTCGCGGGCCGCCGGCCGAGCACTCATCGAGGTTTCCGGGGGGATCACGTTGCCGCGCATCGCGGAGCTGGCGAGCCAGGGCGTCGACGTCATCAGCGTCGGAGCGCTCACCCACTCAGCCCCCGCGGCAGATATTTCGTTGGATATTCAACGTATCGACAGCTGAGCGGGGTTTGGGGGGGGGAGGCGACACCGATCCAGGTGCCGCGTGCGGTTTGACGAGTCCAACTCGAGGAAGCCTCGATTCGAGGCAGCGAAGGCGCCAACAATCGACCACTTGGCGTCCTCGACACAGCGCAACGGGGCCGGCATCTCGACACCTTCCAAGGACCCCGCGATACTCGAGGCCGTGAGAACTTCAGCTTGGTTGGGCGCTCTTGGGTTGCTTGCTCTCGCTTGCACGGCGAAGGAGCGAGCGGAGAATATCAACGGGAACGGTGGGAGCGCCGGGTCGGCCACCGCTGGGAGCGCGGGGGACGGCGGTAGCGCGGGTTCTGCCGGCTCGAGCGGCGGCGTTGGAGCCACCGGGGGTGTCAGCGGCGGCGCCGGTGGCACCGCTGGCAGTGGCGGCGGCGGCGCCGCCGGCGGAGGGGCAGGCGGCACCGGCGGAGTCGTGCTGCAGGACCCGACTCTCGATGTGAAGAGCACGCCAGACCTGGTCGGCTTCGTGACGACGCTGGATGCGACCGCAAGCACGGATCCAGAAGGTGAAAATCTGAGCTTCAGCTGGGTGCTCCGCTCTGCACCGCAAAACAGTCAGGTAAGCGATTCGAGCCTCGACGTCAGCAGCCCGGGCCTCGCACGTTTCCTTGGGGATAAAGGCGGGAGCTACACCTTCAACGTGACCGCGACCACGCCGGACAACCGCTCGGCGAACCAGGACGTCACTGTGGTGGTTCCCGCGCTGCCAATTCCATTCGTCGAAGGGCGCAGCGCTGGCCAGGGTTACGACTACTTCATCCGAGTCGTGGACTCCGACGCTGAACACGCGCGGGACGTTTCCTGCAAGCTGAGCCTAGGGAGCACCGAACCGGAAGGCGACATGGAATTCCTGGGCGGGCTGATGGCGCTGCCCGGCTGGAACATGCCGATGGGTCACGGCGTCTTCTACCCCGAGCTCAACATCGACCCCAACACCGGAGAAGGCACGTCCTCACTGCGGGTCTCCCCAGTCATCAACAAGTGCGGTGACGCCCAGCAACGAACGCTGGTAGACGGCTCCACGGAAGGTCGAGCCCAGGGGCTGCTCGCCCTGAATCCTGGAGGCACCCGCCTCGCCTACCTCGACTCGTCCATCGCCAACGGAGGCACCCGTCTCACCACGATCGCTGTAGACGGTTCGGACAGACGCATCCTCTACGGCAGCGACGTCTTGAGCGGGGTCGTGCCCGTGTGGGTGGATGACACGCACCTGGCTTGGCTGGAGCACGACTCCGGTGATTTCATCTACTCGTCGGTCGATGTCGTGGGTGGCGGGCAACCGGGCAATCCGCAGAAAACCGAACGACTTGCGTGCTCGGCGCAGCAAGTGGACAAGCTGGCGCAGTTCGCGTTCACACCGTTTGGCATCCTGATCCGCTCCCTTGGCGGCTCACTGGGTGTAGGCATTCATTTGGTGTCCGGCACCGACTGTGGCGCCGCCAAGACGCTCATCGGCAACGCATACGCCGACCTGAGTTCCTTCTCATTGGCGCCTGATCGTCAGTCGATCGTGTTCTCCGCCAAGGGTCCCAACGACGTGGACTCGAACATCTACGAGCTGGTGGTCGACGGCTTCAGCGCACCGATTCGCCGCTTTGGCGACGACAACGGCAACGACATCGACCCGCGCTACACCCCCGACGGCCGTCAGGTGATCTGGACCCAGCTGAACTTCGATTCCCAGGGAGTTCCGGGCGGAACTGGTGTCCACATCGCGAACCTCGACGGGAAGTACTCCGCGCTGCTCGCCACGCAAGACGCAACGAACCCACAGATGGTCAAGGTGGTTCACGCGCTTCATCCGCGGGACATCGTGATCAACTGCAACTTCTCGATCTCGGGCCAGCCAGCTGGCAAGGGCTGGTTCCTCGGCCTTGGACTGTTTGGCCTCGTGCTGCTCTCCCGACGTAGCTGGCGGCGCAAGCGAGCCTAGCTCCGCACATGCTCGGACGAACAGTAGAGCAGTCGCAGTTCCGCAGCCTTCTCGAGCCGCGGACCGCGGGCGGTCCGCGGCTCGAGTCGCAGCGCTTGGCATCGCGCGTCGGGCGGATTAACCAGGGAGTGTGTTCCCGCTGCACAAGAGGCGCCTGGAGTCGCTGAGAGACGAGCTTCAGAGGCGTGGCGACCGTCCATCGTTGAACTTGCCCACCGCACGTCTCGACCTCGTCGAGGCGCTGAGCGTCGTCGAGGAGTACGGCCCGCTCTGCGAGGCGATGTACCTGATGATGGCAGCGGACCGCAAAGTGCTGAACGTCGAGCGCATGGTGCTCCGCGGGGCACTGGACGTGCTGAGTCAGGGGCGAGTCCGCACCGCGCATATGGAGTCGATGATCGACGCCTCGTCGAAACGCGTCGCCGAACTGGGCGAAGCGGGTTGCCTCGCGGAATGCATCGACGCGCTGAAGCACGACCCCATCCGAGCGGAGATCACGGTCGTGCTGGCCGCGGCTGTCGCGGCTGCAGACAACCACATCTCCGCAGAGGAGCGGGCGCTCTACCAGAAGCTCATCGAGGGCCTCGGCATCAGCGACGACCGCGCTGACGCGTTGCTCTCGGATCTGCTCAAGCCAGACGCCACCTGAACGCTTCACGATTGTGGGGGCGGCGCGTAAGCTGCCGCCATGACTCAAGCCGAGAGCGGCCCCGCTGAACTACGCCCGGTGCGCGAAGCTCACCGTTTCGACGAAGCCAGCCTCGAGCGCTACCTGAGGAGTGAGCTCGAACTGCCCGACGCACCACTCCGAGTTCAGCAGTTCAAGGGCGGCCAGTCGAACCCGACCTTTCTACTCGAAGTCGGGGACGGCGCGGCCACCCAGCGCTACGTGCTGCGCAAGAAGCCACCGGGAAAGTTACTGCCCTCGGCGCACGCGGTGGAGCGCGAGTGCCGGGTGCTCCAGGCGCTCCAAGACAGCGACGTGCCGGTGCCGAGGGTGCGTGCGCTGTGCGAAGACCCAAGTGTTATCGGTACCGCCTTCTACGTGATGGATCACGTGGAAGGCCGCATCTTTCGCGCTCCGCTGATGCCCCAGGCGAGTGGCGCCGACGAGCGCGCCGCCATCGCGAACGCCACGATTCAGACGCTCGGGAAGCTACATCAAATCGAGCCAGCGCAAGTTGGGCTCAGCGACTTTGGCAAGACTGGCAACTACATGGAGCGTCAGGTCGCGCGCTGGGGCAAGCAGTACGCTGCGTCCAGGACCGAAGACTTGGCGGACATGAACTTTCTCATCGACTGGCTGCCGACGCACATCCCTGCTGGGGACGAGACGCGCATCGCCCATGGTGATTTCCGCCTAGAAAATCTGATCATCGACCCCACTGAGCCGAAGGTGATCGCCGTCCTCGACTGGGAGCTCGCGACGCTGGGTCACCCGCTGGCGGACTTGGGCTACCACTGCATGCTGTATCACCTGCCCGCAGGCGACTTCACCGGGTCTGGCTATGTCGGGGCAGATCTCGCTTCCCTGGGGATTCCGAGCCGCGACGAATACGTGGCGCAGTACGCCCGCATCACGGGTCGCGACGGTGTGCCCGACCTCGACTACTTCGTCGCGTTCGGGTTGTTTCGCCTCGCCGCGATCTTGCAAGGTGTGTACAAGCGTGGCCTGGACGGCAACGCCTCCAGCGAGACCGCGCTGCGCTTCGGACCGATGGTGCAAATCTTGGCAGGCATCGCGCGCAGCCTGGTTGGCTAGCCGCTCTTCGGCCTCGACCGCTGACGCTAGGCGTTTAGCAGCGACCGCCGCCTTCCAGGCTCGATGGCGATCAAGAGCCACTCGCCGAGCGCATACTGACGGCTCGTGCTCAGGAAGCGCAGCGCGGCGGCGAACGGGCGTACGCTGACTGCGCGCTCTCGATCGACCAGGTAGCTCTCCCAGTACGGAGCTTCAGGTACCCACTCGAGGCCGTCCGCCTGGGCGAGCAGAGCACCCACCACCGCCCCCAGCTCGCACACCAGCACCACGAAGTCGTTCGTCGAGTTCTCGGCGTCCGCCGCGACGATCAGGTTCTGAGCCTCACGGACGCTGTAGTGCTCCTCGAAAGCGCGCAGCCACTCGAGGCCCAAGTCGCCCTTCGGCGGCAGGAAGCGCCCCTGGTCTTGCCGCGCGGCATCGGTCATACGAGCCAGCTGGCGCAGCACGCTGCCGCGCACGTGGGCTGGGAGGCGCGACTCGCCACCGCCCGCGAGCGGCTCAACGTCGTCGCCCAGGGCTTCTCTCCCCCGAACCTCTCGCTCGAGGGGCTTGTACCAACGCCAGAAGTACTCCTTGAAGAGTTCCTCTGCGGTGAACGCGTCGTACGCGGGCTCCGGGGGCGCTTCAGACATGGAGGCCCGTCTAGCACACGGCGCTCAAAGATCCGCCGCAGACGCTGTAGGAGGCTCAGGCCCAGTGGCTGCCGTCGATGCGCTCGCTGATTGCCTGACCGATGCCTTCCAGGGTCGCCTTGTCCGCCACCCGGAAGCCACGACGCAGGCGACCGAGCTCCAGCATCCCGAGCAGTCGGCCGTAGCCGAAGACCGGCAACATCGCGACGCCGCCAAGGGGCAACCCGCCAGCAAAGACCGACAAGCGCCGCGCGATGGCAGTCTGAGCAGGCCCCTGGATGCGGCTGCCGATCACGCCGCGGTGCTGACAAGCCGCGATCACCACCGGGTCGTCCTGGCGCAGGACATCACCAAGCTGATGCCACAGCGGCTGCCCGATGGCATAGGACGTGACCATGCCGACGTAGGGCTCGCGGAAGCGATGGATCAAGCCGAGGTCGGCTCCCAGCTGCTCCGAGGCTGCGTTGAGGCCAAGCAGCAGTACCTCACCCGGATCTCGCGCAGCGATGAGCTCGGCACGGGTGCGCAAGCGAGCGTCTTCCTTGGCGCTGGGCAGGCTGAAATCAGGCGCTGGGTGCCAGGTGCTGCCCATCAAGTCCTTGTACCGGTGCAGGGAACGGACCTCGCGTATCTCCTCGAGGAAACGCCAGTCGTTCCAGTGCACCTGACGCACCATGCACTCGCCGGGGATGCGCCCGAAGGACACACCACGCAGCAAGAGCCCCGTCGACACCGGACCGACGATGGTCGCGCCGTTGGTCACCAACCAGTCGCTGGCGTTCAGCGGCATGACCTCAGGCACGCTGGGCTGCTTTTCGCGGATTTGAAGCTCGAGACTGGGTTGAAACGCCATGGTTCGTCCTTTCGGAATCTCGCAAAGACTCCGAACGCAATTGTCCCGTGAGGCCGGTACACTGGGCCAAGCTTTTGCCCCCTGGCCTTCGAGCGGCAGCGCTGGGCGGACGAATCGCTGCGTTCCAGCGCGGCTACCGAAGTGGGCGAATCACGGGCGCGCGCTTTCGAACGCCGCGGCGCTGCAGTCCGCATCGCTACCGGGCACACCGAAGTGTATCCAGTCGAAACGCGAGCTGACGTCTGGTGGGACTCCCCAGCCGTTGGCGACGGGTCCCACATCCATCTCCGTGCCGATTTGGTCGTGAGTGAATGTGTTCGTCTCGGTCCAAGCCGACTCGCCATCAAGCTTCTGCAGCATGTGAAACTGAGTTCCCACACGACAAATCGCGAGGCGACCGCGAGACGTCGCCGTGGGATTGAGGCACAGGGTCGAGGCTTGGTTGACGGTGATCTTGTCTTCGCTTCCGACACCGACGTACTGGCCCTGATTGGGACAGCCGCCAGGCAGCCCAGCGCCCGGCCCGTTGGAGTTGCCGCCGTGGTGACCAACGCTGTGCATCAGCCAGTGCCCTGGGGTCGTCACGTCACGCACCAAGAGCGCCGCCGAGTTGTAGCTTCCCGTCGGCGCTGCGTTCGCGTCGTTGATGTTCTGAGCGTGCACTTCCGCCATCACCCAGAAGTTACCTGACACGCGCTTGTGCAAGATGGGGCCCACATAGCCCGCGTACCAGGCGGTGTTTGCCGGGGTACTGGCGCTGAACGAGATCGTCAGAAAACCTGACTGCGTTGTTCCAACGTCGTAACTCGCGGCGGACGCTGGGAAGTTTTCCGCTGTCCACTGGCTGAGCGTGCATGGGTCGTTGAACTCGTCATCGAGACCAGTCGGACAGCCAGCGCCTGCGCTGCCTCCAGTGGCGCTGCCGCCGCTGCCGCCGGTTGCGCTGCCTCCAGTGGCGCTGCCGCCGGTTCCAGCCGTGGAGCCGCCTGCGCCGACGCCGGCGCTGCCACCCGTCGCTGCGCTGGTGCCGCCGTCGCTCCCGCCTGTCGAAAGGCCCGCGCTGCCGCCCTGAAGGTTGCCTCCACTTCCAGAGCTGCCGGAGGCGCCGCCCTGGCTACTGCCAGCAGCGCCGCCTGAGCTCGCTGACTTACTTCCCGAGTCGTCACTACAGGCAGGCAACGCTGCGAGGAGCAACGCACCTAACGCCAAACCCAAGCTACCAAGCGCACGCATCAGAACCTCCAGGCAACGCCACGAAGCATCGCAAGTCTAGTGCCAAACCCGTGGGACGCCGCGCGGGCGTGTTTTCCGACTCTTTGGCAGGTGCCGAGTCAGCAGCTGCCGCCCGATGCGTGGTGCGTCACGCGGCGCTGCGGAATCGATCGCCCAGCCCTGGGACGATCCCTTGGCTTTTGTCGCACAAACGTCCTCCACGAGCCGTCTCCGCTGCCGGCATGCGGCGTGCACAGCGGGGAGAATGCACTGCGCAGCGCCTCAGCCAGGCGCCCCTGTGATTCCGCGGCTTTGCCCGCTTTCGCTCGCCAGCTATACACCGGGGGTGAGCGATCAAGTAACCGCTGGAGACGCGACGCGCGCGGTGCGAAGCGAGAGCGTACAGGCTCCGCTTTCGGTGCGAGTGCGCGTGCTCGGTGCGAAGGCGCTGCCCGCAGAGTGGACCTTGAAGGAAGGCCGCTTGATCATCGGCGCGGCGCCAGGTTGCGATCTGATCATCGAAGATCCCACCGTGTCCCGCCGCCACGTGGAGCTGCGCTTGGTAGCCGAGGGGGTGTCGGTGCGAGACCTGGGTAGCCGCAACGGTACCCGCTACCTCGGGCAGCGCATCGAGAGCGCGATCCTCACCCCTGGCAGCGAGCTCATGCTGGGCTCGGTCAGCCTCAAGCTCGAGCTCCACGATCTGGGGGACCTGCCGCTCGCCCACCAGGGCTACCGGGGCTTGCTGGGCAGGTCTCCCAGCATGTTGAAGCTGTTCGCGATCTTGCAGCGCCTTGAAGGCTCGCTCGTGAGTGTGCTGCTGGAGGGCGAGAGCGGCACTGGCAAGGAGCTGGTGGCGCGCGCAGTCCACGATGGCTCCAGCGTTTCCTCAGGGAACTTCGTTGCCATCAACTGTGCCGCGCTGGATCGGGAGCTGGTCAAGAGCGAGTTGTTCGGACATCGCAAGGGCGCATTCACTGGTGCCTCCGAGACGCGGCCCGGCGCCTTCGAGCTGGCCGACGGCGGAACGCTGTTCCTGGATGAAGTCGGAGAGCTCCCCTTGGACGTCCAGCCAATCTTGCTGCGCGCTCTGGAAGCCCGGGAGGTGACCCGAGTCGGTGAAAACCTGCCGCGGCAGGTCAACGTGCGGGTGATCGCCGCCACGAACAAGAACCTCGACGAAGCGCGACGCGCCGGAACTTTCCGCGAGGATCTATTTTTCCGATTGGCCGTCGTACGCCTCGAGCTCCCGAGCCTCAGCCAACGCCGCCAAGATATCCGACTGCTCGCGGGCTCGTTCGCGCAGAAGGCCGGCGGCGCGGTGCTACCCGAAGACTTCCTGCAGCAACTCGAGGCGCAGAGCTGGCCTGGCAACGCCCGCGAGCTCCGAAACGCGGTGGAGGCCTACCTGGCGATTGGATTGCTCACTCAGGCTGCGGCGAGCGGCGATGAGCTGGACGGCCCGCTCAGTAGCTGGGTGGATCCGACCCGCGCGTACGCCGAGCAGAAGGATGCGCTGCTGGCGGCCTTCACCCGCATCTACCTGGAGCGCTTGCTCGAGCACACCGGCGGCAACCAGTCCGAAGCGGCGCGTATCGCGGGGCTCGAGCGCAGCTACCTTGGCAAGCTCGCGGGCAAGCTCGGAGTGAAGCGATGAGCCAGGCGTGGCGCCTGGTTGGGGCGTGCGCCCTGGTGCTCTCGGCGTGCACCGCCTGCGGAGGATTGCTCGAGCTCGACACGCTGGAGTTCACCGGCTCTGGCGGCGCGGGCGGGTCAACCGGAGGGATGGCTGGAGCTAGTGGCTCTGCGGGCGCCGCTGGAGTTTCCGGTGCAGCTGGAGCCGGCGCTATGGCGGGCGCTGCTGGGATGGGCGGCGCAGCCGGAGTGGGCGGAGCAGCCGGAATGGGCGGTTCCTCGGGGAACTCAACTGGCGGGAGCGACTGTGGGGTCCTCGGCAGTGAGTACGCGGACTCGAGCGCGCTCGCTTGCTTCAATCTTCAGGTCACCAGCGGCACCACCTACGACTTCAGCGGCGGAGCGCTGCGGGTGATTCCAGACGTGACCCCCTGGTATGGCCAGAGTGAAGGTAGCTTCTTCTACCAGCAAATCCCCAGCGGTGACTTCGCGGCGCTGAGTCACGTGCGCGTGCAGTCGTTGATGGCTCACGGCGGGGTCCCGCAGGATGGCTTCGCCGGCGGCGGCATCGTGCTGCGTGGCGGGAGCGGCGCAAACGCCTTGGTGACGCTGAGTACGTTTGGTCTGCCGACGAGCGGCAACATCACCTACGGAGCGCTGCCACAGTTCACACCCCAGGGTTCAGTCTCCAGCATCAACGACCTGGGCCACCCGTTCTCCGCAGAACTCTCCGGGTTCGTCGGCATGTGTCGCAGCGGCTCGGTAATCTTTGCCGTGGGGCAAAGCGATCAGGACGCCTCGCTCCAGCTGCTGCAGCCGTTCAATCCTGCGGGCAACTTCAACCCATCGACCTTCACTCAGCTCGGCACGGCGACGCACATGTTCGAGAGCGCGTCACCGGACACCGAAGTCTTCGTCGACTATCTGCGGGTCAACCGCACCAGCATCGCCGACCAGGTCGCGTGCCTGAGCGAGCTGGAGAACATGAAGAACCCGTGAGTCAAAAGCTCGACTGAACCGTGACGAAGCGCGGCCCGACGCCGACCTGTGTGCCCGAGTCGCTCGAGGTCAGCCACAGCACCCCGCCCCCCACCATCAGTGCGGCGCCACCAATCAACGTCCAGGTGCTGACGTTCGCGTAGAGCAGGGCGTCATCCTTCGCGCCGGTATTTTCCCTAGGGCAAATATTGCCATCGCAGCCTTGCTTCGCTGCGTCTGCCCGGTCATTGGCCTTGAGCCAAGCGAATCCAGACACGCCAAGAGAGACGGCGCCGATCCCAAGCATGCCCAGCGAGAGCCAAGCCGGAACCCCAGCCGACTCGTCAGAGCTCGCGTCTCGAAGAGCCCCGTCCCCCAACCCACCTGGAGCCGTCGTCTGCGGCCCTTTCCCAGTTTCTTTCGGGGGAGAGGAGCCGCGTTCAAGCTTCAGGGAGAGCTTGCGGGTGCCTTCGGCTGCTACCAGCTCCAGCGTCTCGACCCGTCGCTCCGTGCCCGCTCGTAGCGTGACGGTGTGCTTCCCCGGGTTCAGGCGGAGTGCCTCACCCAGCCTCGCCTCGGAGCCGTCCACCTGGAGGCTGTAGTCTGCGGGCGCGGGTGCTGCCTCGACCACGAGCTTCGGGATGCGCCGCTCTAGCTCTTGTAGCTCGAGCGCAGCGTCGTCGCGGGCGCGCTGCCACGCGGCGTCTTCTCCGGGGCTGCCCGATCGCTCTACAGAAGCCAGGAGGCGTGATGCCTCCAGGAGATCCCCGAGCTTCGACTTCGAGCGGGCCATGTACAGGATGAAGACCGGAGAGTGCACCAGCTCCTCTGCCGCACGGAACCGCTCATAGGCTACGGCCCAGCGCTTGGCCTCGAACGCAGAGAGCCCATCGTACCCCAAGCGACGGGCCTCCGCGCGAGTTGCTTCATCGGGTCCGGCGCTCGGCTGGGCCCCAACGGGCGCGGCGGCTGAGAGCAACAAGGCAACCCAAGCAGCCTGCATTGTCCTGCGGGTACGGCGACGCACTCTCGAAACCACACCGGGCTTATTAGCTGAAACCGCCGGCGGCCGCAGGTTCGCCGGAAAAGACCCGTGATCCGCGCTAGATCCCGAAGGTGTCGTCGCGCACCGGCGGCTTCTTTTCAGCCGGAGCGTTCGGTTTTGGGGACTTCACAGGCGGCGCGTCCACTGCGGGGCGGCGAACTTTCGGAATCGCAGCAGGCGCGGCGCTCGGAGCCGTGGCGCTCGCTTCGGCGGAGCCGCTCGGCGCCGGGGCAGCGCTCGGGGCGCCCGAGGAGCTAGGGGTCAGCGCTGGGTTCATCCCAGGCCGCGAGCCGTCAGCCTCCGGCAGCGCGCTTGACTCAATGCGGGCCTGAAGCGGGGCGCTCGGCGCTGCCGGTTCTGGGCGCGCCGTGGGACGTGACGAGAAGTACGCCAGGCCGATACCAATCGCCCCCAGCGCCAAGAGCCCGATCGGCAACACCCAGCGCGGCCGAGCTTGTGGGGCGATGACGTGGCTGCTAGCTGCGAGACTCGCGCCCTCGCTGCGGTCTATCACCGAGGACGGCGACAGCTCCACAGTGGGCTCGGTGCGCCCCCAATCGTTCGTCGCGGAAGGCTGCGAGACCAGACTGGTCCGCAGGGACGAGTTGCCGCCCAGCTCAGCGTTCGGATTTACTACCGCGCGGAAAGCATTCAGGAGCTCTTCTGCGTCTTGGAAGCGCTGTGTCTTGTCGCGCGCCAGCGCGCGATCAAAGAACGCTTGAAAGCGCTCCGGGAGCTCCGGCGCTCGCTCTTGAATCATCGGCACGGGCTCCCAGCAGATCTTGGCGATGGAGTCGCCCACGGTCGTGCCGCTGAAAGGAGAGTCGCCGCTCAACATCTCGAACACCACCACGCCCATCGACCAGAGGTCACTGCGTGCGTCGACCGCATGCCCCCGCGCTTGCTCGGGGCTCATGTACGCCGGGGACCCCAGGAGCACGCCCTGGGAGGTGGTCGCACCATCGGGCTGCTCTTGTTTCGCGATGCCGAAGTCGAGGACCTTCAACACCTCATCCCCGCCTTCCAGCGCCAGGAACAGATTCGAGGGCTTGATGTCCCGATGTACGATCCCCGCGGAATGAGCAACGCCCAGCGCCTTCGCGGCTTGTTCGACTATGCAGAGCGCCTCCTCAGGGCCCAGCTTGCCGAGGCGATCGATACGACTCTGAAGGTCCTGTCCCTCCAGTAACTCCATCGCGAGGTACGGCGCCCCTTCGTGCAGGCCATAGTCGTAGACACGCACCACGTGGGGGCTCTTCAGCTGAGCAGCAGCACGCGCCTCGGTCCGAAAGCGCGCGCCCGCCTTCGAGTGGTTGGCAGCCGCCTGAATGAACTTCACGGCAACGTCTACGTCGAGTTCGATGTGACGCGCGATCCACACCTCACCCATGCCGCCTCGAGCCAGAGGGCGCTCGAGTCGGTACTTCGCGCCGATCAACTCGCCCGCTTTCAGCTCCACTCGGCGGGAAAGTTATCACAGCGGAGGCTACTTCGCCGCTTGCAGTCTGCGGGGCCTTGTCATCCGGCCCCGGCGAGCTGGTAATGTGCTCCCATGGGCGGCAACGCGAGGCGCAGTAACCCCCAGCAAACACGCGGCAGCGCGCGTGCCGGGGCTGGTGTTTCCCACCTGTTGGGCACCGCGCTGGTGGGCGTACTGGTCTTGGGCTGCGCTCCGGCGACACCCGAACCCATTGCGCCCCCGACGCCACCCCCGGCGCCTTCCAGCGCGCCTCCCCACCCCGAGACCGCCGGCCCCCTCGGAAGAGCCGAAGGACGAGTCAGGCGGTGTGGGCAACGGGAAAGCGACGAAGGCGCCTCCAGAAAAATCCACAGGGAAACCCAAGCGGCTGCCTGAAGGCGACGCGCCGCCGCCACCACCCAGTGATTACGACGGACCGGAAGTGTCCAAGCGTCGCGTCGTCAAGAAGCCTGACGGGACCTGTGTGCTCGTCAGAGACTGCGCAGCCACGCCAAGCTGCGGTGGTGAAGTGCCCGTGCAGTGTCCGTGAAGGCTGCAGTGTCCATGAAGGCTGCAGTGTCCATGAAGGCTGCAGTGTCCATGAAGGCTGCAGTGTCCATGAAGGCTGCAGTGTCCGTGAGGGCTGCAGTGTCCGTGAGGGCTGCAGTGTCCGTGAAGGCGCGCGCCATGCACGGTCACCGTTCATCCCAGAGCTAGTGCCAGTTGTAGAGGCAGCCCTGAGGTTCGGCGGAGTAGCTGCAAGCGACCTGACTCCAGTCGTTGAGTGTGCAGACCTCGCTCACGTCTCCGCGGCGTAGCACGGCGTAGCGAAAGCAAGGCACCTCCTGATTGGCGATCACCCACAGCGCGCCCGCAGCATCCAGCGTGAGATCAGCCGGCTGCCACGGGTAGCCCCCGCTCGTCGGCAGCTCGACAGGCTGCCAGGCGCCGCTGGTGCGCCGGAGCACACGTCGCTGCCTGAATACGTGATCCGTGTCCGCTACCCCCACTATCACCCACTGCTCGCCGGTTGAATCCACACGGTAAGCCAGCGCGGAACCTGGCCCAACAGGCAGATCGAGCGACTGCCAGCCCCTGCCAACGCGTTCGAGCCCACAGATCTTCTGTTCCGGGGAAGTACCGACATAAGCGAGGTGTCCGTTGCGTAGCTCGACCCACACCCGATCCGAGCAGCTCTCAGGCGGCTGTACGACCTCTCTGCGCTCCACACCCCGTTGCCAAATCTCAGCCCTGCCTTTGTCGCCGGCATCTCGACCGGTCGCGATCACGTGGGACGGTGTGAACTGCACATCGTTGAAGAAGCTGATCTCACTCGGCAAGCTGCGCGAGGGTCGACCATCTGCGTAGACCAACTTCAGCACCATGGCGAAGCTCCGCGGGTGGCGGTAGCCAGCGAACGCGACACCTGGCAGCCAGCTGTCAAACCAACCTGCTGGCCAGTGATCGCCCGTGTCGAGCAACGTCACGGGGCGCCAGCGCCAGCTATCCCAGCGCCACAGTGTGGGACAGATCCCACACTCTTCGAAGCTGTAAGTCGCGCGCCACAGGTCACTCTCAGCGGTCCCGAAGAGCGTGCCTCCGCTGCCGTGTCCAGTTTCGAAGCGGCCGTTCGCAAACTTCAGGAAGGCCGGCTGCAGGTAGACTTCGTCGCCAATCGGGCGCACGTCCAGCCAGCCGTCGTTGCTGGGTCCCTGATACACCGCTGCGACTCGAAACTCTGATAGCTGTTCCCCCGCGGAAGATGGCTTCCAGCTCTGGTTGTCAGTGACCGGAGCTTCAGCGTCGGGGGTGCCGCCCTGACAGCCGATACATGCCACGCACGTCCAGAGCCAGAATGTATATCCGCGTGGCATTATACTAGACCCAGCAACGCTTCACACGAAGGAGTGCCGCAACATATCTTGCCCGAGTCAGCCTTACTCTTCCAGAGCTAGTCCGGGCGGAACCACGCAGTACCAAAACGGATACCTAAGGGCGCCGCCCCCTGGCGCGCAGCTGTTTGGCCTCAGCCCGCAGGCGAGCCGCCTCCCGCTGAAGCTCGCGCGCTTCGCCACGATACTGCGCTGCCTGTTCCTCGGCGCGCCTGCGTTCCTGGCGCAGCTTCGACTGCCCGAATTTCGACTCAATGGGGCAATCTCCGCCTGGCTGTCTGGCTTCGATGCGAGCGATCCGCATGCGGTCACCTTGGACGCTACCCACGCCAGCAATCAGTTCGGCGCGCTCTAGACTGAACGCGTGAATGTCCCGCTCGAGCAAGCGCAAGTAGCGATCTGAAGCCTGGTCGCAGCGCTGGATCGTCGCGTGGCGAGGGGTGATCCAGAACACCAAGCCTTGGAAAGGCTGCAGTCCGCGCGGGGGCTCCTGGTCGCCATCGAGAACGGGTAGGAGCTGGTCAGACAGCGCTTCGACCTCAGCGTCAAGCGCATCGGCGAGCTCGACGAGTGTCTTGGCTTGAGTGTCCAGCTGCGTTGCCTCTGCCTCCGCACGTGCGGCCCGCTCCAACGCCGCCGTGTCTGGGGCCTCGGACGTCGGGAGACGCGCAGGCGCTCGAACATGGGCGACCTCACGAGGCGGTGCTCCGCAGCCAATCGCCGCGACCAGCGCCATGTAGGGAACAGTACCCCGACCGATTTCACACATCTTGCGCTTCCCCGAGGTTTCGTGCGCGGTGTTGGACCCATGTGATCACGGAGCCTTGGGGACAGCGCGCAACGAAAAGTCTGCGACGCGGCCGCGCGGTCGTGTGGTTCGAGCCTCGACGCGCGCGAGATCGCCGCTAACATCGGGTGCTCCCTCATGACACTCGAACGCTTTGAAGCAATCGTTGCGCGCCTGGAAGCGCGCCAGAAGAAGCACCCTGGATACTACCAGTTCCAAGTGCTGATGCTCGCGCTGTTTGGCTTCGGCGTGCTGTTCCTCGGAGTTGGCGGGGCGATCTTGGGTGCGGTGCTGCTCTTGATAGGCTTGCTGCTGACGGCGCGAGTCTTTCTGCTCAAGACGCTCAAGCTCTTCATCCTGGTCATGGTTTTCCTGGGGGGCATCGTGAAGGCGCTCTTCGTGCGCATCCCGGAGCCTGAAGGGCTGATCCTGACGCCAGGCAATTCGCCCAAGCTCTTCGCGCTCCTCGAAGCCATGCGGAAAGACCTGGGGGTGAAGCCGTTCCGCTATGTCCTGATGAATGGCGAGTTCAACGCCAGTGTGGTCGAGGTCCCGCGTTGGTTGATGCTTGGCTCGAAACGCTTCCTCGTGCTCGGTCTACCGTTGATGCGCGCGCTCGCCCCCGATGAGTTCAGAGCGGTGCTGGCGCATGAACTGGGCCACGTATCCAAGAAGCACGCGGGCTTCGGCCCTTGGATCTATCGCGTGAGGCACTCCTGGTCCTACTTGCACGAGCAGCTCGAGGAGCGCGGCGGCGGGGCCGCTGTCGGCTGGTTCATCAACCGCTACGCTCCATTCTTCAACGCCTACACGTTCGTGCTCGGTCGCGCCCAAGAGTACGAAGCAGACGCCAGCGCCGCTCAACTGCTGGGCCCAGAGGTCATCGGCCGAATGCTGGTGCGCGTCCAGCTCCGGGAACGCCAACTCGAGGAGCGTTTTTGGAAGTTTCTGGATGAGACGGCGAAACACCAACCCGAGCCGCCGGGCGACCTGCACGCTGTGATGGATCGGGTACTCGCTCAACCGATGGGGCTCGAGGCCCAGGGCTGGCTGAGAGCAGGACTCGAAGAGAAGACGACGTGCGCGGATACGCATCCCGCACTCAAGGATCGCCTCGAGGCCCTCAACGCCGTCCCAGAAGTGCCCGCTGAACTCGAGGTCAACGCTGCGCAACACTACCTCGAGCCGGAGCGCTGCCAACTGCTCGAGCACCACTTGAGCGAGCGGTGGAAGTACGGAAACCTCCACGCGTGGTCCCAGCGGCACCGCGATTTCCTCGCGGGGGGTGTGCGGCTGCAGCAACTTGAGCAGCTCGCCGCGGCGCGCCCGCTGAACGATCAGGAGCAGCTCGAGCGCAGCTTGCTTGCGGAAGACCACCAATCCCCTGAAGCCGCAGTGGAGTTGCTGCGTGACTTGCTAAAGCAGCATCCCAACCACATCAGCGGCGCGCTCGAGCTCGGACGCATTCTCTTGATGAGCCTCGACCAAGCGGAGGGCGAGGAGTGGGTGGAAAAGGCGATGCGACTCGACCCGGTCGCTGCTTCGCTTGGCAGCCGCTTGCTCATCGCATGGCACGCCAAGCACGGGCGCCGCCGCGAAGTAGATCGTCTGGCCCAGACCGCCAAGGCCTCCGACGACCATTCGCGTGCCATGTTCGCGGAACGCAACCAGTGGAACCCTGGCGATGTGCTGCAGCCTCCGGAGTTGCCGGAAGAAGTCATGGCCGAGCTGCGAGCGGTTGCGGAGCACCACCCTGGGGTCTGGGCAGTAGCGATCGTGCGAAAGCAGACTCGCTACCGCAGCAGTACCCCATACTACCTGGTCGTGGCCCAAGGGGTTGATGGCGGCCTCGCGCCAGATGTCGCGCGCGTGCTCAAGCGGCACGACCTCGAGGGAGCCGTTCATGTCTGTGGCGAGCGTGACACACGTTTCCCCGTGGCAATATCAGTTCCGGGCGCCGTGCTCAAGCGAACGCAATAGCACCCGCTACGCCGAGAAAGACCGGCTGGCGGCACGCCGTCAGATGGGCAGCCGGTCGGAGCACCTGGCAGGCTACTGAACCAGGCTCAGCACCCTGTCACTGGGTGACCTTCGGTGCTGCGTTCAGCGAGAGCGGGCGGCCGCCACGCAGGCTGCGAGCGCCCGGATAACCTCAGCTCCCAGGTCGCATACGGCGTCGCCTGAGAACAAGCAGCGCTTCTCCCCCAGAAACGCGCAGCAGTCAGGAACGCTTACGGAAGTAGCGAGTGGTTCCAACGCTGCCGACGAACAGCTATAGAAACCCCTGCGGCATGCTCTTCAGCTCCTGGCAATTTGCGCTGTTCTTCGCGCTGGTGTTCACGGCCTACCTGGCGCTGAAGCGCTGGCTGAAACTTCAGAATGCGCTTCTGCTGGTCGCGAGCTACGTATTCTACGGCTGGTGGGACTGGCGCTTTCTCGGGCTGATCCTGTTTTCCACCGGGATCGACTACTTTGCCGCGCGCAAGATCTCGGTCTCCGAGGACGCTTGAACACGCAAGCGCTGGCTGATGCTCTCGGTGGTCAGCAACCTAGGCCTGCTGGCGTACTTCAAATACACGAACTTCTTCCTCGACTCGCTGCGCAGCGCCTTTGCCCAGTTTGGAGGCAGCCTCCCTGTCGGTGCCCTCGACATCATCCTGCCGGTCGATCGGGATCTCGTTCTACACGTTCCAGTCGCTGGAGCTATACCGTCGATGTTTACCGCAAGGAAACGAGCGAGCAGGAACTTCTGCGGAGTTCGCGCTCTACGTCAGCTTTTTCCACAGCTGGTCGCTGGCCCCATCGAGCGCAGCTCCCATTTCCTCCCCCAGGTCGAAAACCCGAGAAAAGTCACTCCCTCTGGCGCCGAAGCGGGCATCTTCCTAATCATCTGGGGCCTGTTCAAGAAGCTCGTCATCGCCGACAACGCCGCGCTGATCGCCAACCCAATCTTCGAGCATCCAACGGCCCACGGCGCGTCAACGCTGCTGCTCGGAGCCTTGGCCTTCACCATTCAGATCTACGGCGACTTCTCCGGCTACTCCGACATGGCGCGAGGCTTGTCGAAGCTGATGGGCTTCGACCTGATGATCAACTTCAAGCTGCCGTACTTCGCCCAAGGTCCGAGTGACTTCTGGCGACGCTGGCATGTGTCGCTCTCCAGCTGGCTACGGGACTACCTGTACATTCCCTTGGGCGGCAACCGGGGCAGCACACTCAAGACGTATCGCAACCTTTTCCTGACCATGCTGCTCGGAGGCCTCTGGCATGGAGCAGCGTGGAATTTCGTGGCGTGGGGCGCCTACCACGGGGCCCTGCTTTGCGGCGCGCGAGCAGCCGGTCAAGCCGGAGTGGCGATCAAGGGCAGCGGAAAGCTCGCTGGGCTGGCGAGGGCGTCGTTGATGTTTCCGCTGACCGTGATCGGCTGGATTCTTTTCCGCGTCGGAAAAATCTCCGACGCGGGGACGTTCCTCGGTCGCATCGTCTCGGGGGCCGACGGAGCGTTTGACAAGGCCGGATGGGCATTCCTGGCAGCGCTGGCGACCCCACTCATCTTGATGCAGATTCTACAACTGCAGACTGACAACCTGCTTGCGCCGACGCGGTTCCGCTTGCCGGTGCGGGCCTTCATCTATGGTGCCCTGATCGCGGCGACAGTCGGGTTCTCGACGGGCAAGACCATCGAATTCATCTACTTCCAGTTCTAGCCTTCCAAGCAGAGTACCAGTCGAGGTGAACGTGAGTGCCCCGGGAATGACAGAAGCTGAGCCAGAGACCAGCTGGCGCGCCGTGACTCAGACCGTGTTCTCCGTCTTGGCTGTCGCGGTTGCGCTGAACTTCGTCGCAGGCCGTTGCCTCGAGCGCTACAGCACGAACCTGGGCTACCGACTGATTGCCTTCAAGTGGCGCCTGCTCGGCAAGCAAGACAAGCCCGTCGACATGTTGATCCTCGGGGATTCAGCGGGCAACCAGGGCTACAACCCCGAATACCTCCGACAGCGAACCGGCAACACCGGACTCAACCTGGCGACGCTCGGAAACTTTGGTTTGGTGGACGACGCGTGGATGCTTCAAGAGTACGTGGAGCGAGTGGGCACGCCCAAGCGCGTGCTGTTGATCCACGTCTACGACGCCTGGTATCGCCGACCCCAAGCCGGACTGTTTGGCGTGATCCCACGCTGGCGCGCTCAATCGGCTGAAGCAGAGCGCGAGCTACGCTGGAAACCGGGCACGCGCTACGACCTGCTGGAGAACCGCCTCTTGCCGCTGTACTCCCAGCGGCAGTCACTGCGCGATACGCTGGAATTTGCGTTCTGGCGGGTCGTGCTGAACAAGGCTGACTTCGCCAGGTTCCGCGCGCGTGATTCGCGTTTCCCCGAAGCAGATCCTGTCTATCACGCGGACGGGTACGTCGAGATGTGCGGCGCGCTTCCGCGAGTGGTTGCCGCTGATGTGTCGGGACACATCCGCTGGCTGTCACGACGCCCGCGGCCCCAGTTGAGCGGGGATAACGTGCGCGCGCTGCAGACCATGATCCGGATCGCAGAGAAGCACGACATCACGCTGAGCATCGTCCCTTCTCCCATAGCCAACACGCTCGCGGCGCGGCGTGAGTTCAAACGCTATGTCACGGGTCTTGATGACAACTTGCGGCGCTTGACCCGGGGTCACCCGAAGGTCCAGCTGATCACGGAGCGCTTCCAGGCGACTCCGCAGCAAATGCAGAACGCCGACCACCTCGCTTGCGAGACGGTACCTGCCTATACGGACTGGGTCGCGGCCCAACTCAAGGCCGCAGACGAGCACCCCGCGGATACGAAGCCTCCGCCTCCCGCACCTCGGCCGTCGGCATCGCAGCCGGCGGCTCCGCGTCCCGCGCCGTTCGGCCCAGAACCGCCACAGTGAACCCGGGCGCGCGCAACGCTCGCCCCAAACGCTCATCTCGGCGCGTCCGGCTTCTTGAACGCTTCCGGTTCGGCTCCCGGGCGCGAGCCTCGAAGCATGAAATCACCACCCAATTCCGGCCAGGGCGCTATTGAACGCCATTCAGCAAGCGGAGAGGCGGCTGATTTCCAGTGAATTTGGGGCTACAGCAGGCGTGAGATGACCACGGCATTCGATCACGACTGGGTGATCATTGGTTCCGGATTCGGTGGGAGCGTTTCAGCCCTGCGACTCGTGGAGAAGGGCTACGACGTCCAACTGCTCGAGGCCGGCAAGCGCATGCGCCCGGAGGATTTTCCCCAGAGCAATTGGAACGTGAAGCGCTGGCTCTGGGCGCCGGCCCTGGGCTGTCGTGGTCTGTTTCAGATGCAGTTCTTCAAGCACGTGACGGTGCTGGCCGGCGCCGGCTTTGGCGGAGGCAGCCTCACCTACGCAAACACGCTGCCAATCCCAAAGCGCGGATTCTTCAACAGCCCAAGCTGGGGTGAGCTCGCGAACTGGGAGGCCGAGCTGATGCCTCACTACCAAACGGCGCGCCGCATGCTTGGCGCCGTCCCCACGCCATTCCTCACCCCCCCAGACCAAATCCTCAAGGAAATTGCGACGGAGCGTGGAGCTGCCGACCGCTTCGAGCACACCCACGTCGCCGTCTACTTCGACAACCCCGGCAAGACCGTGCCGGATCCGTTCTTCGACGGGAAAGGCCCGGAGCGCACCGGGTGCATCCGCTGCGGCGCTTGCATGACTGGCTGCAAGCACGGCGCAAAAAACACGCTGGACAAGAACTACCTTTACCTCGCGGAACAGCAAGGCCTGAAGATCTCCGATGAGTCGAAGGTCACCCGCATCCTGCCGCGTGACGGCGGCGGCTATGATGTCGAGTTCGAAAGGGCTGGAAACACGCAACGGGTTTCGGCGAAGCAAGTGATCGTATCCGCCGGCGCGCTCGGTACGAACAAGCTGTTGCTGCGCCAGAAGGCCGACCCCGAAGCGCTGCCAAAGCTCTCGGACGCCCTCGGCACACAGGTGCGCACCAACTCGGAGTCGCTGATTTTCGTGACGGTCAAGGACCGCAAGCAAGACCTCTCGAAGGGCGTGGCGATCGGCAGCATCTACCAGATCGACGACAACTCTCACCTCGAGGTCGTGCGCTACGGCGCAGGGTCCGGCTTCTTCCGCACGATGCAGATGCCTCATGTGGGGGGCTACAGCCCTGGCGTCATCAAGCTGCTGCGGGCCATGTTGCTCTGCTTGCTGCATCCAGTGAAGATGCTGCGCGCGCTGCTGGTCGGCGACTGGGCCAAGAGCACGATCATCCTGCTGTACATGAAGACGGCCGAGGGCACCTTGCGCTTCAAGCTCGGGCGCTCACTCTTCACGGCGTTCCGCCACGGTATGGTCACCGAGCTCGAGGGGGGAGAGGCACCCACGGCTTCGATCCCCGAGGCAACGGAGCTCGCCGAGGCGTTCGCGGAGAAGACGGGCGGCATTCCCTTCAGTGGCTTCACGGAGACCCTGTTCAACATCCCGACCACGGCGCACATCCTCGGCGGCTGCACCATGGGCGCGAGCGCCAAGGCAGGCGTGATCGACGCGCAGCATCGCGCGTTTGGGTACGAGGGGCTCTACATCATCGATGGCTCAACGATCTCCGCGAACCCAGGGGTGAATCCGTCGCTGACGATCACCGCCCTCGCCGAGCGCGCGATGAGCCTGATCCCCGCCAAGGCCGCCCTGCCGGGTGAAGCGCACGCCGCGGAGTAGCGCCGCCACGCCAACAGGATGTTGCTGATTGGCAGGGTGTTTCTCAACACCCTGCTAGACGTCGGCGCGGC
>JAWKRD010000073.1:0-24676 GCA_041389805.1 Polyangiaceae bacterium | reverse complement strand
GCACGCGACAATGAGCATTGTACTGGAAGAACAAGGAAAGCCACTTGATCCCTTCAAGAAACTTTGAAGGTGGGTGTGTTGCGCTTGAGTCCGACTCTGGTGCCCAGGTGTAGCAGGCTGGCTCGAGAGGAAGTTTCATCGATGCCTCGCGATCTTCTTTCGCGCGCGCATGAGGGCTCCCAGGACGCTCTCAGCTTCGTCAAGGAAGCCGCGCGGCCAGCGCTCTAGCGATCCGTCAGACTGAATTCGAATGGGAACCACGGTCGCACCGAATTCGTCACGCTCGACAAAGACTAGTGAGACACTTTCTAGTGCTAGGTCATCTTGCGCCACCATCAGGCGCATGCGATTGACTAGATGTTCCGAATGCGACTCAAGCACGACTTGCCGACCGCTTGCAGCACATGCAGCAAAGAATACCGCAAGCTTCGATTGAACTGACGGATGCAAATGTAGTTCAGGCTGCTCGATTAGAGCACAACCACCAACAGGCATGGCCGCACAAAGCACGAGGATGGGGAGCACTTGCGACACACCGACGCCAACGTTTGTCAAATCGGGCGCGATGCCGGTGCCGTCCATACTCCCCTTCACCTTTACGACGGTCCCGTACTTTTCACTGGTGTCGATCTGGAGCCCGTCAAATATGCCAAGAAACTGTCCCCATAGACTGACGGCCTCGGAAAGGCGAATCGAATCGGTTTTCAACGAAGCAGCGTCTTCCGAGGAGGAGGGCGGCGAAGGAAAGTCGATGAGATCCCCTCCAAACTCTCGCAGGCAGCTTATCGCCCGTTGTCCTCGTTTGCCAACGTCGTGAGGGGCCAAAGGAACGTCCGCCACGTACAAGACTCGCGGCTCATCCCTTAGCGGTCCGAGGTGAAAGAGGCCGTCAACAAAGAATTTTCGCACAGCGTCTTCGCTAGGGGCGCCAACAACAACTTGACTGCTCTCAGGATAGAGGTTGCGCGTCACACCCTCAACCCGGGTGGGCTGCAAATAGTGGCGGTCTACCGCGGCATGCTGTAGGGCCATGTTCAATGCCGCAGTGATTTGCTCGCGTTGTGCACTGTCCTGACTCAGTTTCATCGCATCGAGAAGAAATTTTACCGGAAGGTCGAGGTCGGGAAGCTTTTCCAGGATGCGAGCCGCACTCGCCTCGATTCCGTCGGGTACCGAATCGTCGGTAGGTCCTCCTGCGCGTGAGGCTATCAGCCGCAGAACCATGTTAAGGAGCGCATCGGCGGCGCTACGAGCTGCTTGATCGAAGCCTTCGTCAGTCCGCGTATCGCGCTTCCACGATACCTGGAATCTGTCGAGTACTAATCTTGCAAGACGCAGTTCACCCACGCCGAGAAGTATTGCCGACGCTTGATGCTCATTTGCTCGCTTCACTCGTGCCGCAAGAGTGTTGAGTCTGTGCTTGGTGGGCGAGAATAGCGCCTCCGTATAGCGCCCTAACTCTGTTGCGCCCAAAGCGTCTCCATCCTGACGCTGCTGGGACCGGCCGGTGGAGCGTGCCCAAGTGAAGACGTTAGTCACCATGTCTAGGATAGTCATAGTGGCCGCGGGGTCATCGGTTGCGCTCAGCACGGTTGTTGGAAGCAGGCCTTCGACTGCGCAGAACACAGGGCCAACATTAAACGGCGAGTCGGCAACAGGCCAGGTGCGCGTTGCGGTCATGGAATAGCGATATCTTTCGGCATCGTTGTCCGAGTCGAGTTCGGCGGCGTCGAGTTCTTCTTCGGTTGGCATGGCGGCGTCCACCGACAGCTTGTAGCCTGAGCTCTCATCGCCGCGCGTCGAAGTGGACGTCCAGAATACCCTCTTTAGGCGGGCATCGTTCGGTGAGGTATCGCTAGGTGAGAACGTGAGTCCAAGCTCGGCAGACACGGCACTACTATCCAAGCGGTATCGACGTCCGTAGCCTGCCCGATCCGACCACCACATGACGGGTGCCGTGGCCCGGCGGATGCTGCGCATGTTGGAGATGTTGCGTAGCCTTTTCAGTTTGAGCAGCGGCTCGTTCGTGAGTTCGACCGTGACATCGACGTTCGCTCGATCGTGCTTGGAACACCAGTCGTGATACGCCCCGACGGAAGCCCGGGGGCCATTTAGGTGCATGCCGTCAAGAGACAGCCCCGGGTGTTCGAACGCTTGCTTCAGAAGCAGGAGTGTTTGGAAGATGGTGCTCTTGCCGGAACTGTTGGTCCCTGCGATCAGGGTGATAGGGGCGAACAAGACATCGCCTTTGGTCAAGAACGCTTTCACGGACTGGAGGGCTAAACGCTTGAGCATGTGAGGACCTAAACTGTGAGGGGTCTTCAGGAAGGAGGGTGCACGCGCGGCAAATCAAGAGTTCTTGACTGCACTCGTTTACTCCGATGGGTTGTCATTCGAATCGGTGTCACGATCTGCCTGTCCAACGACCGGCTCTGCTGTGGGCGTCCGCGCCGCAAGTGCGCGGCATCGCCGCGCACGTAGCAAGCAGCCCACCAGCAGCAGCCGAGGGTTGGACAGCCTCTTCGTGCGTGAGCATGCCTTCAGCGGGGCCCAGGGCGAAACGTCGATAGTCATAGAGCACGCTCACCTGTATTGTAGATGCGTAGTCTCACATGGGAGGCAAAGTCGTCTGGTTCACTGGCGGCAACCACGGTTGAAGTCCCAACCTCTTGAGAGGTTCTCGCAACTTCTTGATCCCCGTCTCCGGTACTCCAAGCCAGAACAGATCACGCGCGCGCGTGACTGCCACGTAGCCAATCCTGCCCAGCTCTGTAGTGGCTCCTTCAATGAGAGCGCTCGCTTGTTGCGTATTTGCGAGATAAAGGACCGCGTCGAGACTCTCTCCCTTTGCTTGATGCACGGTGTCGATCCGAATGCGCCGACCATGGTGTAATGTGTCTTTGGTCAGCCCTAGGGGAGTGTGCGGCAAGTCTGCTTTTGTAACGATGCGTCCCAACTTCTCCACAGGCTTTAGGCCGTAGTCGGACAACCGCACGAAGAGCAATCTTAGAGCCGCCAACAGTTGTGGATGCCACTCTGAGTCCCCAAGCAAACTTGTCGACGGGAGTCCACCGCGTGGATCACGAACGAATGCCCATATCGCACGTCGCACTGGTCGAAGGGCATCATACCGATCAACTCCCCTGATCTGCGCCGAGAAGTCAAGCGGAGCACCAATAATGAGCCGTGTGATTGCCGATGCGACAAGCTGAAATGCTCTGGCGAAGTCGCCGTGTGAGTCGCGGAATAGCGCCGCGCTCGCCAATTCTTGGACGACACCACGCCCATACTCGCCCGACGTACCTCGTAGCCTCTTAACCAATTCTCGGCTGCGACAGAGCACGGCGGAGCGCGAAACATCCAAACGAGCCTCAATCGTGGTGTCCCAGAAATCCGACACCAGTTGCGATTCGTTGCTCGACGAATAGACGACAAAGAACGCTCCATGGAGAGGGCTCGACGGCAGCCGTACGGCCACATCCACTCGATTAGACAGGGCGTTGGCCACTCTCACAATATCCGGTATAGACCTGTAGTTCTTAGTAAGTGAATGGGTACGAACATCTGTGCGCTTGTGAAAAGCTGATAAGAATCCGCCATCCGCTCCAGCAAACTCGTTGATCAGCGACAATTATTTCTGCCGGTCAGCGACAACTAGAATTGCCGGTGAGACGCAGGTGCGGACGGTCTGTGCGAAGGTCGGGAGCGGAGAGCTCCGGACCGGTGCTGGGGCTCGGGGAGCTCCGGATGATCACGGACAGGCAGGTTCGCTTGCTGAGGAAGAAGCGGAGGGAAGGGATGAGCCTGGACGCAGCGGCGTCGGCCGCGGGGATGAGCGAGAGGACGGCGCGGAAGTGGCAACGCGGGCCGCTGCCGTCGACGACGAAGGAAGCGCGCCGGTGGCGGACGCGATCGGACCCGTTCGAGGAGGTGTGGAGCACCGAAGTCGAGCCGCTGCTCAAGGCGGACAGCGACGGCAAGCTGGAGGCAAAGACGATCTTCGAGGAGCTGTGCCGCCGGCGTCCGGGGCAGTTCGAGCCGGGGCAGCTACGGACGTTGCAGCGCCGAGTACGGGACTGGCGAGCTCACCGCGGGCCGGACAAGGAGGTGTATTTCCCGCAAGCGCATGAGCCGGGCAAGACGGCGTCGCTCGACTTCACGCACGCCACCGAGCTGGCTGTGACCATCGCGGGAGTGCGGTTCGTGCACCTGTTCTTCGAGCTGGTGCTGGCGTACTGCGGCTGGCGCTTCGTGCAACTGGCCTTTGGCGAGACGTTCGAAGCGCTGCTGAGTGGGCTCCAAAACGCGTTGTGGGCGCTGTCCGGAGTGCCCGAGCTGGTCCGGATGGACAACCTGTCGGCCGCCACCCACGAGCTGAAACAGGCGGGAGGACGCGCGCTGACAACACGCTTCGCCCAGGTCGCCGAGCACTACGGCTTCCGCGTGGCGCGCATCCGACCGGGGGAGTCGCACGAGAATGGCGTCGTGGAAAAGGCGCACGATCTGCTCAAGAGCGCGCTGGAGCAAGCCCTGCGGCTACGAGGCAGTCGCGATTTCGAGAGCGTCGAGGCCTATATGGCCTTCGTCCAGAAGGTCGTCGACGACAAATTCCACCGAGGCCGGGAGAGCTTGCTGGCCGAGGAGCGGCGCGTTCTGCGCGCGCTGCCCGCGTCTCGTTTGCCGGAATACACGCGCGTGCTGGTCCGCGTGCGCCGCTGGAGCACCATTGTCGTGGCCAAACGCAGCTACTCCGTCCCCTCGCGCCTCATTGGCCATCAGGTCGAGGCCCGCGTCTACCCGGATGTCCTCGAGATCCGTCTGGGCGACAAGCTCGTCGAGACGGTGCCGCGGCTGCGCGGCAACGACATGCACCGCATCGACTACCGGCATGTGATCTGGAGTCTGGTGCGCAAGCCGGGCGCTTTCCCGGCCTATCGCTACCGCGAGGACCTGTTCCCTTCGCTGGTCTTCCGTCGCGCCTACGACGCGCTGCGCGCCGGTCGGGGCGACCGCGCCGACGTGGAGTACGTGCGCATTCTGCACCTGGCCGCCAGCACGCACGAGGCCACCGTCGAGCGAGCGCTGGCCCAGGCCCTCGAGCGGGGCGACCGCTTCGACTACGCCACCATCAAGGCGCTGGCCAAACCCGAGGCCCCGCAGGTGCCCGAGCTGCATGTCGGCGAGCCCGATCTGGCCCACTACGATCGTCTGCTGACGGCCGGAGCGGCATCATGAGCGCCCTGGTGTACACTCCGGAGCAGGGCGACCGGGTACGCGCCCTGCTGGCGGACTGGAAGCTACCGCTCGTCGCCGCCGAGCTCGTCTCTCGCCTGCTCGCCGCCGGCCATGACGAGGCCGTGGCTGTGCTCGCCGAGGTGCTGGAGATGGAGGCCGACGCCCGCCGAGAGCGCCGCACCGAGCGGCTGCGCCGAGCCTCCAAGCTGCCCGCTGGCAAGACCTTCGACACGCTCGACAAGGGCCGTGTCCCGCGCCCGGCACTGGTGCGCATCCAGGAGCTGGCCCGCGGCGACTTCGTCGATCGCGCTGACAATGTCCTGCTCTTCGGGCTGCCCGGCGTGGGCAAGAGCCACCTCGCCTGTGCGCTGGGTCACGCCCTGATCGACACCGGACGCAGCGTGCTCTTCACGCCCACGTACCAGCTCGTGCAGCAGCTCCTGGGCGCTCGTCGCGACCTGTATCTGCCCAAGGCCTTGCGAGCGCTCGACGCCTTCGACGCTGTCATCCTCGATGACCTCGGCTACGTGCAGCAGACCGCCGAGGAGGCCGAGGTGCTCTTCACCTTGATGGCCGAGCGCTACGAGCGCCGTTCCCTGGTGATCACCAGCAATCTGGTCTTCAGTCAGTGGGACCGGATCTTCAAGAGTCCCATGACCACCGCCGCCGCCATCGACCGGCTGGTCCATCACTCCGTGATCCTGGAGATCGACCGCAAGAGCGTGCGCGCCGAGGACGCCCAGAAGCGCAACGAGACGAAGAAACCCAAGGAGGTCAGCGAATGAAAAACCACTCGCCGGCCCGCCCCCCGACTCTTGCGTCCGAGCGCCCGCGAACGCGGCTCGGCCGCGATGGGTGCGCCGGTGAGGTCCCGACGACAACCACGAACATGCGTACGAACCGGAGCCACACGGACCTGGAGGTGACCAACCATCAAAGCGACGAGCGGAAGCGCACGAGCGGCAGCGGGCGCCGGGCGGTGCCCACGACGACAACTACCCCGGAGGTGACGACAACTACCCATCTGAACCGACGCCGAACGCCCTCGGGAGCCACACGCCTCCCGCTGGCCTCAACGACAACTACCGAGGAGGTGACGACAACTACGCAGCCGAGTACGGCCGGCAAAAATAGTTGTCGCCAACCGGCAAGAATAGTTGACGCCGATCACTCGTAGATGGCCTGGCAGGGATCCCCGATCAAAGACAGCGCTGTATGACAACTTGCAAGTAACTGGAGAATGGCCTGATGCACTTGCCCGATGTCCTGCGCTTCATCAACGAGAATGTGCGGATAGCGATGGGAAAGTGCCCGTAGCACCGCCGGTTGCTCCCTGAGTGTACGGTATGCCCAGTACGCCCCAATTTCGTGTGAGTACGCGCCAATCTTCGCCAAGGCTTGCGCCGCGGCGTGACCGTTCTCCACCCGAAGGGGTTGCCCGTTTGGCGGCGCATACCAAAAGCCCGGCACCCCATCAACGAAGAAGACGGAAATGTCTTTGACCGGTACAGGCCGCGCCGCTGTACTCTTCGGAAAGCGCACCCAGAATCTAAACTTCGGATTCTCCAGAAAAGGCTCTCGTCCAGACAGCAAGAACGGTGTTCTCGCGCTTCCCATGGTTCGATAGGCGTGGGGTCGAATGATGCTGTTAGTGATAAAAGCATCAACTGTCTCGATAGTGACCCGCGCTGTGGAACTCAAATCACGTCTGGCACGAAGAAGCGCTGCAAACTGGGATTTGAAGGCATTCACCGCAACGTTTGAAAACGACAGAAGGGCCACATGGCGACGATTGCCTAGAATCTTGGCCCGCAGTTCTGCCAAACGCAGTACAGCTGTACGGGTCTTTCCGCTACCTGCGCAAGCCAAAACAGAGAGAGGACCAAGTGGTGCAGCAACAATGTCCGCCTGCTCGGGTGACAAGTCCATGGCTCAGTCCTCTGCACAAGCATGCTCTATGGCGTCTTGAACATACGAGGGCACCTCAAACTCAATGGTTTGATCGCTCAAGACTTCAGCGAGTGCTTGTCCAAACGCGCCCTTCTGGACGTTCGCGCGCTTGCGGCCAAACATACCTTGAAACAGCACGCTCGCCTTCTCGACTTCGCCAACCGCCGAATCGACGTCCCGCTCTAGCTGCCGAGCGAGTCGTGGATGAAGGTCCCTCAGAGCGGCCAACATCGCCTGTCGGTTAGGCTTGCATAGCGCAAGATCGTACTCAAAGGTCTTTTTCCCATGAAACACTCTTACGTAACGATCCTGTAGGCCCTTCATCTTGGCGGTGTTCTGGGAAACCATGTCGTCGGCGAGGTCGCCGGCATCTTGGGATGGTTCAGGCGGGTCCGCATCGGTAATAATCGCAACGGGGATGGGGATCCCGTTCTCGCCAAATAGCGGGACGAAGCAGTCAAAGTTGAGTCCATCCACGCATATTATACTAACACTCAGTTGACGGAGGTCATAGCCAACTCTCTCCGCGAGTATAGATAGGAGGATGAGTTCGGAGGTGCCCTCAACGAAGATGATTCGGCTTGAGAAGAATAGCTCCGCGCGGGTGGCGTCGAGATAGCGCTCCAGTTTTTCGCGCTTTCCCTTGTCGAAGCGTGTATCGCGAGGGAAGAATGACGAGATGCCCGAGGAGGTTTCAACAAGGCACGTCAGGCAGTCCAACCGTGCGATACTTGCGAAGTTGGGAGAGTGACTGGTCACAAATACCTGTATTGGGCTTTCGGTCGGGCTCGGCCTATGTATCTCTTCCAAGTATCGCAGTAGCACTGCTTGCAGCTGTGGATGAATGTGGGCCTCTGGCTCCTCGATAATGAGGGAGCGATGGGCTGCGTCTGAGCTCTTCGATAGCGCACTCAGAACAACTGCCATGTAGATGAGGTTGTTAAAGCCGAGTCCATTCTGCTCGATCTGTAGAGCATTCACAGATAACGAGAGCCGGGCCGATAGGCGCTGAAAGTCACTCGCGGTTAGTCCAACGCTGAGACGTTGCGCCAAGTGTTCGCCGAGCATGTGGCGGTGTCGCAGTGCAATGGCCTCCTGCGTACGCAGAATCGGGGCGTGCGTCTTGAGTCGGGAATCAAAATCGAGTAGCTCAGCATCAATGGCCTGACGGCCGTCAGGGTCGGCGAGGAGTTGCATGAGGCGCGCAAGTTGGCTGGCTCGACTCGGTCGCAGCCCCTGGGACGCGTCCCGCAGGGGTGGCAAGTAGACCGTCCGCAGATTTTCTAGCATTTCTGACGTGAGCCCGATATCCTCATGCTCGCCGCACCAGCGCTTCATTCGTAGACGGCCAGTGCCGTCGGGGTCGGAGTAGCGCGCGGAGATGTGTGCCTCCATGGCTCCGTCGTATCCGGGACTCAACGCTGGTAGGAAGTCCGCTTCGTCGTCAAGGTTCAGGTCGCGAAACACATACCTAAAGACGATTGTCGCGTTGCCGTCGGTGCCGCCCTGGTGGAGATCGTCAACGGTCAGCCGTAGTGGGTAGTCGTCGGAGCCGGAGAGAAGGGCTCTAAGCGAGTCGATAACTGCGGTTTTCCCAACGTTGTTGGGCCCAACAATTATGTTCAGGCCGGGTTGAAGGCGAAGGGTCAAGCTCCGTAGTTTGCGAAAGTTCTCGATGGCGAGTTCTGCTAGGTACATGTCAACGACCCACAAGTGGCAGGGCGGGGAGATGTGCGATGTGTCGCTTCTGCAATGCCTGTCCAACGGGCGCTTCTGCTGCGGACTGGCGGCGCAAGCTGGGCGACCGAAGGGCGCCCAGCGCAGCAAGCCTGACCGCCAGCAGCAAGCGCGGGTTATGCACCGCCCGCCTGCGCCGACCCCGTCGAACTGGAGGCAGGCTGGGGCTGGACACGAATGATGCTGTGCCACAGTGCCAGTTTCGTGCGGTGATTGCAGCATATCCGGTGGGATTCGCGTCCATTTTGCGCTTCCGCACTACCCCCTTCCGCTGATACAACTGCTCACTCGCCGCTGTGTCCATGAGCGGTGATGAGGAGGAGTTGCACGACCAGCAAGTCGTGAATCTGGCCCACAAACGAAAGCGGGGCCGCCCGGTGCGACCAACACCGAACGGCCCCTTGACCTGCCCACCGCGTACACGGAGAGCACGCCCATGCGGGACAATAGTCGTCGTGTGTCCAAGTGCCGAATTCTCGGCAAGGAAAGCTGCGTTTCGCTTCAATTTCAGCCCACAACGGCCTCGCAGCCGTGTGAGTGGAGCGTTGAACACTGCGAGAGCTCCGGCCCTACGCCGGTGCCGCTGTGCTCGGAGCTGCCGCCCGAGGAAGTTCAAGGGATTGTTGAGCTGTGTCCGCTCATCCGCACTACCTTGCGCAGGGCCGGTCTTGCGGAATGGGATGTTGCGGATCTCACCCAGACACTCTTCGTCGAGCTTCTGGAGACCGTACGAGAGCGGCGCTCGCACGGTGAGCAGGGGCTTGCTCGGGACCCGCAGGCGTTCGCGACGGCCGCCGCCCGGTATTCGGCGATTCGGCTCCGGTGCAGCCGGCGGCGGCGCGCCGATGCCCCTCTGGAGGACTGGCTCGCCGAGGAAGAGCAGCGGGTTGTCGCGCCGGACGATGTGCCGGACGTGGTGGAAGGTCTCGATCTGGAGTTGCTTGGCCGAGCGACGGACTTCTCCGCTGCGCGGGCGTTGTATGCACACTGCCTGTTTGGTGTTCCGAGAGCTGCGATTGCGGCGATCGAAAACGTGCCTCCCGCAACCATCGAGACGCGGCTGCGGCGTGCGCGACTGAACCTCCAGGCCGCGTTCCGACGACTGCCACCGCACCTTCGCCCATAGCAAGCCGACACGACGCGGCTGAACCTGCCAGTTGCCCCCCAAAATGAACGCGCGCCCACCCCCGCAATTGGGGAGCGACCTTGCGCGCTGTTCACTTTCCACTCTCACAAGCTCAAATCCTTCCCTGTCGATGGTGTGCCGACGCCTTCGGCCGTGAGATATTGTCGCTCTTTCCCGTGCGCATAACGCGCGGATGTGCTGCAAGCCCCGAGAGCAAGCGGGGCGGACGCAGGACGCGCCGCGCAGCGTCGGGGATTGACTGCACCATTCGCTTGTTGGACTGTGTCACGGTGTCGTACCGGTCGTGGACGCAAACGACACTGCCGCCTGTGGCTCCGCTGGAAAAAGGTCCGCGAAGAGTTCATGTAGTGCTCCATCTCTGGCGCGCTTGTTGAACTCGTCAATGGGGATAATGTTGGCGTCCCGCAGCGTCTGCAATACCGTTCTGGTGGTATGGGCGCCAGACAACTCACTGTGATTGCGTGCTTCGGCGAGAATTTTGGACACCTGCGCTACGGAAAGTTTCGATACGATTGGCAAGATTACTTTCTGTGCGCGGGTGTTGGCGCTTTCAAAGCTGGTTGAAGAAAGGTATAGCGCGAGCGCCCTGTCAACGAGAGGATCATCCCTCCTGACTCGGGAAGGTGAGCGCTTGATCCCGTCGGCAAGTTCGTCAGTCGTCAGTGTTGCGGCGACTTGGGCGGCGTCTTCCCGAAGAGACGGAACCATAAGTGCGATGAATACCGCTGGGACCTTATCTTTCACCGGTAGGCGCGCGAGGTACTGTCGCATACGTTGGAGGAGGTCCTCTGGCATTGCCGCTGCAAGACTTTCGGTACCCTCCACTGCCCGCAGCAAGCAAAGGAGGTTTGCATCGGCGACAGCTCGCGCGATGCCCGGGAACTCAATGCCGATGATTTCGCGTGCCGGAGCTGGATGCAGTTGGAGCGTTGCCTGAATCGCCGCCTCGATCCTGCGAAAAGAATCGTTCCAGACTTGGTGCGTCCCGCTTACGAGGACTTTCAACGATGCGACCAAGAAATTTCGGATGAGAGAACCCTTCGCGCGGGCGAGCGCGCCATGGGAAAGAATCCTGTATGCCGGCTCAGGGGCAGTCGGGAAGTAGTCTGATTCGATCTGCTGGAACAACGACGCAAGAGCCGTTTTGCCCTGCACTGGAGGGCGCATGAGTAGATGATTTGCTGCACTCCGGAAATGGTAGCGTACCAGTTCTGGGGATGGCTGATAGGGCTCGTCAGATGTGTTCATCGAAGGATGAGCGCAGCGATGACGATCGAGCCGGAGACGCTCAAGGTCTTCCATCTCGTGGCGCGTGAGGAGTTCGAACTTGTCTCGCGCCAGTTCAAGTATTCCCTGTTCGAAGCTCAAGGACGCTTGCACGTCGCCGCGCACACGCATTTTCTCAAAATCAGCAAGCTGCTGCTCGGCAGCCTTGTCTCCGGTGAGCGCAAGCTCTCGCAGCTTCGCCACGATGTCGAGAACACATGCCGTCCACAGGCTGACTACTGCCGCGCGTAGTGCTCCGGCATGATAGCACGCCACTGCTTCCGCATAGTGCTTTCTTGCAACCGAGTCGCGTGCAGCAAGGGATGCTTCCTCCAGGTCGTAAAGATGTATGGGCATTGGGAATTCTCGCCTTTCACATCAGTCCAACGCGGGCTTCTGCTGCAAGCAGCCTGAGCGAGCTGGGCGGGCGGAGGACGCCCAGCGCTGCGAAGGTGCTTGTCAGAAGCAAGCCCTTGTTCGGCGGCTCCTGCGCGCTCATCGATACTCGTCTCCGGCCGCGTCGCAAAGTTCGAGTACCCTCTTCAGCCAGGACTCGTACCAGAACCACGTCCCGGAAATATCCGTCCCAAATCCCTTAGCAGGATTCTTCGCATCTTCCGCACGCCACAGCTCAACGTGATCTGGCTGCAGACGAAACTTCGGGAATCCAGCTTCCCTCGCCCTCTTTACGATATCCTTGGGGCGGAACTTGGGACGTTCCACTTCCTTCTTGACCCAATATTCCTTGTCGATCGTCTTTGCGAGCTCGGATTTGGGATCAATAAACTCGATTACGCGGTCCGCCTGCCCGGGGCGATTCGCGAGCTTCTTCGTGAAGAGAAGCCGATATGAAAAGCGCGCGTCGTTGTACTCGTCGTGAGAGAGCCCGCCATCGAACTCTGCGACGAAGGACATGAGGCGCGCCGGAATGTCAACTTTGGGTTTCGGTCCGCTGATCTGTTCGTCTGCCAGTTGCAAGAACTGGATGCTGTACGTCAATTGGGAATCAATGCCATGTCGAGCACCGAAGAGCTTTTTAGCGTACGTGTTGTAGTTGAGCGCGCAGGCCTGATACCGGCCGCTGAGAAAGTTGTCTAGAGACCGAGTCATCTGATGTTCGATCTCGTGTCGCAGGCTGATAAGAAATCGAAGATTGTTCGCTGTGTGGGTGTCGACCGGGCTCTTCGTGTCATTCAGGCAGCGCTCAAGTTCCCAGTACTTGTATGCGCCGGTTCGGGTCCTATCGAAGATCTTCCGCTTGGCTGGTTGTCGGAAGTAGCGGTACTCGACCTTCTTCCCGCGGTAGTACGCGTGGAGCAGGTAGGTCCAGGCAATTACCATCAGGACGATGAACGTCTCTGACTTGAATGAGACCTGTGGATCGTTGAAAACCCGAATCGCTGAGAGTGCAGCCTCCTTCGATTTCGCCACCAGTTCCATCCGCAGGGACCCAATTTGTCGGTTTCGCTTTGGCATTCAAGGAATCTTTCGGCTGATTCGAGATCGCTCTCAAGGATTCAAGAACTCTTGACGGGCGGTGTTCTGGAGAGGGCAGTGTCGTCGTATCCTGTCCCTGCCCGCCGAACGTGCGCTTCTGCTGCGGACTGGCGGCGCAAGCTGGGCGACCGAAGGGCGCCCAGCGCAGCAAGCCTGACCGCCAGCAGCAAGCGCGGGTTATGCACCGCCCGCCTGCGCCGACCCCGTCGAACTGGAGGCAGGCTGGGGCTGGACACGAATGATGCTGTGCCACAGTGCCAGTTTCGTGCGGTGATTGCAGTATATCCCTGGCGATTCGCGTCCATTTTGCGCTTCCGCACTACCCCCTTCCCCTGATACAGCTGCTCACTCGCCGCTGTGTCCGCAGGCGGTGATGAGGGAGGTTGCACGACCAGCAAGTCGTGAATCTGGCCCACAAAACAAGCGGGGCCGCCCGGTGCGACCAACACCGAACTGGCCTTGACCTGCCCACCGCGTACACGGAGAGCACGCCCATGCGGGACAATAGTCGTCGTGTGTCCAGAGTGCCGAATTCTCGGCAAAGAAAGCTGCGTTTCCCTTCAATTTCAGCCCAGCGGCCTCGCAGCCGTGTGAGTGGAGCGTTGAACACTGCGAGAGCTCCGGCCCTACGCCGGTGCCGCTGTGCTCAGGCTGCCGCCCGAGGAAGTTCAAGGGATTGTTGAGCTGTGCCCGCTCATCCGCGCTACACTTGCGCAGGGCCAGTCTTGCGGAATGGGATGTTGCGGATCTCACCCAGACACTCTTCGTCGAGCTTCTGGAGACCGTGCGAAGAGCGGCGCTCGCACGGTGAGCAGGGAAGCTTGCTCGGGACCCGCAGGCGTTCGCGACAGCCGCCGCCCGGTATTCGGCGATTCGGCTCCGGTGCAGCCCCGGCTGGCGGCGCGCCGATGCCCCTCTGGAGGACTGGCTCGCCGAGGAAGAGCAGCGGGTTGTCGCGCCGGACGATGTGCCGGACGTGGTGGAAGGTCTCGATCTTGGAGTTGCTTGGCCGAGCGACGGACTTCTCCGCTGCGCGGGCGTTGTATCACCACACTGCCTGTTTGGTGTTCGAGAGCTGCGATTGCGGCGATCGAAAACGTGCCACCCGCAACCATCGAGACGCGGCTGCGGCGGTCGCGACTGAACCTCCAGGCCGCGTTCGGCGGCTGCCACCGCACCTTCGCCCATAACAAAGCCGACGACGCGGCTGAACCTGCCAGTTGCCCCCCAAAATGAACGCGCGCCCACCCCCGCAATTGGGGAGCGACCTTGCGCGCTGTTCACTTTCCACTCTCACAAGCTCAAATCCTTCCCTGTCGATGGTGTGCCGACGCCTTCGGCCGTGAGATGTGTCGCTCTTTCCCGTGCGCATAACGCGCGCATGAGCTGCGGACACCAGGAGCGAGTGCGGCGGCTTGAGGACGCGGCACGCTGCGACGGTGACCGTCAGATCCATGCGCTTGTTCGCCAGCTTTCTCTGGAGTCGGGGATCAGGGATGCAGGGACACGGTCGGATACCATCCGGGGAGGCGCGCGCTCGGAGCGGCTGTCGTGCCCGCCGCGGGCCGTCCGAGGAGTCTCTCGACGGGTCCGGTCCCGAGCTCTCGCAAGCCCCCTGGGCACGGACGCATCGGGGGAGCGACGTCCGCCGTCGTCCCTTCGAACCCACGCAGCGCGTCCGACTGTCGAATCGCCCCGGCAAGCTGACCTCCGAGCACGCCGAGACTAACAGGGCGGGCGTGTCAGTCAACGCAGGAATGCACCAACGGCTGCGGCACCTCCGGGACTGCGCCAGGCGAGTGGGGGGGTCGGTCCCGAAGCGCTCGGCGGCTTGCCGTTCGGCGACCAATGTGTAAGCCTTCACACATGCCGACCAACCTGGCCATCGACGACGAACTGCTGGAGCGCGCGCGCAAGATCGGGGGCGAGCGAACAAAGAAGGCCACGGTCACGCAAGCGCTGCTGGAGTACATCCAACGGAGAGAACAGGCGGCGGTCGTGGAGCTCTTTGGCAAGGTCGACTTCGATCCTACGTACGACTACAAGGAGCACCGTCGGCGTCGATGAGAGTCCTCGTTGATACGTCGGTATGGTCGCTCGTCCTTCGGCGCGAAGCTCCCGAGCGCGGTGCGAACGAACAGGAGCTTCGCGAGTTGCTCCGAGAGGGACGCGTCGTGATGATGGGGGCAATTCGACAGGAGTTGCTGTCCGGGATTCGAGCGGAGTCACAGTTCAAGCATGTTCGCGGCCGACTACGGGCGTTCGGCGACATCGGTCTGCAGCGCGAGGACTACGAAGAAGCTGCTGCCTGTTTCACGAAATGCCGAAGTGCCGGAGTTCAAGGCGGCTCTGTAGACTTCCTGATCTGCGCCGTCGCGCTCCGCCGCAAGTTGGCAATCTTCACCCTTGATGTCGACTTCGAACACTATTCAAGAATTCTGGGACTGACTCTACACACGCCGCGCGTGGGGTAGGATGCGATCAACCCGCGCTGTCTGGCGAACGTGCCAATCAGCTGCAAGCGTCCTGAGCGAGCAGGGCGGCCGGGGGACGCCCCGCGCTGCGATGGCGCTTGTCAGCTGCATTGGCTGGTTGGGCGACTTCGGGCCCACGGTCTCGTCGCGCATGATTGATCTCAGCACGTCGATAGCCGTTCAGAGGGACGGGCGAGGACCGCGCGCCATCACCCATTCGTGGAGCGAATCAATAAGCTGGTGCCGTTCGGGGTCAGTGGTGTCAGGACGAGTCGTGATGATCTTGTCATAATCGGCTTTGGCCTCCGTGAGCCTCTTCAGGATGGGTTCGAGCTTCTTTCGCTCCGAGAAAATGGATCGAAGCACGGGGACCGCGAGGGCGCCCAAGGCGGCGGCGACGATCATGCCAATCGGCGTGATGAGGAACCCAAGCAGCCAGGTCAGGAAGAGGAACGGGGAGAATCCGAGCATCGACACGATGATCAGGAGCAGCGCCATCCCGCCCGCGCCATAGAGCATGCGAAGGTGCTTGCCTGAGTTCCCGCACTCGTCAAAAACGCGCGAGCAGAACGCGTCCCAAGAATTGTAGTGGTCCATGAGTCCTCAACTGGTGACGAAGCGTCTGCGCTAAAAGACGTGAGCGCGAACTATAAGAGATCCATCAGGGGTTGACCGACGGCCTTCAAGATCATTAATCAATCCGGCAGGGTTGGGAATGAAGCGATAAGCGTCGTAAATAATGCACCAGAGGGTGTCGCATTGCGGGTGCCGCCGATAGTGCTCGATGTCGATAATGAGCTCGTCGCCGACTTTGCGCCCATGCCCTCTATCGCGTACCAGCTTGATCTCGATTACCGTTCGATGAGCTGGGAGCAGGAAGTCCATGCGGGTGCTTGAGCCAGCGTAGCTAGGAGTGTACTCCTCTGGACGGATGTCGGCGACCCATGGGCGCAGCAGGGCATGAAGAAGGTCTTGAACATCGTATTCCAATTGGAAGGAGAGCGATTGTGCGCCCTTGCGTCGATGTGTCAGGGGATGCATTGCGCGAGGCAAGCCACGAACAAGCGTCTGCAATAGCGCCTCTAGCGTGGAGGGCCTCTTGCCTTCACCGCGTGGCGATGGCGCCGTACTGACAATGTCCACGTCTTCTGGGGCCTGGCCAGTAGGGAGGACACGTCCGCCGCGAAAATATCTGAAGCCGTGCTCCTCAAGTACGGTCGTCATTCGCTCGCGCTTCTGCCGCCAGGTCTCATACTCAGGTGTGTCCGCCAGTGGTGGCAGATCCATGAACTCCTCCAGTAGTCGCCCGAGGACGGCCAAGCTGTCCACACTCGGATCGTTTCCCGCGCGATAGAGCCACGTCTTCCATTTGGTTCCGTGGGAAAGGTCCGGCGGCGGGCCGGGTACGCCGGCAGCCTCAAAAAGGGCATTGAGTGACGCGTGCGAGCCAACCAGGGTCTCACCAACGAGGGCGCATACAGCGATCGGGATTCGAATGTGTGACATATGCTCTATCGCTCAAATGTACGCTTGCTGGGTGGCTCGCCCAACGCGCGCATGAGCTGCGGACACCAGGAGCGAGTGCGGCGGCCGAAGGACGCGGCACGCTGCGACGGTGACCGTCAGATCCATGCGCTTGTTCGCCAGCTTTCTCTGGAGTCGGGGATCAGGGATGCAGGGACACGGTCGGATACCATCCGGGGAGGCGCGCGCTCGGAGCGGCTGTCGTGCCCGCCGCGGGCCGTCCGAGGGTCTCTCGACGGGTCCGGTCCCGAGCTCTCGCAAGCCCCTGGGCACGGACGCATCGGGGGAGCGACGTCCGCCGTCGTCCTTCGAACCCACGCAGCGCGTCCGACTGTCGAATCGCCCCGGCAAGCTGACCTCCGAGCATGCCGAGACTAACAGGGCGGGCGTGTCGGTCAACGCAGGAATGCACCAACGGCTGCGGCACCTCCGGGACCGCGCCAGGCGAGTGGGGGGGTCGGTCCCGAAGCGCTCGGCGGCTTGCCGTTCGGCGACCAATGTGTAAGCCTTCACACATGCCGACCAACCTGGCCATCGACGACGAACTGCTGGAGCGCGCGCGCAAGATCGGGGGCGAGCGAACAAAGAAGGCCACCGTCACGCAAGCGCTGCTGGAGTACATCCAACGGAGAGAACAGGCGGCGGTCGTGGACCTCTTTGGCAAGGTCGACTTCGATCCTACGTACGACTACAAGGAGCACCGTCGGCGTCGATGAGAGTCCTCGTTGATACGTCGGTATGGTCGCTCGTCCTTCGGCGCGAAGCTCCCGAGCGCGGTGCGAACGAACAGGAGCTTCGCGAGTTGCTCCGGGAGGGACGCGTCGTGATGATGGGGGCAATTCGGCAGGAGTTGCTGTCCGGGATTCGAGCGGAGTCACAGTTCAAGCATGTTCGCGGCCGACTACGGGCGTTCGGCGACATCGGTCTGCAGCGCGAGGACTACGAAGAAGCTGCCGCCTGTTTCACGAAATGCCGAAGTGCCGGAGTTCAAGGCGGCTCTGTAGACTTCCTGATCTGCGCCGTCGCGCTCCGACGTAAGCTGGCAATCTTCACCCTTGATGTCGACTTCGAACACTATTCAAGAATTCTGGGACTGACTCTACACACGCCGCGCGTGGGGTAGGGTGCTATCAACCCGTGCTGTCTGGCGAACGCGCGCTTCTGCTGCGGCCGTTCGCGCCGCAAGTGCCCGGCACCGCCGGGCACGCAGCAAGCAGGCCGCCTGCAGCAAGCGCTTGTTCGGCGGCGATTTCATGATGGCCAACGCTATCATTGACTCTTGCTGTTAGAAATAGAACGGTCGCTCCAGCCACGAGCGGACTACGGAAGAGCCCGTCCCGGGCCAACGTTCGAAGATCTGGGCGGCGTTGAACTTGTTGCGATCGCCGTTGTAAATGTGGAGGAAGAAATCGTAGATGAGCTGCTCCGTCCCGGACCAGACCCAAGAGAGCGCACGTTCACTTGGGCATGGCGTTTCGTCATCGATCCACGCTGCTTCATACTTCATGACCCGGCTGAGGGGGCTTTGGTTCCACAGCTCTCTAAGGACATGGCGCGGTGTGCAGTTGGCAAACTTTGCCGCGCAGTGCGCATCAAGCGTGTCGCATACTTCGGTGGCAAGAACGCACGCACTTTCAAAGTACCCCTGTTCGGGGAACAAGAACTTTGTGCGCTCCGGCGCAGCTTTCTCGCCGGCCTTGTCCAAGTAGAGGCGGTTGAGCTTCCAACCCGCGTGAAGACCGATGTCTCTTCGCGCCCTCATCTCAACGTAGTCTGGCCACACCGATTCCAGCAGCTTGGGGCCAGAGACAACATCTTCTAGCCGCTCGCGAAGCTTCTGTGGGCCCCCGTAAAATAGTGAGGAAAGCTCCACCTCCGTGACTTGGGCGACGGTCTCGCCAATAGCGTGGGCATCGAGAAGATCTGACACCGTGACTGTCTTCTGCGTGATCTTCCCGGGAAATGCCAAGAGCAGACGCCGTATTACTTCGCCGAACATGTCCTCCAGTTCGGCCATCAGAGAGACAAACAGTTGAGCACGAACGAAGGGCACCATCCGCCCTTCGGGCACGCGGAGAGGTGGGCGGCCACGAAGTTCCTCTCGGGGAATGAGGCTTGCGAGCTCAGTGGGTAGAAGTGCGCCAGCCGTCGTGAGGTGACCGAAGAGAGCAATTGCGGGTTCTGAACACGCCTCACTGACGGCGGAACTCACGAAGTTGTTGACTGCGCGGATGCCCTGAATCGTATTTCGCTTTCTGGAGAAGAGCTGCCTGAAGTCGGTGATCAAGTGAGCCTTGTGCATTTGGTCGCTCTATGTGCTTCGCAGAGATCCGTTCGGTGCTTCTAGGGGGTCTTCCGCGTCCGCCGAACGCGCGGCTCTGCTGCGGGCGTCCGCGCCGCAAGCGCCCGGCAGCGCCGGGCGCGCTGCAAGCAGCCCGTCAGAAGCAGCCGCATGTTAGCCCTCTCCGTCCTCCGCACACCATTCGAGTCAGTCAAGGGGCGTCGCCTCTCCGGTCTCTTGAACTGGGTGGTATGGATCAGAGTACTGGTCAAAGTAGAGCCGTTTCTTCTGCATGGCTTCGTCAAGCATTAGCCTCCGTGAAAAGAGTAATCGCACCTCATTTCCGTCCATGAGCAGGATGGCTTTCTCTTTGCGCAGATCCTTCGCTCGCTCAATTGCAGAGTCAGAGAAGCCTGACATTGAAATGAAGAGGCCGTCTACCCCGACTGCATCAAGTCGTTCAGCGAAGATTGTAATGTGATCGCGACCGGCTGGCTTCTCCTCCCACTTGCACTCGAGACGATACTTATTCGGGGGGTGTTCGAAGTAGCCGTCAATCTGTGAAGCAGTCGTAGGGGATCTCCTGATCCGATACGCCGGTGCTGCCGTTCCCAAGGTGAGGCGCGCAAGGTCAAAAATCAGTTGCTCGAGTTCGTAACCACGAGCCTGTCGGTCGGGAACACCGTCTGGAGCGTCCAGAACTCTGAATCGGTTATGAAGCTCACGAAACGTCTCTGGTATCAACGCAGCGTTCTTTTTCGTCAACGTAGGCGAGACTTTGATATCGCGCTGGGGAACAGCGGTCTGGGTGAGCCTGTCCAAATCTTCTTGGACAATACGCCACCATGTGAATCGACGGTCTGCGGAAGACTTGGCTCGTTGGAGGAAACGGCGCGCCTCCTCCAAGTCTTGCTGCTCGCCACGCTGCACCAAAAGGCGTGCAAGATTCGTCATGGTGACGGGGTCGCGCGGTTCAAGGCGTTCCGCCGTTCGATAGAGCCCTTCGGCGAGAGTCGCATCATGCAAAAAGCGGTTCGCGAAGGTTCCAAGTCGGGTCCACGCCGAACCTTGGTTGATCCCCATAACAAAGCCCATGGTCAGCGGATCAGACTCAGAAGCGTCATGGTGGTTTAGGAACTCGATGGCCCTAGTCCACTGAACGCCAGCCTGCGTGCAGATCTCGTTTAGCACGGTTGCGCCGGAGGATGCCCCTTCGAGGGCGGCTGTCACAAAGGCAAGCCCGATGACGATTCGGGCATTGCGAATACCAGATGCTACTGCCTCGGGTTCATCGAGCCAGTTGTGCCGGTGGGGTACGTCTCGCATGCGAGTAAAGGCTGATAGGTCATGCGATAGAATCTGGCAACAGCAAGTCGTGCTGCCTGACTATCGCGGAGCGTCGGGTCAAGAAATAGTGTCTCCGTGGTGCGTATCCGCTCTGCATAAGCTCTGTCGGTGGACTCATAGCGTGCAAGCGCCCACTCCGATTGAGCGGCTTCAAGCACGGTGATCTTGCTTCGAGAAATCGTTAGTGCCCGCGCGGCGCAGCGATGAGCCTCTGCGATCCTTTGCTTCTTCGGAGTTGGTGCTACCTCGGGGATGGCGATGTGGCGGAGAAGCGCTGCTTTGCGCGCAAGCAAAATGGCTGCATCGACTCCCGTTGCTTGCTGCCGGAGCGCAGCATCAACCCGCCGTAAGGCAGCGCGTAGTATCTGAAGGCGGGCAGCCTGATCGGTGTTGGAAAACGGATCTTGGAAACAGTCTACGGCGACGGCCGCTTGACACGCCGCAAGACGCTGTTCGGCAGGCTCGTCGTGGTATCGCGAGATCGCATCTAACGTGAATTGCCAGTACTGTGATCGCAGTCTTGGCGTCGCTGACTCCGTTGCAAGGTCGGTCAGCGACTGCACTTTCAGCAGGACTGCATCCACGCCGCCGCCGTTCGCAATCCACTCATCGCACCTTTTTAGGGCAGCACGCAAGGTCGACTGAGCGTTGTCAGCCGAGCGCTCTGCGCGCGCAGCCCGGAGCAAATTGACGATAGCTGTGGCTTCCGGCGTCTTGATCATGACTTTCCGGCGGAAGAAGGCATGAAACGTCCGCTGAATAGTGCAATAGATGTAGGGCTAACGTGAAATTCTGCTGCGGACTGGCGACGCAAGCGGGGCGACCGCAGGGTGCCCCGCGCAGCACGCCTGGCCGCCAGCAGCAATTTCTTGTTAGCGGGCTCCCTCAGATCGGGCAGGGTGAGGCATCCTTCTTGACGAGCCATATCTCCACGTCCTCCGGGACTCCGGCGCTCACTGCGGTGCGCGAGTCCTTGGGGGCGTTGTTGCGACCCGGATGATGATCGACTCGGATCACCTCGTAGGAGTCATTGTCGACATAGACAATCTCCCCAGCGACGGGCGCGCGCGAGAAGAACATTTCACGGTTGTATAGCTCCCCATCGGGAGTCCTGAAGTGAACGAAAACGTTCGTCATGGTCCCATTCTCCTACAGATCTTCGCCAAGACGTCTGCGATGTTCACGAATTAGTTCATATGAAGTGTTGAGTGCAGCCATCCTTTCGTGTGCCTGTCGGAGCCGACTGGGATCGCTCTGATCCTGGCGGTCAGTGTGCCACTCGACGACAAGCGCCTTGTATCGCGCCTTGAGGGCCGGGCTCGAGATCTCTGGGCTGACACCGAGGATGCCATAGGCCCGGCGTAGGTCTGCTTCGGGCGTCCAATTGGGGCTGGATCCCGCCTTGCGGGACTGCGACGCTTCTTCATCCGTCGTAGCACCACGATGCGCCTTCTGGGCTGCAGCAACGAAGGGAGCGAAGTGGGCCGCAAGTCGGACGCCGACCGTAAAGTCGTAGACAGTTCCGCCAATTCCAGCGATGACAGGTGAGTCCGTAAGGATGCCAAATACCTCAGCCAACTTGGCGCCGATCGCGAGCTGTGGTGTGAGATCTGGAAGTCCAGGGTCGTACGCAACGGCCTGCCTGTCGATGAAGAGATAATACCCCGGCAACGGGACTCCGGTTGGTGTGTGGCCAATCGCGGCTTGTCGTTGCCGAACGTAGCCAGCAATGGCTGAGTCGGTGGCATCCAAGCTCAGGACATCCATGTAGGCCAACGCGATCGTGTTGCCGAAACTCGATTGCAGTGAAAGCGCGACGCCTTCGGAAAAGGTGGAAGTTGAACCCCAGCCGGCGCATACGACCGCGAGTCTGTTCGTCATCAGAAAGAGAGCTGCGAGGCGCGCCTCAGTACCAGCCAACTTGAAGGTCCGAACGGTTGCACTCATGTAAAGCTCGACATCATCTTCCAGTCCTGCGGTTTCGCGGACCCTGAGACCCAAGTCCCGCTAACGCGCGGCTCTGCTGCGGGCGTCCGCGCCGCAAGCGCCCGGCAGCGCCGGGCGCGCAGCCAGCAGCCCGTCAGCAGCAGCCGCATGTTAGCCCTGTCTGGTAATAATTCTGCATGCTTACGCTCCCAGGCTGCGCATCTGGGTGAATCGACACGAGGTAGCGTATCGAACTGTGCGCGGCCGTCAACAGGAGCATTCTCTCCTTCTGCCGGGGGGGATAGGGAGCTGTCATGTTCACGCGGACGAGCGCAAGCGTACGCGACGCTCGCGGAACATGAGAATCCACTTTCCATCGACTCGCAACGATGATATCGTATGTGCGGAGTCGACGAACACGCGACTCGCCCGGCGAAAGGAGTCGCGCCCGGCCCGCAAGCCGAAGGAGAATCAGGCTGAAATGAAGGCGGGGCCGCCCGGTGTTTCGACCACCGAACGGCCCCTTGACGAGCAATCCGCGGAAACGGAGAGCACGCCCATGGATGACACTACGTGTGAACGGCCAGAGAGAGAAAGTTTCTGGCTGTGGAATGGTCTGTTCCTTCTCTTCCCAGCGCCCGGGAACGACTCGGACCCCGAGCCCGAACCGAGCGCAGCCCAACAAGACGCCTCGCGCTCGTTGGTGGCACTGGTGCCGAAGATTGAGCAACATCTCGCGTTGTATGGTGTGCGGAAGAGTGAACGTGAGGAGTTCGTGCAAACGGTGCTGGTGAAGATCTGGCCGTGGTGGCAGAAGAATCACAGCATCTGCGGCCCCGAAGGGGTGGCGTACGTGCTGGGGACCGCGAAGAACGTCTTGCGAGGTCACACGCGGCACGAGAAGGCGCGCGGAGGGCAGCACGCCTGTCTTGAGCGCGCGGCACTGACGGAACCGCTGAGCGCGCGGTCGGCGGAGGACGAGGTCATCGCCGCGGAGATCGAAGCCGAACGTGTGGCCGCGGTCGGGCTGGACGCGCTGGGCGCGCTGCTCCCGCCGGAGCGATTCCGAGCGGTGTACGCGTTCTACTTCCTGTGCCTGACGGCTGCGGAGATTGCTCGATGTGAGGGGGCGCCGGTGCCGACGGTGTACAACCGCCTTCGACTCGCACGTGAGGACATCCGTGCTGCGATCCTGCGCGAGCGGGCGAAACTGAAGCGATGAGCTCTGCCACTGATTCATCGCAATTCTGACTCCCGACCTTCAAGTCACGAAAGCCGCACTTCCCTCACGTGCGGCACAATCCACGCCAAAACTATTCTTTATTGACCCCGGACTGTCGATCTCCAGTCTGCCCCATAGGGCTAACGTGCGCATGAGCTGCGGAAGGGCGCAGCAAGTGCGGCGGCGGAACGACGCCGCACGCTGCAAGCCTTTCCGGCAGATCCATGCGCGTGTTGGACAGCCAGTTACATCGGTGCACGAGCATGCTTGGTGGAATACAAGTCATGGCTCAAATTTCAAGCCAGCCTCGATGCATCGTTGTTGCATGCGGTGCTTGACGAAACTGAGAGCAGCCGCTTGCTCGGGAGGCGTCTCCGCGGTCGTGCGGAATACGCCGCGTACTGTAACAGCTCCATCGGATGCAGTACATTCCAGCTCTGATAGCTTGTCTCGCTCCGTGCCTCGCCCAGCAACGGTGCAAGGCACCGACATGTCCGGATTCATGTATGTGGAACCGAATCTTACCACGACACCCTGACAGTCGTCGACGACCCGAAGGATTAACCGCTTCAGTGACACGGGCGGTTGGTGGCCACTGTTCTCCCAGACTACCGGGCAGGAACTCTTCCGCCAACGGGCCTTCATCGTTTCAATCGCGCTTGGATCTATTGTACCGTCTGGCAGCGAATCGAGACCGCCGCAAAACCAGCGTACAGGGGCACTTGAGGACCGTTGGGCGGAGGTGTTCGGCGCGCAACTGTTCGTCCATGCCTTCATCACGGATAGATTCGTGCAACGCGTCTCGGTTTCTGCAATGCACTGGGCCAACAAATCACACCAAGATAGCCAGACATCGTCGTCGAGATAGATTCTCCCCGCACGACGCATCCCGAGGTCCCCGACACGGGCTTCGCATGCGGTGTATTCGGTCTCTGGGAGTATTCTGATACGGTCGATCATGCGAGTGATGACGACTACAAGCGTCTGCGCCTCAGCCATTCTCCCTTCAGCCCTCGCGGCCTGATACGGGAACAGCCGGGCCACCGAATTCCGGAGTTCAGCGGTCATGG
>JAWKRD010000072.1:0-25826 GCA_041389805.1 Polyangiaceae bacterium | reverse complement strand
CGGCTACGACGCCCTGCGCTGGGACGGCTCTTGCGTGACGTTGGCGCCCGAGGAGTTGACCACCAAGCTGCCTCCAGTTCCGAAGTATCCGACGCTCAACTGGAAGCATCTGGGCGGCAAGATGCGCGACTCGCTGCGCAACGACGACAAGATCGACGCCGCCTATCAAAAGCGCCGGCAAGAATGCAAGGGCGCGAGCATGGGCACCGTGAGCAAGAAGTGCGAGAAGGCCGACGCCGCGCTCGCCACTGCGATCATCGAGTTCGTCAAGAATGGTGGTGACGTGGGTATGCCGGATGAGCTGCCCGAATAGGCGCCTGCTGTAGGTGGAAGGCGTGCGAATATCGCGCCTCCCCCCCCCCAAGAAAAGACATACAAAGTGCGCGCGATCGTCGGCGCAAAAACTGAGGTCTGGTGACGATCGCGGTCGTGCCGGAATCGATTCACTGCGGAAACGCATGCGCGTCACCTGGCTCGGTGCAGGTGGCGCTCGAGAAAGTACGAGCGAGGATCCCTCGCGTTGGAGGTTAGTGTGAAAGTTCAGGACAAGGTTGCTCTGGTTACGGGTGGTGCTTCAGGACTTGGCGCGGCGACGGTGCGTGCGCTGCTGGCGGCTGGCGCGAAGGGCGTCGTGATCGCGGACAAGGCGAAGGAAGTTGGCGAGGCGCTGGCGAAGGAGCTTGGCGACAAGGTTCGCTTCGTCGAAACCGACGTCACCTCGGAGCCGCAAATGCAGGCCGCGATCGCAGCCGCCAAGGAGCTCGGCGGGTTGCATATCGCGGTTGGCTGCGCCGGCATCGGCACGGCGATGCGCACCCTGGGCAAGCACGGCCCGTTCCCCCTCGACCTGTTCGCGTTGACCGTGAACGTGAACCTCGTGGGCATGTTCAACATGATCCGCCTGTGCGCTCAGACCATGACCGAAGGCGAAGCCGACGCGGGTGGCGAGCGTGGCGTGATCGTCACGACGGCCTCCATCGCCGCGTTCGACGGCCAGATTGGTCAGGCGGCGTACAGTGCGTCCAAGGCCGGCGTCGTCGGGATGACGCTCCCCATCGCCCGCGAGCTCGCGCGCTCGGGGATCCGCCTCGTGTCCATCGCCCCGGGGCTCTTCGACACGCCCATGCTGGCTGGTCTGCCCGAGGAGGCTCGCGCCGCCCTCGCCGCCAACGTGCCGTTCCCCCCGCGCCTCGGAAACCCCGCGGAGTACGCCGATCTCGCCCTGCACATCGTACAAAACAGCATGTTGAACGGAGAATGTATCCGCTTGGATGCGGCCCTCCGCATGCAGCCTCGCTGATTGTATACTCCGGGTTTAGTTCGCGGCCGGGGCTGAGGCTCCGGCTGCGGCGCCCGTCATGACCGAGCCCGATCCACCGCCGCCCAGCAGTCTCTCGCTGCCTCCACCGCCCGACACCGTGTTGGTGGTGGACGATGATGCAGCGACCCGCCTGCTGACGTCGCGCTGGTTGTCACGCGCTGGCATGCGCATCGTCGAGGCGGAGGACGGCCAGCAAGCGCTGGACGCCGTGCGCGGATCCCCCGCGAGCATCTCCGTGATCGTGCTCGATGTGATGATGCCGGTCATGGACGGCTACGAGGTGCTGGCGCGGCTCAACTCGGATCCAGAGACGTCAGGGATCCCCGTGGTGCTGCTCACAGCTCACGCGAACGATGAAGAAGACGTGATCCGCGGCATTCAGCACGGCGCGTACGATCACCTCGCAAAGCCTTATCGGGGACCGGTGTTGGTCGCCCGCGTCAAGGCGCTGATCGAGAAGCGCCACCGCGAGTTCAACGTCAACATGAGGCTTCGCCGCGCGGAACAGCAGGCGACCACTGATCCGCTCACCGGATTGTCGAACCGTCGCGACTTCGAGCGCGCGCTGAGCCGAGAGACTGCCTTCGCCGAGCGGCATCGCGAGCCCCTCAGCTTGCTCTTGATCGACATCGATCACTTCAAGTCTGTCAACGACCTGTTCGGTCACGCCGAGGGCGACCGCGTGTTGATGCTCGTGTCCGATTGCATCCAGGCTACGCTGCGCCGGTCGGACCACGCCTATCGCCTGGGTGGTGAGGAGTTCGCTGTGTTGCTCCGCGGAACCGATGCCAGCGCTGCGCTCGCCGCAGGGCGGCGCATCCAGGAAGCGCTCAGGTCTCAACCGGCGGTGTTCGGCACCGGGGACGAGCGTGTCATCACGTTCAGCGGTGGTGTTGCGGCCGCGGATCTAGACACGGACTTCGTCACCCGTGAGCTGGTGGAGCGCGCCGATCAGGCGCTGTACGCTGCGAAGCGCAGCGGGCGTGACCGCATCCTGCAGGAGGAACTGTCGAATGTTTCCTCCAGGAAATAAACTGTCGCGGGGAGCGTCGCCGCGCTCCAGGATCTGGCGTCTCGGCCTGTGTTCGTGCTTGCTGGTTTTCTTGGGGGGAGGGTGCGCCGCGACGCAGTCGGAGTCCGTGGAAGCCCCCTCGAGCGCTCCCAGCCCTCGAGAAATGGACCAGGCGCTGGCGGACTATGCGGAGCCAAAAGCGATCGGCGCCTCGAGCAGCTTCACTCCACCCAGCTCGAGCAGTCGCACCCTGAGTGAGCCCGCGCCCACTGCAAGTCGCTTCGCGGTGACGCGCATCGTCACCGCTGAGTCGCCGCCACCTCACGCGGGGACGCGGCGTCGCATCGACGTGAAGCTCCGTCGCGCAGATCTCCAGGAAGCGTTGCGCTTCTTGGCGCATGCGGGCGGCTTCAATCTGGTCATCGGCGCAGGCGTTGCGGGTGAGGTAACAGCGGAGCTCAAGCGCGTGACGCCCTACGACGCGTTGCAGGTGATCGCGCGGGCCCACGGCGCTCGCGTGGTCCACACGCATCCTGCGGGCGGCTCCAGCATCGTGCTCGTCGAGCCCGATCGCTGACCCTCAACTGCGTGGGACGTAGACTCGCCCGAAATCCCATGTTGGCAGCTCGCGCCAGCTGCCGGCGAAATAGCCTTCAGCGCGCAGCTCACCGACGATTCCGAGAGGCAATGAGCGGGCGAGCTGCGTCGGTGTGCTGCCGCTCAGCTTCGGCGGGCGGTTGGCAAGCGCTGGGTTCGCCGCGGTGAGCAGCGCCAGGTTGTCCAAGCCAGCGCCAAGTCCAAAGCTCCGCACGACGTCGAGCATCAGCGCGAAGGCTCCGGCGCCGCGTCGCCGCTCCAGTTCCTGAGCATTCACTCGAGCCACGCGGATCTGGCTCCCGCTGTGGCTCAGCGTGCTGGCGATGGCCTCGGCCACCTCCACCAAGAACGGCGCTGACGTATCGACGCTGAGCTCCGCGTCGCCTCCGCCCCAACGTGTGGACCCGCCGCCCGCTGGGCTCAAGCCAAAGCGAGTCATGCTTCCGCGCGGCAAACCATCGACGAGGCTCTGTGCGACTCCGGGCGCCGCCCAGGCGCCCGCCTGACTCCCGGTCCTGAGGACGACCCAGCCCACCTGCGGCCCCTTGAAGGCCTGGGCGCCTGGACGCCGGCGATGTAGCCCATCACCCAGCCAGCCGATGTCCACTTCTCCGGTCTCGAAGGCGCGCAGGGCGTCGGCGATTGACCCCGCAGGCTTGAGCGTGATCTGTTCCAGAAACGCGGCGCCCCGCGCTGCGCGCGGGTTGCGGCGCAACACCAGGCCCCCAGCGGAGGCTCTTGCGCTGAGCGCTCCCGTCCCGTCCGGGCGCCGCGCATCGAATCCGCGGGGTAATACTGCGCAGCAGTTGCTGGCTAGCGCGCGGCTGAGGTTGGCCGAGCTGCCGCGCTCGAAGAGCACTCCGTCCGCCGCGACCCGCACCCCACCAAACTCCGCCAGGAGGCCGCGCGCCGCGCGGGCCTTGGCGCGCATCAGGGACCACTGCACGTCAGCGGGCGTGATCGCGCGGCCCAGGCCCGTGACCAGGCCGGGGCGCAGCTTCACCAGCCACCCCTTGCCGCTTGCTACTGGCGCTCCATCGGCGAGGGCCGGGTAGGTGCGCCCCGCCGAATCCATATCGTAGAGCGGGTCGCAAATCGCGGGTCCGAAGAACGCGGCACACGCATCGTCGATCGCGTGGGGGTCGAGCCTGCCCACGGACCAGGGCAGCTCGAAGCGCAGGTTTCCGCCCAGCGGAGTGCGCCCCATCGCGTGGGCCCGCTTGTCGCCAAGCAACAGACTGAGGCCCGCGCCGAGGAGCCAGGCTCTGCGTCCCAGGTGCCTCATCGGATCAGCCACAACTCGTCGCCAACGGCCGCGACGAGGTAGGAGCGACCGGTATCTTCGGCGGGACAGGTGGCGATCGCGCTCACGCCACCAGGCGCGGCAATGCGCAGGCGTTCGGCAGGAGCGGCGGGCTCTCTCCACGAATAGACAATCAACGCGTCGTCTGCGGGCTGCATGGTTGGAGTGGAGGCGATGAGCTCGGGTGCGCCGTCACCGTCGAGATCGCCCATCGCGAGCTGTGCTCCCAGGTTCGCCAAAGACGCGCGCCCCCCGCGATCGCTACGCAGGTCGACGCGCTGCTCCTTGGCGGCGCGCAAGGCTCGGTACTGGTGGCGTTTCCCTGTGGTATCGATCAGGGAGGCGCCCGCTAGCGCGTCTCCACGGTAGTCATAGCCAGGGGCGCTCGAAGCAGCATCGGTGGTGCGACAGGGGCGCTCCTTGCGGCCCAGCAACGTTTGATAGGTCTCCACGCAGCCGTTGCCGGGCCACGGAATCGGCGCTTCGAGCGGGCCGATGGGCGTCAACGTCACGTCGAGGCGAAAGCCCTTCGCTCGATCCGTCAATCCGACGTCCACGTGTCCAGTGCCAACGCTCACGCTCGCGATCGGTTCACGAAGGGGCACCGGTGCGACACCTGACAGCGCGCTCCAGCTACGTCGTGCTGAGGTCACGAACTTTCCCCCGCGGATACGCCCAACGTGGATCGCTCCGCGGCCAACCGCGACGAGCTCGAGCGCTGAGTCGCCATCCACATCCCCGCAGCCCAAGGCGAGCACCTGAGCTTCGGGAGCCTTGACCTTGAGCACCTTGCCAGCGACCAGCGGGACGGTAGGGAAGAAGCTGCGGACCTCCGCGTCCAACGCCCGACTCGCGAAGGCGTGCTTCAGCGGCTCAGGATTGGGGTTTCGAACACGGGCCCAGAAGCCCTTCACCGGCCGGTAGACGTCCGCCGTCACCTCCAGCTGACCGTGGGCGATGCGCAGCTCCAAGAACAGGAACGCGCGGGAGCGCGCAGCGAGCTGGGCGGCGCCCCGCGTAGTCTGAGTCTCGCGGGCTTTGCCACCTACGCGGCCAGCCACGACGCGCGTGATGCGCTGGACGAGCTCGGTACTGCGTTCGAGGGGCGCATCGGAGTCGAGGGGCCCTGCGATCACCAGCGCTCCAGAGTCGGGCTTGCCCAGCGCCCGTCCGAGTTGGGCTTCGAGCTCGCAAGCGACGCCACTCAGCGCGCTGAGGTTGCCCGGGCAGGGATTGGGCGTCGGTACACTGGCCGCTTCCGCCGCCGGTGCCGCGCTGGCGGGTTCGGCCGCGGGCTGGGCGGAGGCGTTCTCGCCCACCAGGGTCGCCAGGATGAGCAGGCTCGCGGCCACGACGCGTGGAAGCTCGCGGCGGTTTTCGCGGACGGAAAACGCTCCACCCCCCAGAAAATTGGGGTCGTCAAGGGTGCAGTTCCGCGCTTGCTCGCGCCTGTTTCTAAGCCAGTCCACCACGGGGAAGGATAATGGACCCCGAGCTTGCGTCATCCTGTGTTATCCCAGCTCTTGGTTTGACGCAGCAAGTTCGCTTCGTGGTCCGCTGGTTCTTGATCGTCACGGTGCTCGGCCTGGGGCTGATGAGCACGCTACCAGCGCGTGCGCAGTGCGTAGACGAGGCGTTGAAACAACAGCTCGTTGGGCGCCGCGCCTATCGTGGTGTGGTTCCCCGCCTGTTCAAGAAGTCGCTCCGTCACGAGCTGTCTCCGATGGGTGGGTGGTACGCCGGCGATTTGTCTGACGGCGCTCCAATGTATGGCGGTGCCTACACGTTCCACTTCAGTGAAGAGCTCGGCCTGGAAGCGTCGTACTTCCGCACCAAGCGCAGCTTCGAGTTTCTCGACTCGATCGCTCAGAGCAATCCGAGCCTGGTCGACTTCATTCGCGAGGAAGAGGCTCCGGTGAACCTCTTCATGGGGCACCTCGTGTGGTCTCTCGCGTATGGCAAGGTGCGTTGGATGGGCGGCGGCATCAGCCGCTTTGACTTCTACGTTTCCCTTGGCGCTGGCGCGACGGACACACCCGGCAGCGTTGGCGTGACCGGCTCCGGTGGCTTTGGGTTGAAGTTCTTCCTCACGCAATGGCTCGCGCTGCGCCTCGACGTGCGCGACATGGTGCACGCTCAGCGCGCTCCACTGGGTGAGGACAAGGTCGTCAACGACATCGCCGCCCTGGGTGGGCTGAGCCTGTTCATTCCCTTCTCGAGCTGAGCTATCTCGGCTCCACTGTCGTTGAGCAGCTCTCCCGCGCGGGTCGCCTGACCGACGCCAGAGCGCTCGGCGCTGTCACCTGCAACTGCGAGGACGAGATGTACACGCTGGTACTGCTGCGACACGGCGAGAGCCAATGGAACCAAGAGAACCGCTTCACCGGTTGGGTGGATGTACCTCTCAGTGAGAAGGGGATCGGCGAAGCAAAGCGGGCCGGCGAGCTGTTGAAAGCGGAGGGACTGCACTTCGATGTGGCGTACACCTCGGTGCTCAAGCGCGCGATCAAGACGCTGTGGTTGGCCCTCGAAGAGCTCGATCAGATGTGGATCCCAGTCCACCGCAGCTGGCGGGTCAACGAGCGCATGTACGGTGCGCTTCAAGGTCTGAACAAGGCCGAGACCGCCGAGCGACACGGCGCAGACCAGGTGAAAGTCTGGAGGCGCAGCTACGACACTCCACCGCCCGCGATGGAGCAAACGGACGCCAACTGGCCGGGCAAGGATCGTCGCTATGCGGATCTCGATCCCAAGGACATCCCGGCGACCGAGTGCCTGAAAGACACGGTTGAGCGCTTCCTGCCGTACTGGGAGGGCACCATCGCTCCACAAATCCGTGCGGGAAAGCGAGTGTTGATCGCCGCCCACGGCAACTCGCTCCGCGCGCTGGTCAAGCACCTCGAAGGCATCAGCGACGACGACATCGTGGAGCTCAACATCCCCACGGGCATTCCGCGAGTCTACGAGCTGGACGCTGACTTGAAGCCGATCTCCAGTCGCTACCTCGGTGACGCCGAAGCGGCGGAGCGTGCCGCCGCCGCGGTCGCCAATCAGGCCAAGCAGTAGACGGAGGACGCGGCGCCCCTCAGGTGCCGGGGCGCGATGCTTTAGGCCTAAAGCGTGGAGAACAAAGCTTTAGGCCTGAAGTATGTTGCGCGATACCGGCCCGAAGCGTGCCTCTCGGCGCAACTTTGAAGTCTGCGTGTGAACCGACTGGCCGGCCCGAAGTCCTTCTAGTCCAAACGACCGTTTGCCGCTAAACTCCTCTTCGCGCGGTTGCCCCTTGTGTCGCTTTTACGCCGACTTGAGGCGTCGGGGCAGAACCACCGCGGGCTTGGAGTACCGACGTGAAACGCAACACCCGACTTGGACTTCGTCTGGCCTTGGCAGCCGCGGTTTGCTCGCTGCCCATCTCCGCAATCTCGTGCAGCGCCTCGTCTGATGGCAGCACCGTGGGGTCAGGTGGCTCGAGCAATGGCGGCTCGGGGAACAATGGCGGGAACGCCGGTGACAACTTCGGCGGCACCACCGGTATCGACGCGAACGGTGGAAGCGGCGGCGGCCTGCCGAACGGCTGCGCTGGAGACCGCTACGACGGTGAACCGGTGCCCCTCGACATTCTGATCTTGCTCGACCGTTCGGGGTCGATGAGCGATTCAGGGAAGTGGGGCTCCGTTACCAGCTCGATCAACACGTTCCTGACCAGTGTTACGGGCGACGGGGTTGCCGTAGGGATCACATTCTTCCCGGTGCCTTGGTCCACCAATCCGAATCTGCCCGCGTCCTGTACGTCGAGCGCCGAATGTGGGGCCTATGGTCCCTGCATTCCTGGCTTCAACAAGTGCAACGGTGGCTTACTCGGGCTGACCGACTCGTGCGTTTCGGTCGACTACACCCAGCCGCGGGTGCCGATCACCGCATTGCCAGGGGCGGCGTCACAAATCCAGCAGGCGATGGCTGCCGAAAGCCCAGGAGGCGACTCGACTCCTGTCGCGCCCGCGCTCAAGGGCGTGCACGACTACGCGAAGGTTTGGGCCGAGGCCCACACGGATCACCAAGTCGTGGTCGTGTTGGCGACCGACGGTGAGCCCAACAACTGCACGGACAACAGCGTGAGCACTTCCGCGGGGTACGCGGCCGCCGGGCTCGCCGGCAACCCGTCGGTGAAGACCTTCGTCATCGGTATCGGCGATCTGGGAGTGCTCAACACCATCGCGCAGCAAGGCGGGACGAACTCCGCCTACATCGTCTCGAGTGGCAACGCGGGCCAGGGCTTCCTCGACGCCATGAACGAGATCCGCGGCGCGGTGAAGTGCCAGTACAAGATCCCGACGCCGGCCGAGGGCGATCCGAACCCCGACAAGGTCAACGTCGGCATCACCCAGGAGGGCATGGAGCAGGACGTGGTTCCGCAGGTAAGCGGTCCGGGCGCCTGCGTGGGTCAGCCGGGTTGGTACTACGACAACCCCAGCAACCCGACGCAAATCCTGCTCTGCCCGGCGTCGTGTGACATCGTCGAGTACAGCGACAGCGTGGTCGTCGACGTCGTTATCGGCTGCGACACCGTCGTCCGCTAGTCTCGAACGACAGCGCCGCCAGTGGGCGAGTGCGAGCGGCACTCGCCCGGCGGGCTGCCGCTCACTCTTGCGCGTCAGCGTCGTCCGGCTCGGGCGCCGGTGGCGGCGGGGGGACGACCGGTGGCGGCGGGGGTGCCACTGCCGGTGGCATCATCGCGGGTGGCGCACCTGCGCCCGTTGGAGGTGCGGTAGCTGGGGCCCCGGGCGCCGTCGGCAAGAGATGTGCCCGTGGTGTGTACTGCGCGAGCCCGCCGAGCTCGATGCGGCTGAGCAGCGAGTCGAAGTCTGGAAGTGACTTTCCAAAATCCTCAGGGAAATTAGCGTACCCCGCGGTCATCAGCACAGGCCACTTTCCCCGCTTGTCTCCGTATTGAAAGTTGGTGCGGATGATGACGAGCTTTGCAAGCTTGCGTCGCGCGTTCGGATCGAGCTTGAGCTGATCGACGTTCGCGATCTCGACGATCGCCTCGAACGCCTCCGCTCCCCCGACGCGGTTTGGCTGCGCGTCGATCATCCTTGCCGCAAGTCGCTCGCCCTCGACGAGCACTGACGTCTTGCCGAGACCAACGGACGTGTACGCGGTCCCGGCCATGCCATCCACGAACTCCTGCATCAACACCCGGGGCTCGGTCTGCGCCAAGGAAGTTGCGATGGGGAGCGTACGAAGCCAGATGACGCCCGCGTTCGAACGATGGATGAAGCGGAGGTCGTACCGCTGCTCCTCTCGCCGCTTATCGGGCAAGCCATCCCCGTTGGTGTCTAGGTGGAACGTCACCCGATAGTCAGCACCAGGTTTCGGCTTGATTCGGCCGACGAGCCTTCTGTCCGCGAAGTAGTTGTCGAGGAGCCAGTCGTTGCTCATCAACGCTCCGACACCCAGGTTGCGAACTTGATAGTGGTACAGCTTGTTCCTGTAGCCTTGGGCGTCGAACAACGGCTGCTTGTGTCTGCTCACGCAGGCGGTTCCGCCGAGCGCTAGCAGCGCGATCAACGCGGCGAGGGGTTTGAGCGTCATGCCGCGCACGTAACAGACTCTCTCAGTCTGTCAACAGCCTGAATTCTCTTGCGGGACCGCCCGGATACGCGGCGTTGCTCGAGCCCCCAGCGCCGCCGGTTCAGCGCGTCGGCGGCCCGCAGTCCCCGAGCTTGTAGTTCGCCTTGCACTCGCAGTGGCAGAGCGCGAGCTCCGTCGGGTCGGTCTGCATGCAGGTCGGCACGATGTGCAGGCTGGCCTTACCTTCGCTCTCGTCGGCGTACAGCTCGCGCACTTCGACCTCGAGCAGGTACGAACGGCCTTCGATGTCTTGATCGTCGTAGTCGGGGCACACCGGAACGTGGGTACTTTGGCTCTCTGTGCGCCGGTCAGTCTCGACCCAGCCTGGGTGGTCCGGCACTTCGGCGGTGACGACCGTGCGGGCTTCTTCCTGGATGATGGCGCCGGTTTCCTCGTCCCGGAGCCGCGCTCGGAGCTCGATGGTGTCGCTGTCGAGACCGCGGATCCGCGCTCCAACGACCAGCACGTGTCCACCTTGAGGTGCGCGCCACAGCTCGAACGGGGCGCCGTCTTCTTCGAGCACCACCGCGGGCTGGTCGATGGGCTGGTACATCATCGGGATCACTTCCAGGGGCTCGCTGGTGTTACCGCCAGTGCCGCCGGCCGCCGTGCCTCCGCTTCCAGCGCTGCCAGCGACACCTCCAGTGCCGCCCGTGGCTTCATCCGGATTGGCGCTCGGACCGCACGCGGCGCAGGTGAGCGCCAGGCACACTGACGCGACCGAAAGTCGGCTCAACTTCGTACCCTCTCCCCCCGAGAAAAACTCAGAAGCAGTTTACGTCAGTGTCTCCGCGCGGATAGAAGTACGCGAAGGCGTTGCAGTGCTCCTGGAACTCAACGAAGCCGCCAAAGGTGTAGCAGCAGTCTTCGTTGGGGTCGCCGCAGTCATCGGGTGGTGCGGAGAACTCGCAGGTGTAGGAGATGCCGCCGCCAGCGGGGATCTTCACGTTGAGATCGCGCTCCATCGGTGGGTCATCCCAGGTGTTGCTCACGTAGAACGGATCGCCCGCGCCAGTGAACTGATCGAAGGGGCTGATGGTGAAGCGATCGCCGCGGCTGTGGAAGTGACCGTTCGCACCGATGATCGTCACCTCGCGATCGAGGCCGAAGCGGCAGGTCGCTTCGTACTTCTTCTTGTTGTCGCCGGGGCACACGCGAATGCTCTGGTTCGTGGCGAAGATGGTGCCGAGCTCGTCGTAGGTGCCGCCCTCGGGGGCGCGCTCGAAGTTCATCACGACCTTGCCGCCAAGGGGGGTCTTCTGCGTCGTCGCGTTCACGAAGTGAGTCTGAATCATGATCTTCTCACCCGGCTCGAAGCGCTCCACGACGCCGTCGGGCAGCTGGAAATCGGTGAGCCCACCTTGCTGGGTGTTCATGATCAGCGGCCAGTCAGCCCAGTTCGGGCTCTTCCAGCACTCGCCGTCTTCAACCACCTCACCCGGCGCGCCGTCGAGGTTCTGAATCGTTTTCACGCGGAAAACATTCATGTGGTGGGTGCCTTCGTTCTGCGCGACGGTCATGCGCTTGACGAAGAACGGCTTGTCCCCTGGAACCTCGAAGAAGTAGCAATTCTGTACTTCCTTGCCCTGAGGCACCTCGAACTCGCCGGTGGTGATCTGCCAGCCATCAGGGCCGGGATCGGGCAGCGTTACGTTCGAAGGTTTCTCCTCGCCGGGGGTCTCGTCGGAGCAGCCGATGGCCAACACACTCGCCACCGCACACACCAACCCCAGCCTGGCCCGCCACATCATGCGCAGCAGGATAGCAAGCCGTGTACCAGTCCGTGGGTGAATCCCGCGTGGCGGATGGGGGGAGGCAAACCGCACGGATAATCAAAGCCACTGCCGCGCCCCGCGGCGTGAGACTTACTGCTCTGCGCCGAAACGGCATGCTTTGGCACAGCCTCGGTATGATCTTGTCGTCGCGATTCGCTGGCCCACCAGTATGCTCGGGCACGATGCAGAACTACTACGCTCCGCCAGCAGGCGGGCCTGGCGGGATGGCTCCGGGTGGATACTACGCCCCCCAAGCGGGCGGTGCGTGGAGAGACGGCGAGCACCTCGTCGTGATCAAGGGCAGCGCACTGCCCGATCGCTGCGTGAAGTGCAACGCGCCCGCGCAGGGCTTCACGCTGAGTCGGATGCTGTACTGGAACCCGCCGTGGGTCTACGTCACGATCCTGCTGGGGCTCTTGATCTTCGTGATTGTCGCGCTGGTCACGCGTAAGCAGGGCATGGTGAGCTTCGGCTTGTGCCCCGAGCATCGCTCCCGTCGCACGAAGCTGCTGCTCGCTGCAGGAATCACCCCATTGCTAACGATCGGAGGCTGTGCCGCGAGCGTCTCAGCGGATTCGCCAGGCCTCGCCGTCGTTTGCGTTTTTCTCACCTTGATCTTGCCGTTCGTCTTCATCGTCCTCGCGAACCCGCTCACCGCCAAGCACATCGACGATCGGGTGCTCCGCCTCAAGGTCGGCCCTGAGTTTCTGGCGAGTTTCGACGCGCAACCGGGCGAGTGAGAGCGATTCCACACGGCAGCGTTGCCACGGTCCAAGGGTATTGACCCGACCGCGCGGTCGCGGCGATATTTGCTTGAGCGCTTGGGAGGCGAGTGCTAGCGAGGGCCAATGATTCATGGGTCCTTCGTTCAAGGGTTGACCGTCGCGTCTGTTCTCTTTCTCTCTTGCGCTCTGGGAACGGGCTGCAGCAGTGGCGACGACAAGAGCGTGCCCAGCGTCGCCGAGGCCGATCTGACGACGCGGGTGGTGAGTGCAATCTGCGATGCCGGGCGGAAATGCTCGTGCGACGCCGTGCCGCCTTCATGTGAGGAGACACTCGCGGGCTACTACACGCCTACGCCTAGCCAGACGGAGGGGCTGACTTACGACGCGCAGTGCGGTGGACAGCTCGTGGCCCACTACGAGTCACTCAGCGCCTGCGGAGGCATCCAGGAGAGGTCGTCCTGCTGTCGCCTCTACTACGGTACCAAGGGAGCTGGTGCGTCTTGTGGGGGCGCCAATGGCGACCTGGATGACTGCGGTAAGGGTTTGCGCTGCGACGGCGGCACCTGCGTCGCCCTCTGCGGGGGCGGCAAGGCGCAACTTGGCCAGTCGTGCGAGTCGTCGACCTGCGCCGACGGCCTGTGGTGCGACTACTACTCGGGCGAAACCGCCGTCTGCGCCCGCCTGCCAGGCGCCGGAGAGAGCTGTTACGACTCCTATGAGTGCGCTGCTGGGCTCCGCTGCGTGGCGCTGGGGTCGGACGACGTCTGTGTGATCCCGGGTGCGATCGGTGCGGCCTGCGAGCCCTACACCTGTGGTGACGGCCTGGGCTGCATCGACGGAGTGTGCGCCAAGAGCAAGCCGGTAGGCAGCTTGTGCAGCATGGACGACGAGTGCGACTCCGGGATCTGCGAAGGAGCCTGCCAGAACCCCACGCCAGAAGCCTGCTTCTACTTCCAGTGATCCCCCAGCGGCGAACGCTGGCGTGAGTCGGGCGCGGCGCCCAACTCCTTGGTCCTCACGCTCGCGCGAGCGCCATCAGGGAGGCGGCTCGCGGATTTCGCCGCCGACACCGACTCGGTAGGTGCGGGGGTCATATCCAAAAGCCGCGCGGAAAATATCTAGGACGTTGCGCGCTCGGCTGGCCCCGCGCTGACGCCTCGAGCGATGCACGCTTTGAACCACGCCGTCCGCCCCGACGATCGCGTCGATCCCCCAGAAGCCGCGTCGGGGTTCGCTCGGCATCCCGTAGCGCAAGTCGTCGATCTCCACGCGGGTGCGTCCATCCGCGAGCGCGTGCACTTGCCACGCTAGCTCCCCCTTGGAGAACCAGCGAAACAGCTCGCCCTCCGGCGTCTTCAGCACCCGCTCCACGTCGCTGTTCGGGGCGAGCTCGAACGTCTGCCAGGCGATGGGGCGCTTCACCCAACCCGAGGCGTAGCCAACGAAAACGTGGTCTCCGCTGTGGGCCACGACCCGCTTCAAGCCGTTCTGCATCACGAAGGTGTAGCTGTGAACCGAATCCACGGGGAAGCCAGCGTCAGCGAGTTCCGCGCGCGCTTGGCTCTGCACCCTGAACGTCATGCCGAGCCCCCACAGCAAATAGCCGGTGGTGACCGCCAGGATCCAGCGCGCGACTCGCGCGGCGCTCTGCGGTTTCTGCTTTCTCGCGCTGCCGACCGCCAAGGCGAGCACCAACGGCAGGCTGTACGCGAGGTCCACGATGCCCACGGCGTCGAACGCGAAGCGCTCGCGCCAGAAGGGCGCGAAGAGCTGGGTGCCGTAGGTGGTGAACACGTCGAGCATGGGATGCGTGATGATCGACAGGACGAAGAGCCACATCCACGCGCGCTTGGCCGCGTCGCTCGTCCAGTTCACGCCTTCGGGCTGCCCGGGTAGCGGTCTGTCGAGGGGCGCTTCAGGGTGCTTGCGGCGTGCGCGCCAGCGCTCGAAGCGCCACACCGCGATCCCCAACAGCGGCCCAACCACAGGACCAAACCACAGCGAGTGACTGGTGCCGCGGTGCACCCACATCGAAGTGAACTCGCCACCGAGGGCGGCGCTCACGAACACGTCCGCGTCGGGTAGCAGCCCGCCGAGGGCTCCCCACCACGCAGCTCTACGACCCAGGCGCGGACCCACGCTCGCTTGGCCCACTGTTGCTCCGAGTAAAGCTTGCGTGATCCCGTCCACTCAGCGTCTCTTAGAGCGATGCCAACGGGGCACCAAGCCCCCATCCATGCGTAAAATCCTAGGCCCTGGCCCACACTTTCTCGCGGCCAGACGGCGGGAAAATTGTCCAACCCGTTCGCGGCCTTAACTCTTCCCGAGCATGGTAATCTGGCGGCGCATGCTCACGCGACTCGGGAAACGGGGCGGCGCTGGTTCAGGGCAGCGCCTGATGTGGGTGCTGATGCTGCCAATCGTGTTGTTGGTGGCGTACAGCGCTTTCGGTCAGCCGAAGGGCAAGGCCAAGGCCAAGGAGGACGCCAAGGCCAAGGAAGCCAAGGCGGAGGACGACAAGGCTGCCAAGAAGGGCAAGGACGGCAAAGATGCCAAGGGCAAGGACGCCAAGGAAGAAGAGGCGCCTCCTCCCTCCGATGCTGGTGCTCCTCCGGTCAAAGACGACCTGGACGACGAAGCCCCCCCGCAACCTCAGAGTGGTGACGGGGGCAAGATGTCGCCTCTGAATCCCGAAGCGGATGAGTTTCCTCAGGGAAGTGCAGCCGTTACGCCTCCGAACTACGATCAGCTGCTGGGCGACATCGCGTCGCTGCGCAGTCGCGTCTCGGCGCTGACCACCACACTCTACGCCAGCAAGATCCGCGTGCTGGTCGAGACCGATGGAGACGACGCCCGCATCGAGACCTTCGTCGTCACCCTCGATGGTGGCGTGGTGTACCGGGCGCAGAAGAGCTTCAGCGCTGAGGACGAGAAGGTGATCTACGAGCACGGAGTCGCTCCTGGGCACCACGTGCTCGGCGTCGAAATCGAGCGCAGCGACGCGCGGGGCAAGGCCTACAAGACCTACCAGAGCTCACGCTTCAGCATCGTGGTTCCCGAGAAGAAGAAGCTCGAGACTCACTTCATCATCGAAGACGACTCGGATATGGCCGAGGACTTCCCTGATGACGAGGACGGCGAGTACGACCTGCGCGTCCGCTTGCGCGCCCGGGTGATCGAGTGAGTCGACCGATGGCACGCAGGCTAACCAGCGCCGGACTGCTACTTGGGCTCGCCCTGAGCTTTGCGAGCGGCGCGCTGGCGCAGGACGAAGATAATCCGTACGGAACCGACTCCGCGGACAGCAAGAAGCCGAGCAAGGCTGACAAGAAGGGCAAGGCCGACAAGGGCAAGGCGGACGCCGCGAAGCCGGAGCAGGAGCCGACGCCACCGCCCGCAGAGGGTTCGGGGGTGAGTGAGCCACCGGAGGCTGCGAGCGCCGTCAAGGCGCCGCGCGCTAAGCCTGACCGTGGTGAGGGCCCCAAGGCTGACACCCGCTCGGCTGAGATGCGCGCCTACCAAGCGGCGATGAAGGACCGACGCCTGGCCGCGACCGCTCCCATCAGCCGTCAGCGGCTCAAGGACGAGCTGGTTGGCATCGAGGAGAAGCTCGACGCCGGGCGCCGCGACGAAGCCATTGCCCAGCTGGTGTACATCGTCGAGGCGGAGCGCTTCGACGCATTCAAGGAGACCGACGAAGGGCGGGCCTGCATCTTCTGGCTCGGTGATTCGCTGGGCCGCGCGGGCGCTCACGGCCCTGCCCGCGGCTACCTCGAGCGGCTGCTCACGAGCAAGGTCGACGTATGGTTCCGCAGGGCAATTCGGAGCCTCGTTGACTTCGGCCTCGAGAGCGACCACCCCGAGGTGTTCCTGAAGGCCTTGGAGCCGGTCTCCAGCAAGGCACCAGAGGAACAGCAAGGCGACATCGCGTATCTGGACGGTCGCGCAAAGGAGCGACAAAAGCGCCCTGTCGCGGCGTTGCAAGCCCTCGCAAAGGTGACACCCCGCTCGCGCTTCTGGGCGCAGGCCACCTACCTCGCGGGTTTGATCGAGGTCGAACGCGGCCAGCTGAAAAAGGGTGAAAACCTCTTCTGCAAGGTCGCCGATCCCAAGGCGACGCCAAAGCAGGCGCTGCTCTTCGGCGGCAGCGACTTCTTCCGGGTGCGCGACCTGGCCCGTCTCGCTCTCGGGCGAGTCGCTCACGAGCAATACCGCTTCGACGACTCGCGCTACTACTACTACCTGGTACCGGCGGACTCCGACGCGCTCCCCGAGGCGCTGTACGAGTCGGCAACGGGGCGCTACGAAGCCAAAGACTACGAGGGCGCGCGGGAGCTGCTCGACGAGCTGCGAAAGACCGGCGTCGATCATCCGTACGAAGACGAAGCGTGGATCCTCGACGCCTACGTGGATCTCGCGGCGTGCAAGTTCCCACAGGCAGACAAGAAGCTGTCCCAGTTCCTCAAGCGTTACGAGCCAGTGCGCGACACCGCGCGCGCCCTCAGCAAGGACAAGCTAGCCGTGCGTAAGCTGGTCGAGGCGATCGAGAGCGGCTCCGATCCAGCCGCCTCAGGCGTGACTGGTGACGCTCGACGAATCCGTGCGGTAGCAGCCTTGCTGCGACTGGATCCAGCCTACGGTCGCTCTTCTCGGCGCCTGGCTCAGCTCGAGCACCAGCAGAGCGGGCTGCGTGGCGCCCTCGGCGAGCTAGACGACACACGCGAAGTGCTGGCGAAGCCTGGTGAGCTGAAGGCTCAGGCGGCGGGCCCCATTGGAGACTCGCCGGACGCGAAGCTCGCGCGCATCGACCAGCAGCTCGAAGAAGTTCGCCGCCTGGTGCGTGAGGCCAAGGAGACGAGCAAGGGTAAGACATCGACTGAGCTGAAGGCGCTCGAGAAGTCTCTCGAGGATCTCGAGAAGCGGGCGAAGGACGCCCACGCAGCGACCCAAGAGGCCGCGCCAAAAGGCGAGAAGGCCGCGAAGGACCTTCCAGGGCTCGTCGTCAGCGAGCGAGAGCGCGCCACGGCGCTCTACAACGAAGCGCAGAAGCTCCGGCAAGTACTGCTGGAGCAACAAGAGCGCCTGGCACAAGACGCACTGATTCGTCTCGACAAGCGCCTCTCCCGACTGTTGCGGCGTGCGCGGCTGGGGCGCATCGAGACGGTGCTGGGACGCAAGCGCGCGCTGGAACTCGAGGTGGAGGCGCTGAGCCAGGGCCTCTTGCCGCAGCAGGCGCTGGACTCGCTGGACGCCGCGCGTTTCCTCGGGGATGACGAGGAGTACTGGCCCTTCGATGGTGAAGACTGGGCTGATGAGTACGTCGGCGGGGAGGGCTTGCGATGAGGCCCAGCCGGTGGCTCCTGAGCGGCGCCCTCGCGGGGCTCCTGAGCCTGTCAGGCGTCGCGGCGGCCCAAGACTCCGGGCCGGCGCTCAAGGGCGAGACGTCGAGCATCAAGCCCGTCGCGGAGCGCAAGCTCGGCAAGAAGAAGCGACCCACCGTCGCCAAGAAGAAGGCCGAGAAGGAGAAGAAGGAGCGCAGCAAGCAGGTCAGCTGGCAGATCCCGGCCAAGCTCCGCGCCGCGCTCGAGAAGAAGATCGACCAGCGCATCACGCGGAATATCCGCGAGGCAAAAAAGCTGCGGAAGGAAGCCATCGGGCTCCTGCGCAAGTTCATCCAAGAGAGCCCGGAGAAGGCGCCCTCCATGCCGGAGGCGTTGATGCGCCTTGGAGAGCTCGAGTGGGAGGATGCCCGGGATCAGTTCCTCGTCGACTTCAACACCTGGGAGGAGGCGCCCGCGAGCAAGCGTGGAGAGCCACCAGCACCCAAGTACACGCTCGCACGCTCACGCTTCGAGCGTGTGCTGAAGAAGCACAAGACCTACTCCGAGTACGACTTCGCGCTCTACGTCGATGGCTTCCTGGCCACCGAAGAGGGCAAGGGCGAGGAAGCGCTCAATCGCTTCAACAAGATCCTCAAGTGGTTCCCCAAGAGCCGCTTCGTTCCCGATGCGCACATGGTGCGTGCAGAGTCGGAGTTCTTGAAGGACGCTCCGAACTACGAGAACGCTTACAACGAGTATGAGGAGGTCCTGAAGTACAAGGACAGCCCCCTCTACGATCTCGCGCTGTTCAAGAGCGCTTGGTGCTTGTGGCGCCTCGGCCAGACCGACGAAGCCGCAAAACGTTTCCTTGCGGTATTCAAGGCGACCGAGGAGGGCGGCAAGGGGCGCACTCAGGACGAGCTGGATGAGCTGCAAGCCGAGGCGCTCCGCAACCTCGTCGCCGTCTTCGTCGAAGACGAGAAGAACTCCGCGGAGGACATGTACAAGTTCCTGGTCAAGGCCGGGGGCGAGAAGTTCGCAGGGAAGATCGTGCGGGCGCTGGCTGAAGCGTTCTACGACCAAGCCCATTTCGAGCGCGGAATCGAAGCCTATCGGTTGTTGCTCAAGCTCGAGCCCACTAGTCCAGACGCCTACAAGTACGGCCTTCAGATCGCCGCGGGCCACTCGACGATGCAGGACTGGAAGAGCCTGCAGAAGGACTACCGCTGGCTGATCAGGACCTACACGCTCCCGCCCGCGCCGCCGAAGAAGGGCGCGAAGACCCCGCCGTTGCCCACCTACCCGGCGAGCCCTTGGACCAAGGTCCAGCGCCCACTCACCCTCACGGACTCCGAGCGAGCCATCGAGAGGCAGCTCTCCGACGACGGCGTCGGTCTGCACTCCAAGGCTCAAGCTGACAAGGCGAGCAGCAACGAGTGGGAAGCCACCTCGGAGCTTTACGCGATCTATCTCTCGCGCTTCGGCGACAAGCCGTCTGCTTACGAGGTCTACTTTAACCACGCGGAAATCAATTTCTATCACCTGAACAACGGCGCCGTCGCGGCCGAGAGGCTACATGGCTGCCGTGCGCTGAACCCGAAGGGCAAGCCTCCCGCGACGCGCTCTACAACGCGCTCGCGGCCCTGGAGCGCGCGCGCGCCGGCGAGTTCGAAGCAGCCAAGGCCCAGGGCAAGAAGCAGGAGGAGTCGCCCACCGACAAGAAGCTCACAGAGGCGATGGAACTCTACGTCCAGACGTATCCCAAAGATCCGGACGTGCCCGAGCTGCTCTTCCGCCAGGGCAAGCTCTACTACGACTATGAAGTCTTCGATCCCGCGGTGCGGCTGTGGGGCCTGCTGCTCGAGAAGTACCCTGACAGCAGCTACTCCGTGGGCGCCGGTGAGTTGATTCTCGACAGCTTCAACAAGAGCAAGGACTACGGAAACATCGAGACCTGGGCCCGGCGGCTAAAGAAGGCACCTGCGTTTCAGAAGCCCGAGCAACAGGCGCGCCTCGATACGTTGATCGTGCAATCCGTGTTCAAGCAGGGGGAGCAGCTCTCCTCGCAAGGCAAACACGCTGACGCTGCAGGCGCTTATTTGCGAGCGGCGCGGGAGTTCCCGAAGGATCAGCGCGCGGCGCAAGCCGCGGTGAACGCGGAGATTGAAGGCAAGCGCGCCGCTGATCTCGCCACCGTAGCGGCCGCCGCGACGCTCCTCGCCGAAAACCACAAGGGCACGAAGGAAGCAGGCGACGGCCTGTGGATCGCGGCGAACACCTATCAGAGTGTTGGCTTGTTCTCAGAGGCTGCGGGCTATCACGAGCAGATCGTCGCTGGCTTTCCGAAGCACGAACACCACCAGGATGCGGCCTACAACGCTGTCCTGTTGCGTACGACCGTCGGTGATCACGACAAGGCGATCGCTGACGGCGACGCCTACAAGAAGGCGTATCCTCGCGGAGAAGACGCTGACGAGGTCGCGTTCCTGATGGGTAAGGCCCACGAGAAGGCCGAGAAGTGGAAGGACGCCGAGCGGCTGTATGCCCGCTATGAGGTCGCGTCTCGCAACCCCAATACCCAGGTCGAGGCATTGGTCCGCCTGGCCACGGTGAGGGTGAAGCTAAAGGACGAGCGCGGAGCGAAGACAGCGCTGCGCAAGGCGGTCAAGGTCGGCAAGCAGAAGAAGAGCAGTCTCGACGCTGGCGGAAAGTACTTTGCTGCCAAGGCGCGCTACATGGAAGGCGAGCGGATCCTTGCGGAATATGACAAGATCTCCATCTCGGGTGACGTCAAGCAGCTCAAGAAGCGCCTGAAGCAAAAAGCCGAGCTCCTGAAGGACGCCGCGGAGACCTTCCTCGACACCGCGGAAATGGGCGTCGCCGAGTGGACGACCGCGTCTCTCTATCAAATCGGCTACACCTACGAGAGCTTTGCGAAGGCGCTCACCGACTCACCGCCGCCCGATGCGCTGAGCCCGGGCGACAAAGAACTCTACAAGCAGCAGATCGACGAGTTCATCGTCCCCATCGAAGAGAAGGCCATCGAGGCCTACGAGAGTGGTTGGACGAAGGCGATCGAGCTCGGCATCTTCAACTCCTGGACCGCCAAGATGCGAGACGCCCTTGGGCGTCTGCTCTCCGAGGTCTACTCGCCGAGTCATGAAATCGGGCTCAAGCTGCGCTCTCAGGGCACGGCCCCGCTCCCCGAGCTGATCGACGGCCCGCGACGTGAGAAGGGACGCAGCAAGAAGTACCTGATCCCGAGCAAGGTCAAGAACGTCAGCGAGACGGCCGCTCCCAAAGAGGAAGACAATCCATACGACGACAAGCCCGAAGCGAAATCCGACAAGAAGGCGGACGACGAGAAGAAGTCCGACGACAAGCAGGACAAGAAGGGGAAGGGCAAATGAAGCGCCTGTTCCAGGCCTGCGCGCTCGCACTGGCGCTCACAGGAGTGGCTTGTGGTGGCGGGAGCAAGGCCGAGGTGAAGACCGCGCCCACGCTCAAACCTGCGGATCCCGTCGCCGTGAAGAAGATGATCACGGGCGTGGAGCGCGCGCGCGATGGCAAGACCAAGGAGGCCATCGGTCTCCTCGAGGAAGCGGTCGGGAAGGATCCTCAGCTGTGGGAGGCGCACTTCAACCTCGGCGTGCTGCGCGCGCAGACGGGGGACCTCGAGAAGGCGGAGCGCTCCCTGGAGAAGGCCTCCGAGCTAGCTCCCAACGCCGAAGATGTGGCGGTCGCGCTCGGCGAAGTACGGCGCAGATTGGGTGAGCCCGATCGCGCCGCGACCGGCCTCGAAGAGTTCGTGAAGGCGCACCCAGATGCCCTCGCCGCGCGCACGGCGCTGATCGCCGCTGCCCGAGACGCCGGGCAGATCGACAAGGCGATCGAGAACGCTCGGGAGGTACTGGTGCGCCGTCCGGGAGATCCCCTCGCTCGCGCCGAGCTGGCGCTGGCCCACCTCGAACGAGGCGAGATCGACACCGCTCAGCTCTTGATCGAAGAAGCGCTCAAGGCGGATGTGAAGAGCGCCGTGGCGGAGCGCACCGCGGGCCTCATCGCACTCAAGAAAGGCGACGACGCGATCGCGTTTCAGCACTTTGCCAAGGCGTCAGAGATCGATCCGAAGGACACCACGGCGCGGCTCAACATCGGCACGGTCTTGATCCAGGCGGGCGTCTACGACAAGGCGGAGCAAGAGTTTCGCGCCGTGCTCCAGGTAAGCCCCGAAGACGTGGACGCCATGCTCGGTCTCGCCGCCTCGCTGCGCGGCCAGGGCACCCATGACAAGCAGGGTCCCTACCGCGAGGCCGAGAAGGTCTTGCAGCACGTCCTCGAGATCGATGAGGACAACATCAACGCGATGTTCAACCTGGGGGTGCTCTACGTGGACTTCCTGCAAGAGCCCCAGAAGGCGAAACCGCTACTGAAGAGCTTTCTGTCAAAGGCTCCGAAGAAGCATCCCGCCCGCGCCGAAGCGGAAAAGCGGCTCGCCGGAATCAAATAGGCTACAACGCCGCGGATGGCCATGGCTCGCCTCAAGTTGCCTGCGAAGCTGGAGCACGCGCTCCTGGCAGGGCACCCGTGGGTGTATCGCGATCACGTCCAACATGGTTTTCGCGCGGCAACGGGTGCGTGGGTCGAAGTCGAGTGTGAGCGCTTCAGAGGCTACGCGCTCTGGGACAATGAAGGCCCCATCGCGCTGCGCATCTACTCGCGCAAGCAAGCGCCGGACGAGCGCTGGCTCAACGAGCGCGTCAGGCAAGCTCATGAGTTGAGGCGAGGGTTGCTCAGCGCGAACACCACCGCCTATCGCTGGCTGTTCGGAGAAGGCGACGGGCTCCCCGGCTTGGTCGTCGATCGCTACGGCGATTTCAACGTCGTGCTCTCCTACGCTCCGAGCGTCTCGCGCTTGCTAGCTTGGCTGCCAGCGGCTCTCGAGCAGGTGCTGCCCGCTCGGGGCACGCTGCACAAGCGAGGCAGCGAGCTGAGTCTGCTGAGCGGAGAGCTGCCTCCAGAACGCGTGGAGGTTCTGGAGAATGGGCTGCGCTTCCAGGTCGCCATCGGCGAGGGGCAAAAGAGCGGCCTGTTCCTGGACCAGCGAGAGAACCGCGCGCACGTCGAGTCTCTATCCGCGGGGAAGCGAGTGCTCAATCTCTTCTCCTACACCGGGGGCTTCTCGCTGTACGCCGCTCGCGGCGGCGCCATCAGCGTGACCAGCGTGGACGTGAGCCGCGGCGCGCTGGAGGATGCCAAGGCGTCCTTCGAGCTGAACAAGTATCCGGTAGAGAATCACGAGTTCATCGCTCAAGACGTGTTCGAGTACCTGGAACGTACGGCCGCCAAGGGGGAGCGATTTGACCTCGTGATCTGTGACCCTCCTGCTTTTGCGAAGAACAAGGAGCAGCTGCGCAAGGCCCTGAGAGCCTACGAGCGCGTGAACCGGCTGGCGCTGAAGGTCGTCGAGCCGGGTGGGCTGTTCGCGTCGGCGAGCTGCACGAGTCAGGTGAGCCCCGAGGCCTTCCGCGGCGTGCTGGCTGAAGCTTCCGGCCGCGCCAAGCTGCGACTCCAGATGATCCACGAGGCGGGGCACGCGATCGATCACCCGGTGATGGCGAGTCACGTCGAGGGGCGCTACCTGAAGTACGTGGTCAGTCGCGTACTGGCGAGCGCGTAGCAGCATCCTGCTAGGGCTTTGGCGCCTTGGCGCGAGGCAGCGCGCGAACACCGAGCAATCGAATTTCCGTGTGGGTACCTCCAGTGCCAACACGGCTCAAGAGCGCTGGACGTCGCGGGTCCACCAGCGTGGAGACTTGAAAGCTCTCGGCGCCCCGCCGCCTCACGTCGACGCGCAGGAGGCCGGGCGTGGACGCCGGGCTGACGGTCAGCTCGTATTGATTGCGATCGATCTGCGTCTCGAGGTTCGCGGTGCGCTCGTTGCTGATCAGGAGTTCGAGCTGGATGCGCTTGCTGCTGGTTCCCTCGCGGTCGACGATCTCGAGGCGCAGTAGCGCGGGACCTACGATGGGTAGACGAGCGAGCGGGCCAGCGAGCTTCGCCGGCGCAGCAGCGCGTTTGACGGCCTTGAGGTGGAGCGTGCGAGGCGCCTTGCGACTCGACTTGCTGGTATCCGCCGCGTGCGCGGGCGTAGCCAGCGCGAACGCGAGGCCTAGTGCGGCGAACCAGGACAACGCTCGCTGGCGCCTGATGAACGGGTTTGGAGTGACCGCTTGATGCTTGATGGGTTGCATGCCCCACCCAAAGCAACCGATGTGCCAGCGCGGCCGAGCGCACTTTATCCGCTTCCGTGCGGTGTTCGCCGTGGGTGGTGCGATCCGTGTCGCGTCAACCTGACAAGGGCAGCTCGGGGGCGCTGTCGTTTTGGCGCAGGCTCCCGCTGGCGCGTTCACACACGGCGTGTCGGGTGGTCGTGGAGTAGTGGACCGAGTCCCTCGACCGGCGTTCGACGCGCCACTCCCGGAGGGGATGGATCTCAGCCTTCGGGCGCGTCCCTCGCGCTCTTGAGCACCATCGCGCGGGCACGCCGCACGAAGTCAGCGTCATTGAGTGCTCCACTGTCGAGCAGCGCCTTGGCGTCGGCCATGCCGATGTGAAGGTGCTGGCGCAGCGCCTTCAAGGCGTGGACTGTCTTTCCAGCGTCGAGATCTAGCCTCGCCGCGCGGATCCAGTCTTCTTGCAGCGACGGTAGGCGCCCATCCCTCACGAAGCGATTGGCTTCTGCGTACGTCAGGCCACCCACGTCTACCAACAGTCGCTCGGCTCCATTGCCCTTTCCTGTGGCACGAGCCGCGACGGCCTGCTCGATCCACGCGTCCGGCGACTCAACGCTGCCCTTCACCACCAGCGTGGCGCCGCAGTACTGACAGGTTCCTGCTCCAGAAGCATCCGCGCCGCAGCGTGGACACGCCAAAACTTCAAGCTCAGCCACGTCGAACACCCTAACACACGAGCGCGCTGATGAGCGCTTCCGCGCGGTGTAATTGCGATTAGCGTGTTCGAGGGACCTCGTCAGCCTTGCTCAAACCTACGAAACGCCCAGACCGGAGCACGGCTCTCGCTGCATCGCGAGAGCGCGCTCGATCGCCGCGCAGCGGGTTACCTCGAAGGCGAGGCTGACGACTTCGGCAGGCAGGCAAGCGTAAGCGTCCGAAGCCGGTGCACCCTGCGTGCTCAGCTGAAATAGCGCTTTCTTCAGCGCCTGGGCGTGGGTTCGGGGAGAGGAGCGTCGGCCCCAATCGAGCACGCGCCACGCAAGCGCCGCGTGGCTGTTCTCCTCTGCCGCCAGCCGCAACAGGCCGCTCTGGATCTCCGCCGCTTGTGGATGCTGCGCAGCGAGCTCCGCTTCGAGCGCGGCGAATCCCTCCCCCAGACAACCATCCAAGAAGCAACCGACGAGCACTTGTTCGAGGCTGTTCGCGCTGTGGTCAGCGAGTAGCGCCGCGAGCGACGCAGTACTGGCGCTTGCTGCTAGCGATGCCTGGTCCTTGCAAAACTCGACGTGAGCCAACTCCTCACGCGCGGCGACGTGACAGTCGCGGATCAGCGCTCGCGGTGCACCAAGGCGCAACAGATCCAGCGCGAGCGCGGCGAAGCTCGCAACGGATTCATGCTCGGCGAGGGCTGCGTCTTCCCAGTCGTTGCTGAGTGGGTGCCGCAGGCTGCGAACGACGCCTCCCAGCCGCAGCGGGCGCCCGTGGGGTACGCTGAAGAACTCGAGCATCTGCCCGTGGAGCGCGAAGAAGAACTTCAAACCGAGGGTGAGGCTCAGCTCCGTGCCGTGATTCGGTTCGACCGTCGATAGCGGTGGTACCACGCGGAAGCCGATCAGGGCGAAGCCCGCGGAGGCGAACAGGCCGAGATGCAAGCCGTGAGTCGAGGCATGCGTGTCGTCGGCGCCGCGGTGGGCCCAGCCAACCTCGGCGCCCAGGAAGGACGCGTTCGCCTGGAGCCCGAGCGCCTCGCGCCGCGTGCCGCTGTAGTCCTGCAGCTGGAGGAACGCACCGACCCCGAGGTGCTCGTAGCGGCTCTCGTAGTACTCGTAGGAGACCTCCAGCCCATTGCCGGCGGCAGGCGAGTGACCCCAGACGAAGCTGTGGATGTAGCCCGCGCTCAGCATG
>JAWKRD010000071.1:0-26482 GCA_041389805.1 Polyangiaceae bacterium | reverse complement strand
TGGTTTGGTGCTGCCCCGCTTGGTTGCCCTTCCGGCGCTCACGCTTCGTCCTCGAGCGGCGGCGGAGGCATGCGGGAGACGGGGGGCCGCGTCTGCCACCCGGCGCGCTCCACCGCTGCCTCTCTGCCCACGAGCCAACCGTTCACGCGCTCTCGCGTGGTGCGATAGGCGTACTCCAAGATCGCTCTCCGCGCGGAAAAGCTCGTGGGATTGTGCATGAACAGGATACCATCCGTCGGCTCCGGTTCGATCAAGATCACTTCGCAGTCTCCGCTGGCGCGGATCCGCGCGACAGCCTCGACGAGCAACGCGTGCATGGCGATGCGCATCGCTTGGTTTGCGACCCACAGGTAGCCCTTGTCGCGTACGCTGTTTTGCTGACCGTGCCCCGTCGGAACCTGCTCCGCGGCGACGGGCACCATGGGGTTCACCACCACCAGCACATCAGCGCCGCGCTCGACGGCCACGTTCAACTGCGCGAGCTGCGCGGCCCCCGCGTCGATGTAGTGGCGATCCCCGATGCGCACCGGGCTGAAGAACGGCGGCAACGCCATGCTCGCGATGCACGCACGGCTGACAGGCACGTGATCGAAGCCGGGTGCGCCAAACAGCACCTGCTCGCCAGAGTCCAGGTCATGGCTCAGGATGAACAGCTCCTTCGGCATCCCGTGGAAGGTGTTCGGCACGCTGCGTCGATAAAAGAAATCCGCAAGGAAACGCTCGTAACCCTCGAGGGAGAAGACGCCAGCCGGCAGGGAGTCATATAGCCGGTCCAGCTCTTCCCAGAGCGCGGTGCGACTGGGCTCCGGTGCGCGCTTGAGCAGGCTCCGGGTGCCCTTGCCTACCGCGCGTAGCGCCGTGGTCGCGGTGCGCTGCCACTCGGCGAAGTCCATGCGCAGGATGTGCTTCCGCTCCAGCGGAAAGTACGTGTCCGCCGGATCGAGGAAGGCGCGATACATGCGCTGCACCGGCCTGCCACCTGCGAGCGCCGCGGCGATGCTCGCGCCGCTCGAGGTGCCGATATAGAAGTCGAATTCGTTCGCGTCGAGGCCGTCTACGGCGTCTTCCAAAGCGGCCAGCGCGCCCATCTGGAACATCGCGCCAGTGGCGCCTCCACCTGGCAAACACAGCGCGACGCGCGGTTCGTTTCCGTTAGGCATCGTTTGACCTCTCCCCCAAGCTCAGCGCCCGCGTAGGTGCGGCATCACTCCGCGCTTGACCACGGTGTCCGCGAGCCAGCTGTCAGAAGCGTCTTTGTAGTCCAGGGTGAAGTGCAGGCCGCGACTCTCGTGGCGGCTCGCAGCGGAGCCGATGATCAGCTCGGCGATGCACTGAATGTTGCGGAGCTCGAGCAGATCGCGCGTCACCAGGTGCTTCCAGTAGTACTCGCGGATTTCCTCTTCGAGCAATGACACGCGCCGCGCCGCGCGCCTCAGGCGCGCGTTGGTGCGCACGATGCCGACGTAGTTCCACATCAGACGCCGCAGCTCTTCCCAGTTCTGGCTGACCACGACGGCCTCGTCGCTCGCCACCGCCGAGCCGATTTCCCAGTCCGGAACGCCGGCCCAGGGCTCCTGGCGCAACGTCTCGATTTCGGTTCCGAGCCTGTCCGCCGCGCGGCGCCCGAACACCAAGCCCTCGAGTAGCGAGTTCGACGCCAAGCGATTCGCGCCGTGTAGCCCCGTGCACGACGTCTCGCCGATCACCCACAGGCCGGGCAAGCTGGAGCGGCCGTGGAGGTTACTCGTGACGCCACCGCACATGAAGTGCGCCGCCGGGACCACCGGGATCGGTTCCGCGGTGATATCCAGGCCGAACTTCAGGCAGCGCTCGTAGATCGTGGGGAAGCGATCTTTTACGAAGCTCGCCGGCTTGTGCGTGATGTCGAGGTGCACGTACTCGTAGCCGCCGCGCTTCATCTCGAAGTCGATGGCGCGCGCCACGACGTCGCGCGGAGCGAGATCTCCCATGTCGTGGTGCCTCTGCATGAAGCTCTCACCACCCGGCACACGCAAGGTCGCGCCTTCCCCGCGCAGCGTCTCGCTGATCAAGAAGTTCTTCGCCTGAGGATGAAACAGGCAGGTCGGGTGAAACTGGTAGAACTCCATGTTCGCGACCTCCGCACCCGCTCGGTAGGCCATCGCGACACCATCGCCCGTCGCGACGTCGGGGTTCGAGGTGTAGAGGTACACCTTGCCGGCGCCGCCGGTGGCCAGGATCGTGGCTCGCGCCAGTACCGTGTGGATCTGCCCGGCCTGCTCATCCAGCACGTACGCGCCCACGCAGCGATCGGGTCCGCCGAAGTCACTGAGCGTGATCAGGTCCACACCCATGTGCCAGTCGAGGAAGCGAATGTTGGGGTGTGCCTTGGCGCGCTCCCACAGCGCGCGCTGGATCTCCTTGCCCGTCGCGTCCTTGGAGTGCACGACGCGGCGCTCGGTGTGTCCGCCTTCGCGGCCGAGGTCGAGCTCACCGTCGTCACCCTCATCGAAGGTGGCGCCCAAATCCATCAGCCAGCGCATCGCGCCGGGCGCTTCTTCGACGCACAGGTCGACCACCACCTGGTGACAGAGACCAGCTCCGGCGACCAAGGTGTCGTCCACGTGGCGCTCGAACGAGTCCTCGGGGGAGAGCACAGCCGCCACGCCACCTTGCGCCCAGCTGGTCGCGGTATCGCTGACGGCGCGCTTGGTGACCACCAACACCTCGCCATGGGCGGCGGCACGCAACGCGAAGCTCAGTCCGGCCACACCACTGCCCAACACCAGGAAGTCGGTTTTCATCGTCATGGGTGGCCACTGCCTACCACCGATCCCCGCCGCCGCCGAAGTGCTGAAAAGCGCTTGGCTCCCTCGGGTTCATCGCTGGAATGGCGGTCCTCACGCGCACTGTAGAGTCAAACTCCACAAGCCTTGGAGTACTCCAACGCAAAGGCGCGCTCAGTCGCTCCGTTCGTGAAACACGTTTCAAAAATTAATTTTTGATATCGAATAGTTACTGGGGCCCGATCCGGGGTTGGGGGTGAGGGTGCGCCCGCGACACGCTGGCAATTGACGGGGCGACCTGCGAACGGTACGCATCCTCGCGCCCCTGCCAGCCTGGCGGCCGCGGACTCCTCGGAGCCTCGAGCCGATCAGCCAACAGGAGCGTCTCTCGCCAACCTCGGCGAACCCAACCCATCCCAATGTTCCGCCATTTCGGCGCGAACCTCATGAGGAGGTCTCTGTCGTGAAGATCCTCGTCGCGATCAAGCGGGTCGCGGACCCCGATAACGCCAACAAGGTGAAGCCTGCGGGCGACAAGGTGGATACCACCGGCCTCGAGTGGAAGCTCAATCCCTTCGATGAGTACGCCCTCGAAACTGCGCTGCGCCTGACTGAAGACGGCAAGAACAACAAGGTGCGCAAGGGCGAGGTCGTGGTCGTCACCATCGGACCCAAGGACACGGAAACGCAGCTGCGTTCCGCTCTCGCCACGGGTGCCGACCGGGCCATCCGCATCGACGCTGAAGACGCAAACCTGGACGGCCGCTTGGTCGCGCGCGCGCTGAAGAGCGTGGTCGACGCCGAGAAGCCCGACGTGGTGCTGCTGGGCAAGCAGGTCGTCGACGGCGACAGCAACTCCGTGGGCCAGATGCTCGCCGAGCTGCTGGATTTCCCCATGGCAACGTTTGCCGCCACCATCAAGGAAGAGGCTGACGGCAAGCTGCTCGTCGGTCGTGAGGTGGACGGCGGCGTCTTGACGCTGCGCCTCACCCCCCCTTGCTTGGTCACCGTGGACCTGCGCATCGTCGCGCCCACGAGCGTCATCTCGAAGCACACCGCTGACGGCTTCAAGTACGCCCATGAAGGCGTGCGCTTCGCGCCGCTACCCGCCATCATGAAGGCGAAGAAGAAGCCCCTCGACGTGAAGGCCCTGGCCGACGTCGCTGGTGGCGTCGACAACGCCTCGAGCTACGGAGGCTTCGAGCCGCCGCCCGCGCGCGCTGCCGGTGTGAAGGTAGCCGACGTCGCAGAACTCGTAACCAAGCTGGCCACCGAGGCCAAGGCGATCTGAGAGGAGCCCCACGATGACTGATGTTCTCGTTGTTGCAGAAATCGAGGGCGGCAAGGTCAAGAAGACCACCCTCAGCGCGATCACCATGGCCAAGCAGGCCGGTAGCTCCTTCAGCATCCTGGCCATCGGCGGCCCGGGCACGAAGGCAGCCGCAGGCGAGCTCACGGGCTACGGCGCCGCGAAGGTCTTGGTGTGCGAAGACGCTTCTCTCGCGAACTATGTCGCGGAGCACTACGCGCCCACCGTCGCCGAGGTGGGCAAGGCCTTCGGCTTGGTGTGCGCCACGGCGTCTACCTTCGGCAAGGACCTGATCCCGCGCGTCGCAGCCAAGCTCGACGCGAGCTACGCGGGTGACTGCTCCGGGGTGAAGCAAGACGGCGGCAAGATCGTCTACAAGCGCCCGATGTTCGCTGGTAACGCCTTCGGCTACGCCACCCTCAGCACCCCGATCCAGACCGCTACCGCGCGGCAATCGGAGTTCGAGGCGGCGGCAGCGAGCGGCGGCTCTTCGCCCCTGGAAGACGTGGCCAAGGTGGCTCCCGGCGCTGCCGCGAGCCGCGTGGAGTTCGTGTCTCTCGACGCCGTGAAGAGCGACCGTCCCGAGCTGACGGACGCCTCGGTCATCGTCTCCGGTGGTCGCGCCCTGAAGGAGAAGTTCTTCGAGGTGCTGGAGCCCCTGGCAGACGTGCTCGGCAGCGCCCTCGGCGCCAGCCGTGCGGCGTGCGACGCGGGCTACTGCCCCGGCGACTTCCAGGTCGGTCAGACCGGCAAGATCGTCGCTCCGAAGCTGTACTTCGCGATCGGTATCTCCGGTGCCATCCAGCACATCGCCGGCATGAAGGGCAGCAAGACGATCGTCGCCATCAACAAGGACCCCGACGCGCCGATCTTCCAGATCGCCGACTACGGCTTGGTCGCTGACTTGTTCGTGGCGGTGCCCGAGCTGGTGGAGAAGCTCAAGGCTCACAAAGCCGCGAGCTGATCTGCTCTGGGCCCTATGCGAGACGGGCGTTGCCGCAAGGCAACGCCCGTTTGGCTTTTGTCCCTGGTCTCCACTGGTTGACTTGACCCGCGGCAAGCGGCATCGAAGTATTTCGATGGAACCTTTCCTCCAGGTAACGCGACAGCTTGTCGCTATGAGGTATTAGCCGCACGTGGCAGAAACCCGGGTCGTGAAGCATCGACTCGAGTTCATTCCAACGTCTCTTGGCCCCTTCCTACTGCTCGTCGCCTTGCTCGCCTGCAAACAGACACCAGGCGGCGAGGAGCCAGCTGCCGCGTCCGCCGCTCCCACTGTGAACACCGCTGCGCCGAGCGGTGACTTCCCGAGCTCTCCCGCTGCAAAGGCGGGCGGCGTCTTGTGGCTGAAGTCCGAAGGTGGACCCCTCGGCGAACAGGTGTACAGCGCAAGCCCAACCGAGGTGGGCAGCGCGGAGTATTACTACTCCCAGTCCTTGTTTCAGGGGAAGACCGGCGAACAGATCACCTACACCCTCAAGCTCCAGGATCTCGCCGTTGGCGAGCATGCGCTCGAGGAGGGCAAGATCCACTTCTACCCTGGCACCGGCAGCGACGGCACCTATCGCTTCTCCGGACGCGTTCGCATCGACGAGAACGACCCCAAGCGCGGGGCGCTGAAGTGTGTGTTCGCCGGCAACGCGCGCAACGAGGACACGGGGAAGTCGTCCAAGGTCAAGGCCGCAGTCATCCTGCTCCCGAAGTAGCACGAGTTGACGCGCAGACAGCTCTTGAAACATGTTTGCCACGCGGTAATTCTAGGAACGGCCTCGCGCTAGCTAGCTAACTAGTGCGGGGCGTCACAGCGCCGCCTGAACTCCGCTGGGCTAGGAGTGCTCCGCTCGAAGTGCTGCAGATCGCTGAAGAACCCCCACAGCGGCTGCTCGTCGGGGTCTTCGACCCGCGTGACGGAAGCGTAGATGTAGTAGCCGCCGACCTCGATGCAGTAGTCGCCCGCCTCCTCGACCTTGCAGACACGCACGCCGCCATCAGCGTCGGTGACCCCAGTGACGAGGTGGTCGTGCGCCAGGAGGAGGGAAAACGGCAGATCCGCAAGAGGCTCTTGCCTCGGTCCGAGGAACTTGAAGGAAAACTGCAGGTCCCCGACGTCGCAGGGTCCGGAGCCCGGGCGATGCACGACGTTGCTCTGGGGAACCGTAGGGACGTGGGACGCTTCGACTACTGGCGAGGCGACACGGATCTCCTTCGCTTGCGGCGGTGCCCCGCACGCCCACAAGCAGAAGGCGGTGACGCAGACCACACGGTTCACTCTTGCTCCTCGCCATCACCCGCGCTGATGCCCCCGCAGCGGAGTTTGAACTGATGCGTCAGGCGCATCGCGTTTCAGTATACCTCACCCCCAAACCCGGACGCGAAGAAGCCTCCAAGGCGCCATTTCGGCCCTTGGAGGCTTCAGTTGTGTTCGTAGGGCTCAGTTGTTCCCCAGCAGCCACTGCACGCTGCAACGTCCAGCGTCGCACACCGCTTCCGCGTAGTCTGGGGGAGGCGGCGCGCACTCAGGGCAACCGGCACCGGGATCGCACACCAGCTGCTCGATGGAGTAGTCGCTGACGGCAACCAGGTGCTCGGGGTCTTGCGAGCCGCCGCACTCGCAGCACTCGTTGGTGCGCAGGCGACAGTCGGAGTTTTGTGTGCACTCGGTAGCTGACGTGGTCTGCAGATCCACCAGGGCGCATTTCCCTGCGGTACATGTGGCGATTAGGTTCGGATCCGTCGCCGAGTAGCAGTCTGGGCAGCCCATGCCGCCGCAGGTCCAGGTCTGCTGGATGGCTACGTCGTTCTTGTGGAGCGCCTGAGCGTCGCCGCGGGTTGCGGCGCCACACTGGCCACAGCAGCTGATCGGCACCACCACGCAGTCGCTCGGTGCGGCGCACGGAGTCGGGGCGTCGCCACCTTGGCCGGAGCCAGAGCTGCCCGCGCTGCCGGAGCTACCGCCGCTGCCGCCACTGGCACCGGTCCCGCCGTTCGCTCCGCTGCCGGCGCTGCCGCCGTCGCCCGCCGAGCCGCCGTTCGAGGCGGATCCACCGCATGCCACACACATCACCAAACCCAACAACCAAAGTCCTCGCACGCTAGTTCTCCAATCAATCGAGTGCCCACTCGACTCTACAGTGTCCGCCCTCACACAGCGCCTGCGCTCGATCCGGCGGTGGGTCGACGCACGGATCGCACGCAAAATCCGCATCACACACGAGGCTCGGGTAGCTGCTCATCACGTTGACCGCGATCAGGTGTTCGATATCCTGAGCACCACCGCAGTTGCAGCACTCGTTGGTGCGCAAGACGCAGTCCTCGTTCCGCTCGCAAGCGGTGCTGGGGTGCTGCAAGAGATCGACCACCTCGCACTTCCCTGCGGAACACGTCGCGATCAGGGTCGGGTCCCGCGGCATGTCGCACGCGGGGCAGCCAGTGTCCTGGCAGATCCCGAGCCGGTAGGCTGAGGCCCCGAACCGATTCAGCGCGAGCACGTCGCCGCGAGCCGGAGCTCCGCACTGCCCGCAGCAGCTCTCGGGCACCACGATGCAATCGGACGGCACCTTGCAGTCCGTAGGCGGATCTCCGGTCCCAGCGCTGCCGCCAGCGCCGCCCTGGCCAGTACCAGCGCTGCCTGCCATGGCTCCGCTGCCTGCCATAGCTCCGCTGCCTGCCATAGCTCCGCTGCCTGCCGTAGCTCCGCTGCCGCCATTGGCCGCGCCAGCGCTCCCGCCGCTGCCGGTTCCCCCACTGCTGGCGCTACCGCCACACGCCAGCAACAGCACCGACGAGCTCAGCCAGGCTGCCCGCCATCCCCACCCTCGTATGAATCCTCGCGGTAACATCATTCGACGTAGTAGCTCGCCGAGCAGTGGCCATCGAAGCACACCGCTACGGCGTCAGGCGGGTATTCTGGCTGGCATAGATCACAGCCGGAGCCGGGATCGCAGACGATGTCCTCGATGCCGCCCTGGCCGTTCACCGCGGTCAAGTGTCCTGGATCCGTTGGGGCCCCACACTCGCAGCAGGTGTTGCTGCGCAAGTGGCAGTCGGAGTCGACCGCGCACTTGGCCAATGGCTGCTGAGAGAGATCCACGAGCTTGCAGCGGCCGGCCTCGCAGGTGGCCACGAGCGCGGGGTTTGGAAAGCTCGCGCACTTGGGGCAGGGTTCAGGCTCGGGGCAAACGGTCTTCGTGACTTGGTCGACGCGATCCTTGTTCACCGCGAGTCGGTCCGCAGCGCCCGGCGGGCCACAGCTGTCGCAGCAGCCATTCGTTACCAGTACGCAGTCTGAGGGCACGGCGCACGCGACGTCAGCAGGGACGAGATCGCCGCCCCCGCTACCGGCGTTGCCGCTGCCTGCATTGCCAACCCCCGCGCTGCCGCCGCTCGCACCGCTGCCGCCGCTCCCACCGCTGCTGCCGCTCGGGCACCGCTGCCGCCGCTCCCACCGCTGCTGGAGTCGCTGGTACTGAGCCAATGCAGCCCACGAGTGCCGCGAGGCCTGCCGACAAACTATCCGCGAGGTAATTTTCAGCATCGCCATGTCAGTCCGCGGGATAGTACCAGGAAGCCTGGCAGCGTCCCTGATGCACTCGGCTTGCACGAACCCTGGCGTGTTTCCGTAGCCTCGAATGCAGTCGTCGCAGGCGGTATTCGGATCGCAGACCAGGGACTCGAAGCTGCCATCTTGCGGATCGCGATCAGTGTCCTTCGTCCGTTGGGCCACCGCATTCGCAGCAAGTATCGGTCCGAATGCGACAGTCCTCTCCGGTCGTGCACTCCGTGATTGGATCCTCTTGCAGGTCGACCAAGGTGCACTGACCCGCCTCGCAGGTAGCGAGCAAGGTGGGGTCCGGAGCGGCGGCGCACGCCGGGCAACCGTAGTCTTCGCCGCACGCCGCTGCGCTCACCGCTTGTGCCTGGTCTTTGCGAACGGCTTGCGCGTCGCCCCGGCTCGGCACGCCACAACTGCCGCAACAGCTGATGGGCATGACCATGCAGTCGGAGGGCACCTGGCAGTCGTTGCGGACGCCCCCGCTGCCCGCACTCCCAGCGCTGCCTCCGCTACCCGCGCTGCCTCCGTTGCCGCCGCTGCCCGACGAACCGCCGTTCCCGGCACTACCCGCGCTGCCACCAGAGCCCTCTCCGCTGTTCGCGGACCCACCGCAACCGGCGGCTAGTCCGATGCCAAGCAGCGCCACACTCACCCCCAAACCCAAGACACGCAACGAAGCCATACCCGTTGCTAAAGCACTAGCTGTGCCAGGTGGGCCGGGCCGACGCGCGGGGGACTTGTTGGGCTATTTCGGACCGGAATCCGCGGATTATCGAGCGCCGAAGCTGGCCCAATCTGGGCCAACTCCGGTCGATTGGGTCGCACCTACCAGCTGACGCTGGAGGCGGCGTCACTCTGCGGCAGCTTGATCCAGAGGTAGGTGCCGTCCGGGGTGAAGCCCGAGGCGCTGGCGAGCAGCGCGCTCAGATCACTCGCTTGATTCAGTGCGGAACCGCCGAGGCTCACGCTGGTGGGGAGCGTCTCGAGGCGGATGCGCAGGATCGCGGTGCGTCGAGTCCGACTGAGCTCCACGCCGGTCGCGCTCAGCTGGACGCTTGTAGTGGCGTCATCCTCATCGTGGGACTTGAAGCTCGAGCCACTGCTCGCCGGGTAGAGCAGCCAGGTGTCCGAGCCGGCAAACGCCGCGCTGCCGATGCCCGTCGCGTCGTTGTCGATATCCATGGGGATAATCGCCCCTTCACGCACGAAGAGCGGGATGTGTGCGGGATCGGTCGAGTCGTAGGCGGTCAGCGTCTGTCCGCCGTCCAGCGGAGACGCGCTGGGGTTCCACCAGTCGTAGTAGCGCGCGCCTGACGGGAGCACGACGTCGCGGATGCCAGTCGCATCCAAGATCGGGGCAACGAAGAACGCCTCACCGAGGTGGTAGCGGTAGTCGCCTGCCCAGCTCGCGAGCTCACCCTCGGGGCGAATGATCTGCTCCGCGCCGGCGTACGCTTCCTCCGCGAGGCTGTAATAGAACGGCACCAGCTCATGGTGCAATGTCGCCCAGTAGCGATAGATCGCCGTCGTCTCCTCGGGCTTGTCCTCCACCGACCACGGCTCGAGGTTCGCGCGACCGTGCAGCTGCATGAACGGCGTCATGGCGCTCACCGCCGTCCAGCGCACGAAGTTCAGCTGATCGAAGGGCACGAGCTCGAAGGTCTTGTCATCGCGGTCCAAGTAGCCGCCGAGGTCCGACCCAACCACCACATAACCAGCGTCCGCGGAGCGGAAGATGTGGTCGAGGGCGTCTTCTAGCCCCACCCAGTCACGCCGGTTGTCGCCGACCCACGCGACGGGCGCGTGCTCTTTCCGCGCGAAAAATCGGCCAGAGAAACCGTAGCTCTCGTCCCATGGGCGCACCATGGTGATGAAGTCTTTGCGACCCGTGGCGTACTGCCCGTACGACCAATAGTCGCGGTAATACTCCTCGGAATACTCTTGGCGGCTCTTCTCGCCGGCCGCCGTCGTCATCGGATCGTCGAGGATGTAGTTCTCACCAAAGTCGAGCTTCCAGCCGTCGATGCCCATGTCGAGGAGCGGCTTTTGCCAGGTGTGGAACCACGCGGTGGCCTTGGGGTTGAAGAAGTCGACGCCGGAGCCGATGCCCTTCCACCAGTTGTAGGTGTAGGAGTCCTCGACGAAGAACTTGCACTGATCACCCTCGTCCCAGTTCTCGCTCTTGCCCTCGTACGTGTCCCCGGTCGGCTCGTAGTCGAAGGAAGAGTAGTTCACCATCTGGGTGACCCACATCACCACCTTCACGTCTTGCGCGTGCATGTCGGAGATGAACTGCGGAAACTCCGGATAGCGACTCGGGTTGGGGATGAAGTTGTTGTAGTTCGTCTCCCAGGGGCTATCGATCACCAGCACCCCCACCGGGATGTCGCGCTGCTTGAAGCCGGCAACGAAGTCTCGGCTATCTTGCCCCGTGGAAATGTCCTTGGAGATCCACGGCTCGAACGCCCAGCGCGGCGTGTAGATCTTCGGCGTTGGGATGTCGACGACCTCGGGCTCGCAGGGGTTCGCCGCGCCAGCAGTGCCCGCGCTGCCTGCCGTTCCCCCGACGCCTCCAGTCCCTCCAGAGCCACCAGAGCTCTTCGAGTCTTCCCCGCAACCACTGCTCACCAGCGCAGCCAAACCAAAGCAACAGGCACCCAAAGCAAAACGCCGCATCCCCCCAAGCCTGCCACGGGCAGCGCGCCGGCTAGCCTAGATTTCAGGCGCTTGGCCGAGATGCCTCACCGCCCAGCCGAGCGACGAAAAAGAATTTCGCAGCGCGGGGAATGACTACGGGGGACCTCGCGTTGCCCACCACGCTACGGGAGCCACGGAGCGCAGGGAGCAGCGACTTCGTGGCAGGGACAAAAGCAGGGGAGAGCTTGCGTCCCAGTCACACTCGGGGTCGGCTTGCGCCGGGGAAACCAAGCGCAAGCCGGCCTCAAGTGTGAGCCTACGCTCAAAAGGCCCGAGCGGCCGGAGCCGGCTCGTTTGGGGGTGAGGCGCTCCAGGTGCCAGCGCGGACTCGCCCAACCCACGCAGCAATCCGAGCCCGTGGCCCCCGGTCGACGCTCGCACTCCCGCGGAACCTCGGAGGTTTTCAGGGGTCCCCCACGGCGGGCAGCAATTCGACTCGGAGCGCTTGACAGATGTGCGGTCTGCAATCATTCTGCGCCGCCCGCTGGCAGGAAATCCCTGTCAAAAGCCCTCGGGGCGTAGCGCAGTTTGGTAGCGCGCATGGTTCGGGTCCATGAGGTCGGCAGTTCGAATCTGCCCGCCCCGACAACACAACACCCGATTGGCCCGGTCGACCCTCAGGTTGGCCGGGCTTAAGTGTTTCTGGGGGATGGCAGAGGGGCGGCGACTCGCCGGTTCCGCTCAGATCGTAGCGGGAACGCCATTCCAGAATACCCGAAGTATGGCGCCGCTGGTTGCTTGCGAGCGTGGGGGCACGATGGGACAAGCCTGAGCATGCGAAGCTTGCTTGGGTTGGCAGTGGCACTCTGCCTTGGCGTAACGGTGTGGGGCTGCTCCGACGACTCCACCAGTGACGGTTCGGGCGGCAGCGGAGGCACTGGCGGCAGCGCTGGCCAGGGCGGCAGCACGAGCGGCGGAAGCGCCGGGAGCAGCACCGCGGGGAGCGCAGGCGCCTCGACTGGAGGCAGCGCAGGCACGGCGGGTACTGGCGGCACGGGGGGCAACCCCAACACTTTCGAGATCCAGGCGTTCGATCGCGATCGCATCACCTCCGACGGATCGCAGCCGAACTTCCAGCACATCGAAACCGACGTCGATTTCAAGCAAGGCCCGTTCGAGAAAGTGACGCTCATCGTGGACCTCGAGAGCACTTGCTATCCGTTCGATAGCTGGCTCGGCGCGAACCCAAGCAATCCACCGCCATCGGGCCAGAACTGGCCCGCAGACTGCGACGCATTCGATCGCAACTTCGAGTTCACCCTCGACGAGCCGACCCAGGATGGCGAGCCGCCCGCGATTGAGCTGGTGCGGGCGATCACGCCCTTCGGCGGTCCTCTGCACTTCGAGATCGACATCACCGACGTGGCCAACGGGATCGCGCCAGGCACCCACCGCCTGCGCAGCCACATCTCCACCTGGTCCGACGGCGCAGGCCAAGTGAGTGGCTCGAACGGCGGCTGGTTCGTTTCCGCAAAGATTCAGGTGAGCCCGGGCCCGGCGCCGCGCAACGTGCTGGCGGTGATCCCGCTCTACAACGGGAGCCACGGCGCGATGAGCCCCGAAGCCATCAACTTCGACATCCCGGCGGGGACCACCTCCACCCGCGTCGAGTATCGCGCGACGGGTCACGGTGGCGTGTTTCCCTCCCCCGGCTGTAATCAGCCTGGCGAGGAGTTCTGCAAACGCGACCATCGCTTCTTCGCGGACGGCGCTCAGTTCGACCGCCAGACGCCCTGGCGCACAGACTGCAAGGATCTGTGCACTCGCAAGACCTTCACCACCGCTGGCGGCGGTAGCTTCGAGTACTGCGAGGAGAACCCTTGCGGTGCGATCGCGAGCGTCGAAGCGCAGCGCGCGAACTGGTGTCCAGGCAGCGTCACACCACCCATCAACTTCGAGCGCAGCGAGTACAACACGGCTGGTCAGCACAGCTTCGCGTGGACCATCAGCCCCGTCGCGGATGGCGGGAGTTGGCGCGTTTCCGCGCTGTTGTTCGCTTTCGGCGACTAGCGAGACCGTTAATCAGAGCTAATCGCCCCGGCGCGCGTTACCCTGCTTCGATGCGAGTGGGGTACTTGGGGTGCGTTGCGTGCCTGCTTTGGCTGGCGGGCTGCGGCGGCGATGACCGCCCAGCGCGCCTTGCCGTGGGCACGGGAGGGCACTCGAGCTTCGGCGGAAATGGTGCTAGCGGCGGCAACGCAGGGACGAGCGCAGCGGGCGCGGCAGGTAGCCCATCAGGCGGTGCGGCGGGCAGCGCTGGCGCATCGACGGCGGGCAGCAGCGCTGGCGGAAGCGGGAACGCTGGCGGTACAGCAAACGCTGGTGGCAATGGCGCTGGTGGCAACGGCGGGACCGGCGGTCAACTTCCGAACGGGCCCTTCGACGCCAACGTCGTCTACCGAGTGAGTCAGCTACGAGGCGCGCCGACCGGCTCCACCGTGATCTGCCCAACCCATGGCGAGGGGCCCATCAGCGCCGCGCCCGGCGTGGAGTCCACGACGCGAGCCTGGATCCACCCGAACAACGGCAACCTCTACTACTTGAGCGGCGGCCGTATCCTCCTGGCAAAGCCCAACCCGCTGATGAGCGACGGTAACGGTGGCTTCGTCTATCCCGATCTGCAGCAAGCCCAGGCCGACGATCTAGAGCTCCCGTTCAGCTGCCCCGGCGGCACGCTGATTGATTTCGTGCTCGACCAGAGCGGAAACGCGTACCTCGGCTGCGACGACGCAGGCGCGATCGACTGGTACACCGAATCCGGAACCCCCTACACGGTCTGCGTTCACGACGCAGCAAGTCATCCCGTGGCGTTCGGTACCGACGGCAGCGTTCACTGCAACTCACGGCTGGTTTCCGGCTCGATGGCGCTCGGGATCAGTGACTACTGGAGCGAAGATCAAGCCCTTGCAATTCGCGCCAACCCTACCGGCGGAGGTTTCCGCACGGGAAATCAGCAGGCGGGTAGCACGCTGTCGGTCGAACTCTGGCAGCTCGCCTTGAGTGGCTCGAGCATGGTGAACGACGTGGATTTGTGACCGCGTATTCGCAGCTCGATAGCTGTGCGCCGACTCGGAACGGCGATCTGGAGCATCGCGACTCCGGTCTCGGCTCCCCTGCACGCATCTTGACGTTCGCAACCGGCGCTTTATAGAGCCCACTGTCCGATGATGGCAGACCAGCCCCAGGCACGATCACGGATGCGTTCCTCGTGACCGGCCTCGAGCGGGCGTAGCGTTGGCTCAGAGCTGCGCGCGGATGCGCTCGGCGATTCGCCGCCTCTGCTTCTAGCTTCTGGAGGCCGCCAGCCGATGCCAAGCCCTTCGTCAGCGTTGGGCTTCGATGATGTGGAAGTGCACGTGGAACACCGCCTGCGAGCCGGCGCGCCGTTGTTCTGCAGGATGTTGTAGTCCTCGCAGCCAACCGCCTTCATCACCGCGCGGCAGAGGTGGGGCAGCACGCGACCAAGCGCTGCGGCGGATCTGTCACTCAGCTCATCGACGCGCGCCACGGCTTGCTTCGGATCACCAGGGTGTGTCCAGCGCTCAGGGGATTGATGTCGAGGAACGCCAGCACCATCGTCTCGTAGAGCTTGCGCAGGGGGATCTCACCGCGAATGATCTCGGAGAAAATGGTTTCGCCCATGGTCGCTCCCCGTATCCTCGTGGATTCAGCCTATATTAGAACGGCTCAGCCAGCTCACGACTCGAGGATGTGCGCCAACTCTTCGACGGGCGCCAGCATCTTCGTGAGGTGAGTCACCACCTCTGACACGTCGAGCCCTTGCGTTGCCCCCCAGGAGCGTGATGTCGAGCACCAGATTCGAGACCGCCATTCCACGAGAGCCGGCTCGTCCGTCACCACAGCGCGGTTATTGTCCATGTCCTCGGCGCCACCCACCAGCCCGCTGCTGATCGGCGACGAGGATGACCTTGTGCTGCCAGTACGACTCGAGCTCCGCCTCGGCGATCTCATAGCTCATCGGCCATAGCTCGGGTCGAGCGCGTTGAAGGAGAAGAGCACGACCTTCACGCCGCGGCTCTGGGCGTCGATCAGCTGGGGAGCAAGCCGCTTCCCGCTTCCTGCCCCACATCGACGCGGCACACGCTCGACTTGGCGTTGACGATCAGCCTTCCGCCTGTTCCTTGAGCATCGCGTTGTACCCATGCACAGTTCAGGTCGCCGCCTGCTTACGTTGACCCGCGAGGTGCTCGAGCCCGCCCTTGAGTTCATCCAAGTTATGACGGAAGCGAGTGGTGAGCAAGGATGGTACGCCTGCGAGCGGTACGTAGCGCACTGGCTTGTCCTGAATTGGTTCATCAGCCCGAGCGCTCGAGTCGCTTCAGCACCCTGTAGATCGCCGACCGCACGCCTGAGCGCGTCGCCAGGCTCGTAGCCCGTCGCTGGGCTGTTCTTCACCAGCGCGAGATACGCCTGGCGTCGGTGGCCGTGAAGCCTGGTACTTCATGTTCTCGACGAGTTGGTCTTCTGCTTCGGGTGCTCGTGCCACGGAGGTCCCGCTGCGCGCCCGAGTCACCGGTGGCCCGGCGAAAGCGGCGGACACAAGGCGTTGGCACGCCAAGGCCGTCGTCACCTGGTAGCAACGACTTGACCCGCGGCCCCCGCTCCCGTCAGATGTCGAGCATGAGCCTGAGTCAAGAAGCCATGGAACAGCTGCTCGGCACGGTAGCGCTTCGTGAGTGAGCGGCTGGTGCCTCGAGGATCAGTGGTGGAGACGATCACGTCCCCGAGGCGATCGTGGACGAGATGCGGCAACTTGGCCTGTTCGGGCTTCCGATCCCGGAGAGCCGCTACGGCCTGGGCTGAACATGGAGGAGGAGGTGCGCGTCGCTTGAGCTAGGTCAGACCTCCCCGGCGTTCCGCTCGGTGCTCGGCACCAACAACGGGATTGGCTCCCAAGGCATCGTGATGGCCGGGTCTGAGGCCCAGAAGAGCCACTACCTGCCGAAGCTCGCGTCAGGCGAGCTCGTTGGATCGTTCGCCCTGACAGAGCCTGAGGCTGGCGCGACGCGGGCTCACTGTGCACGCGCAGAGCTCGACGGCGACGCGCATGCTGAACGGCACCAAGCGCTTCATCACCAATGCACCCGAGGCTGGAGTGTTCACGGTCTTCGCCCGCACGAGCGATACGCCGGGCGCGGCCGGTGTCAGTGCATTCCTGGTTGACGCTGGGCTGCCAGGCATCGTGATCGGCAAGAACGACGTGAAGATGGGTCAACGCGGGGCACACACGGCCGACGTGAGCTTCGAAGACTGCCGCGTGCCCAAGCACGCGATGCTTGGCGCGCCCGAAACTGGATTCCGCACGGCAATGAAAGTGCTCGACCGCGGGCGACTACACATCTCTGCCGTATGCGTCGGGGTGGCCGAACGCCTGATCCGAGACAGCCTGAAGTACGCCCTCGAGCGCAAACAGTTCGGCAAGCCAATCGCTGACTTTCAGTTGATTCAAGCGATGCTCGCCGACAGTCAGACCGAAGCCTACGCCGCTCGCTGCATGGTGCTCGAGACGGCGCGTAAGCGCGATCGCGGTGAGGTGGTCAGCACCGAAGCCGCGTGCTCGAAGTACTTTGCCTCAGAGATGGTTGGGCGCGTCGCTGACCGCGCGGTGCAAATCCACGGCGGTGCAGGCTACATCGCGGACTACGGTGTGGAGCGCTTCTACCGCGACGTGCGTTTGTTCCGCATCTACGAGGGAACGAGTCAGATCCAGCAGCTCGTGATCGCCAAGAACCTGATCCGCGCGGCACGCTGACTCGCGAGGCGGCTCGCACCGCCGCCGAGCGCGGTGCCGCCTCTCCCCCAAAAATCCTTGCTCGTACGCGGGCCAAGGGTTCGCTCGAGCGTGCTCAGCCGAGCTCGGGGCCGAGCTTGATGCGCCGCTCTTCATAGCCGTAGGCGGTCGGCGTCATCTCGATCAAGGTGTGCAACGGGATCTGGATATGCGGACACTCTTCTTGAGGCCGCCCGATCAAGTAGCCGTAGAGACCGCGGATGATGCCCTGATGGCTGATCACCAGCACGGGTTGCTTCTGCCGCTCGAGCTCGACGATCACCGGCTCGAGGCGCTGGATGACGTCGGAGTAGGATTCTCCGCGCGGATACCGGTAGCGGAGCTTGTCCTCGGCGCGCGCCCGGAACTCCTCGGGGCGCTCGCGGCGGATTTCGTCGTAGGTCATGCCGTCGCACTCGCCAGCGTCGATCTCGTCGAGCACGCGCCACTGCGTGACCTCGCGCCCGATGGGCTCTGCGGTGTGCCAAGTGCGGCGCAGCGTACTGGTCCAGAGCACCAGCTCTTGCTGAGTGGGCACGCGCTCCTGGATGTATGCTGCGAGGTTCTTGGCGTAGCCCTTGCCAAGCGCCGTGAGCTCCGGGTCGCCGCCGATGCGATTCTGTACGTTGTACTCGCTCTCGCCGTGGCGAGTGAGCCAGATCGCGCGCCTATCCGTGTGGATATTCATCAGGAAGAAGACGAGACGCGCACACAGATAGCCCTCCACCCCGTTGACTACCACCTGACGCCCAACGTCGATCAGCTTCACGTAGGCGAGCTCGGGATCGTCCAGAGGCTCATAGCTGCGCTCATAGTGGGCGATGCGCGCGCGGAAGTCCTCGGCCGCCTCCTCAGGCGTCATGTCCACGTAGTCCGGCGAACCGAGCTTTACCTCGCGGATATTCGCCTCGACCACCGCAGAATCGCAAATCGACTCCACGAAGACCACCTGCACGCCAGCCTTGTCGCACTCCTCGAGCACCAAGCGCCGGCGATCGCGCGTGGTGTTGGTTGCGTCGTAAATGCCGACCTGACCCCCACCTTTGAGCCACTTGAGCATGTCCCTGAGCGCCGCCATCGCCAGCTGGCGCCGCGCCTCGACACCCTCGGCGTTCCTCGGATCGAAGAACGCGTGAGCCTGCGCTGCGCCGAGGCGCGCTCGGCGGTAGTTGCCCACGTTGAAGACCCGGGTCTGGTAGCCAAGCCAGCTGAGGTAGCGGGAGATCTTGCGCGAGATGTACGTCTTGCCACGAGCGGGCAGGCCGACCATCACCAGCGCGATGGGAGGCGTATGAGGATCCTGGGGGGGCATGCGCTGGGGAGGATACAGGGTTTTCCCGCGCAAGCTCGGCGTTCGCTCCGCGCGACGCACCGGCCTCGCTCCTTGCCTCGCGCGCTCATCCGGTTTTCCCGCGCAGCCTGGGCGTTCGCATCACTCGCGCGGGCGCCCACGCAAAAGCGCCAACCCCCTTGCGAGAGTTGGCGCTCTTGACTCGTGCTTTCAGCGAGCAACGCCCTGGACCGAGGCGTTCATTTTACATCGCGCGCGTAACCCCAGAGGAGTCACTGACGCGGCACAGCAGCAGGACTCTAGGCCGATCGTGCTCCAAGCAAGTGCTTCACGCCGACTGCGCGTGACCCACTGCCGGACGCACTCCGGATTCGTTCGCAGAGTCGCGCACCAGGTAGCGCACCAACAGTTCAACCAGCTCGCCACGCAGCGCACCACCCTCGAGCAGCTCCGGTCGACCCGCGACGGCGGAGTCGGCGGCGGCTTCGATGCTCGAGATCACCAGGAACGCCGCCAGTTCGAGATTCTGCGGCTGCAGGCGGTGACGGTGCGCGGTGAAGCTGCGGGTCAGGAGCGCCTGGACCTCACGCAAGTGGTTGGGCGCCGCGCTGCTTCGTCCGCTCGCGGACAACGCCGACGCCAGCTCGCGGTCGAGGCGACGACTATCGAGGATGACGTCCACCATGGTGCGGATGCTCTCTTCAAGCGTGAGCTCGCGGCCACAGACGCGCGCCTCGTAGTCTTGGAGCATGGCCTCGGAGCGACGCTCGATCAGCTCTTCGATCAGCTCATGTTTTGAGCTGAAGTATTGATACAGGGAGCCCACGCTGACCCCTGCCACGCGCGCAACGCGGTTGGTCGACAGCTTCTCGAAGCCGTCCTTCACGAGAACTCGCGCAGTGGCCACCAGGATGGCTTCGACGGTGTCGCGTGAACGGCTCTGCTGGGGGCTGCGTCGTGATCGTTTGTCCATGAGTCTGTTCCCTGTGTTGTTGAAAGCTTGAAGGCTTCAGTAAGGCTAAGAGGTGGCTGGTTGAACAGGCGTTTGCTTTGGAAAGCTGTGTGTCGTTGCCGCCCGGTAACCGGTGAAAGGTTTCAAGTCATCGACGCCACTTGTCGCCGTATAGAAACAATCGAGCGGCATCCAGGTCGTAGTAGAACTCCTGGTCCGGTCTAGTGCCCGGCTTGGTCTCGGGGGCTTGATTGCCTCCGGCCTCCACGCATCCAGTGCGCCCGATCGTCTCCTCGGTATACGTGGCGAGGAAACGCTGATTTCCCAAATCCGAGTAGTTGCCCAAAGCCTCGTAGGTTTCGGTGCAGCCTTCGCGATACGGATCCGCGTAACCCAGCGGGAATTCCGTAACTCGCGACTCGAAATAGTCTCCATTCGCCGACCAGCGATGAATGTAGTGGCTGACCGTTCCGTCGCGCTCCGGCTCAGTGGCGCGCCAGGTACCGTACAGTTCCGGGGGGCAACCTTCGTCACGCAGGAAGCCGGTTCCACGCATCAGGTAGCCATCACTGGTCATGTACAGCGCGCGATCCCAGTCGTCCGTTTGGTAGGTTTCGACTTGATCAGGAGTGAGCGCGTGCTCTGCGACATTGTTCGCCGTGTCGTCGCACGTTTCCGTGTGTGAGTTTCCGCCACCTAGCTCGACCGAGATCCGATCTTGATCGATGACGTACCAACCCCACATCGCGTCGACCCGCACGCACCCGGCGAGGACTTCAGGGGTCCGCACCTCCCAGTAGAACGTCACTCCATCGTCTTTCAGGAACACCGTGGCGGGGCCGTTCTTGTGGCTCCAGCCGTGCCACTCACCCTTGACGTCGTAAATCGAGAGCTCGCAGGCCACACCCGTCGTGCCGCCAGAACCAGCAGCTCCACCGGCCGCCCCACCGCTCGAGCTACCGGCCGAGCCACCCGTCGCACTCCCCGCAGTGCCACCCGTGCCCACGCCGCCGGTGCCTGCGCCAGACACGGGCCCCTGCTGGACGCCGCCGAGTGACGCCTGCTGGGTGGAGCAAGCGAGCACGCACGCGGCGCTCAGGCTGAGCAAGAGACTGGCAGAGCCTAGTCTCAAGGCTTGTCTCCCAGCTTGCCCTGAACACGATCCTTGTGCGCGGAGTCCGGGTAGTCCTTGCCAAACCGATCGGCGCGCTGCTCGGCGTCTTTCTTCTTTCCGAGCTTGCCCAATGCCTGGATCGCGATCACCTCGCGCTCCTGAGTGAGGGTTCCCTGGGGAAACTTTGCGCGGTGCTGCTCGGTGAGCGCCAGCGCCTTCTTGGGGTCCGTACTCAGCGCTGCACGCGCGGCGGAGAGCAAACGAGACTCCTCGAGCAACTGGGCCTTGGCGCTGGGTGCTTCGACCTTCGGAGTGGCGGGCGAAGGCACCGCGGCTGCCGCACGGGGCCTTGGCGCCTCGACGGTCGCGCTCGGCGCCGGAGGAGCTTCGACCGGCTGTGCGGTGACCAGCGGCTCCGTCTGAGTCGCGACGATGGCCGGCGCGTTCACAGGCTCCGCAGGAGCCGGCTTGGACTGCAGGCCAAGGTATGCTCCTCCACCCAGCAGCCCGACGATCACGGCACCACCAAGCCACTTGAAGAGCGAGCCGCTGCCCGTCTTGAGCGCGACCGGAGCCAGGCTCGCGCCCGCCGTGGCGCGGGACACGGCGCTCGCGATCGCCAGTACCTGCGCTTGAGAGAGCACGTCCTTGTGAGGAGTCCTCCATCAGGGTTCTTCAGGCCCAGGACATCTTCAGCCTCGGCCATGCGAGGCGGATCTTGCAGGGTGCTCATAGCTCTTCCTCCGCAGCCATGCGTTGGTAGGCCTCGATGACCTTTTTCCGCGCGGTCTGATGACGGTAGTAGGCCGTCTGCAGCGGGCACTCCAAGAGCTCGGCGACATCCTTCATCGCCAGCCGCTCGATTTCGTAAAGCACGAACACCTCCCGCTGCTCCTCGTCCAGGTCTTGGAGCACGAGGTGCATCCGGCGTCGGGCCTCGGCGCGCTCGAGCGCGCTCTGCTGGCCGCCACTGACGGGCTCTCCAGAACTTCTGCCAGCCCCGCCTCGCGCCGACGCTCGACACGCCTGCGATGGGACGACGCCACCTTCAAGCAAATCCCGTAGAGCCAGGTTCGCAGGGTGCTGCGACCTTCAAAATCGCTGAGCCGGCGATGCACCACCAAGAACACCTCTTGGGCCACGTCGTCCAGATCTGCCTCCGAGACCCCAAGGTAACGCAGGCTGCGACCGACGTACGGTCCGTGGGCGCGAATCACCTCGTGAACGCTCACTTGCGTGGTCGCTCTAGCTTCGAGGCTCACCGCTGCCAAGAGGCTGTGTCCAGCTGTCACGTGAAGTAGGTGCCCTCGGCACCCGGGCTTTTATGGAGCGATCGGAAAAAAAATCCCCAAACCGAGCCCAGCCGCGAATTTCGGGGTTTCACATGCCAAGATCGTGGCTTGAGTTGCGCTTTCGCGTAAACGAAGCAGGCCCGACCCGAACGTTCAAGATGGCTCTCGATTCGGGCAGCCCAGCCAAGAACTGAGCCTTGGAGCCCGCACGCAAACGCGAGTCGCTACAACTCGCCGTCGGATCGCTCGACCCGCCGAAGTCGAGCCCCACTGGCTCGCCAGTCAACTCCAGCCGCTCGACCCCAGGGCACAACGCGAACGCGGCGCGCCCAACGCACACCTCGCCCACGAACGACCACCCGCGGAAACGCCCCCCCCGCCCGTCCTCAACACGTTCCTGGGGAAGCCAGTAAGCGAGTCCTGGTCGTGCCTCGATGAACCCAGCCTGACCCTCGACACCCAGCCCAAGCTCCGCGCCAGCAGCGCCAGCGGCCTTGGGGAGATAGCCGAATCCGAGTCGCCCGCCTGCGCCTAGCTCGAAGCGGAGCCGCGAAGCCTCCGCGCGCGCTGCGAGTTTTTTTGGGGGTGAGGGCTCTCGGCGCTTGGGAGGCGGAGGCGACGCAGCCGGCTGAGCTTGTTTCCCCGAGGCATCAGGTTCCCGTTCCAGGGCCGCCTGGTTCAGCTCGGCGTCGACCATCAGTGTCAGGACGAGCGTGAGCGGCTCCCGCAGCTCGCCACAGTCTGCACCATCACTCAAGAGCTCACGCCGCCCCCGCCGCGCGCCACCGGGGGTCTCCACCTCCAGCACAGCCCGGTAGCGCGACGGTTTGCCCCCTTGAAAGGACTCCGGAGTGAGCGCCACGTAGACCACACGGTCAGCCTTGAGCCGCTCCCCGAACACCGTACGCTCGAGGGCGCGTTCAACCGGTGCACGCACCGCCAACTCAGCTGGGCACTCACTGGGCGCTTGCCAGCTCAAGTGCACCACCAAGGGTCGGGTCGTCGTTTCCGCGTGGGCAGGGGTGCCCCACGCAAAGCCGATCACCCCGAGCGCCGCCGAGAGCGCCCGAACGAGGTTCGGCGCGAGACGCGTTACCCACGCTGGCAGTGGCCCCCGAGTCCCCAACACTTGCGGCTTTGCTAGCACACTCAGCGCGATCAGGGGGTGTCGCGTCTGCCGGGAGACGCTCAAATGTGCTGCGACGAAGCCAAACAACCCGGCGCCGCGCGAAAACGCGGGCGACTGCACGCAACACGCCCGCAAAGCGGGCTGCTGATACGAAAGCGCCCCCGATGAAGGGGGCGCTTTTCAGTGCGGGAAACGGACTCAGTTCTCGATGAAGCTCTTCAGCTGCTTGCTGCGGCTCGGGTGCTTCAGCTTGTGGAGCGCCTTGGCCTCGATCTGGCGGATGCGCTCACGGGTCACCTGGAAGTCCTGACCCACTTCTTCCAGCGTGTGGTCGCTCTTCTCGCCGATGCCGAAGCGCATGCGAAGCACCTTCTCCTCGCGGGGCGTCAGGGTCTTGAGCACCGCGCGAGTCTGCTCCGCCAGGCTGGTGTTGATGGCGGCCTCCGCGGGGCTCACGGCGTTCTTGTCCTCGATGAAGTCACCGAGAGAGCTGTCGCCTTCCTCACCAATCGGGGTCTCGAGGCTGATCGGCTCCTTTGCGATCTTCAGCACCTTGCGGACCTGCTCCAACGGCAGCTCCATCTTGGCCGCGATCTCCTCGGGAGTCGGCTCGCGCCCCAGCTCTTGCACCAGGTAGCGAGAGGTGCGGATCAGCTTGTTCGTCGTCTCGATCATGTGGACCGGGATACGAATCGTACGCGCCTGATCCGCGATGGCGCGGGTGATCGCCTGGCGGATCCACCACGTGCCGTACGTGCTGAACTTGTAGCCGCGCTTGTACTCGAACTTATCGACGGCCTTCATCAAGCCGATGTTCCCTTCCTGAATCAGGTCGAGGAACTGCAGACCGCGGTTCGTGTACTTCTTGGCGATCGACACGACGAGGCGAAGGTTGGCCTCCACGAGCTTGGCCTTCGCGCGCTCGGCGATGCGCTCACCACGGCGGATCGAGTCGTAGGCTCCCATCAAGGCGTTGACGTTGACGTTCATGTCTTCGCCACCGTCTTCAGTGCCGGCTCGCAGCGACTGCTCGATCTCATCGAGCTTCTCTGGCGGCACATCGAGCTTGCGGGCGAGGTCACGAGCCACGTCCACGTCTTCACGAGCTTCGCGCAGCGCCTTCTTGAGCTGGGGACGGCTCACGCCTTCACGCTCCTCGAAGCCAACAGCCTTCGCCTCAGCATTCTTGATGCGCTGAATGAGCGACTTGAGCTTGCCGACGATGCCGTCGATCGTCTTCTTGTTCAGGCGCATGTCTTGCAGCGCACGAATCAGCTCTTTCCGAGCGGAATCAACATCCTTGTCGATCTGCTTCTTGCGCGCCTCGGCAGCTTGGGGACGCTCGGCGTTCAGATCGTCGATCTTCTTGCCCAGACGCTTGGCCCGGTCGATCAGGCGCAAGATGCGCCGGTCCGCTTCTTCCTCGTCGAACTCCTGATCTTCCCCTTCAGCGTCCTTGACGATGTCCTTGACGCGAATCTTGTGGGTCTTGAGCTTCTCCCCGATGCGGCTAATTTCCCGCGTGGCAATTGGGCTCTTGAGGATCGCCTCGAGCACCTGTCGCTCACCTTCTTCGATTTGCTTGGCGAGCTCTACCTCTCCCTCGCGAGTGAGCAGCGCGACGCTGCCCATCTTGCGCAGGTACATGCGCACGGGGTCGTTGGAACGCCCAAAAGCGGGGTCATCGCTGCTCGAGGCCTTGGCCGGCTCCTTCTCGGTACGGCGCTTGCGGCGCTCCTCCGGCTGCGGCGGCAGGTCACTCGGGCTCGCGTCGCCCGCCTCGGCGTCCAGGCTCAGGGGTTCGTCATCCCCGCTGTCAGCATCATCGGGAAGTGAGTCGCTGACCTCGTCGTAGGTCATGAAGCCCGCGGCCTTGCCCTTGGGCGGCACCTCGTCGAAGTCGTCGTCATCGTCGCCGCTCGCTTCAGCGGCTTCGAGCTTGGGCTTCCCGTTCGCCTTCGACTTGTTTCCTCGCGGAGCCGGGGGCTCCGAATCAGCGTAGTCCTCGTCTACTCCCGCACTGTCTGCGAGCTCTGCACCAGCGGTGTCTTCCGCGCCCTCGCCATCCTCAGACTGTGCGGCCTTCACAGGCTTTTTCTCGGCTTTTTCAGCCTTCGGTTTCGCAGTCTTGGCCTTCTTCGGCGCGTCGTCGGCGCTTTCGTCCGCGTCGCCTTTGCGACTCGCGGCCTTCTTCTTTGCGCCGGTGGTTGAGGTAGCCTTCGACTTCGTCGCTTTGCTCGGGGCCTTGCTCTTGGTCGAAGTACTCTTGGTTGCCACGTGCGAAACCTCTCGTTGGTTTTGATGCGTGCTCTGGATCCGGTCCTGGGCGAGCCAGCGAGGACAATGTCTACCCGTTCTCGGAGCTAGCTCGGATCGACGATCCAAGCGTGGCGCGAGACGTGGGGAAAGCGGATCATTCGGAGTGGGTCGGGACGAATCTAGATGGTGCTCGCGTCGCTTCGGAGGTGAATCCGCGGGTGATTCTCATCCTGAGAGTACCCGAAGCGCGACGCCCCGTTTGGTGAACGGGCAGCGGAGTGTGCACTACCCTCTCCCAGACGCCACAGGAATCAACCAGGATTCCGACCGGTCGGCCCACACCAGCCGCCAGATCCCCGCATCTTCTAGGGTTTCTTCTACGAGCTTCCGCCTCAAGCGCAACTTTTTGACCAGTTTGGCAACTTTTTTTGTCTCGGCGCGGCCCAAAACCGCACCCATCAGGGGCCGGACAAGCTTCGCAGGACTGGGCTTTCCCACTCCCTCCGGCCTCGGTTGCGCGGGAGAGGCAGCCTGAGCTCAAGTTGGAGCCTGGCGCTCAAGCGCTCGCCCGCGTGATGCCCGGCGCCCGTACGGCGTCCGCGACGGAGTCCCGTCATCCGGGGAGGCGAATATCCCCACGGAATAAACGTGGCTCACACGTCGGAGCCCGCGATGCGCGGCGCTCCGGCGGCCCTCTCGAGGTCGCTCGGAGGCTTCTCGCTAGAGACGTCGACGGCCACGCCACCCGGCAGAGCACGCTCCGCGACTGGGTCCTCGGCGTGACTCGGCAGTGACAGTCCAGGACGAACACATCCGCGTCCCGCCCGGGAGCGTTCAACAGCCGCGCGCTCATCCGCGCCCCCAACGAGCTCCATGCTCCCTTGGGCACCCCGCGACGCCATGGCACCCAGCGCGGGTCGCCAGCCATAAACACGCGAATCACCCGGGAAATCCGCCACACCGCCCGCCACAGGGTCGCGGCCAACGTCAAAGCCAGGCGCGCCGGCGGCAGAGCCCGCTGCGGCGCCAACACTCCGCATACGCACTGCAATTTCCCGCGCAAAGTCCAGCCGTGCGTCAATTCGGGGGTCCCACGCGGATCGGCCCGCGCCGTGATGGAGCCCACGTGCTAGAACCCCCGACCCCGTTGGCCGAGTCCAGCTCGAAGTGCTGGTCAGGCCACCTGGGTTGCGCCACCCGATATGGCGCGCACGTTGAGAGATCCATACGAACATGCAGCGAGCTGAAACCAAGAAGCTCTGCGACATGATGGCGAGCGAAGTCGACCGCGCGCTCAGCCATCTCCGCCGCCACACCGAGCCCAAACCCTA
>JAWKRD010000070.1:0-28217 GCA_041389805.1 Polyangiaceae bacterium | reverse complement strand
GTTGAGCTGCTCCTGGTCAAGGTAGCGAGCGGCACGATCCCAGTCCGCCTCGTCCATCGCGATGGTGCGCAGGGCAGCCAGCGACGGCAAGTGAGCCGGGTTGAGATCGAGAGCCATCTCGAAACGCTCTTGCGCCGTGATGCGATCCCCCAGCTGCTGCTCGAGTGCCGTACCGATGTGGTAGTACATCTCGACGCGCTGGGTGCCGTCCGTCGTCAGGTCGGCGACGCGGGTCATGTTCTCGATGGCCCGCGCCGGGTCCTCTTGCTTCTCGTACAGCCGGCTCAGAGCCTCGAGCGCCGGAATGTTGGTGTCATCCAGGTCAACGATGTTCTGGTAGGCATCGATGGCGCGATCCGTGTCACCGACTTCCTCGGCGTAGACCTGAGCGATCTGGCCGTAGAGCTCGATCTTGTCGTCGGTGGACGCCGCCTCACTGATGTGGCGCTCGTAGGTGTTGATGAGATCCAGCCACTGCTTGAGGCGCCGGTAGCAACGCTCGAGTGCGACGTAGGCGCGTGCATCCGCCGGGTCGATCTCGAGGGCCTGCTCCAAGCGCTGAGCCGCGACGTCGGCCTTGAGGAACTGCTCCTCTTGAATCAACGCCAGCTTGAGCAGCACGCTGACGCGCTCGCGCTCGGTCTCCACCACGTCCAGCTGACGCTCCAGAACGTCGACTAGCTCGTTCCAGTTCTGCGTCGCTTCGTAGATGCGCTCGAGTCCGCGCATGGCGAGCAAGTTGCCCCCATCGAGCTCCATTACCTCGCGGTACTGACGGCCTGCCTTGTTCAGGTCGCTCAGCGAAGACTCGTAGAGACCACCCATGCGCAGCTTGTGCTGTGCGATGCGGTCGGAGTCCTCCAGGGCTTGCACCTTGCGAGTCAGGATCTCCACCAGGTCCTGGTGATTGCCGCGCTCGTCGTAGATGCGCTCGAGTGCCTCGAGGGCAGGCATGCAGAGCGGATCGACTTCGAGTGCCCGCTTGTAGAAGGAGATGCCCTTGTCGGTCTCTCCCATGTGGCGCTCGAGCAACTCACCCAAGTCGCACAGGATGGCCTTACGGTCGTCGCTGCTGACCGCGACATCCAGGGCGCGGGTCAGCATCTCACCCATCTTTTGCCACTGGGCACCGATGCGGTGGATGTTGGCCATCTGCCGCAAGACCTGAACGTTGTTCGGGTCGAGCTGCATGATCTGCGCGTAATAGGGCTTCGCGTAATCGAAGTGGCCGAGGTCTTCGCCGTACCACTTGCCGAGGCGCAGGCAGAGCAAGATCTTCTGCTGCGGGTCCTCGGTCTCTTGCAACCACTGGTTCGCGTTCTGGATCAGCTCGGGCCAGCGGTTGGTCTGCTGGGCCATGCGCTCGAGGTAACGCACCGTCTCGTCGTCGCCGTAGTTCTCTCCAAACGCCTCGAGCAAGCCGACGAAGGCCTGGTCGGGGTCGTGAAGCTGAACCTCGCAAACGTTGGCGATGCGACGCAGTAGCTCGCCGCGCTCGTCGACGTCTTCGCGAGTCTCTAGGCGGTTCAGGTAGAGCTCGATCAGAGGCTCCCAGCGGCCCGCTGCCGTGTGGAGACGCTCGAGCGCCTCGAAGGCCTCGGTGTGCGCGGGATCGATGCCGAGGATCTTCTCGAAGGCAGCCGTCGCTTGGTCGTAGTCGTTGACTTCCTTCTTCCAGATCTGGGTGACCTCGAGCAGCTCGCGGATCTTCTCCTCGGGCTCCTGCAGCGCTTCGGCGCGCTGCATCTTGACGTCGACCACCTCTGGCCACTTCTCGTCCAGGCGGTAGATCTTCTCGAGTTCCGCCATCGCCTCGAAGTCGAACGGATCGACCTCGAGCAGCTGACGCCAAGCGTCCGCAGCGTCGTACGGCTGCTCGAGCTTCACGCCGTAGGTCTGGCCGAGCTCGCGGTAGACCTCCTTGAGCTCTGCTGCCTCGAGGAGCGCTGCCGCGCGATCGATCATCGCGTGCAGGGAGCTCACGAGCTCCTGAGCATCTTCCCGGGTGCGCCAGATCTGAGCCACCGCCCGCAGAGCAGGCAGGTTCGCGTAGTCGATGTCGAGCACGCGCTGCCAGGTCTCCAGCGCTTCGTCGTCGCGGCCGAGCTGCTCGATGAACAGCCGAGCGCGATTCGTGAGCACATTGACGCGCTCTTCGTCGTCGTCGGCGATATCGAACTGGCGCTCGAGCACATCCGTGAGCTCCGCCCACTGTCCGAGGTGCTGGTAGAGGCCCGCGAGTGCGCCAAGCGCCTCGGGATCTTCACCGCGCAGATCGAGCACGCGCTTCCAACCCTCAACGGCGTCGTCGATTCGGCCCAGGCGGTTTGCCGCCAGATGCGCCATCTTGGCGCGGATTTCGGCCTCGGCGACGTCGCCCACCGCGGTCTCCATCTCGCGCTCGTAGACCTTGTTCAGGGCTTCCCAGTCTTCGGTCTGCTCGTAGATGCGACCCAGGGCGGCGATCGCTTCCTCGTTACTGGGCTCGAGCTCGTCGAAGATCTTCCGGTAGGCTCGGATCGCGTCCGGGATGCGCTGGAGCGCCTCCTCGTAGACCTGACCCAGGCGACCCCAGAGCTCGACCTTCTCGTGCTCTTCAGCACCGACAGCGCGCTGCTCCAGAACGCCTGCAAGCTCCGCGTACTGCTCGAGCGACGAGTAGATGCGGTCGAGGTTGGCGAGCGAGTCTTGGTCACCCGGAGCGACCGACAGCACGTAGCGGTAGGTCTCTTCGGCCTTCGTGACGTCTGCGAGCTCCTCCTCGAAGACGCGCGCCAACCGCTTACCAACGGCTGCCTGCGTTTCCACAGGGAGCCCTTCGATGCCAAGCACGTCGGCATAGGCGTTCGCTAGCTGCTCCCAGCCACCGTCGATCATCGCCGCGAGGCGCTCGATCTCTTCGCCAGTGCGCTCGTCCAGCGGACGCTCCTTGATCGCACGCACGTAGACATTGAACGCCTGATAGGGATCCATCAGTCGCTCTTCCGCATCTTCCGCGATGCGGTAGTACATGTTCATGCGCTCATCGGCGTCTTGGGTGTGCGCCAGCTGCGCCTCGTGAACCCGGATCAACTTCTCCCACTCGGCCGTGGACTGGTAGAGCGGTTCGAGGATCTCGGCGACCTCGAGCTGCTTGGTACCCATCGCGAACAACGACTCAAGCGCTTCGAGTGTCTCCACGTGTTCCGGAGCCGCACCGATCACCTCGCGATAGGCGTCGATGGCGCGATCCAGATCGTTCAGACGAAGCTGGTACACCTGGCCCAAGCGATACTTGAACTCGAGGATTTCGTCCGGCGTCTGGCCAATCTCAGCTTCCCGCGTCAGCACGTCGGCCAAGTCAGCCCAGCGCTCCGCCTGGGAGAACAGCCGATCTAGGGAGCGCACCGCGCTCTGATTCTCGGGGTCCGCCTCCAGTACCTTGCGGTAACGGGAGATCGCGTTCTCCAGGTCCTCGAGCTGAACTTCATAGACCTGAGCGACGCGCAGTCCGAGCTCGACCAGGCGCTCTGGCTCATCGGTCAGCGTCGCGAGTTGACGATCGTAGAGTTCGGCAACTGCTGGCCAGCGCTCAATCGTCATCGCCAAGCGCTCGAGGGAACCGAGCGACTCTTCGTTCTGATTGTCAGCCGCGACGGCGCGGGCGTAGGTCTCGAACGCGTCGGCGTGTTGCCCGAGGTTCTCCTCGTACAAGCGCGCGATGCGGTGGAGTAGATCGACCTTGCTGAAGGGGTCCTCAGCAAAGCGCACCTGAACCTCGAGCACGCTGATCAGGCGAGCCCACTCACCCATCGCGTCGTACACGGGCTCAAGGACGCTGGACGCCAGGAGCGCCTCTTTGTCCCCGTTCTTGATGCCTTCCAAGGCGGCCAGGGTCGGCTCGTGATCCGGCTGAATGCCCAGGATGTCGCGGTAGAGTTCTACCGCCCGCGCCACGTCATCCAGGTGCTTTTCGTAAAGCTCGGCGATCCGGTACTGGTAGCTGATGGCTTCCGCTGGATCCGCCGTGAGTTCGCTCTCGTGGGTGAGCACGCTGAGCAACTCGGACCAGTTCTGCGTGCTCTGGTAGAGCACGTCCAAGCGACCGAGGGCGGTGAGATCGTCGGGGTCCAGTTCCAGCACCCGCTGATAGGTGTCGATCGCCCGCGTCACGTCTGAGAGCTCACGCTCGTAGACAGCACCAACCTGATAGTAGATGAGCTTGCGCTCCTCTGTATCCATGACCAGGTCGGCCTTCTTGCTGTAGACGCCGAGGAGTTCTTCCCAACGCGACAGCCCGAGGAACAGGTTGATCAGCGCATCGACGCTGCGCAGGTCTTCGGGGTCGATCTCGAGGATCTTTTGGTAAACGCCGATCGCGTTCTCTTTGCGGTCGAGCACTTCCTCTTCGAGGGTCGCCGACTGATAGAGCGCCTCCTTCTGCGCGTCCAGATCCTCGAGGATCTGCGCTTTGCGCTGAAGAATGAGCGACATATCAGAGTAGCGCTCGGTGCTGTGGAACAGCGTCTGGAGCGACTCCGCGGCCGCCAAGTTCATGGGATCGATGCTGAGTACCTTGCGGAATAGCTCGATACCGCGGTCGACGTCGCCGACGTCGTTCACGAACACGCGTGCAGCAAACGTGTACAGTTGGCTGCCAAGCTCCGGATCCTCTTGATTGGAGCCGAGTTCTTCGAACACTCGAGCCAGATCCGTGAAGCGCCCCGTGGTGCGCGCTAGGCGGTCGAGGCCTTCTTGGGTGAACTCGTGAGCGGGGTCCGCGGCGAGAGCACGCGCCAAGGTGTCAAAGGCCGCGTTGGAGTCCCCCGCGGCGTCCTCATACAGCTCGGCGATTTGATGCAGCAGCTCCACCCGACGGTTCACGTCGTCTGCGCGCCGCACCTGAACTTCGTGAACACCGATCAGCTTTTGGAAGTCGCCTTGCTGACGGTAGAGCGGTTCGAGGATCTCCGCGATCATCAGCTCGTGCGCCTGGTCACGCCCAAGCCGCTCGAGAGAGCTCAGCGCAGCCTGGTTCGACGGGTCACGCTCGAGCACCTCACGGTAGCCCTCGATAGCTGACTCGACGAGTCCCATCTGCTGCTCACGCAGTGCGGACAGCCGCAGCATGAGCGCGAGCTGCTCCTCCTCCGTTTCCGCGAGGCCAAGCTGAGTCTCGAGGTTCTCTGCGAGCTCGGGCCACATGCTCTGGCGGCTGAACAAGCCATCCAGAGCCCGCAGCGCTACATGGCTAGCGGGATCGAGCGCGAGCACCTCACGGTAGGCCCCGATCGCGTCTGCGGGCTGGCCGAGTCGCTCTTCATACACCTGAGCCATTTGCGCATACAGCGCCTCGCGCTCGCCGCCGTCCTGAGTCAGCTCGATGCGGCGACGGTAGACGCCGATCAGCTCGCTCCACTTCTCGTGGCCGCGGTACAGGGCGTCCATTGCTTGGAGCGCCTCGGCGTCGCCGGGATCCAGCGCGAGCACGCGCTCGTATCCCTTGGCAGCCTCATCCACCTTGCCAAGCTGTTCCTCGATCGATGCGAGGCGCATCCAGTAGCTTCGAGCCAGATCCGAATCGGAGAGGCCGTCTGCCACTTCCGAGTAGATGGTCAGCAGCTGCTCCCAGGCATTCGCCTGCTGAGCCAAGCTCTCGAACTCGTAGCGCGCGTCTCCGTGCGCCGGGTCCGCCTTCACTGCTCGAGCTTGAGCGTCGAACGCCTTTTCGAGGTCGCCGAGCTGGTTCGCCGAAGTCTGAGCGATCCGTCGCAGTAGCTCGACCTGCCGATCGACGTCGGACGCCGCGAGCACGAGGATCTCAAGCGCATGAATGAGCTTGGTCCAGTCTCCGCGGGCTTCGTAGATCGCCTCGAGAATCGACGCGGCCTCACCTCGCAGGGTCTCGTGCTCGAGCAAGCCTTCGAGAGCGGCACGTGCGCCTTCATGATCCTGATTCAGGAACAGAATCTCTCGATAGTTCTCGAGCGCGGCCGCCGGATCCTCCAGCTGCTCGAGCTGGGTCTTTGCCAGGCGGAATTTGAGGTCGATAAGTTCGACCTCACCCACATCGAGTTCGATGCGGCGCGACAGGATCTCTGCGTAGGGACCCCAGTTCTCAGTTTGGCTGAAGAGGCGATCCAACGCTTCGAGGGCGGTGGTATCGACGGGATCATCCTCGAGCACTGCCTGGTAGGTCTCAATCGCAGAGTCCAGGGCGCTCAAGCGTTCCTCGTGAAGCCGAGCGATCCCGTACAGGATCTGCTTTCGCTCTTCGGGCTCGACGGCAAGATCACGCTTCTTGTTGTAGACCTCGAGCAGGTCGGACCAGCGCTCCGTTTGAGCGTAGAGGCCCTCGAGCGCGCTCAGAGCCTGAGCGTTCTCCGGCTCCAGCTCGTAAACGGCGCGGTACTCGACCAGGGCTTCATCGATGCGTTGGACCTCATCCACGAGCACGCGGCCGAGGCGTAGGCGCAGGTTGATCGCGCCCATCGCGTCGCCACTTTCGCTGAGGCTCTCGATTGCCGTGCGGTAACTGGTGATCAGCCCGTCCCAGCTACCAATGGCCTGCGCCGCGCGTTCAACATCGGCTTGGCACTGTTCGTCGGAAGGCTCGAGCTCGAAGGCTGCCAAGTAGCGCTCGAAAGCCTTGGCCTTGTCGTTGATCCGACCCTCGTACAGAGCCGCGACCTGGCGGAGCAAATCGAGGCGCTCCGCGGGGTTCTGCTCGTGAACGAGCTTGACCTCAATCGCTCCGCTCAAGCCCTTCGGGTTGTTTGCAGACTCGTAGATCGGGATCAGGCGCTGGGCTGCCTCCAGGTTCTGCTCATCGAGAGACAGAATCTTCTCGTAGGCGCGGGCGGCGCGATCGGGCTTGCCCTTTTGAGTCATCCAGAGCTCCGCGATCTTGATCAACATCGCGATGCTCTCTTGCGGGTCCTTCGTCTTGGACTCGTTGCTCTCTAGAACGCGGATGAACTCATCCCACTTGCCGCTCTCTTGATAGAACGTCTCGAGGTCGTCCCATCTCCCCAGGGAAACGTAACGCTTCTTGAGCTGCTCCTGAGCGCGACGGTCGTCGGGCTGCAAAGTGAGCAAGGTGCGGTAAGCTTCGACCGCGCGCTCGTCATCCTTGAGACGGTCACCCGTCACCTGGCCCAGCTTCGTCAGGATGTCGATCTTCTCCTTCGTGTCGAAGGTCAGATCGGCCTGCTTTTCCAGCACATCGGCGAGCTTCTCGTAGTCGCGGGCGCGCTCGTAGAGCTGGGCAAGCGACCCTAGTGCGTCGAGATCGTCAGCGTCGTTCTCGAGCACCACTGCCCACAGATCGATGCAGACGTCGGGCTTCTTTACGCGCTCGGTAGCGAGCTGCGCCATCTCCTTGAACGCCGCTGTACGCTCTGGTCCCGCGGGAAGGAAATCCGCTTGAGACTTCTGCAACGCGATGAGCTTCTCCCAGTCGCGACGCTTCTCGTACATGCCTCGGAGGTACTCGATGGCCCCGTCGTTCTGAGGGTCGACCTCGAGCACCTTCTCGTAGGTCCGTACCGCCTCCGCTTGGTTCACGAACTTGTTGACGTAGAGGTCCGCTGCTTCGGTGAACAGCTGCACCTTCTCCGCGGGGTCCGGAACTTCGTCACCCAGCTCGATGAGGGTCTTCACGTACTCGTGATAGCGCTTGGCCTCCTCCTGCTGGGCGAGCTGCTCGCGCAGCTCGGCGATCTTGGCGTCATTTCGCTTCAGCCGGAGGGGCCGGTTCAGCCGCTTCAGCTTCCGGCTCGGCTCCTCGGCCGCTTCCGCGGGGATATCCTCGACGTCATCGACTACGGCTAGCTCCTCGCTAGACTCCTCCTCGATCTCGACGTCTGCGTCAGCCGCAGCCTCCTCGACTTCGATTTCCGCCGCGGGCGCCTCTGCCTCGGCAGACTCCTCAGCAGCGGGCGCATCACCAGGCGTGAGCGCCTCGCCGATCTGTGCCTCGAATGCCTTGAGCGCGGGATGGGTCGGCGAGACCCCGGCGAGCTGCTCGAAGTAGCCTCGAGCGCGAATCAGGTCACCCTGTTGCCGCCAGGCAATGCTACCAGCCGCGGCCAGTGCTGCGGCGTGGCTCACTCCGTTGGTGCTAGACGCGATCTGCTCTGCTAGCTCCAGATTGCGCGCCCAATTGCCCTCGGCGCCGTAGATCTCGCGCAAGCAGTTGAAGGCGTCATCACGCGTCGGGTCGGCCTTCAGCGCCTCCTCGAAGAGCTTTTTGGCCAGATCAAGGTTCTGGTGGCGAGTCGCCCAGCGCACGCCGAAGCGATACGCGATGCCCGCCTTGGTCGCCGCGTCCAGGTCAGCGTCCAACACCTTGCGCTGCGCCTCGACGATCGAATCGGTGCGCTCTTGGGAGACGAGGTACCCCTCGAACAGCGCTCCCGTTACGGTTCCGGACGGATCCGAGGCGTAGGCCTGACCGAGGATGCCCTCGACTTCTTCAGGCGCGAAGCGGTTCGCCACCCGAGATGCGCGAAGGAAGGCCATGGCCTTGCCTTCCGCGTCCGCCGCACCATGAGCTCCGCGCAACAACGATCCGATGTGGTCTTGCCACTGATCGGGTGCCACCTGAACGTCTTCCAGCATCTGGCTGGCGCGGCTCGGTTGCCCCGCGGCAAGCTGAAGCGCCTTGGCGTATGCTTCCGTTGCCCGATCGTAGTCGCCCTGATCCGTGAGCACGTCGCCCAGGAGTACGCAGAGTTCGGAACCCGCGGCGCCGTCTGAGGTGTTCTTCAGCTGCAATTCGAGCAGCTTCTGCACCATGTTCAGCTTGCCGAGCTCCCAGTACACCGAACGCGCTTCTTCGAGCGCCTCGGTCAGGGTGTTGTTCAGCTTGAAAGCGTCCTGGAAATGCTTGAGCGCCTTCACGCCTTGCAAAAAGCGATCGCGCAACAAGCGACCCAACTTCAAGTGAAGCTGAGCTTTGACCCCATCGTCTTGGGCACTGGCGATTCCCTGTTCAAGGGCCTCGACCATGGCATGCCACTCGTGGGTGTTCTCCAGGTTATTGAGACGCGCCTCTAGATCCATGCTTCCTCGGGGGCACTATGCGGGAACGGAGCGATCGCGGGTTCCGCGTGCAGGGTGTTGGTGACAGCACAACTGTCGCACGAGACTACATCGAGCCTCGCGCCAAAAATACCGAACTTGTTTGGTTTGTTGGAGCTGGACCCAATCTGGCCCAATCTCCGCGTCCAAGCGCTCTGCTGGCTGGCCGGGGAGGCGTGGCCAGATGGGCGCTCAGCGGGACGTTTCGCGAGGGAACAGCTCACAGCGACCGTGCGTGATGCCTGATCGGGCCTGCCCGACACACGCCGGACCCAAAGCGACGCGCCAACTTGGGGCGCACCGCCGCATCCGCCGAGCGCGTCAGCAGAGCCGCTGCAGTCAGCAGGGCCGCTGCAGTCAGCAGAGCCGCTGGCAGAACTCTCGGAGCCGCGGGAGCGGGGCAAGCCAACGGCAAGGCAAAAGCCGGACAAGCACGCGGCAACGAACTCCGGCGCCTGAATGGACGAGCGCCGGACGACGTCTGCGGCCCGGTTTGATCGGGATTTCAGACTTCGCCCGGCGGTCGCAACACGCAGTACGCCAGACTCGGGAGGTAATTCACACACGGAAAAACGTGTCAGTTGGTTCCCCCGAGCTTCTGGATGAGGTCCTGAGCTGCGGTGCACTGTTCCTTGAACTGCTTCGCCTTGGCGCCACGACACGAGGTCTTGCTGAAACTGTTCAGCAAGCGCACCGCCTTCTCTTTGTCCGGCGGATCCTTGGTGGCGTACGCGGAGCCAAGGAAGAACTTGTCCTCGGGATGCTTGTCTCCACCGATCTCGCTTCCCTTCTCCAGCGAGGAGATCATGCCAGCCGTGTCGCCCTTGGCCTGAGCAACCTTCGCCAAAAGCACGTAGGAGGCGTGGAGGTAGTTCGCGTTCTGCTCCGTCGGTTGCAGGATGCGCGTCGCTTCCTTCAGCACCTTGTCCGCCTCGTCGTACAAGCGCAGCGTCACGTACACGTCGGCGAGAGGCGCGTAAAAGTAGCCAACCGTGGGGTCGTGCTCGATGGCCTTGGAGTAGTTCTCCACCGCGCCTTGCAGGTCATCGGTCCAGAGATCCGCCTCAGCGAGTTCGTGGTAGCACTCGGCGTAGTTCGGGTCCTTCTCGATGCACTTCTTCAGCGGCTCCTTCGCCTCGTCGTAGCGATCCTTGTCGCCGGCGCGCGCAAGCTGCATCAGCGCATAGCCGCGCTTGTACCAGTAGTTGGCGTGGTCGGGCGCGATCTGCACCGCGCGAGACGCAGTGGAAGCGACCTTGTCCCAGTCTTCCTTCTTCTCGTACGCACGCATCAAGCGCCACAGGATCCGGTGATTCGTCGGGTCCAGCTGAGTCGCCTGCTCGTACTTCGAGATCGCCCCTTCGACGTTGACCTTGAAAGCCTTGTCGCCTTCGTTGGAGAGGTTGATCGCCTCGATGTTGTCACGGTTGCAACCCAAACCCCCGAGCATGAGGCTGAGGCCCAACGCTCCCGCCGAGAACTTCGACACCAGTTTCATCGCAAGCTCACCCTTCTCTCTGTTCTTTCCCCACGCTTACCAACCAGCGAGGCCGAAGAGCAATACCCCGGCCTTGGAGCAACGCTGCACACGAACTTGTTGATCTGCGTGCGCGACACGCCGGCAGCGGCGTGAATCAAACCGATTCGCCTCCGCGAGGAGGCAACTCCCCGGGCACTGACACGCTGGCTTCACGCCCTGTTATGGCGCTCATTCCCGCTCCAAGAGGGCCGAAGCATAGGCAGACGGCAGGAACGAAGTAAAGCCGGATCCGTCTAGGATCTCTGCAGGATCACAGGCTCAAACGGACTCTCGAGTAGCCTCGATCACACTTCAATTCCGCCCGGAGTAAGCTCTTCTGAGCACACTACCCAACACGCGTGATCCACACCTAACGCTGACCCCCGCCAGCGTGTTTCGATCCCACGTAGCGCGCGCGCTCGCACGCTGATCGACGCCTTGGATCGAGCAAGCAAATCACGGTCAACAGGGCGCTACGTCGAATCCTCCTCGCGCTTGTTTTGGGGGTGAGGAGCAACGTCTGTCAGGCGCTCCCTCTCCCCCAACCCCGTCCTCGATCACGCACCACAAAGCAAAAGCGGCGCGAGCTCTCGCTCACGCCGCCTTCGCTGTGTCCTATCAGAAGGGCAGCCCCGTCGAGGAATCAGCCGGGGCTGAACATGATGGGATACACGACGGTAACGATACCGCCTTCGGGCTGCGGGAAGGACAGACCGTAGTAGGCACGAACCACGCAACCCACGACGCCGCTGTCCGGAATATCCGAGCCACCGTTCGACACGTTCGACACAGCGCCGTCGCGGCCGATGACGAAGCGCACCGTTACGCGCCCCTCGAGGTTCGGGTTGTTACGTAGGCCGTTCTCGTAGCACATACGGAAACGACCATAGTTCTGACGCACGATACGCTGGATGACCTCTGGCGGAAGGCGACCCGACACGCTGGTGGCGCCCATGCGAACCTTGGGAGCGCGGGTGCTGTGAGAACCGCCGAGGCGTCCGTGACCCGAGCCGAAGCCCTGACCAGTGCCGGTGCCTGCGCCGTGACCAATGGTACCGATGGATCCGAGGCCGATACCCTCTCCGCGACCACCACCGCCCTCGCCGATACCTGAGAGGCCGAGGCCGCCAGCGCCGTAGGCGTCGCCGATCTCATCACCCCACATGTTACCCATCGCGCTGACTTCGTCGTTACCGAGCGACGTGTCGCGGCCCCACTCTGCGGTGGGGGCGTTGGGATCACCCGCGGCGCCGGTGTTGAGGAGACCGATGAGACCGAACTCCTGAGCCTCGCGCAGCGCCGCCTGACGGGCGATGTGCGGGTCCGGGTTGTCCTTGGGACCCTGAACTGCGTAGCGCTTGTTGGTGTCCTTACTGGTCTGCTTACCCATCGAGCCCTCTTCGCCCTTGGCGCGAGTGCCCGTGCCGCCTTCCTTGTTGTCGGCGTCTTGCTCGGTGACCTGCTCGGTCTCCTTCTCCTCTTCCTCGCGCTCTGCAGCCGCCTTGAGGTACTGCTGCATGAGGAAGAGCTGGTCCTTGTCGATGCCTTCGTCATCGAGCAAGCCCATGGGCGGGACGAAGAACGCCATCGCCGCGATCAGGCTGCCAACGGTGAAGAACGAGAGCGCGAAGTACATGAGCACCGCGACCTCGAGGCCAACCAGAATGCCTACGGGCATGGGCTTGCCAGCATTGACGGCCGCGACCTGGAAGACGAAGTCGCCCACCTCGACGCGAGCCTTGGCACCTCCGGGAAGCGCGAGCTGGTGCGCACCACTGAGTTCCGCACAAGGCTGAGCCTTGGCGCGGGCCTCGTCGAGGGTCATGCGAGGCTGGCCAGGGATCTCGACGAAGCCCTTCGCGCCTTGGGGCAGGACCACGCTGATCCCGCCGCCGCCCGCGAGTACCACCGGCATACGAGCAACCGACAGCGATTCCGCAGGGATGAAGAAGTCGCAGCCGATCGCCTTCCCTGCCTCTTCGCCGACGTAGAAGCTACGAGGCGGGGTCAGGTGCGAGACGTGGAGAACGTTGGTTCCCCAAAGAACCATCACCTCGACTGCCGCCGCGTGCGTCTCCACCTCGTCGGCGGGAACATCGGGGGCGCTCTTCACCAGCGTGTAGGTGTAGGTGCCGGGGGGCGCGTCGTCTGGTACCGCGAGCGCGGCGCGACGGGCAGCCTCGGATGCACCAGCGGCGAACGGGTTGGCAGGCGCGATGTCGAAGGGATTCGCTGCCGACGCGAACGGGTTCGAAGCTGCCGCGGAAGCAAACGGATTGGAGGAGCCGCCGCTTGCGAAGGGGTTATCCACCGCTGGGGCGGGAGCCGCTGGGGCCGCCGCCGGCGCGGGAGGCGGTGCCGCGACCGCGGGTGCGGGGGGCGCAGGAGCCGCCACCGCCGGCGCGGGAGCTGCCGCTGCCGGCTGAGCCTCCGCGGCCGCTGCCTCGGCGCTCTCGAGCACGATGCGCGTTCCACCGACCTCGATCTGGTCGCCGACGTGGATCTTGCACTTGTTCACCCGCGCTCCGTTCACCTGAGTGCCCGGGTCGTTGCCCAGGTCGATCAAGGTGATGTCGTCCGGGCCCCAACCTCGATCACCGCGCATGCGGGACGCGAGCTCGTCGTCGACCTGCAGGTGACTCTTGGGGTCCTTGCCAACCTTGACGATGTCCTGGGTCACGGTCTCGCGACGCAGCAGCTCATCGCCTTTGTAGAGCGCAAATGTGAGAACAGCTTTCGACATATCGGGCGTTTCCTTGGTGCGGCGGCGCCGCGTGCAGCCCAAGTTTCCCTGGGCTGCGCTGAGGTCGTTCTCGCTATCGATGAGCGCTAGCGAGGGGCTGGTTTTCCGTGCGAAAAACTTAGAGGTTCTCGACCGACTTCAACATCTCCGGCACGAATGACGTGCGGGGACGAATCAGCGTGGTGCGAGCAGCACGCGGACGAACACGAATCGTCGCGTCGTTGGGTCCAAAGCCACCGGCGTTGAGCGGATCATCGTCGAACTCGTAGCCGTAGCCCTTGTCGTCATCTTTCTTGTCTTGAGCGAACACGTTGGGAGCGGTCAGAGCGATCGCAGCGCCTACGAGCACGGCAAAACGGATCTTCTTCGACATTCCAGCCTCCTCAGAACTTTGCGTTCGAATTACAGTGTCATTGTACTTGGCTCAGGGTCGAGCCGTCAACCGACTTCGGCCTGATCCCATCAACTCCGAAGAGCTGGTGAGGAGCGAAACCGTCATCGCCGCCCCCGGGGTTAGTCCCTGGGGCACCCTACTAACTACCACTGAGGCGCCCGGACGCGAATCACGATCCGTCGTCCGGAGCATCTCCATTGACGTGCTCACCACATCGCTCGCCGCGTCCGAAGCACTGGCGCCACGGAACACATCGAGCTCTGGAGTCAGCTGGGCGGAGTGTCGAAGCACGGCGAGCTAAGACAGCTCCTGAACACTCAGGTTCCGCGAGGAGTGATTTCCTTGGGAAGTTTCTTCCTCGAGGATCTTTCCGCGCGGGTTGGACTTCCTGCGCACACACTCGCACAGTGAAGGCCAAGCAGCGGGTCGCAGAAAGCAGCGGACAAAGCGCAACGGGCGACCCAGTTGGGTCGCCCGTGCATGTGGCGAAACGATGGCTCGCTTACTTCTTCTCTTCCGGGGGCGGAGGCGGGGGCGGCTCAGCCGCTGCCTTTTGCCCTTCCTCGATGAACTTGATCGTATCCGTGATGTCCGTCGAGCGGTCCTTGGCGATCTTCACCGCGGGCGCGAACGCCGCGTCGGCGCCAGCCTTGGCTACGAAGGTGTCGTAAATCGACGCAGCCTTCTTCAGCATCGGGATGGAGTTCTTCTCGTCCCCCTTTGCCTTGTACTCCTGCGTCAGGATCGCCTCGTTGTAGTAGGTCTCTGGACGGTTCGGCTCGAGCTTGCGGGCCGCATCCAGCTCCTTCTGCGCCTCAGCGATGTTCTTGTCGTAGTTCGCGTCGTTGATCTGACCGCGCAACGCCAGCGCGAGACCCAAATGAGCCTCATAGGTGTTGGGCTGCAGCTTGAGCGCCTCGCGGTACGCCTGCTCAGCCTCCCCGAAGCCGCGGAAGCCGAGGTTCACCGCCGCGTAGTTCATGTGGGCTTCGAAGAACTTGGGGTCGAGCGAGCGAGCTCGTTTGAAGCTCTGCACGCACCGTTGCAGTTCCTTCAACTGCACCTGGATCAGACCAGCGGTGTTGTGAATCGGCGCGTACTTGGGATTCTTGCGAATCGCTTGAGCCGCCACCAACGCCGCGAGATCGAGTTGCTGCTTGTTCACCTCGAGGCCTTGGTCCGACGCGACGACGAGGCCACCGCGCTTCTTGCCCTTGGCGGACTTCTTGTCCTTCTTTTCGGCGTCTCGCTTGGCGAGCTCGAGGTAGTACAGCGACAGCTGGTTGAACGCCGGCATGAAGCTGTCGTCGATGGCCAGGGCGCGCTGGATGTTCAGCTTCGCGCGCTCGAGATCGTTCGCACCGTCAGCGTTCTTGACGTCGTTTCCGCGTTCCATCTGCAACGCGGCGACGCTAACCAGGGCCTCGACGTTCTGGAACTTAGCGTCACGAATGATCTGCTCGAAGCTCAATCGTGGCGTCAAGGCTCTTCGAGGATTGGTACTCGTAGAGCGCGAGCTGGGCGCGGGCGCGGTGGAAGTCCTCTGACGCGCCTGCTGCAGCTTGGAACTGCGCCTTGGCCTTGTCGTCCTGACCGCAGCGCGCGTAGGCGAGACCTGCCAGGCCAGTGCCTCGGGGAAAGGCTTGCCTGAAGCGCTTCCTGAAGTTGCCCTTGGCCGAGTTCAGGAACTCCCCAGCGACGCTGCCGCAGCTGGACTCGGACCAACTGCCCTTTTGGTCGTTGGAGACGAACTGATCAAGCGCGCGCTGAAAGCCCGCTGCCGCAGCTTTCGTGACGGCTTGGCCGCCCTTCGTGCGCTGACCGCTGTCGTCCTTAGGGCTGATGGCGCCCGGGCCGTTGCTTCCGCCACCGCAGGCCACACACACCAGCACGCCTAGAACTGAGAGATTAGTCAATTTCATGATGATTCTCCGTGAGATCTTCGAGGTCGGCGGGGCCAGCGGCAGTCCTACTCGGACGCTGCTGGCCCAGCCTGTTGACCTCACTCCTTGGAAGCTCCTGGCTTGTCAGCTTCCTCGGTTGCCGGCGGTGCGGTGACGAAGGGCTCACCCCCGATCGAGATCGGATAGGGGCGCTCCTTCAAGGTGCTGTTCACGAGGTTGGGAGAACCGCGGAACTCGTCGATGAGGTGGTACTCGTTCTTGTAGTTGTCAGCGAGCCACTCCTCGCAGGTACGCGAGAACTCGTCGAAGTACTGGTACTTGACCGAGTAGTCGAGGCAGGTGCGGTAGGCACCCTTGGCCATCTGCTTCTGGAGGCCTGGAAGCGTCGTCGAGAGCACCGTAGTACGCCGTGCGCAGCTCGTAGTCCTGCTTCATCCAGGTCGGGATGGGTGCCGCGCGGAACTCCTTCACGAAGGTGCCCCACATGTCTCCCACTCGCGAACCGGCAGCGATGACCCACTTCGGCGGCGGGGGCGGGAACCAAGTCGATGATCTTCTTGTACTCCGCCGTTGCGTCCTCGATCAGGGGCGCTTCTTGGTGATCCAGCCTTGACCTTGGTGTTGATGTGGTCCTTCACCGCCTGGGTGGTGCCGGCGCCCTTGTACTCAGGGAACTTCACCGTTGACCTTCGCGCGCTTCTTCTCGGCGAAGTAGAACATCGCCTCGCCGACCGCCTCAGGGCTCGACCGAGCTTACGAGCATCGCCGCCTTCCTTCTGATTGACTCAGCCGCCTTGGCCGGGTCTTTCCATGGCAACGACTTTGCCGTACTCAGTATCGGCGTTACGACCGCGATTCAGTTCCATGAAGGCGCGGCCCGCAAGAGCATGCGCTTGCACCTTCACGTCGAGGGCTGCCTTGCTGTCGATCAAGCGCATGGCTCCCTGCAGGCGCTTGGCAACCTGGCCCCAGTCCTTCTTTCCGCGTAGTAAGCAGCAACCGCGAAGGCGACTCGGCAGGCAGCCTGTTCGGCCTTACGTGCCCTGTAGTAGCGGTTGAACTTGTTCGCGTCGTCGATGGCCTGGTCTTCCTGGACCAAGTCCCAAGCGAAGCACGACGGCGTCGCTGAGTGCCTGGTCGGCGAACTCGCCCTTGTATCAGGGTCAGCTGCGTACTCTCGTAGAAGTCCGCTGCCTTGTCGTACACAGCGATAGCCTGGTAGTTGCCGCCGATCTCGTAGGTGGCCTTCTGTGCGAGGTCGGTCTTGTTCATCCCGTAGCGCGGGTTGAAAGATCAGGCGAGCCTGAATCGACTTCGCCAACAGACGACCTGCCTGATAGGCCTTCGCCATGTTGTAGACGATCTCGCCCATCTGGCCGCACTGCGACTTCTGCCCGTCCTCTAGCTGCTTCTCACCGTAGGTGCGCCACAAGCTCCAGGTAGGCGTCGCCGCCTTCCTTGTAGAGTTCGAGAGACTTGCCCACATCGCCCTTGCTCTGAGTCGAGTCCGCCAGTTCGACGGTCTTCTGAGCCTTGAGGCGCTGGATATCGCACTGGATGCGGTTGAGGGTCTCGCACTGCTCCGCGTTGTCTTCAGCCTTCTTGCCGGAACAGAACGACTCGATGAACAGCGGAACGTCGGAGCCCATCGCGTCGAAGCACGAGGGACGCGGCGGATCCGCCTTGGCACCAAGCACGTTCACCGACTCGAGGTAGAGCTGAGCAGCGAACACTGATGACTCGTGATCCGCGTGGTTGATCGCGATGTCACGGAACGCCAGCGCTGCTTCCTCCCAGTGCTGAGACTCGAAGTAGGTACGAGCGCGGGCAACTCGACGTCGACGTAGTTGTCGTACGCCTTGGCGTCACCCTTCGGTGGCTTGACGCAGCGGTGACGTAGCGATTGAAGGCGGTGACCATACCCTCTTCTGGGTCTCGGTGAACTCCTTCGGCTTCAGCTTCCTCCCACTCGCTCTTGTCCTTGTCCTTGTCGGCAGTGCCGCCCTTCGGACCGAGACCCTTGCTCCCGCGGTCTGCGTCGCCCTTGTAAATCTGGTCGTACATCTTCTGGTAGCAGAGCACCGAAGCGAACGCGGCCGCCGCATCGGGTCCGGTGGGGTTCTCTGCAACCACCGCGTCGAACGCAGGGCCACACTTGTCCCAGCGCTCCTGAAGTAGAGCAAGTCCGCCATCGCGTACTTGATCTTGTACAGGTTCGGCCAGTCCTCCTTCACGATGCGCGGGAACTCGAACTTGGAGAACTCCTGCGAGGTGAAGTTGTCGGCGATCTTCTGGTAGAGGTACGCTGCAAGGTCCATCGTCTTCTTGTCGCCAGTACACGCACGCCGCCGGAACCGACGGCTTCAGGTGCCAGGACATCGCAGTTTCCGCGAGGAGCATCTTCAGCGGTGACGTTGGAGCACTCGAGCTTCGACTTGTCGCTATGGCTCTCTTTGACGTAGCCATTGCGCACCGTCAGCTGGCGATCCAGCTCCTTCTGACGGAGTCCTTGTCCTTGCCGCTCAGCGCCATGACGGCACCGGTGATCTGGTCCCTGGTAGAAGCACAGACGGTCACCCTTGTCGCGGCTCATCAAGTTTTGTAGAGCGTGATTGCCTCGCGGTAAGGTGACCGGTATCGAGGTACGCCAAGCCGAGCTCGTTGAGCATCTCGATGGTCTTGGTGTTCTTCGCCGGCACCGTCACCGCTCAACCCCTTGAAGAAGTTGTAGGCGGTCTCCGGACGACCGCTCGCTGCGTAGACAGGATCATGTCGCGGCGGGCGGACTCTCGAGAGAGCCGTTTGCTATGTTCGGGAGGCTGGCGTACTTGTCGCCGTACTGGATGACCTCCTTGAACTCCTGCAACGCCTCGCATACTCGCCCTGGTTCCAGTACACGTAGCCCAGCTTGTAGTGGGCGTAGCCGAACACCTTGTTGGTGGGCGGCGGGTACCGGTCACCTTGCGGTACGACTGCTCCGCAAGCTCCCAAGCGCTCGGATCGGCTTGGCCTCGAGGAAGAACAACTCACCGAAGGCCAAGTAGGCGTTCGGGATGTAGGGCGACTTGGGAGCCTTCTGATCAGCTCGTAGTACACCGCACGGGCGTTCTTCAGGTCCTTCGCCTGCTGTACTCGTAAGCGAGGTAGTAGAGCACCTCGTCGATCTTCGAGTAGCTCGGGTAGGCTGTCTTCATCAGCTTGTAGTAAGCGATGGCCTCTTTTCCGCGCGGCATCGATGATCTTGCGAGCCTGGGCAGCTTCCTTGCGCGCCTTGTTGATTGCGGCGACCTTGCCCTTGCTTCGGCTGGGACTTGAGGTCCTGAGCCTTGACCTCCGCCTCGATCTTGTCGCGGTTCGCCGCGCTCTCGAGCTCGACGTACGCTTCCGCGAGGCGACGGATCAGCTGGGGACGGTCAGGAGAACGCTTGCCCGTGCGCTTGAACAAGCGCTCGAGACCCTGGATCTCCGTGATGAGCAGGGCTCGGCCGCGCGCTTGTAGACGCGTCTTACGTGCGTCGCGCTGACCAGCCGCCATCTCCGTGTCCGGATTCTTCGGCTTGGCGTCTTTTTGCGCGTTCACTTCGCGCGGCGGAGGCGCGCTCTTGAACGCGGTACCGCGCTTCTGCTTGATTTCGAACGTCTTAGGCCCGCCAGGGCAAGCGTTGACTGCCTTCTCCGCCTCGGGGGCGACGCAGGAATTGGCACGGCTTTGCCGACTGCGCAGCCGAGCCACTGGCGCTGCTAAGCAGCAACCCCAGCAGCGCGGCCAGAACGGGAACGACTCGTGAAGAGTTCATGAGTTACCTTCTTACCTCCCACACGCGGACTCAACGACCTGGCGATAGAAGCCAAGCTCGTCGCGCCAATACTCACCGTCGAATGGCCAGAGGACGTGCTCCTCATCTGGTTAACAACGCCGAAGATCTTCGCGTCCGCCTTCGACACCTGCCCACCCTTGAGCTTTTCGTCGAGCTTGTTGCGGAGCGCGTTCGTGATGTCGATGAGGATCTTCTCACCGTTACGAAGATGCTCGTCGAGCTCGTCCAAGTTGCGCTGGTAGCGCTCCATGGCGAGTTCGCCGGCGTTCTTCACCGCCTGCTGGCGGGCGAACTTGACGACATCTTGAACCTGCTGACCCAGCTTCGAGCTCTTGAAGCTCGGCGGTGCCTGGCCGTAGCGAGAAAGCTCGTCGTCCAGCACACGCACGTACTGGATGTTGCGGAGCAGCGAGCGGTCGCTCAGCGCGTTCTTCACGATCGGCTGAATCTTCGCTCAGGTCTGCCTTGTCGTCCTGCACCTGCTTCAGAAACTTTGAAGAAGGGCTTTCTGGTTCGACCCTTGAAACGCTTCAGGGTCTTGTCCAGCTCGTCCTTGATGGGCTGGTACTTCTTGTTGAATCTCGCTATGACGATCGTCGTCGCACCCTCGTAGTTGCAGTTGGCGAAGTAAATGACCGCCTTGAGGATGTCCGCCTCCGGATAGAAGGAGTTCGGGAAGTACGGCGACTGGATCGTATGGATGTTGCCGAGGGCGCGGGTAGTCACCGGCCATGAAGTAGGCCCAGGACTGCTCGAACAGTGCGTCGAGCCAGTACTCACTGGAGGTCTCGATCAAGTTCCAGTACTTCACCGCCGCGCTCAGCTTGGTGCTGTTGACCGACGGGGTGTTGGTCTCAGCGTCGAGCTTGATGGATGCAGAGTAGTAGGTACGCGCCATCGACAGGTACGCCAGGTCGCGCATACGCGTCTCGTCCTCGACGCCCGCTGCACCGTCGTCGATTGCCTTCTCGACGCGCTGGAAGGACTTCACCGCGGGCACCGACTTGCGGAGCTGCACGTACGAGACGCCGCTGAAGAACTGCGACTTCACGTAGTACTCGCTGGTTGGATCCACCTTCTGGAACAGGCTGATCGCCTCAGCGAACTGGCGGTTGCGGTACTTGTAGCGGCCCAACATGTAGTTGAGCTGCCAGTACAGGTCGCGCTGCCGCGGGTTGTTGAAGCGCTCGAGCTCGGCGTTCGAGTACTTACCAACGCGCTCGATGATGTCCGTGGTTCAGGTAGCTGCGTCGCTAGCTTCGCGAGCCAGAGCAGCGTCTCCTTGAACTTGAGGTGCGTCTTCTTGTCGGCGATCAAGCTGAAGATTGCGTAGCTCGACTGATAGAACTTCAGTCGGTACAGCGAAATCGCCAGGTAGTAATTTCCGCCCAGCCCCTTGGTTGCTCCGGATTCGCCGCCCCTGTCTTTCGCCATTCCATACGCGAAAGAGCGCGAGTGCCGCTTCGCTCCAGCGCCTCTTGTCGAACAGCTTCGCCTTGCGCTGCCTCTTCCGTCATCTGCCCAGCGACGTTTGCGGGTCCAGTAGGCGCCTGTTCGCCACCTTTCTTCATCGAGGTCGATGTCGACGTCGCCGTCTTCTTGCCGGCCTTGGCGTCCTTCTTGTCCTTGGCAGGAGTATCCTCATCCAGGTCGATGACCTCCTGCGCTCGCGCGTCGGAGCTGTAGACGCTACCGAACAAAAACACGGAGCTGAGAATGGTTGCGGCAAAGCGCTTTCTCGACATCGGTCCTCTTTTCTTGAGTGGGCTGAGCACGCGCGTTCGATTGGGGGGAGCGGGACGACAGATCGCGACGTGCGAGCTGCGTTTGACCAGGTGCAATCGCCTAGGATTGCCCTAGAAAAACTCTTTATTTCGTCGCTGGCACCTGGAGCGCTTTCCCTCGGCGCCAAAAACGTAATGAGAATCAATAGATACCGGACGCGGCGTGGGCGATGTTAGAAAGGGGCGCCAAGCGTTGTCAAGCGCCTCCTTGCCCATCATCCCAAAGTTTCCGGCTTCTATCTGCGTTTGATTAATCCTCTCGCCGCAGTAAATAAATCCCCCGACCGAATGCTTGGGTTTGGGGAGGAGAAACGTCGACGACGTCCTCAATCGGGTGCGACGTGCGGTCGGTGCTTACCGCGCGGTGTCACCGCGCGCCAAACAAACCGCACTGTCCAACGAACTCGAGTGCAAGAGCGCTCAACCTCGGTGCGTAGCGGCGACCCATTCCATCATCCACCAGCACTCCAGCGGTTGCTGGATGGCGGTAGTGTCAGAGCAACCTTCCGAGGGCACTGTTTCGGAGCTGACCTCGCCGCCACAGCGCGTGCGTTTGCAGCCATAAACCCGCGTGCTCACGGCCAGGAGCCAGGCTTTGAGACTACCATCATTCGGATTGACCTTTTGCTCACCACTCGACTAGCGTACGCGCCGAACACGAAGCCTCGAACGGGCGTGAGTTGCCCACCACGCTGACCCAAACGGGGCCCAGGTTCAGCTGATCCCAAACGGTTGTGCTCTAGCTTGGAGTCCTCTTTACCTGTTCCAATGACATGCCTCCCGGGGAGAGGCATGAATGGGTGAGACCCGACGCTCTGAAGACGCGAAAGCAGGCGGAACACACGATGAAGACCATCTCCTCAGAATCTCGGCAGCGCAGTGGCTTGTTCATGCTGGCTATCGCCGCCCTCGGCTTCGTCGCCATGGGCTGTGAGAGCGGCGGCGTCGGTGACCCGTGCATTCCCGGAGGACGAGTACAACCCGAACTTCGCCAGTTTCTCGAGCGAAGAGGCAGAACGTCGAGAGCCGCTCGTTCCAGTGCGAGAGACCCGCGTTTGCCTCGTGAAGTTCCAGGGTCGCGTGAGCTGTCCGTACGGATCACCTGGCCTGCCCGACGGCGTAGCCCCCGCCGATGCGAATGCTGAGCAGATCAAGAACCTCTGCTCGATCCCTGGCACCGATCCAGGAAGCGGCTCTGTGCAGGACAAGGTCACCGCCGCGGTGACTGGCCAGCTGGTGGATCGCCGCGAAGACCGGGCGGTCTATTGCTCCTGCCGCTGCGCGAATGCCCAAGGCAACAAGGACGACGGAGCCACCTACTGCGACTGCCCCAGCGGCTTTAGCTGCGAGAAGCTGGTCGACGACGTGGGTCTGGGCGGTACGCAGCTCGCCGGTTCCTACTGCGTGAAGGAAGGCACCATAACCAGGTCGGAACCGGAGCAACTTGCTCGATACCCTGCAGAACTGCGACGCGAAGTACGACTACCGAGTCGTAGCAACGCTGCCTGCAGTCTGTCGAGCGCAACGCCCAGCCTTTTGGCTGGGCGTTCTGCGTTTGTGCGCGATCACCGCACTTCATGCAACTCGAGTCGCAGCCGTCCGACACCCTCAGGTGGAACGTCGGGACACGTTGTTGTGGCAAGGCGGAGCGCCTGGTGGCGGACTACCTTGAGCGCGTTGGGTTTCAGATCGTAGCCACGAACCTTCGCGTAGGACGCCTAGAGATCGACATCGTCGCGCGGCGCCGCGAGCTCATCGTCGTGGTTGAGGTTCGCACCCGCGGGAACAGCGGACTCGCGCTCTGGCCTCGATTGACTGGAAGAAGCGTGAGCGCGTCCGCAGAGCCGGGCAGCGACTCTGGGGTAGACGCTACCAAAGGGATCCAAGTGCCGAGCGCCTGCGCTTCGACGTCGCGAGCGTCAGCTTTGGCGTCGCGGGGGCCCAGATTGAGTATGTCCCTGCGGTAGCTCTGAGGGAGCGCCCCTCACCCCCCAAGAAAAAAAAGACCTCGGAGCACTTGGCGTGTCCGAGGTCGATGTGAAGAACTGGTGTAGGCCTGTCTCAGCCGAGGGCGTCCTGCATCTCCTTGCGGAGCTCTTCGAGGGGCTTGAGATCCTCGTCGGATGCCTTGCCACGCAGGCTTTCGAGGGCCTGATCCAGCATGGCGATCTCATTTTCTTGGCGCTTGCGTAGGTTTCGAACCATGTCCGCAAAGGTCTCGAAGAAGTGCACCAGCTCGTCACCTTTCCGCAAGGCACTGGGGATCTGGAGGTTGCCCTCTCCGACCTCGCGCAGCTGACGCTTCATCTTGAAGATCGGACCGGCCACGCGATGAGTCACGATGATGCCCGCTAGACCGATCAACAACACCAGCGCGATCAACACACCACCCAGCGCCCAGGCCATCGTGCTGCGCTGCTGCTCGAGCTGCGTGGACTGCTCCTTGAGGCGTGAAGCCTGTGCTTCGAGATCTGACTGCTGCTGATTGAGCCGGTCGTCTTGTTTCTTGGCGTCCTCGTCGAAGGCATCGCGGAGCGCCGGATTGTCCTTGTAATCCGGATCCTTCACGATGTTCATCTTGACGACCTGGCTGACCTTCTTGCTCGTCGACCACGTCGCGACCGCGCTTCACCACCTCTTCGCCAAGCGCCACGCTCTTCTGGCTCTGGCTGATGACCGCGTCACTGGTGCGCCACAGGATGATGCCCAGCGCCACTGACAGCGCGATCGCGATCAGCACCAGGTAGCCGGTGTATTTCAGCTGGAAATGCGGATCCAGCAGGTAGTTCTTGAAGCTTCGTTGGTGGCGACCGCCGGACATGCTGACTCCTCGTCCCGCTCACATGCGGGCATGGTGAGTACCAAGCTACAACTCGGCAGCGAATAGCGTACGGGTAGTCCGCCCGAGCGAGCAAATCTCGCTTTCGTCAAAGCCGCCCAGGCTCCCGCTCTACACGCCTGCCTCATAGAAGGAGTTGTGTAAGCGTTTTGGGCAAACCCGATGGCACGCTTCTCGACATCGACTGGTGCACCGCCGTGTTTCCACGCGGGGCTACTTGAAACGATCCGCGTTGTCCGCGAACTTCTCTGCAGCGCTGCGTCCTGCCTCACCCAAGAGTTCCTTTTGGGCTCCCTTGTCGCTCTCCTCGACATCGGGGAAGCCGACAGAGACGCTGTGCGCTGCCCTTCAAAGCCTTGTTTGGATAGGTGAAGACGCTAACCGAGAAGCCACCTTCATGGTTCCGCCTGAGTAGGTGAGCTTCGCCTTGGCCATCAGGTAGAAGCCGTCAACGCCCTTGTGCTTGGCCAGCAGCTTCTTCGCGTCGCTGAGCTTTTCGCCGGATGGCGCGACGGCAAGCCACTCAGCTTGGCGAGCTTCTTGACTCAGGCTGTTGCGAACCTCCGTCTCCACGAGATCATCGGAGACGTCGCTGCTGTTCTTGATTTCGAGGGCTACGTAGAACTTCGTATCCGCGGTGATCTCGCCGCCGCCCTTCTTCAGCGCCTTCTTGATCTTCTTGATCGACTCTCTTTGATCACCGACTTCACCGAGGAGGAGCTCTCCTTCTTCAGTCGGTCTTCAAGGCACTCCACGCCACCCTTCGAGCTTGCCCAAGGCAGCTGCCGCCGCTCGGACCGTGGTGTTGTCGTCGTCCAACCCACCACACAGGGGGTCGATGGCACGCTTGTCTTTGGTCGCACCCAGCGCCAGCGCAGCCTGCGTGCGAACGCGAAAGTCATCGCTTCCCTTCAACTGCTGAGCGAGCCGATCGACCTTGTCTTCGGCAAACGCGAGCTCGTGGTCAGCACCAACGAGAGGCACAAGAGCCAAGGCCACACTCGGGCGAACCACGAAGTCATTCCCCGAGAGTATCACGCCACCCCTCACCTTGATCCTCGACATGAGCACGTACGCGGCGGCGTTTGACTACTTTTCTGCACCAGCCGCTCAGCCGTCCGCTCCCAGCGGCTGTGTTCCCAACAGCTGTGTTCCCAATCACGGCAGAGCAGCGAATGCGCGGAAAACGGACCTGGACACGGAGTCGCAGAGTCCTGACATGAATGAGCACGAGCTGGGGAGGGAGTCAGGTATCAGTCGGACCAGTGGGGAACGCGGCGGCTGGTTCTGGTTGGACGACCCATCCGGTCATGTGTTCAAGGCGAAGCAGTGGATGTGCTTGAGCTCGGCCGCTTTTGGTGTAGGCTGAGTCGTGCACAGCGAGTCCAAAATCCCGGTGACCCTGAGCGTCCAGAGCCGACGTCGGGCGCTCGCTGGCCCACGCAGAGACGTCGTCCTCGCGTGGTGGCTGGGTGTAGTCACTTGCTTGGTAAAGGCCTCGCACCCAGGCCTGCACACGCGGTGAAGGTGCGCATTCGTGGGACCGCCTCGCTCGAAGCTCGGCTATTGATCCCGACGGAATCTGGCGTTGAACTGAGATCTTACCACTGACGACACGGGCCGACCGGATCGGGAAGGCGCATGTCCGCCTGCGGTTGGCCCTGCGCAGCCCAAATTACCCGCGGCAACCGTCTGCGGAAACACTCCCCCTCACGGCGCTTCATATCGTTCCTCGGCGAGTTCATCCTCGACAGCTCCGCGGAAGGCACTTTTTGCCTGCGAATTGTCGAGTTGAGTGACGACGCCAAGCTCCAGCTTACCTTCGACGGAGATGCTGACTACGACTCGCTGACCAAGCAAATCGAGATAGACAAGTCACGCACTCCCCGCCCTTGCGCTTTCAGCCGATGCCGGCGACGCTGGCGCTCGAGCGCGAACAGCACTCGGTGTGGGTGGCTACCCGTTCCGACACGGATCTGGGTCTCGAACCTCAAAAAGCACAACTCAATCTTTCTCAAGGAATTTTTCTGGGGAGGAGAGTCGCCTCGGGCAGGTGACCGTCAGCGTCGGGCAACGAGCGCAGTTCCTGGTGCCGACGGCGAGCCTAGGAGCGCCCGGTGCGGCTCAACTGATCGCGAGGTTCCCTGGAACGCGCGCGCTATCGCCGGCCGAAACCGAAGCGCCAGTCTTGCGCACCACCCAGGTTACGTTGAGCTCGATGAAGCGCCGACCGACACGGCTCGCGGAAGGCCGCTCGATCTGCGGCAAATATGTCAACCGTCATTCAGTTCCGTCGGGAAGTGTCGAAGCGATCGGCGACGGCCGTTCGATTGGTACCACACCCGTTCGGGATGGGCGTGCCTCCTTGGTGCTAGGAGTCGAGACGGAGGACCGGCACACTTGACGCTGCGGTTCTGCCAAGCTCACCCGCGTGGGTCTCCCTCGGGGAACCTCGGAAATCACCCTGTGCCTCCGCCGAGTCCCTGGGGGCATCGCGCTGATCACTGGCGCGCTGTTGATCACGGCTTGGCTGGTCCGCGCCTGGTATCGCCCCGGGCGCCATGAGACGAAGGAAACGGACGAGCGCAGGAGTATTCCGAGCGGCAAAACCAGCGGTGGAGTTGCTTGAGCCTGCGGGGGCAGACGGGCTGGAGGGGCCGCGTCAGCGACGCGCACGGAGGGGACGCCTGTCTCTGGAGCGACCATCACGTTGCTGATCCCGGCGTTCTCCTCTGACGGCGTGGCCGCACGCGCCACCACGGGTACAGACGGTCGCTTCGAATTGCAGCATGTGGACTTCGCCACGGCCGAAGGTTCGCGATTCAGAATCGAAGCGCCATGGCACAGCACCCTCGAGCGTCCGGTGCCCCGACCCGGGGCGATCGCGATTTCGATGGTCTCCTCGAAGAAGGGCCTTGCTCGATCGTTTGGTGCAATGCAGACGGACGCGCGCGGGGACGGCCCTGGTCGTCGGATGGAGGTGCGACGCCAGGTCACGTGGCGAGTGTGGCGAAATCGAAGGGCCAAGCGGATGTCGCCGAGTGGGCCGCGGAGATCGAACGAGCCGCCTATGGGCCGATCGCGCCCGACGCTGACGCCGAACAGCGCATCGGCGAGCAGCAGCCCGGGCGTGCCGAAGCCGATTAGAGCCGCTCTTAGCGGTAATGAGCCGATAGAAAGCGGCGAAAGCGCCAGTTTGGCTTGCAGTCGTTGACGCCTCTGAACGCCGCTCCCTATAGTCCGCGGCGCCAGCGAATTCGGGACCCTCCGGTCTCGGACCATCGCCCGCTGAAAGCCAATGATCTACGTCATTATCGCAGTCGTCATCATTGCCGTCGTCGCCTTCTTCTTGATGAACAAGAAGGGCGAGCCGCAGGTTCCCGCGGCCCCGCAGCCACAGAAGCTGCCGGAGAAGGCACCCACCAAGTCGAAGCCTGCCGCGAAGGCCAAGCCTCCGGAGCCGGAGGACGACGAGGACGACGAAGAAGAAGAGGCTCCTCCCCCGAAGGCGAAGGCCGAAGCGCCGAAGCCCGAGCCCGAACCAGAACCTGAGCCGGAAGAGGAGGAACCCGTTGCTAGCGGCGATGGGCGTCCTTCCCTCACCTCGCGCCACGATATCAAGAGCCTCCGCAAGGGTCTCGCCAAGAGCCGTGAGAGCGAAGGTTTCTTCGGCCGGCTGAAGTCCCTCGTCACTGGGCGCAAGGAAATCGATGCGTCGATCGCCGAGGAAATCGAGGAAATCCTGCTGACGAGCGACGTCGGTGTGAAGACCACCGAGGCGTTACTCGAACGCATCAAGGATGGGCTGTCCAAGGGCGAGCTGAAGGACCCAGATGCGGTCTGGGACGCACTCCGCACGGAAGCGCTGCAGATCCTCGAGGCGGGTGACCCCGGCGCGTTCAAGATGATCGGGGCGCCAACGGTGGTGCTGCTGGTCGGCGTGAACGGCGCGGGAAAGACCACGACCATTGGTAAGCTCGCTACCCGGCTCTCGGCCGAGGGCAAGACGTGCGTGCTGGCGGCGGGAGACACGTTCCGCGCGGCGGCGGTGCAGCAGCTGATCGTCTGGGGTCAGCGCGTCGGTTGCGAAGTCGTCCGCGGGAAGGACGGCGCCGACCCAGGCAGCGTGATCTTCGACGCCGTGGAGAAGGCG
>JAWKRD010000069.1:0-28350 GCA_041389805.1 Polyangiaceae bacterium | reverse complement strand
CCAGCGCTGATCTCACCCCCGATCCCACCTTCGACGCCAGCGCTACCGCCGCCCACCACGCCGAAGGTGCGCGAGCGCTGCACCCAGCCCAGGCGCGTGGAATCGAGGCTACCAAACTGTCCCACCAGGGCCGCGACGCTGCGCTCACTGCCGCTGTCGCTCGAAGCGTGTGACGCGGAGGCTCCGAGGGAGAGCTGACGATCCACGAACAGCGCGGCGTCGGGATCCGGTGCGCCTCCGGGACGCTGTTTGCCAAACTGCAACGTGAACGTCTGCGCGACCGCAACACTTGGCAGCAGGCTCACCACGCCTGCCAAGCAGCTACCAAGCAATCTGGGGATTCGGGGAGTTCGCGAGGTCAAGGTTCCAAGGGGTGCGCTATAGAGAGACGCATGTTGCGCATTCGGAGTGTACTCGGCAACTCACAACGGCTGGATGGCGGCGCGATGTTTGGCAATGTGCCACGCGCGCTGTGGAGCCGCTGGTGTCCGCCGGACGATGCGGGACGCATCGCGCTTGCCTGTCGTGCTCTGCTGATCGAGGACGGCGCGCGGCGCATCTTGCTCGAGACGGGGATTGGCAGCTTCTTCGAGCCCAAGCTGCGGGAGCGCTTTGGCGTGGTCGAGGAGGAGCACGTGCTGTGTCGGCACCTGAGCGAGCTCGGTGTGTCCCACGACGAAATCGACGTCGTGGTGCTGAGCCACCTGCATTTCGATCACGCCGGAGGCTTGCTGGCCGCGTACGAGGCGGACAGGCCGCCGTCGCTCTTGTTTCCGAAGGCGCGCTTCGTGGTCGGTGAAGAAGCGTTCGAGCGTGCCAGGCATCCACACCCGCGAGATCGTGCGTCGTTCATTCCTGAGCTGGTCGATCTCCTGGAACAGAGCGGACGGCTGGAGGTGGTGGGCGGGAAAGCGGACGCCGACCTCAAGTCGGAGGCGCTCGGCCCGCGCTTCAGCTTCGTGCGGAGCTACGGGCACACGCCCGGAATGCTGCACACCAGAGCGCGCGGTGACGCCGGTGAAGTGTTTTTCTGTGCGGATTTAGTGCCCGGGGTGCCCTGGGTGCACTTGCCCATCACGATGGGCTACGACCGTTTCCCGGAGCGGCTGATTGATGAAAAGTCCAGCCTTTTTCCCGAGCTTTTGCGTAGCTCGGCGTGGCTCTGTTTCACCCACGACACTCGCGTCGCCGTGGCCCAGCTCAGCGAAGAGAAGGGTCGCTACGGCACCCAGAACGAGATCCTAGACGCCGACCTGGATCTGGATCTGGACGCGGCTTGAGGTCGCCGCCCTGTAAGCCGCTGCCCTGTAAGCCGCTGCCCTGTAAGCCGCTGCCCTGTAAGCCGCTGCCCTGTAAGCCGCTGCCCTGTAAGCCGCTGCCCTGTAAGCCGCTGCCCTGTAAGCCGCTGCGCGTTGGCGCGACGGCGCACCACTGGTGCGTTGGCCGAGCGCCTCACCACGCCATGCAGGTCTCGTAGATGCGCATCACGTCTTGCGCTTCGGGGCGCCGCGGCGTGGTGATCATCAGTGGATCGGCGAACGCATCTTCCACCAGCGTTGGCAGCAGGCTGGCGCTCACCCCGAGATCCGCGAGGCTGATGTCCGTCCTCACGTGGGCGCGCAGGTGCTCGATGGCGTTGATACCGAGCTGCGCGTTGTCGTGATTGTCGAGTTCGGGCTCGGCGACGCCCAGGGCGATCGCCACCTGCGCGTACTTGGCCTCGCTGACCAAGCAGTTGAAGCGCATGACCTCGGGAAGCAGGGTGGCCAGCGTCTGACCGTGAGCCGCATTCAGCCGCGCGGAAATGGGATGGCCCATCGCGTGACACACCCCGAGGCCCGCGCTGGCAAACGCGATGCCTGCCAAATGCGAAGCGAACATCAGCTGGCTGCGTGCCTCGATGTTCGCGCCGTCTTCGAAGGCGATGGGCAGGTGATGCCCGGCCATGGCGATCGCTCGTAGGGCGACCGCTTCGCTGAAGGGATTCGGTCGATTCGAGGTCAGCGCCTCGATGGCGTGGGTGAGCACATCCATGCCGCAGGTGGCGGTCACGGCGGCCGGGCAACCCACGGTGAGCGCGGGGTCCAACACGCTCGCCTTGGGCTGGACGCTCAGGTGACCAATCAGGATCTTTCTTCCGCGTTCCGGATCCGTGATCACGGCGAACATGTTGGTCTCAGCGCCGGTGCCTGAAGTGGTTGGCACCGCGATCACCGGGTGCCCGGGGTGCTTGGGCTTGCAGCCGGGTACGTAGTCCGCGAGCTCACCGCCGTTCGGTGCCCAGAGCGCGATGGCCTTGGCGGCGTCGAGCACCGAGCCGCCGCCTACTGGCACGACCGCGGCGTCGCCGAACTCACGCGCGGCGTCTCGCCCGAGGGTCACATCTTCTGTCGTGGGGTTCGGGCGCACCTCCGAGAAGACGCGGGCTTCGATGCCTTCGGCACTCAGCGCCTCCTCGACTTGGGTGACCACGCCCGCCTTCACCAAGCCGGGGTCGGTGACAATCAGCGCACGCTGCTTGCCCACGCTCTTCACGTGCTTCCCCAGCTTGCTGATACTTCCAACTCCGAACTGGGCTCGGTTCACTGGTTGGATTTGAAACCCGGCTTCAGACAGCATCCGCGCACCATACAGCGAGCCACGGAGCGGTCAAAGCGGCGCTGGATGGGGGCTGGTGTGAAGAAACCGAACTCCAGCTCCGGCATACGTTCCTCAGGTCCAGGCTGCGCGACATTTGGAAACGCGGCCTGGATACGCTTAGGATCCAACTCGGAGGTTGCATGAAGAGTAAACAAGGTGAGTCATCGAGCGCGGGCATGAGCCGCAAGCAGTTCATTCGCGGCGCGCTGTGGGCGGCTGGCGCCGTGATGGTGCTCCCGGGCTGCGGCTCGGACGACGACGGCGGCGGATCGGGCGGCTCGGGTAACGGTGGCTCCGGAAATGGTGGCTCAGGGGGCAGCAACGGCGGCTCCGGAGGCTCCGGCAACGGCGGTGCTGGCGGCTCCAATGGCGGCTCTGGGGGAACGACCGGCGGCAGCGGCGGCAGCGCGGGTGCGACGGGCGGCAGCGGTGGCACCGGCATGACCGGCTGCGGGGCGACCATCATGGCGAATCATGGTCACGTGCTGATGGTGTCCCAGGCCGACGTGGATGCCGCAGCGGACAAGACCTACGACATCATGGGCAGCTCGGCGCACACGCACTCCGTCACGGTTACCGCGGCGGATTTCACGACGCTTGCGGGGGGTGGCAGCATCACCGTGACCAGCACGACCAGCTTGGCCCACATGCACACGATCACCGTCATGTGCGGCTAAGTCCTCGCTCAGACAAAACACAAGCGGCGTTACCCTCGGGTAACGCCGCTTGTGCGTTTTTTGCTGGGAGTTTCCGCACGTGGCGGTCACTCGTCGTTCAGCTGATCAGCTCGCTGCAATCGCCGCGATGATGTTCAGGATGATCGAGATAACGAGCAACACCCAACCAATGATGATGCAGATCTTCGTGATCTTGATCTTCTCCTGGGCCAGCTGGGCGTTACCCTGCTCCGCCGCGGTCTTCGCCTGGAAAGCGAACAGGATGGGGACGATCGCGAGGATACCGCATCCGCAAATGATCGAAACGAACGAGAGGATCATCCAGGTCTGGACGCTCTTCTTGACCTCTTCGATGTTTCCGCCGCCCATCCCGCCACCACCGGGCATACCACCGGGCATCATTCCGCCGCCGGGGGGAGCCATCGGCGCGCCTCCAGGCGGGGGAGCTCCATAACCACCGGGGGCGCCCATTCCGCCGCCGGGCGGCATTCCGCCGGGAGGGGGACCGTAACCGCCACCCGCTGCTTGGATGCTCTCAGGCTGGTGATTCATCATCTTTCTAGTGCTCCTCTTCCGCTTGCTTTCAGCTCAGTTGATACGCCCTCGTGGATTCGGCTCGGCCACCGACGAGGCGCTTTATCCTCGTCGGCAGTCTCGAAGGCGACGCGTGAGTCCCCACGCTCCCTCCAGGCCGCCTCACCACCCAAGCCGAGGTTAATACTCCACTTGGCTGGCGTTGCTAAGGCATTTTTCGCGCACACTGGGGCGAGTTGATGCAAAAGCTCCACGCGTTCCCAGTGTGTATCCGCCGCGCCGGCTAGCGGTTTCCGCTGGCCTCGCTTGGGATGCGCGACTCGTATGACTTGGGTTTGCGCTTTTCCGTGCGAACCACTCGCCCAGGGTGTGTCCCTTGCCTCGACCGCCGAGCCTCGTTGTACGCTGGTTTTCCCCCATGCTGCCCTCGATGAGTCGATTGACTAGACTCCGTTACGCGGGCGTCTGGGTCGCCGTCTGCTGCGCCGTTGCGCTGCCGGGCTGTCGCTGCAGCGAGCCGCCCGGAGAAAGGGAGGGGCCCGCGCCCGCGCCGCCCACCGTTCAGCGGGGAGACGCCGTTCTGGTTGAACCGAACGCTGGGGAGTTCTTCGAGGCGAGGGTGCTGGCGCTCGAGAACACAGGCCCCACCCCAAGCTTGAAGCTTCAACGAAGCGACGGGGAGATCACCAACGCCGACACCGCCGACGTCTACCCGCTACCTGCAGAATCAGCCCCTATTGCGGCCTCAAACCAGCCCGTCTGGGCGCCAGGGCGCTTCGGGATCTGCGAGGTCGCCGCCCAGCGCTGGGTTGGCTGCCGCATCAAGTCGCCCCTGGACGCCGGCTACGAAGTCGAGGATTTCGGGGGGGAGGAGCACCGGATTTCCCCGAAGAAAATCGTGGTGCCCAGCGAGCTCACTCGCATGAACCTCGAGCAGCGCTTCAAGGTCGGTGACCGGCGGCGAGCCTTCGAGCGAGACGCGGCGCGCGCGGGTCAACCCGCGGCTCCTCCAGGCTTTTCCCCCGGCTTCAAGGAGCGCGTGATCGCCAAGCGCGGCGACGAGTGGTTCTCGGCCCACGTCGTGCGCTTTCACGATGACGGCGCGTTCCGCGTGCGCTGGATGGCCGACGAGCGCGAGAACGACGTCGCCAAGGCGGAGGTGATCCCAGAGCCACCGTACCCAGTGCCGCCGAAGCGGGGAGGCTTCGTGTTGGTCAAGCCAAACGTCCAGAGCTTGCCGTGGTCGCGCTGGCGAGTCGTTTCCGTGCGGCCTGAGTTCGTGGTGGAGAACGCCGCGGGTGACCACGTCTCGAGCAGCGTACGCGAAGTGGTGCCCCTCGATCCCGACGTGGCGGAGCCCGCACCGGACGAGGCCCCCTGAGCCGTGGGGAAAGCCGCTCACGGAGCGGGGGAGAGTACCTGCCAGCCCAGCACGGCAGCGCCGTTTCCGCCGCGTGATGTCAGCTCCACTTCCAAGCGCAACGGGCCGTGGCCATCGAGATTGCATTGGCGAGTGGCTACGGCGCGGGGGCCGCGATCCAGCGTGAGCAGTCCAGGAACGACGCTCTCTTCGGCGCCGTGACCCCGCACTGTCAGCTCCACCGAGCCGACATCCGGACCGGCTCCCACGCCGATGTCCAAGCAACGACCCGGAGGCACATCGAGCTTCTCTCTCAGGAGCTTGGTCTCGCTGAGCTGGACCTGCTTCACCCCGCCGAGCTGCTTGCCCCGGGTCACGCCGCGACTCGTCAAGAGGCCGAGCAGGCGGCCAGCGGCGAGGGGCGCCGCGCGCAGCGCAGGAGGTGCCTTCGCGTCGGGGCTGCTGAAGAGCGCGAAGGGCCCAGGTCTCACTTCCGCTTCGACGTCCAGGCGAAATTTCCCGGCCTCGCCGCACGCGAAGAGGCGCGCGCTGGGGTCGCCCGACGACTCGGCGACCAACTCACCTGCGGCGCTCCACAGGCGCGCGGCGACGCCGCGCGCCGGCTTTCCCAGCACCAGGTCGAGGCGGGTGCAGCCAGCTTGCAGATCCACGTCCACGCTCACGCTCCGGCCTACGGGCGCCGAACCTTCGCTCAGCTTGGCACCCAGTGGTAGCCCCAGGCGTTGGCTCAGCGCGGAGGCGCTCTTGATCGCTTCGGGGAGCGACTCGGTGGTTTCCGTGCGGTAGCGAATGGTCTGCTTGCTGGGGCTGAGTTCGCTGGCTTTCCCCTGGGAGATGAGCAGCGCGACCAGGCCACGCCCAAGGTGAGGTCGGATCTCCAAGGTGAGCTCCGCCGGCTTGCCAGCGCACACCTGGAGGTTGCGGTTGCGGCCCTGGCTGGTGCCTCTGCCTAGGGTGCGCCCGTCGCCGTCGAGCAGCGCGAGATCCAAGTGCGACACGTCAGAAGAAGGGGCGACGAAGACGTCCGCGCACTGGCCTTCCTCCAGGCTCAGGCTGCTCAGTGTGGGCGCGCTGATCTCAACGGGGAGCGCCGCCCGCCGCAGATCCTGCCAGGGGCTCCCGAGTTCCTCGCGGTGAGTTTGGAGCTCGCCTTCGAAGTAGCTCCACACGCTGGTCTCGCTCGGTGGCGGACGGTGGCCCACGGCCTTCGCTACCACTTCGGCTTTCTCTGGCGGGACGAGCTGTCCACCAACCGCGACCAGTCCGTGACCCGAAGCGACCCGCGCCACCACGTAGATCCGCTTGGGGTGCGGCGGACACACCAGAAGGCTCGGCTCCTTGTCGGGGCGCTCGTCGCTCCCGAGCACCTCGCCAGCGTCGGAGTAGGCGAAGAGATCGACGTCATCGATGCTGTCACTGACTCGGGCGAGCAGCAGCACGCAGCGATCCTGAGGGACGATCAGCGTGCCGCTGACGCGATCCCCAGGCGTCGCAGCCTCGACGGCGATCACCCGGGTCTGTTCCGCGCCTTCCGCGGAGGCGCGCGCAGCGTCCACCGCGAGCAACGGTTTGCCGTCTGGTGGCGCTCCGCGCTCCAAGCCGGCAGCTGGCGGGCGCTGCGCGGGCTTGGCTCCGCAAGCCACCAGCATGAGCGCGATCAAGCCTGCGCACTGGGTTCTGCGTCCACTCATTCGCCACCCGCGGGCAGGCTGCCGGTGCGATAGGCGATCATGCGCCAGATCAGCGCGCCGCCCTGGGCCTCCACCTCGAGCCGCGTTTGCCCACTGTGCTTGGCGCAAAACTGCACGAAGGTTGGTTGCCCCGGAGCGTTGCTCTGATTTTCCACATGGATGTATTTCTGCCGCGCTACCAAGGCGAAGCCGCCAGGAATGCCCGAGTGCGCCGCCACCACGACGGTGTAACACGCTCCTGCCTGGGTCTGGAGCGCAGCGCGTGTCACCCCAGCGACCCCGAGCCACTCGCGCCGACGGCCGGAGTCCGCGAAGGTGCCCGAGCCAAGGCGCTTTTCATGCAGCAGCAGCGCGAGTTGATTCTTGGTCGAGTCGCTCCAGTGCTTGGGAAAATCCCCAGGAAACGCGAAGCGGCTCAGCAGGCCGAGCAGCGGGACGTGAGGAAAACCGCCGGAGTAGCTGAGCCGTACTGCGCCGGGGCTCGCCGTGCACAGCTCCACGTGCGCGTCCAGTGCCTCGCCTCGATCGCTGACCACGAGCGCTCCATCTGGCACGCGCCGCACGTCGAGATCCACGTCAGCGCTGCTGTGCCAGCCTTCCGGCGCCTGTGCAGAGAGCACATCGATGCGGTAGCAGCCAGCGGACAACTCCACGGTTTGACCGCCCGCACCACGTCCGTCCGCGGTGAGGCCGAGCCGGCGTTGTTCCAGCGCGCCTTCACGGAACGCGGCGTCCCGGATTGCGCCCACTCGCGCTGGGAGCGTTTCGGCTCGTGCTGGCGGACCGATGGGATGCGCTTCATCGACGGGCCCCGGATCCCGCGCCTTGAGCAGGCGCCGGGCGGCAGGCAGTGGCGCGTCAGCGGCCGCAAATACCGTCTCGACGACGCCACGGGGGGAGCGCATCTCGAGCAGCAGCCGACCCAGCTGGGACCGACGCTCGCCACAGCGGACGAGCTGTACCAGACCCGCGACGCTTGCTTCCGGAGCCTCCGGTGTTTCCCCGCGGTTCGGGACGATGCGCACCACGAAGCTCACGTTCGGCGCGCTGAGCACCACCACGCTGGTGCACTCCTCGGCGTTCGTCAGGTAGCGCTGGGGGATGCCGATCGGCACCTGGTCTCCACGCTCCACCAGTCGCGGAGGCAGCGAAGCGTGTGCTTTCGTCTTCGACCAGCTCTCTTTCAGCGCTGAAACATCGTCCACCAGCTCCGCGCGCGCGGTGCCTGCGCACAGTGAGAGCGCAAGCAGACCGAGGCAGGGAAGGAGCCGACTAACCCTCATCGATGCTGAACGGGGTTTCCACGAAGCTCTTGCTCGCGTCCTCCCAAATGAACAAGCGATGCGCCGTGACCTCGCCTTTGTCGACCGCGGTCACCAAGTAGGCGAGCTCGTGGGTTGGTGCTTCTCCTGCGCCCATCGTCATGCTGGCAGCGTCCTCCTCGGAGAAGTATGCGCCGCAATCGAGGTGAGAGTGGAAGAACACTTTCACTGGTCGCCCCGCGGCGCGGCCAGCGTCGATGGCCCGCTCGAACTTGAGCGCGTTGATCTTGAAGTACTCCCGGCCCGTGCGAGGGTGATTCTCCGGATCTACCTGGTGATACTTGTTCGCGAGGTTCTCGAGCTCGACCGCCTCATCGGCGTGCCGGGGTCGCTCCACTGGCCCCGCGAGGTAGCCGCAGGCCTCCTCGTCGCGGGCGTAGGCCTCCCGCGCGGCTTGCTCGACACGGGAGATGATCCCACGGGTAAAGCTCAGATCTCCTTGGGTCCACTCGGGTTTCGTCATGTTGCCTCAGTAGCTTGGGCGAATAATTACCGTGCGGAAGCGTGCTACCAGATGTAGCGCTTCTCCCATTTCATCGGGGCAAAATAGCGGTCGCTGCGGTCGCACGCGATGGTGACGACGCATCCGCCGCCCTGGCTCGCCTGAAGCTGCTCGGCGATCTTGACGGCGGCAAAAATGTTCGCGCCCGTCGAGTGACCGATGAAGAGGCCTTCTTCGGCGGCCACGCGCTCCGCCATGTCCCAGCCGTCCTCCGTGCCGACGGGCATGATCTCGTCAGGCAGCGTCGGATCGTAGATGTTGGGTACGATGCTGCTGGCCATGTGTTTCAGGCCTTCCAGGCCGTGCAGCGCCTCCGCCGGCTCCACCGCGACGCAGCGGATGTCCCGCCCGCCGGGCTCTTTGGCGAAGTCCTTCAAGCGCCGCGTGGTGCCCATCGCCGTTCCGCTGGTGCCGAGGGCGGTCACGAACGCGCTCAGGCGGTCGCCCAGCACCTCGAGGATTTCGCTTCCGGTGCCGTGGTAGTGCGCGAGCGGGTTCGAGGGATTCGAGTACTGATCCGGATAGAAATACTTGTCCGGGTGCTTCTCCACGAGCTCCCGCACGAGGCGGATGGCGCCGTCGGAGCCTTCCATGGGTGACGAGTGGATGAGTTCCGCGCCGTAGGCTTGGGTGATGTCCTTGCGCGCCTTCGAGACGTTCTTTGGCATCACCAGGTTCACGCGGAAACCGAGCGCTGCACCCATCAGCGAGTAGGCGACACCGGTGTTGCCGCTGGTCGCGTCGATCAGGATCTTGTCGTCGGTCAGTCTGCCGTCGGCGATGGCGTCTTCGACCATGCGCTTCGCGGGCCGGTCTTTGACCGAGCCTCCGGGGTTACAGAACTCCAGCTTGACGAACACCTCAACGTCGGGAGCACTGCTCGCGACCTTCTTGAGACGCAGCAGGGGTGTGTTCCCCACGGCATCGATCACGTTGTGGAGGCGCCTTGAGCGCACGAAGCGGTTGGGTTTCACGAGGGTCTCTGAGTTCTGTTTTTCGGGGGGGAGGGTGCGCCGTCCCGCAGCGCGCTAGTCGTCTTGCGTCGGCGCGAGGGCGCGCTTGAGTTGCTGTAGAGCCACCCAGGCCCCGCGCGCCACGCTGGTCGGTCCGGCGTGCCGGAAGTGGGCGGCGTGGGGCCACGCTGCTGGCTGTTCTCCAGGCTCGTGGACGACCTGCGCCGCGCCGGCGCGCTCGAGATACAGCGCCGCGATCGTTGCTTCAGGACCGCCGCGCACCACCGCCTCGAGCTGTTCGATGCGCTCTTGGCCCAGCTTGCCCACCTCGGGCAACTTACGCTGGCGGCTGTAGCGATCCTGAAACGGCAGCATGCTTCACCCGCCAGCGATGGCCGGAACGATGCTGACTTCTTCCTTGCCATCGAGCGCCGTGTCGAGCCCATCCAGGAAGCGGATGTCCTCGTCGCCGACGTAGATGTTCACGAAGCGCCGCACGCCCTTCTCGTCGAGCAGGCGCTCGCGCATGCCGGGGTGGTTTTGCTCCAGGTTCTCAATCAGCTCACGCACGTTCGCGCCGTCGATGCTCACGGCTTCTTCGCCGCCGGTGAGGGTACGCAGGGGAGTAGGGATGCGAACTGTAGTTGCCATGTCTTGCTTCCTTCGGTTGCCGAGATCGGCCGTCAAGAGCCAGGCGGTCAGGAGACGCTGCCTGCCTCAACACCACTCGCCTGGCTGCAGGCGCCAGCGAGTGGATCCAGATAACGCGTTTCTAGAGTGTCGAAGATGCTGGGGTTCGCGCCGCACAAGGCGCAGCCAGCGCGGGGGGAAACCTCCACCTTGCGCAGGCGGTCGCTTCCGCCGTCGTAGGTCCAGATGGCGCCAGCGGCCGCTTGGTCGCCCGCGAGCCAGCGCAGGGCGAGTTCTGCCATCAGCGCGCCCGCGATGCCGACCACGGGTCCCATCACGCCGGCGCTGTCGCAGTTCTGCTGGGCGCCCTGAGGCAGATCTTCAAACAAGCAGCGATAACACGGCTTGCCGTGCGGGGAGACGAGCCAGGCGGTGGCTCGCCAGCGAATTGCGGCGCCGTGCACGACTGGCACCTGAGCGAGGTGACACGCGTCGGCGACGAGGAACTTCGTCGCGAAGTTGTCTGCGCCTTCCAGCACCAGGTCGACGTGAGTCAGGATCTCCTGGGCATTTTCCGGAAGGAAACGGGAGTTGCGGAGCTGAATGCGCTCTGCCAGGGCTCCGTGGCGCAGCAACGCGTCGCGCGCGGCGTCCAGCTTGGGGCGGCCGACGTCGGCCTCGCGGTACAGCACCTGGCGGTGCAGGTTCGTCAGCTCCACCTCATCGTCGTCGAGCAGCAACAAGTCCACGTCGCTCCCGAGCAGCGCGAGGGCCGCTGGGCACCCGAGGCCGCCGAGCCCCACCAGCGCAACCCGGGGTCGCGCGCGATCAGCCATCGAAGTACTCGTCCAGGCTGAAGTAGCGCTCTCCGGTGTCGCACAGGATCGTGACCACGGTCTTGCCTGGGCCGAGCTCGCGCGCGACCTCGAGCGCGACCGCCACGTTGGCCCCCGCGCTGATGCCCACCAGGAGTCCTTCGCGCTGGCTCAGGGCGCGCTTGATTTCATAGGCGCGGCGATCAGCGACCGTACGTACTTCCGTAGGGATCTGTGCATCGTAGTTGCCCGGGATGAACCCCGCGGCGATGCCCTGGATCTTGGAGGGGCCCCTCTCCCCCCGAGAAATAGTCGCGCAAGTCTCCGGTTCGACCGCGATCACGCGACAATTCGCGTAGCGCTCGCGCAAAGCCTTGCCCACGCCGCTCACCGTGCCTCCGGTGCCCACGGCGGCCACGAACGCGTCCACCGGCGTGTCGCCGAGGGCGTGAAGGATTTCTTGAGCGGTGGACTCGTAGTGGACGTCGGGGTTCGCCTGGTTGTCGAACTGCTGCGGCATGAACGCGCCCGGGGTGCTGGTGACGATTTCCCGCGCCTTGGCGATGGCGCCCTCCATCTGCTCTGCTTCTGGGGTTAGCACCAGCTCCGCGCCCATGCTCTCCAGGAGCTGGCGGCGCTCGAGGCTCATGCTCTCCGGCATGGTGAGTACGCAGCGATACCCACGCCGTGCGGAAACGAGCGCGAGTCCAATCCCGGTATTGCCGCTGGTCGGTTCGACGACCACGCCGCCGGGGGCGAGGAGCCCTTCCGCCTCCGCTCGCAGGATCATCGACAGGCAGATGCGATCCTTGATTGATCCGCCCGGGTTCTGGCTCTCGAGCTTGCCGAGCACGGTCGCGCGCGGCACATCGGCCTCGAGGCGTTTGACCTCAACGAGCGGGGTGTCGGTGATCAGATCCAGGATGTCTTCGTAAATCCTTGGATGCTTGGCCGGGGGGAGGGGTGCATTGGTGGTCATAAGCAATTCAGATCACGTACACGTAGCGCCGAGCACCTGGGCGCGGCAGCCCAAGTTCGTCTGCTCTGGCGCAGATATCGCTGACGCTGACTGCCGCAAAGCACTCTTCGACGCGCTGGGAGAGATCGCGAAATACGCTCTCGGTTACGCTCCGCACTTCGTCTTGGTCGGCGGCCTTGTCAGCAGATTTTTCGCCCAGGGAGATCGGTCCCTCCAGGGCGCGGATGACTTCGCTCAGCTTGATCTGGGCCGCGGGCTTGGCGAGGGAGTAGCCGCCCTGGGGACCCCGCTTGGAGGCGACGATCCCAGCGCGCTTCAGGTCCTGAAAGATCTGTTCGAGGAAGCGTGGCGGGATCGACTGTCGCTCCGCGATGTCCTTGACCTGCGTCGGTCGGCCCTCGTTGTAGAACGCGATGTCGAACAGGGCTCGAACGGCGTAGCGGCCTTTGTTCGAGAGCTTCACCGGGGGTGATCTGCTTTTACACATCGGGTTTGTCAAGATTACCCAGGACGATCGGGCGTTTTTCGTTTCGGCAGGCCCAGATTCACCCCAGAATTCGCCCATGTGCGACACCTTCGTGGCCTTGGGGGACGCCACCCCGAGCGGGGCCGTGCTGTTCGCCAAAAACAGCGATCGGGAGCCCTTCGAGGCTCAAGGTTTGGAGTGGATCCCACCGCAGATTCATGACTCGGGCGGTCAAGTATTCGCGACGTACCTGGCGCTCCCTCAGGTGCCCCGCACCCGAGGAGTCTTGCTGAGTCGTCCGTACTGGATGTGGGGCGCGGAGATGGGACTGAACGACGCGGGCGTCGTCGCTGGAAACGAAGCCGTATTCACGCGGTTTGCTGCAGCCCGGCGCAAGGCTCGAGAGTTGGGAGAAGAGCCGGCGGCCGCGCTGCTTGGGATGGATGTGTTGAGGCTGTGCCTCGAGCGCGCGGACACTGCGGAGTCCGCTGCGGTGCTGGCTTGCGAGCTGGTCGAGCGCTTTGGGCAGGGAGGGGAGGCCGGTCATCAGATCAGGAACTTCGACTACGACAACAGCTTCCTGTTTGCCGACCGGGGCTCGGCGTGGGCAGTCGAGACCGCGGGTAGCGCCTGGGTTAGGCGCCGCGTGGACGGGATCTACGCGATCTCGAATCGCTTGCGTATCCGTGAGGATTGGGACTTCGCCAGCGCGCATATCAGCGCCTATGCACGGGACGCGGGCCTGCGTCCGGGCCGCGGTCGCCTCGACTTCGCCCGCACCTTTCGCGACCGCGCGTACGAGATCGCCGCGAGGGGTGGGCCCCGCCAGTCGCGGTCAGAAGAGCTGCTGTTCGAGGGGCGTGGGGCGCTCACCGCGAGCTTCGCCTTTGATGTGTTGCGCGACCACGCGGGGGGCCTTCCGGACGCAAATCGACCCCAGATCTGCGCTCATGCTGGTTGGTTGCCCCAGCGGCGCTCCGCCCAAAGCACGAGCTCTCTGGTCGTTGATTTCGGCCAGGCGGACGTTGCTAGGGCGGCCTTCCCGCTATGGACCACGGCGAGCAGCGCCCCCTGCAGCAGTCTGTTCAAGCCTGGCTGGCTCGACCAGGGCGCGCGTCCGGGCTGGTTGCCGGAATTTCCTGGTGCGCGCGCGGATCAGAGCCACTGGTGGCGGCACCAGCTGCTGCTCAAGTGGGCCCGGCGCGACCACAAGAAATTCCTGGCGGAAATTGCGGGCGCTCAGCGAGCGTTCGAGGCACGGCAGCTCCTCGAGCTCCCAAAGGCGAGGGGCGCGACGCCTGAGGAGCGCGACTCGATGTCGCAGCAGGCCTGGGGAGCGGCTGCGGCGCTGGAGGACGCCTGGCTGAGCTGGGCAGAGGCGAAGCTCAAACGAGAGCCGATGGGACCGAACCAGCGGTACCTTCGGAATCTGGAGCGCCACGCGAACCTGCGCTGAGCTGATTGGCGCGCTGGATCACGCGCGGACATGGGGGGATCGCAGGCGCTGGGCAACTGAGAGTGTACGAGTACAGTCGCCGCGAAACTCCTGGGCTTTTTCCTCGGATCGCACGCCTCCCGCGAGCCGCCATCCGGCGGGCTGGGCCAAAGTGTCTCACGTGAGATCGTCACGAGTCGACCGGCCCGCGGCAATCCTGCTGTTTCCGCGCGACTGTGAGGAGCGGGTGAGAACGCCACCTACCAGCGTTCCTTGCGGAGTCTTTCTGGGTGGGAAATGGCTCGGTGTCGTCGACTGGTGAAAACAATGCAGCGGAGCTGTTCTCCGCAGCTGAACGCTCGCTGGAATGATTGTCGAGAAAGACTCCGGGTGTTAGCCAAAAGAGGCTTGATGAGAGACCCCTCGCCCTCTCACTCCTCGGCAAGTTGCCCTGGAGTTCGCGAGCTAGGTCCGAGTCCGCTGGCTTGAGTTGGAGTCGTTGGCTCCCCCCCCCTCACGGAGGCTGTTGAGATATGCGCTGGGCAGTTTGGTTTGGAGTCGCTGGGTTGGCTGGGATCATGGGTGCGTGTGGTGCCTCCGGAGACGGCGGAGCCGACGCCGTTCCCCTGGGTAACCCCGGATGCACCGGCGCTGGGGACTGCAGCTTGTGTGGCGTGTGCTTCGACAAGTGCGTGTGTGAGAACGGCGACGGGAATGCCTGTGCCGTGGCGTGCGGTGTGGACCCCGGCTCTGGTGGCTCGGGGGCCCAGGGTGGCTCTGGCGGGAGCGGCGCCGCCGGGGGCTCGGACCAGGGCGGTTCGGCCGGCACTGGGGCGAGTGGGGGCGCTGCGGGCAACGCGGGGACCACGAGTGGCGGCAACGGGGGGACCAGCGCGACGGGCGACCAAGCCACCGGCATCCGCATCAGCTCTATTTCCGTGTGGCAAAGTGTCAAGGTGCCCGTGATGGAGAACGGCGGGTCGGTCAGCGCCAGCACGCGCAAGGCGCCCGTGGTTGCGAGCAAGGACGCCGTGTTCCGCGTCTACGTCTCTCCCGACGCGGACTGGCAGCCACGCCAGCTCGCTGCGGTGCTGGACCTGAATGGCCAGTCCTACGAAGCCACGCTCTCGCCAAACATCGAGTCCACCGATGGTGAGATCAACTCGACCTTCAACATCAAGGTTCCGGGCAGCGCCATCACGACTGGATCGAGCTACTCGGTCACCCTGTTCGAGACAGGGGGCGGAGGCCCCGGCAGCAACGCCGGCTCTCGCTACCCCGGTAGTGGGAGCGAGAACCTCGGCGCCGAAGATCCCCGCGGCCCGCTGCACATCGTGCTGGTCCCGATCACCATCAACGGCAACACCCCGGACGTGGGCCAGAACCGCGTGGACTCGTACATCAAGCGCCTGACCTCGATGTACCCCATCCCCACCGTGGAGATGAGCGTGCGGCAGGCGGTGAACTACGGCAGCAACGTCAGCGCGAACGGCAGCGGGTGGAGCAACCTGCTGAACTCGATCTACAACCTGCGTCAGCAGGACAATGCCCCCAAGAACACCTACTACTACGGTGTCTTGGCGCCGACGACCAGCGCCCAGTCCTACTGCAGCGGTGGTTGTGTTGCGGGGCTCAGCGGTCTGCCGGCGTCTAACGATGACTACCAGCGTGGCTCCATCGGTCTCGGTGTGTTTCCCGACGGACAAGACATCGGCTCCGCGGACACGATGGCGCATGAGCTTGGCCACGCTCATGGTCGCCCACACACGATGTGCGGAACCGGCGAGAGCGGCAGCGGTTACCCGTACTCTGGTGGTGGGATTGGCAGCTGGGGCTACGATTTGAGCATCGACCGGGTGCGCCAGCCCACGACCTACAAGGACGTGATGGGCTACTGCAGCCCCAACTGGATCAGCGACTACAACTACAACAAGATCTTCGACCGCGTCGCCTACGTGAACGGCGGCGGCTACGTGGTGCCCCCCAGTGATCCGGCGCGCCTCGCCGGAGATTACATGTCGTTCATCGTCGAAGCCGATGGGCGCGTGATTCGAGTGGCTGATGTTCACCTCAATGGGCCTGCCTGGGGCGAGGAGAGCAGCGCGACGCTCGTCGACCAAGACGGGAACGAGATCCAGGATCTGAAGGGCTTCTACTACCCGTTCGCCGAGGAGCAGTTCGGTGGCACGCTGCTCGTGCCGAAGCCCAAGCAGCTGCCGGCGCTGGCCTATGGCATCGCGAGCAAGCTCTCCCCCGCGGGCGTGGTGGCGCCGCTGGGTGTCATCCACGACAATCGCCTGCACTGAGCGAAGCCCTCACACACACACGAGCGCAGCCGGACGATCCGGCTGCGCTCGTCGCGTTTTTGTTGCCCTCCGCCTCGATACGCCAAGCAGACACGTGTTTGGTTTGCCACGCGGATATGGTAGACGTGCGCGGTTCTTGCCTCGCGGTAAGAATTTTCGAGGCTGGATCTGGCGCCACACAGCCGTCAAACGCAACGGATGGCTGCCCATCGTCCCGGCGCACACAACGCTTGCCAGCGCGAGGAGCAAGGCACGCCAACAATTTTCACGACACTGTTTTCGTACGAAAATGCGCGGCGGTTTCGTTGTGCAGTTAAGTGCAGCGTGTTAGCAAAGGACTTCTGCGGAGACGACGCATCGCCACTCGGGTTGCCGTACGGCAAGATGGGCGGCGCCGCTCTCCAAGCTCCCCGCGGCTAAAGCGGCAAGGGCATCGAAGAGGCAAGCATGAAGCACTGGCTGTCACGCGGTTTGGTGGGGATGTTGGGGTTCTGGGCTCTGGCTTGCCAGTCAGCGTCTGGCGGCGGCGGCTTCGAAGACGGCAACCTGGGGGGACCCGGGTGCGACGTCGAGAGCGGCTGCGCTTCCTGCGACAGCTGCTTCTCGCGTTGCGTGTGTGACACTGGCGACACGGACGCGTGTGTCGCCGCCTGCGGCGAGGGAGGCTCTGGCCAGGGTGGCAGCGACGCCCAGGGCGGCGCGGCGCAGGGCGGCAGCGATGCTCAAGGCGGCGCCGCTCAGGGTGGGGCCGCTCAGGGGGGCAGCGACGCTCAAGGCGGCGCAGCCCAAGGCGGCGCAGCCCAAGGCGGTCAAGCGGGCACTGATGCGGGAGGCACGTCTGGCAGTAGTGGCTCGTCTGGCAGTGGCGGTAGCGCCGCGGGCAGCGGCGGTTCCGGCGGGACTAGCGGCTCCGGCGGTAGTGCCGGGAGCGGCGGTTCGAGCGGTAGCAGTGGTAGCGGCGGCAGCGGCGGGGGGACCACTTCAGGGGCCGCGGCCACCGGGATTAGCATCAGCCAAGTTTCCGTGTGGCAATCAGTCAAGGTGACGCTGATGAACAACGGCGCCGGGCAGTCGCCCAACGCGCCGGTGGTCGCTGGGCGTGATGCGCTCGTGCGCGTCTATGTCAGCCCTGGTTCCGGTTGGCAGAGCCGCAGCATCGTCGGGCGACTGACGGTCGGCGGGCAGTCGCTGGATGTGACCGCAACCCCAAGCGGCACCTCGAGCGACGCCTCCCTAGGCTCCTCACTCAACTTCAACGTGCCAGGCAGCTGGATCACGGGCAGTTCCAGCTTCTCTGTGGAGCTGCTCGAGGCGAGCAGCGGGACCTTCGGAGGCAGTAGCAGCGGCTCACGCTACCCAGCGTCTGGCACCGCGAGCCTCGCCGCCGAGTCTCCGAACGGTGCGTTCAAGCTGAAGCTGGTGCCGATCCGCATGAACGGCTACGAGCCAGATCTCTCGAGTTCTCGTGTAGAGACCTACCGACAGCACCTGCTGGCAATGTATCCCATCGCCTCGATCGACCTGACGGTGCGCGCAACCTGGTCGTACAGCGGGAGTGTGAGCGCATCGGGGTCGGGGTGGTCGTCCCTGCTGAGTTCGCTCCAGAGCTTGCGTCAGAGCGACAACCCGAGCGCGGAGACCTACTACTACGGGGTGATGGCGCCGGCCTCGCGCTTCAGCAGCTTCTGCGGTGGAGGGTGCACTGCGGGTCTTGGTTCGGTGCCGAGCGCAAACAGCGACTATTACCGTGCGGCAATAGGTCTCGGCTTCTTCCCGGACGGGAGCAACAGCGGCTCTTCGGACACACTCGCCCACGAAGTGGGTCACACCCTCGGGCGCGAGCACGCGCCCTGCGGCGGGGTGTCCTCCTACGACGGTAACTTCCCCTATTCCGGCGGCGGGATCGGCAGCTGGGGTTACGACGTTCGCAGCCAGAAGGTCTTGAGTCCTTCGGGGCGCTACGACGTGATGGGGTACTGCGATCCGACCTGGCTCAGCGACTACACCTATGGTGCGATGTTCGACCGCATCGCCTACGTGAATGCCAACCCGGACGTGCACCTACCGGTTGGTTCCTTGCGTGCTGCAGGGGCTTTCGAAGCCTTCACCCTACGCCCCGATGGCACGCTGGAGTCCCTCGGCCGGGTCCAGCTGCGTGCTCCCGCCATGGGAGATGCGGCGCTGATCCACCCGGTGGATGAGCAGGGCAGGGCGCTGGCGGCGGTCTCCGGTTATTTCACGCCGTACGGCGACGACGAGCTCGGCGGGACGCTCCTCGTGCCCGTCCGCGCACTGCCGAGCGCGACGCAGGGGCTGATTTCCAAGGGACTCCTGCTTCAGCTCGGCGCCCCGGAGACGCTGGAGCCCGAGTGGGTGACGCCCGTCGCTCGCTGAGCAACGGCTCAGTCCGAGACCTCTGCCGTCGGCTTCCAGGCGCACCGCGCGGAAACGCCGCGCTCAACCGACTGGTCGTTGGGTGGGGCGGGTGCGTTCGTGCTTCTCTTCTGGCTGAGAGTCACCGATGCTCGGGTGATGTCGCGGGAAGATCGACGTCGCAGGCGCACCGGCGTGGCGTGGCTCAGCTTGATGGCCCTCGCCGTCTGTGCTGGATGCGGCTCTGATCTCGGTACGGCAGGCGCTGGCGGGGGCGCTGGGTTCGACGCGGGGAATGCTGGAGGCATGAGTGCCGGTGGGTTTGCCGGTGAAGCCGGAGCGGCAGGCTCTGACTCTGGCGGTAGTCTGGCGTCAGGAGGCGCCGACGCCGGCGGCGCTGCGGGAACCGGCACCGCCGGCGAAGCTGGCAGCGGTGGGATCGCCGGAGCCGCGGGGTACCCGGCAACGGGCGGCTCAGGCGGCAGCAGCGGTTCAGGTGGCAGCAGCGGTTCAGGTGGCAGCAGCGGTTCAGGTGGCAGCAGCGGTTCAGGTGGCAGCAGCGGTTCAGGTGGCAGCAGCGGTTCAGGTGGCAGCAGCGGCTCAGGCGGCAGCAGCGGCTCAGGCGGCAGCAGCGGCTCAGGCGGCAGCGGCGGGTCAGGCGGCAGCGGGGGAGTCACCGCAGGCTCTCCGGTTCACGGTTTGCGCATCACGCAGATTTCTGCATGGCAATCTGTCAAGGTGACGCTCATGGATGCGGGCGTCGCCAAGACGCCGAACGCTCCGCTGGTGGCGGGCAAGGCGGCTCTGTTGCGAGTGTTCGTGACGCCCACCGCTGCGTGGACCAAGCGCGCGGTCGTGGGGAAGCTAAAGGTCGGCGCGCAGTCCTTGGACGTCACCTGGACGCCAAGCGGAGCCTCGACGAACGGCAAGCTGAGTTCGTCCCTGAACTTCAACGTCCCTGGAGGCTGGCTCACGACTGGAGCCAAGTTCTCCGTCCAAGTGGTGGAGGCGACGAGCGGTGCCTACACTGGCACGACCGCTGACTCGCGTTACCCAGCCACCGGGAGCGCGGCGCTCGGGGTCAAGTCACCGGGCGGTGCTTTCCGGGTGAAGCTCGTGCCCATCAAGATCAACGGGCGCCTGCCCCTCCTGAATCAGGCGCGCCAGGACGCATACAAGAACTACCTTCTGGCTCAATACCCCACGGCAACGCTGAGCCTGTCGGTGCGCGCCGCGTGGACCTACAGCGGCACTGTGGCGGCCAACGGCACGGGCTGGCCCGCCTTGCTCAGCGCGCTTCAGCAGCTCCGCCAAAGCGACAATGCTCCCACGAAGACCTACTACTACGGGGTGCTGGCGCCCGCCGCCAGCAGCTCGGCGTACTGCGGTGGCTCGTGCATTGCGGGGCTGAGCAACGTGGTCGGTCCAAACGATGAAAATTACCGTGCGGCAATAGGCCTTGGGGTGTTCGCCGATGGATCGGACCTGCACTGGCTCGAAACATCAGCGCACGAGCTGGGGCACGCTCAAGGCAGGCTGCACGCCCCGTGCGGCACGACCGTATCCGTGGACGGTGCGTTCCCCTTCGCAGGCGGCAAGATCGGCCGCTGGGGCTACGACAAGCGAACCAAGGCGCTCCTGGACCCCGCTCAGGCGCTGGACGTGATGGGCTACTGTGACCCCCGCTGGATCAGCGATTACACCTACAAAGGGCTGTTCGATCGCATGACGACCGTGAACGCCCAGGCCGCGGTGGTGCTTCCTCCGGGATCTTTGCGTCGGCCAGGTTCGTTCGTTGCCTATCAGCTGATGCCCGATGGTCGCCTCGAGCTGCTAGGGCAGGTCGAGCAGCGCTCGACCGTGCAGGGCGAGGCGCGCCGGGTCTACCCGGTGGACGCCTCGGGTGCCGTGCTCGCCCCCATCGACGGCTACTACACACCGTACGGAGAAGCAGAACTCGGGGGCACGCTGCTGGTGCCGTTCAGGGCGCTGCCGCTCAGCTCGGACGGCATGGTCAGCGAGGCGTGGTTGCAGCAGCATCGAGCGTCCGCGCCTCAGCCACGTTGACGCGCGGCCGCCGCCGCGGCGAGGGCCTGGAGTGCCGTCGACGGCTGCATGCAGCCACGGGATGGGCTATATGCTCCAGCCATGGCAAGCAAGTTGAGCCTCGAGGCCATCATCACGGTGTTGGCGGGAGCGACCGTTGTCGCATGCAACAACAACACTGACGCCAAGCCGGAGCCCGCGGCGAGCGCCGCGGCGAATAGCGACAAGGCCCCAGCCCCTACGGCAGAGGCGACTGCTGCTGCTTCCGTAGAAGCCAAAGAGGTCGGCTCGGCAGCGCCTGGTTCGAGCGCCAGCGGCAAGCCGATGAGCTGCGCGCCGGGCAAGTGTGGCAACGGCTCCTGCGGCTGAGTTCGCTGCACGCCCGTAGTTGTCGGCGCGGTGGCTGCGTCTGGACGACGGGGGCACGCGCGGGTGGCACCTGACGCGTCTCACCCCCAAAACCAGCCGCGATTGCGCCTGTATTTGGGGGTGAGGGGGCGACGGCTGCAGCGACGTCGAAGGTTGCAGCACCAATCAGCGACTGCTGCTGCTCAGTAGAGGCCTTCGATCAAGTCGCCGTAGCGCTCCAGCACGTTGCGGCGCTTGAGCTTCAGCGTTGGCGTGAGCATGCCATTTTCCGTGGAGAAATCTTCGGTGATCACCGCGAAGTTCTTCGGGCGCTCGAAGCCCTTGAAGTCCTTGCTGAACTTGTCGAGCTCGCCCTGGAGCAGCTGCTTGACCTTGGGGTCACTGCTTGCTTGAGCGGTGTCGACGCCGTTCTCCGCGGCCCATGCCTTGAGGGCGTCGGGGTCAGGGACCACCACTGCCACGTTGTGGGGCTTGTTGTGGCCGTGGATCATCACGTTGGCGATGAACGGGCTCAGCTTCAGCTTCTCCTCGAGGGGCGCTGGGACGACGTACTTGCCGTTCTCGAGCTTGTACTGCTCCTTGATGCGTCCCGTGATGAACAGGTAGCCGTCGTCGTCGAGGCGGCCCATATCACCGCTGCGGAAACCGCCGTCGTCCATCAGCACCGCGGCGTTTTCTTCGGGGCGGTTGTGGTAGCCCTGCATGATGTTCGGGCCGTAGATCACGATCTCGCCGTTGACCGGATCGCCGGTGACGGCGGTGTCGATCTTGATGGTGACGCCTGGGATCGCGCGGCCAACAGAGCCGATCTTGCGGTTGCCAGGGTAGTTCGCGGTGGCGATGGGGCTGGTCTCCGTCAGGCCGTAGCCTTCGTAGACCATGATGCCGAGGGCATCGACGAACTCCGCGACCGTCTTGTCGAGGGCGGCGCTGCCGCTGATCGCGTACTTCAGCCGACCGCCGAACTTTTCCCTGATCTTGTTGAAGATGATCTTGTCGGCGAGGCCGAGCCCCATGCCCTCGAACATACCGAGAGATTCGCCCGCGTTTTTCCGCGTGGCATTCTTGATGCCTGAGCGGAAGAGGCCCTGGATGAACCCAGGCTTCTCGCTCATCTGCTTGTTCACGCCGTCGTAGATGCGGTTGAAGATGCGCGGCACGGCGAAGAGCACCGTGGGCTTCACTTCCGCGAGGTTACCCACCAGGTTCGGGATGTCGTCGTTGATGCCGATGGAGCAGCCCATGCTGATCAGGCCGTGTAGCTCGCAGGTTTGACCCATCGAGTGCGCCCAGGGCAAAAACGAGAGCGAGCGATCTTCGGCGTTGAACGTGAACACCTCGTGGATGGCGTTCAGGTTCGAGCAGATATTGGAGTGGGAGAGGATCACGCCCTTCGGGTTGCCCGTGGTGCCTGAGGTGTAGATGAAGCCCGCGGTTTCCTTCGGATCGGGCTGCTCGGGATCGACGGGGTGCTGCTCACCCTTCTTGAGCAAGGCGCTGTAGGCATCGACGCTGTCTGCGCTGCCTTCGAAGTTGATGATGTGCTCGAGGGCGGGGAGCTCCGGCTGGATCTTCTTCAGCTTGTCGTAGACGTCCTGGTTCGCCGCGAGCACGACCTTGGCATCGCAGTCACTGAGGATGAACTTCCACTCATCGGGTTTCTGCGCCTGGTACATCGGGACGTAAGCCGCGCGCAGGCCGTAGGTGGCGTAGCAACCAACCGCCCACTCCACCCGGTTGTCAGCGATCACGGCGATCTTGTCGCCAGGGCCCACGCCGAGCTCTTTCAAAGCTGCGCGGAAACGATCGACGTCGCGTTTGAATGTCTGGTAGTCGATCCACTTCCAGTCCGAACCCTGCTTGGTCCCGAACAGCGTGCGAGACGCGTGGGTCTTCGCGCTCTTTTCAAGTACTTCAACCAGGTTCTTGAACTTCTCGGCCATGCTGCGTCCTACTCCCGTGCCGTTCGTTCCCATGAGCGCGGTCCGAGCTCGGCTCGCTGCCTGCTCCGACAGCGTCGCCGCGCTTGCTGGGCACTGCGCGTTGAGGGTTTTGCGGACCAGGGTTTTACGGGAGCGGGTGGCCCACGGTCAACGTAGGTTTCCGGTGCCGCCTCCGCCCAAGAACCCAGGTCCAAAGGAAGCCCCGAGCGCGCGAGGCCCCGAGCGAGGCCGAGACGCCAGGGAACTCCCGAGCGCGCGAGGCCCCGAGTGAGGCCGACGCATCCCGTGAGCTGAGGCTTTGCCGAAGCGAAGGGAGGCGTCGCGCCGACCGAAGGCTGAGCTGCGCGGGCAAACTAGAGCTGCGCGGGAAATCCCCGAGCGCGCGAGGCCCCGAGCGAGGCCGAGACGCCAGGGAACTCCCGAGCGCGCGAGGCCCCGAGTGAGGCCGGCGCATCCCGTGAGCTGAGGCTTTGCCGAAGCGAAGGGGAGGCGTCGCGCCGACCGAAGGCTGAGCTGCGCGGGCAAACTAGAGCTGCGCGGGAAATATCGTGCTAGGGCGAGGCGCTTCATGCCGTCCTACAGCCTCGTCACTTTCGGCTGCCAGATGAACCAGCACGACTCCGAGCGCATGGAGGAAGTGCTGCAGCGTGCTGGCTACGCTCCCGCGGCGGATGTGGAGCACGCCGACCTGGTGGTGCTCAACACCTGCAGCGTCCGAGAGAAGGCCGAGCAAAAATTGCGGAGCGAGGTGGGGAGGCTTGGCGTGCTGAAGCGGAGTCGGCCGGAGCTTCTGATTGGCGTGGCCGGTTGCGTCGCCCAGCAGGAAGGGGAGCGCCTGGTGAAGCGCATGCCCCAGATCGACCTCTTGATCGGCCCCGACAACATCCCTGAGCTGCCGGGCCTGCTGCGCGAGCTGGAAGGCGGCGCGCCGCCACAGGTACGCGCGGCGTTCGACCTCGACTCCCCACGGTTCCTGAGCCTGGACGCTGGGCTGCCGCGCTCGCGCCAGGTGTCGAGCTTCGTGACGATCATGAAGGGCTGCGACGAGCGCTGCTCCTTCTGCATCGTCCCCACCACGCGTGGCCCGGAGCGCTACCGTCCTTCCGGCGAAATCCTCGCCGAGTGCGAGGCGCTGGTCTCACAAGGAACGCGGGAGATCACGCTGCTCGGCCAGACCGTGGACAGCTACCTGGATCCCACGTCCCAGCTGCCTGCCGCCGCTGCCAGCGCGGCGCCTCTCGCCAAGTTGCCGTCCGGAGAGACTGCCAAGCGTCGGGGCGCCGGGATCCACGCAGACGAGAGCGAGTTTCCGGCGCTGCTCGGAGCCATCTGTGAGCGTGTCCCGGGGCTGGCTCGGTTGCGCTACACGAGCCCTCACCCGCGGCACCTCACGCCGTCGTTGATCGCCGCGCACGAAGCCCTGCCGCAGCTCGTGCGTCACGTTCACATGCCGGTTCAGTCGGGGAGCGACCGCGTGCTTCGGCGCATGATCCGCCGCTACAGCGTGGCTGAGTACCTGGAGCGGACCGACGCCCTCAAGCGTGCGGTGCCCGGGCTGAGTCTGTCGACGGACATCATCGTTGGTTTCCCTGGGGAGACGGAAGAAGACTTCGAGGCGACCTTGGAACTGGTGCGCCGGGTCGGCTTCGTCGGCGTGTTCGGCTTCAAGTACTCCGAGCGTCCAGGTACACCTGCCCTCAAGCTCACGGACGACGTCACCGAAGCCGAAAAGAGCCGCCGTCTGGCGGCGCTGTTCGAACTCTCGGAAGAGCTGCGGCGCGAGCACCTCGAGCGGCTCGTCGGCAACGTCGAGACCGTGCTCGTCGAAGGCTTAGGCAAGACGGGCGGCTACACCGGGCGCACCGAGCGCAACGAAATCGTGCATTTTGGCGCGAACACCGACCTGCTTGGCGAGCTGGTAGAGGTGCGCATCGTGAGTGCCTTCAAGCACAGTCTGCAAGCCGAACTGCTCGACGAAGGCCGCCGGGCGCCGCTGCCGAGCGGCGACGCCGCGCCAGAGAAGCCCGCGGCTAGCAAGCCTGGGCGTGTCAACCTACCGGTTTTGTGATGGCATTCGTAAAGAGCTACAATCAGCACACACCTCAGATCCATGAGTCCGTTTTCCTGGCGGAAAATGCTGTGGTGGTAGGTGAAGTGTACATCGCAGAATCGGCGAGTATCTGGTACGGCGCGGTGCTGAGAGGCGATGTCGGGAGCATCCGCATCGGCGCCCGCACCAATATTCAGGACAACGCCACGGTGCACATAACTGGCGGTGTCAGCGACGCGCTGGTGGAAGAAGACGTGACCGTCGGTCACAACGCGGTGATTCACGGGGCGACGGTGCGCCGCGGCGCGCTGATCGGCATGGGCTCCGTGATCCTCGACAATGCGGAAATCGGTGAGGGCGCGATCATCGCCGCGGGCGCCGTCGTGCCGCCGCGCATGAAGGTGCCACCGCGGGTGCTGGTGCGCGGCACGTCCGCGAAGGTGGTGCGCGAACTCACCGAGCGTGAAGCGCTCGAGGGCGCCGCGGGCGCTGCGATCTACCAAGAGCTTGCGCTTGGCCACCGGCGCTAGCGCCCTGAGTTTTGCCGCCGGGCAGCGACTCCCTTGACCTGGACTCGTGGTATAGGCGACCCATGCAGCTGACCATCAACGGCGAAGAGCATCAGGTCCCCGACAGCCTCAGCGTGCGCGGGTTGATCGAGCACCTGGGCTCACCACGTCCGGTGGCGGTCGAGCGCACCGGTAGGTCGTGCCGCGAGCGGAGCACCCGAGCGTGCTGCTCGCGGACGGCGACGTGCTGGAGATCGTGCACTTCGTCGGCGGGGGTTGAGGGCAGCCAACGCCGCAATCGACGGCGCTAGTGTGGATGCGGCAGCATGTACGCGACGATCATCGCCGTGACCTCGTCGACCAGGCGCTCCGGATCCGTCTCGGGCTGCTCGATCACTGCGGCGTGGGTCACTGCCTCCACGCTGTGCACCAAGATGAACGGGACAGTCTCCAGATCGAGTCCAGGCCGGAGCTCGGCGCGCCGCTGCTCGAGGTAGCCCTTGATCATCGCCTGCGCCGTCGTGTTGGTCTGGCGGTGGTGGTCCGGCGTGGAGATGCGGGGCAGCTGCTCGGCGAGCACCCGATGCAGCTCCGGCTCCAGGCGGTGCACATCGAGCATCACCTGCACCAGCCTGCGGATCCCTTCGGGTAGGGGAAGGCTGGCGGCGGTCATCAGGCCGCTTCCCAGGAGATCCATGATGTGCCGCACGTGGCGCTCGACCAGCGCGCTGACCAGCGCCTGCTTGTTGGGGAAGTACTGGTACAGCGAGCCAATGCTCACACCCGCTACCTCGGCGATGCGGTTCGTGTTGGCTCCCTCGTAGCCTTCTTCGACGAGTACACGGGCGGCGGCTTCGAGGATCGCGTCTACCGTGGCGCGAGCCCTGGCCTGCCTGGGCCTTTTCCGCGCGGCATTGGGTAGCGCCACGCGTCTTCCGGTGGCAGCCTTGGGAGTTGACTGCTTGGCTTTGGCGGAACGTTTGTCAGTCGGCTTGCCCGGGGCCTTGGACGTGCGTCCCGACGGGACGCGTTTGGTGATGCTGGGCATGTGAGTCGCTCCTCAAGAAAGTGAGCCGGCGCGCGAATCAGGAGCGCGTTTGAGCTGATCCAGGCTACCAAATGGCTGAAATCGATGCGAGTTGGTAAATCGAGTATTTGCTCATATTAATTTCCCATGACCCAAACGCAAGAAATGCCGTACGTCGCCAGCCCCACGTCACCGCCTCGGCTCCAGGGCTTCAACGCCTTCAGCGCGTTGCGCGCCTTTGGCAGCGATCCCCTGGCTTTCCTGCGCGAGGTCGGGGCGCAGGGCGACGTGATGGAGACGCGTTTTGGACCGCGGAAGGCGGTGTTCCTGAGGGATCCGCGCGCTGTCGAGCAAATCTTGGTGACGCACCAGAGAGAGTTCACCAAGCAGACCCGCGGCTACTACTTCCTGCGCAAGGTCCTGGGCAACGGCCTCGTCACCAGTGAAGGCGACTTCTGGCGTGAGCAGCGGCGGATCAGCCAGCCGGCGTTCGCCAAGCAGCGCATCGAGGGGCTGACCGAGACCATGGTGCGCTGCACTCAACGCCTGCTGGACGGGCCGCTCGCGGCAGCCGCCGAGTCCGGGGCGCCGCTGGACATCGCAGCAGAGATGATGCGGGTCACGCTCGACGTGGTGAGCGCCACGTTGCTTGGCATCGAGTCCGGGGAGCGCGCCGACGAGGTCAGCTGGGCCATGCCAGTGGTACTCGAGCACGTCGTCTGGGGGATCACGCACCCCCTCGCGCTGCCCGAGATGTTTCCTACCGCGCGGAACCGCCAGTACAAGAAGGCGCTCAAGGCGCTCGACAACCTGGTCGAGGGCATCATCGCGGAGCGCCGCGCGCGGCCCCACGCAGGGCGGCTCGATGAGACACGGCGGCTGGAGGAAGCACAGCGCGGCGACTTGCTGGACATGTTGATGGAAGCTCGAGACGAAGAGACCGGCCGCGGCATGACGGACAAGCAGCTGCGAGATGAGGTGATGACGATGTACCTCGCTGGCCACGAGACCACCGCGGTGTCTCTCGCCTGGACGCTGTGGCTCCTCACCCAAAATCCCGAGTGGGCGCTCAAAGTCCAGGCGGAGCTCGACGAAGTGCTCCAGGGGCGCTGCCCAACGCTGGCTGACATGGGGCGCCTGGACGTCACGCGCCGCGTGCTGGAGGAGGGGATGCGCCTGTATCCGCCGGTGTGGCTCCTCGCGCGCATGAGCACCGCGGATCACACGCTCGCTGGCTACCACGTTCCCAAGGGGCGGCTGGTGTTCGTCAGTCCCTGGCTGACCCACCGCGACCCCAAATTCTTCGCGGATCCCGAGCGTTTCGACCCCGATCGTTTCCTGCCGGAATCGCGTGCCAAGCTACCGAAGCACGCGTATTTCCCGTTCAGCGCCGGGCAGCGCAAGTGCATCGGTGACCGGTTTGCGCTCCTGGAGGCGCAGATCATCCTCGCGATGCTGCTGTCGCGCTTCCGCTTCGTGTCGACCTCGAGCCACACGCCGGAGCCGCTCTGCGCCGTGACGCTCCGCCCCAAGCACCCGATGCCGATGCAGGTTGCCCCACGTGCGCCAGCAGAGCGCTGAGCTTGGCAGAGCCTTGAACGAGGGAAGCTCTCGCGCGCTGCCCACGTAAGCTGTCGCTTCGGGCCAAGCTCCTCGATCGCCACGGGAATCTGACCCCACATGGCCAGCGTTGGAGGCAAGG
>JAWKRD010000068.1:0-28605 GCA_041389805.1 Polyangiaceae bacterium | reverse complement strand
CGCGAGCGCGGCTTTGCATTGAGCCGGGTCCTTCGCGCTGGCGCACGGCGTGCCCACGCTCTCAAGGAGCGTGTTCTTGTCTCCGGGCATGAGCATCCCGAGGTAGTCCACGGGGACTGCCGGATGCAGTCCGGCAAGCACGCTGCGTTGGCCGCTCGGCAGGCAGGCTTCGCCTTGGGGCGTGGACTCAGGCGTCGTGGATTCAGGGGTCGAGGCGACGTTGGGAGGAGCCGCGCTTTCTGAAGTCGGCGGGTCGCTGATCGCCCCCTGAGGTTCGTTCGCACCCGTGACAGTTCCCGGAGGTCTGGCACTGCCGCCACATCCACTGAGCCCAGCGCTGGCCAGGGTCAACCAAACGATGCGGCGTGCCAAGCGCTCGAATTCTAAGTCACTCATGCTCCGTTGATACGGGGAGCGCTCGCACTTGGTCTAGCGTCGCACGCGATATCAACTGCCTGCAAACGCTCGCTTTTTAGGCGGCGTGCGCTCCTGACACGGAAGTACGATTCCGCACTGCCCGGTTGAATATCCGTGTGGATCAGACGTCGCCTTCCGTGCCGGCTAGAGCCGCAGCTGCCACACGTGGATTTCTTTCTTGAGCGTCGTGATCAACTTGTCACCCTGGAGGGTGAGCAGGTTGTGAGCCTTCGGCCAGTGACCGACGGCGACGCGGTCCCACTTGGGCGCCTTGAAGACTTCGAAGGCGTCAGCTTGATTCAGCACGCGCGCGACGCTCACCAGGACCAGGTCGCCGGAGGCTGCGGCTTCCCGCGTGCTGCCGTCTACTACCTTGCCCTTGAGCGGCTTCAGCGTTGGCCACTCGCGGAGCAAGAGCTTCGACTGCAGCAGGGTCACAGCCACACTGCCTCCCAAGGCGAAGGCGTAGAGCAGCGAGTCGTGGTGCACGCTGCTCAGCTTCTGTGAACGTATCTTTAGCTTCTTCGGCCCACGCTCCACCACCTTGAGCCACAAGCCGTCTTGTCCACACGCGATCTGGAATACTCCCACATCGTCGGTGTCATGGGGAAACGCTTCGACGAACGCGGGAGGGGGGAATGGGGTGAGGGCAAAGCTGCCTTGCGCTTCAAGAGACGTCGGGTCGAGCGCGAACACGGTGGGCGCGTCGCCTTCACACAGCACCCAGAGCGCACCGGTGGGGCTGAAGTGAAGACGATGGGGCAGGTGATCTTCGATGGACCAACGCTTGACCTCCCCCCCTGCGCTGAACACCCAAACGCCAGCCGTGTCCCCTGCGTTGCCTGCGATCGCGAGCCGACCGGCGGAAGCGTCGAGGGCGATCCCGTGGACGCCTGGGCGACCCCAGCCGTCGTCGTTTGGGTCGCGCGGGGTGCTCGGGAGGCTGAGGCCGTCTGGTAAGTCGACGCTGAAGCTCGCGGGCAAGCCTGTACTCAGCTTGCGCACCTCGACTCGAGCGGGCGCCGCGAAGAACGCAATCGCGTCTTCGCTCCAAGCGATTGGCGTCCCCCAGTAGCCGCGCCTGGCCAGCTTGACTGAACCAAGCGGCTTGAGCGTTGCCTCGGGGATCTTCTTTCCTTTGCTTGCCTTTTTCGGCGTCAGGGACTCGACGAGCGCAGGATCTGCGTGGGCCAGGGCGCTACGGGCCGGGTGGGAAACGTTCGGGTCCTTGTGCTTGCGACACTCGAGGAGCAACGAGACCCAGCCAGGATCCTGGCGCACCCAGCCCATGGCGCGCTGCGACTTGGACGACCCGAGCCCTCCGGCGCTGAAGCCGTCCGCGGCGAGCGCCTTGAGCAACGCGAGGGCTTGGCTGAGTTTGGGCTGTTCAGTTGGAAAGGGGGAGAGCCAGCCTTTGAGGCGGGAGGCTGCCGTCGCTGGATCCACGCATATCAGCGCCTTCATGACCTGGAACGAAGGCTTGCGGTCATCGATGGTATCCGCGATGCCTTGAATGCTCGCAACATCTCCAGTGGCCAGAACCGCTTCCGCGAGGGAATGTTCGCGGGTCTCGCTCCGGTGCTCCTGCCAGGCGGCTGCCAGCCACGCGCCAGCGCCTGGTACCGGATCTTCGGTCAGGCGGTGCACCAACCAAGTCGTCCAGCCCGGATTACCGTCCCACCCGCCAGCTTCGACGCTCGCCTTCAGCGCAGCGAGGCGTTGCTCTGGCGTAGCCAGGGCGGGATGGTCGAAGAGCGCCTGACGCCGCGCGTGCTCCCAGGGGACACCAAAATCGATGTGCAGACGACCAAGCGCCAGCGCATCGACAACCTCTTCCAGGGACCACGAGTGAAAGCCCCGCAGCATGATGGCGTACGCACGATTTCGACGGTCGAGCAGCGCTTCATCCGACCAGGTGGCGTGGCGCACCTCGTCCAGCCCCCAGAGGTCGTCCGCGAGTCGGCTCGCCAGCGGGAGGTCTTGCGTAGCAAGCACATCGAGAGCGAACAACGAACCAGCGAGGGTCCAGTTGCGCAGAGCGTCGAGGGTCAGCTTCGCCCCTTCGACGAGCTCGATGCTGTCGAGTATCGATTGGTCGTCGAGCGCGTCCAAGCGCTTGCGAAGCAGGGCGTCGTAGGTCGCTAGGCTCTTGGGCTTCATATTTCAATGTCCGAAGATGACCGTGATCGAGGAGTACCTCCTCGACTACCTCGAGCATTGTGTCTGGGATGAAGCGTAAGATGAAGGGCGCGTGAGTTCCGCATGGGGTCCGGGTAACATCTCGGCATGCGGTGGCGCCTTCTGGGGGTCGGGGTCTTGGTGTGCGTTGGCTGTGGTGGCGAAGCGGACGGACGCTGGTGGCTTCAGTGACTTCCGAACGCGCCAAAGAGGTCGTAAATGCGATCTTGAAACGGGAAGACTCGGACAAGCAAGCCGCTTGGGCGCGGGCGCACGAGCTCTGGGAGGCTCGGCAAGCATCGCCGTGGGCCGCTGAGGGCTTGGCGTTCCTGATCAAAGCTGGGGCGTTCGAACGCGACACGGCGCTGCGTGCGGCGGCGGGGCTCCTCACGGATTACCGCGAGGATCCAGCGGTGATGGGTCGACTTGGGCAGGCTTTCGAGTCGCTCTGCGACATTCGATACCTGAACGCCGCGCCTCCGGATGACCCAGTGTTGTTGCAGATCGCCGAGAGCCTTCGGCAGCTTGCAAGCCGCGATTGGGAACTGGAAGACGAGATCAAGCTACTCCATGGGCTCGATACTGCCGCGCGGCTTCTAGGACGCGGCTGGGACGAAATTGCGGAGCGCTGTGCGTTGCGGCTCGTGGAACTCAAGCCGGACGACTGGACCGCGCATTTCGACCTCGGGCTCTTCTACAAGACACGCGGGCGCTTCGCTGAAGGTGTGGCGGCGAACCTCGCAGCCTCGAAGCACGGCGGAGCCAGCGAAGACCCTGTGATCTGGAATCTCGGGATCTGTGCGACAGGTGCTGGAGATGCGGAGTGTGCGCTGAGGGTGTGGAAGTCGATTGATCAAAACATCGAGCTCGGTCTGTTTGGTCTGCCTGAGGGCGGCTATCACTCAGTCAAGGTGCGGCTGGCCGAGCTTCCGTTGGCTGAGCGCAACGCGGATTGCGACGACCCAGGACTCGAGGAGACCGTGTGGATCGAGCGCCTGAGCCCATGCCACGGCATCATCCGTAGCGCGTTGTTTCAGGACTTGGGGGTCGACTTTGGCGACGTGGTCCTCTTCGACGGAGCGCCCATCACGTTTCAGGAGTATGGCGGACAGCGAGTCGCCGTCTTCCCGCATTTGGCCACGCTGGTTCGGCCCGGCTATCGCATTCTGCGCTTTGGTGGGACTCAAGCAGAACCCAAACAAATCGCAGAACTCTCGCATCAACTCCCCGCGGATACGACGCTTTACGCCCACACTGAGCAGTTTATCATGCTCTGCCGGGCGTGCTGGGAAGGCGGAAAAGACCACAAGCACGACGCCGACCGACCGGAGCATCGGGTCGTTTCGGGCAAGCTGTGTATTCCCCCAAACATTGATCCTGCAGATCTAATGGAGGCGATTGACCGAGCCGTCGTGGAGTCCGGCGCGGTGCAGCTCTTCATCCCGGAGCTGTGCGCGTTGGTGGGAGACACCGAGCGCGCGGAAGTGGAAGGTCGGCGTCTGGCGATGATTCAGGAGAACAAGTGAGCCCTGCTGGGGCTCTGCTGACCCTCACGTTCTGCACGCTGCCAAGACGGTCGGGTGTGATGATAATCTCGCCCATGCTGCGTGAGGGAGGGGTCTTCTTGTCGTTGCTTGGGTTGCTCTCGTTTGGCTGCGGGGAGAGGACTCCGGCTTCCGCAGAAGTTGAATTCCAGCCGTCGAGTGCGCGCACCACGTTCACCCTCGGGTACAGCCACAAGTGTGCGCTGCGCAGGACCGGGAAGGTCGCGTGTTGGGGGACTGCTTCCGCGGCGCTTGGCATCAATAGCCAGGACGACTTCAGTACACCGCGTGATGTCGAGGGGATCCCAACCGATGACTGGCACGCCATTTCCGCAGGGGCTTATGGCACCTGTGGCCTGACGGAGCTCGGTGATGTGTGGTGTTGGGGAGCGAGCTTCGATGGCACAGAGCTGCCGGGAGCACGGGAGATCGTGTCGCTGCACGGTCGCGTAGAGCAAATTTCCGCCGGCTTCTCCCACGTGTGCGCGCTCGTGCGCGGAGGAGACATCGAGTGCTGGGGCTACAACGAGATGGGCGAGGCAGGACCGGACAAACTCAAGACGGTCGAACCGACACGGATCGAAGGCCTCGGTCAGCCGATGATTCAAGTATCTGCTGGCACGCACTTCAGCTGCGGCCTGACCGCTGTGCACAGCGTCTACTGCTGGGGCACGAACGTGCACGGCGAGCTGCTCCGCGAAGGGCAGAGCTCTTCCGTGCTGCCTGTGCGCATCGAGTTGCAGGGCGAGGTGAAGGCACTCGGCGTGAGCCACGGTCAGTCGATGTGCGTGGTCATGCGAGACGAAACGCTGCGTTGTTGGGGCACTCGCATGTACCCAATCCTCCACCCCGAAGGGGACGCGGCGCGCGTGCTTGGGCTCTCCCATGCGCTATCGGTGAGCTCAGGCGCAGACGAATCCTGCGCCGTGTTGCCGGGAGGAAGCGTCTGGTGCTGGGACGAGCCGACTCAGACCGAAGCGCTCAGCAAACCCACGGATGTATCCGAGCTCGCGAGTGGCGAGTACGAATTCTGTGGCCGTCGGGGCGATGAGCTCTGGTGTTGGACGCGGGCTCACCAGCCGGAGCGCATCGACCTTTGACGTAGCGAAAGCACCCAGCGCCGTCGTGGCACCGGTGCCTTTTGTGACAGGGTGGAGGCGTTTCCTGAGGCATTGAGCCCCAGCTCTGGTGAGAGATGCCACGTGGAAACCACTCCGTCACCCCTCGCTTGACCGCGCGGTCGACCTAGCTAATCCTGGCGTCGGCGTTGAGCCCAATACGGCCAGCTCTGGCAGAAGGGAAAAGACATGTTCCGAGTGCTCGTGGTGCAATCCCACTCGGACTCCTTCGTGCGGGCACTGGCGCGAACGGACGCGCGAGTCGAATGCGCGAGCACGCTTCCGAGCTCCGCTCTCGAGGTCGATCTGTGCGTCGTTGATGGGATCGCCGTCGAGGACTCCGCCGCCCTAGCCCCGTTCGTGACGGCGGGGGTCCCCGTCTTGCTCGTGGTCGATGAACTTTCGGATGAGCGGCTCCGCGAACTCTACCAGGCGGGCTGCACCCATGTCCTGCGGCGGCCCTCGGACGAGCTCCTGGAAGCGCAGGTCAGGAGCATCGCTCGCCAGTGCGGTCGGGGCGGTGTTCCCGAGTCGCGACGCTCCAGTCGAGTCTTCGAGACGCCGATGATGGGCATGTTGCTGAGCGGTCCCGACGGACAGGTGCACGACGCCAACGAGACGCTGCTGAATCTCCTCGGTTATTCCCGCGAGGAACTGAAGCGCGGTGAGCTGAACTGGAAAGCGCTGACTCCCCCCGAGTGGCTGAGCGTGTCCGAGGAAGCCTTGGGCGCGGTATCCGCCGAGGGTACCGCCGCGCCCTTCGAGAAGGAATACGTGCGCAAGGACGGGACCCGCGTACCCGTTCTCGTCGCCTCCACCCGGGAGAGCCGCGGCCAGAACCTGAGCGTCGTCCTCGACATTCGCAACCAGATCCAGACGCGGGAGCGACTCGCGCTGCTCTCGGAGGCGAGCGCGCTGTTGATCTCCTCCCTCGACTACCGGGAGACCCTGGAAGGCTTGGCCGGGATCCTCGTGCCAGCGCTGTCGGACTGGTGCGCCATCGACATCTTGGGCCAAGATGGCGAAATCCAGCGCCTGACGGTGATGCACCGTGACCCCGAGAAGCGCGATCTGGCCACGCGGCTGAGGGCCGAGCGCTCAATGAATATCCGGGGGGATACGCCTGTCGCCCGAGTGCTGCGCACGGGGAGCCCGGAGTGGGTCCCTGACGTGCCCGACGAGATGCTGCAGCACGCCGCGCGGGACCCAGAGCACCTGGCGCTGATCCGTTCGCTCGGCTTGAAGAGCTATGCGGTGGTACCGCTGAGTACCGGCAAGCAGGTGCTTGGGTGCCTGTCGTTGGTCCACGCGGAGAGTAACCGGGTGTTCTACGCCGACGACATCGCTTATCTGCAGGAGCTCGCCACGCGGGCGGCCTTGACCCTGGAGCGTGCGGCGCTGTACGAGGCGGCGGAACGGGTCAAAGAGCACGCGCTGCTCATCGCACACATTGGAGAAGTGCTCACCCGTCATGACACGCTCGAGGTCGCGCTGCGTGACTGCGCCCACGCGATCGCGCGAGACCTGGGGGTATCGCAGGTACGCGTGTGGGCAGCTGACCCGTCGCGTCGCTTGCTGCGGCTGCGCGCCAGTGTAGGACCGCATGGCGAGCGCGACGCTCAGCACCGTTTGGTGCCATTCGGACTCGGTTCCGCGGGGCAAACGGCGGTTGCGAGGGTCCCAACGATCCGCAACCGGGGCGAGGCCCCCGACACCTCTTGGGTGGATCACCCGGGAATACGGGCGTTTGCGAGTTTTCCCCTGCACATCCGCGACAAGCTGATCGGCGTCCTGGCGGTGTATTCGGAGCGCCGCCTGGAGTCGGACACGCTGAGCACGCTGCACGCTGCGGTCGATCTGATCGCCGTCGGAATGCGGCGCTCCCAGGTGGAGGCCCGGGTCCGAGCGAAACGCAAAGCGCTCGAGGTCGTGAACTCCGTCGGCCGAACCCTGTCGGCTGAGCTCAATCAAGACAAGCTGGTGCAAGCCATCACGGACTCGGCCACCAAGCTCGCGGGCGCCGACTTCGGCGCGTTCTTCTACAATGTGCAGGATGCCAGCGGCGGTAAGTACCTGCTCTACAGCCTGAGCGGAGCTGACCGCGCGGCCTTCGAGCGCTTTCCGATGCCAAGGGCGACCGATGTGTTTCGGCCAACGTTCGACGGGGAAGGCGTGATCCGCGTCGATGATATCCGGGAGGATCCACGCTACGGCAAGAACGCGCCTTACCACGGCATGCCCGAAGGGCACTTGCCGGTGGTGAGCTACATGGCCGTGCCCGTTCGGGGTCGCGGAGGCGAGGTACTCGGAGGCCTGTTCTTCGGCCACAAGGAGCCTGGGATCTTCACGAAGCAGGCTGAGCGCCTCGTTTCCGGTGTTGCGGTGCAGGCTGCGATTGCGATGGATAACGCAGCGCTGTTCACCAAGGCTCAGAACTTGATCGAGCGGCTCGCGCGCAGCAACCGGGAGCTCGATCAGTTCGCGTATATCGTCTCCCACGACTTGAAGGCGCCGCTACGGGGGATTGGCCACTTGTCCGAGTTCATCGAGGAAGACATGGGCCCCCAGATCACCGAGGAGGCGGCGGAGCATCTGCGCATGCTCCGAGAGCGGGTCAAGCGCCTGGACCAGCTGATCGATGGGGTCCTCGATTACAGCCGGGTCGGCCGAACGAATAGCCTGCCGGAAATGATCAAGGTGGGTGAGCTGGTAGAGGACGTCGTGAGCCTGCTGGCCTCTGACGTCCACCCAGAGGTGCGTATTCGCGATGACTTCGTGCTGCTGAGTGATCGCACCCAGCTCCAGCAGATCTTCATGAATTTGATTGGTAACGCCATCAAGCATGCGAACACCGCAGAGCCAAAGGTCGAAGTCGGAGTCGAGCTCGGCGGCGCGGAGCCGGTGTTCTACGTGCGCGACAACGGGCCGGGGATCCCGGAGTCCATGCAGGATCGCATCTGGGGGATCTTTCAGACCTTGCCGAGCGGCGGAACGTCCGGAACCGGCATCGGGCTGGCCGTCGTGCGCAAGTTGGTTGAGCTGCGTCAGGGTCGCGCGTGGGTGGAGTCCGACGGGGGCAGAGGTTCGACATTTCGCTTCACGTGGCCGAGCGCAGAGGTGAAGTGAGCTGAGTCGAGATACCTCGAAGGCCTACTCTCGCTCCCTCAACAACGCGAGCAGCCTGCCGTGAGTCTTTTGATGCAGCAGCGCGTTCATCAAGCCCGCGTCGCGACCTAGCTGTGCGATGGCGCTCAGGCTGCGCAGGTGCGCGGTCGCATGATCTGCGGGAGAAATGACCAGAAACACCAGGCGCACTGGCTCCCCGTCGGGACCGATTTCTTCGAGGCCGCCGGGCACCAGCGCCACGAAGGCCATGCTGCGCTGAGCGGAGCGGTGGTAGACATGGGGGATGCAGATGCCAGCGCCGATGGCGGTGGGCATGCTGCGCTCGCGCTCCAGTATTTCCGCGCGGTGTTGTTTGATGTCGAGATCTGGTAGCGCCTTGGAGGCTAGCTCCAGCAGCTGACCGAGCACCTCCTCGAACTTCACGCTGTGCTTGTCGAGGATCAGCGCGTCGCTCATCAGGCCCTGTAGACCTGGGATGCGCTGGCGCAGCACCACGAGGGAGTGCAGCTCCGCGGGTGACTCGCCGTCGATCACCGAGATGCGACCCTCGTCGACGCCCAGCAGCGGACGCAGCGTGTTGCCGAAGCGCGACGTGTCGGTCCGAGTGCCGACCTCGACGGCGTCGATCGCCAGGCGATCTGCGTCTACTTGGGCTTTTACCTCGGCGGGACCTGGTGCATCGAGCCACAGCGGGCGTCCAGCGCGGGCGCCGCTGGTGCCTGGGGCGTCCCAGCGGTAGCAAGCTGCGCCGCCTACTACGTCGGTCCACGCCTCGCAGATCTTGTCGTTGGTCTCCGGATCTCCCGAGAGGGCGAGCACCGCCTCCGCGTCGGCGACGCGTGGGTCGCTGAGCGATGCTGGGGACAACGGATCCTCGGGGATCGTTTCGTCGTCACCCTCACCCCCAACACTCGCTTCACCCGTGGCGAAGACCAGAGTGGGAGCGCCGCATTGACGCAGGGTGCGATGCAGCTGAGTCGCGAGCCAGGGATCGCCGATCAAGAGCCAGGTCGCGCGCGAGCGCCGCTGCAAGCCGAGCATGCGCGCGACGAAGGGCGACGTCAGGCCCTGCAGCACCACCGTGGTGCCGATCACCGCGTAGGTCACGGTCTCCAGCAAGTCCGCGTCGGGGTGGCCAAGGCGCTTCAAGCGGATCGCGAACAGCGACGCCATCGACGCGGCGACGATTCCGCGGGGAGCAAGCCAGGACAGGAACACCTTCTCCTGCCAGCTGAATTTGGCTCCCCACGTGGAGATCAGGATGTTCAGCGGACGCGCCACGAACAGCACCACCGCGAGCACCAGGAGCAACCCAGCGCCCGCCCGGGCGAACGCGGAGAGATCCAAGCGCGCGGCGAGCAAGACGAAGAGCAGGCCGATGCCGACTTCGGTCAGCTCGAGCTTGAAGCGCTTCAGCGCCTTGAGCTGCGCGCGGCTGCGCAGGCTCACGGTGAGCCCGGCGACGATGACGGCCAGGATCCCGGACTCGGTGAGGATGCTGTTGGCGATGCCGAGGGCCAGCATCGCGCTGGCGAGCACGACGATGTTCGTGTGATCGGCGTCGACCCAGCGGCGGTTGAGTGCCTCGCTCAAGCTGAAGCCGACACCCACGCCCACTCCGACGCCCACCGCGAAGCGGGACGCGAAGCGACCGAGGGGGATCAGCGCCGACTCATCGGCGCCCGCTGCGATCCACTCGAAGCACAGGACGGCGATGAACACCCCAACGGCGTCCACCATCACACCTTCCCAGTACAGCACGTGATGTAGGCGCGGCTGCAGGCGAATGCGGCGCAGGAGCGGCGAGACGACGGTTGGTCCCGTGACGATCACCAGGCTGCCGGCGATCACGGCGAGCTCGAGCTTCAGGGAGGGCATCGCGAGCATCAGCGCTGCGGAGGTGCCGGCCCAGGTGATGAGCACGCCGAGCGTGAGCATGCGCACGATCACGGTAGATTCCCTGCGGAAACCAGCGATGTCGAGGGTGAGCCCGCCTTCGAAGAGCACGATGGCGACGGCGAGGGTGACGACCGTCTCCAGGCCATCGCCCAGTGTCTCCGGGTGGACGATGCCGAGCACCTGGGGGCCGAGCAAGATCCCGCCGAGGAGCAACAGCGTGATCGATGGCAAGCGCAGGCGTCCCGCCAGCGTGATCAAGAAGACGCCGGCTGCCGCGGCGATGCACAGGGTGACGGCGGCGTGGTGGGCGTTCATCCGGCGCAGGATATACTACTCGGCGGCGTGGTCGGGCACCTTGAGCCAGCGAGTCGGCAGCGCAAACCAGTGGGGATCCGCTGGATACGATAGGCGCTGGGCCTCCTCACCGATCAGACTGTGGGCGCGAAAGGTCTCTGCGTGGCTGGTTGGCCTAGTACGGCAATGCGCTTGAGTTCACCCAGGTTTTTGGCTGCGCTTCGGCGAGCACGTCGGCGGCGGTCACCTCTGACTCCCCGGGGGATCAGCTCTTCGAGAGTCAGAGGCTGCGCTCTACGGTCTCGAGCGCATCGAACAGGAGTCGATCGACGTCTGGGGGTGCATGATTCGGGTCTCTCGGGCGCGTGTGCACACCGGGCCTGCTCGCTGCGAGTGTTGTTCTGAGTGTTGCCGGGCGGAAATGAACGACGGTCCGCTTTGCTGCGGAGCGATTGTCGCGCCGCAGCATTAGCCGCCTGCGATGAGCACGGCCTCGCCCGTCATCACGTCGCGCTCTTCCTGATTGAAGCAGCGGGTGGATAGTGTGATCACGCGCTTGTCCGCGCGCCACTTCGTGACCTCGACCTCGGCCGTCAGGGTGTCCCCCGGGCGCACCGGGAACAGAAAAGTCAGGGTCTGACTCAAGTAGATCGCGCCGGGACCAGGTAGCCTTGTCCCCAAGACCGCTGAGATCAGTCCTGCACCAAATACCCCGTGGGCGATGCGACCCTTGAAACGGGTTTTCGCCGCGAACTCCTCGTTCAGGTGGACGGGATTCACATCGCCCGTGAGTTGCGCCATTGCTCTGATGTCGGCATCCGTGATTGTGCGCGATAGCACAGCCTTCTCCCCAACCTCGAATGTGCGGGTCGCGTGTTGCGTCATGTTTGCCCCTCGGAAGCGTCCAGAGCCACGAGGAGGCCCTCCGCCTTCAACCTCTCAGCGAGCGGAATGAGTTCCCACATGGGAACGCCGATGGTTTCGGCGATCTCGACGAGTGTACGCTCCCCATCGCAGTAGGCGATCATGTTGGTCATGGTCCGGACCGACTTGGCCGAGTTCCTTTGCGAGAGCGTTGGATAGAGGCCGCGCCGGCCAAGCTGAGGCTCGCAGAGCACGGACACCCTTAGGCGCTCGTTTGCCTCCAAGCACTCGATGCATTTTTGGAGCACGTCGAACCCGCCTTGCAATCCCGAAGGCGTGACGAAATCGAGGTCGTCGAGGGACGTGTGATACTCGGGGTACTTGCCGAACTTCGTGCGCATGACCGACGCCACCGGCAGGTCGACTCCGGGCGCGCAGTACTGCCGTTCGTCGCTACCACGGTCCAGGTAGGTATAGTGCACGTAGTCCGGATGCAGATGCTTGAGTACATGCTGCGCTATCTGGTCGGCAACGGTGTTACCCCGTCGGGACGGCAGGTAGGAGTGGGCGCGATCGTCGCCGACACAGGTCACATTGAAGCCTGCGATCACGACCCGCTTCATTTCCTCGAGGTGCTGACTCAAGTAGGTGATCGAGCCAATAGTCTCAGGAATGAAGACGATTCGGTAGGAAAGCCGTCGCTTCGCGGATAGCAGCCACTTCGCCAAGAAGGTGGTTACACCCGGCCCGGACAGCTCATTGTTTGCCATGGATGGATGGCAAACGTAGGTTGAGATCAGTACCTCATCCGTTGTCTCCCCAGGGATCCGAAGTTCACCATACGTTAGGTGGCCTTGTTTCAGTTCGCTATCGATGACGACCGTGTAAGGCCCCTCTGCGGTGATGGCCTGTCGCTCAGTTTCCCTCACGCAGAATCCCCAGCGTTCCGTGTAGTAGGACGTCACGTATGGGATGGCTTCGGGTTGCTCAGGAATCGAATACAGGTGCGCCTGAAGCTCCTCAAGCGAGACCTCTTTATTGACAGGAATCGAGTAGCCTACCAGGCGCAAGTTGGTCTCCGCGAAGTCGATGATCTTCTTCCCGGATGGATCGAGCACGTAGGCGTCTCGAACAGCCCACTCGCGCGGTACGAACCAGTCCATGACTGGCGTGCCGGTGGGAACCTCGTGAATCGACAAGCCTGGGAGGTGTTCGCCCAGGATACGAAGTGTCTCGCGAACCCCGTCGCCGGTCAGGCTCCGGTTGATTGGGAACAGGCGCCGTAACAGTTGATGAATGGCTTCTCCAGTTGCGCTTGACGTCTCTGACATCTCTAGTCTTTCCGAATGGAAAATAGTAGACCCTCGGCCTTGCCGCTCGTGATGACTTCCGAGACGGCGTCGTATAGTTGTCTGGCCCGGATGGTGCGCATTCCGACGCCCTGGTGCTGGCGCTCCCCGTGGTAGAGGCCCTGCTCCCATAGTAATTCCCCCATGGGATTGACATCCGTGCGCACACCACGCTCGAGATCGCGCACGTAGAGGCGATAGGTACGCTCGCTGGTGATCCCATCTCGGTCCGTATAGTTGCCGGTAAAGCTCTTGAAGTAGCGGTAGTCGACTTGGTGCATTTCCTCGACATGGTGGTAGAAGGTCATGCTGTGCTGATCCGGAAGATCGAGGATCGCGATCTTTCCATCGAGCGTTCGTAGGATGGCGAATGGGGAGTCGGGCCCGTAGCCGCTCTCGTTGTTCACGTCGAACTCGGCCGCGCACTTGCCGATGACTGCGAAGGAGTAGATCGGGTGACCCGAACGCGTAGCGGCACGGTGTAGGCGTCCGGCCTCGGTGAGTGCTCCCATATGAGATGGCGTAGTCCTGTGGTCGAAGGGCACGCCTTTGGTGAACTCGAAGTTGAAGAGCGGAAACAGGATGGTTCCCTGTGGTCCGACGGCATCCAGCAGTGACTGCAGCACGTCTGCGGGAGTAACACCATGCTCGACGAGCGTGCGCTTGACGCTGCTATGAACAAGCGCTGTGTCCCCGGCCTCAAGGCCGCAAGCGCGCCAGCCGTCGGTCAGTCGTTTCGTCATCAGAACTCCAGAATTTTCCTATCGCGTTTGCGTTCTAAGGGTACCGCTGGATTCTATGGGGGCACCGCCGTGAACGTCCACGTTTCCGATGCGAAGCGTCGATTCCCCGCGATGTTGTGCGTCGAATCCGGGTCGGTAGACCTGGCGGCGCGCGACTTAGACCTCGAGGACGTGCGTCGAACCCGCTACGGACAGGGACGAGCGATACGACCGGGCGAACTCGAGCGCCAGCAGACCAAGTCATCGTGGGTGGTGCTTGCGACGCTGAGCGTTGCCACGGAGAAATGTAGAAGTAGTCGTGTGCGTTGCGGGAGGCGCAGGACTCGATAAGTGGCCGGGGCAAGATCCACGTCCGGTCGGATCAGGTGCTCCAGCATCCGGACGTCATCGTGCTCACGGATTCCGAGACGGAGCCCCATGGTAACGAGCGATCCTCTTCCCGACGGAGTGCTTCGTGGTGATCGACCCCGCAAGACCGACGTTCTGCGAGAGCACCGGGGGAGAACACGGAGAGCGCTACGCTGGGCCCAAAGCCTGGGTCGAGCCAGGCTTCTACGAGGGCTATCACGACCGCGTCGAGGAGGTGCACGCGTGCGGTTCTGGAAGGACTTTGCGAGCGCTGTATCCGCACACCTGGGCTGAGCGTCAGGGCTCAACGCCTGTTCGCGGACGGCGGCATGAGAGCCCGCAAGATTCTTGGGTGGGGGAGAGGGAAACCTCCCAAACCGCTGCCACCTGCAATTCCCACAGATTTGGAACCCGTCCGCGGCTAATGTGTGATAGCTAAGCGATGGGGGTGGAGAGATGCCGCACCCAAAGCTGAACGCAAGGCGCCGCGCTGCCCTGGGCGGGCGTCCCCTTGCGACGAGTCCGTGGGGAGGAACGCGATGACGTCGGCAAAAGCGGAACCAGTCGAGTTACGAGTCGTGACAGCAGCGCCCCTGGCTCCCCAAGACGCAGCTGCCGCGCGGAAAGCACAGCTGAAGGAGCTGCTGGCGGGCAAGCGCTACGAGGAAGCGCTCGGGCTGCTCTTGAGGGTGCGCGCGGAGGCTCCGGATGACCCCGCGATCTCACGTGGGATCCGCTTGCTCAAGGATCGCCTGCTGCTGGGCTACGTGCGTCGGCTTGGAGATGTCGAGCGCGTGCCGACTCGCGTGGAAGCGCCCGCTGAGCCTCTGACTGAAGTCGAAGCGTCGGTCTTCGAGCTGGTCGATGGGATCGCGTCGATCGACGACATCTTGCAAGCCTCGAACCTGGGCCGCTTCGAGACCTACCGCTGCCTCACCAAGCTCTTGCTGCGGGGCGCGATTGGCCTGACCGACGCGGCTCCCTGGAGCCTGCCCGTCGCCGAGCCTCGCCGGCAACAGCAGCGCGGCCAACCTGAAACAGACTCCCTCAACCCCGTGGAAACAACCCCAACTCAAGGACCCCTCGTGTCGAACATTTCTGAATCCCTACACCAGTTCAACGACCTCGACGGCTTCATCGGCGCATCCCTCGTCGACTCTGACTCCGGCATGGTGCTCGGCGCGGAGGGTGGCGTGAACTTCAACCTCGAGCTGGCCAGCGCGCTGAACACAGAGGTCGTGCGCGCCAAGCGCAAGGCCATGGAGACCCTCGGCCTCGGCGATCAAATCGACGACATCCTGATCACCCTCAAGGATCAGTATCACATCATTCGTCCGATGAAGAACCGCCCTCAGATCTTCATCTACCTGGTCACCGACCGTGGCAGGTCGAATCTGGCGTTGGCCCGCATGCGCATGGCAGACGTGGACGCCGCGCTGAAGGTCTAATTTACCGCGCGGAATAGACGCGCAGATCAGGAACGGTAGTGAAAGGCGGCTCTCTCAAGGGGTCGCCTTTCTTGCGTGTAGCTGCCGCACCAGGCGGTGCCATCTGTCGCGGTGTCGCGCTTCGGCCAGAGGCGAACCGCCCCAACCCGGTACCGACCTACGGTGGCATGGCGGTTGCTCCAACTTCCGACATGGAACTCAAACTCTGCCTGCTCACCGGTGTGTTGCCGCTCGCGCTGATTGCTTGTGACAACCCCGAATCTTCAACCTCTCCCGGAGATCCTGATCGCGCACAACCCCTGGAATCCAATCGAGCTCTGAGGCCACCGCCGTCTGTCCCGGTGGCCAAGCCCGGAGGCAGCGTTCCCGCTCAAGCAAGTGCTGCCTCGCCTGGTGACGGGGATGAGCGGGAGGCCGAGGCAGAGTTCGCCAGTGTGCCCAAAATGAAGCTCTCAGGTGACGCAGAGCTCAAAGAGACCGCGGACGGCGTGCGCATCGAGATTTCAGTGGAGGACGCGCCCAAGGGCAAGAAGGCGGTCCACATCCACGAGAAGGACGACTGCAGCGACATCGCTGGCAAGAGCATGGGCGCGCACTTTTCGCCGGACGGAAACAAGCACGGCTTGCCCACCGCCAGCGAGCACCACCTGGGAGATCTAGGAAACCTCGAGGTGGATGAAGACGGTGACGGCACGCTGACCATCGTCGTACCCAAGGCGAACCTGAAACCTGGTGACGCGCGCAGCTTCATCGGCAAGGCGATCGTGATCCACGAAGGGGAAGATCACGGTGACGGCGAGAGCGGCAACGCGGGTAAGCCCATCGCCTGCGCCCCGATCAAGGCTGGATGAGGCAGCGATAGCAGCAAGGAGGACACTGATTGAACACCAACACCCTGAGCCCGGGCGGGCACCCAAGCAGAGCAAACGAGCGACGAACCAGAGTCACGCGTTCGAGGGGATCTTCAAGACTCTGGTAGCCGAGCACCGCGAAGCCCTGCAGCTGCTCGACCGGTTGTGCATGGCATCGCACCCGCAGCTTCGAGCCGAGTTGTGGCCGCAGGTTCGTCACGCGTTGCTCGCTCATGACCAAGGCGAGGTGCGCGTGCTGTGTCCAGACTTGCATGAGTTCGCCGCGACTCGCGCACTAGCTCAACGTCACGACGTGGAGGCCCGTGACCTCGAGTCAATGATTCGACTCCTTGCGGGCCGCGACTACGACGATTCCGAGTGGCTGGCGAGTGCGTTGACCTTGCGGCAGCTGGTGTTGCGCCATGTGCAGGAAGAGGAGAGTGAGCTCTTCCCTCGCGCACAGGCGGTGCTTGGCGCAGCGCGGGCTGAGGAACTCAAGGAAGACTATCTTCGGCACAAGGCACAAGGCGGCTCGCGTTCCACGCGCGGCAATGGGCCGCTGGGCGGAACGCCGTAGCAACGCAAACGTTTACGTGGGGAAATAGACTGCTGCGTCGCGAATCAGCGCAAAGAGGGACCAGTATGCCGAATCGACTGACTGAACTCACCCCGACCACTCCAGGACTACCCACTGCGTCTGGCACTCAGGTGCTCCGAGGGATCTTTCGGACTCTGACTTCGGAGCACCGAGATCTCGTCCGGCTGCTCAAGGAGCTTGCCGCAAGTGACGACGCTCATTTCCGCGCGGCGCGATTCGCGAAGGCACGGGAAGAGCTGATGGCGCACGAGCTCGGAGAGATGCAAGTCCTGTATCCGCCTCTCCGTTCCCAGGGCTTGACCTACGGCGTCTCGGAGCAGCACTCCGCGTCGGTGCGCAAGCTGGAAGTGGTCGTAAGCGCGCCGTGTGAGCTCGAGGTTTCTCGCTCTTCAACCCAGCATCGCGCGGCTAGCGCGGAGCTTCTGATACTTTCGCAGGCGATCAGGCGCGAGGTGCTCCAGCATCCGGGCATCGCAGGCACGGATCTCTCCAAAGTTCTGCTTTGCTTGCTCGAGGGTCATGTGGTTTCGGCCGTCGCCGCCATTCTCCCAGGAACACACCGGACAGATGTCCCAGAGGCCGTCCTCCCCTGCGTCAATCGAGTAGTGTTCACAGCACGGGCAGAGGCCGCCAAACTCCACTTGACCTTCGACGAGTACCTCATGGCCAAGGGTTCTTAGTTCCTCGCGGAGATAAGAGTTAAGCGAGTACTTGAGTTGGCGGAAGGGCAGGTCATCGGTCGTGTGGTCCCCGCGGTACGTCACCAGCAGGCGTTTGGCGTCTTCGCGGCTGAGTCGCGGCCAGCTTGGGTCGAGCCAGGCCTCGATGACGTGGTCGCAGGCTTCCTTGAGGTTGGAGAATGTACGGCGTTCGAATCTAGGGTCCATGTGCTCGGTGAACCAGCCCCCCGGCTCTGGAGCTAAGTAGACCGCGCGCTGCCACAAGGTGAAACCGATGCTCAGCTCCTCGGGCAGTTGAACCGCGTGGATGGTCCTACCCAGCACCCAGTCGCGCGCTTCAGCGCTAATGCCGTGGTCTTCCAAGTACTCGATGCCGTCACGCCGATGATGGACCACCTCGAAAGGCAACTCCCAGACGTTGACCAAGTGTAGCTCACTATCGCCGACGACTCGGAATGTGTAGTCCCCTCCCGGCAGTGCGGCGAACTGCTCAGCGTGAAGCAACACGCTCTCACCCCCAAACTTGAACTCGCACGCGCCCTCGAGCACGTAGCAAGTCCCCGCACGCTGCCTGCCCGAAAATGCAGTGCCGTGCGGATAGCGATGGGGTGAGATGCGGTGTCGATAGTTCGGACGATGCAGCCTGCGCACCGACTCCTCCGAGATGCCATCCCACTGGCTGCTCCAGTCCCTTGCCTGCATTTCGCTCCTTGTATGCAATCGCTGGCCCCTGACGCCGTCGTCGGCTATGGCGCACTTGTGATCACAAGCGCGTCAAGCATGACTGCCGACGAATACGCTGAGCCTGAGAACTGGCACGGATCCTACTACGAGCTGTCGCTGGAGTTCAGTCCGCGCACGTCGGAAGCCGAGCTCTTGAAGGCACTGAGTCTGGTGTGGGAGCAGCCGGAGTTCGTGGGCCCTTGGGTGGAGCGCAGCGGCTTCGGCGGCAGTCCTGACGCGATCGTCTTGCGAGAGCACCAAAACCCCTACCACGGCGTGCTCCGAGCAGCCGATGGCAGCGAGCTGGGATGCCTGACATTCCTGATCCGTGAAGACGGCGGACGCAGTTGGCTAGACATCAGCATTCCGACTGGAATGATTTGGCTGAGATATCCGGCGCAGTATCCCATCGACCTCGCAAACGACCCGGCGGTTGCAATGCTCGACCAGCAACTCGCGCTGATCGCCGCGCGCATCTACGACGAGGTGCCGTTCGTGCTCGGATTGCTCGGAGAAGAGGCTTCCGGGGCGGACTCCGCGGAGACACTCACCAAGCAACGCTGTGAATGGGGTGGCTACGTGGTGCCCGCAGAGCTTTGGGCGAAGCTCGCCCCGGAGCGTGCGCCGAACCGGCTTGGTGAAAAGCTGGTCTACGCGCCGTTGCTGGGGCCACACATCGCGTTTGGGCCGGTGGAGTGATCTCGCGTGTTGTATCTATCATAACCACAAGGAAAGATGCGAGGTCGTCAGTAGGCGCGGAAGCCGCACCAGGTGATGCCGCCGACCGAAACTCACGGCTTGCAGTAATCGAGGGCGAACAGCTGCTTTCCGTCTTTCGCACTCCAGACGCTCAGGTGGCTGCTGTCTCCGCCGTAGAGCCACTGCCCGCTTGGGTCGAACTCGAAGCTGCCGCTTGCCTTGAAGCGGGCGACCACCTGGAACGTGTGAGTCGAACAGACGTTCTGAAAACCACCGAAGTCGCCGAGTAGCCGTTGATAGTCGGGGCTCCAGGCGATTCCGCTGCATTGCGGATTTGTGTTCGAGATGCGCCTTACGCGGCTGCCAATCACTTCAGCAATGGGTCCTTGATTCATTCCATACACGATCAGGCTGCCGTCGGGGCGATGCGTGAAGGACAGGGGCATCCCGTCCGACTCGATCGGGATCTCCTTTCCCGTATCCGTGCGGTAGAGCTCGAGTGGAAGTTCGTCACGTTGACGATGGCGGAGCTGTCTGCGGTCCAGCCGCCCGGATCGGAGCGACCGTGGTCCAGCGCAGGTTCCGGTGCAGAGAACCCACGTGGGAAAAACGTCTTGAGCTTGCCGGTGGTGGGTGCAACCAGGCACAGCCGGAGACCCATGCCGCCGAGCGCGAGCAGGCTCTCCGTCGGGTTGAAATCCGGAGGAACATGAATTGGGTCCCCATCGCACAACGCATCGTAGAAGAGCTTTCCGCTGCGTTTCTGGGTATCAAAGATGGCCACGCTGCCTGACTTGCGTGCGAGCACCCCGAAGCGCCCGCTGGGTGAGAAGAACGGGGACGCGCCGATGAGTGTCGTCATGACACTGCCCTGCCGCGCGTCCACGAACGAGGTTACGTCGTCGTAGGTGATGCTGAAGGTCCGCGAGTCTCCGCTGCCCACGAGTTCACAGCAGTCCCCCGGCTCCTTGCTGTCCAAGCTGTAGTCTGGCGCTTCGTTGGGGATCGGAACCAGTGAGCGGATATCGGTCGCTTTCAGCTTACCTTTTGGCGCGGGCAGGCCTTTTCGTGGCTTCCAGATCGGGTGAGGGAGCTCCGTGACGCGGCTTGGCGTCTCGATGGTACTCCGCAGGGAAAAGCTCGGTAGCTCCACGAGCTCCACGTGCCATTCAGGAGGGTAAGTGGGATCGTTGTCGGCGCTCGATGGATCGTCAGCTGGGCTCACCGCAGCGAACCAACTGGAGTCGCCGGCGATGACGAGCGACTTCCCCTCGGGGCGAATCGGCTTCTGCCACATCAGCTTCCCATCGCTGACCCGCAGCACTCTGAGCAGTTGGGTCTCTGGATAGGCTTGAGGTGCGGAGCTACCAAACAGGTAGCGCCCATCGGGCGACCAGCGGAGCAGGTTGAGCTCTCCCCCAAACTTCAAATGCCGCAGTGTCTTCCAGCCGTGGGTCTCCACCACGCGCACCGTGCCCTCCTCGAGTTCGATGGCGAGGAGGCGTGCATCTGGAGAGATCAACGAGCGCCGCGCGTGCTTGCCCTCGCACGCATCGGGTGGCGGAACCGGTTCGGGTGGCGGTGCGTCGAGCTCCACGAGGCTCGGCGCTGACTCCGGGATGAGGATCGCCGGTGAAGGCGACGCGGACGGCAGAGGCGGTGGTGCGGCGGGGCCTTTGCATCCCACGCAAGCGAGTAACAGCACGGCGGCGAGCTTCTTCATCGGCGTCAGTCCAGGCATCCATGGGCCTCGCGCGCGGCGTTCGGTTTGTGACACGTATCATTGAGAGAATTTGGATTCGACCTCGGACGCCTCGAATTCCAGACCGTGCGGATCGTTCTTGCGACACGAGCTCGCCAGCAGCAACACCACGATGGCCAGAAGCAGACGCGTCACGATCGCTCGATTGTACATCCCTGGCGCGAGCCCTGTAAGCTGCTGGCACGAAGCCATGCTGGTCAAGCTCGTGAAGAAACCTGGGCCCAACGGCGAGGGCCTGTGGGGCGTGACGCTTGATCGCACCTATGAGGTGCTGGGCATCGAGGCGGACGACTATCGACTGCTCACGGATCCCGAGACAGAACCTTACGGGAACGACCCGATACTCTATCCGCCGGAGTGCTTTCAGATCATCGACCCTGCGGAACCAGAGTTCTGGGAGAGCCGTTGGGGCGAAGACGGTGAGCGCTACGCTAGGCCCAAAGCCTGGAACGAGCCTGGATTCTTCGAGGACTTCCACGACCGCGTCGAGGAAGTGCGTGCGCGCTTCTGGGAGGATGTGCGGACGATGTATCCGTACACGTGGGCTGAGCGTCAGCGCTGAACCGTCCCACCAGGGCGTTTAGCCGCGGTAGATCACCCCGAGCAGGGAGAGGGCAGCGAATGCGTGAGCATTCGTCAAGTGACCATCGTAGGGACCGACCCTACAAACCCGGACCCCCTCTTCGATCACGAGCTCCAGACCGTGCTCGATCTCCCACGACACTCCGCCCTCGAAGTCTATGTACGAGCGGGCTGGCGAGTACTCACCGTCCCCCGTATCGAGGTGCGGCGGGTGGTTGAACTCCACGTGGTCCCAGACGTCCTCTGGACGCGCGATCTTCGGGAAGTCGTACTCAGCCCGTTCCTCCGCGCTGAAGCAGTCGTGAATCGTCCGATAGTAGGCAAATAGCGGTTCAGTGGCCTCGTCCAGCAGTTCAGGCCCCGCCAGTTTGAAGTTTGCTACCGCTTCGCGGAGCACGGGTAGATCGGATGGATCCGCGTGGTACTCAGCATTGTCGATCAACGTATCCAGTCGGGCCTTGAGGTCTTTGACTCGCGGATGCATGAGACACCTCGTTTGTATCATCGCGCGTCGGGCTTCAATCGTTCTTTCGCATGGGGAGGGTTGCGGCAGCTCCAGCGCCCCTCCCCCCCAAACCCGGAAAGGTGCAATGTGTTGGTTGTTCGGCTCCGCCCGACAAGCCATAGTCCGCGCCTCATGGACTCCAGCTTTGGCAACGCCCGACTCACGTACGGCATCACGCCGCCCAAGGTGTCGAACTCAGAAGAGAAGCGGCTTGAGATCGCTGCGCTGCAGAGCGCCCGCATCGCCGCGCTGCCCGTGGACGCCCTCGTCGTCTACGACCTGCAAGACGAGTCGAGTCGCACCGACGCGAAGCGGCCGTTTCCGTTTCTGCAGACCATCGACCCGCTGAGCTACGCCTACGAGTACCTCGGCGCTGTGGCTCAGCCGAAGATCGTCTATCGCTCCGTTTCCGGGATGAAACGTGAGGAGCTCGTCGCGTGGCTGCGTCGCTTGAATGAGCTGGGCGGCGCCGCGGTGCTGGTTGGTGCGCCATCGCAAAGTCAGGCGGTGAGCTTGCGCTTGTCCGACGCCTATCGCGCGCGCCAGGACGAGGCACCGAGCGTCCCCCTGGGTGGCGTGCTGATCGCCGAGCGACACCACTCGCGGGGCGGGGAAGACGAGCGCGTGCTGAAGAAGCTCGAACACGGCTGCTCCTTCTTCATCTCTCAGGCCGTGTATGCGGTGACCGAGAGCAAGAACCTGCTGAGCGCGCTCTACTACCGCTGCCTCGCTGAAGACCGCCCGGTGCCGCCCATCCTGGTGACCCTCAGCCCGTGTGGTTCGACGAAGACCCTCGAGTTCATGAACTGGCTCGGCGTTTCTGTACCACTGTGGCTACAGAACGAGCTGCTTCACGCTCACGACATCCTGGAAAAGTCGGTGGATCTGGCTCTGAGTGGCTTCGAGGAGCTGCTCGACTTCGCGCGTGAGAAGGACATTCCCTTGGCTGTAACGTGGAGAGCGTTTCCTTGAGGAAGGAAGAGATCGAGGCGTCTGTGGATATGGTGCAGCGGGTGGCGAGGATTCTGGGGCGGGGGTGATGGCAGCGCGGCGAACCGCGCGTTTCAGCTTCCTGGAGACCACCAAGTCCGGGGTGGCGACTGCGAAGTCCTTGATGGAAATCGTGACTGGTGCGTAGGGAGATTCGGGGCACGCTTCCGTAGGAGTCGCGAGGGTTGCAGTCATGATCACTTTGTTTGAGGAGCTAGCGGCTCGTTTGGGTGTGGGCTTGGGGCCGTTGACCCTGGCCATGGCGCGACTTCCGTGGCCAGGGCAGAGCCCCGATCCCATTGGGACAATCACCCAACGCACCCCGCACTGGGGGTGCGACTTCTACCTGGACTTCCCCGAGCCCTTCGAGCACTTCACCCCCACGAACGTCGAGCTGTTCGGGTCAACCGGTGTCGACTGCAATCAGTTTGGTTTCGTGGCGCCAACCGGCCCCGTTTCCAACACCGACGAGTTGATGGTCGCGTTGTTGCAGCCAAAGGACGACGAGATTTTCGTCTTCCAGAATCTCGCTGCGTTTCTGTCGGTAGTCGCGACCGCCGGTACGGAGGCGATCGGCCGGGATATGACCGACGAAGACTTCGCTGAGGCTCGCGAACGCGCGCTAGAAGATCAGCTCTTTCGTGACACTTCGCTGCAGCTCTGCTCGCTGCCTGGCGTTTCAGTGCCTGAGAGTCCAGCGGCGGTTCTCCGACAGAGCCCCGAGGTGGAGTTCAAAGTGACGAAGGCACCGCCGGCCATCATTTCGCTGGGTGCCGCGAGGAAACATGCGGAGGCCAACCAGCATGCCCAGGCTGCCGAGGTGTTGGTCCTGCTGGTGGACAAGTTTCTCGATCTTGGGGATCTCGTACCGGATGCCAACTGGGAAGCGCTCGGCGAGCTGCTGCAGCGGGTCCAACCCAAGCTCAGCGATGGAGCGCAGGCTGGCTTGAAGGCGCGCGGGGTCGGCTAAGCGTCTCGCTTGGGGACCGAGGAGGTTCAACAGCGCTCCTCACCCCCAAATACGCGGAGTCTGATCCCAACTGCGAAGAATGAGCCGACCGACACGCTTGGCTGGTTTTCGCTCAACCCCGTCGCTCCAGCGCCCGCTCGAGCACCACAACGCTGCCGCCGGCCCACGAGACGACCTCGGCGACGACGTGTGCGGCGACCGCCGACGCGCCTGGTAGGCGTCCGCCAAGTGCAGGCTCACCGCCTGAGTCTGCGCTGTGGCTACAGAACGAGCTGCTTCACGCCCACGACATCCTGGAAAAGTCGGTGGACCTGGCTCTGAGTGGCTTCGAAGAGCTGCTCGATTTCACGCGGGAGAAGGACATCCCCCTGGGCTGCAATGTGGAGAGCGTTTCCTTGAGGAAGGAAGAGATCGAGGCTTCGGTGGATCTGGTGCACCGGGTCGCGAGGATTCTGGGGCGGGGGTGAGGTGCGCCGTCGTCGAAGCTTGCTGGCAGCAGTTGGGAACTGCGCGCAATGATCCATAGTCAAATCGTCCAGTGTTCGTGAGGATTGACGCGCGGTTGCTCACCCCGAGTAGCGGTCTCCCCTCCGCAAGCGCGCCGCAGGGGCGCGGCCGACTGATTTTCACGCGGAACCGCTTGTGCTCGCCGCCGGGGTTTGATGTCTTGTGCTGGTGACTGTGGGTAAGGCGTGGGCGACAGGAATGGCTGTGGTGGTGCTGACCGGGTGCGGAGGCGACGGCAGCTCCGGCACCCCAAGCAGTGGCACGGCGGGCAGTGCTGGCTCGGCGGGCAGTGTTCGGCAGGGCCCTAGCGATTGACGAACGTGGCGCCTACCTGTTCTAGCTCGGGACGCGCTCGATGAGCACCACCCCCTCTCACCCGCATCCAATTGACAGCACTCGCGAGTCTGCGAGTCGCTGGCACAAAACGCTGTATCGCGTGCGTGTACCGTTCTCGCTGCTGGGAGCCTTACTCTTCGTGTCGATGTGGGTGGACGGTGTGGACGCTGAGCGTGCGCTGTCGAGCGCCGTCGTATTTCTACTGTGGCCCCATGTCTGGCTGCTCCTGGGCACGCTTTGGCTCCGCCGGCGGCGACAAGCATTCCTGCTCAACGCCGTGGACGGCTTGCTCTGGGTGCTCATACCGACCACCAACTGGTCACTGCCCCTCGTGAACCTGGGCGTTACGGTGCTCGCGATCAACACGATCATGACCGGCGGCTTGAGCTTGCTCCGCAAGGCGGCACCGTTCGCGCTGATTGGATTGATCTGTGGGGCGCTGGTTTTTGGCTTACCTCACCAGGTGATGGCGTTCTCGGGGCGCACCTGGTTGCTGTCCGCGCTGGCTGTCGCCATCGAAGGGGTCCTCGCGGCGAGTGTCGCGAATCGGGCTTTCCAGTTACTCGAGAAGACCAAGTCAGCGTTGGCGAACCTCAATCAAGAGCTGGACCAGAAGGTAGCGGAGCGCACCGCGTCCCTCGCGGCGACCAACGCGGCGATCTCGCGCTTCGTCCCGGTGGAGTTCTTGCACGCCCTGGGTCACGACGATGTGTCGACCACCAGGCTGGGAGACGTCATCGAGCGCCGTATCACCATCTTGTTCGCGGATATCCGGAATTTTACCAGCATTTCGGAGCACTACTCGCCCGAGCAGACATTCGATTTCCTCAATCGATGCCTGTCCAAGATTGGGCCGCATATCCGCGCGCAATCCGGCTTCATCGACAAGTACATCGGTGACGCGGTGATGGCTCTGTTTCCGCAGGGAGCGGAAAGTGCGGTGAGGGCCGCGCTCGCGATGCAGCGGGAGGTCAGGCAATTCAACCTCGACCATCCGAGCGATGTGCCTCTGGCGATCTGGCATTGGCATTCACCAAGCGGCCTGCTGATGGCAATGATCGGCGAGGAAGAGCGCTGGAGGCGACGGTGATATCCTCGACGCCGTGAACCTCACGGCGCGCCTGAGAGCATCACCAAGCAGCTCGCGCACCGTCCTGGTCAGCGGTGACGTGGTCAACGAGTTGCTCGCTGGCGCGGCGAGCATTCGCGCCCGACTTCCGGCGCTTTACCTGCTGATGCGTTAAGGCCCGTGAGTGTCGCAGATTCGAGGCCGACGACGCGGATTTCCGCGAGGGAAAGCGAGCCTCGCAGCCGCGCTTCCTGGCGGCCATCGCCTGCTACCAGAGCGGCGACGCCGCAGGTGCCGTGGAAGAGCTCCGCCACGTCGCGAAGGTGATGCCAGGCGACGGCCCTACCAACTTCTGGCTGTCTCGTCTCGACCAAGTGATTGCCGAAGGCCGCGCTCCTGACGCCCTGGGCGTGATCGTGCTGGATCAAAAGTAGAGTCCGCCGTCTCCTCCTAATCAGCGGTTCCGGCGTGCTTTCATTGTTTCGGGGTGAGGAGCGCCTCGCGGCGCGGCGTTGGCGCTTGAGAGCGCCGCCATCAACACGCGATAGGTGGTGAGGCACGAAGCCGTCACCAAGCAGCGCGACCGCATGCAAGCCGGTCATGCTCAGCGCTCATCAAGCTCGTGAAATCGGCGCCTCGCTCAGCCCGGGTCGGGGATGGCTGCTCCGACGCACTGCCAGCGACCGTCCAGGTGAGACTACAGAGCGCGCCACTGACGCAGTCGTCGCCCTGACTGGCAGTCGTCGACGTCGGAGCGACAGTAAGCCTGTTGGGGACGATGGCTCTTGCTGAGGCTGATGCCGCAGGCCCTGCCGCTGCAGTCACGGGAGCTCGTGCTGGCGGGGACGCAGTTGCCCGGGTAGTAACCAACCGCGCTCACCGCCCCTCCTTCCGGAGAAAATCCAGCAGCACATGCAGACTTCGCCTGTTGCAGTCTGCGTTTTGCTGCATTCGGGAGTGAGTGCTGCTGGAGTTCGGCGCACCGGGGCAGAGGCTGGTGCCCCTGCGGCGCCGAGCCGCGTGTACTGGCGCACGACCGTTGCCTGTGAAGAGGCTCGCACCGAAGCTGGCTGGTGTCGAGCTCGGCCCACGGCCCAGCCGATAGACGCGGCCACTACACGGGCGCCTGAGGTGTTGTCGCCCGACGAGCAGGCCCACAGACAACTCAGGAGACCAGGCAGTAATATCGCGGAGAGCATGTTGATGCCCGAGCAGCAGGGTGACAGGGACAATCGCCGGATAATGAAGCCTGGCGGTCGCCGGATCGAAGGTGCGCCCACGCCTTCACCCCCAAACATACAGGAAGACCGCGTGATTTCGCAACAGGGCGCTGCGTCCATTTCGGCGCGTGGATTGTACATATTACATTGCGGCGAAAATGCTGGGGCGTGATTGCATGCCTGGTGGATCGTTTATACGACAGGGCGTTGATTCCTCCGCCCCGGGTAACTTAGTCCTTCAGAGCGTTAGCTCCAGAGGATCAAGGACCGCGCGGTCGTGCTCGGGATCTGGCCAGCAGCGGGACGGCAGACAAGCCTGTAATGGCCATCTGCCGTGGGATCGTGACTGTCTGATCCAACCGCACTGACCCGCATCCGATATGGCGTACCTCCGGAACCGGCTCTGGACCGTGATGGCCTGTCTCGCCCTTGTGCTTGCTGGCTGTTCCTCTGATCCCGCAAACCAACCTTCAGCGCCTGGTGCGATGCCAGCTGCGCCGACTCAGGAGGCTTCGCCTGAACTCACCTTGAGCGTGGTCATGCACAATGCGCACTTCGCGTTCAGACCAGTGGGTAAGGCTTTCCGAGGTGGACACGACACTTATGACGCGGCGGTCGACTCCAGCGGGTTACAAATCGCGCCCGCAGGTCACGGGGATTCGGAACCTGCACCGCTCCACTTGTTGACCACGTCCGTTGCGGGCATGCGAAGCGACGGCTCCGCGCCTGCGCTTCGCGGCGGCCAGCTCGTCACGCAACGCGGCCCCGCTCTGGAGGTCCTCGAGAACACGAAGGATGGTGTCGAGCAAAGCTGGGAGTTTGCGTCGCGCCCTGAGCTTGGTGGAGAGGACCTGGTGATTCATGTGGGCGTCAGCGGTCAAGAGTTCACCGGCGCGAGCGAGCGCGGACTCCACTTCGCCGATTCTGGCACTGGGCTCGGGTTCCGCTACGGCCTAGCGACGTGGGTCGACGCAGAGGGGAAGCGCACCCGCGTTGTGCCCACCTTTAGTCATGGCGAAATCATCATCCGAGTCCCCGCGAACGTCGTCGCGAACTCAGATTTCCCCGCGGTACTCGATCCGACGGTGGGACCCGAGTTCGGGATGGATAACCCGGTGTACGTTGCTGAACCGAGGGAACAGTTCCTTTCCGTGATCGCATGTGCGACGTCGAATTGTCTGGTTGCTTGGGTCGACAGGAGGACGAACACGAGTCGGATCTCTGCCACCCGGCTGGACGCTTCCGGCGCTCCGTTAGACCCATGGGGAATCGATATTCCCGCTGCGCTCGACTACAGCCAAACGCGGCTCAACGTGGCTTCTGACGGCACAAACTACATGGTGGTCTGGGAGACCGATCCAGCGAAGATCATGGGGGCGCGGATCTCAGGCGGCGGTAAGGTGATGGATCCGACGGGTATCCCGATTGAGACTCAGCGGTACTACAACCAATCGCCCGACATCGCGTTTGACGGCACGAATTACTTGGTCGTCTACGATTCCCAGGGTTCGACGGGAACGGGCATCTTCGGACGCCGCGTCAGCCCTTCCGGCATCGTGCTGGACTCCACGTCGATCACGATTTCGTCCTCTTCCGCGCACTACCGCTTTCCCACGGTGGCATTCAACGGAACCGACTACTTCGTCGCCTGGCAAGACAGTCGCAACAAACCCAATTTGCCGATTACCTATGGGGACATCTATGGGTCGCGCGTCACGACGGCGGGCATCGTTCGCGACCCGGCTTCCATCCACGTAGCGACGATCACCGCGGATGAACCCCTGG
>JAWKRD010000067.1:0-28649 GCA_041389805.1 Polyangiaceae bacterium | reverse complement strand
AGAGCCATCGCCCCTGCCCATATGTGCTCTCTCCCCCCAACAAGCGATCAAAACGCGAGCACCGCGGCCAACGGCGGCTGGCGTCCCGTGAAAGCTAACACCCAGTAGCCTCCCTTGAGCGGCCTCCATCGGATGGCACACTCAGCTGGCTGAGGCGTGCACGACTGCACAGCTGTTGAGCCGTGGAAACGAATCTTCGAGTTCCCTCCAAAGCGTCTAACCCGCGTCGCTCCAACCGCCGTACATTCGTAGGTTCCGATGGCCCCCTTGGCATTCACCGCGCCCCTGGTGCTCGCGTGCGCGCTCTTGCTGACCACGGCGTTGATGACGCTGGCGCGAGGCAAGCTGTGGGCCGACCTCGGAGTGCGCGGTCGCATCGTCACCGCGCTGTTGCTGCTGTCGGGAGCGATCTGGAGCGGCGCCTACCTGGTCGAGCTTCAGGCCAGCACGTTGCCGGTGATGTTGCTCGCCAAGCGTGTGCGGCACGTGGGCATGCTCGCGTTTCCGGGCTTTTGGTTAGCCCTGACGTTGTGGCGTGCCGGCCCAGACACCTGGGTCAAGCAGCGGGGGCTTGGATACTTCCTCGTGCCAACCATCCTGTTCGAGTTGCTCGCGTGGCTGAAGCCCGGCCTGTTCTGGACCAGCGAGCAGCTGGTGGACATCGGACCCTTTCAGCAAGTTGACCACGAGCGCGGGCCGGCCCTGATTGCCTTCATCGCCTACTGGTACGCGCTCACAGCGTTGAACCTGTCGATATTTTTCCGCGCGGAAGGCATCAAGCAACCCGGAGTCGGTGCGCTGACCGCCGCTGGCGTTGCGCCCCTCGTGGCCAACACCCTCGAAGCCCTGGGACTGGCACCCATTCCGCACCTGAACCTCGAGCCTTACGGTCTCTTGGTGACCGCGCTGGTCGCGGCCCGGACCAACGGCTTCTTGCACTTCGAACAGCTGCGAGATGTCGCACGAGGACTCGCGCTCCAGCACATGCAGGACGCAGTGGTCCTCATCAGCGGGCCCGGCCGGGTGCTCGACGCCAATCACGCCGCCCGGGAGCTCCTGGGAACAGGAGCGCTGCAGAGCCCGGAGGCACTCGCCGGTGTGTCTCGGGATTTCGTCGACGCCCTCAACGGCGATCAAGACAACTTCGAGCTGCTACTCGACGGCAGCACCTTCGAAGTGCGCGTGCAACGCCTGGACCGAAGCAGTGGCATGCCGGGCGCGCGGCTAATCGTCCTGCGAGACGTGACCACGAAGCGTAAGCTCGACCAGCAACTCGTGGAAGCCGAGCGCCTTGCTTCCGTCGGGATATTAACGGCTGGCGTCGCCCACGAGATCAATAACCCCCTCACCTACGTGTACGCCAATCTCAGCAGCCTGCGAGAAGGCGGCGTCGACCAGGCGGACGCTCCTCAGCTGCTCGACGAGGCACTGGACGGCGCTGAGCGCATCCGGCGCATCGTCCGCGATCTGCGGACATTCTCCGCCCAGGAAGAAGAGCAGATCGAGGCCGTTGAACTGATCCCGGCCCTGGAGGCGGCGATCAAGCTGTCGTGGCACGAGATCCGCCATCGGGCGCAGCTCGAACGCGACTTTGGTGAAGTGCCGGCCGTGCGGGGCAACGCCCGCCGCTTGACGCAAGTGTTCGTGAACCTGCTCGTCAACGCAGCTCAGGCGATCGAAGACGGGCACGCTTCTTCGAACGAGATCCGAGTGCGTGTACGACGCGACGGTCGCCAGGTCACGGTTGAAATAAGCGATACCGGAGTCGGGATCCCCGAGGCAATGGCGGCACAGGTGTTCGAGCCCTTCTTCACCACCAAGCGCGGCCGCGAAGGCACAGGGCTTGGATTGCACGTCTGCAAGAGCATCGTCCAGGCGTTCGGTGGTGAAATCGAGTTGGTCAGGAAGGATCACGGGACGCTGGCGCGTGTCCGCCTGCGCGTCGAGGGCGCGTCGAGCACGCGGGTACGGGTGTCCCTGGTGCCTTCTCAGTCTGCGGAGCGCCTGCGTATCTTGTTGGTCGACGACGACCCACTCGTCGGGCGCGCTGTGGGCCGCATGCTGAGGGAGCACCACATCGTCGTGGCGAGTGGCGGCAGCCAGGCTCTCGAGCTGAGTGAGACGACGCCCTTCGACGTCCTGCTGTGTGATGTCATGATGCCGGAGATGACGGGTCCCGACCTACGCGCTGCGCTGGAACGACGTGGTAGTGCCCTGGCGCAACGCACCGTGTTCATGACCGGCGGCACGTTCACCGAACACAGCCGCGAAGCTTTGGAGGCGAGCGGCGCCCCGGTGCTCGACAAGCCCATCAGCCCAGAACGTCTTCGTCAGGTAATCGCTCGCGTCGCCAAACTCGCTCAGATTCGCTCGGCGCCCCATGCCGGCTGAGAGTCCCCACGCCAAGGAACGCAGCGCCCCCGCAGAGCAACGGACGGGCGCGCAGAGCTCCAGGCCGTGGGTGCTGGCCCTCTTGCTCCTCGTCGGAGTCGGGATCCTGATCTTTGCCCCATGGAAACACTGGCTGGTCAGCGGCCTGACTCATACCAAAGGCCTGGGTGTGCCCGGTGCGCTGGTGTTCATCCTGCTCTACGCACTGGCCAGCGTGCTCATGTTGCCAGGTAGCGTGCTGACGCTTGCCGCTGGCTTTAGCTGGGGGCTCGGCTGGGGCAGCGTCGTCGCATGCATGGCGGCGAATCTGGCGAGCAACACGAGCTTCGTCATTGGTCGCTTTCTCGCGCGGGACTGGGTACGTAGGCGCGCCGAGCGCATGCCGCGCTTCGCTGCGATCGATCGCGCGATCGCCAGCTCAGGCCTGCGGCTGGTCCTGCTCTTGCGCCTGTCACCGCTCGTCCCCTTCAACCTGCTGAACTTCGCGCTCGGCATCACGCGCGTGCGGTTTCGCGACTACGCGCTGGGCGGGGCGATCGGCATGCTTCCGGGCACTGTGCTCTACGTTTACCTCGGCTCGAGCCTCAAGAACCTGGGCCAGCTGCTCACTGGGGAGCGGGCGAGCGCCACCGCCGCGGAGACCTGGGCTTTCTGGCTGGGGCTCCTGGCGACGTTGCTGTCGGTGATCTTGGTCACGCGCACTGCGCAACGGGAGCTGAAAGAGCAGCTGCAGACGCACGAAGCCGGGGACGCTTGACGCTTTTATTTCCGCACGGACACATTGTCGTCTTCGCGAAGGAGCCTCGACCAGGTCGCGTCAAGACACGCCTACGGTCGCTCACAGACGCTCAAGCGGCGGAGTTCGCCCGGGCGGGCTTGCTGGACACACTGTCGCTGGCCTCCGAGATCGCGCCCACAACACTCGAGTGGGATGGCGCCGAGACAGCGGTCCCAGCTCTCGAGCCGCCGCTCCACGTCCGGCTCCAGAGCGGAGGCGATCTCGGCCAACGCATGGGCGCTGCGTTTGCGGCCAGCTTGGCGGAGGGTTCGGCCTGGGTGGTCGCGCTTGGGACGGATTCACCTGGCTTGCCGCGAACCGCCCTGGAAGAGGCCAGCGCCTGGCTCGAGCAGCCGGGGACTCCGCGCGCCGTGCTCGGGCCCACAGAAGACGGCGGCTACTACCTGCTCGGGCTTTCCTCCTGGCAACCCGGGCTCCTCGACGACTTACCCTGGAGTCAACCAACGACACGCGCGGCGACGCGCGCCCGACTGGAGTCGCGGGGCTATGCCTGCCGAGAGGTCGAACCGTACTTCGACGTCGACGTACCGGAGGACCTCGAGCGGCTAGCTCGCAACTGGCGCGCTGGTGCGCTGAAAGCGCCTGCCACAGGGCGCTGGCTCGAGCGCTGGCTCAGCGCGCGGGACGACTCGCCGCCTCAGGCCTGAGATGAGATACGACGATTTCGACCGAGCAGGCGACACCGTCAGCGGTCCGCACGTCGAGCTCGGAGGTCCCAACCAGAGAGAGACGTGCAGGAACTTGAAAGCGGGCCTCACTGAGCAGCCCCATCGCCGCCTCTCGAGCCGCACGCTGCGCGCGCTGCCCCGCGAGACCCAGGCATGACCCCGGCTCCTGCGCCCACGCCCGCACACCCAACACACCTGCCCTGCGCTCGAGGACCGCACCGTCGTTGGAGCTCGCAACCAGCAGCGGCCGGCGTGACACCTCGGACCCCTGGGGCAATCGGAGGTGAGCTTGAAGCGTCGGACGCGCCCCAGCGACCCCACCGTTCAGCAGGACGGCACCGAGCAAGAGCCCGAGGGCACTTCCACACGGCAATGCGCGACGCCTTGGCCCCATGCGGACACTTCGGGTTTGGGGGGGAGGAGTGGGTGGCTGCGGCATTGGATCCAAGCGATGATTAAGTGAGGAACGGCGGTCCGCCGCCCGTTTCGATCCATCATTGTCCTTCAGCCACCTACACCGGATCCAGTATTTCTGAGGCGCCGCACCAGCGCTGAGCCACAACTCCTTGTTATTGCGCCGCTTTTTCCATCCATGACCACTGGAAATTTTCACCTCAGGTCACAGTGCAACGCTACAGCGCCGCCTGCTCGCGCGGAGGAGGAAGCTGAGCGGTCACGCCTGAGCGTCATTGTGCCGACCCTGAACGAGGCCAAGCGGCTCCCGGGACTCCTCACCTACCTTCAACGCCTGAACGGGCTGCATGAAGTGGTGGTGAGCGACGGCGGCAGCACCGATGGCACCCGTGAGTTCGTGGTTCGCTGGGCTCCAAGTAGGTCCACCGCGACCGACTGCCACTGGCCCTGGCAGCTGCGGTTGGTGAACGCCGAGCGAGGCCGCGCGAAGCAGTTGAATGCAGGTGCGCAGCGGGCACAAGGGGACGTGCTGTTTTTTATCCATGCGGATACGCTTCCTCCAGCGGATGCGGCGTACTGGGTGCGCAGAACTCTGAGGGAGCCAGGGGTTGTCGCCGGCGCATTCAGAACCTGGCACGTAGCTGATGCGGTGCTCTCACGCGCCGCTGCCCGACAGCACTCGACGTCCGAATCGAGGGAGGTCGAGAGTCCTTGGTGGCTCCACCTCGCGGACGTTCGCTCGCGCTACACCGGACTGCCATACGGCGATCAGGGGCTGTTTCTCACGCGAATGCAGTACGAACGCTTGGGTGGCTTCCCGGACCAACCGCTGATGGAAGACCTGGAGTTTTCGCTGCGACTTCGCGCCCACGGAGTGATCCGCACGGCACCGAGCCGCATGCTGGTCAGCGGACGACGCTTCGAAGCACACCCGCTGCTAGACACGTGTCTCGTGAACGCGTTCCCGGCGCTCTATCGGCTCGGTGTTCCCGCGAGGCGCCTTGCTGAGTGGTACGCGCACACCCGCTGAAACGGCTAGCTCTTTGAGGCTGCCCAACCCGGACGAATGATGTCCTGGATCCCGCAGAGCTCGAGTCCGTAGGCGTCGAGCCCGACCAACTTCTGGATCGAGTTCGAGAGCACCTTCAACTTGGTGACGCCACAATCCGCGAGGATCTGGCAACCAATCCCGAGGTCTCGAAACTCTGGCTTCACTTCGCTGGTGCTGCGCTGGCGCGGTCGCGGGTCCTTCTCCTTGAGGGCGTAGCGGCGCACAGCATCGTAGCGCCCCATCTCGGAACCTCCGAGGTACACCACGACACCGACGCCGGCCTTGGCGATCGCCTCGAGCGACCCGTGTAGCTGCCACCCACAGTCGCAATCCCGGCCTCGAAACACGTCGCCGATCAGGCACTCATGCTGCACCCTGACTGGTACCGGCCCCGACGCCTTGGCGGGATCGCCGTTGATCAGCACCAGGTGCTCAGCTCCGTCAACCACACCGCGGTACACGCGCAGGCGGAAGTCGTCGCCGTAGGCGCACGGAAAGGGTGTTTCCGTGAGGAGTTCAACGAGCTTGTCGCGCTTGAAGCGGTAGTCGATCAGGTCCGCGATGCTGCACACGAGCAGCTTGTGCTCCGCGGCAAAGCGCTCGAGATCTGGCAGCCGCGCCATGGTGCCGTCCTCGTTCAAGATCTCGCAGATCACTGCCGAAGGGCGCAGCCCGGCCAAGCGGGAGAAGTCCACGGAGCCCTCGGTCTGGCCGGTGCGCACCAACACCCCACCTGGGCGCGCGCGCAGCGGGAACACGTGACCTGGCACCACGATGTCTGCCGGGGATGCGTGATCCGCGATCGCAACTTGAATGGTGCGGGCCCGATCCTGCGCGGAAATCCCCGTCGTCACTCCGGTTCGGGCTTCGATGCTGACCGTGAACGCCGTCTCGAATGGTGAAGAGTTGTTCTCGACCATCATCGGCAGCTCAAGCTTCTTGAGCTGCTCGTCGGTCAACGAGAGGCAAATCAAACCACGGCCGTGCTTGGCCATGAAGTTGATCGCCTCGGGCGTGCACTTCTCGGCGGCGATCACCAGATCACCCTCGTTTTCCCGGTCTTCGTCGTCGACCAGGATGATCATTTCGCCGCGGGCGATGGCTTCGATGCCGGCTTCTACGCTTGAAAGGGCCATGAGTCGCGGGAGCCTACTTTCCAGGCTCCCCTTCGACAATCAATCCCGATGCAGAAGCGATCTGCACCCCTGCAGCGACTACAGCTGCTCGTAGATCTCGCCGGACTCACCGGACATCCCGTCGGGTGCGGGATTGAGGTTGACCCCCGCCTGAGACCCGCCGTGACCACCTGGCCCCCCGGTGCCAACGCTAAACGTGCAACTGTTCGTCTCGCCGGGCTTAGCACCGATATAGACCAAGCCGTAGGACGGCCCTCCGGCGCCACCGGAGCCAGAACCACCTCCGCCTCCATCGCCGCCAACGCCTCCGCGACCACCCTTCCCGGAGCCTCCTGCAGAAGCTCCACCGGAAGCGCCTTCGCCTCCAGGACCGCCGTTGCCGCCGTCGCCCCCCTTCCCACCCGCGCCGCCCGACGCAGACTGCAGGAAACAGTCGGTCAGCGTGACGCTGCTCTGCGAGACCAGCAGACCGACCGACGCGTGTCCTCCGCCGCCAGCCAAGCCGAAGGCGCCGCCGCAACCGCCCATGCCACCAGCGCCGCCACCTCCACCCGCGCAGGTACTCGCTGCGTTCTTGAAACCGCCGCCGCCTCCACCGCCGCCTTGGCCCACGGCCCCCGTGGTTCCGGGGCTGCCGTTCGCCGGATCGTAGCCGTCCTCATGAAACAGGCCGATGGCCGCCGCGACGGTCCCCACGCTGCCGTCCGCCCCCTTCGCGCCGTCAGTGCCGGAGACACCGTTCACCGCGCTGATCGTGCCTGCTGGCCCCGCATTGGCATTTCCGCTGGGCAACCCTGCGGTGCCATTCTCAGGACCAAAAACAAAATCGGAATCTCCCCCAGGTCCGCCAGTGGACCCGCAAGCACTGGGGCCGGACCAGCGTCCTCCGCGGCGCACCCCTGGAGCCGTGCAAATGCCGTCCTCACCTTTTTGGCTATCCGCACCGCTCGTCCCGGAGTCTCCATTGGTTCCGTCGTCCCCGTCGTCGCCGTTTCCGCCCTGGCCAGCGATGAACTGTACGCGCTTGAAGAGCACGCCGTCGCTGTCCTTCACGAGCGCGCCGATACTGGAGTTCTGCGCCTGGTCAGCCGCGCGGAAACTGAAGTCTTCGACGCGCAGGCCGCCCTTCACGCCATTCACGTAGAGCGCCGCGTAGTCCCCGACCACTGCGGTGGGTTTTGCGGCGTCGTATGCCCAGCTCTCGCAGTCGAGTCCGCCGTACAGCTGACTACCGCTCAGGCTGTCATCGATCACCAGCAAGTTGCCGTTGGGCTTGAACTCCCCTTCGCTGCTGCAGGCATACACGCGTTTCCCCGCGGCATAAGCAGCCGCAAGTCCGGCCTCGAGGGTGGCGTACGGCGCGCCCTTCGAGCCATCTGCCGTGGCATCATCACCCTTCGGCGAGACGAACACGCCGTAGTCCTCGGTGACGACGCAGCTGTCTTCCGACGGCGTCGCCGCGCCGTTGCACGACCCACCGGTCCCACCGGCGCCTGCGGTACCTCCCGCGCTAGCGGCACCGGCAGCGCCTGCGCTGCCTCCTGTACCCGCAGCGCCTCCCGTACCAGCTGTCCCACCGACACCAGCGGTACCGCCCATTCCGCCGGCTCCGCCTGTTTCCCCATCGGCAGTGAACTCAGCCGTGCAGCCAGCACCGAGCGCGAGCAGGCCGAAACCGGAAGTGAACAAAGCAAGTCGAAGCATCGTCATGGTCACCTCATGCTGCTGCGCCAAACTGCGCAGCCTGTTCAATCATGCAAAGCGATAAGCCGTAGGAGCGAAACACCGCTCGCCCACACCCAACCCTCATGCCCTTGGAATACGCTAGGTTCAGCGCATGCGCCAACTGTTCGCCGCCGCTGACTCTCGGCGGCCCGGGCTGACTTATGCAAGCGTCCGCAAGGGAGTGTTCGGGTTCCCTACATGCTCGGACACCTTCTCGCCTCGGGTCACTGAGTGAGGAACGCCGTGCCAGTTGCGTGCCAGGCCAAGCATTCTCGCTCGAGATCCGCAGATCGGAACCGAAGCGCTGGTTTGAGGACCTGACCGTGTTGGTTACTGGACGCTGGGGCATTTGAGCACCGTGCCAAAGTCGAGCTGCGCGAGAGCCGCGCCCAACCCAAGCTTTCGATCAGCTACGACCGAACGCCCGATTCCTTCCTAACGCCGTCGACTCACATTCCCGCGCGTGAAGGCCAGTCCGGCACTTATACCGCTACCCGCGACTCCGCTTCTTTTCCGCACGAAAGCGACGACGCAGCGGCCACAAGGCGAGCCCCAGCAGCGCTAGCCAGGCGCCCCGCGACCCGCGCGTGCCAGGTGCGCGACAACCGCAGCCCGAGTCGCTCTCCGTGGTATCGCCGCGACCGATCAGAGCGCCTCCGCTGCTGCTGCTAGATCCAGCGGCCGCCCCAACTCCCGTGCCACCAACGGTACTCGACCCACCAAAGGACGTACCGCCGATCCCGATGTTCCCGCTTCCGCCGGTTGCTCCACCGCCGGTGCCACCTGTGGCGTTTTCGTCCGGAATACAGCTCCCGGCTTCGCACTTCTGGCCCGCTGGGCACTGGGCTCCGGCGCAGTCGTCCATGCAGTTTCCGTCGATGCAGTGCGTGCCCGCCATACAGGTCACAGTCTCACACGCGCTCTGGACGCAAGCCGACGTCACTTGACTGCAGGCTTCTCCACTCGCGCAGCCGGTGCAGCCGCAGCCGAGCACGCACACACCCACGCTCGGCTCGCAGTAGTAGTCGCTGTCACACACCACGCCATCGCAAGGGTCGACACACGCTCCCTGACGACACGTCTTTCCGTGCGGACACACAACTCCGTCACACGGCGCCTTGCACTCACCCAGCACGCAGATCTTGCCGGCGTCGCAGGTCTTGCCAACGCAAGCGGTGTCGACGCAGAGGTCGTTTTCACACTGGTAGCCGGCGGGGCACTTGAACTCACCACCGCTGCACGACGGGCGACACACGCCGCGGTCGCAAACCAGCCCTGGGTCGCACAAGTCGCCTTCATCAGTCTCGCCGTTGCAGTCGTCGTCGATCGCGTTGCACTTCTCTGTCGTGGGCTGCTCGTTCTGCAAGCACTGCACGCTCCCGCCGACACACTGGGTGGTGCCGAAGGCGCACTTGCCGATGCCACCGGTCTCACAGGGCTGGCCGCCACCAGAGCAGCGGATCCCCTCCACGCGCATCAGCAGGTCCTCGAAGTCGTTGTCTCCCCCGAAAACAGGTCTTCCCAGCCGAAGTAGAAGGCCGGCTGCAGATCCGCCCTGGTGGTGTTCATGATCAGCAGGTGGATCCAGTTGCTCGGGTTCCCTGGGACGTTGTCGTCGTTGTAACGATCCTCTGAGTAGTAGAAGTAGCCAATCGTGCCCGAGATGTCGGCCCAGTTCGCGCAGTTGCCAGACTTGCCCTGAGTTGTCGCCTGGAAAAAGGCGATTTCGCCGCCGAGGTAGCGCGCGTCCGAGCGCACATCCAAGCTCTTCACCGTGCCGACGCCGTCATTGCAGCCGATGAACTCATAAAGTTCCTGCGGACTCGGCTTGCTACCGGTGACGTTGTACCAACCGAACGAGTTCTTCTGAGAGCCTCCCCGCGCGAGCACGGTGAACGTCAGTGAGCACTGGGGAGTGAATGTCTGCGGGGTGATCGCGGCATCGGTAACTGGGTTGATGGCCTCACCCTCGGCGTTCAGGTAGCCGACGAGATTGTTTCCGACCGGAACCACGGTTCCGTCGGGCTGCTGGAGCGCGAGGGCACTCCCTGCGCTCAGGAGCGCAGTAACAGCGAAAGAAAACGCCAGCGAGCGTGGAGAGGAGAAGAGCGCCATCCTCCCTAGGGTAACGGGCGGCCGACTCGGAACCAACACGCATTCCAGTGACATGGCTGGCTGGCGCTCGGAGTGCAGCAGCCAACTGGTTGGTCGTGTCGCTGCGGCGCGTCAGTTCCGTGCGCCCCGCGACGGCGCCCACAACTCCGAGTCAGAATCGAACTGCCGGTCAGCCGCTTGTGCCGCCGGCTCCTCCATTCCACCGACGCCGTAACGAAGCGAGGCCCGCTTCAGACGAAGCAGGCCTCGAGGAGTGGGCGGACACGGGCTCGAACCGTGGACATCAAGCTTGTAAGGCTAGCGCTCTACCAACTGAGCTATCCGCCCGCGCGACTCATCGCGGGGCGAGCTTGTAGCATGCTCGGTGAACCTGCCCAACCCTCAAACCACCGACCCGGGCTGGGCTCAGCCAATCGACTCCCGACTGAATCCCTTGCGAATCAGCTCACCCGCGCGTTCGGCGTCACTCGGCTGCACGAACAGCGCCAGCGGCAGATAGGGCCCGAACGTCTGGCTCAGGACGCGAAAATGCACGCCTCGAACGAAGGCAGGGATCTCAGCCAGGGCCAGCATTTCGACCGCCGCATCCGCCGCGTACACCCGCTGAAACCAGCGTATCCGTACGGTGAGCCCGAGCATAGACGCCCGCATCTCCTGCACCAAGTCGACCAGGAAGCACGTCAACGGCAGCACCAGCACCCAGCGCCCAACCTCCGGAAAGCTATCGGTCAACAGGATGAGCAGCGACAGCAGCGCAATGGTCAGCACCGCATAGCCGGTACGCAATGAGACGACTTGTTGCCGCCCAGCGCGGGACACCCCCAACGTCTTTCTCAGCCCAGCGACGCGGGCGGCGGGCTGAAATAGGACCGCTGCGAGCAAACCCAGCGGCCAGATCAGCAAGAGTTCAACCGTCGAGCTGTGACGCGCGGGCACGTCGAGCGCCACGGCCAGCGCCGAGAAGCCCACGAGATGACCGCACGGAAACATCCGGAGTAGGGGCACTCGACGGGACGCGCGTTGCTCCAGCTTGAGCCCACGCGCCTGCAGGCGCTCCCAAATCGGTGTCGACGTCAGCACCACAACGAACCCGCCGACCAGAGCCAGCACCATCAAAGCAGGCTCGAGCAGAGACTCCCCCGTTCGCACCAACGCTTCACCGTCGGCCACCATGTCTTGTACGAAGCGCAAGCACAGCAACCACGCGAAGCCGTTTCCGACTCCCCAGCGTTCGATGACACGCGCGAGCCCCAGGTGAAACAGTGCTCCCATCACAAGGGCACCAATCACCAGCGGACGGCTAAACTCCGGCTGGAAGAAGCCACCAAGGGTGTCCACAAACAACCCTTCGAGCATGTAGCTGACCCCTAGCGCCTGCACCGTTGCGGTGACCACGCCCGCCGCCAGTGCCGCCTTGTCCCAGATACGGACCTCTTCGCCGCTTACCCTGGAGCGACGCCACGAGCGCCGTAGCAGGCTCACGAGCTCGACCACAAATGCCGCGCTGACGAATGGTGTGATGCCCAGCGCACCCACGCTCAAGTTCCGCAGGCCGATGCCAAACCGCTCGACGTCGTCAATTGGCAGCAAGACGCTTTGTGACGCGGAAGCAGCCGCGACACAGCCCAAACTGATCGCAAGTCTCAGCCACGGGCTCGTCCCCTCACCCCCCGATCGATCAGGGGGGGAGGAAGCTTCGGGTGATTTGGGCGCGGCGTAGACGTCCTCGTGCACAACCGGGAGAGTCTACCTAAGCGCGGGCGACCTTGTGGCGTTCCGTTTGTTGAACCGCACTCCGTGATCCGCACGGTTCTGGCGGCGGGCGGGGCGCAAGCCACCGCCAAGTGCATCAAGCGGCGCCGGGCTGCTCGCCGGGGTTATTTCCGCTCGGAACACGCCGAACGGCACCACTCTCCTCGGAGATGAACTCACCCTGCCGGTACTCCATCACGAGCTTGCGTGGGCCGAACATGCGCTCCGCATCGTCCAGCAGGAGCGCTTCGCGCAGCACGTCGTCCATGTGATCCACGAGCACCAGGCGCATTTGCTTCAGCACTCGTCGGGGCACGTCCCGCAAATCCTTGCGGTTTTCCTTGGGGAGCAGCACGGTGTCGATGCCGTTGCGATGAGCGGCGAGCAGCTTCTCACGTAGCCCCCCGATGGGCATCACGCGGCCCCGCAGGGTGATCTCCCCGGTCATCGCCACGTTGGAGCGCACGGGAATGCGGGTTAGCGCGCTCGCGATGCTGGTGGCCATCGTCACACCGGCGCTCGGCCCGTCCTTCTGGACGAACTCGGGGAAGTGCACGTGGATGTCGACCTTTTGATAGAAGTCGGTCTCGACACCGAGAGTGCCGGCGCGGCTGCGGATGTAGCTCATCGCCGCCTGCGCGCTCTCCTCCATACCCTTCTCGAGCAAGCCGGTGATCACCAGCTTCCCCTTGCCAGGGACGACCGAGACTTCGCAGTCGAGGATGTCACCGCCGTAGGAAGACACGCTGAGGCCGTGGGTGAGCCCGATCTCGTCGTGCTCCTCCTTCTTCCCCAGGCGGTATTTCGGCACGCCCAGGAACTTAGGCACCTCGGACGCCTCCACCCGGAAAGCCTGATCGCGCCCCTCTTTGACCACTTTCAGGGCCACCTTGCGGCACACCCCGCCGAGCTCACGCTCGAGGTTACGCACGCCGGCTTCCTTCGTGTAGTGATGAATTACCGTGCGGATCGCGGGCTCACCGATGACGAAGTCAACGTCCTCGAGTCCACACTCCTTCTGCTGGCGCGGGATGAGGTACTTCTTCGCGATATTCAGCTTCTCGTATTCGGTGTAGCCGCTGAGCTCGATGATCTCCATGCGATCCCGCAGCGGGATCGGGATACCACTCAGGGTGTTCGCCGTGGTGATGAACATCACGTCGGAGAGATCGTAGTCGAGGTCTAGATAGTGGTCGTTGAACGTGGAGTTCTGCTCCGGATCTAGCACCTCGAGCAACGCTGCTGCCGGATCCCCACGGAAATCCGTGCTCATCTTGTCGATCTCATCGAGCAAGAACACGGGGTTATTTTGTGCCGACCTTCTTCAGGTTCTGGATGATCTTGCCGGGCAACGCGCCGATATACGTTCGGCGGTGACCGCGGATTTCCGCTTCATCGCGCACCTCCCAGGACAGACGCAGACTGCGGGGTCGGTCGAGCGGGTAGATGCTACGCGCCAGGCTAGTTCTGCCAACGCCGGGCGGACCCACGAAGCACAAGATCGGTCCCTTCAACTGCTGGGTCAGCGCCTGCACCGTGAGGTACTCGATGATGCGCTCCTTGCACTTCTTCAGGCCGTAGTGATCCTCGTCGAGGATGCTCCGCCTCTGGCGACGTCGTAGCGCTCCTCGGTTTTTTCGTCCCATGGCAGCGCGAGCACCCAGTCGATGTAGTTGTGAACGACCGTCGCTCAGCGCTCGTGGATGCATCATGCGGAGCTTCTTCAGCTCCTTCGCACCTTGCCCTTGGCCTCTTCGGAGAAGCTTCTTCTTCTTGAGCTTCTCTCGATCTCCGCGAGCTTCGCTGAATCTCGTCGCGCTCTCCCCCACCCAGCTCCTTCTGGATGGCCTGCATTTGCTCGTTTAGGTAGTATTCTGCGTCTTCTCCATCTGCTTCTTGACGCGGGAGCGGATCTTCTTTCTCGACCTGCAGGATCTCGATCTCGGCCTGCATCAGCTCAAAGCAGGCGCTCGAGGCGGCTCTTTTGCATCGAGCACGGCCCGAGCAAACTCTGACGATCGGCGAGCTTGATCGTGGGCAGGTTGGCAGCGATGGTGTCGGAGAGCTTGCCGGGCTCGTCGATGCTCTGAACGCTCATCAAGACTTCCGGGCTGAACCTTCTTGTTCAGCTTCACGTAGACCTCGAAGGTGCTCTGACGCTGCGAATGAGCGCTTCCACTCGACGTTCGCCGAGATGTTCTCTGCGAGCTCTTCAGCGTCGACGACGAAGTAGTTGCGGGTCTCACGTAGCGCTTGATGCGCGCCCTGCGGCGTCCCTCGACAAGCACCTTCACCGTGCCATCAGCCAGGCGCAGGAGCCGCACCACGATGTCGATGAACCTGATGGTGTAGATGTCGTCTGGCGTCGGGTCGTTCGTCTTCGCGTTCTTCTGGGCCGCCAGAAGATTTCTCTCTTTTTCCCCGGCCTATCGCGTCGTCTAGCGCGGCACGCTCTTCTCTCGCCCGACGAAGAGCTGGGAAACCATGTGAGGGAAGACGATGAGTCCCTCAGCGGAAGCGCTGGAAGGGGTCGACGTGCTCCAGCGGGGTTCTTTGTCGTTCTTGAAAAACATGCAGGCCCTGGCGAGTGAGTTGGCTGGTGGCGAAGGTTCGCGCCCGAAAGGTCAAGCTTTGGTGGTCAAGACGCGCTGGGCGCCCATCTTGGCGCTCCAGCGCATACTGCAAGGAAACGACGAGCTCAGGCGAGCTTATTTCCTCGTAGACAATCAGCGGGGTGTCTTTCTTGGTGATCACGTCCTCTTCGTTGATCACGACTTCCTTGACCCCTTCTTGGAGGGGATCTCGTACATGATCTCCAGCATCGACTCCTCGATGATGGCGCGCAGCCCACGGCCCCGCTCTCGCGCTCGATCGCGCGCTTCGCGACCGCGGTCAGCGCCGCCGAGGTGAACGTGCACTTCACGCCGTCCATATCAAACAGGCGCTGGTACTGCTTCACGAGGCTGTTCTTGGGCTTGGTGAGGATATCGACTAGGGCGTCCTCATTCAGCTTGTGCAGCGTGGCAATCACTGGAAGATGACCGATGAACTCCGGGATGAGCCCGAACTTCAGCAAGTCTTCCGGTTGCACCGACTCCAGGAGCTGGCCCAGCTGCGGGAACTCGTTCTTGCTCTTGATCTCCGTACCGAAACCTAAGCGGCTCTGACCGAGTCGGTGTTGGATGATTTTGATCGAGCCCAACGAACGCCTCGCCGCAGATGAACAGGATGTTCGTGGTGTCGATCTGCAGGAAGTCCTGCTGGGGGTGCTTGCGGCCGCCCTTGCGGCACGTTCGCGACGGTGCCTTCGATGATCTTGAGCAGCGCCTGCTGCACACCCTCACCTGAGACATCCCGAGTGATCGAAGGGGTTGTCGCTCTTGCGGCTGGATCTTGTCGATCTCGTCGATGTAGACGATGCCGCGCTGAGCCCGCTCGACGTCGCGATCCGCGTTCTGCAACAGCTGAACGATGATGTTCTCGACGTCTTCACCGACGTAGCCAGCTTCCGTCAGGGTGGTGGCGTCCGCGATGGCGAACGGCACCTTCAGGATCTTGGCTAGCGTCTGTGCGAGGAGTGTCTTCCCGCTGCCGGTCGGCCCGAGCAACATGATGTTGCTCTTCGAGAGCTCGATATCGTCTGCGGAAATCTTGGAGTCGATCCGCTTGTAGTGGTTGTGACCGTCGGGAGAGGATCTTCTTCGCGCGCATCTGACCGATCACGTACTCGTCGAGGATCGATTTGATCTCTTCGGGCTTCGGGATCGGATCCGAACCGTCGCTGGGCTCTTCCTTCTCGACCTCTTCCGCGATGATGTCGTTGCACAGCGCGATGCACTCATCGCAGATGTACACGGTCGGCCCCGCGATGAGCTTCTTCACTTCCTTCTGGGACTTGCCGCAGAAGGAGCAGCACAGGTTGCCGTTTGAGTCGTCTCGCCGTCGCTCCACTGGTTTCTCTCGATGCTTAGGTGTCTGGCCTATGTTCTACCTCGACGCCCATCAGAGCGAGGCCGTGGTGTGCGTTTTTCGCCCCTCACGTTGGGGGACGATTCGCCCTCGAGGGGCTCTCTGGTTTGGATGCTGCTGCGATCTCCACCTCATCAGGGTCGGATCCGACTCACCAGAGAGCTAGAAACAACCTGATTGATTTCTCTAACTCCCGTGTCGAGTCTCAGGAAGGGTAGAGCCGGCGGCCTACCGTAGCAAGCTAACGGCGCGGCCCTTCCCACACGTAAGTGCCCCGTGGCCAGGCGACATTCAGGGTCAGCTTTTCCAGCTGAGACAGCTGAACGCAAAGCTGAACCCAATCGCCGCGTTTCCGCCTCGCTTTGCCCCAACACTCGAGGCTCTGTGTTGGCCTCAAGGAACACTCTCAGTAGCGCCGTCCAAGCTCACGGAAACGCGAGCTAAACCAGTCTTCCTCCGTGGGGTCCACGCAGCGGGATGCCACAAACCGAGACGCGGATGACCCCAGCTGGTGTCATCCGCGCCGTTCAGCGAAGAGCGCGAGCGTCGGGTACCCCGAGCGCCCAGGACCGCCGCTCACTTCTGGTCGTGGAATCGAAAATCTCGTCGATGATCCCGTATTCCTTCGCCTGAGCTGGGCTCATGTAGAAGTCGCGGTCGATGTCCTTGTGGATCTGCTCCTTGTCCTGCCCGTGGCCTCCACAAGGATGTTCACCACAACGTCCTTGGCGTGGCGATCTCACGCGCCTGATCTCGATGTCCGTGGCCTGACCGCGCGCGCCACCAAGGGGCTGATGAATATGATGCGAGCGTTAAGCAGCGCGTAACGCTGACCCCTTCTCGCCCGCGCAGAGCAGCAACGCGCCCATGCTGGCGGCTTGCCCGATGCAAATCGTGCTGACGGGGCAGCGCACGTACTGCATGGTGTCACATCGCGAGCCCGGCGGTCACGACGCCACCTGGCGAGTTGATGTAGAGCTGGATGTCCTTGTCGGGATCCTCGCTCTCCAGGAAGAGGAACTGGGCGATGACAATGTTTGCCACATCGTCGTCGATGCCGCTGCCGATGAACACGATGCGGTCCTTCAGCAGGCGGCTGAAGATGTCCCACGTGCGCTCGCCGCGGTGAGTGGTCTCCACCACGTGCGGGTAAATCACGCCCGCACGAGTGCGCTCCAAGTAGTCCCCTGAACGCTCGAGTACATCGAGAGCTTGGGCCCGAGTCTCCGGTCGCTTGATCATCCCACCTCTTCTAGTGTCGCTAGGGTCCTGAGTCCATCGAGGCCTGCAGAATTTGGTCCGCTCGCGCCTCTACGGACGATGACACGGGCTGCTTCAGCACGAGCGCATGCCCGCGACGCTCTTTGTTGAACTGGCACCAGCCCCCAGATGGAGTTCGGCGCCGGTTGGGTTTACCGACCGGCGCCGCAGAACGCTCACTCGTCTTCGATCTTGGCCTTCGCCTCGATCAGGTCGAGCACCTTGTTCTCGAGGATCATGCCGATCAGCATCTCGCGCTTCTGCGCCTCACGGTATTCGGCGCGGAGCTTGGCGACGTTCTTTCCGGTCTGTTCGGCGAGCTCTTTGAGGCCTTCCTCGATCTCAGGGTCGCCGATCTTGATCTCTTCCTTCTTTGCGATCGCAGCCATCAGGAGGCCCGCACGGACCTTCACCTCGCTGTCGACGGCGATGCGCGCGCGCAGCTCATCGTTCAGCTGACTGCCACGCTGCCCCTGCATCCACGCTTGCTGCAGGATTTCGCGCTCGGTGAGCTGCGACTGCCGCTGCACCAGGGACGGCGGCACCGGGACGGGGTTCTTGTTGCAAAGCTCCGCGACCAGGCGCTCTGCGAGCTTGTTCTCGGCCTCTTCCTCGGCCTTCTTCTCGAGTTGCTCCCGGACGTTCTTCTTCAAGTCGTCCAGGCTGGTGAACGCTTCGTCCACGTCCTTCGCGAACTCATCGTCCAGCGTTGGCAGCACACGCTCCTTCAGCTCCTTCAGAGTGAGCTTGAAGGTCGCTTGCTTCCCCGCCAACTGCTTGTGGGGATGCCCCGCAGGCATCTCGAGCGTCGCCTCGGCGGTGTCACCAACTTGCTTGCCGATCAGAGCCTCTTCGATCTCCGCGAACACGGCCTTGGAGCCGAGCTCGATGGGCAGGTCGGTCGCGCCTGCGTCGTCGACGATCGCGCCTGCCACGGAGACCTCGAAATCGACGGTCGCGAAGTCGCCTTCCTTCGAGGGACGTGCGTCCTTCGGGGGCTCCAACGTGCTGTGAGCCTTGCGCAGTGCCTCCAGCTCCTCAGCGAGGGCTTCGTCACTCACGGCCTTGCTGGGGCGCTTCGCCTCCAGGCCTTCGTACTCCACGCTCTCGATCTCGGGCACGACTTCGAAGCGCGCCTTGTAGGAGAACGGTGCGCCCTGCTTCAGCTCTGCGGGCTCGATCGCCGGGTTGTTCACGGGCTGCACCTGCTGCTCGCTCACGACCTTGGGGAAGCTCTGCCGACCAACTTCTGGGCGACGTCAGCGGCCACGCGGGGTCCGAACATCCGCTGCAGCACCTGACGCGGCGCCTTGCCTTGCGGAAGCCCTTGATGCGCGCCGACTTCGACAGCGCCAAGTAGGCCTTGTTCAGTTCGTCTTGGACACGTCCGGACTCGATCTCGACATCGAACTCGACCAGGACTGGGCTCAGCTTTTGTACGTTGACCTGCATTGGAAGGAGAGCGGCTGTGCCATGCAAGCCACCTTAGGTCAACCTAAACCGGCCCCGCCGCCACCCTAGCAGTCGCGGCGCCCCACGGCGCTCCTCCCCCCCAACCAAGCCTGCGGTGGATCCGGCCTGAATTGCCCTCGATCCGCAGGCGCCGAGTGGGTATCGGGAGGCTGCTTTGGAGGCGGCTCGAGTCAGCAGAACTGGAGCTGAAAGTCGTCGACAGGAGCGAAGTGGGCGCGCAGCGCATCCAGCCACGAGGTGATCGCGCGTCAGCAAGGCCGCCCGGCCGAGAACTGGTCCGCCGCCTGCGCGACAACTTGGTCGCGACGGGCGCGTCGACCCGCCGCATCACTACCTCGCGGATCCGGAGTGGCGCTGGTCGAGGCACAAAAAGAAGAGCCTGCGGGAGGCAGTTCCGCAGGGGGCGAGGTCCCGGGAGGGACAACGAAGAGCGAATGAATCGCTCCTCGTAAGCTATTCGTCGTCTTCGTCGTCGTCCTCGTACTCCGCAGAGTCGAGCATCGCTTCGAAGGGGTCGTGATCGAAGTCGATCTCTTGGCGGTTGGGATCCTCCACGTCATCGATGGACCACGTGGGCCTCAAGTTGCTGTGGATCTCCTCGCGCGAAAAGTCATCGAAGCTTCGGTAAGACGGTCGGGGGGCCATCGGTCCTCCTGGCAGGGTTGGTTCACTCCGAGCAGCGGAGCGGATTCGTTGGAGCTACGGGCGTTTGGATGAAGGAGCGCTCGGATCGCCGGGACGACCGGAGCCGGTGACCATCGAGACCAGGCGGGCGGGGCCACTGGAGCTCTGGGGACACCAGAAGTGCTGCTGCAGGATGCGTTCGGCCGCGACTTGGCCCCGGGAGTCCTGATCGGCGAAGAAGTGAGAATTCACGTGTTTTCGCGGGCGATTAGGGGGGAACCTCGTGCGCTGTGTGATCAACTTAACCACTTGCACCTACATCTGCGCACAGAGTAGGACAGGACCCCAGGCCGACCAAGAAAACGAGAGTCGCGACGTGAATTTCGATAAGAGTTGCCCCCTGCCCTGCTTAGGGTGGGCGCCGCGACCCATCGCCGTGTAGAAGGCAGCAGCGCCCCCAGTCGCACCCCCGCGCAGGTCGCAAGTCGCTCAGTACGTACGGATCGAATGGCTCCTCCTCACATCATCGCCATCGCCAACCAGAAGGGTGGCGTCGGTAAGACCACGACCGCGGTAAACCTCGCCGCGAGCCTCGCCGCCGCGGAGCGCCCGACGCTGCTCGTGGATCTGGATCCGCAGGCAAACGCGTCGAGCGGCGTAGGCGTCCATCGCGGCGACGCAGAACTCACGGTCTACGACGCCTTGATCGGCGCGGCGTCGCTCGAACAAGTGATGCGAGATACGCCCATCGAGCAGCTCAAGGTAGTGCCCTCGAGCAGCGACTTGGTCGGCGTGGAGTACGAGCTCCTGGACGAGAATCGCGGCACGCACCTGCGCCGAGTGCTCGAGTCCGAAGCCGCCCAGCGTTTCGACTTCGTGGTGCTCGACTCACCACCAAGCCTTGGCGTGCTCACGATGAACGCCCTCGCCGCAGCTCATCGCGTGATCGTTCCGCTGCAACCCGAGTACTACGCCCTCGAAGGCATCACGGCGCTGATGGCCACGATCGATCGTATCAAGGAGACCCTGAACCCCAACCTCGATATCGAGGGCATCGTGATCACGATGTGGGATCCGCGAAACAAGCTCGCGCATGAGGTCGCCGATCAGGTGCGTCGTCACTACCGCGTCTTCGAGTCGATCATTCCCCGCAATGTGCGCCTCAGCGAAGCGCCCTCCCACGGGCTGCCTGCGCTGCTCTACGACGTCAGCTGCAAGGGCGCACAAGGCTACCTGAGCCTGGCGCGCGAGGTGATCGAGGCCCACGCATGAACACGAAGCGACCGACACGGGGCCTCGGACGCGGACTCGACGCACTGCTCCCCACCAAGCCGCCTGTCCGCACGGAAACGGCTGCGCCAGGCGCTCCGGCGCCAGCGAGCTACGGGGACAACAACGTCTTCAAGTGCCCCATCGACAAGCTGATCCCGCAGAAGGGTCAGCCCCGTCAGCACATCAACCAGGCGGCGCTCGAGGAGCTGGCTCAGTCGATCCGCGAGCACGGGTTGATCGAGCCATTGGTCGCTCGGCGCCTGCAAAACAGCGACAAGCTCGAGCTGATCGCCGGTGAGCGGCGCTGGCGAGCCTCGCAGCTCGCGGGCCTGCGAGACGTCCTGGTGGTGGTGCGCGAGGTCAGCGCCGCCAGCGCGTTCGAGCTCGCGTTGATCGAGAACATCCAGCGCGCAGACCTCGACCCCATCGAGTTCGCCGAGGCGCTGGACCGGCTGCTCAAGGAGCACAGCTACACTCAGGAGACGCTCGCGACGCGAGTCGGCAAGGATCGCTCGACCATCGCCACGCGTTGCGCCTGCTCAAGCTCCCGAGCCATGTGCGCTCGATGGTCATCAACGGCGAGCTCAGCGAGGGCCACGGCCGCGCGCTGCTCGGCGCTCCCGACGAGCTCACCATGACTCACCTCGCGGACAAGGCCGCCCGCGGGCGGCTGGAGGTGCGCCAGACAGGAGCAGCTCGTGCGCGCCGCCAAGCAGAAGGCCGCAGACAAGAAGCCGGGCGCGAAGGGCAAGAACGCCAGCGTGCGCGATCTTGAGATGCGGCTGACCCGTCGCCTCGGCACCAAGTGCGAGGTCAGCGATCGCGAGGGCAAAGGCGAGGTCAAGATCAAGTACGCGAGCCTCGACGAGCTCGATCGCCTGCTGGAAATCCTGCTCTAGAGCCGAGCTTTTTCCCGCTGTCAGTGCGGCGGCCGGGTTTGGGGGTGAGGCGCACTGAAGTGCCCCGCCAGCTGGCCGTAGACCCGCTGTGTGAGTTCCTCTGCTCCGAGCGCGCGCATCGACCCTGCCAGCGACAGATCCAGCGGCGACGAAGTGGGCTTCGTGGAGCCCAAGCACCGCGGGCTGCGCGCCCTTGCGGCGGCGTGCGTCGTGGTGAGCTTGCTCGGCGTTGGCGCCGCCCGAGACGGCGCAAAGCGGGCCGACCAACTGAAGTGCTGGGGCACCCTGCGCAACACCGCGCGCGGCGATGCCTGGGCATGCGAAGCGCAGTCCGAGCGCTGGCTGGGCATCGCGTCGACGCTGCCCTGGACACGGGGCAACGCGCTGAAGACTCGCGCCGACTTGCGTATCCGCGCGGCAGAACTAGAGCTCTTCGTCGCCACGCGTGGACAGCCGTCTCGAGAGCGTCGCAGCGTCGCAGCGACTCGCTTGCTCGATCGCAGCGAGCTGACCCCGGCGGCTGGTGCCGCGCTCCAGAGCGGCGCGTACCCCGAGCTGGTCGCGTTCGCCAACCAGTACCAGGACCGACTCGACCCGATGGGGCGCGACCTGGCCTTGAACGCCGCGCTGATAGAGGTGAATAGCGCGGCGTTGCGACGCCTGCTCGCGACCGCCCCGGGACGCGAGCTGCCAAGCGAACCGCGACGCACCGTCGCCCTGGCCTGTGCACTGCTCCCCGAGTCGGAGCTACGCCCCTGGGTAGACAGCTTGGACGGCCGCGACCCCACGCTGAGCGAGGCGTGTGGAGGCGCTCCCCACCCGCGACCCGCTGAGCTGGAGCTGGCGGCGGAGCAACGCTTGTCCGAACTCGCACGCCTGCTCAGCGAGCTCCCCCCGGAGCAACCCGTCGCCCTGCGAGCTCGACTCGCGCTGAGCATTCTGGCGCCGCGTTCGACCCACCCCGAGCGTACCCGACTCGAGCCGCCGCGCTGGTACGCCCCAGGTGACGTCCTCCTACCCTTACCGGTCGCCGTCAGCAGCGAGGCCCTGGACGCCGCGGCCACGCAGCTCGATGTGATCCTCGACACGGATCTTGGTCCCGCGCTCGAAGGCGGAGCAGACACGGACCCCAGCGGAAAATTATTCCCCAAGGAAACGCTGGAGCGCGGACGGCTCTCGCTGCGCATGTACGCGTTGGCTGTGGCGTTGCGCCAGGGCAAGCAGGCGCTTGCGCGAGCCCAGCTGTCACTCGCAGCCAGCCGTGCGATCGGCGGCTTCGAGCTGAGCCTGGCCGCCGCTCACCTCGCCCTCAGAGAACCCCGCGCGGCGCTACGCCTGAACCAGCGCCACCGAGATGCTTTCGGTGCTAGCACGAGCCTCGAGGAAAGCGCCCAGCGAAGCCTCCAGCAAGCCTACGCCGAGAATGAGCTTGGCGACCGTGCTGCAGCGTACCTCGCGGCGCTCCGCGCCAAGCGTCTGTGCGACGCCTCAAGGAGCACCGCGCAGCTCGCTAAGGCAGGTGAGGACGACGGAGGTCAGCAGAGTTCGCTCGTCTCAGGCTGCGCCGACGTCGAGTGGGCGCTGGCCGCGACATCTATTGCCGCACGGCAATTAAAGGCACTCCCGGAGCCGCTGGACTTGAACAAGCTCGTCACTGGAGACATCCAGGTGGAGAGCGGCTCGCTCGAGCTCTGGCGCACGTTAGCCATCACTCCCGAAGCGGCCCGGCGCCCGCTGCGCGTCCGCCTCAGGCGACCAGCAGTTTCGTCCCGCTGGCAGGCTTTCGGGTATCAGCTAGCGGGTGAAGTGGTGCGCGACGCTGGTGACGTGGACGTCTGGCTGGACGCCAGCGCTGGACAGCACCGACCGGGGGAACTCCTGGCCTACTTCGTGGCGCGGGCAAGCGCGGCGCGCTGGCGCGGCGATGCCGAGGCGGACCGCAACTGGCAGGCGCGGGCCGGCCGAGCAACGGCCCTTGGATTGGACGCCCGGACGAGCTTCCTGCTCGCCCAGGCAGGCTTCTAGTCGCTGCTAGAGCTTCTTCATCAGCTCCTTGGCTTCTTGACCCACCTTACCATCGGGGTCGAGCTTGACCGCCTCCTTGAGCGCCGCGGTCGCCTCCTTCTTTTTCCCCGCGGCAGCGAGATGCTTACCTAGGTAGTAGTGCCCCGCCGCGCTCTTGGGCTCCTTTTCGATCGCCGCGCGGTAGTCCGCGGTGGCGCCATCGACGTCCTTCATCGCGTTCTTGCAGGCGGCGCGGCGCACGTAGAGCTGGGGCAGCGCATCCTTTTCGATGGCCTTGTCCAGCACCGCGACGCAGTCAGCGAACGCTTCGACCTTGCCGAGCACGGCGCCGATCGCACCGAGGATCTTCACGTCGTCGGTCTCGATCGACAGCAAAACCTTCTTCGCCTCGTCCTTCTTGCCCGCGGTGGCGAGCATGTCGCCATAGGCGAAGCGCAGTGCGGAGTCCTTCGGGTTTGCTGCACTGGCTTTGCCATAGGCAGCGAGCGCCTCGTCCGCCTTGCCCAGCGCCTCGAGAATGAGCGCGTGGTTCATCAGCAGTCCCGGATGACCTGGCGTCGCCTTCAGGGCCGGCTCCACGACCTTGAGCGCGCCCTCGGCATCCTTGTCCACCTCCAGCAGGATGCCAGAGAGGTTCACTGCGGCTTCCGGGAGCTTCGGATCGGCGGCCAGCGCCTTCTGGTAGTGCTCCTTGGCGCCGGTGGTGTCGCCGCCTTGCTCCAGCACGACGCCGTAATAGTAGTTCGCCTGGGCGTCGTCTGGGCTCTTGGCCAGCGCCGCGTCGAGCTTGGCTTTGGCGCCATCGAAGTCGCCCGCCTGGATCGCGTCCTTGGCGGCCTCCACCTCGGCGCTGGAAGCGGGTACTTCCCCACCACCGTCGTCATCGTCGAGTGGCGGCGGGTCCGCGGGGCCGCTCGGCTCCGGAGTGGTGCCACCACAGGCTGTTAGAGTCGAAACACCCAATGCCGCCGCTACTAGCCAGGCGGCCCAGCCCCTCTGCTTGATCATGATGCGTTGCCCTCGCGTTCCAGTTCTTCGATGGATGACAGAATTCGATTCTTGAGCTCTTCGATGCGAGCGCGCTCGGTAACCTTGGTTCCGCCTTCGTCGGTGACGTAGAAAACGTCTGCGACGCGGATACCTTCGGTGTTGATCTTGGCCAGCTCGATGGTGAACCCGTTGAGATTGATGGCTCGTGCGAGCCGAAAAAGCAGCGCAGGCCGGTCCCGGGTCACGACCTCGACCACGGTTTGATCGGACGCCGCGCGGTTGTCGACGGAGACCCTGGTGGGAACGTCCGGCGCCGGACGCGCTCCCAGGCTCGACACGGGCCGTTGTATCAGCTCCGTAGGGCTGATTTCCCCTTGCAGGAGCCGCCGCAGATCGCGTTCGACCCGTGGAATGGCGCGCCGCCCGGTCTCTGCGCTGGTGCCGCCTCGCACCCAGAACATATCCAGGATGCGGTGCCGCCCACGAGTGTCCTTGAACGAGTAGATCTGTGCGCCGATCACCTTGAGGTGGTTGGCTGCGAAGGACGCGGCGATGAGCGACAAGAGCCCAAGACGATCGTCGGCGACGACGCAGACCTCGATGTAGGGGTCCTCTTCGCCGAGCACCGTGATGCGCACCAGTTCGTCGGCGGCGCCAATGATGAAGCGCAAGTGATGAGCAATGGCGTCGGGGTCGTTGGCGAAAATGTAGCGCTCCGGCAGCGCGTTCATCAGCTTGCCAACGCGCTCGGCGTCCAAGTCGCCGGTCAGCGCCTTGACGGAGTCGATGGTGCGTTGGGCGGCGACGTCGTCCCGCGCGTGATGCCCATCCACGAGGAAACGATCAGCTGCGAGATACAGCTCCTCGAGCATGCGCGCCTTCCAGCTCGTCATCGCGGTGGGGCTGGTCGTCGAGACGTCGGCCACGGTGAGCAAGTAGAGTTCCTTCAGGCCCTCTCGTCCGTGTACCTCGGAACAAAACTCTTCGAGGGTGCGGGGGTCGTCGACGTCCCGTCGCGTCGCCACGTGATACATCCGCAGATGCTTGGTGATCAGGTGCTGGACCTCGACGATGTCCGACTCAGGTAGGCCCAAGCGCCCCAGGATCGTGCGCGCCAGCCCAGCACCTCGCTCGGAGTGGTTACGCCCGCCCAGATCCTTACCAACATCGTGGAGCAGCGTTGCGAAGAACACGACGTTCTTGCGTGCGACCTCGGCGGCAAGCCGTGACGCCAGGGGATACTCGCTGGCGAGATCCCCGCGCCAAAGTCGTCGCAGGCGATCAACCGCGGCGACGGAGTGAATGTCCACCGTGTACACGTGATAGATGTCGTGATGCGCTCGCCCGACCACTGGCGCGAACTCGGGAATCATCGCCACGAGCAAGCCGACGTCGTGCAGCTCCTTGAGCACGCTGCGCTTCTTGAGCCGCGTCCGCTTGATGTTCTTCACCAGCTTGACGAACAGCTCGGCTGACTCGGGGCTCTCCCGCAGGCGGGCACCGAACGACTCACTCGAGGCTGCGCGAGCGATTTGATCCCGGGCGAACTCGTACACGGGCAAGTCGCGCCGCACCGCCTCCCAGTAGACGCGCAGTGCGACCGCCGGATCGCTCTCGAGCAGCGCTGGATGCTCGATGCTGACCTCGTCGTTGGTCAGGCGGAGGCCGTTGTCGAGGGGCTCCGTGCGAGGCTTGCGCGTGGGCGGCGGAAGCGCACGACCGACGACCATATCCCGAGCTCGCTGCACGGTCCGCGCATGGCGGTAGTAGTCGCTCATGAAGTGCTCGACGGAGGGCCCACCACTGCCGTAGCCCAGCTTTTCCGCGAGGCTCTCCTGAGCGTCGAAGCTCAGGCGGTCCGAACGGCGCTTCGCCAACCAGTGGAGGAGATTGCGGACGCGCCACAAGAAGTCGCGCGCGGCCAGCAGCGGGTCCAGCTCTCGACTGACGAGCACACCAAGCTTCAACAGATCACCCAGGTCGTCGATGCGCCAGCGAGCCCGAGCCGCCCAGTGAGCGACGTCAAGATCGCGCAACCCGCCAGCACCGTTCTTGACGTCGGGCTCGAGCAGATAGACCGAGTCCCCATAACGCTCTTCGCGTTCGCTGGCTTGAGTCGCCAGGGTTTCCAAAAATCCGCGCAGATTTCCCAGGCCGAACACGCCCTCGAAGACGCGCCCCAGCTGCGCCTCAGCCGGTCCTGCGTCCCCCGCGACGTGACGCCAATCGAGGAGGCTGGTCGCCGTGGGCAGGTCGCGGCGCGCGAGCTCCACCGTGTCGTCGGGAGACACGACTTGATGCCCAACGCTCAGCCCGGAGTCCCACAGCGGATAGAGCAGCGCCTCGGCAATTGGCCCCACGGAGTCCTTGTGGCCCAGACACAAGAGTCTCACATCGAGGTCGGAGTACAGCGCGAGCGCCCCGCGGCCGTAGCTCCCGACGGCTGCCAGGCTCACCTCGCGCCAAGTCTTCTTAGCGATCATGGCGGCCCGCGCCGCGTGAAAGAGGGCTGACAAAAGCCCATCGAAGGCGGTCGCGTAGGCCCGCGAAGCAGGCATGCCAGCGGCCTCGCCCCCGGACTGGATCATCTCCATCACGGAACCGCGATGACGGTCCAGGTACACGCGGAGCTCTGGGACCAGACGCGGCGAGAGTTGTTCGAGCAGAGCTGGCTGGGCCGATGACATGCGTTCTTCGGGTGGCTCGCGGAGAAGCCGGTATGGGTGCACCGTTTCCGCCCGTCGCCCGGCGCTGGTTATAGCGCAAGGCGTGGCGAGTGGTTGGCTTTGTTGGGCCGCAATCACGCGGGGTTAGAGCCCACTACGGCAGGCCTGTGATGTTGCACTTCGACTGCTAGCACTCCACGTGAGGAGCGCTAACGGCGGTCAGCAAGGGACAGCTCGTACCGGGCCCCCCGGCTCCGAGGGACGGCTCACATTGATTCCAAACCCGAAGAGTGCGGCACGGAGCGTGCTAGCGTTCTGGGCCTATGAAGTCATTGTCCCGCGGGTGCTCCCCAGAGCAAGCCGCCTGGTCTCGACGTCACTTTCTTGGTGCGGCCCTCGGCGCGGGCGCGGCGCTGACCTTGAGCGGTCCCGCGCACGCCTCACTGGCCCGCGCGGTGGACTTCGAGCGTCTCGTGCGCGCGAGCCACCACATCGTGTTCGCGACGCCGGTCGAGGCGTCGTCGAAATGGGAGTCGATTGGGGGACGCGAACGCATCGTCACTTACTCGCGCCTGTTGGTGAGCGAGAGCCTGGGAGGCAGCGAGACCAGCGAGAGTGAACTCCTGGTGCGAACGCTCGGTGGACGTGTGGGCGACATCGGTCAGATCGTGCACGGCGAAGCGGAGCTGGCGCTCAATCAGCCGAGCGTATTGTTCATCGGCCGAGCGAAGGATCAGACGCTCTACATCCAGGCCATGAGCCAGGGCGAATATCCCACGAAAATGCGAGACAAGGAGCCGATTCTGGCCCTCTCGCCGCGCCTCGCCGAGGTCGACGCGGACAGCAAGTCCGCGGTGCGCGTGCTCAACAAGCAGCGGCTGTCCGCAGCGCGCCAGCTGATTCAGGAGGCGGGTCGCTGATGGCACGCTCTCTACGTTCCGCCATTCCGGTGCTCGTCGGCCTGGGGACCCTGGGCCTCTCGAGCCAGGCGAGCGCCTTCTGCCGCACGACGACCTGCGATCCAAAGAGCAACGCGTGCGAGCAAGACGCCGAAGGCTGCGTTTTGAGCGGCTTGCCACTCTACTGGCCAGGCGCCTGTCTCTCGTTCTCGGTCAACAAATCCGGTACGCCGCTGCGCGGGATCGACTGGGAGACCACGGAGAACCTCGTCACTCAGGGCTTCAACACCTGGACGAGCGTGGACTGCGGTGGTGCAACGCCGAGCATCGCACTGCAATCGCGAAGCCCCGTTGCATGCAACGCGCAGGAGTACAATCAGCAGCAGCCCAACGCGAACATCTGGCTCTACCGTGACGACGTATGGCCCTACGCCGGGCCTGACACCACGCTCGCTCTCACCACCATCACGTTCAACGTGAAGACGGGCGAAATCTTCGACGCAGACGTCGAAATCAACTCC
>JAWKRD010000066.1:0-29105 GCA_041389805.1 Polyangiaceae bacterium | reverse complement strand
CGAGGAGTCGACGTAGCGCCACTCCATTCGCGGACTCGATATTCATTCTGTCTATGATTACATGAAGAACATCGATTGGAGTGATGCCTCTCGGTGTCTCAAGGTTTGAGCGTGAAACGTCGCAAGGGGCCTCGCTGGCTCAGCCAATGGGAAAAGCAGTTGTTCAACGCCTGCCTCGGCGGGCTCGCAACGCTCGCAAGGGGTCGGCGAGATCGCCTTGCTTCCGTGCTGCTACGCGGGTTGGCGCGCCTTACGCTGGCATACCGCAGGTCGGAGCCCGTCGGGAGCGAACCGCGGGCTCTGGCGGAAGAGTGGCAGCGTCTCATGCCGTCGCGAAAGATGGTGCCCATCACCCGCGTGGAGGCGGACACGGCATATGGAGAAATCCGTGTGGAATGTCCGCTGCGGGGGAGCGGCGACGTCGAGGCGTGCTACCGCTTGATGGAGTATGACCGCAGCCTCATGCGGGCCCACGGGGCGGAGTTCGTGGTCCTGCGTTCCCAGGCGGAGCCAGGGGTTTCCGTCTGCGAAATCGCCATTCGGCCCCAGTTGCTCCCCGTCGCGGACCTGCTGCCTGCTCACCGGCGTGTCCGCCAATCCGCCTCGCCCGAGGCGTAGAGTCGCAACCTCCGGGCTTCGGAGCCGTGCAACCCTGCGAAATTCCTACGCGGCCGTCGGGCACGTTTGGTGCGACGTAGGATGAGCATGAAGAAGCCAACTCCATCCAAGCCCGACATCCGCGATTGGATTGCCATCCTCGAGGACATCCGGGTGCAGCAAGACAATGAGCCGATGGCCAGGGAGCTCGAGCGTTGTTCGTTCGTGGACGCGCGTGAGATTTCAGGAGTGCGCTGGTTGAAGCTGAAGCCACCCCGTAGCTTGTATGGTCGAAAGCAAGCCGAGGCGGCGTTGCGTGAAGCGGGAGCTCGCCTGTTTGGTGGTTTCGACGTGGAATTCGTGAAGCCCGACCCACCTCCAGCCGAGGAAGCGGACGACGCTCATTCCTAGCCGCAAGGGCTGCGCTGCGCCCGCGTAGGCGCGCAACGCTTTCTGAGAATCGCGCGCGGCTGGCGTGCGCCTGTTGAACATCGCGTCGGCTCGATACGCTTTTATTTCGGGGGATCGGCGCCAGGTGGCGCTCACCGCGTCATCGAGCGGGCATGAGTCGCAGGTGGCACGTGTTGTGTAACTAGCCCCAACAAGGAGACAACCATGACGACCAAGCCTCAGGTGCTCGTAGCAGGCATCGATTTTTCGCTTCAAGGATCCAAGGCGCTGAGCGGTGCCCTCGAGCTCGCGTCCCAGCGAGAGACGAGTGCGCTTCACGTGGTCCACGTGGCGTCACCCTACGAAGACGGCGTGCGACTGGAAGTTCCTCCGGGAACCGAGAATGCTGAGCGCGTCGACGGTCGGCTGATCCCGGCGCAGGAGGCCGCGACCTTCACTCAAGATTGGGTGGACGAGTGGCTGCGCGCATTTGCCCATCAGCACGGGGACAAGCTGCCGTGTCCCGTGAAGATCCACCTCGCGGTGGGCGACCCCGCCGACGAGATCCGGCGGATCGCGATCGATACCGGAGCAGACGTGATCTGTGTCGCGAGTCACGGACGCAAGGGCCTCCGGCGCGTCTTGCTTGGTTCGATTGCCGAGTCGATCGTGCGTGACGCGCCCTGTAACGTGATCGTCGTGCGCGACAAGGAGGTGCCCGACATCGAACCCGCCTACACCCCCGAGGAGCAGAAGCTTCACGATGCGGCCCAGGAGCACCACCTCGGCAATCGCCACACGTATCACTACTACGATCGCAACACGATGGCGAACCACACGAAGCCAGGCAGCATCGTCGGTTCGACCTGAGCTGCCGGGGTTGCTGGTTCGTCTACCGGACCTATGTTCATCAGGTTCTGCCCCGCAACGCCAGCCGAACCATGAACCGCCCCGAGCATTCCCCGAAGTCACGCCTTCAGGTCCCGGCGAAGCCGCCCGGGATTTGGGGGCGTCGGCTATTTTACCGTGCGCAAACTTGGGGGATCCTGGCGCTGATCGCGCTGGTGAGCGGGGTGAGCGGCTACCTGGTGCTGGGCAGCTGGGGTGCAGTGCTGTTGTTGCTTCTGGTCGCCGGGAGCTTTGGCGCGCTCCGCGTGGCGCCTGGCGACCTCGTGCTGCGCATCCAGGGCGGTCGAGAGCTCAGCTATCATGAGCGCCCAGAGTTGTTCGAAGCTGTCTGGGAACTCAGCCGCCGCGCTGGGCTGCGTGTCGCGCCGCGCCTGTTCGTGATACCGATGCCCGGCGTCCAGGCGATGAGCACCGGGTCCTTGCAGCGTCCCGCGCTTGGAATCACCCGCAGCTTGCTCTGGCACATGGAGCCGCGAGAGCTGTTCGCGATCTTGGCGCACGAAATTGCCCACGTGAGCCACGGTGACATGGCGACCCTAGGGCTCGTGCAAGCGCTGCGCCGGGTGACGCGCCTCGCCGCTCTGATTGGTTTCCTCGCGGTAGTCGCGAACTTCTTGGCGGCGTTGCTGGGGATGCAGCTGGTGCCCGCCTGGATCGTCTGGGGACTCTTGATCGCGCCAGCGCTGGTGACGTTACTCACGTTCGCTCTATCCAGAGTTCGGGAGTTCGAAGCAGACCTCGGCGCCGCGGAGCTCTCGGGTGACCCTGCTGCGCTGGCCTCGGCGTTGCTACGCTTGGAGGCGCTCAGTGCCCGCTTGGCGCCGCCCTGGCTCCGCCTCGAGTTGCCTGCCTGGCTCAGGACGCATCCGGACACTCGCGAGCGGGTGCGCGTGCTCGCGGAGCTCGCCCAGAGCTCATACGAGGTTCCGCGCCGCAGCTCGCCGGGTGGACGTCATTCGTTTCCTCCCGGATTCCGCTTCCGGTTCCACTGACGTCGTCGCCCCGCGCGGCTCACCCCAAAGACCAGCCCCAAGAGCAGCCCGAGCAGCGCAGTTCCCCGGGTTTGGGGGTGAGGGGCAAACGCACAGCCGCTGGATTCTCCGGAGCTGTCCGCGCCGTTCTGCGGCGGCGCTCCAGCTGTTCCTCCGGTGCTTGCCGCTGCCCCGGTGCCGCCCGCTCCGCCTGTCGCTGCGCCACCTTCGCCGCCGGCACCGGCTGCACTTGGTAGCCCCAGCTCCGGGCAGCTTGCCTCATCCCCGGGGGCGCAGGCTGTCTTCACCTCGGCCGTGAAGTCACTCGGCAGGTGTTCGCCATTGAGTGTGGTTGCGGCGGGTGTGATCTTCACGCGGTAGATCACCTTGGGAGCGACGTCGGCGTCGGGTTTGAGCTGAATGGTATGCGCCCAGGTGTCGCCGCGCACGCGCAGCGAATAGGGAACGGCGTTTCCGCTCGGATCGAGGAGCTGTACGCTGTTGCTGTCCAGGCCGCTGCCTTCCAGGCCATGACCGGAAAACAGCGTGATCCAACCGTCTATCGACGTGTGGTCCAGGGCGAGGTAGCGCTCGGCGTCGGCGCCATCCGGCGCGGGATCGATGCCCACGATCATGCTGTCGTCCACGCTCACGTTGGAGTTTAGACGCCGCCAAATTTGCTCCCAGTAGTTTGCGATCAGGCGCGAGTTGTAGGGATAGGACCCGGGAACCGATGGATCCAGATAGGCCTTCGAAGCCCAAGGATACTGATCGCGGTAGCGCTGGTGGCCTGACTTGAGCAGCTTCTGCACCAGGACGTGGGCGCTCTTCGCCTTGCTCATGCCATCGAGGATGACTTGAGGCTCCACCTGGTGGTTCGTGAAGTTGCCGAATACCTGGCTCAGGGCGTCGGCGTCGACGACCACGGGCGGGTCGTAGGTGATGGTGCGATCGTTCACGAGCCACACGTCGGTGCCCGTGTCGAGCTCGTTGGTGTCGCCGTCGAGGAGCGCTGCCTTGTCGTAGAGCAAGATGTCGAAGCTCTCGTCCGCCATGCCGTGAGACGCCGCGCCAAGCAATACGGCGACGTGCTCCGCCGCTGGGCCCTGATCATAGGGCGGCGAGTAGGTCTGCTGGATCCAGGTCAGGTAGCCCTGAACGAAGCCAGACCAGTGAGCGATTTCACCGTAGCCGTCACCTGCGGCGTAGCCTGAGTCGGGGAGGAACGAGCCGTTCAGGTACTGGTCGGGGTGATCCAGCAAGAGCTGCTTCAGCTCTGCAGTTTTCACATGGGAAATCGCCAGCTCGCTCGTGTACATGTGACCGAGCATGCCGTTGGCGGACGCTGCTGGAGCTAGCGCAAGTGTCAACGAGAGTGTGCAAGTCGTGGCGAGGGCGAGCTGCGTGCGCATCCGACCAAGTGTACAAGGCTTGTGAGCGTACCGTGAGTCTCCCGGGTCGGGCTGGTTCAAGTCGGCGCGCTGGGAGCAGCCAGAGCCCCGCGGGTCACCGGAGAGCGCGAGCGTTCAGGAGAGGTCTCCTGCAGATGCCTGCGATCTCATGTCAAACGCTGCGAGCTTGCGATAGATGGTCGCGCGACCGATGCCCAATAGCTTGGCCGCGTGGGAGACGCATCCACCCGAAGTCTCGAGTGCGCGCTGAATGGCTCGCCGTTCGAGTTCGCGCAGATTCAATACTTCAGGGTCTGGTTGAGTGTGCGGGCGTGGAGCGGTCTGAACCACACCCGTGGTTGCAACTTGGTGAGTGAGCTGAATCGAGCGTGGAAGCTGAGCCAGTGTGATCTCGCTGGTGTCCGCGCTCAGCATCGCCCGGTGCACGATATTGCGAAGTTCGCGCACATTGCCTGGCCAGTCGTACGCCATGATGGCGTCGAGCGCGTCTGGAGAGATCCTCTCGACGCGGCGCCCGACATCGCCCGCGAGTTGCCGGATGAAAGAGCCTACGAGCTGCGGGATGTCCGACTTGCGATCCTTCAGTGGCGCGAGCTTGATCGCATGCCTCATCAAGTGCAGAAAGAGATCTTCGCGGAAACGACCCGCCTCGACTTGCTGCTCCAGACCTCGATGAGATGCGCAGACCACGCGTGCGGTGAACGGTCGCTCTGTGGTGCCCCCACTCCGACGGAAGGTGCCCTTCTGGATCGCGCGGAGTAGCGTGGCTTGCGCCTCGAGGCCCAGCTCACTGACCTCATCGAGGTACAGCGTCCCGCCAGCTGCTTCGTCGAAGCGCCCCAGGCGCCGCTCGCTCGCTCCAGCAAGACCAGCGGGCTCTTCGCCAAGCAGCAAGCTCTCCTGAAGTGACTTTGGGATCGAGGCGCAGCTCACGCTGACGAATGTGCCGTTGCCGCGTGCTCCGCCCGAGTGCAGCGCCCGAGCAACGGCTTCTTTGCCGGTGCCGCTATCCCCCATTACACAGACGGGGTCGTTGCTGGGGAGCAGCTGGCGGACTTGCTCAGCCACCAGTCGCGTAGCGCGGCTCTCGCCGACGAGTGTGGCGCTCACTCGCTCGTGAGCTAGCGCGCGTTCGAGCTGAGTGATGCGTCCCCTCAGCCAGCTGTGTTCCGCTGCTCTGCTCACGGTGCGGAGCAAGTGCTTCGTGTCGGTCCCGTTGGGGATACAGTCGTATGCGCCTCGAGCCAGCGCGTGCTCGGCGATCTCACTGTTCTCGGGTGCGAAGACGACTATGCAGGGCAAGCAGGGCAGGGTGGTCCTGAGTCGCTCCATTTCGTCGAGGCCGCTCAAGGTATTGACCCCGACACAGGCGAGCGCGGGTCGCTCCTGCCCTTGGCTCGTCAGGGCGCTCTCGAGCGAGGGGAACTGCGTGACCTCCCATCCCGCGCTCACCAGGCCGTGCGCCATCGCAGCGCGCGTGTGCGGGGCCGCATCGACAAGCCAGATCTGCTTCGAGTGAAGTCTCTCTTCGTGCATGGCAGCACGCGTTTGCAGAACTTGAGCCAACCCTGACGGCAGCACTTCTGCCAGCAAATCACGGAGTTCGGTGAAAGAGCCCCCTTGATCCCTCTGGCGCGACTGTAGTCTGGAACCGACGGGCTGCTGAGCGCTGCCTACTGCGTCCCGCTTGGTTGCTCGGTCCCGCTTGGTTGCTCGGGGTCGTCGGCTACCGACTGAACGCGCGCGTCACGCTTCAGCGCCTGGGGCTGCCTTGGCCAGCACGCCGGCCAGTGGGCCACGACAGCGAGTGCGCGCAGCGACCCAGTCTGCCTCCGAGATGACCCCATACGCGCGCGCCGCGCGCTCTTCAGGCGCTTGAAGTCTGGGCGCGCTGTCGTCGATGAAGCGCGGAAGCCTCAGCGGCACGCTGGGATTTGATTCCTCGAGGCACCAAAGCACGGTGTCGAGCGCGAGGCGCGCGTGTCGCCGCTCGTCTACGGCGACGCTCGTCAGGATCCGCTTGAGCTCCGGACACGCACAGCGCTGGGCTGCATTGTGGAGCGCGAGCGCCGCCACAGCCTCGGGCTCGAACGCTTCGCTCACGGTGCGACGTGCCAGCGCCGCCAGCGCAGCCTGCCGCTCGGGCTCGAGCGGTGACTCAGCAGCCGGCGGCAAGGGGATCGCTGCCAGGCTCATGGATCGCCCGCCCAGGGCATGCAGTACCTCAAGGGCGAGCGCGGTGTGCTGGAGCTCCTCGCGAGCCGCCGCCGCGTAGCGCCGCACCAGCGCTCGCGGAGCGCCGAGGGCGATCAACTCGAGACGCGCTCGCGCGAACGACGCAACGCTCGCGTGCTCGAGCTGCGCCTGGGTGCCCCAGTGTTGCAACACTCGTGGCAGCGCGCCCTCGGGCGGCGGCGCAAGGCGTAGGCTGGAAGCAAGGTGTAGACTGGAAGCCAGGCGCAGCGGTGAATCACCCGTGGGCGCACCCTGGACCAGCGCGGCCACCATCGCTTTGGAATCGTTGGTTCGATCCACGAGCGGGCGCCCGCCGGGCGTCTTCTCGCGCCAGTTGTAGCAGCACAGCGGCGCGTGGTTGATGGCGCTGCGCCGCATCTTGGTCTGGATGTCGTCATAGAACCCGTAGGTGCTGCGCGGCATGTCGATGTACTCGGGGGACAGCTCTTTTTCCTTGGGGATCCGCGCGCCGTCGAGGAACTTCATGCAGCCGTCGACCTCCGGCGAGCCGAGGATCACCAAGCTCTTTGCGACTTCCGGCGTTGCGCACCATTTGCCTTCGGGAGGGTGAATGCGCTCCCCGTCGCTACCGATGGGGACCGCGGTGACGGTCGCAGTGGGCGCAGCGCCTGTGCTTGACGACCCCTGATCGCAGCCGACCAGCGCGAGCGCCGAGGCGCCTAGCCCCAGCCCGGCCAGTAGCCAGCGAAGGTCCGGTTGCATGGCGCGCAGCATACTCGGCGCGCGCCATACGTCACGCCCGGCGAGGCCTGAATTGCCCTCGACCCGCTGCAGTGAGCGCTGTTCAGAGGCTAGTTCTTGCTGAACAGGCCACGGGCGAGCCCCGGGCGCTTCGTCATGCCCAGCACCGCCGCCACACGAATGCTTGGCTCGAGGGCGTGAGGATTGGTGTAGACGCCGCCGTGAACCTGGACCTCGCCGAGGCGCGCAGCGCGTGTCTCGCGTGAGATACCGTGCTCGAGGCTTTGTGCGTTCGCTACCGCAGCCGGATTCAGCAGGTCGTGGAGCATCAGCAGCGTCGCGAGCGCTCGAGTCGTTTCTGGGCGGAAAATCTCGATGTTGAAGGCCGGTGCGCCCTCGAACGCTGCCTCGAAGAGCGGATGTGAGAGCGACTTTGTCCGCGTGATGCCTGCGACGTTCGCGCTCACGGTGAGAGGCCGCGTGTGGCCCTCGAAGCTCGAGCCTTCCGCCGCATACACCTCTGCGGCCAGCAGCTTCGCGACGTACTGCGCCGCCTGGTAGCTCACGCCTTGAATCGACACGACGGCGCGCGCGGTGCTGACGCCCTGGTGCCGCTCGTGCCCCGGGCTCAGCACGCCGCTCTTCCTCAGCGCAGTCTGCCACAGCGGCGGGCGCGCGGAGCGGCGCGCGCTGAGCTCGACGCAACCGGGGCGTACCTGGCTCGGTGTCGTTGGAGAGATCCACAGGGAAATAGATTCGAGCACGCCCTCTGGCAGGCTGCGGGCGATGCCGTTCATCGTCGAGGCCAGGCGCCACTCCTGGCTCTCGCCAGCGGCGTAGGCATACAAGCCCAGGTGCAGCGGCTCGCCCGCCGCAAACTCGAGGAGCGTCTGCTTGCAGCGCCGTGGGTCGAGCAACAGGTTGCTGCCTCCCGGCACGTAATGGAGCTCACCGCCAGGCAACGTCTCGGTGGTCGGAGACTGCAAGTCGAGCCACAACACCTTGGCGCCCGCTTCCAGCAGGAAGCGGGTCGGCGCCAGCTCCGCTGCTGCGCCGAGCAGCGCGAAGCGCTGCCCGCCAAGGGAGATGCGTCCGGCGTGAGACAGCGCGTAGTCTCCAATCCAGCACAGCGCATCGCCGGCGGCTTGAGTCATGAAGCCGCGCTCGACGAGCAGGCTTGCCAGGGCACCGAGCTCCGCGGCGCCGTAGCTGCGGCCCGCGAACGGCACCTGGGGCGCGAGCCCTGGAGCCGAGCCATCGCCGAGACGTGTCAACTCGAAGGCTTCGCCCTGGCCCTTGAGGTACTCGCCGAAGGACTCGGGCGTCTGCTCGCCGCGTCGCCGATACACCAGGCCTTCCTGCGTGCGCTGCACGATGTGGCGTGCGATTTCGCTGCGCCTGGGTGACGCGCAGCGCACGGCCTCGAAGCGGGCCAGCTCATCGCCGAAGCGCGCCTTGAAGCGCGAAGGCTCGGGGCTCAGGCGCGCAGCGGACAGCTCGTGAGGGAACTCCCGAACGGTTTCCGTAAGGATTTTATGGAGGAAGGCGGAGCCGCTGGTGCCCTCGGGGAGGTTCACGCCGGGCGCGGCGCTTTTGTGCTTGGAGGCTGTTCCCATGGCGCCTGGGGTAACAGAAACACCGCGCCCGCGGTACTGACCTTGCGGGCGAAAACGCCAGGAAAGTTGCGTAGCGGCGCTCTACAGAGCACCTCTCCCCCCAAAAACCCTAGGGAAATTCCTGCAGTTCAACCAAACAGGGTATCGACGACTTCGCGCAGCAGCTCCTGGGATTCCTCTGCGTCGAGCTCGAGGGCCGCGGCGAGGGAGTCGATGGCAGCGGCCTCCGCGTGGGCGACGTGATCGTCGACGAATGCCACACCGGCGGCGAGGCGGAACGCGAAGGTGCGACCGTCCGGAGTTCCGATGCGGCGCGCGGCGTCGTGCATGCGCGCGCTCCAGCCTTCCTTCTCCAGCGAGTCGTTGAGCTGATTCAGCGTCGACCCGAGCTCGAGGCCTTTCACGGCGTGCATGTCGGCCACCGCCTCGATGGAGCCGCGCAGCTGTTCGAGCTCTTCGTCGGAGATCTCGCCATCGACCGCGGCCATCAGGAACATCAGCTCGAGGGTCGCCTCGAACTCCTTCGCGAGCGTCTGCTCGTCGCTCGACAGCTCTGCTGCGGGCTGCAGGCTCTTGGCGTGAGCCTGGGCGGCTTCACGGGCACTGACACCAGAGGCGAGCTTCTTCAGGCGGAGGTCGAGATCCATGGCGCCACAGCATAGCGGTCGCGCGGATCGTTGGCGACCGCGGCCGCACCAGCTGCCGGTAGGGCTGCGAGCGAGGGTCCCGAACCCAGGTTTTCCGCGGAAAAAGCCGATCCTGAGCGCGGCGTGCGGGCCACGTTGTCGCAGCGAAGCGCGCACAGATTGCCGAATCCGCGGCTCGGGGCTACCCCTCGCTCGTGTCCAGTACCGACTCCGCCTCCCTCGTTCAGCAAGAGCCGCCGGCGACCAAGTGGGTGATTGCGGGGCTGACTGTCTTCGTCTGCCTGGCCGTCGTCGTGGTGCTGTACGCGTTCCCAGGCCGCACGGAGCCGGGGCACCCCGGAGTGCTGCCCACCATCAACGCGCTGCTGAACGGTAGCGCCGCGGTCTTTTTGGGGCTGGGCTTCTACTTCATCAAGGCGAAGAACCGCCTCGCGCACAAGCGCAGCATGCTCACCGCCTTCGTGCTCTCGAGCGTGTTCCTCGTCACCTACCTGATGCACCACGCGCAGGTCGGCAGTGTGCCCTTCCAGGGCACCGGTGCCGTGCGGATCATCTACTTCGCGTTCTTGATCCCTCACGTGTTGCTCGCGACGGTGGTGGTGCCGCTGGCCCTGTTCACGATCTACCGCGGCTGGACGAACCGCATCGAGAAGCACCGCAAGGTGGCGCGCTGGGCGTTCCCGATCTGGATGTACGTCTCGGTGAGCGGCGTGATCGTGTACTTCATGCTCTACCACCTGTGAGCTGAAGCTACTCGGTTCTTTTGGGCGGCAAGGCTCACGAGCTGGCGGCGTGGACGCGCCGCACGGCGTCTGCGATGGGACCGGGCACCTCTTCCTGGAGGAAATGACCTGCGTCGGTCCAGGTGAAGCGTGCCTGAGGCAGCATGCGCTCGAGGTGCCGCCCGACGGAGCCGAGCACTGGATCGCGCTTGCCCCACACCACGTCGATGGGACCCTTGAAGCTCATCACGAGCTCGTGGCAGCGGGTCAGCGCATCCACGGAGGGATGGTCTTGACCGCTTGGCACCATGCGCGCCAAGGCCAGGGGGGCGACGCGCTCCGCGTGTTTCCGTAGGGGATAGCGGTAGGCGCGCTTGACCTCTCCGGCGATGCTCTGCCTGTCGCCTTGCACTCGCTCCATCGCGACTTCCGGGAAGCCGAGGCGACCAAACACGAAGTCGCTGAGCAGCGGCATGCGCGCGAAGCGGTGGAACGTGGTCGGCTTGAACTCCGGGCGGGGCGGCCCAACCACGGTGTTCAAGAGCACGAGGCCGGTCATCAGCTGCGGGCGATCGGCGAGCGCTCTGAGGCCAATCGGACCACCCCAGTCTTGCCCGACGAAGATCAGGTCTTCGAGCTCGAGCTGATCGAGCAGTGAGCCGAGCCACGAAGCGTGATGATCGAGCTGGTGGGCGAGGGGATCCGTTGGCTTGTCGGAGAAGCCGAGGCCAATCAGATCCGGCATGATCAGGCGCAACGGCTCGCCCGCGAGCTCGCTCGCGACCTTGCGATACAGGTAGCCCCAGGTCGGGTTGCCATGGAGCAGCAGGACTGGCCGTCCATGACCTTGCTCCATCACGTGCATCTGATAGCCGCCGACCTGGGCGCGGTAGCGCTTGAACGGGACTTGTGGTTCGAGCCAGGTCGGCAGCGTGGGAGGCGGGAGCTCGTTCACGGCAGCACTCTACTGGATTCGGGTCGGCGCCTCACGGATGGTTTGGGGGTGAGGGGCGATGTGTTAACAGCTGCTACGTGACGTCTGAGAGTGGGGCAACAACGCGCGCAACAGCCGCTGGGCGCAGCATCGCCGGGAGACGTGTCGCCGTTACCGGCGCTTCAGGCTTCGTCGGTTCGCACATCGCGCTCGCGCTGGCAGCTGCGGGCGCAGAAGCGCTGGGCGTCGTCAGGAGCCCGAGCAAAGCCAGCTGGCTCGAAACGCGCGGTGTGGCGCTACGCCGCGCGGATCTAGCTGAAGTCGACGCGATGGTGGATGCGTTCGCGGGCTGCGACGCGGTGATCGCCAACGCGGCGCTGGGCTCGAATCAGGGCACGCTGGACGAGCTGGTACGCGGCAACACCACCGGCGTGAGAAACACGTTCGTTGCGGCGGCCCGCGCAGGAGTCAAGCGCGTGGTCTACATCAGCAGCGTCGCCGTCTACAACAACCGCCCGCTGCGCTGGCAAAGCGAGGAGTCGCCGCGCTTCGATACGGATGCCGTTGCCGCGGGGAGACGCCAGCTGTCGGTGAGCGATCTGACCACTGACTGGCGCTATGCTCACAGCAAGGCGCTGGCGGAAGACCTGGCGTGGAGCGAAGCGGAGCGCCTGGGGCTCGAGGTGACTAGCCTCAGGCCGGGGCCTGTGTATGGCTCCCGGGATCCGAAGCTGATGCCGCGGCTGCTCAAGCGCCTGAAGCTGCCACTCCTGCCGTTGCCTCGCATCGGGATGCCCCTGGTGCATGCCGGCGATGTGGCGCTGGCGGTGGTGGGCGCGCTCGGGAACCCCCAGAGCATCGGCGAGGCTTACAACCTGAGCGGCCCGCCGACGCCCCTGCCGGAGGTGTTCCGGGAGCTCGTGCGTCAGGGGGCGTCGCCGGGACGGCCGCCCATCATCCTGAGCCTGCCGTTGCCGATCTGGGTCGGCTTCGATACGAGCAAGGCCGAGCGCGACCTGGGTTTCCGCGCGAGAAGCTTGAAGGAAGGCTTCGCCGAGGCGCTGGCTGAGCCGGCTTAGGCGTCAGAGCTCTTAGTAGTCGGCGCAGCAGTCGTCGGGACGGCGGTCGTCGCACTCGACTTCCTGGGGCACGCTCCAGTTGCGCTTGAAGCAACTCGGCTGGCAGCTCGAGACCGTGGCCTCGAAGCGCGTCGACTGTTGCATGCTGAAGCCGTCTTCGCAGCCCATCTCGTCGCGCGCCATCGGAGCGCGGCCCTCGCACGCAGAGGCTGAGACGCAGGCGAGGCAGGTGCAGCTGACGCGGGAGAGGGACGCGCCGGGCTTGTAATAGGTCGGGGGCGTGTAGGTCGGTTGCTCGCCGCCGCCCGACGCGCAGCCGTAGAGCGCACTCGGTGCAAACACACTCACCCCCAAACCCAGGAGCAGCGCCTGCAGCGACTGAGACAGAGTTTGACGCGGTGAGTCCATGGGCAAGCTCGACAAGGGTATCAGCTCCGACCCGCCGCACCGCCGAGCCTTGGGTGGTGATGGGGTCAAGCGCTCCACATGCGGGTGTCAGCCGGTCGACGCTGCACGGGAAGTGCTTGGCGAGATCTCACAGGTTCCCGCCGACGAGAGCCTGGCCCCGAAGTTGCACAAGCCAACGTGTTGCTCGGGTGATCCGAGCCCCGTCAGCCAGAAAGAGCCGAGTCCATGGCCATCGAGGAGATTCTGTATTCATACACCCCCGAGGGGAGCGCCCAGGAGGGCGACACTCAGGAGCTGGACCAAGGTTGGTTCTACGCCGAGCCGACCCCGAGCCAGGCGCCGCCGAGCGCGTTTCCGAGCTTCCGGCTCCACGACACCGGGGAGAGCCTGACGCTCTCTGCCGATGTGCCCGGCCTGGCCCAAGACGACATCAGTGTGCGCGTGAGTCGCGACCTGATCCACATCAGCGGCAAGCGCAAGGAGCGTGTTCCGCACGGTTTCGAGCTCGTGCAGCGCGAGCGCCCGGAGCTCGAGTTCGAACGCAAGATCAAGCTCTACACCCGAGTCGACCCAGCGCGTGGTGCGGCGCACTTGGAGGCCGGTGTGTTGACCATCACCCTGCGCAAAGCCGCGGAGAGCGGCGCCCAGCGCATTCCAATTCGGAAGGTTTGAGCATCATGGATCAACCCGCACTCAGTGGGATCTTCGGTTTGCGAGATCCCGACAGTTCATCCCTTGGCGCCCCTCCCGGTAGCGTTACCCCGCGCGTGGATCGCTACGAGAGCGAGCGCGCGTTGCTGTTCTTCGCCGACTTGCCGGGGGTTGAAGAGCAGCAGCTCAGCCTGGAAGTCGAAGGCGACGTGATGGTGCTGAGTGGCGAGCGACCCGCGCAGAGCCTCCCAGGACCTGCGGGCCAGCGTGCTGCGACGGTGCGCTACTACCGGCGTTTTGGCATCCCTCGAGGCATCGATCTGGGCGAAGTCGACGCGCGCCTCTCGAACGGCGTGCTGCGTATCAAGGTGCCGAAGGTGGCGCTGCCGGCCACCGCTATCGAAGTGACTGGCAAGGCAGACGATGACGTCCAGGCGGAGAGTGAAGGCATCGACTGGGCACGCCTCAGCGTGCCGCCAAGCGAGCCGCCTAGCGGCAAATCCACGCTGAATTTGGGCCCTTTCCTGGCCGGTCCGCGCAGCTATCGCAGCAAGCCACCGCCCAAGCCACCGTCGAGTCGCACCAAACTGCGCACCGCGTCGGTGGTCACGCAGCACGGGCCTGCGCTGCCCGACGTGGAGGAGATCGAAGAGATCAGTTCACCTGACTGGGTGCTCGAGTAGCGCTCTGCGCGACGACTGCTCGACATCGCAGACACGGCGACATCCAGAGACAAGGCGACACGCCCGTCGCTTGGCGACAGTGTGGGTCCATGGGGAAACGACCTTGGGCCTACACTTCGGTCTGTCCATTGGAGATTTTTCCGTACATAATTTGGCCGACGATGGGGACTCGGATAAGGGGGATGGACGATGCAGTTTTTCGCCGAAGCTCCTGGGATGGTGCTCACCCTGTTGGTGTTCGAGCTGCTGCTCGTGATTGCGCTGATCGGTCGCAAGAAGCGTTCGACGTCGCGTGACTCCGTGCTGCCGCGGGCCTACCTGGCTTCGCGGGGCGGGCGTGAGCCGCTGTCGTTCCACGAACGCCTGGGGATGTGAGCCCGGGCGGCTCCAGCGCTCCGAAGCGGTGTAGGTCCATTCCCTGCATCTGCGCTTGATTACCGCCTGCGTTCAGCGCTCTCATGCGCGGCATGCGCGCGGTGGTGCAACGGGTCGTCGGGAGCTTCGTCGATGTGCTGGATGGAGAGGCGCCTGGGCGTGCTGGCAGCATCGAGCACGGCTACACGGTACTCATCGGTGTCGCGCAAGGAGACACGGAAGCCGACGCGGACTGGCTGGCGGACAAGGTGCTCGGCTTGCGGCTGTTCGAGGACAGCGAGGGCAAGATGAACCTGAGCCTCAGCGACGTGGACGGGGCGCTGCTGGCCATCAGTCAGTTCACCTTACTCGGTGACGCCCGCAAGGGGCGGCGCCCGAGCTTCACCCAGGCGATGGAGCCTGTCGGCGCTGAGGCATTGTTCGAGCGCTTCTGTTCGCGGGCTCGCAGTCAGGGGTGCCGAGTGGAGACCGGGCGTTTCCGCACTCACATGCGTGTCCACATCGAGAATGACGGTCCGGTGACGTTGCTGCTCGATAGCAAGCGGCTGTTCTGACTGGCTCACCGATCGGGAGTCGCTCTAGATTCGGGCATGGCGAATCGGGGCAAGTCACTCATCCAAGAAGTCATCGAGGCCATTGAAGCGGAGGGGGAGCTGCCGTCAGAGCGCATGCTCGACGCCCCGAAGCCGAAGGCTGCCAAAGGGCTACCGGCTTCGGCGATCAGCGAGCTGCGTCTGAGCAACGGAATGGAGCTTCCGCCGAGCCTTGCAGCGTGGCTTGAGTACGACGCGCGCTGGTTGCCGCTGGAGATCGCAGACGGTGTCGTTCACGGGACGTCGTTCGCGGAGCTCGTCACCGAGGTGGTACCCGACGTCGGCGAGATGTTCGCGATGCTCGGTGAGTCGTTGTTGACGGCGGAGTGCTACCGGCTCTGGGTCCCGCAGATGTGTCCGGAGATGAGCGCCGTGTTCCTGTATGGCGCGCACGCGGACAACCAGGGTGAGCTCCCGGTGCTCTGCTTTGCCTACGACGACGACGGGATCTTGGGAGTGTTCGCGGCGGGCTTCGACGTGTACCTGGCTCGCGTGATGGGTGTGTGTGAAGACGTGAGCTACGCGATTGGCGAGGGCCCACCGGCTTACGCGAAGGCATCTAAGGCTGCCTTGGAGGCGCTGCTCAAGGCCGCCGACCCGGCGGTGCGCAAACAGGTGTACGTATCGCAAGGCGTGATCAGCGTGGGCTCGCTGATCCAGTTCGACGGATAGGCTTCGTTTCGTCGCTCTCCTCTGCGTGCTACGCTGTTCCTGCCGGAGCAACTATGTCCGATCCTGTAAAAGTGCACCTGAGCCCAGACGACGCGCGATTCGCTGCGGCTCTCGTTGCCGCGGGGAAGTACACCACGCTCGAGGAGGCAGCCAAGGCCGCGTTTCGCATGCTCCGGGAGGAGCAGACGCGTAGCGACGCCGTGCGTGACGAACTGCAGGCTCTGTTCGCCGAAATGGACGCTGGTGTCGGTCAAGAGGTTTCAAACGAAGATTTTGCCGAACTGGTGAGGCGAGCAGCGCGATCAGGGTGATGAAGCTCTGGCTCCATCCGCGCGTGTCTGAGGACATTCGGGAGGTCTTGGCGTACACCCGCGAGCACTTCGGGCAGCTCCAGGCAGAACGCTACGCCGAGCTGATCATCCAAACCCAGCGCGTCCTACTGGAGCAGCCGACACTAGGCCGGCGCAGGGACGACGTGGTGCCTGGGCTCCGGGTCGTACAGATCGGACTGCCGGACCGCCCGGGCGCACACGGTTTTCTCTATCGCGTGAAGGGCGAACGGGTTGAAGTAGCTCGCCTGGTTCACCTGGCTAGCTACCTCCCCCGGCAGATCCCCAGCGACTTTTAGCCGCGGGCTTCACGCCCTTCACTTCGAGGCGAGCCTATGGGTAGATCGGCACATGGACATTCGCAGGATGGGGGAGGCTGACATCCCCGAGGTTGCCCGGCTGTACTTGAAGGCCTACGAGGTGGACTGGAACGAAGCCGGCGCGCAGAAGTACTTGGGTAAGTTTCACGGCATCGAGCCGGAGAGCTGCTTCGTGGCGCTACACGAAGGCAAGATCGCCGGCGCGATCATGGCGTACTCGTACGAGCGCGAGACGGGCCTGGTGCTCTTCATTCAGGAGCTGTTCGTCGACCCAGAGGTGCGCAACGCAGGGACAGGCAAGAAGCTCATCGCCTGGCTGCGCGACAGCTTCACCCTGGCCGCGAAGGTGAAGATCACGCCGCTCGTGAAGGCGGACACCAACGTCCTGAACTTCTACAACTCACTCGGCTTCGAGCGGGACCGCGCCGTCAGCTTCATGGACGGCTTCTAGGCTCGCACGCTTCAGTGCAGTTGATCTCGAGGCGGAGGCGCATCGTCGTCCTCCGCCTCGGCGCGTTTCTTGGCCTGGTCGAGCTCTCGCAAGCGACGCTCATAGTAGTCGCCTTTTCCGCGCAGATAACTTAGGCGCAGGATCTTCCAAGCTTCCGTGCCGTCGAGGCCACCCACAGGGAGCAAGTTACCGGCGACGAGCAGCAAGTTGGTCCCTACCAGGGTGCCGTACAAATCGTGGGCCCGCACCTCGAATGGCACCCACCGCATCCGGACGATACTGCCGAGCACGACGACGACTAGCAGCTGCGCGATGATGCCGCCCCATGCAACGACTGCTCGCTGCCATGGTGTGGCCCAGTCGTTCGTGTGTACCTCAGCGCCAAAGCCGTGAAATACGAGTGCGAGCACGGGCAAGCGATAGCGCATGAGCAGCACGATGTGACCCAGCTCGTGGATCGCCAGGACTAGCAGGAAGCCCAACCAACAGTAGGGGCGGTACTCAAACTGTCCCGCGATAAGCACCATCAGCGGCAGCGTGAAGTGCACATAAGTCGGCACTCCACGAAGGCTACCGAGCAGTATGGATCCGCGAGGTCTCATCGGGCGCTGCGGCGCCGTCAACAAGCGGGCGCTGCGGTCCCCCGTAAATAACAGCTGAGCATCTGAACACAAGCACCTTCCACCGCGTCGAGCGCGCGGTTGGGCGGCGGATGAAGCACCGTTTTGTGGGCCATGGCCTCGACGAACGTCGTGGTGAGGTGCGCCACGAGCGCGCTGTCAGTGTGCTCGACCTCGTCTGAATCCAGGAGGAAACGCTCGACGCCTTCACCAAGCCCGATCTCGATAGCCACCCAGCGCTGCCGTAGCAGCTCTGGGATGGGCGCCTCCTCAGTCAAGATCTGGTGCAGGCGCGGCGTGTCTCGGTGAAGCTCGAACGCCGCAGAGACCAGTTCCCCCGCTGCGTGCTCGACCGTCGGCTTCGAGGCGAGAAAGCGCCTCAGCTCTTCGAGCCTCAGCTCGATCGCCGCCAAGTGACGCTCGGCGAGCGCCACCAGCAGCGCGTTCTTGTTGGGGAAATACTGATAGAGCGTGCCGATGGAGACGCCCGCACGCTCCGCGATGCGATCCGTCGTCGCTTCGTACCCATCGGCTTCGAAAACCTGAGCCGCGGCCTGGACGATGCACTCGACAGTCTCACGCGAGCGCGATTGCACCGGTGATTTCCGGGGTTTGAACGCCCGTTGCTGAGTTCGTATGCCGCTCATGGATGCGAGGTGACGTGGAGCCCGGGGGTCCCCAAGTCAACTGCACGATGCAGGTGTTGAGCGTGTTCTTAGGTACGGTTGGAGTGGTCCTGGCGCTTTTGGGGTTCGCTCGCTACGCACGGAGCATTGCCTGGGTGGCGGTGGCGAAGCGCCCCACGGAGCTTCAGCTGCTGGTGTATGGCGGCGGGCTGATCGCCCTGACGGGAGTCGCAGTGGCTTGGGGTGGGGAAGCGAGCCTGGTGCTTCCCGTCGGGCTCGCTGTGTTGCCGGTGCTCCTCACCCCCGCCCTATTCTGGCTCTTGGGCCAGCGTCACATCCCCCTTGGTGAGCTGCAAGTTCGGTTGGGGGAGAGGCTCCCCGACTTCGAAGCACAAACTGACTCCGGAGACGTGTTCCGTACGGAAACTTTGGCTGGGCAGCGCGTGCTCCTCAAGTTCTTTCGTGGCGAGTGGTGTCCGTTCTGTTCGGCTGAACTCAAGGCGTTTCAAGCCTTGTTGCCGGACCTCGAGCGCCTGGGCGTGCGCCTGATCGCCTTGAGCAAGGACACGCCCGAGGCAGCGGCGCGGCACCGGGCTCGCGATGGTCTGACGTTCACGTTGCTCTGTGATCCTGAACTCCGAGTGATCCGCCAGTTCGGACTGGAGCATCGCAAGGCGCTGCAGATGGCGGAGGGGCGCCGGGTCACCCTGATGGGCATGGAAGTCGGCACGCAACCTGCGTTCAAGAGCATGGCGATCCCGACGACGCTGCTGATTGACGAACAGGGAGTGATCCGCTGGATAGATCAGACCGATGACTATCGCGTGAGGAGCCAGCCGGCGCGGGTACTCACTGAAATCGCGTTGGCCCTGAAGCTCTCGAGCTCCGACGGGATCTCTCCCAAGTGATCCGCAGATCCCACCTCTAGAACGTCATCGCGAGGCTGAGGCCAGGATCGAATCCGCGGGTGCGAGTACCGCTGTCGGCGCGCAAGTCGCTCGGGTGAGTGAGACTCACCGGCGCGCCGGGAATGAAGCGGATTTCCGCTTTGTCTCTGCGAGAGACGAGCGTCAGCAGGAGCACGAGACCTACGGTCATGATCGTGCCGCCGGCGATCATGGGTACCAGCGGATCTTCGACCAGAGTCAAGCTTCCCAGCATGACCGAGCCCCCAATCACCGTGAGGGGTATGCCGACGGCGAGTCCAGTCGTGCGCACGCCTGACTTCGACTCATAGGAGCCAACGAGTGTGCCGTCCTGGGTTACGGTGACCGGCTCTGCCTCCACTGGTAGGCCACCTTTGGAGAGGGCGAGAGTATAAGTTCCTCGCGGAACTGAAACAGTGCACGGTGCAGTACACATCGTCTCGTACATCGTGGTGCTAATAGCGACCGCGTGGCCATTGACGTAGCCAGCGCCCGTACCGGTGCCTGCTTCGCGGTGAAACGTAACCCCCTCACCGCGAAGCTCGAGACGAGCTTCGGTTCCATGTACTGTGACTAGTGGTTGGCTGCCGGCATGGCCTCCCGGGGGCGGCACCGGTGGCACCGCGACGGGCGGAGGCGCGTACGCTGGCGGTGCTGGTGCAGGAGCGGGAGCTGTTTCGGCCCCAGGCGCACCCGACGCCATCCCTGCGTACTTCACGTCACTCATGGGAAAGGTGCGCTTCTCCCCGCTGGCGAGTTCGATCACCACGTTTCCTTGAGGATCCATTTCCTCGATCGTCCCACGCAGCATGCCGCCGTTCTTCAGCATGACGACGTCGGGTGGCGTCTCGGCGTGGGCGAGAGGGGCAATGGTGAGGCTGGACAGCGCGAGCGCTGCGACGGGGAGGAACTGACGAAAGTGCATGGGGATGGCGAGCTTCTCGCAGATCGCGCCGCTCACGACAACGCCCGGCGGCGCACTTTGGGCTCCTAAGCGCTGTCGCCGCACGGTCGCGATCGCTTCGCCATGCGCCACACTTCGCACCCCGTCCGATTCGCACCTTTGAGCAGCTTGACCCACACCGCCGGGGGCACTACCCAGCGCCGCCATGAAGCTCTCGAGTCGACTCCCGCTGATTGCCCTGATTGGGCTGCTCTCGTTTGGCGCCGCCTGTGTTCCGCAGGCTACCGGGCCGAAAATCCGTGTGGCGACGGCGACGCCCCAGCAGCTGGCCGACGCCGAGAAGGAAGACCAGGTCTGGTACGAGTTCCAGCAGGGGGACGTCATCCCGGTGCACTTCGCGTTTCTTGGGGTGAGCGAGGGCGGCATGCGGGAGCCGCTGGTGTTCCGAGCGAAGCAGCAGTTTTGGTTCGTGACGTTCAAGAACGGTCCGATGCAGATCAGCTTCGACGGCAAGACGTTCGCCGGTGAGCGAGCCATTCAGTCTTTGATCGCGGTCGTTCCGCGCAAGGACGGCCAAGGCGGTCAGCTCGGCTGGATCATCTACATGGGTCAAGGCAACCCCGAGGCGGAGCTGAAGGCGCTGATCGAGCAGCAGTCCGGCGGTGCACCGCCGCAGCAGTGATCTGGGCCAAGCAGCGGATGTACCTTCTCGCCGCATTCGCGTTTGCGTTTCCGCGAGGGTGAGAAGGCGATCGCTGAGCGTATTTCGTTGAATGATGCACGGATTCCGGGTCGCTCTGGTCGTCGCGCTGCTCCCGACATTGGGCCTCGTGGGCTGTGGCGGCGATGACGCGAGTGACGGCGCAGGTGGCAGCTCGGGCAACTCCCAGGGCGGCGCTGGCGGCCTGTTGATTGGTGGAAACGGTCCTGGCGGCAACAGCTCCGGTGGTAGCGCGGGCAATGGCGGCACCGGGGGGCTGCCAACCACTTGTGAGTTTCCACTGACGGCTGAGATGCCGAAACTCAACGAGCTCGTCGAGTTCGCGAGCTTCGAGTACTTCTCCGAGTCGAGCTGTCGCATCACGGGACAGACGTCGGCGGTTGGACCGTTCAGCGCTTTCCGCGCGACGTCCACCGACGGGCAGCTCCATATCTACTCCGCGGCTGCCTTTTCCTATGACTGGGTGAGCTACTCCCACGGCGAGCTCGCGAGCGAAGCAGAGATCCGCCCACTCCCCGAGGACACGGACATCAGCGTCACGCTGAGCGAGAAGGCTGACCCGCAGCACGAGGTGGACGTCGTATTCCGCCTGTCGGGTACTCAGTTCACGGTCTTGTCGTTGGTCGAACGCAACTAGGCCGGCAGCTTCACCCGGTACTCTCCAGAACGCGCATGAAACACCATGTGCTGCATCGTCATGTCCATGCGAACACCTGGATCCTCGAGGTAACGCAGACAAGTGTCGTAGTCGGTCGCAGGTTCCCGTAACAGATCGCGAATGCGATCGAACCGAGAGCAAGAAGTCTGCGCGATGAGGCTCGAGCTTTGCTCTGCGCCATCGGGGAGAGCCCGATAGTCGTTGGTTACGCTGAGGATCCCGCCTTCAGCCCGACGCACGGCGCTCCGCGTTGGCGTGCGCTCAATCACCGCTAGCTCGCCCTGACGTGCTCCCGTGAGGAGGAGCAACGAGTCTGAGGCCACGGGTGTGTCAGCAAGGCGCGACAAGGCTTCGTCGAAGTCCCGCGCGGTGGCCAACACGTCGCGCAGGAGAAACACCACCGGAGTCGCTAGTTCGAAGGCATCGAAGCTCAACACCGAGTTCAGCGTCACGGCGAAGCGACCCGGCGCGACACCGGACATCGCGCCGATGAACCCGGGCCAACCCACGGTGATGAACTCGCCCGCGGGTGCGCCATGAAACGCGGTCACGAGCGTCGCACGGCTCAATAGACGTGCGTCGCTCCACCAGTCCAGATTTCGAGCGTGCAACGGCCCGTCGCTCCGATCGACGGCAAACGCCGTGCAACCCATCAGCACGGCCTTGATGGCGTCGTAGTAGAGGTTGCATATCAGCACATCCCCATACGGAACTGCGATCTGCTGAGCCAACCCCTCGAGCTCCCCTTGGAGTTCTGTTGGCACCAGCAACGCTCCAGCTTGGACAATCAACGGGGTGACTTCGCTGGCGGGCAACACATGACCCAGGCCTAGATCAGCCTTGTACGTTTCGATCAGCCCCCGCGCGTCTCGTTGCTGTGCATCGGTCAGCTGCCATCGCTCCCTTGGGGGTCGACTCAGATCCACGCTGAGGGTCTGCATGTCCGAAGCATTCGTCGGCGAGCGCCGATAAGCTAGCTGCTTCGTCGCCGCGTTACTGGTCCACCGTGAACACAACAGCCTGCCCGCGCTGCGCAGCCTTCAAGAATAGCTCCCGCACGGCCTCGAAGTAGGACCACGTGTAGTCGCGGTCCTGCTCGCCGTATTCCGGCGCGTAGTCTCGCGGGCACACGGTGTCGTAGCGGTCGCGAAACCAGGCTTCATCGAGGTCGCGAAGCGCCACCGCGGCGGCCGTGACTTCATCTGGGAGGGCTAGACAGATGATGTAGTCGTCGTCGCAGAGCTGGCGTGGACCGAGCACCACAGAATTGAGCGGAGGCTCGCCGTTGCCGAACAGCAGTTCACCGTTCGTCAAGCAGCGGTGCATGGCGTCCCATGCCTTGTCGGACTCCGCCAGGTTGTCTCTGTCCCAGGCTTCCTCCAGCTCTTCGACGAGCGCGAGCAGCGTGTCGTCGTCGCCTTCCGCTGCCTGGAAGCGCTCGGCCATTTCCGGAGAGATTGCGAAGTGCACACCGCGGGCGGTCATTCGCGGAGCATCTAGCAACGGCAATTCGGCTACAAGAGTCGACTTCTGGAGGCGACACTGGCGTTTCGCACGCCGCGGCCCCAGGCTTTCGGCCATGCAGGGGTATGCGAGCTGTTCGCTATGTGAGGCGTCTTGTGGGCTGGCGATAGAGCACGACGGTCAGAACGTGACCTCGATTCGCGGGGACACTCAGGACCCGTTCAGCAAAGGCTACTTGTGCCCCAAGGCGATGGGCTTGAAGGATATCCACGAGGATCCAAACCGCGTCCTGTATCCAATGAAGCGCGTCGGCGGTCGCCTGATGCGCACCACCTGGGAGGACGCCCTCGGCATCGTCGCGCGGCGCTTCGCGGAGATCCAGGCCCGCCACGGCAAAGACGCGGTCGCGATGTACGGCGGCAACCCCCTCGGGCACAGCTACGCCGGCACCCTCGGCTTCGTGCTGCTCCACGCGGTGATCGGCAGCAAGAACCGCTACAGCTCGCAGTCGGTGGATGCGTTGCCGCGCCTGTTCACCACCTATCACCTGTACGGCAATCAGGCGCTCCTGCCAGTCCCAGATCTCGCACGCACCGACTACCTGTTGATGCTCGGGGCAAACCCCATGGTCAGCAACGGCAGTATCATGACGGCGCCTGGATTCAAGCAGCGGATCCGGGATTTGCGGGGGAGAGGAGCGAAGCTGGTAGTCGTCGATCCACGCCGCACGGAAACGGCGAAAGAAGCCGATGAACACGTCTTCATCCGTCCCGGGACGGACGCATTCTTCCTGCTCGGCATGCTGTCTGCCATCTTCGAAGCGGGCCTCGAAGCGCCGGGCCGCCTCGCCGACTTCACTGACGGCCTGGAAGAGCTGAAGAGCGTGGCGCGGCGCTTCCCGCCCGAGCGTGTCGCAGCCGCATGCGGGATCCCCGCGGAGAAGATCCGCGAGCTCGCCAAGGCGTTTGCCACGGCGAGGCGCGCAGCTTGCTACGGCCGCCTCGGCACCTCCACGCAGCAGTTCGGTGCGCTCGCTTCCTGGCTGTTTGAAGCCTTGAACGTCGTCACGGGGAACCTGGATCGTGAAGGCGGAATGATGTTCAACACCCCCGCGGTGGATCTCGCGAAGCTAGCGGCGATGATTGGCTTGCGTGGGAGCTACGCCTCCTTCCGCACCCGGGTGCGCGGCTTGCCGGAGTTCGCCAAGGAGCTGCCCTCCGCGGCGTTCGCCGAGGAGATGGATACGCCCGGTACAGGGCAAATCCATGGGCTGATCACCGTCGCCGGCAACCCTGCCCTGTCTCTCGCCAACGGGCCGCGCGTCGAGCGTGCGCTGGACAAGCTCGATTTCATGGTGTCCGTCGACATCTACATCAACGAGACGTCGCGCCACGCGGACGTGATCTTGCCGACCACGTTTGGCCTCGAGCGCGACAACTACCCGCTGCTCTCGAGCTCGATGGCAGTCAGTAACCATGCTCGGTACTCCGAGCCGCTCCTCACCCCCAAGGGAGAGCTGAAGAGCGACTGGGACGTACTCACGCTGTTGAGCGCGAAGTTGCTCGAGGCGCGTGGCGGAGGCGCTCGCGTGGCTGCTGGGGCGCTCCGAGCGTTCGTTTCCGCGGTTAAACCAAAGCAGATCCTTGGGCTCTTGCTGCGCTTCGGGCCCCACAAGCTGCAGTTTTCCGACCTGGGAGAGCACGGCATCGACCTCGGTCCACTCGAGCCGCGTTTGCCGGAAGCCTTGCAGACGCCTTCCCAGCGCATCGAGCTCGCGCCAACGGCGCTGGTCGCTGACGTCGCGCGCCTGGAGCAGGAGCTCGAACAGCGGGCGTCCGCGTCGCATCCCTACTCGCTGATCGGGCGCCGGAACCTGCGCAGCAATAACTCCTGGATGCACAACAGCGAGCGGCTAGTGAAGGGGAGGGAGCGCTGCACCCTGCTCGTTCATCCGGAGGACGCCGCGCGTGTCGGCGTCGCTACGGGCGGAAAGGCGCGGGTCACCTCTCGCATTGGGAGCATCGAGGTCCCGGTCGAAGTCTCTGACGAGCTGATGCCCGGAGTCGTGAGCTTGCCACACGGATACGGTCACAGCCGGGAAGGCGCGCAACTGGATGTCGCTGCGCGCTACGCCGGGGTGAGCATCAATGATGTGACGGATGATCAGGTCATCGATGAGCTCGCTGGTACCTCTCACTTGAACGGGATCCCCGTCAGCGTCGAAGCCCTCTAAGTCCGCGCTCGCAGCGGACTTTCGCTCACGTGCGCCTTCAAATTTGACTGACTGAGTCGGTCAGTTAATATCGGGACATGGCACGCAGCATCCCGAGTGACCGATTCCCTCTGTTGATCGAAGCCGCTACGGCGGTCTTCATTCAGCGCGGCTTCGCCCGCACTCAGATGGAAGACGTCGCGAAGCGGCTCGGCGTCGCCAAGGGCACGCTCTACGGGTATGTCGAGTCGAAGGAGGCCTTGTTCGATGCGGCGGTGCGCTTCGCGGATGGTCACCTGGAGTTACCTACGCCCGACGCGCTGCCGCTGCGCACGCCGCCTGCGGGCGCCACGGTTGGGTACGTTCGGACGCGCGTGATGACGGAAGCCGCAGCGCTGAAGCTCGCGCGAGTGATGCAAGGCAGCCTGCGCATCCGAGGCGTCGAGCGAGAGCTGACCGAGGTGCTCACGGACTTGTACGAGTCGATTGCCCGCAACCGCCGTGCGTTGAAGCTCATCGATCGCTGCGCCATCGACTTCCCCGAGCTAGCGGAGGTCTGGTTTGGTGCAGGCCGGCGCGCCCAGGTGCAGCTGCTGACTCAGCTGCTCTCGAGCCGTGGGCGGCGCCTGCGCAAGCTGGGGAGCGTCGAGGCGGTCGCGCGGGCTCTGCTCGAGACGCTGGTGTTTTGGGCGATGCATCGTCACTTCGTGCCGGGCGCGGACCCCGATCAGCCTGGCGTTGGTCTTGACGAGGCGATCGTGCAGCGAGAAATCGTGGCATTGCTCGTGAATGGAATATTGCCGTGAGGAATCAGTCCTGGGAGCGCGCGAGCGCCTGGGTCGTGGGCGTGGCTTGTGGGCTCAAGGCGCTGGTGCACTTGCTCTTGATCCGTCGCTACGGCTATCACACTGACGAGCTGTACTTCATTGAGTGCGGGCGGCACCTCGCGTGGGGTTACGTAGATCATCCACCGCTGATCCCTTGGATTGCTGCGGCCGTGGATCGACTCGGTGGCGGTCTATTCGCGCTGAGGCTGCCGGCTGTGTTAGCTGGCACCGCGACGCTCTGGCTCAGCGGGCTCCTGGTGAAGCTGTGGGGTGGGGGCTGGCGTGCTCAGCTGGTGACGCTGTTGGCGCTCTTGCTAGCGCCTGCGCCGCTGCGCATGGGCTCGATGCTCGATATCCCGGTGTTCGAGGTCTTCTTGTGTACGCTCAGCGCCTACTGGGTGGCGCTTGCGCTCAAGCGCCAGGTGCGTTGGGCGTGGCTCGCTGCGGGTGTTTCCCTGGGGTTAGCCATTCTGGCGAAGCACGCCTCGGTCGCCTGGGGTGTGGCGCTGTTCTTGGGGATCCTCGCGAGTCCGGTTCGCAGAGAGCTCAAGCGGCCCTGGCCCTGGATGGGCGTGGCGCTCGCTGGGTTGATGGCGCTCCCGAACCTGGTTTGGCAGGTGCAGCACGGCTACCCAACGCTGGAGTTCATGGGCCACATGCGGGCGCTGCTGGTGGATCAGCGCGTGATGTTCCTACCTGGGCAGGTGCTCTATTTCGGGCCGCTTGCGCTTCCGGTGTGGGTGGCCGGGGTGGTGGCGAGCTTGCGCTCCGCGTCCAGCGAGAGTCGACCTTTCGCCGTGGCCTTCTTGGTGTTGGCTGCGCTGTATTTGGTGAGCGCGGGCAAGCCGTACTACCTCGCTAGTGCTTACCCCGCGGTAATGGCGGCCGGTGGGCTTGCGTTCGAGCGCTGGCAGGAGAAGCGCGCCCGCGGATGGTCGGTGTTCGTAGGTGGTCTCGCGTTGACGGGCGTAGGACTCGGAACGCTTAGCTTGCCGGTGCTCTCAATCCAGCGCATGGACGCTACTGCAGGGGCGCTGTTCGGCTGGGCGGTGCGTCCGATGGAGCTGACTCACGACATGCACCGCATGTTCGGCGCCGAGGAACGCACGCGACAGGTCGAGCGAGTGTCTTCTTCGCTACCCGCAGAAGAGCAGCGGCGAACCGGCATTCTCGCCGGGAGCTACTCCCACGCTGCGGGCTACAACGTCTACCGTCAGCCGGGGATGCCGCGTGCGGTGAGCGGCAACATGACGTACTTCTACTGGGGCTACGACGCTGACCGCACCCAGCAGCTGATCGTCTTCGGTATGCCCAGCGCCTCCGTCGAAGCCGGCTACGCCCATTGCGAGGAAGTCTCACGCTTGCAAACGCCGCTCGCCGCGCCGGGCTACATCGACGTCCCGGTGTTCTTGTGTCGCGAGCCCCGTGGTGGACTCGAGGCCATCTGGCCCAGCTTGCGTAGCTTCGGTCACACGCACCAGGTGGCAGTCACTCCTGGAGCAACTCATCCAGGCTGACGCTGGTGGTCGCTCGCTGACAGCTGCCGCCGCAGCTCTTTCCGTCGGGATACTCCGTTTGGTACTCCGGCGTGACTTCCAGGGGTGCGTAGCTACCGCCGGAGTCTTCCAGGGTGAGCGTGAGCGTATCGAGCTGTCCCGCGTAGTCGATCACCGCGCTGTAGCCGGTGACTTCCGTCGTGCACTCACTGCCACAGTCGATGGTCGGACCGGGGGTACACCCGCTGTCGCAGCTCGATTCAATGACCGGCGTGACGTACATGCCAACGCACTCGGCGCTTACCCAGCTCTTTTCGCCGGGCAAGTCGGGCGCGATGAGCAGACAGCTGCGTACGCTGTCGGTGCCCTCCACGGTCAACCGGTAAGCACCGAACTCAGGATCGAGGGGCAATTCAACGCGCAACTCGCCGCCCACCGCACACGGTGTTGGCTGACTGGGGCATTCCGGTTGGCAGGCGGGGGTGAGGGTCAAGGCTGCGGCGCCAACCAGCAGAGGCCTGAGCGAGCGGCTCAGGGAAAAGCGAAGCACGCTCAGTCTACGCTCGGTGTCCGAAAAGTGATCCTCGCCACCTACGCCGTCAGTCCAGATCGTCGGGGTCGACGCCCAGCTCTCTGAGCTTGTTAGCCAGTCGGTCCGCTCGGCGGGCTTCTTCCTCCGCTCGGCGGGCTTCTTCCTCCGCTCGGCGGGCTTCTTCCTCCGCTCGGCGGGCTTCTTCCTCCGCGCGGTCGACGGCGTCGTCGACGAGTGTCGAGAGCCGCTCGATGAGCTCGCGGGCGTCAGGGAGTGGGGCCGAGCCGTGATAGAAGCGCACGCGTCCACCTTCGACGCTGAGATCCAGCTGGAGCACGCTGGAGGGCCAGCGGCCGTGCTGTGGGATGATGGGGGCGTAGGCGCTCTCTCCGGCGCGCAGGCGGTAGCCGGTGATGCGCCCGCGCAAGGGCTCGAACATGAAGTACTCGGGAATGCCGAGGCGTGCGAAGCGCTCCACATTGCGCTCGGCATCCTTCTTCGCGTCACCCGCGATGTGGACTTCCAGCGCGAGATCGATCCCGCGTTGCTCGTGGCTCACGACCCAGGAGTTGCGCTCGTGGCACTCGACGTCCAGGACCGCGATCAAGTCCGGTGCGAAGACTCGTTCCTCGGGGTAATAAACCGGGAGCTCCGATGAGAGGTAGACGCGGCGCCCGATGCGGCGAAAGTACTCGTCCAGGGCTTCCAGCGCCTTGGCCTTCGGGATGCGATGGCGATCCCCTTCTGGAGGCGTGGCCCGCGGAAAGTCCGAGGGCAAGCTGTCGAGCACACGAGCGCGCTGGGCTTCGCTCATCGCCCGCCACTGCGCTTCCGACGGTGCGCGCGGGTCGCTGGGGTCGAGGCTGTAGTCCGAACTCGCCACGTCCCGATGGTAGCACTGCGAAAGGCGCCGTCCTACCTCGGCGCGAACGGACGTTCTTTCAGCCCCTGGGGTTGAGGCCGGCGACTCGCACGCCATACGGCTCGAGCGCCTGCAGGAACTCCCGGGCTCCAAAGGCGCTCGCGGTGTCCACCACGCCGACGTTCTGCGCTTCTTTGGTCACGAGCCACTTGGCGCCCACCGCGATGCAGCGTGCGGTGATTCCGTAAGGATCGGTGCCAGTGACGAGCACGTTCTGCTCGGTGCCGCGCTTGCCGCCCACGCTACCGGAGGCCAGCACCTTGAAGGCTTGCTGGCGCCGCACCTCGTCGCTCGGCCCCTCGCTGCCTTGATCGATGCGCGCCTCGATGTCTTTGAGCAAGCCCCGCTCGTATACGCGCTTGTAGACACCTTTGAGGGACCAAGCGGCCATCAGCGGCGCTGCGAGAGCCTTCGGTACCACGAGGTTTGTGCTGACGTTCTTCAACTGAGGGTGCTGCTTGATCAGGTGAATGGCTTCGCCTCCCGGAAACGGCACGGCGA
>JAWKRD010000065.1:0-30181 GCA_041389805.1 Polyangiaceae bacterium | reverse complement strand
CTTCACGCAGCTGCCTGGAGTCGGACTTGGCGGTGTCCGCTTGGCGCTGAAGCAGCGCCACCGCCTGGCTGTGCTCAGGCGCCAGCTTGCCGAAGTAGAGCCCAAGCGAGCCGCAGGTTACGAAGATGGCGAGGCCAGCACACAGGCTTGCAGCTACTTTCGCGATACGTTTCTCATTATCCGTACGGATTTCAGCAAGCTTGACATCGTGGGCGCGCTCCGCCTCAGCCACCGCCAGCTCAGCACGCAGCTTCGACTCCTGTAGTACGCGCTCGCACTCGGCACGCTTCAGCGCCTCGAGGCGGGCGTTTTCTTCCTCACGACGCAAGCGCTCCGCTTCACGGCGCGCAGCTTCCGCTTCGGTACGGCGCTTTTCAGCGTCGCGCTGGCGTTGCTCTTCAAGGACTCGGCGCTGGTGCTGGTCGGCCAGGCGCTGCTCTCGCTCCTGCAGTTCGCGGTCCACCCGCTCCTTTTCCATGCGCTGTAGACCCTTGAGCGAGAACAGTAGTGAGTCTTCCCTGAGTAGATCCGCCATGCCTTAAAGCCTCCGTTCGTGATGGACACGGCTCGTCCCGCAGGCTTGGCTGATTGTTTGATGTGGCCGGGGTTACCAGACGAACTCCCCGCTCAGGTGGACGCTGCGCCCAGGTTGCGGTTGCCCCAAGAGGTCGTACTGGCGAGTTCCAAACACGTTTCGCAGCATCCCTCGCAACCTCCACCGCTCGTCGTCAGAGGCCACCGCAGCTTCCAGATCCCAGCGCATTTGCTCGGGGATCACCACGAGGCCGGCGGGGTCGGCGAACTTGGACGAGCGGTAAGAGGTGCCGATCACTACCTCCGATGGGGGAAGGCCACCGCCTGAGGCTGCGTAGAAGCCGAGCCGCGAAGCTGCCATTAGCCGTGCGTGATACGGCAGAAGATCGTTCTGCAGGCTGCGGTCGTCGCTGGTGTCCCGTGGGTCCTGTAGCGTCAGCGTGCCTCTCCAGCGCAGCCAATCGCCGTAGCTGGCCTGGAGCGCCGACTCCAGACCGAGCACCCGCGCGGTCGCCACGTTGAAAGGCGTGACCACTCCGAAGCTCGAACGTCGGTAGGCGATCAAGTCGCGCGACCAGCGCGCGAAGGCGAAGCCTTCGAGCGCGAGGCTGAACCTCTGACCTGCAGCTAGTGAGACCCGCGCTCCGACGTCCACGCCCTCACCCCGTTCGGAGACCAGCGCTGCATTGCCCCTGACCAGTGAGCTCAAGCCAAACAGCTCGCCTAGCGTCGGACGTCGTGTGAAGTGCCCAACGTTGAGCAACAGGCTCAGGCTGTCACTCGCAGCGTAGGCGACTCCGATGCGGCCTTCCGGCTCGAGGGAGTCGCTCCCTGCGGAAGCACCCGCGATCTGCGCGTCCGAGCGCGTGGATACGAGAGGAAGCGCCGCGCTCAGGGCGTAGCGTACCCGCTCTGCCTGGCGCAGCACGAGCTCAAGGCCTGGGCGCGCACTCAGGCGCTCGGAGCTGCTGTCTTGAGCCCCGCGCACTTGCAGCGCGTCGCGAGCAAAGTCTGCTTGTCCCGATACCTCGATCACGCCTTTGCCCCAGGACAGGCGCACCCGCTGACCCGCACGGCTACCGACGCTCTGCGCTCCAAGCGGCCCAATCCCGAGCTCCGAACGCGGGTCGGTAACCGTCTCGCGGCTGTCGAGCAGCTGAGTTCCCAGCTCGAGCTCGCAGCGCTGACCAGCATCAACATTTCCGCACGGCACTTTAGTCGAGATGCCTCCGAGTAGCCGTTGGTGACGCGAGCGCGCCGCCTGCGCCGGCACGGATGCAAGCCCGGTGACACCTTGTTCGCGGGTGAAGGCGTTCACCAACGTGAGGACCCGCGCGCCGTGTCGCGAGCGCGTGAGACCGACCGCCCAGGCGTCCCACTCGGCGTAGTCAGCGTTCGCGCGGGTACGCGTGATGTCGTCACTTTCATCGAACGCGGTTCCCCGGTCATCGACGTAGCTGTAGTCATTCTCCGCGCGTGAGAGGCGCAAACCGACGAGCGCCCCCGAGCGCCACTCGCCAGTGCCCCGCGAGACGACCTCCCCCCTGCCCCAGATACTCTGTTCACCAAAGCTCCCGACGCCGACCCCGGCGCCGACTGAATTTCTCCGAGGAAATTTTGGTTCGAAGAAGACAGCGCCGCCCATGCCGTAGTCGTCGGCGCGCCCGGGCGTGCTCCCGCGGAACACCTCCACACGATCCAAGAGCCAGAGCGGTATGCTCGCGAGATCCGCTGCACCGGTGACTTCGTCGTTCAGTCGCAGCGGGCCGAGATAGACTGGCACCTGAGCCGCCGTCGACCCGCGGAGCGACAACGTCGTCCGATCGCTCGCGGAGCCGCTACGGGAGACTTCGACGCCGCTGACGCGATCCAGCACATCCCCCGCACTCGCACCGGGCGCCTTCAGCTCATCGTCGCGTAGCACCTGACTCGCCGCGCTCGGGTCCTGAGTCGAGTGCCCTGTTCGCGCGCCCTTCACAACGACATCACCCGTCTGCGCGAACGCTGACCGCGCAACCAAGCACGCGCCGAACACGGCGAGTCGGAGCAGCCAGGGTTGAGCGACAGCAAGCATGGGACGGACGCCGACGAACAGCGCGGCCTTGCCGTCTAGCCCGAGGCACTACAGGGCCGCAAGCTGGCCCCCCGGCCGCAACCGATCGCGCGAAGAATGGCGCCCAGGCGCGACTAGAGGGCTCGAGCGCTAGAGCCCGAGCTGTTGGGCGATGATCACCTTCATGATCTCATTCGTACCCGCGAAGATGCGCTGAACCCGCGCGTCCATGTACGCGCGCGTCACCGGGTACTCGAGCATGTAGCCATAACCCCCGAACAGCTGCAGGCACTCGTCCACCACGCGGCCGAGCATCTCCGTCTGCCAGAGCTTGGCCATGGAGCACTCCTTCACCAGGTGCTCCCCCGCGATGTGTTCAGCGATCAGTCGGTCCAGGAACGCGCGCCCGACTTCAACCTCGGTCGCGCACTCCGCCAGCTTGAACTTCGTGTTCTGAAACTTGCTGAGCGGTTTGCCGAACGCGGTGCGCTCCTTGACGTAGGCCAGCGTATCCGCAAGGATTTGCTCTGCGCTGGCCTGAGAGCCAATCGCCACGACCAGTCGTTCCTGCTGAAGCTTCCGGGTCAACATCAAGAAGCCCATGCCCTCTTCGCCGAGCAGGGCGGTCTTGGGCACCCGGCAGTCCTCGAAGTGCAGCTCCGAAGTGTCCTGACTGGCCATGCCCATCTTCTTGAGCTTCTGGCCCTTGGTGAAGCCCTTCGTGCCTGCATCCACGAGGAAAAGCGAGAGCGCCTGGTGCCGGTTGTCCGGGTTGGTGTCTGTCTTGGCGGCGACGATACACACGTCGCACAGGATGCCGTTCGAGATGAACGTCTTTGAACCGTTGATCACGTAGGAGTCGCCGTCACGCACCGCCGTCGTCTGGATGCCGTTGAGGTCGGATCCGGTGCCTGGCTCCGTCATCGCGATCGCGGTGATCACTTCGCCGCTCGCGCAACCTGGGAGGTAGCGCTGCTTCTGCTCCGCGCTCCCAAACTCGTGAATGTAGGGAGTGACGATGTCGCTGTGCAGGCCCATGGCGAACCCGGACTCATAGGCGCAGGCGAGCTGTTCGATGACGATCGCGGAGTGAAGGAAGTCTCCTCCAGAACCGCCGTGCTCCTCTTCGAGCCACGGACACAAGAAGCCGCCAGCGCCGGCGGCGAGCCACGTCTCACGGTCCACCATCCCGCGCTCTGCCCAGCTGGCCTGCTTCGGCAGCACTTCACGCTCGACGAAGGTGCGGAACGCTTTCTCGAAAATTCGATGTTCTTCACTGAGCAGACTTCGCTTCACGCTGAGCTCCTTCCCACGCTTGGTCGCGCGACGGCTCAGGATAGCAAGTCGTCAGAGCCTTGGCCGGCTCTGGTGACGCCGAGTGGATTGTCGCGGCGCCAATACTGGAGCCGCAGTCCAGTTAGCCTACTCGCGAGTCGGTTTGCTCCGCGAGGCGACGGTAGAGCGTCGCACGCCCGATCCCCAGCAATCGCGCCGCTTGACCCACATTGCCATCCGCAACCTTCAGCGCGTGGGCGATGGCGCGTCGTTCAAGCTCGCGCAAGGGAACCACGTCGTGTTCGCGCGCCGGCTCGAAAAGCCCGCTGTCGCGCTCTGACTCCTCAAATGATTGCCGCACGGCAATGGGTAGATCGCTCAGCTGGATGCTAGTCCCGTCGCTCGCCAGGATGGCGCGCTGCACGACTTGGCTCAACTCGTGCACGTTTCCGGGCCAGGCGTATTCGAACAGCGCCTCGAGCGCACTCGCGGAGACGCGGGGAGACGCCTTACCGGACTCGGCCGCCAAGCGTCGCACCCAGTAGGACAGCAGCTCAGGAATGTCGTCACGCCGCTCGCGAAGCGGGGGCAGGGAGACCGTCGCACCCTCGAGCAGCCTCGCTAAGGGTTCGGTGAGCTGCCCCGTGCGCGCGAGTACGGAGAGCTCGACGGTGCTCCCGCAGATCAGCCGCGGCAGCCGCGCTCCGACGAAGGCCGCGGGGGCCTCAGTCTCCGCGGCAACGGCCCACCCGCCACTCGGGCGCCGGGTGCTGCGGGGCGAGCCGTCGATGGGCAACACATCCATCAGCTCCTGCTGGGCTTCCGCAGCCAACCACCCGATGTCGTGAATATAAAGCACCCCGCCACCAGCCCTCGCAAACAGGCTCTCGGCGCCATCGCCATGACCTCCGAACAGCTCTTCAAAATGCCTTGCCGGCGGCAACTCCGCACAGTTGAACGAGACGAAGCGCTCCCCTGATCGTGGACCACGCACGTGAATGAACCTAGCAACGGCAGCGCGGCCACTCCCCGCCTCACCGACTAGCAACACGGCATTTTCCCCGCAGATTTGATCGTCGACGGCGGCGAGCAGGCCCTTGATCGCGGGACTACGCCCCCACAAGGTGGGCGGCAAATCCGCTGCCCCACACACTGCGCGCACGCGCGATTTCAGTCGCCACACCTCAGCCGCGCGGCGCACCCGTAGGAGTGCCTGCTCGCGAACCAGCGGCTTCGTGAGCAGATCGTAGGCGCCGCAGCCAAGCGCTCGCGCGACCGCGTCGTTCGCCGGCAACGAAGTGCTCAGCAACGCCGGACGGTCAGCGTCTCGCGCCTTGAGGGTTCCGATCAGCGCGTCACCTGGCATGTCGGACAGCGTCAGGCTGATGCATGAAATGTCTGGCAGGATCGGACGCGAAAGGAGCTCCGCAGCCGAAGCGAGCTCCAGTACGTCGTACCCCGCCGCCTCGAGCCACAGCCTGAGTAGCTCTCGCGAGAGCGGGTCTTCGTCCACTATCGCCACGGAAGGGTTCAGCATGCCTCTGAGATCGGCTACGTACGTCGACCCTTGAGCGACTTTCTGGTCACAGCGACTACAGGACGACGCTCGGCTCGAAACGCGGACCGTGCAGCGCCGCCAGGCGGCTCAGTCGCCGCTGGACTTTGCGCTCCCCGAGCGTCTCCGCGAAGCGCAGCGGGCCGCCGCGGTATGCGGGGAAACCCATGCCCCAGACCGCAGCCAAATCAGCGAGTTCTGGTCGGGCCACCACGCCGTCTTGGAGCGCGCTGCGGGCTTCTTCGACGAGGCGCAAGACGAGACGCTCGACAGGTACTGGGGTCGCCGGACGCGACCAACGGCGCGGCTTCGGCTGCGCCTCGAACATGGCTTCCAGGCGCGCCGGGGCGGGAAATCTGCGAGGCGAACGGTGAAACGCGACCGCCACCAAGTCGGAGAACGTGCGCCGCCCGAGGCGTGAAAGCAGCTCCGACGGCCCCAGCTCAAAGCCCCAGTTCCTCGCGGCTTGGTCGACGTCGCTCAACGCGAAGCCTTCGCGTCCCAGCTCGAGCCCCTCGACGATGAAAGCAGTCACCAGACGCAAGCAGAGGCCCGGCGCAACGTCCGCAACCGTTACCACGCGGTAACCGAGGGAGCTGAGGAGCGCCCCGATCTGGAGCGTCGCGGAAGGAGCCCCATGCACCAGCTCCGCGTAGGGACGCTCGTCCACGAGCCCGAGGTGCAGACCAACCAGCGCTACCTTCGCGACCTGGCCTGACGCGAGCCTGGAAAGCTCATGGGTGCTGCTCGTCGTGACCAGGGTCTTCGTAACGTCCGTCGAACGCGTGAGCTCTGCAGCGACCTGGTCGAGGAGTCGACGCTTGACCACTGACTCCTCGGCGATCGCCTCGATCACGACATCGAAATTTCCCAGCCGTGAGAGCTCCGCGGTGTGGGTCATGTGGCCCATGGCTCGCTCAAGGCGCACCCCATCCAGCCCCGACTTGCGCAGGCCGTCGCGCACACGCCGCGCGCCGCGGAGCAAGGCCTTCTCGTCCCGTTCGAGCAGCCGTAGGACGCCCCCCGCCAGCAGCGTGCGCTGCGCGAGCTCCGCCCCCACTCGGCCTCCGCCGACCAGCGCGATCCGGGGAGCAGAACCACCGCGCGGCGCGCGTTCATCCAGCATCCGCGCAAGGCGACGCAGGGCGGCGCTCTGCTCGCCGCACACCAATCGCGAGAACGCCTGCGCCGCCGCAGCGCGCTGACGGTCAGCGTCCCGCCACAACGCACCACGCAGCTGACTCCTGAGCGCTCGCGCCACGTCGCTGCGGCTGTCGATCTCCGCCGCTGACACACGAGACGGAAGGCGAACGCGCGCCCAGTCCCGAAGTGCGCCAAGGCGGCCGACGAGAGGCCTTGACACCCATTGCCGCGCGGCACTGACTAGCGCTTCTCCGCCGAGGCACTCGTCGACGAGGCCGATCTCACACGCCACTTCGCTCTCTACCAGCTCGCCGCGGAGCAAATGTGCCAGAGCGCCATGTACACCGAGGCGCTCCGCGAGGCGCAGGGATCCGCCCAGCGCGGGTACCACTCCAAGGGACGCAGCATCGAGCCCAAGACGCACCCCAGAACCTGCAATGAGATGGCGGCACGCAAGCGCCAACTCCAGGTTGGGCCCACCCAAGTCGCGCTCGATCACCCCGACGCAGATGAGCGGCGTTCGCTCGATGCGGCTGACGAGGCGGGTCGCCTCTTCGAGCGCCGCCTCAGCTTGGCCGGGCGTCTCGAACCCATCCAGACGATCCGCGTCAAGCAGGCGAGGCGCTGGCCCGCCGCAGAACCGAAACACAAGCCCGCGAACACCAGCTTGCTCTGCCAGGCTGACCCGCGACGCTAGCTCCCCCGCGTGTGCCCCATCCAGCACCTCGAAGCCGGGGCCCAGCACGACCTCCATGGTGTCGGAGTCCAGACGGAGAGCCTGACCAACCGCTTCCGGCGCGCCATCGGTTTCCACGGGGCAATCCATACCCTCGTCAACCACGGGGCACCTCCAGCGCGAGGGCGGTGGACAGTTCACCGCCGGAAAGGCAGAGCCCAACTCCCCCCCCGCGTCGCCCGAGCTCGTGGAGCATCTGAATGATCTGACGGGGGAATGTCGCACACCCGGCATCACCAAACGCCGCGCTGTCACCCGTCACGTTCAAGCGATCGGCCATCTCGAGCCACTCCGCACCGGACGCGAGTAGCCCACGCCTCAGCGCGTCGGCGCTGCCAGTGATCTCGCTGAATTCCACCAGGCTCGGTTCGCGGCCTCCCAGCACGTCGAGGGCAAACTCGGCGAGAGCTGTGTCGCCTACCCCTACGCGCTCGCTCCCCATGGCGCGTATCCAACCCAGAGGGCGGAGCGAGCGCGATTCTACTTGCTCTGCCGTCGCCAGCACCAAGCCAGCAACACCGAAGCTTCGCATCGTTTCCGCTTGGAAGTGCTTTTGGAGGTCATCCTCCGTGACGACCTCGGCGGCACGCGGGATCAGGACGGCCATGACCTGATCTTCAAAGCGGCCCTCGCCCCAGGCGCGGGCAGCGAGACCGTAGCTGCGCAACACCTCCCGGTACTCGAAGCCAGTACCGCCGGCGGCACGCGCGCGAAGCAGGCTGGCACGCAAGCCCCATATCGAGTTCCAGAGTCGCCACCACAGGCGCTCGGGCACCCCTCGACGGTGCAGACGCGCGCCCAGCAACGCGCCCACGCCCACTCCGCCGCCCTGCATCGCCTCGACCAACGACTCGAGCGCCTGGAGGTCGTCGGCTGAGCCCGGCAAATATTGCCGCACGGCAATCCGATCTGAACACACGGAGCGCCGCAGCACCTCTCGCCCGTCAATCTCGAGCGCATCCTCGGCCGCCAGGCTCAACACCAGCAGCTCGAGCTCGCCTCTGGCGAGCGACGAGCGCTCCAACAGCTCGCTCAGCACCCCGCCTAGCAGCGACTCCGCGGCGACGCTGTCGAGCGGACCGCCCGCACGCACGAAGGGCGTGCGAAGACCGGCGACGACAGCCAGCGGCTCAGCGAGGGGTTGCTTCGCCATGACCGACTACTGGTAGGCATCCTAACGCGCCGTGTCAACCAGCAGACCGGGACCGAAGTGCGGCAAAGTTGTTAGGGCGTGGGCATTGGCCGCGGGCTATAAGCCCCGCGTGACTGTCGGCCCCCCGCGCACACTCACTGGAACCCTGATCATGCTTTGGGGTGTTCTGGGCGTGGTCGCGTTCTTGGGCCAGGCGATCTACCGCATCGCACCCCTGGCGTGGGAGCCGCTCAAGGAAGGCAGCCTGACGGAACTCCAAGCGCTGCTGTATGTTGGCTGGTTGCTCTTCAGCGGATACGCCGAGGGCTATCGAGGATTTCAAAAACGTTTCAGCCCAAAGGTGGTTGGGCGCGCGCTGCACCTAGCGGCGAATCCAAGACCGCTCCACGTGCTGTTCGCTCCGGCGTTCTGCATGGCTTACTTTCACGCGACGAAGCGCGGCCTGATCACGGCGTGGGGTGTGAGCAGCATGATCGCGCTGATCGTGATCGCGGTGCGCCACGTTCCGCAACCGTGGCGCGGTATCATCGACGGAGGCGTGGTCCTCGGCTTGATGTGGGGCGTCGTTTCGCTGCTGGTTCACGCATGGCGGGGCATGCGCGGCGGGATCCTCGACGTCGCGATCGAGGTCCCGCTGCATCGCTCACCCGCCGAGCAAGCCTGACGGCGGAAGCTCCAGCGCTCCCTCACCCCCAGAAATCACGCGGACCGCTGGAGAGCCAGCTAGTGAACAGAGCTGCGTCGCAGGTCCATTTCCTCATGGAAATCAGCCGGTTCGGCGCCGTCGGGACGCGTGACGCGCAGGCGGGTCTCGCTCGTCGGCGGTTCGGCGGGGCCGAAGCTGACGGAGACGTCGCAGGCTGAGCCGAGCACCTCACACAGGCCACCCGCGAGGGCGAACAGATCGCGCTGAGCCGCGGGCGAGCAAGCCGGCGGCGCCGCCAACACGAAACGCGCTGCGTTGCTCACACAGACCTGGGCCAGACGCTTCGCGAGCGCCACGCGACCCTTACCCTCATCCTGGACGTCAGCAGTCGACAACACCACGTGCCCCAGGCGCGCTCGCTGCTTGTTCAGCTCTGCCGGGAGCGACTTGAGCCGGTGGCTCACCCGCTGTGCAAAGTGACTCGCAGCTTCTCCTTGGCTCTGCGCGATGGCGATCACCGCAGGCGGTGCCCCGGCCTCACCAACATCGGCGGAGAACTGGCAGGCGATGTGCCACCCTGGCCAAATTGCGCCTTCTTCCAAGACGACGAGGGTGAGATCTGCCTGAGGTTCCATGGTTCGGGAAACCCACCCTACCCGCATCCTATTCCGCAGCGCCAGTGACGCTTTCGCTTTCCCGGAGCGACCACTCGCACGTCGTGATCAGCACCTGATTCAAGGCAGTTGCAGCTCGACCAACCAGCCGACCGCAAGCTCGCGTTCGCGCTGCTTCACCAACGGAGCACGCGCCCTCTCACCTCGCGCAGGAGGTTCAACCAATTGCTCCCACAGCAGCCGTCCACGCTTCGACGCCTGCTGGCAGTTTTGGGGGTGAGGCGCCCTGGTTCTCCCGCTGCGCCTCACCTCACCCCAGCGTCACGCTCAGATGTTGAGCGGCCGCTTGTCGACGGACAGCGCAGCTTCCTTCACTGCCTCGGCGAGCGTTGGATGGGCATGGCACGTACGCGCGACGTCTTCGCTGCTCGCACCGAACTCGATCGCCGCGGCACACTCCGCGATCAAGTCGCCGGCGTGAGCGCCGATGATGTGCACCCCGAGCACCCGGTCCGTTTCCGCGTGGGCAAGCATCTTCACCCGGCCCTCTGTGTGACCGATGGCGCGAGCGCGACTGTTCGCCATGAACGGAAACACACCCTTCTTGTAAGGGATGTTTGCTTCCTTCAGCTCGTCCTCGGTCTTGCCCACCGACGCGATCTCCGGAGAGGTGTAAACCACGCCCGGGATCGCGTCGTAGTTCACGTGGCCGTAACCCGTGACCATGTGCTCCACACACGCCACGCCCTCTTCTTCCGCCTTGTGTGCGAGCATTGCCCCGCGGATCACATCGCCGATTGCGTAGACGCCAGCCACGCCGGTGTCGAAGTGATCTCCAACGGGGACGCGCCCGCGCTGGTCCGTCGCTAGCCCAATCGCTTCGAGGGCGAGTCCCTCGGTGTTGGGGATGCGCCCCACGGCGAGCAGAACCCGGTCGCAGTGAATTGGCTCCTGGCCGTCCACCTCGACGATCGCTCCGTCACCCGTGGCGCGCGCGCCGGTGACACGGGACCCCAAACGGAACTCGATGCCTTGCTTCTCGAAGGTGCGCTTGGCCTCCTTCGCGATCTCGGAGTCCATGCCGGGCAAGATGCGGTCGAGGTACTCGAGCACGGTGACCTTCGAGCCCAGGCGGCCCCAAACCGAACCGAGTTCGAGTCCAATCACGCCAGCGCCGATCACGACGAGGTGCTTTGGCACGCTGGGGTAGCTCAGCGCCTCGGTGCTGCCACCGATGCGGTCACCGTCCCACTCGACACCGCGCAGCGGCGCGACCTTGCTGCCGGTGGCGATGATCACCTTCGCGGCCGAGAGCTCCGTGTCGGCGCCATTATTCCGCACGGCAACGCGCGTGACGCCATTCTGCGTACCCAGGAAGCGCCCGTGGCCTTCGTAGCGGGTGATCTTGTGCTTCTTGAATAGCCCCGCGATGCCGCTCGTCAGCCCCTTCACCACGGCGTCCTTACGACTCAGCATCGTAGGCAGATCCAGCTGCACCTGCGGCAGGCGAATGCCCAAGCTCCCGAAGGTGTTCTGCGCTTGGTTGAAGAGCTCGCTGGCTTCGAGCAGCGCCTTGCTGGGAATGCAGCCGACCCGCAGGCAGGTGCCTCCCAGCATTGGCTCGTACTCGATGCACGCGACGTTGAGGCCGAGCTGCGCGGCACGAATGGCCGCGATGTAGCCACCCGGCCCTGCACCGATGACGATCAAGTCGTGGTTCGTAGCCATGGACTCACACCTCGATGAGCATGCGTGAGGGTTCTTCGACGCACTCCTTGATGCGCTTCAAGAAGGTCACCGCTTCGCGGCCGTCGATGATGCGGTGATCGTAGGTGAGCGCGATGTACATCATCGGTCGGATCACGACCTGTCCATCGCGAGCCACCGGACGCTCCTGAATGCCGTGGAGCCCGAGGATGCCGCTCTGGGGCGGATTGATGATCGGCGTCGACATCAGTGAGCCGTAAACGCCACCATTGGAAATGGTGAACGTCCCGCCTTGCAGTTCGTCCAGCTTGAGCTGGTTCTTCTTCGCGCGCGCACCGAAGTCGGAAATCGTCTGCTCGACCTCTGCGAAGCTCAGTCGCTCTGCGTTGCGGATCACCGGAACGACGAGGCCTTTGCCGCCGCCCACTGCCACGCCAACATCCATGTAGTTGTGATAGACGATGTCGGTCCCGCTGATCTGAGCGTTTACCTGCGGAACCAACTTGAGCGCGTCGCACGCGGCCTTGACGAAGAAGGACATGAAGCCGAGCTTGATGCCGTACTTCTCCGTGAACATTGGCTGGTACTGCTTGCGCATCGCCATCACTTCGCTCATGTCCACCTCGTTGAAGGTGGTGAGCAGGGCGGCGGACTGCTGAGACTCAACCAAGCGCTCCGCGATGCGCTTGCGCATCGGGCTCATGGCCACGACCTCCTCTTCGCGGTCGCCGGAGCTGACCCGCGGTGCCGCCGGCCGCGCTGCGGCTGGGGCGGGCGCTGCGGCTGGGGCGGGCGCTGCGGCTGGAGCGGGCGCTGCGGCCTGAGGTGCGGCTGCGGCACGCTGTACGTCCTCCTTCAACACTCGACCACCAGGACCGCTGCCGCTGACCTGAGAAGCATCCATGCCTCGCGAGGCGAGTTCACGCTGCGCGGCGGGCATGACGAAGCCACCCACGTTTCCCTGGGGAGATGCTTGTGCAGGAGATGCTTGTGCAGGAGATGCCTGTGCAGGAGATGCCTGTGCGGGAGATGCCTGTGCGGGAGATGCCTGTGCAGGAGATGCTTGTGCGGGAGCCGCCGGGGCCGACGCAGCGGGCGCTGGCGCTGGCGCCGCGGGCGTTTCCGTAGCGGTAGCGCCCTCCTCCACGTAGCCAACCACGTCGCCGACGCTGGCGTTGGTGCCCGCGGTGAGCTTGATCTCACTGATCACGCCGTCGACGGGGGACGGCAACTCCACCGTCACCTTGTCCGTTTCAATCATGACGACTGGCTCGTCACGCTTGACGGCCTCTCCAACCTTCTTCAACCACTCACCGATTTGAACCTCGGTGATGGACTCCCCCACCTCGGGCACTTTGAGTTCGACGGCCATGATCAGCCAGCTCCTGTTCCTACGGTTTGGATAGATCGGCGCAGCGCACTTCGGCGGCGAAGCGGGCGCGGTAAAAAGCAGCGCCGACCCTATCACGGGTAGGCGCGGCGGCTTGGCAAATTGCTTGGTGAGAGCCTAGAGCGCGGAACCACGACCGGAAGCGGCTCACCGTCGCGCGGCAGGCCGCGGAGCGGTCGTCGCTTGCGGTCAGGCTCCGCCGAACGCCCGCTCCATCAGCTCTTGCTGCTCGAGCTTGTGGCTCGCGTTGGAACCGGTGGCTGGGCTCGCTGACTCGGGACGACAAACACCGGAGAACGGCAGCCGTCCGAAGATCTTCTCTCCGAAGCGCGCGCGCAGCGTCCGCCAGGCACCCATGTTCTCAGGCTCGTTCTGGATCCAGATCACCGGCGTACCATCGGGGTACGGCGCCAACGCGTTGCGCATGTGCTCGTCGGCGAGCGGGTAGTACTGCTCGATCCGCACGATGGCGATGTCCTCACGTCCGAGCTCCTCACGGCGCTTCATCAGCTCGTAGTAGACCTTGCCACTGCACAGGAACACGCGCGTCACACGGCGACCGCCGCCAACAGGCAGGTCGTCGGCGATCACGCGCTGGAAGCGGCCCGTCGCCAAATCGTCCAGCGGACTGACCGCGTCGGGATGACGGAGCAGGCTCTTCGGAGTGAAGACGACCAGAGGTTTGCGCCACTTGCGGACCGCCTGGCGGCGCAGACAATGGAAGTACTGAGCGGGTGTGCTCGGCTCCACGATCTGGATGTTCTCTTCCGCGGCGAGGGTGAGGAAACGCTCGATGCGCGCGCTCGAGTGCTCCGGGCCCATGCCTTCGAATCCGTGGGGCAAGAGCAGCACCAGGCCGCTGAGGCGCTTCCACTTGTCCTCCGCGCTGACGATGAACTGATCGATGATCACCTGTGCGGCGTTGGCGAAGTCGCCGAACTGGCCCTCCCAGAGCACGAGCCCGTCGGGCCAGTCGAGAGAGTAGCCCCACTCGAAGCCCATCACGCCAGCTTCGCTCAGCGGGCTGTTGTAGATCTCGACCGGGGCTTGATCTGCGGAGAGCTTCGCCAGCGGCGTATACGTGCGCCCGTCTTCGACGTCGTAGAGCACCGCGTGACGCTGACTGAACGTGCCACGTCCGGAGTCTTGCCCGGTGATGCGAACCCGGGTGCCTTCCATCAGCAAGGTTGCGAACGCGAGAGCCTCCGCGGTCCCCCAGTCGAGGCCACGCTTGCCTGCGGCCATGTCGGCTCGCTGCTCGAGCAAGCGCTCGATCTTCTTGTGAGGATGGAAGTCGCTCGGCACCTTGGTCTGACGCAGCAGCAGGTCGACCAACAGGTCGCGATCCACGCCGGTGTCGAACTCTTTCACTCCCGCTTCGGCGCCGCCGCAGTAGCCCTGCCAGACGCCGCCGAGCCAGTCGACGTTCTTCACGAAGTCGCGCTTGCGTGCTTCGCTCAGCTCCGTCTCGAGGTTGTCGCGACGGTCCACTGCGATCTGGTCGGCTTCCTCCTGAGTGATGCCGCCGAGCTTGAGCAGGTGGTCCAGGTAGCCGTCACGCACGCTCTTGCGCTGGGCAATCGCGCGGTACAGCACCGGCTGGGTGAACGCCGGTTCGTCGCCTTCGTTGTGGCCATGACGGCGGTAGCCGTACATGTCGATCACGACGTCACGCTTGAATTTCATGCGGAAATCCATGGCGAGACGCACGACGTGAGCCACCGCGTCCGGGTCCTCACCGTTGACGTGGAAGATGGGGCTCTGAAGCATCTTCGCGACGTCGGTCGCGTACATCGTCGAGCGCGACTGCCAGGGCGGGGTGGTGAAGCCGATCTGGTTGTTGACCACGATGTGGACGGTTCCACCGACGTGATAGGCGATGAGCTCGCTCAGGTTGAGCGTCTCAGGCACGATGCCTTCGCCCGCGAACGCCGCATCGCCGTGAATCAGCACCGGGATCTTCGTCAGGCGCTCGACGTCTCCAGCGCGATCCTGCTTCGCGCGCACGCGACCTTGAACCACTGGGTTTACGAACTCCAAGTGGCTCGGGTTGAAGCACAGCGACAGGTGCAGCTTGCTCCCCGTGGAAGTGGTGTAGTCGGAGCTGTAGCCCATGTGATACTTCACATCGCCGCTGCCGCGATAGAGTTCCGGGTCCACGTCTTCGAACTCGCGGAAGATGTCGCGCGGGCTCTTGCCCATGATGTTCGCGAGCACGTTGAGGCGCCCGCGGTGTGCCATCCCGAGCACGATCTCGTTCACGCCGTGCTCAGCCGCGCGGTCGATCATTAGATCGAGTAGCGGGATCAAGCTCTCCGAGCCTTCGAGCGAGAAGCTCTTGGCGCCCAGGAACTTCTTCTGCACGAACTCCTCGAGCATCACGGCGTCGGTGAGCTTCAAGAGAATGCGGCGCTGCTCGTCGTGAGAGAGCGTGATGCGATTGTCTACGCCCTCCATCCGCTCTTGGAGCCAGTTCTTGGTCGCCAGATCGTCGATGTGCATGAACTGCACACCCACCGACTGACAGTAGGTTGCCTTCAGGCGGTCGATGATCTCACGCAGCGTCAGCGTTTCGGTGCCGTAGATGGTGCGGCTCGAGAAGCGTCGGTCGAGGTCACCTTCCGTCAAGCCGTAGAACTCTGGCGCCAGCTCGGGCGGCTCTTCACCCCGAGGCAGATCGAGCGGATCGATCTTGGCGATCATGTGGCCGCGCACACGGTAGGCACGAATCAACTGATCGACGCGGTCCTGCTTGATCGCGAGTTCACTCACGTCACCAACTGGACGCATCGATCCGAGGGGCGCGTGCTTCATCTGCGTCTCGGGCGCCAGCGGTGGCCCGGAGCGCCCTCGATCGACGAGCGCAGGAGCTGCGGAGGGGGCCTCCGCCGGAGCTCCGTTTCCTCGGGGAGACGGAGGATTGAAGACGCTGGCGGGCACGAAGCTCGGGCCCAGCTGACCCTTGAAGCCATTGCCGTCGGTACCCGCGAAGTAGGCGCGCCAGTCCTCGGGCACGCTGTTCGGATCTTGCAGGTAGTCGGCGTACAGCTCCTCGACGAAGGCGAGGCTCATGGCGTTCGGTGCTGGTTCAGGTCCTGACATGTCTAAAGCACTCCAAATCGCGCTTAACGCGGGGGCCCCAAGGTTTGGGGCTAGGGCAACCAATACACAGGCTACGACTGGAGTCGACAGCCTGAGAAGGCTCGATATCGATTCCCTTGCCCAGTGCAAGTCAGAAACATCGTTCGCCGCTGCGAATCGTGGACGCAGGGCGGCGAGGTGTGGCTCATGTGCGCGCCACACGGTGAGCTTTGTTTCGCCGTCTCGAGCGTCGTTGCAGGATGGAACGGGGGATGCTAGCGGCCGCTACGGCGCTGGTTTGGTGGTGCGGCGCTGGTTTGTTGCTGCTGCACAGGTTTCCGGGTGGGCGGATGTGCGCTTACTTGGAGCCGCGACGAAAGCGCAACTCGTACACGCAAGCCGGGGCACCGTCGGAGACACAACTCGTGCGCGCACTTCCAAGCCAGACCAGCCCGGGCATGCGGCTTCCGAGCCGGTCGAGCGCACCTTGCGTGCACACGCAGACGAGCGGGTGATGTCCCGCCCAACCACGCAGCCGGCAGACGATCGCGCCTTCGCGGAGCTCGGCGGTGAGGTCTCCATCTCGCAATCGGGACCAGACTTCGCGGGAATATCCGACCACGCGTTCCGGTGTCGAGATGAAGCGCATCAGCCACTGCCCAAGCTGGCCAGAAGAAAGGTCGACGGTGCGAGCGCCGATCTCGAGCGCAACGGCTTGTGGGTCGCGACCGAGCAACGCCGCGAGCTCCTCGAGGATCTCTCCGCTCGCGTCCTCCTCGTACCACGCGGTCGCGATGTACTGCTGGTCGAACACGGCGCGCGCTTCCTCGGAGAGGCGGACGGTGAGCTCCGACAGCCTGCGCGGCCCGAGCGCGTGCAGCACGGCGTCCCGCGCCGCGAGCGCCAACAGCCCTTTCCAGCGCCCGTGGCTATCCGCGGAAACGCTCGGAGGGAAGTCGCTCACAGGATCGCGACGCAGGTTGGCCGACGGCGGAGACGAGCTCGGCCGCGCCGCCGCCGGACGGTGAGAAGCCATGGAGAGCGGCGGACTGGTCGCGGTCAGGGGCTCCGAACCGCGCCCCTCGTCGCCTTTGGTGTCGTCCGCTGGCTTGCTCATCACTCAACTCGCTACACAGCCGCTAGCTGCTCAGTATAGCACCGCGTTCGAGGCGGAGTCGTCACTTGCTCCGGACGCTAGCCCCGGCTCACTGCTACCGCCCGCGCTTGCGTCCCGCCGCCGCGGGTTCCACGCGCAGATAGCCTTGGCTCAGGAAATCATACAGCTGAGCCGTCAGCACTTCTGCGCTGTCCGCGGTCAGCCCAAGCGTGACCACTTGCGTCAAGAGTTCCTTAAGCGCCCCAATGGTCAGGTACGCGAGCACCCGCGGCTCGCCATCCGCCACGATGCCGAGGCGTTGGCCCTGTCTCAGACTCTCGGTCAGTAGCTGCACCACTTCGTCGTAGAAACTGTACAGCTTGCGGTCAAAACCGGGATCCAGTCCCACGGCGTCAGTGAACAGGATCTTCGTCATCTCGCGTTCGTGCAGTGCGAGCCCGATGATCGCGTGGATGTTTCCGCGCGCCTGTTCCGCGACGTTGCGTGCCGGGTCGTCCAGCACGATGCTGCTGATCGCCATCGAGATACGAGCGCTGAAGCGATCAATCAACTCACCGAACACCGACCGCTTGTCTTCAAAGTACAAGTAGAAGGTACCGCGAGCCACACCGGCTTCAGCCACGATATGCTCGATGGTGGTCTGGTGATAGCCACGCTTGGCGAAGACCACGCGGGCGGCCTCGAGGATCTGCTGACGCCGCGCCTGACGATCGGCTGGCTTCTGCCGTGCTCCGCCGGTGGGCTTCGTCTTCGTCGTGCGCTTGGCCGCCATCACCTGCGGAAATACCGCGGATCCGCCTCGGCTGTCGACTAAAGGCTCGTGAGGCGAATCTGTGATTCGCCGAATAAACTACGGAGACAGGACACTAGCCGGCAAGAGTTTGCCGTGCTGACAGGAGTGAGCTTCCAACATCAAGTCGTTGCCGATGGGGTACGCCATCACGAGGCTCACCCCGGTCCACACGGCACGGATCCCCGGGTGCTGCATGGCGGCGGGCAGCAGCACCTCGAGGTTTCGCTGAGGCTCCGAGAACACCTGGTTGAAGTCTGCGGCGTGAAACGTCAGGTGCCCCAGCTCACAGCCGAGGCGCGCATCGCTCATGTCCCGGGTCGGCTCCGGCACTTGAGTATCCCTCACCACGGCCAACTTGCGGGTGCCGCCGCAGTCGAAGCCGAGCAGGATGTCCCTGCCAGCGTCCACGGCGCCCAGGGGCGCACAGCCATGCTCGAGCTCAACTGCTCGTGCGTACTGTGGGTTGAAATCCACAGAGAAAAGCGTCGTATCGACCTTGCCGTCCTTCCAGGAGCACAACGCATACTGCCAGGTCTTGTCGCTCATGCTGACGCCCACGATGGCAGCAGGGCACGGGCTCGGTACCGAGAGCGGCCCACGCCGGGGTTTCGGCCCTTCTGGCTCCAGGCTGACGAACTGCACCGCAGCACAGCGCTCGTCCTTGCTGGCCACGCCGGTCGGGCAATCACCACTTGCCCCACGGAAAAATACCGTCGGTCTCCCGCGGGAGGTCAAGAGCCGTAGGTTGCCACGCACGTTCGCGCTCGCCTCATTGCTCCCCAGGGTGGTGGGCGCCATCACTTCCGTCTCACCCTCCCCCAACCAACCCCGAACTTCGTAGCCTGAGGCGTCACGCTCGGTCCACCCCACTGCGAGTCGTTCGCTGAGAGAGAGCGCTTCGACTTCGCCAAGCTCGTGACCAGAGGCTAGCTCGAAGAGCTTGCGTGGCTCCTCCACGGCATGGGCGCCGGCGTCGAACCTTCGCGACAAAATCCCCACGGCAATGGATTTCTGCCCGGGTCGCTGCGCCTTCTCCTGGGGGGGAGGAGCGCCCCAGACCAACTCGAAGCCGTCGCTGCCCAGCGCCAGGTCGAAGCCATTGCGACTGGCCAGGGTGACTCCCGTCAGCGCCTTGGGCAGCGCGCCGGACGGCGCGGTGGGTGGCTCTGGCTTGTCCTTGTCGCAGCCCGAGACGAACAGCGCAGTGACACATCCCCAAATCGCCAGCGAACCTGCCCGCGCACTCACCGTCTCACGATGGCACCTTACGAGGCGCAGCGCATCGACTGACGCTCGTGTCAGTCAAGGTGACGGCATGAGTCACTAGCCCGACCTCGAAGCGCCGCCACGAAGTCGCGAACCGCACAGTCATGATTCCGGCGCCGACACGCGAAAAGCAGCTGAAACATCTTTAAATGTTGGATGTCGTTGAGAGTTTTTCGAGCGCGAGGCCGGACGAACCAGGCGTTGAATTCGCCTTTCGACCTGGTACACGGGAAGACACTGACGTCAGCGTCAGTTCAGGTTAGCGTTCCAGCACCGGGCTAGCGGAGAGCTCGGCGCCGCCCGACCCGGGCCCCGCGCTACGCGGATCGATCGAAGGGGAATTCAGGATGCAGGCCAGAGAGCTCGTCATCGGCATGGACGTGGGCTCGACCACCGTGAAGGCGGTGGTCATCGACCCAACCAGCGAAGAGATCTTGTGGAGTGACTATCAGCGTCACCACACCAAGCAACCGGAGAAGGTGCTGGAGCTACTCGAGGCGATCCTCGCAGCGTTCCCCGATCACCCGAGCGACGGCTGGCGGATGTTCTGCACCGGCTCGGGCTCCTCTCCGATCGCGGCGCCCACCGGCGCCAAGTTCGTGCAGGAGGTGAACGCGGTCACGCTGGCAGTGGAGAAGCTCCACCCTGACGTGAACTCGGTCGTCGAGCTGGGTGGCCAGGACGCGAAGATCATCATCTTCAAGGTCGACAAGAACACCGGCCAGAAGACGGCGATCGCGTCGATGAACGACAAGTGCGCTTCAGGCACGGGCGCGACGATCGACAAGTGCATGATCAAGGTGCACGCGGAGCCGGGCTTCGCCAATCAGCTGCGCTTCGACGACGAGAAGCTGCACCACGTGGCGGCGAAGTGTGGCGTGTTCGCCGAGACGGACATCGTGAACCTGGTCAAGGCGGGCATCCCGAAGGACGAGGTGCTGAACTCGCTGGCAGACGCCATCGTGATGCAGAACCTGAGCGTGTTGACCCGCGGAAACACGTTGAAGGACCGCGTGCTGTTGCTCGGTGGCCCGAACACCTATCTGCCGTTCTTGCAGGACTGCTGGCGCAAGCGCATCCCAGAGACGTGGCGCGACCGCGGCTACGAGTTCCCGAAGGACGTGCCGATCGAGGAGCTGATCTTCGTGCCGAAGAACGCCGAGCTGTACGCGGCCTTCGGCGCTGCTGCCTTTGGCAAGGCGGAGGTCGGCACGGATCAGAGCGAAGTCGGGCGGTTCAAGGGGCTCGACGACCTCAAGAACTTCATCACCCATGGGCGCCGTGAACGGCTGGGTGAACAAGCGGGCCCACCGCTCAGCGCCGATCACAGCGAGACCGAGAGCTTCGTCGACACCTACAAGATCCCGAAGTTCGTCGCAGCGAAGTTCGAGCCCGGTCAGTCGGTGCGCGCGGTTATCGGCCTCGACGGCGGCTCGACCTCCAGCAAGGCCGTGCTGGTGGGTGAAGATGGGGAGATCCTCGCGAAGGCGTACCAGCTCTCCAAGGGGAACCCGATCCTCGACACGAAGGAGCTGCTCACCAGCTTGCGCGAGCAAGTGGAGGGCCAAGGTGCAAAGCTCGAGGTGATCGGTTTTGGTGCCACCGGGTACGCAGCCGATGTCCTCGAGGAAACGGTGCTCGCCGACGTAAACATCGTCGAGACCGTGGCTCACATGATGAGCGCCGTGCATTTCTTCGGCGACGTCGACGTGATCTGCGACATCGGCGGACAGGACATCAAGGTGCTGTTCATGAAGAACGGCGACATCGAGAACTTCAAGCTCTCGAACTCCTGCAGCGCCGGCAACGGCATGCTGCTGCAGGCAATGGCGGACCAGTTCGGTCTGCCAGTCACGGACTACGCGGAGGTCGCCTTCCAAGCGGAGCTAGCGCCGAAGTTCAGCTACGGCTGCGCGGTGTTCCTCGATAGCGACCGCGTGAACTTCCAGAAGGAAGGTTATCAGAAGCAGGAGCTGCTCGCCGGGCTCGCCCAGGTGCTGCCGAAGAACGTATGGCAGTACGTGGTGCAGATCCCCGACTCGCTTCCCTGGGGAGAAAGTTCGTGCTCCAGGGCGGCACGCAGTACAACCTCGCGGCGGTCAAGGCGCAGGTCGACTACATCAAGGAGCGCGTGCCCGGCGCCGAGGTGTATGTCCATCCTCACACTGGAGAAGCCGGCGCCATCGGCGCAGCGATGGAAACGCTGCGGCGCTACAAGCGTACCGGCACCTCGCGCTACATCGGCATCCAGGCCACGCTGGATCTCGATTACAAGACCACCACCGACGAGAGCACCGTCTGTCACTTCTGTCCGAACGAGTGCAAGCGCACGTTCATCGACACCAAGCGCCCCGATGGCTCGACTAGCCGCTACATCGCCGGCTTCTCCTGCGAGAAGGGCACCGTCGAGAGCAAAGAGGCGATGCTCGACCTGGTCGCCGAGCGCAAGAAGACGGCGAAGCAGTTCCCGAACCTGGTGGACTACGAGTCGAAGCGCGCGTTTGCTTCGTTCTACAAGGGCGAGGCAATGCCCGAGGCGGGCAGCCCGGTTGAAGACGTCCAGGTCACCCAGGGCCTCTTCCGTATCAAGCGTCGTACGGTGACTCGACCCTTCCAGCGCTCGAGCGAAGAAGCCGCACGGAAACGCAAGAACATCCGCATCGGCTTGCCTCGGGTGCTCAACATCTACTCCACGGCGCCGTTCTTCCGCGCGGACTTCGAGGCGCTCGGCATCCCGAAGACGAACGTCATCTTCAGCGAGCACACCGACGAGGACATGTGGGTCGAGGGCGGCAAGTACGGCAGCATCGACCCGTGCTTCCCCTCGAAGGTCGCACAGGCGCACATCCACAATCTGCTCTTCCACAAGCATGAGCCCGAGCGGAAGCGCCCGCTGAACTACATCTTCTTCCCGATCCTGACTCACGTGCCTTCGTTCGTGAAGGACACGATGGACAACACCAGCTGTCCCATCGTCGCGGGTACGCCGGATGTGATGAAGGCGGCGTTCACGAAGGAGCTCGACTTCTTCGCGGTGCGCAACATCGAGTACATGAGCCCGGCGCTGTCTTTCGCCGAGCCGCTGCTCCTGACGCGGCGCATGTTCGAGACCTGGGCGGAGCGCCTGGGGATCACCGAGGACGAGAACGACCACGCGTGCCGCGAAGCTTTCAAGGCACTCGAAGCCTTCGAGCTCGATCTCCAAGACAAGGGTCGCGCGATCCTCGAGACCGTCGAAGCGGAGAACCGCATCGCGATCTTGGTGCTGAACCGCCCCTATCACTCCGACCCTGGCCTGAACCACGGTATCCCCGAGGAATTCCAGGTGCTGGGTTACCCGATCCTGAGCATCCGCAGCATCCCGAAGGACAAGGAGTACCTCTCACGCTACTTCAAGAAGGAGCTGGAGTCGGGACTCATCAAGGATCCCTTGGAGCTGAACCACGTCTGGCCAGAGAACTACTCGGCCAACAGCGCGCAGAAGGTGTGGGCCGCGAGCTTCGCCGCGCACCACCCGAACGTGTGCGTGCTCGATCTCTCGAGCTTCAAGTGCGGCCACGACGCACCCACCTACGGCATGGTGGATTCGATCGTGCAGACAGCGCGCACGCCTTCCGCGGCGCTCCACGACCTCGACGCAAACAAGCCAGGCGGCAGCATCAAGATCCGCGTGAAGACTTACGCTCACTCCTTGCGGCTGCGCCAGGAGGCCCTAGAGGACGTCTCGCGCAAGCGCGACGCCCTGAGCCACGCCATCGACAAGAAGCGACTGGAGCTGCTCGAGATGAAGCGGAAGCAGCTCCTGGGTGTGCGCGAGAGCGACAACGAGATCGCCGAGCAGATCGCCGAGGTCCGCTCGCGCGTGCTCGCCTACGAGACCCGTATCGAACAGCCGCCGGAGCTCCCGAAGGGCATGGTCCGGCTTGGACGCAAGCAAGAGGACGGCAGCATCGTCCCCACCAAACTTCCTAACGAGCGCGGCGCGACGGCCGCCGAGTGAAGCGATTGCAAGGAATCAAAGAGGGAACCTGACATGACACAGCACATCGACCTCGGAACCAAGCGCAGCCTGCCCGTCGTGGGCGGCGATTTCGACATGGACGCGGAGCTCGCAAAGTTCGAAGCCACAGAACGCGAACGCCTCGGCCTCAAAGACGAGAAGCAGTGGATCGAGGACATGGCGGACCTCGGCTTCACCAAGAGCGAAAAGGCCAAGATCACGCTGCTCGTCGGCGGCCTGACCATGGCCCACGACTACCTGGTGGAAGGCGGCCTGCAGAGCCTCGGCTACAACGTGATCGCGATGGATGTGCCGGACAACGCGGCTCTCCAGGTTGGCAAGGAGTTCGGCAACCGCGCTCAGTGTAACCCCACCTACTTTACCGTGGGGAACCTCGTGAAGTTCCTAATCGAGCTGCGCGACAAGAAGGGCATGGATAGCCAGGAGATCATCGACAAGTTCGTGTTCCTGACTGCCGGCGCTTGCGGCCCCTGTCGCTTCGGCATGTACGTGACGGAGTACCGCAAGGCGCTGCGCGACGCTGGCTTCGACGGCTTCCGCGTGATGCTGTTCCAGCAGCAAGGCGGCTTGAGCCAAGCGACGGGCGAAGAGAGCGGGCTCGAGATGAACCCGAAGTTCTTCATCACCCTGGTGCGCAGCCTGCTGGCTGGTGACGTGATCAACGGCATGGCCTACCGCATCCGCCCCTACGAGGTGAACAAGGGCGAGACCGACGAGGTCGTCGAGCGCGCCAAGAAGGAGTGCTACGACGCGCTCAAGGCGGGCAAGTCCGTGCTGCTCGCGCTACGCCGCAGCCGCAAGTGGTTCGAGGCCATCCCGGTGGACCGCCTGCGCCTCAAGCCGAAGGTCGCGATCATCGGTGAGTTCTGGGCCATGACCACTGAAGGCGACGGCAACTACGCGCTGCAGCGCTTCGTGGAGACCGAAGGCGCCGAGTGCGACATCCAGTTCCTCACGGCATGGCTGCTCTACAACATCTGGGAGGTCAGCTTCGACACGGAGAACCGCAAGGACCTGCGCGGCGTTGACACAGCGAAGAGCGGCCTGTCGGAGCTCGGTGAGTACGGTGTCTTCACTCGCCGTGTCGCGCTGCTGGTCGCAGACCGCGCGCTCCGCGTCATCTTCCACACCTTCGCGCGGGCCGTGGGCTTCTACGACTACCACCTGCCCGACATGGACGAGGTCGCCGAGGTGGCGATGCCGTTCTACAACAACGACCTGCGTGGCGGCGAAGGTCACATGGAGGTCGGCAAGCTGATCCTCAACGTGGTCAAGAACAAGGCCAACATGACCCTCAGCGTGAAGCCCTTCGGCTGCATGCCGAGCTCGAGCGTCAGCGACGGCGTGCAGTCGCTGATCGGTGAGCGCTTCCCCGGCACCATCTTCTGCGCGGTGGAGACCAGCGGCGACGGCGCGGTGAACTTCTATTCCCGTGTGCAAATGTACCTGTTCAAGGCCAAGCAGGCCGCGGCGGACGAGTTCGCCAAGGCACTGAAGGAGGCCGGTGTCACCGAGGACGAGCTGCGCGCCTACCTCGCGGAGCACCCGAAGTACGCGAACGCCCTGCATCGCTCCCCCCACATGGCGGGCAGCACCGCGACCGACGCCGCGCACGAGATCATCGATCGCATGCAGACCACGCGCGCGCAGCGCGTGGTGCGCGGGGCGAAGGGCGCGGCGAGCTGGCTCAGCGCAAGCGCCAAGGGCTGGCTGGAGAACGGACCGAGCCGCGCCAAGGCCGCAGCGGATCTGAGCTTGCAGGCGAGCGCGGAGCTCCTCGAGATCGCCAAGGAGCGCGCGCCGGAAGCCGCGGAGTCGTTGCTAGGAAAGGTGAAGCTGCGCTTCGGAGGCGCCGCCAACACCGCCGAGGCAGCGCCGATCGCCGCCGAGTGAGGTAGCGCGAGGCAACGAGGTAGTGAACGGGCGCGAGGAGTCTCGCGCCCGTTCGCGTTTGTAGTACGACGGTGCCGCCGTGAGCTCGACCAATCCCCTCAAAGACTCGGACATTCGTCACGTGTACCTGGGCACGTTGGCGCTCGGGCTGGCGTACGGAGTCGCGCTGAGCGTGATCGCCGTCTACCTGGATGAGCGCGGCTTCCAGAAGCGCGAGATTGGCAACCTGGCCGCTGCCTTCGCAGGCGGCATCGTGTGCCTGAGCATCCCCGCCGGCGCGTTGATTCGGCGCTTTTCAGCCAAAGCTCTCGTCACCTGTGCCGTAGCTGCCTACGCGGTGGTGACTCTGGCGTTTCCCCACGTAAGCAACTTCTACGGTATTGCTGGGCTCCGGTTCATCGACGGAGCTGCGTCCGTCAGCATCTGGGTGAGCTGTGAGACAGTGCTCCTGGCCCGCGCGCGACCGGGTCAGAAGGCGCTCGTCACCAGCTTGTACGCCGTCTTCATGGCGCTGGGCTACATCCTCGGGCCTCTCGTGAGCCGAGGCTTGGCTACGGTGTTGCCGCTGTCAGCAGCCTTCAGCGTCGCTGGCGCGCTGGCCCTTGCGGTGGCCCTCTACTTCCTCGTCTTCCTGAGTCGCCACGCGGAAATAGGCACCGACGGTCGCGCTGAGCCGGACGCGGCAGAGTCCGTCGCGGCTCAGCTACAACGTGCAGACGTAGACTCATCCCATGAACCCGAGGAGCTTGGCAGCCTGGGTGTGCTCTGGCGTATCAAGACCAGCTGCTTCGCGACCTTCGCGTACGGCTACTTCCAGGCCAGCGTCGTGCTCTTTCTGCCGCTGTTCTTGATGACCGACAAGCACGTCAGCAAGGCAGACACGATCTACGTCACTGCATGCTTCGCCCTCGGCATGGTGCTGTTTACGAATCCTGCGGGCCGTATCGGTGATCGCTTCGGGCACTTGATCACGATGCGCACCCTCGCGGTGATTGGCACCGTGATGATCGCTTCGTTCGCCTGGCTCGACAGCTTCCCGCTGATGCTCGTCGCCGTGTTCGTCGCTGGCGCCACCCTCGCCAGCATCTCCCCCATGAGCCTCGCGCTCCAAGGCTTGGTGGTTCCTTCGAAGGACTACAGCCGCGCAACCGCGATCTACAACGCGTTCTACGCCGCGGGCATGCTGATCGGTCCACCCATCTCGAGCGCCCTCTTCGAGCGCCTCGGCGGAGCGCCGATGCTGCATCACCTCGCGGCACTGTGGGTCGGCTTCATCGCCTTCACGCTGCTGTTCCGCAAGGATGATCCGGCGCATCAGGGCGAGCGCACGGCGATGGTTTCAGTGCCCCGCGCGTGAGGCCCTCAGCACGCTTCAGATCCGAGTTTCTGTCAGCTTCTTCGGGACCGGCGTATCCACGAGGGAATGCCAAAACCGAGACGCGGAGGTCAGATCGTGTGCACCCGGGGCGCACGATGACGTAGGGTCCGCCCATGGGGAAGCACTTGCGTGTTCTGCTTACGCTGGGGTTGGCTACGCTCCCGGCGATCGCTTGCAGCTCGGGGGAGCAGACCAAGAGCTCGAGCCCTGATGCCGGTTCAGGCGGAAGCGCAGGCTCTGGCGAAGGCGGCACCGGGAATATCATCACTCACACCTCAGGCGGCACCAGCAGCAGCGACGCGGCCGCTGGTTCCTCGGGGAAAGATGCAAATGCGGGGGCCGCAGGCGATGTTGGACACCTGGATGCGAGCTTCGACGCGCTGAGCATGTGTGACCCACCTCCCCCGATGGACAGCGGCTGTGGAGACGCTGGCCTGGTCACGGTTCAGCAGGCATACCTCAAGTCGGACAACGGGCTCCCGGAGCTGGAGCTCGGCAGAGCCGTCGCGATCGATGGTGACACGCTGGTCACGGGCAGCGTGAAGTATGGTGAGGACGGCGACAGGGGAGCTGCGTTCGTCTACCGCCGGGACTGCGACGGTTGGCAGCTTCAAGCGGTGCTTCGCCCAGGTGACGCTCAACCCTATGCAGACTTTGGTTCCAGCGTGGCAATCAGCGGGGACACCCTCGTCGTGGGCGCGAGTCGCGCGATAAACGGAACGTCCACGCCGTCGGATGGCGCGGCGTACGTGTATCGACACTGCGGCTCATCGTGGATTCAGGAGAGTCGACTGCAAGCCAGCAACCCAGACGCTGGCGATCTCTTCGGAGCGAGCGTAGGCATCAGCGGGGACGCCATCGTCGTAGGCGCAGTGCAGGAGCGCAGTACCGCAACCGGCGTCAACGGAAACAGCGCAAACAACGACGCTGCGAATGCCGGCGCTGCTTATGTGTTCCGCCGCGGGTCAGGTACATGGACCCAAGAGGCCTACCTAAAGGCCAGCAATACGGGCACCAATGATCTCTTTGGCGGGGCGGTAGCGATCAGCGGCGACACGGTCGTCGTCGGCGCCATCGGCGAGGACAGCCCCGCCACGGGAGTCAACGGAGACGACACGGACAACAGCCTCGGTTCAGCCGGCGCAGCCTACGTGTTCCAGCGCGACTCAGCGGGCTGGGCACAGCAAGCCTATCTCAAGGCAAGCAACACCCACGGCAACATGAGCTTCGGCTTCTCCGTGGCGATCGACGGCGACACGCTGGTCGTGGGTGCGCTGAACGAGACCAGCAACGCAACCGGTGTGGACGGCGATCAGAGTGACGGCTTCACCACCAAAGGGGCTGCCTACGTCTTCGTTCGATCCTCGGGGATGTGGTCGCAACAGGCCTATCTCAAGCAGAGCAACACAGGTGACTTCGATCGCTTCGGCACCTCCGTCTCGATCAGCGGCGACCGCATCATCGTCGGCGCGCCCGAGGAAGACAGCGCGGCCACAGGACTAGACGGCGACGGTGCGAGCGACGCCGCCGAGGAGTCAGGCGCAGCGTACGTCTACACCCGGAGCGGGACGACCTGGGCGTTCACGACCTACGTGAAGGCCTCGAACACCGAAGCGGGCGATGCATTCGGCACCTCCGTCGGCATCTCGGGAGCCTACTTCGTCGTGGGTGCACCCCTCGAGGACAGCGGCGCGACTCGCACGAACCGCGATCAGAGTGACAACTCAGCCGACGCGTCCGGCGCGCTGTACGTGTTTGGCCGGTAGGCTGCGGAATCGCTGCGCACACTATTTCCACCGACACTTTTTGGAATCCCGCATTCCGACTAACCGCACGGAACCAGGGAGAGAATCGTGCCCGGCCCGGGGATCACTCGCCGGCAGCGGCTTGGAGCCTGTCCCCTGCGCGCTGCATCCCTTAGGGTGAACCCATGCGGACGCGTGTATTGCTGGGAGTTCTGTGTGCCATCTCGCTCGCCGTCGCGTGCAGCGAGGACGACTCGACCGACGCGAAAGGTGACGCCGGCGCGGACGCTAGCGCGGGTTCGGGAGGCAGCAGTGGTTCCAGCAGCGGGGGCGCCAGCGGGGGCACCACCAGTGGAGGCTCATCGAGCGGCGGCGCGGCCGCAGGAGGCAGCAGTGGCTCGAGCAGCGGAGGGGCGGCGGGGGGCGATGCCTCCGCCGGTTCCGCGGGGGTAGGCGGCAGCGGCGGTACGGCTGCTGGTGGTTCCGCTGGCGGCGGCGGCGCGGATGCCGGTACGTGCGATCCACCGCCAGACGCCGGCTGCACCACCACCATCCCCAGCCCCCAAGAGGCTTACCTGAAGACAGATATCTCGCAGTCGAGCCTGGAGCTCGGTCGTGCGGTCGCGATCGACGGCAGCACCATTGTCGCCGGCAGCACCACGTATCCGGACGGCAACGGAAACTACGGCGCGGTGCTCGTGTACACTCGTGACTGCAATGGATGGTCGCTGCAGGCCGTGCTCCAGCCTGATAACCCAGGAAACGATCAGTTTGGCCGTAGCGTCGCGATCAGCGGCGACACGATCGTCGTCGGCGCCGAGGACGAAGACGGACCGAGCGACTCACGCAGCGACTCCGGCGCCGCCTACGTGTTCACCCGCTGCGGTTCGAGCTGGATGCAGTCTGCCTACCTCACTGCGAGCAACGCAGGCAACAGCGACCGCTTCGGGAAGCAGGTGGCGATCAGCGGTGACGTGATCGTGGTCGGCGCGCCCGAAGAAGACAGCGACGCGACAGGCATCAATGGCGCCCAGACCAACGACGATGCTTCACAGGCGGGCGCGGCGTATGTCTTCCGCAGAGCTGCCGGCGGCTGGACCCAGGAGGCGTATTTGAAGGCAAGCAACGCCGAAAAGTTCGACAACTTTGGCGACGCAGTAGGCATCAGCGGTAGCACCATCGTCGTCACCGCCACCGGAGAAGACAGCCCCGCAAGTGGCGTGGACGGCAGCCAGGGCAACGATCCGAGCTACCTCGCCTCCGGAGCCGTGTACGTCTTCGTCCATGACGGTTCCGCATGGTCACAGCAGGCGTACGTCAAGGCGAGTAACAACGGCGCGAACCTGAACTTCGGCGAGTCATTGGCGATCGACGGAGACACCTTCGTCGCCGGATCCATCGACGAGAACAGCGAATCGACCGGCGTCAACGGTTCCCAGATGTCGGGCTTCGCGTCGACCGGCGCGGCGTACATCTTCTTCCGCAGCGGTACCACCTGGGCACAGCAGGCCTACGTCAAGGCGAGCAACACGGGAGCCAACGACAAGTTTGGCACCAGCGTCGCCATCAGCGGCGACCAGGTGCTGGTCGGCGCACCCACCGAAGACGGTTCTGCGTCGGGACTCGGGGGCGACGACACCAGCGACGGGACGGACGGCGCTGGCGCTGCCTATCTCTACACCCGCACCAGCGGCAACTGGGCCTTCACCACCTACATCAAGGCGAGTAACCCTGGCATTGCCGACCTCTTCGGCCAGGGAGTAGCGATCAGCGGCCCGACGTTCGTCGTCTCGGCCCTGTTCGAAGATAGCGGGGCGACGGGCACGAACGGCGACCAGTCCGACAACTCCAAGACCAACTCCGGCGCGCTCTACGTCTTCAAGCCCTAGGCGGGCTAGTTTGCGTACGCGCCATAACTCGCGACACTTGAATTGCTGGTGTGGAAATTCGCGTTCGCAGCGTCGCTGAAACCAGGGTCGAGGTCCTGGACCTGGCTGACGCAGCTCTGCGAAGCACCGCCGGCCACGATGTTGTCGACGATCGTGAGGCCGCCCGCACAAGCGTTCACGAGCGCGTGCCCG
>JAWKRD010000064.1:0-30444 GCA_041389805.1 Polyangiaceae bacterium | reverse complement strand
GGCGAAGCGACCACGCGGCTCGCGCCAGGGGTGTTTGTCCAAGGAGTCATGACGACGGCTTCCGAGGCAGATACCCTGCAGGGCGTGTCTCCGCGAGTGCCGTCATTCTTCTTGCTGATCTCGGGCCCTTGGGAGAGCAGCGAACAAATCGTCCGGCTGTTGCTGGACGCGGGCGTTCCGGCAACTGAGCACGAGCTGGCGGCGGGTGCAGTGCGTGTCGAACTGATTTGCGACCACGGCCTCGGCGAAGCATTCAAGTGGGGTCGGTTCGGTGCCCTGCCCCCAGACGTCGTGGCTCAGCTGCGCACCTGTAGCCGGGCGGCACTGCTCGAGGTAGGCCTGCGTTTCGACCGAGCGGGCCCGCTGCTGAAACGGCTGAGTCTGCCGCTACGACAAGCGGGCGGTATCGCTATCCGCGTGGAAGCGTCTGGTGGTGCCTGGGCGTGGGAGCCTTGGCTCGCGCGTCTGGACGCGAACACTCCTTGGGGGCTCTACGAATGCGCAACCATCATCGTCGCGGGCGAGGAGGGCTCTTTCACTTGCGGGATGCACGCCTTCGATCTGCCCGACGCCCAGATCCAGATGTCGGATACGCGCGCCGCGATCGAGTGGCTCGACACATTCTGCGTCTACCAGATCGACGAGCAGCCAGCGCTCGCTAGCGGACATACGTTTCGTCCCGACGCCGACAGCACGCGACGCACTTTGGAGCGATGGCCCGACGATCGGCATCGACCTCAGGACGGACGCCATAACCCCTTCGGCGTTTGGCGCTTCCTCGCGGAAGGGTTGAAGGGCCTGACGCCGACCGAACCCGTTCCAACGTTCGTACCTCCACTCGTCGCGCTGCTGACGCGTGCTGAGGAGGCCGCTGGTCGTCCCCTCACCCAAACCGAAGTCGAACGCCTACGTGAGAAGGGAACCTGCGTGGCGATGGAACTCGCGGACGCGATAGGGCTCGAACGCGTGCGAGGCTACGCGGACATCGAACCCGACCTGGCGTGGGAGCAGTGGCAGGTCGTGCGCTCGGGCAGCTGACTCGGGCCACCGAAATATCGTCTACACAACGATATAACGTTGCCACGGGTCACCGATATATCGGCGCACAGCGCTCTAGCTATTGAAAACTGCAACGAAAACTTCACCTCGAGTTGGTACGGCTTTCGCTTAGGGTGAGGGAGCATCGATAGAGCGAAGACCAAGAGGAGGAGAGACTCAATGACGACTGAAAGCAAATGCCCGTTCCACGTGGCGGGCGGCGGCACCCAGAACCGAGACTGGTGGCCCAATTCACTCAAGCTCGAGCTGCTTCACCAGCACTCGGAGAAGTCGAACCCGATGGGCGACGACTTCAACTACGCCGAGGAGTTCAAGAGCCTCGACTTCGCAGCGCTCAAGAAAGATCTCGAAGCGCTGATGACCGACTCCCAGGACTGGTGGCCCGCGGACTTCGGTCACTACGGTCCGTTCTTCATCCGCATGACCTGGCACGCTGCGGGCACCTATCGCGTGGGCGACGGGCGCGGCGGAGCCGGCAGCGGACAGCAGCGCTTCGCGCCGCTCAACAGCTGGCCGGACAACGTGAGCCTCGACAAGGCGCGTCGCCTGCTGTGGCCCATCAAGCAAAAGTACGGCCGCAAGATCTCGTGGGCTGACTGATCGCCTGCAACGTGGCGCCTCGAGTCAATGGGCTTGTGACGTTTATTTTCGGCGGCGGACGGGAAGACGTCACGAGCCCGATCAGACGTGTACTGGGGCAAGGAACATACCTGGTCGGTGGAGACAAACGCTACGGAAAAGGATGACTCCTTGACAACCTCTTGCCGCAGTGCAGATGGGCCTCCTGATCTACGTCAACCCGGAAGGCCTGGCGGCAATCCGATCCGCGGCTGCGCTCGCAGACACCCGTGAGACCTTCGCGCGCATGGCGATGTAGAACGGACGAAGACCGCCTGCGCCATCGGGTGGGCGGCCACGCAGCTTTCCAGACCTTCGCGGCACAGCACCGGCGACCAAACGTTTCGGCCCGAACCAGAAAGCGAGGCCGAGGAGCGCGGTAAGGCCTCGGCTGGCACACGCTACGCAAGGCACCGGCGTTGGCAAGATGATCACCAGCGCCTGAAGTCACCTGCACGGTCGAGACCCCCACCAAGTGGAGCAACAACCGGGAGGAACCTGTTCAAGTACGAGTGGATTTCACGAAAGAGCCCAGCGAAGCGCCCACCAGTGGTCGCGAAGGACGCGGAGATAGCCATCCCTCACGCCTTCGAAGATCGAAAGCTCAAGCCCACGATGCTGACGACCGATCCCACGCTGCGCATGCACCCGGATCGATGAGAAGATCTCGCGACGCTGGAGCATCCTGATCAGGCCCGCTGATGCTCGCCCGCGCGTGGTTCGGGTTCACCCACCGCGACATGGCCTGAATGCGCTACCTTCGACCCGGAGGTTCCGGCGGAAGACCTGCTCTGGCAGGATCCAATCCCCGCGTAACGCACCCGCTGGTCAGAACGGATCTGGACGTCGCGGCGCTGAAGGCGAAGCTGCTCGCCTCCAGCCTGCCTGAACCGATCACCGCATGGGCGTCAGCGAGCATTGCCCGCGGTCCGGATGGGCGCGGCGGTGCCAACGGCGCACGCATCCGACTCGCTCCAGCCAAGGACTGGGAGGTCAACCAGCCTGACCAACTGAAGAAGGTGCTGCCCGCGCTCGAGAAGATCCATAATAGTGTTCATCGCCTGCAGGCAGAACGCAGTATCTCTGGAGACCTGACCGCGTTAGCGGTTTGGCTGCGGTGGAGAAGGCAGCAAAGAACGCAGGCCACGACGTCAGCGTCCCTTCACTCCCGGTCGCGTTGACGCTGACGAAAGGCGGAACAGACCGACGTCGACAACCATGCCTACTCAACCGGTCGCTGACGGCTTCCTGCAACTACCAGAAGCAAAAAGCACGCCGAGCGTTCCAAAGAGTGTTGCTCGATCGTGCGCAGCTACTCACGCTGACGGAGTGTTCTGGAGATGACCGTGCTGATCGGTGGCATGCGAGTGCTCGGGACGAACCACGGCGGCACCAAGCACGGCGTGTTCACCACGAAGGCCGACACCCTGAGCAACGACTTCTTCGTCAACCTGCTCGACATGGGTACCGAGTGGAAGCCTGTCGGTGACCACTTCGAGGGTCGCGATCGCAAGACCGGCGCCGTGAAGTGGACCGGAACCCGCGCTGACCTGGTGTTCGGCTCGAACTCCGTGCTGCGCGGCCTGGCCGAAGTGTACGGAAGCTCCGACGCGGAAAAGAAGTTCGTGAACGATTTCGTCGCCGCTTGGACCAAGGTCATGGATCTGGATCGCTTCGACGTGAAGTGAGGCCCGCCTGACATGCATTGCCGGCCGCGTGAAAACGCGGCCGGCGCTGTTTTGTCGTTGTACATTGACCAACGTTGAAAAACCCTCCTACGTTGAGCGCTTGGGAGCTTGAGTGGAGGAATGAAGCGGGTCGCCTGGTTCTTGTGCGGAGTGATTGCGGTCGTTGGCTGCGACGGAGCCTCGTCGACGGACGCATCGGGGCCCGACGCAGGCAGCGGCGGCGCTGCGGGGAGCGCGGGCGCTGGAGGCACGGGCGGAGCGCAGGATGCCGGTAGCGACAGTGACAGTGGCGGCGCCACCGAGTGCTCTCTCACCCCCGAAATGTTCGTCAACGAGGACGCGCCATTCGGGCTCACCCTGAGCGAGGGAGAGCTGTGGTGGACCGCAGTCAGCAGCAGCGGCTATGCGCTGCGCCACCTGGGCGAAGCGCAAACGGAACCTGAGACGGTCCTCGAGCGCGCCTCGGGCCTCGCTGGGCTCGCGGTGCAGGCGGGCACGGTGTACTTCACGGATCGCGCAGCGAACACGGTGAACAGCTGGAGCGCGCCTGGCGGCGAACAGGTGCTCGCGACCGTGCCGGGAGTCGACGACTACACCATCGCCGTGGAGGGCGAGTCCGCGTACGTCGTCGCCCACGGAGACGACGCCGACGGCTTCACGCATCAGATCTTCCGTGTCCCGACTGGCGGCGGCGCCGCGGAGCCCCTGGGTAGCGTCAGCGTCGGGCAAGCCGATGGTGATTTGATCCACGGCCTCAAGGGCGGTTCCGAAGGGATCTACTGGACCAGCAACACGGGCTCGCTATTCCTCTTCGATCGCATGAGCGGCAACGTGACTGAACGCCTCGCGATCAGCGATGGCATCCGTTCCTGGGACGTCAACCAGACCCCGAACGGTGACGAGGTCTGGTTCATGCGCTGGACCGAAGACCCGGAGATCTGGGTGCTGCGCGCTGGAGCGACGGACCCGGAGCAGATCTTCGCGCAGGCCCACGGTCGCACCGCGCTGCATTTCCACGCTGGGGTTGTCTACTGGTCTCAGGTCGATGGGATCTTCGCGCTCGACGCCACCGCCGCCGCCCCTCAAGCACTCACCATCGCCGCGGTCGACGGAGTCTCTGTCACCTCGCTCATCGACGACGGTCGCCAGCTCTTCTGGGCGAACTCCGCCACCCTGGATTTCGGAGGGGGACTCGGGCACGCATGCCTCGGGCTGCCGTGACCGAGCGGCGATTTCTGAGCCTCTATCGATCGCTCGGGTTGCTTCCCCTGCTCACGCTGTGCATCGCCGGACTGGCGGCGATTGTGCACCACCAGAGCTCGCTGCCGAGAGCGTACACCTGGCTCGAGCCGCTACGTACGCTGCAGGACGTCGTTTCCGAGCAGAATTTCATCGCAGCGATCGTTGCGGTCTTTCTGCTGGGCAGGTTTCGTCTGCGCGGAGGGTGGCGTTTCGACTTGGTGCTCGACGGCGCACGCTTGCGACGCAGCGTGCTCGCGCGAATGGCGCTTGGCGCCTGCCTGATAGCGGCAGACGTCGCGCTCTTCGAGCATCACACCTGGCTCGATGCCCTCGGGCTGATGATCGCCGCGCTGGTGCTGCCGGTTCCCGCATCCAGCCAGCGCCGCCGCGTGGTTGGCGAGGTGGTCGTCGCAGCGCTGGTGTTCCTCTTGATCTGCTACGCGTTCACCATCTTCAAGGCGCTCGTACTGGTGGACCGAAGCCTGTGGGACACGCGCATCGTCGCCTTCGAACGCTCGCTGTTCGGAGTCGAGCCCCACCGCTACTTCGCAGCCCTGGGAGCGCGCAGCCCAAGGCTGAGCGTGTGGTGCGACTGGGTGTACTTTCACTTCTTCCCCCACATGGCGCTGGTGAATGTCTTGCTCGTCGGCATGCGCGCGTCCCGGGAGCGCATCGAGTACCTCGGCGCGCTGGCGATCTGCTACATCCTCGGAGGGCCGCTCTACTGGTTGTTCCCAGGTGTCGGACCGAGCTACCACGAGCCGCAGCTCTTTCGTTTCCTCCAGGATATCCCTCACGGGCTCACGCTGCCTGTGCGTGGGTGGCTCGACGGCAACACCCAGGCAGTGCTCATGGGCAAAGCCCAGGTCGTGCGAACCTGGGGCTACGTCGCCTGCATGCCCAGCCTGCACATCGCCCAGGAAGTCGTGATGCTGTGGTACGCGCGGCGCTCCCGCCTGGCGCTCACGATTTCACTCCTGTTCACCGGTTTGACGGTGCTCGCGGTGATGTTGCTCGGCTGGCACTATCCGACAGACGTCGTCGCAGGCTGCGCGGTGGCGGCGCTCGCGGTGTGGCTGGCGCGTCGCTTCCGTGGTTCCCTGCTGCCGCGGCGCGTGATGCCGGCGGATGATCCAGCGGTGCCTCCACGTCCGGAGCTTTCCGAGCTGCTCTCGGGGCTGCGACGTCTGGCGACGACGAGGCTCGGATGAACGAGCGTCGCTGGCTCTTGCTGATCGCCGTCTGTGGCGGGCTCCTGCGCTTGTGGCTTGCCCTGCGGAACCTCGAGGTCGTTGACCGTTTGTTCGTTCCCGACGACACGTACTACACGCTGAGCATCGCGCGGTCCCTCGCGGATGGCCTCGGACCAAGCGTTGAAGGTCAGCTGACGTCGGGCTTTCAGCCACTGCTGGCCTTCGTCACCGCGCCTGTGTTTGCCATCAGCTCGAACCCGGACGCAGGCTTGCGCTTCGTCCTGATCCTCGGGGCAATCAGCGATGCGTTCTGCATCTTCGCTCTTGGCGATCTTGCACGGCGCCTCGGGGGGAGGCACGCGAGCCTGCTCGCAGCGGCCCTGTGGGCGCTGTCTCCAGCGGCGGTCAGCAACGCCCTCGGAGGTCTGGAGACGAGCCTTGCTCTAGCTCTGGAGCTGTGGCTGGTGGTCTGCTGGTGTGAGCTTCGCCAGCGAGCGACGCCGAAGCGGGCCGCGCTGTGCGGCTTGCTGGCTGGCCTTGCACTCCTCGCCCGAGTCGATGCGGTATTCCTCGTGGCTTGTCTGGGGGTGAGCGAGCTCCTGCGTCGCAACTTCAAAGGCGTCGCAAGCATCTCTGGAGTCGCGACGCTCGTGGTCGCGCCGTGGTGGCTGTACTCCTGGACGCACTTTGGCAGCGTGATCCCCGAAAGCGGTGATGCGGTACGGGAAATCGTGCGCATGCACCAAACGCTGTACCTCAAGCCGCCGATGCAGATCGGTTGGGCGCTCGGTTCGCTGCTCGGTGTGTTCGGCGACACGACGCGGCTCAAGCAAGCGCTGTTCGACAATGCCGGCGCCACGTGGGCCATGCTCATTGGCGGGACGGTGCTGGGCGCGTCCTTCGCAAAGCGCTGGCTGGCGCCGCGCGGCAGGACAGCGCCCATCACGGCCTTCGCGGCGCACGGAGTGTTGCTGCTCGGGTTCTACGCGCTCTTCTTGCCAGCGATCTGGTTCTTTCCACGTTACCTCGCGGCAACCGAGGCGACGCTCGTGCTCGCCGTGGCGGTGTTCGTGAGCCAGCTGCGGACGAAGACGCAAACCAGGATCGGGTACGGGGCGTTTGCCTGCGGCCTCGCTTGTGCTGCCGCCACGACGTTGCCCTGGCTCTTCCTCACCCCCGAACAAACCCCGAGCAAGGGCTTGCACGGCGCCAAAGGCTACCGAGCAGCAGCCCGCGAGGTGTTGGCGATGATCCCCGAAGGTGCGACGCTCGGTGCGCTCCAGAGCGGCGCCCTCAGCTACTACGCGCCAGGCGACGTGCGAGTGGTGAACCTGGACGGTGTCGTGAACGCTGACGCCCTGGCCGCAGCGAAGACGCACCACTTGTCCCAGTACGCCCAGCAGCGGGGCGTGACGCACTTTGCCGACTGGAAATTCAACTTCGAGGCCTTCGTGCGGCTCTCGTCAGCGGAGGAGTTGCCAGCCAACGTGAGATTCATTGGCGCTGGCCCGCCTCAAGGCGACGACCGCTTCCAGGTCTACGTGGTGGAGTGGCGCAAAGCTGGCAGCGACCCCCAGTAGTTCACGACCCCGACTGGACTGCCCGCACGACCTGGTTGGCTCGCTCCTCGGCCCAGTCACGGTCCTTGTCGGTCCAGTACGAAGCCACGACGCCAGTACCGAACTGAAAGCACAGGGCGCCGGCCTTGGGCAGCACGGTGACCTGGTGCCGCATCTTGTTCGGATCCGCGGTGATCAGCTTGCCACTGAACTTCATGACGAGCTTGTCCGCCTCGAGCTTCTTGCGCTCATAGCCGAGCGCGAGCAGCTCCCGTTCGACAAGCTCCAGTGCTCGAGCTCCGTCCCCCTCGAAACCAACGATTACTTCACAGCCATTGAGCATGGGTGGAGTCTGGCACCGGCCAGCCTCGCGACAAGTCAGGCTCGGCGCGGAATCAACGATTTCCAGCCTGGAAATAGCAATCTAGAGAGAAGCGCAGCGTGACTTGGTAGGATGCCGTCGAATGCCAAACTCAGGTCGACGTAGCCAGCGACAGCTCCCGGCGGCGGGGCTGGCCCTGCTCGTCGTCCTCCTCTTCGGCCGCGAAGCAAGCGCCAACAGCGCGATGGGGTTGAAGGGCCTGGCGGAGATCATCTTCCTCTTCTTCGGTGTGGCGCTGTGGGCCTTGTCGGCTGCGCTTGGGGCGGTGTCTTGGATCACGGCCCTCAGACCACCCAACACCGTCGGCTGGGTGTTTGGCCGCGGCTTCCTCGGAGTCTCCGCGGTCTTGGCCTTTGGCTTCGGGGCGCTGTTCCTGCTGATGGGTGCGGACAGCAGCGCGGGCAGCAAGACCTCGGCAACGCTACTTTTCCTCGCGGTAACGTTGACGACACTCTTCCTCGTCGTCGAGTTCGCGATCGCGGGCAGGCTCTACTGGCGCACCAACCAGCACAAGCCCTCCACGTTGGCCAAGGTGCTGAGCATCCTGAGCTTCGGCTTGGCCGCGGCCTTCGGGTTGGGAGGCGTGGTCATCGGTACGCTCGGCGCGGTAGTTGCCAACGAGGATGATTCCAAGCCGCACCTGACTTCGGAGACTCGCCGCTACATCAAGGGCTGCGAGGACAACAAGCCAAGCGACTGCAACATGGCAGGGCTGCGCTACCAGCACGGCAGCGGACTCCCTCCCGACCTACCGAAGGCCGCCGCCGCGTTTCAGAAATCCTGCGATCTGAAGTTCGCGGTCGCTTGCGACAACTTGGCCCTGCTGTACGCCAGGGGCGACGGCGTGCCGAAGGACCCAGCAAGAGCCAGCCGCCTTCACTCCCGCGCTGCGGCGCTCTCCAAGGGCCCCTGAGAACGCCGTCAGGCCGCTAGCTGCTCGGACAGATCGCGATACGCGGCGGCAATCAGCTGTTCAAGCGCTGCGGAGTCGATTTCGACCCCAGGACGAAGCTTCACGTGGCGCATGCGCTTGCCAGCGCCCTCGAGCAGCTTCGCTGGGTCTTCGAGGAACGCGCCGCGAAAGAAGCCGATGTTCACGTGGCGCGTGTACACGTTGACGTAGCCGAGGGCGGCATCTCCGATACACGCGGTTGGGGCGCCATCATGCATCGGTTCAAGCACGTCGGGGCCGGATTGCCGCAGTTGCTTGAACCATCGCTCGGCGAGCAGCCGTAGCTCGGGGTCTTGCTCGCGGAACCAGGCGGCGACCTCTGGGTCCCGTTTCAGCGCGGAATCAAGTCGGAACAGAGCATCCGGCGAGGGCATGTGCAGTATCTTAGCAAGAGGCCGACGCCAGGCCCATGGTGGAGCCCAGAGGCGCTACCTTGAGGACTAGGGTTGCGGCCAGCTCCGCGCCGACGCAGAAAACCAGACATGCAAGCCCAACGGGAAATCGAGCGCGGCGACGGCCTGATGCGTGAGTCGCGATTTGCTGAAGCGCGAGCGGCCTACCAAGCCGCGTGGCCGGCGAGCCAGGACCTCGCCGACGTGCAGCGCTTCTGGCTGCTCATGTGCATCGCCAACGCCGCGGTTCGGGCCCTCGAGTTCGATGAGGCCTTCGAAGCGTGTGCGGCCGCGCAGCGCTTCTTCGCACGCTCCACGGACGCAGTCGCTGGGAACCCTCTGTTCCACCTGCTCGCGGGCATCGCCGCCGATGGCCTCGACGAGCGTGAAGTCGCAGATGACAACCTCGCCCGCGCGCTGATCTGTGGCGGGCCGGCTATATTCACCGGGGAGGCGCCGCGCTACCTAGAGCACGTCACAGCGCTGCTGAAGCCACCTGCTGAGACCGGAACCTGGGAAGGCTACGCAGGCTGCTCGCTTGCACAGATGAACAGCATTTGCGCCTTCGCCGGCGACCGCAAGAGCTTCCTCGAGGCTCTGATTGAAGCACGCATCGGCGCCCCTCTTCCCTACCCGCTCCCCCTCGACCTGAAGCAATTCGAGGGCGCCTGCACCGACCCGATGGACCGCCCCGCGCCCTGGGGCGAGGGACGGGTGCACTTCGTCAGCCGTCGAGACACCGGCGAAGATGTAGTCAAATTCTACGCGGATTTGGATGCGCTGCCCGAACTGGTGGAGTGCCTGCGCGTCGACTACGAGTTGCTGGATCCCAGCCTCACAGACATCGACGCGCGGGAGCTGATCGTCCACGTCTACTTCGTGGCCTTCACTGGCGACTACTACCGGGGCCAGGTCAAAGCATTCGACCTGGGGCGCACGAGCGGTGGTGCGCGCTTTCACCAAGCGTATCCCTCGCGCCGAGACTGACCGAAGCGTCCTGCCTCGAGCCAGGGCACTGACCTGGAAAAAAATGCGGCTGAGGGTCGGCGCGACGACTAGCGCGCTGCTTGGGAGGCACACCCTCACCCCCAACCCCTCCAGCTTCGTTGTATGCCAGACCTACGGGCTTGCGGGAAGCCCCAATGCGTGCCGCAAAGTGGCCGGCATGAACGAACACGAAGTGGTGATCGCAGGCGGGGGTCCGACAGGTTTGATGCTCGCGGCGGAGCTTGCGCTGGGCGGTGTGGACGTCGCAGTCGTTGAGAGCCGGCAGACCCAGGAGCTGATAGGTACGCGCGCACGGGGACTGCACGCGCGCACCCTGGAGGTGCTGGACCAACGCGGCGTCGTCGAGCGTTTCCTCGCGGCAGGAACGACGCACCAGGTAGCCTCCTTCGTCCATATCCTGGACATCAGCGACCTGCCCACCCGGCACAACTACGGGCTTGCCCTGGAGCAGCGGGCATTCGAGCGGATCCTTGGGGATTGGGTGAGCGAGCTACCGGTACACCTGCTGCGCGGTCGAGAAGTGACGGGCTTCTCTCAAGGGGACCATGGGGTCGAGGTGCTGCTCGCTGACGGCGCGCACCTCGGCGCGCAGTACCTGGTGGGCTGCGACGGCGGACAGAGCGTGATCCGCAAGGCAGCGAACATCGACTTCCCCGGCTGGGAGCCCTCGATCAGCTACCTGATCGCCGAAGGCACACCGCGCGAAGAACCGCCCTGGGGCATTCAGCGCGCCGCGCTGGGAGTGAATGCCATCGGGAAACTCGACGACGGCAAGCGCATGGGCACGGTGTTGATCGAGCCGCAGGTCAACACGACCAGCACGCCGAGCACGGAAGAGCTGCGGGAACGCTTGATCGCCGTGTATGGCAGCGACTTCGGTATCCACGACGTGACGTGGCTATCGCGCTTCACCGACGCCGCACGCCAGGCCGCCAGCTATCGCGCAGGCCGAGTGCTGCTCGCAGGCGACGCAGCACATGTCCACTCCCCGGTTGGCGGACAAGGACTCAACCTCGGCGTACAAGACGCAGTGAACCTGGGCTGGAAGCTCGCACGCGTGGTGCGCGGCGCTTCACCCGAGGCCCTGCTCGACACCTACCACGCGGAACGACACCCCATTGGCGCCCAGGTGCTCAAGCACACGCTGGCGATCACGGCCCTGAGCCGCGGCGACGATCGCACCAACGCCTTGCGCGACTCCCTCGCGGAGCTGTTCGCGATGGACGAGCCGCGCAGGCGCTACGGCGCGCTGATGTCCGGCCTCGACATCCAGTACGACTTCGGCCCCGGTCATCCTTTGCTCGGGCGCCGCATGCCAGACCTCGATTTGATGGTCGAGGGCAAGCCAACACGGGTCTTCGCTTTTCTCCGCACGGCAACTCCTGTGTTGTTCTCCTTCGACGCAGCGCGCCCGTGTACCGACTACACGAATCGCGCGCAGTCCGTCCAAGCCACGTGCCGCGACCGGTGGGTGCTGCCAAGCATTGGCGAGGTGACGCCACCGAGCGCGGTGTTGGTGCGCCCCGATGGACACGTCGCCTGGGTCGGTGAAGGGGGCGACGCAGGGCTGGAAGCAGCCCTATTCCGCTGGTGCGAGGCGCGCTGAGCCTTCAGCCGTTCGCTGTCGAGAGCTGAGCGCAGCGACTCACGCGCTGACTCGGCTATTCCCACAGTCCATCCATGTCCACCCCAACCAGCGCAGAGCGCGAGCGCACCATCGTGATCCCGTAGATCATGACCTCGGGACACGCCGCGAGTTCGATTGCCTCCACCGAACCTGCCTCCAGATCTTCCAAGACCCCGACTCGGGGGAGGACGGCGACGCCGTGACCGCTGTTTGCAAAGAATCGCAACAGCGGGATGTCGTCCGTGTCGAGGCGCAACGTCATTTCCCCGTGGATCATCGGGCGAACGTAGCGCTCGACGACGTCGACCTCGTAAGGGTGCCTGAAGCTAAACGCCTCGATGGAGAGCTTGGAGCGCTTGCGTCGCAGCGCCCGAATCAGCTTCGGTACGCCGACGATGCACATCCGGCTCTCACCGAGCTTCCGGTACGCCACTTCACTGAGGTCCTGCTTCTTCGGTAGATCCAGCGAGACGATCGCGTCGATTTCGAAGCGCCTGAGGAACTCGTAGAGCTCGCCGTAGGACCCAGTAGTGACCGACAGGCGTACCCCGGGGGCTCTGGCCTGGTAGCGCTCGAGCAGCCGATACACGAAGTTGCGCGACACCCCGCCAACGATGCCGACCCGCAGCACGCTGCCTGCCAGGTGCTCCTTGTCGCGAACCAGCGTGTTGATCGCCCGGCTCTGCTCGAAGATTGAGTTGGCGTAGCCAAGCAGCCTGTGTCCCGCTGGGGTGAGTTCCACGGAGCGATGACTTCTGATCAGGAGTTGCTCACCCACGTACTCTTCGAGCGCGGCGACTTGGGCGCTGACCGCTGACTGCGCGACGTGCATCTCGGACGCCGCCTTCGTGAAGCTTGCGCCACGCGCGACCATCCAGAAGGCATACAGGTGCCGGAAGTTGAGCCACTCCATCGTCTTCCTATCTATTTTTTAGATTCTTTGTATCAGAATTATCTGTTTCTCAGAACCGCTGCAAGGTTCTAAACCCTCTCCAACGCCGGTCTCGGTCTCCCGGGATCCTCAGCCGCCCCCCAAAGGCTCCCCCGCCCGGTTCCCTGCATGAGGAACCCAAAGCCCGCTCACGAAAGGCCACGGCCGGAGTGCGCCCAGAGGTCGAAACATGAGTTCCCAGGTCTTGCTCTACGTGCCGCTGCTCGCCCCCCTAAGTCTGATCGTCGTTTCGCTGATCGCGTGGAACGCTCCCCGCCGACTCACGGGACTACTGCGGAGCGCCTGGACAGGCGCTTCGGGACTCGGGGTCGCGGCCGGCGCCGTGGCGATCGGAACCGTCGCGAGTCAAGGTCGGCTGTTCAGCCCGCTACTTGGCTACAGCGGACTCGGTGCCTCGATTCGGCTGGACGCCTTGAGCGCCGGGGTCTTCGCGATGGTCGCCCTGCTGGTGCTGGTCATCGCGCGCTTCAGCGTGCGCTACCTCGAGGGGGATGAACGACACGGGGCCTTCCTCGGTCGCCTTGCCGCCACCGCCGCCGCTGTGCAGGTCCTCGTGCTCGCGAACAACCTGGCGCTGTTCTGGGCGGCCTGGGTCACGACGAGCCTGTGTCTGCATCGCCTGCTCCGCTTCTATCCCGAGCGCCCACGAGCCCGAATCGCCGCGCGGAAAAAATTCGTGGTCGCCCGAGCTGGAGATTTGCTCCTCGCTGGAGCGTTTGCACTGCTCTACTCGAGCAGCGGCAGCGGAGAGCTGTCGCTCGTGCTGGAGTCTGCGCACGCCGCACCAGGTCCGCTGCTGACCGTTGCTGGGCTGCTGCTGGCCTTCACCGCGCTGCTCAAGTCGGCGCAGTTTCCAACCCACGGCTGGCTGGTGGAGGCGATGGAGACTCCAACGCCCGTTTCCGCGCTGCTACACGCGGGGATCCTGAACGCCGGACCCTTCCTGGTCTTGCGCTTCTCAGCGATATTCGCTTCAGCCTATGCGTCAACCTGGCCACTGCTCATCGTGGGCGGCTTCACCGCACTGTTTGCGTCGCTGTGCCTGCGAACACAACCATCAGCGAAGGTGGCACTAGGCTACTCGAGCGCGGCTCACATGGGCTTCACCCTGTTCGTGTGCGGCCTCGGAGTCTACTCGGCAGCCACATTGCACCTGGTTGCGCACTCCTTCTACAAGGCGCATGCCTTCCTCAGCGCGGGCAGCACGGTAGATGCTGCGCAGGCGTCTCGTGTTGCCGTTCCCCCGCCCAAGTTGGGCTTGTGGCGGCCATTGGCTGCACTGGCGGTGTCCGCGGTGCTCTACGCATGCGTCGCGGGGATCCTGGGTATCTCCGCCCGGCAACAACCGGAGCTGTGGCTCGTCGGTGGGGTGATCGTCCTCGGGCTCACTCGACTCATGGCCGCCGGCCTCGCTTCTGGCGGAGGGCTGGGTGTGTTCCTGAAGGTCCTCGGCATCGCCGCCGGCGTCACGCTGGTGTTCTTCTTCCTGGAGGAGACCGCGCGTCTTCTCCTCGCGGATTCGCTTCCCACGCCCACATCGCCCCAGGGCGCGCGGCTGGCGCTTGGAGCGATGGTGATCGCGGGCTGGAGCCTGGCGGTGGTGACTCCACTACTTGGCCTCGGTCGGGCCTCGCCCTGGGCAAACAAGCTACGCATTCATCTGAAACATGGCTTCTACGCCAACGCCTTGTTCGACCGCATCGTGCAACCCACCAAACCTCAACTCCGTATCGAGGGCACCTGATGAAAACCCGCCAATTACATGCTGAGCACGTCGAGTCGGTTCTTGCGCGAGTGACCCGGCGAGTCGCACCGGTCTGGCCTTTGGATCGCTTCGTCGCCGTCAACCCCTACCTCGGACTACTCGACCAGCCCTTCGAAGACGTGGTGCACCGCCTCGGGCAAGTCAGCGCTGCCCGCTCCACACTGGCCGGTGCGGACTACCTCAACCTCATCGAAGAGGGGGAGCTCTCAATCGATGTGGTTGATGAGGTATTGGCCGAGTCGCGCCTGGAGCTCAGCCGCGAAGAGCTCTTCAGGCTGGCCGCCGAGGAGGGTACGAACGTGCACGGAGTGCGCACCGTCACGGAGGTGCTGGACGGAATCACCGACGGCAGCTGGAGCCGCTGGATCCGCGACCACCTTGGCGCCTGGATGGCAGCTTACTTCGACCACGACTTCGCAACCTGGCAGCCAAGCCGTACGGTTGATCTCTTCAGCAGCTGGAAGTCCGAGGCGGAGCTCGATCTCACCCCCGAAGTGCTGGGTGCACCCGGATTTCGCAAACTCCTCGAGAAGTTGCCAAACGACTGGAGCTCCGCCGTGCGCGTGGCCCTACAGGCCCTGGGGGTGGAAGGCGCGGCGCTGGATCTGTACCTGCACCGACTGCTGATGCAGCTGGGGGGTTGGAGCGCACACGCCGCGCGCCTCGCCTGGGAGCGCCGACTCCGGGGGGAGCCTGAAGGCGACACCCAGTCGGAGTTGCTCGCGGTGCTCGTGGTCGTCGAGTTCGCGCTCAAGGAGAGCTTACTCGACAAGCTGGACAAATCCGCATGGCAAGCTGAAGTCCAGGCATTGAGCGACGCCAGCCGAGCGCCTGTCCCCGCTTCGGTGATGGCGAGAGTGGTGCTGCAGCAAGCGTACGAACGCTCGGCTCAGCTCAGCCTGAGCGCGCAGTTCGAGCAACAACGCGAGGTCGCGACGCCCTCTGATCGGCCGCACCTCCAGGCGGTGTTCTGCATCGACGTGCGTTCCGAAGTCTTCCGTCGACACCTGGAAGCTGCGGCAGAGGGGGTTGAGACCCTCGGCTTTGCGGGCTTCTTCGGTTTCCCGGTGGATCACATCGACCTCGGCAACGCCGAGGGGATCCCTCACTGCCCCGTGCTGCTGAGCCCTTCGCACCGAGTCGCAAGTCAGGCAGGGGACGAGACACGAACCAAAGCGTTGGCAGAAGCGAAGCTCCAGTCGACGTTGGTCGGGAAGGCGGTCAAGAGCTTCAAGCTCGGAAGCATCTCCTGCTTCGGCTTCGTCAGCCCGCTCGGGCTAGCGTACCTGCCAAAGTTGCTCACCGATGCGTTCGGGCTGACTCGCCCGGTGCCCAAGCACGACTCCGGTCTGGAAGTCGCTCTGACCCCTTCTAGACGCGACGGACAGAGCCTCGGGATCCCCGTGGCTGATCAGATCAAGCTGGCCGCGAATGCCTTGAAGGGCATGTCGCTCAGGCAGGGATTCGCTCGCCTGATCCTGATCGCGGGCCACGGCGCCACCAGCGTCAACAATCCCCATGCGTCGGGCCTGGACTGCGGGGCCTGCGGCGGACGGGCTGGCGCAGTCAATGCACGGGTGGCCGCCACGGTACTGAACAATCCCGAGGTCCGGGCGGGACTCGAAGCCGCTGGAATTCATATCCCCGAGGATACCTACTTCTTAGCTGGGCTACACGACACGACCACCGACGAGGTGACATTGTTCGAGCAACACCTGGTCCCTGCAGGTCACGCTTCTGAACTGGAAGCCCTGAAGCTAGCGCTGGGAACGGCCGGAGGGACCTGCAGAACGGAGCGTGCACGGAGGCTGGGAGGCAACACGTCGGGCGAGACCTGGTTCGAACGCAGTCGGGACTGGGCGCAAATCCGGCCCGAGTGGGGCCTCGCGGGCTGCGCCTCCTTCATCGCTGCCCCACGGCAACGCACCTCGGGCGTGAACCTGAATGGCAGAGCGTTTCTCCACTCGTATTCCTGGGAGGATGATCCCGAGTTCGCAGTCCTCGAGACGATCATGACGGCGCCGATGGTCGTCGCCAGCTGGATCAATCTGCAATACTACGCCTCCTCCGTAGACCCTGAGATCTTCGGCGCCGGGAACAAGACCTTGCACAACGTCGTGGGAGGCAACCTCGGTGTGCTCGAAGGCAACACCGGAGACCTGCGGGTGGGCCTGCCGTGGCAGTCGATTCACGACGGCGAGCGCCTGCAGCACACGCCGCTGCGCCTCAGCGTGTTCGTGGAAGCACCCACCGAGGCGATGTCCTCGGTGATCGCGAGACACCAGGGGCTTCAGCACTTGCTCGACAACGGTTGGATCCACCTGTTTGCGCTGAACCAGGCAGGTCGCGTCACGAAGCGCTACGCTGGAGGAGGCGCCTGGGTGGACTGGCCCCACCGGGCACGAGCCACGAGCGACGACAACATCGCCTGGAGTGAAGCGTCGTGACGGAGCAAGCGACGAGCACTCCGCTTCTCCCCCGACGCGTGGGGATCCTTGGGGGAGGTCAGCTCGCGCTGATGCTGGCGCTCGCGGCGCAGCAGCGTGGCTGCGCGGTATCCGTTCTCACCCCCGATCCCAGCGCGCCCGCTGTCGTGGCCGGCGTGGATCTGATTGTCGGACAACTCGGTGACGCGCGCGCCGTGAGCCAGCTGGTCGGGGAGAGTGACGCGGTGATCATCGAGAGCGAGTTCGTCGACCCGACGACGCTCGACAGCACAGCGCAGGCGAAGTTCGTGCCTGGCGCCAAGGCGATTCGCGTCGCCCAGGACAAGCTCGCTCAGAAGCGGCTGTTCTTGGCCCTCGGGATCCCGACCGCGGACTTCACCGAGGTCGAGCCCGAGATTGACGCCGCCGAGCTCCAACGACTCTCCGAACGCTACCCACGAGGCTACGTGCTCAAGTGGTCGCGGGGAGGCTACGATGGGCGCGGAAACTTCGTCGTGCGAGGTGCCGTCGACCTATGCGCACTAGCGCCGTTCCTGGAGCACGCGAAGCAAGCAGGCGCGCAGATCTACGCGGAGGCGCTCGTCTCGTTCAAACGGGAGCTCGCGATGGTCGCCACGCGATCGGCCGACGGCGGGGAGGAGGCCTTTTTCCCCCTGGTAATCACAGAACAGGAACGAGGCGTGTGTCGAGAGGTCTTTGGGCCTGCCACGGCGTTCGGCGTCTCGCCCGGCATCGAAGCAGACGTCCGGTCGATGATGCTGTCCATCGCCTCCGCCCTCGACCTCACCGGGACGTTCGCGCTCGAGCTGTTCCTCACCGAAGATGGCCAATTGGTCGCCAATGAGCTGGCACCCCGGGTCCACAACTCCGGGCACTACACCCTCTGGGATGACGGCCCGAGCCAGTTTGACTTGCACATCGAGGCGGCGCTCGGGCTTCCGCTCAGTCAACCGACGCAAGACGGGCTAGTGTTGATGCGCAACCTGCTCGGAACCCAAACGCGCGTGGCCATCGCCCCGACCCAGGGATGCTTACCGGACGCATGCAAACTCCAGTGGTATGGAAAGCTTCGAGAGTTTCCAGGTAGAAAGATGGGGCACGTCACCGGGCGAGCTCGCGACCTCGCTGAGCTCGAGGCCCTGCGCACGCAGCTCGCACACTACGAGTGGGCTCTCGCCGCGGAGCGGGTGGCGTGACGAATCAGAGCCCTCGGGTCGCGATCATCATGGGTTCTGACTCGGATTTTCCCGTGATGAAACACGCAGCAGAAGCTCTGGATGAACTCGGCGTCGCCTACGAGCTGAAGATCGTTTCCGCACACCGCACGCCGCTCGAGATGGCTGAGTTCGCGACGTCCGCAGCGCAGCGCGGTCTCTCGGTGATCGTGGCTGGAGCGGGCGGCGCGGCGCACCTGCCGGGTATGGTCGCTGCGCACACCGAGCTACCCGTCGTCGGAGTGCCGGTGCCCATGGGTCAGCTGAATGGGATGGATGCGCTGCTCTCGATCACTCAAATGCCCGCAGGCGTGCCGGTCGCCAGCGTAGCGATCGGCGGCGCGTACAACGCGGGCCTGCTCGCGGCGCAAATCCTGGCGGCGGGAGGGGCGCGCCCCGACACCGCGCTGCTCTCCAAAATTCGAGCGCACAAGGCAGCCCTGCGGCAACGCGTGCTCTCCAAGGTCCTGCCCCAGGACTAGCTTCAGAGCGCTTCCGGGTAGGGCGGCGCTTCGTCGTAGCGCCGCGCGCGCCCGTTGATGTAGCGCACGGGGATCTCCGCGAACTGTTCGGGCGTGAGGTCGAGCGTCGGAACGGAGATGGCGTGAAACGTACCGCCCAAGGCCTCGAGCTCGCCCCGCGCGAACGTGCGCACGCCGCACGTGCCGCAGAAGGAGAACGTCAGGTGCGGCTCGCTCTCTTCGGGCGGTGTCCAGCGGTACTCCGACAGGCCCTGACCCGCGATCAGGCGGAAACGGCTGCCGCCCTTGGCGAATGCGAACCACGCGCGCACCTTGGCGCAGTATGAGCAGTTGCAGCGGTTCGACCCTTCGGCCAGATCCAGATCTGCTTCGAAGCGGATCGCGCCGCAGTGACAGCTTCCCGTGTAGGTTTCTAGCGACATCTTGCTCCTCAGACCGCTTGCGTTTTGCAAGCGGTTGCAACCTACACGAGACCGCTTTTAAAATGCAAGCAGTTCCTCGATGACCCAGAACGAGCCGCGCTCCTACTGCCCAATCAGCCTCTCCCTCGAGATCTTCGGCGACTCGTGGACCCTGCTCGTGCTGCGCGACATGATGTTCGCGGGCAAGCGCCACTTCCGCGAGCTGCAGCAGTCCGACGAACACATCTCGTCCAACATCCTCGCGGATCGCCTGGCGCGCCTGGTCGAACACGGCCTGCTCACCAAGGCGGTCGATCCGACTCACAAGCAGAAGGCGATCTACTCCCTCACGGAGAAGTCGATCACGCTGCTCCCGGTGATCGTCCAGATCGGAGCCTGGGGCTCCCGCTGGGTACCGGAGTCGAAGAAGCAAGACAAAGCCACACGGAAACATGTGCGGGCACTCCAGGATGGTGGCCCTCCGGTGTGGGAGCACGTGATGTCGGAGTTGCGCGCGCAGCACCTGAAGTGAGCGTGGGGATCGGGGGGGAGAATGAATCGGGAGAAACAGATCGAGCTCTTGGAAGCCTCTCTCTCGCTGGCCCACGAAAAGCGCCGGCCCATCGATGGCGAGGAGACGCTGGTGCCCGTAGAGAGCTACAGCGATCCGGAGCGCTTCGAGCGAGAGCTAGAACACGTCTTCAGGACGTCGTTCAACGTTGTCGGTGTGGGAGCTCAGGTCGCCGCTCCGGGAGACTTCTTCACCACGGAGCTGTGCGGATCACCCGTGTTGATCGCGCGCGGGGACGACGGATTGCTGCGAGCGTTCCTGAATGTCTGTCGCCACCGCGGCGCGACCGTCGAGCTTTCATCCGCAGGGAACCGCAGTCGGTTCGTCTGTCCCTATCACGCGTGGACCTACAACAACGACGGCAGCTTGCATCGGGTGCGCCACGCGGAGGGCTTTCCCAGTCTGTGCGTCGAGCAACATGGCTTGGTTGCGCTGCCTTGCGCAGAGCTCGCCGGCCTAGTCTTCGTGTGCCCGTCACCTGGCGCGACGCCCGAACAGCTCCCCGCTCCGCTCGTCAGTGAGCTCGAGGCGCTGGTTGGACCCCAGCCGACGATCTACGCCTCTACCTCGCGCGTCTGGCGCGCTAACTGGAAGCTGATCGTCGAGGGCGGTATCGAGTCTTACCATTTCAAGGTCGCCCACAAGGACACCATCGCGGCGTTCTTCGGGGACACGAACTCGACCTGGGAGCGCATTGGCGACCACCTGAGATCAGTGCTCCCGAAGAGCTCCATCGTCGAACTCAGTGAAGTGCCTCGCGACGCGTGGGACATTCGGGAGCATTCGCACCTCGTCTACACCCTGCACCCAAACGCGATGATCCTGATGCAGCGCTCCCACTTCGACTTGATCGTGATGCGACCACTCAGTGTCGACAGCACCGAGATTCGGGTACTCACGGTCGGCGCCGCGCCGGAAACGGCTGACCTCTCCCCCGAATCCCAGGCCTTCTTCGCGAAGAACCACGCCTTTTCCGTACGGACATTGGACGAGGACTTCGCGATCGCCGAACAGATCCAGAGAGGCTTGAACTCTGGGGCGAACACGCACTTCCGCTTCGCGCGCTTCGAAGGTGCGTTGAGCGACTGGCGCAAGCGGCTGGACGTGTTGCTCGCGTTGGGTGAGAGCTGAGTTAGGGTGTATGGTGTTAGCGTGACGTGTCGCGTGGCGATCCGTCATCGAGATCACTTTTCCCAGCTGGAGCCTGGATGATTCGTCGCACCTGCCACTCGATCCTGTTCTTCATTCTCGTCCTGTTCGTAGCCTTCGCTGCCTCCGCGGAGCCCGAACCCGCGCCTCAGGCGCGCACACTCACGGTTGGCGTGAAGGTGGCTCCACCCTTCGTGATCCAGGACGGAGACCAGTATCGGGGGCTCGCCATCGAGCTGTGGGAGGAGGCGGCGGAAGACCACGGCTGGAAGTACGAATACAAGGCTTACGATCTGGAGGGCCTGCTGGATGCTGTTGAACACCAGGAGGTGGACGTCGGCGTCGGTGCGATCACGGCCACCGCAGAGCGTGAACGGAGAATGGACTTCGCTCACCCCATCACCAGCTCCGGACTCAAGATTGCCGTACGGAATGAAGAGAGCTCCGGTTGGTTGGCAGTCGCACAGGCGCTGATTTCGCCTGCGTTCCTCAAGGTCATCGGTGCGTTGTGCCTGTTGCTCCTGGCGGTTGGCTTTCTGGTGTGGCTGTTCGAACGCAAGCAGAACCCGGAGCAATTCGGGGGCACCAAGCGTCAGGGGATCTTCGCCGGCTTCTGGTGGGCCATGGTGACGATGACCACGGTGGGGTATGGCGATGTCACGCCGCGCAGCGTGCCTGGCAGATTACTCGCCATGGTGTGGATGCTCACGGCGCTGATCGTGATTTCCTTCTTCACGGCGTCGATCACCAGTGCACTCACCGTGGGCAAGCTGAGCAACGCGGTCAGCAGCACAGACGACCTCGGTCACGTGCGCGTCGCCAGTGTGCGAGGTAGCACCAGCGGCCAGTGGCTGGAGCGCAACGACAACGACTACACCGACGTCGAGTCCCTCGACGATGGGCTGGAGCGGCTCGCCAAGGGCGAAGTCGATGCGGTCGTCTACGACGCGCCGCTGCTGCTCTGGCAGATCAAGCGGGACTACCACGGGCGGCTTCACGTGCTGCCAATCCAGCTCGAACGGCAGGACTATGCCTTCGCCTTGCCGCAGGGCAGCTCGCTGAGTGAGCCGATCAACACATCGCTGCTCGAACGCATCAATTCCGCGGACTGGGACCGGCGGCTGAAGAAGTACTTCGGCGGCAGCTGAGCCACGCCAGCGCATGCACCACGGCGTCCCTTGCGAGTCTCGAACCGCGGTCTTACGGCCCCCCTGTCGGCGCGAATGAGGTTCGGCCGGCGGAGGAACTCCCCAATGACTCGCATCGCCATACTCGACGATAGGCTTCCAGCACAGATCCGTGAAAACCCCGGCGCCTTCGAGGGCGTCGATCTGATCTGGAGCGGCACCGACGTCGAGCAGCTCAAGGCGTCCGCGCGGGTCACACGCCCGAGCGTCTTGATTGTGAACGTCGAGCTGCTCGCCGGTGAAGCGCCAGACAACCTGAAGCACCTGCTGGAGGAGACCAAGGCCGACCTGGTGCTCTGCCTCTACACCTTCGCCCGCCGAGAAGACGTCGAGGCGATGAACCAGGGCAAGCTGCGAGCTGTACGCGCTCCCGTCTCCCTGGCCACGCTACGCACGCAAATGATGAGCGTCATCGTGCGACAGCTGTTGTCGCCCGACACCGGGATGGCCAAGGCAGCGCCCGCGGCGGACGCGATCGAGCCGCCGCTCTTCACGAGCACTCAGCTGGCGCGCCTGCAGGAGATCCGAAGCAGCATCGACTGCGAGTGCCCGAACCACCTGGCGGAGCTCGTGATCGGCTTACAGGCGTTCGAAGAGTACTCCGCGCATTGCGCAAGTCGGGATGAGCAGGACCGGGAAGTCCACTCCTCGCTCCATCAGGCCACGGCTCAGGCGAGACAGATCATGGAGCAGGCGCTGCTTGCCGTGGTGAAACACGAAGGCATCGTGATCTGACTTTGGGCGACTACGGCCACCGCCCCGTGAGCGACCGCCACTCCTCACTCTCCGGGAGTAACGCCTGGATCACTCCGAGATCAGGCTTGAAGGTCACTTCACGCAAGATGCGTGGGCGCGAGATTCGATCCATGCGGAACATCCGCGGCTCGTCCTTCTCGACGTCGCGGGCGAGCAAGTACCAAACGGGCGACTGCACCAGCAGCCCGTGAGGCTCGATTCGCCGGTTGGTCCCTTGCCCATCTCGGTCGACGTAAGCGAAGCCCAGCCCGATCCCGCTGGAGAACGCTTCCTCGAAGAGACGCAGCAACTCCGTCGGAGTTGTCCCCGCGCTCGCGCGCACCGCAGGACTGGCGGGGGCACCTACAACCACACGCCGACACAGCGCACGCAGCGCCCGCGCTTTGGGCGCCGGGAGGCTCCCCAGCAACTTCGCCATCGCAGAGCTCGCCGCGTCTCCCCATGGCAAGTCGCTCGCCGCCTGTGAAAGTCGCGCGCCTAGCCAGACTGCGACGATCTCAGTGAGTGAAAGGTGGACCGCAGCAAGCCCGCGGTCCGCGTCGAGCCGCACACCGCCGCCCGGGCCAACATCGCTGCTGATGGGTAGGCCTCGCTCCCGCAGCGCTCGCAGATCACGCAGCAGCGTGCGCCGACTGACGCCAAGTTCTTCCGCGAGTTCGCCCACGGTTGAAGTGTCGCGACCGCGCAGCGTGTCAGCCAGTTCCAGCAACCTCTCCGCGCGCGGCATAATGGTGACAATTTCTGTCACCATTTGAGGCTATGTCAACGGCTGGTCCCTTGGAACAGGCAACACGATGACCACCAACGCCCTCAAGACCTTCTTCTCTGCTGAACTGGTGCGCCGCCTCGCAAAGGATCTCGCGCGCGCCAGTCCAAGCTTCCCCGAGCGCGCCTTCGTCAGACAAGCGTCAGCCGAGCTCGATGACCTCGAGCTACTCGGCCGTGCGAAGCACATTGCCGCCGCGCTCAAGCAGCATCTCCCCGCTGCCTACCCCGAGGCGCTCGAGGTGGTGCTGACAGCGCTCGGCCCAGAGATCGAAGGCGACGAATTGATTGGCGTTGGTATGGGGCCCTTCGTCTACCTACCCTATGCGCTCTTCATCGCAGAACACGGGCTCGATCACTTCGACCTCTCGATGCACGCCCAATACGAACTCACCAAGCGCTTCACCGCGGAATCAAGCATTCGAGCCTACATCGCGAAGGACCCCGAGCGCGCCTGCAAGTTCTTCGAGAAGTGGGCGCGGGACGCGAACCCACACGTGCGCCGACTCGTCTCCGAAGGCACGAGGCTCAGGCTACCTTGGGCTGCCCGAGTGAAGTGGCTCGACAGCAACCCGGAACGGGTTGTGAAGCTGCTCAACTTGCTGAAGGATGACCCGACGACGCTCGTACGCCGGAGCGTCGCGAACAACCTGAACGATCTTGGCAAACTTCATCCGGAACTGCTGACGCGCACCTGCGCCGCTTGGCTCGAGGACAACTCAGCGACCCGCCGCCAGCTCGTCGAGCATGCCCTCAGGAGTGCCGTCAAGCGCGGAGACCCCGGGGCGCTGGCCTTGCTCGGCTTTGGACAGCGCCCGGCCGTGAGCGTGGAACGGGTGCGGTTCGAGCCAAAGCGCGTGGCCGTGGGCGAACGTGTGAACCTTGCGTTCGACCTCCGCAGCGCCTCGCGGAAATCCCAGGAGCTGCTCTTGGATCTAGTCGTACACTTCGTGAAAGCGAATGGGGCCACGCGACCCAAGGTCTTCAAGTTGAAGCGCCTGACTCTGGCCCCGGGAGCGACAGCGACGATCGAGAGTCGCGTTTCCTTCGCTTCCATGACGACGCGCCGGCACTACCCCGGGAGCCACCCCTTCGAGGTGGTCGTCAATGGTGTGGCGCATCCCCTTGGGACCTTGGAGGTGACTGCGTGAAAGCGCGACGCAAAGCGGCGGGGCTCCGCCCGCCGCCTCGGCGTCGCTGACCGAGCAGCGTCTACTGCAACGTGGCGATGAACTCCGCGAGTTGATCCCACTGCTCTGGAGTTCCAGCAATGGCCCCCGAGGCGATCGCTTCGTCGAGCGCTTCCTTCGACGGATGTAGCTCGTGCATCGTGAGCAGCGTCTTCCCTTCACGCTCTTCGAAGGTCACGGTGGTGACCGCGATCGCGTCCTCACCCCCTTCGTCGTTGGTCCAAACCAGACGGGAATGGGGAGTGACTTCGATGTACTTGCCGAAGAACTCCGCGGTCTGTTCGCCCATGGCGAACACGAGGCGGTAGCCCCCGCCCGTACGAACATCCATCTCGCAAGTCACCAGGGTCATCGGGATCGACTTCGGTACCCACCACTGTTTGAAGAGCTCAGGCTCAGTCCAAGCCTTGAACACGAGCCGCGGTGGTCCGTCGATCGTGCGGGTGACGACCACTTCGCGATCGGATTTGCGTTCCACCTGTGTCTGATTGGTCACTCAGGACTCTCCTTCTTTTTTTAGTTTCTGAACGAGCGCGTCGAGGGCGTCGAAGCGCTCGTCCCAGAGCTTTCGGTAGCGTTCGATCCACTCCGACTCCGCCTCGAGACTGCGGGGTCCAAGCTTGCAGGTGCGGACCCGGCCGACCTTTTCGGTGGTCACGAGGCCGGCGCGCTCCAGCACGCTGACGTGCTTCTTCATTCCGGTCAGCGTCATCTCGAACTGCTCCGCCAGCAGCGTGATCGACGCGTCCGAGCGAGCAAGCTGCAAGAGAACGCCGCGCCGGGTGGCGTCGGAGAGCGCGGCAAAGGAGTCGTCGAGGCGACCTCTAGAATACTGAACCATATGGTTCAGTATTGGCGACTTGCTGAGGGAACGCAAGGGGAACCTGAGCAAGCTCGCAAATCTGCGGCTTTTGCGCGGGGTTTGGGGGGTCCCAACACGAGCTGACGAAGCAGGCCCTGCCTCTTAAGTTTCCGCGCAGCAAAGGCAGGAAACCCATGCAACTATCCATCGAACAGACGCACTGGCTTCTCAAGGTCCTCCAACCCGAACAGACCCTCGGCTCGCTTCCGGGCATCGACGCGCTGTCGGAGGACGTGCGGGCAGCGCTGGTTGGGCTCCCGACGGACGTCTACACAACCGAGCGGGCGCGACTGGTTGAAGGAGCAAAGCGCGCCGCGCGTGACTTGCTCTCCGACTCCAGCGTTACCCCGTTGCTCGATCGGCTTCCCCTGAAGGAAGGCACCCAGGTGGTCCTGTTTGGCGACAGCCACACATCGGACCCAGAGTCGTGGGCGACGATCTTGAGTGAGCTCTTGGTCTGTCGTGGTGTGTCACTCACCATCAACGCGGCTCCTGGTGACACGACGACCCACGGTCTGATCCGCATCGGCCAGGTCATCGCGCAGCAGCCCGACTGGGTGCTGTTCTTGCTCGGAACGAACGACGCGCGCACCCAGGGCCCGAACCCAACCAAGACGCTGGTCGACGCAACAGAATCCGCACGGAACTGTTCCGAGCTACAGCGGCGTATCACCCGCGAGACTCAGGCGCGGTGCCTGTGGTTGACACCTCCGGCAGTGAATGAGGAGCGCGTCGCGAACCACTGGGGGCTCTCGCGCTTTGGCGTCGGCTTCCGGAACGAGGACGTCGCACGCATCGCTACGAGCATTCGGGGCCTCGACGCTCCCACGATCGACCTGTTCTCGCTGCTTGGCGCACCACCCGCAGCGGAGCTCTTGCTGGACGATGGCCTCCACCTGAGCCTGGCCGGTCAGAAGCGCGTCGCGCTCGAGGTGATTCGCGGCTGGAGCCAGCTGGCTTGAGCCATCTCGTGAGCCTTCAAGCGTCGCGACAGGACTCGAGGCAAGCGAGTACGGTCTGTACCGTTTCCTCACGCACGGAGGCTGCGAGCGGCAGCGGCCGCTGCGGGATGCCATGGACGAGCGCCTCGATCACGTTGGGCAGCACGAACAGCGTCCGCTCCGACGACGTCACACGCTCGAAGGTCGCGCGGAGCGCCCGCCGAAACCCGAGGGACCCTTCGGGCACCTGCTCCGAGACCAGCTCGTGGAGCTCCGGCTCCGTCGCGTGTAGATCCGCGAGGCCTTCCACGAGCGCGCGCGTGAACCCAGCGAGCTCACCGGCGTGTGCAGCCATCACGCGCTCAATCACCTGATGAACATCCCCGACGTGGCGCTCGTGCAACGCGCTGAAGATGGACCGCTTGTCCGGGAAGTACTGATACAGCGAGCCAATGCTCACGCCCGCCGCTTCAGCGATGCGGTTCGTGGTGACCGCATCGACGCCCTCGCGCTGAATCACCCGCGGAACCGCCTCCAGGACAGCGCGCACGGTCTCCCGTGAGCGACCCTGGCGAGGTTCACGTCGCATCCGCTCGGGGCTGTGCGCTCTCATCCCCTCGACGGTAGCATCTCCGTTCGGCGCGAACACGCAGGCGCGCCCCGCTGAAGCCACCGCACCCGGCGGGTGTGCCGTGTATCGCTGGCGGCATCTGATTCACCACAGCCCACGCCGAGCCGATGCTAAGGAGTCCCGTGGTCACGAAACTGCGGCACGGGTGGCAGGAGATGCAGGCCAGCTTCTGGTTCGTGCCGACACTGATGGTCGTCGGCGCCGTGGCGCTCGCCGCTGCCCTCATCGCGCTGGACACAACGAACGAGCCGCCACTGGCGAGCGAGTGGCCGCTGATCTTCGGTGCCGGCGCAGATGGCTCCCGTGCCCTGCTGGCTACCGTGGCGGGTTCGATGGTCACCGTGACCGGAGTCGTGTTCTCCATGACCATCGTCGCGCTCTCTCTGACCTCCAGTCAGTACACGTCGCGAGTTCTCCGGAACTTCATGCGCGACCGGCGAAACCAGGTGGTGCTCGGAGTCTTCGTCGGGATCTTTGCCTATTGCCTGGTCGTCCTGCGGACCATCCACGGCGACAAGGACGAGGCGTTCGTTCCATCCCTGGCCGTGCTCGGAGCGCTGGTGCTCGCGTTCGTCGGCATCGCCCACTTGATCTTCTTCATCCACCACATCTCGATGTCGATCCAGGCATCGAGCATCATCGCGGCAGCGGCCGAGGAGACGATCAGCGCCATCGAGACCCTGTTCCCTGAAAAGTTGGGGGATGAGGACGACGAGGGCCCCGCCGCGAGTCCCGATGCAAGCGACCAGGGCGAGTGGATTACAATTTCCGCACAGCAAACCGGATACCTGCAGAGCGTGGACACTGACGCGCTGCTCGACTGGGCGCGAGAAACCGGTTCCGTCATCCGCCTGGAACGCATGATGGGCGACTTCGTGGTTCAGGGCACGCACCTTGGCTCGATCCTTCAGTCAGGCAAGCACGACTCCAACGCCACGAACGGGCTGAACGGAGCTTGCGTGCTGAGCCGCCTCAGGACGGTGGAGCAAGACCCCACGTTCGGCGTCCGACAGATCGTAGACATCGCCTTGAAGGCCCTGTCACCAGGAGTGAACGACACCACCACCGCGGTGATCTGCGTCGACTACCTCAGCGCGATCTTCGTGAGCCTGAGCGACCGCATCTTCAGGCCGCCCCACGGCGTCGACGACGGCGTGCTACGGGTCATCGCGCGCGGCCCCAGCTTTGCCGAGCTCTTGGCGGAAGGCTTCGACGAGGTCAGGCAGAGCGCCGCAGGGAACGTCGCCGTGCTGACGCGGCAACTCGGCGCGCTTGAAACGCTCGCGAGCGCGACCTCGAACGCCGCTCGCAGACGAGCTCTGAGCCAGCACGTGGAGCTCGTCCTCGCGACCGCAGAAGACTCGATCCCCCTCCCCGCGGATCTGGAGGGGATCCAACTCAACGCAAAGCGGCTGTTGCTGACGCTGCGTGGGGACCGAAGCGCGGGGGATGAAGCGCCGCGGCAGCGGTGATAAGGCAAGCGTCATGGACCTCGGCACATTTTCGATCAGCTTGGCCGTCAAAGACCTGTCTCGTTCGCGAGCGTTTTACGAGAAGCTCGGCTTCACGATGTCGGGAGGCGACGGTGAGGCGTGGGCGATCCTCGTGAACGGCAATACCGTGATCGGTCTCTTCCAGGGCATGTTCGAGAAGAACATGCTCACCTTCAATCCAGGCTGGAGCGGCCCTGGCCAATCCAAAGGGGACTTCACCGATGTGCGCGAGCTGTGCAAGGCGCTCGAAGCCGCAGGGCTCGAACCGATCTCGAAGCAGCTCGACGGCGACTCCGGGCCGGGACACTTCACCCTCGAAGATCCCGACGGAAACCCGATCTTGATCGATCAACACGTGTAGCTGGTGCTTGGCCCGTGGCGTTCCCTCCCCCCCAAACCCTCGGGTGCGTCCGCGGAGGCCTTGCGCGCCTCCATGGAGGCCTTTCGCGGTCGGCAGAACCCTTCACGTGCGTCCCGGAAGGCCTCACGCGCGATCCTGGAGGCCTCTCGCGCCTCCCGGAAGCTTCACGCGCGAGCAAACGGCCTCCCCAGCGGCGCATTGAAGCCACCAGGGGAACAATCAAGGGCAACACCGAGCGCAAGAGGGCTCATTGTTCCCGCGGTTGGGGTCAACTCTCGCGCATTTGGGGGTGAGGAGCGCCCGGGAAGCTCCGAACTCGAGAAGAATGTGCTCACCTTCAATCCAGGCTGGAGCGGCTCAGGCCGATCCAGAGCGGAGTTCACCGATGTGAGGTCGTACCGAGCCATGGCATCCATTTCCACAGGGCTATCAAGATGAGTGAGACGCAGAGCGGCGCACCTGGGCGGCCCCAGGTCGTACTGGTTCACGGCGCGCTGGCCGACGGTCGCATGTGGGAGCCACACGCGGAGCAGCTTGCTCCGCACTTCGAGACGTTCGCCCCGACGCTCTCCCGCTTTGGGATCGACGGAGAAGCTAGCTCTGGTGGCTTCGGGATCCGCTCCCACGCACGCGATCTGCTGAGAGCCATCGACGAGCGTGGTCTGGAGTTTCCCCACCTGGCCGCCTGGTCCTATGGCGCCGACGTGGCGCTCGAGGCCGCATTGCTCGAACCTGGACGCTTCGCGAGTCTCTTCCTCTACGAGCCCGGCTACCCCGGCGCGCTCTCCGAGACCGACGCAGCAGCCTTCGGAGAGGACGCACAGGCGATGTTCGCCCCGCTCTTCGCGTTGGTGGCGGAGGGGAAGCTCAGCGAGGCCGCTGCAAAGCTGGTCGACGCCAGCGCGCAGAGCCCAGGGTACTTCGCCCGACAACCGGACGCGGTGCGTGCTCAACAGCTCGAGAACGCCCACACCTTGGTCGGTCAGCTATCCCAGAAGGAACCATCGAGCATCTCGGCGGACACGCTAGCCCAGCTCGAACTGCCCGTTGCCGTCGCCTATGGCGAGCTGACTCGACCGCTGTTTCGCCTGGTGTCCCTGACCACTACGCGGCTCGTGACCGGCGCAGAGACGCAGGTGTCGCTTGGCGTGGGCCACCTGTTCCCCCTGGAGTCTCCCCGGGAGTTCACCTCGCAGCTGACACGCTTCCTGCGCTCGGTGGACGGGGGTTGACCGCGATTCGCCCCATACTGCTGCTTGTATGAAAACGCTCAACACCTACGCCAGCCTGGGAACGGAGTTCTACCAGGAGATCCAACCGACTCCCGTCAGCGCGCCGCGGCTTTTGTTGTGGAACGAACCGCTCGCCGAGGAGCTGCGGCTCGACCCGGCGGCGCTGCAAAGCGACGAGCAAAAGGCGTCGGTCTTCGCTGGCAACGTGGTGCTGCCGGACTTCCAGCCCATCGCGCTGGCCTACGCGGGACACCAGTTCGGCGGCTTCGTCCCCTCACTCGGCGACGGCCGGGCCCCCCTCCTGGGAGAGGTCGTGGATCGCGAC
>JAWKRD010000063.1:0-30714 GCA_041389805.1 Polyangiaceae bacterium | reverse complement strand
AGTTGCTAACTCCCTACAACGTCTGGTCCATTGGCAGCGGCACCTTCCTATCGGCGGCGGGGAACACCATCCAGCGCGTAAACCCTTAGTCGCCTTGAGCCGCGAAGCGGGCGGCGTCACGCCAGGAAGCGGCTCAGCGACTCGATCACGCAGGCAGGCTTCTCCTGACCTTCAACCTCCAGCGTGATGACGATGGTCACCTGGATGCCGCCTTTGACGTCCTCCACTTTGGCGATCTGCCCACGGGCCCTGAGGCGTTTCCCCACGCGCACGGGCGCGGGGAAACGCACCTTGTTTACCCCGTAGTTCAAGCCCATCGAGATATTTTCCACGCGGATCAGCCGTGGCATGAAGTAGCTCGAGAGCGACAACGTGAGGTAGCCGTGGGCAATCGTTCCGCCGAAGGGCCCTGACTTCGCGCGCTCCACATCGACGTGGATCCACTGGTGATCGCCAGTAGCGTCGGCGAACTGGTTGACCCGCTGCTGGTCGACCTCGATGTACTCCGTCGGGCCGAGTTCCGCGCCAACCGCTGCCTTCACTTCGGCGAGACTGGAAAACACCCTGGGGGAGTCACTCATGGCGTGACTCTAGGCCGCAAAACTCACGAGCCCAGAGTTTTCGCGCCCTTCGGGGAGCAACACTCAGAAAAAGCTAGATATGGACTCCATAGGCCGCGGGGCTGGCCGTTCTACAGACACGTCGAGGCAATGAAAGCCTCTGAAACTGCGCTGAGCCGCAAGAACTTGAGAAGTCCCGTGAGCAACCTGTCCCTCCCCCCCGAACAACCAACCGCAGACGCGGTTGAGAAGCCCATCTTGCGGCTTCTGTCGGGTCCCGGAGTGGTGCGGTTCAGCGAGCCTCCGCCGCAGCTGGGCGGCCCCATCTTGCTCGTGATGCCGGACGTCGAGCGCGCCTTCGTGGTGCGTCGCGCCATCCGGACGATCTGGGGGCGTGATGTGAAGGTGCATCACCTGGCGACTCTGGACGCCGCAGTCGAGCGCGCCCAGCGCTCGGAGCACGCGATCAACTTGGTCGACCTCGAACCATCGGATCAACGCTGGGTGGATGCCGTGACGCGGCTCACCCAAGCAGCGCCAGGGTGCCCAACGGTCATGCTCGAAGAGGGGTCGACCGACGCCTCCAATCAATCAGCGCGTCGCCTGGCGCGGAGCGTGAAGCACGCCCTGGAACGCGCGAGCTTCCGCATGAAGTCGTCAGGGCGCATCCCTGGGCCGGGACTGGTCAATCGTCACCGCATGCTCGCCACGGTCACAGAGGCGCTCGAGCGCGCGCTCCCATCCCAGGCCCAAGTGCCGCTCGTGCGCGTGTGCGTTGGCCACGAAGATGAGAACGAGCGCTTCGTTGGAGAATCCGCACGGATCCTCTCTGAGGCATTGATGGCACGCTTCGTGGACTGCCTGGGCCCGTCGGATTTGGGTACGCTGATGGACGACGGGACCCTGGTCGCCTGGGCCCGCGGTGTGCATCCGCTGGAACAGCTGCGGCTGTTGGTAGAGCGCCTGCGTGAGTCCCTCAGCCAACCGTTTCACATCCAGGGTCAGTCGGTCTTCGTTTCGGTAACCCTAGGGACTGCGGTCGGTCCACGGGACGCGGACTCCGCCTTGGAGCTCGTCGACCGCGCCTACACCCGAGTTTGATCTCGGCGTTGTTCAAGCTGGGCCCTGTTTAGCCTCGACGCGTGCGGCGCGCGGCCCGCCGCAGACGCCGTGCCAGCGAGCCAGCCTCGAAGGGCTGCGCGACCACTTCCAGAGCACCTGCTGCAATCAGCGTGTTGATGCCCGCTGTGTCGACCTGCGGCAGGCAAACCACCACTTGTTGCCCTGGAGCAGTGCCAAGCCAGCTCACGGCGCTCGGGGCGTCCGGCGCGTCCAATAGGTGCAGCACCCCATCGTGCACCAGGCGAATGCCCTGGGCGCTCAGGCCGATCCGCAAGGTCTCGTCAATCGCGTTACCTCCCGGTAACACCATCAAGGCAACCCCAAGCTCGCCCAACTCCAGTGCGCTCGGCTTGGTCTCGGGAGGCTGTTCACCCAGGAAGCCGCTTCGCTCGTCCCGGTCGCCGCTTGGCACCTCACCTTTGCGATTCGGCACACGCTCCGCGTTGATCTCTGGGCTCAACGCCTCAGCGAGCCGTTGACGCACTTCGTTCGCATCCGCTGGACGCTTGTGCGCCTTCTTCGCCAGCAGCTGCATCCTCAGCTGCTCGAGCAACGGGGGAATTGGCTCAGCGTTTTCGGGTCGCGCAAGGGCGGGAGGCTCCGCGAACATCTGCTTGGAGATCACGTCGATGGGAGTCGCGCCATCGAACGGGGGATCGCCCTGCAGCAAGCACGTGAGCAAGCAACCGAAGGCGTACAGATCCGTGGAAGGCCCAACCGCCAGCGACCGGCACTGCTCTGGACTCATGAAGGTCGGCGTGCCGGCGACTGCGTCGCGCTGAGTCAGCGTGGGACCGCTGTCCCGAGGGTCGTCGACTTGGGCGAGGCCAAAGTCGCTCACCTTGGCGATCCAGTCTCCATCTGCGCCCAGGCGGCACAGCATCACGTTCTCGGGCTTGAGATCGCGATGCACCACGCCGCGCTCATGCGCTAGCGCGAGGGCACTGAGGATTTGATCGCAGATCCGTCCGACCTGCTCCAAGCCCGGCAGCGCCGGCAGCGAGGTCAACCAGCTGTCCAGGTCTTGCCCCTCGACGAACTCCATCACGATGAACGGCGTCTCACCGTCCTCGCCGTAGTCGAGCACTCGCACGACATTGGGGTGAGCGAGCAACGACGCCGCACGAGCCTCCCTCGCGAAGCGCCGACGGTAGACGCTGTCCCCAGCAACACTACGACGCATCACCTTCACAGCGATCGGGATACCGAGCGCCTCGTGCACGCCGCGATACACCTGCCCCATGGCGCCTTGCCCCAGGAGCCCGGTCAGTGTGTACTTTTCCGCCAGGCAACGCTCCAAGCATCGGATCCGGAGCGGTCGGCTCCGCGAACGACTCCGGCGCTTGATCGGGTGAACGCTGGGTCGGTACGCGCGAGATTCGTGGGCGAAGCACAGGCGGAGCGCTGGAAAACGCACCAAACAGCCCAGAGTCCGCTTCGCTGGGAGGTACGGAAGGTGCCGCGCTTGGAACCGCGGGCACCGGCTGAGAGTAGACCGTCTCGTCGTGCGCGAGCTTGGAGTCGTCCCGCTTGGGAGGGGCCGACATATCAACCGTAGTTCCGGGAGGATCCGACTTAGAAGCCACGGAAGCCAGCTCCGACCTGGGCCAACAGCGGGTTGTCCAGCTCATCCCAAGCGGAAGCGCGCAGGCCCAGCGTGCCGAAGAGCCGTCCTCCGTCGATTGGCCGCTCGCCGAACTCCACACCAGCGCCAATACCTCCACGGGGAGCAAGGCCATCTGGCACGACGCTATCGTCGCCAACGATCACGTGCGCGTCGAGCAGGGCGTAGGCGCGCAGCCACGCCGCGAGCGCATAGTCGGCCCCAAACATCACGAAACCGGAGCCGTCACCGTGGGGCGCTCCCTCGGCGAGCGCGCCTCGTCCCCCCAGGTTCACGAGCCAGGACCACTTGTCGAGGTCGCGACCGAGCGCGATCCCGAGCTCGACGACGCTCGCGTCGCCGTCGCGAGTTGGCAAGCCATACCGCGCGGCAACGCCCATGGAGCCGCGTCCCTCGAACGCCTGCCAAAGTTCCACGCTCGCGCCAAGCCACGCCAGCGTGTCTACTGGGTTACCTTCGCCGAGCCCATTGCTCGGCACCTGTGCGTCGAAGCCGAGCTGCGGTAGCGAGCCCCGCCCGGTGCTGCCCTCGACCCGCGCCCCGAGCTGGGCGGTCTCGTCACTAGCAGCCCCCGCGTAGACTGACGCGCTACTGGTGCGCTGAGCAGACCACATGCGAGCGCTCACCGCGGGGTGAAGCCCCGTTGCGCTGAAGCTCGGCCCGATCATCGGCGCCTTCAAGCGCAGGCGCGGCGCGTCCGTGGAAACTGGAGCGTCCCAAGTGGCGTCCCCGAGAGGACGACCGTCTACGTCCACCACGGAGACGATCACCTGATCCGCGTCGATCAGCGGGAGCTTCGCGGAGTAGCCGGAGCCGCCAGGGGGTTTGGGGGGGAGGTCTGCCTGCAAGGCAACGGAAGCGACATCCACCGTCACCGGCTCACCCTCGAGGTAAGCCTTGCGAACACGCACCAGAGGCTTCATCCGCGCACTGACTGACTGATCGTCGATGCCAGGAAAGCTCGCTTCGACCCGTAGTGCGCCGTCAGAATCTTGCGTCACTTTCAGCGCGGCCTTGGGGTCCACGTAGTGGACCTTGAACGTCTGCTCGCGACTCTCCCCTCTCCCCCTGAAGCTCAAGCTCTTGGGGCTGACGAGCCCAAAGTCGATGAGTTTTGGAGCGGGTCCGAAAGGTCCTTCGTCGACGCGCACCTCGAGGCCCTTGGGCACGTTGAAGGCGACCTGCTGATAGCGATGCACGTTCAGCGTCTTCCCCACTTCGAGGCGCGCCGAGCCAGAGGCGTCGACCTCGACGATGCTCACCTCACGTTTGACACTGGCGATACCGAGGAAGTCGTCACCGTCGATGGCTCGCACCCGCAGGTAATAGCGACCGATCGGCATTTTTTCCGCGCGAAAATTCAAGATCTCGGGGCCGACCTCCTCGCGCACGACGAGCTCTTCGAATCGCGGATCCGTCGCGAGCTCTACGCGATACTTCACTGCACCGGGGATCGCGCTCCACGCGCCTTTGATCAGGCCGCCTTGCGCGGCGCCGCGCTCGACCATGACGATCATCGGGGACGTACCAGCGTCCCACGCCGGTGGGGGCGGCAACGGCTGCGGGGTGCTTGGCGCTTGCTGATCGACGAAGGCCGACCCGTAGTTCTTCGGGACCTCGACCTGCTTGCCCGCTGAGCGCACCTTCGCCTTACCGTCAAAGACACTGACCGTGGTGCGCTTCTTCTCGGCGTTCTTTCTGAGTACGGTGTCGCGGCTCTCTGCGGAGACCTTTGCTCCACCGCTCACGCCTATTTCCGCGCGCTTGCCGGCTATCGCGGCGAGCCCCGCTTGGAGCTCCCCGGAGTCCAGCTCAGCGATCACTTCTTTTTGACGGGCCACCTGGCTCTGGCGCGCGGTGCCGTAGATCACCACCAGGGTCTTTTCCGAGAGGAAGATGCGAGTGCGATCGACGAAGCGAATATCCGCACGGGCTTCTTCTCGCGTGTTGACGCTGTAGCGCTCATGAAGCGGCATGCCGGGCTCCGCAGACTGCCAGCCGCCGCCGGGCGGCTTCGCGCGCACCTCGGGCCTCATCGAACGCACTTCGGCCGTGGCGAGGCTCGTCACCTCAGCGGGCACCACCAGTGTCAGGCCAGGTTTGAGGACCAGGCTGCCACCACGGCAGTCCACCGACGAGTAACGCTCGACTAGATACGCGTAGCGAGAGGCGCCGTACAGCGCGACGGCGATGTCCCCGCAGGTCTCCTCTTCGCCCACCGTCCACTGGATCACCTGTTCGGGGTAGCCCGGTGTTTTTGGTTTGGCATGCGCAGTGCCTATCAGTCCGACCAAGCACCCCAACGCGCTGAGCGGCGTCAGCCACTTCTTAATCGCCGCCCGTCGCACTAAGGTGCGAGCTGGAGGGCACCGCCAGCGCCGAGACGCCGCAGACTCTTGCTTCAAGCGAAGGTTCATGACCACCCGTAGTCTTAGCCAAATAGTGTACGCCAAAGGAAGCCGTGTCGGCTGGATGCCGACGTTCGCGCTCGCAGCGCTAGCGCTCTGCTGCTGGAGCCCGAATGCGCAGGCTCAAAACATCGCACTCGATCGTTTCGAACCGGCCCCGGTAGGGCAAACCGGTTTTGCAAGCGTCGAGCCACAGGTGATCGGTACGCTGCGTCCAAGCTTCGGCCTGACGTTGTCCTACGCTCGTCGCCCGCTGGAACTAGTGAGTCGCGATGAGACAGTTGGACTGGTCGTAGACCATCAGCTGCAGCTGCACTTGGGCGCGGCGCTTTCCCTCTTCGATCGCGTGGAAGTCGACGTGGATGCTCCTGCGACCTTGAGTCAGGGCGGTGAAGATCCGAGCCTCGGCGCGCAGAGCCTGACTTCCCCCGACGGAACGAGCTTCAACGACGTGCGCCTCGGCGCGAAGGTCGCGCTGTTCTCCGACCCCAAGAGCCCTTTTTCTGCAGCGCTTGGGCTGCGGACTTGGCTTCCGTCGGGCAATCAGGACGCGTTCACCGGCAGCGGCGAGGTGCGCTACGAACCTTATGTCAGCGTCGGAGCGCGCTACGAGCACGTGCGCTGGGCGTTGAATGTCGGCCGCAGACGACAGCCTGAAGGTTCGGGCCTACAGCAATCGACCGGCAGCGAGTTCACCGCGCGCGCGGGTGTGTGGTGGGTGACTGACCTTTGGTCCGCGGGTCCGGAGGTCTTGTTCGCGACCGCAGCCAACGGACAGACCGACGCGTTCTCCCAAACTGGGACGGCTGGGGAGGCTCTGCTCGGCGGCCATGTGTTTCCCCTTCCAGATCTCGACGTGGGCGCCGCGATCGGCCCAGGTCTCACGCGAGGGATCGGGACTCCGCGCTACCGCGCGTTGCTCAGCGTGAGTTGGTCCCCGGGGCGAGCCGCCGCAGAGGAGGCGCGGAAGCGCCGAGGTCAAGAACCAACGCAAGACAGCCCAGCGGAACCTCATATCCCCACGGCAATTGTCGAGGATGAGGCGAAGCGTGACCGTGACTTGGACGGGCTCCCCGACGCGGAGGACGCCTGCCCCGACGTTCCTGGCGAGCGCGAACCGAAGGGCGCCAAGCCCGGTTGCCCGCCAGACCGCGACCTGGACACCATCATCGACCGCGACGACGCCTGCCCTGACGCGGCCGGCGTGAGCAGCCTCGACCCCGAGAAGCACGGCTGCCCGTCAAACAAGGACGGCGATGCCTTCATCGACTCCGAAGACGCCTGCCCAGAAGAGGCAGGTCCAGACAACAGCGATCCCAAGTTGCGTGGCTGCCCGCCGGCTGTGCGCCTCGAGGGCAAACAGATCGTCATCCTCGAACAGGTCCAGTTCAAGACTGGCAGCGACGTGATCCTCCCGGAGAGCGATAGCTTGCTGAGTCAGGTGGCTGGGGTGCTCAACGGCCACCCAGAAATCACGCGCATCGCGATCGACGGCCACACGGACAACGTGGGACAGCTGAAGAAGAACCTGGCCCTGTCTCGACGACGCGCCGCAAGCGTGCTGCGCTGGCTGGTGGCTCATGGTGTGGATGAGCGACGCTTGGAGGCGCGCGGCTTCGGTCCCCGGCGCCCCATCGCCCCCAACGCCACGGTCGAAGGGCGCGCCAAGAACCGCCGCGTCGAGTTCCAGATCCTCAAGCGCAGCGCGAGCGGCGAGAGCGACTGGAAGGACGGCAACGTCGAGACGGAAACGAAAGGCGCTCCAGCCGAGCCGAAGGCGAAGAAGTGAGCACCCAGCCTCGAGAGGCCGCACCCGTCGTCGACATTCAGCAACCGAGCGGGCTGTCGCTGCGCATCAAGCTCGCGCTGTTACTCGCCTTGGTAGCGCTCGTGCCGACGACGCTGGCGAGTCAGCTCCTGCTCAGCGTCAACCGGGACGCAGTCCAGAACAGCGAACGTCAGCTCCAGAGCTCAGTCGTCGCGGAGGTGACCGGCCTCACCACGCGCAGCCTGGAGCGCGGCGAACGGGATCTGCTCACCGTCGCAGGCGTCGTGTCCAAGACCGCCGCAGACCCCAAGCTACTGGAGAGCAGCCTGCGTCCGGTGCTGGAAAACAGCCGAGATCTCAGCGGTGTGCGCCTCGAGGTGCCCAGCGCGAAGGTGAGTCACGTGCTCTCGCGCATCAAGGGCTCCGGGGTGGAACCCCCAAAGTCCACGGCCGAGCTGCGCAAGCAGGCGGATGAGCACGGCACTGCTTTCCGCGTAGAAAATGGTCAAGCGGTGATGGTCGCGAAAGTGCCAAAGGTCGCAGACGACGGGGCCGACGCCTACGTCTGTGCGCGCGTGGACCTCTCGCCACTCCGAGAGCAGCTCACGACCCTGGCGGAGATGCGCTTCGAGGGCCAAGGCACACACATCATGCTGGTCGATCAAGATCGCCACTTGATCGCAGGTCACGGCATCGAGCTCGCAGAGGGCGCGGATGTGTCGGCGCTCCCCGTGTGGGCCCCCCTCAGTCAACACCGCTCTGGCTTGGCGCGGGTCGGTATCGTGGAGGAGTTCGACGCCCAGGGTGAGAGCTGGGTCGGCGGCCTCGAGACCGTACCCGACCTCGGCTGGACCGTCGCGCTCTGGCGCCCCCAAGCCGAAGCCTATTTGAGCCTGAGCCTGATGCGCGAACGCGGCCTGATGGTCGCGGGGATCAGCGCGGCGTTGGCGCTACTCCTTGGGTTCTTGGGCGGCAGCGCGCTGGCGCGCCCGATACGTTCCTTGGTCGACGTCACACGGCGCATCGCGCGGCGCGCGTGGGGGGAGCTCGAGAAACCGAATCCGCGCGGAGATGAGCTCGGGCAGCTCCAGGGCTCGATCTACCACATGGCCGGCGAGCTCAAGGCGAGCGAAGAGCAGATCGCCAAGGACGCGCGCTTGCGTGGTGACCTCGGTCGCTTTCTATCTGGAGAGCTCGTAGACGCAATCGTCAAAGGCGAGCACTCGCTCGCACTGGGTGGTGAGCGTCGCGAGGTGAGCATCGTGTTCGCCGACGTCGTCGCCTTCACACCCCTCGCGGAGAGCCGCCCGGCGGAGGAAGTGGTGGCGCTGCTCAATGAGCTCTTCAGCGTGTTGACGGAGATCGTCTTCCGGCACCACGGCACCGTCGACAAGTTCATCGGCGACTGCATCATGGCGGTGTGGGGCGCTCCCGTGGCTCAAGCAGATCACGCGGATCGCGCGCTCGCCGCAGCGGAGGACATGCTGCACTTTCTCGAGACGGCCAATCAGGGTTGGCGTGAGAAGTACGGCGTTGAGGTGCGCTTGGGTATCGGCGTGAACTCCGGGGAGGCCATCGTGGGCAACATCGGCAGCGACAAGCGCATGGAGTACACGGTGGTCGGCGACGTCGTGAACGTTGCCGCGCGGTTAGAGTCCATTGCGAAGCCGAACCAGATACTGGTCGCTCAGTCCTGTGCGGATCAAAGCAGCGCGCCCGAGTTGCTGCGCGACCTGGGGGAGCATGACCTGATGGGGCGCCATCAGGCAGTGCGCGTCTTCGAACTCACCTGGGACTGACTCAGAAGAAGGCGCGCCCGTCGAGAATGGCCGAGATGCGCCAATGTCCTTCTCGGAGCCCCAGGGCGACCACACTCCCGGGAGCTAATCCGCGCGGCAACGTCGCTTCACTGGGGATGCGCCGTCGTCCTGGAGTACCAGCGCACAAGCCGCAAGCCATCAGCTCAATTTCTAGGGCACACGTCACGACCAGCTTCGCTTTGTCCGACCGCGCAAGCTCTTGGGCCGAACGCATCAAGTCGGCAGGTCCGTCGTCTCCAAGCGCCAGGCGCTCGTCCACGCGGATTGGTAGCGGCGGGTCACGCAGAGCGTGGCTCACGATTAGCGCCGTTTGACGTGCTCTGGGTAGCGGGCTCACGAGGATCGCGTCCAGGTCGACCAACAAGCGGTTGCGCAAGCTCGCGCTCACCCGGGCAACTTGAACCCGCCCGTCGGTCGTGAGGTTTCGCGAGCCATGGTTTTCGGCCAGTCCATGGGCCATGAAGACCAGCCTTGGGGCTTCGATCTGCCGCAAGTCACGCAGTGTCTCAGGTTGAGCAATCCGCACCATCGCTGCGCTCTCAGCAAAGCTCATGCCGCTGGCTTGTTTGGGGGTGAGGCACCGCTTCAGGTTGGCCAACCAGCGTTTTCGCAGCCAGAACCGCTGCGACTTCGCCCTCCACCGAGCGGCTGAGACAGTCAAATGGCAAAGCGCCGTCGCGAGCCAGCTACAAGCGTCGCCTCCAGCCAACACCTGGCCGGCAGCGTGATATATGCGGTGGGTGACCATCCACGCCACGTCGCCACTGGAGCGGGCCGATCGCGTCGAAATCGAAACCCTCGCCGTCGAGGTCATCGACGGCGCAGATGTGGGGCTCAAGGTGGAAGCCGACTCTGAGGAGTTGACCATCGGCACCGCCGCCAACAACGACCTGGAGCTGAGCGACCCAACCGTGTCTGGCTACCACCTCGAGCTGACCCAGCGCGAGGATGGCATCCACCTGACGGATCTTGGTTCGACCAACGGAACGTTCGTTGGCAACATCCGGATCCGCAACGGCATCATTCCGCCCGGAACCACGATTCAGCTCGGGCGCACCAGCATTCGCGTCTTCGACGGCACGAGTACGCTGGTCGAGGTTCACGGTCAGAATCACCTCGGCGACCTGTTCGGGCAAAACGCCGCCATGCGCCGCGTAATGGCGAAAGTCCAACGCGTGGCGCGCGCCAACGTCCCTGTACTGGTGATCGGCGAGTCAGGTACTGGCAAGGAGTTGGTGGCCCGCGCGTTGCACGACGAGAGCGAGCGCGACTCCGGCCCCTTCGTGACCGTCGACTGTGGTGCGCTGGCCCCGAACCTAGTTGCAAGCGAGCTGTTCGGCCATGAGCGCGGCGCTTTCACCGGCGCCGACCGCCAACACATTGGTGCGTTCGAGCGCGCCAACGGCGGCACGCTGTTCCTGGACGAGATTGGCGAGCTGCCGCTGGATCTCCAGCCTCAGCTCCTGGGCGCCCTGGAGCGCAGGCGTTTTCACCGCGTCGGCGGGCGACAAGAGGTCAGCGTTGACGTGCGTGTCGTTTGCGCGACGAACCGCGACCTGCGTGAAGAGGTCAACGCGGGCAGTTTCCGCATGGATCTCTACTATCGCGTCGGCGTGGTCGTGCTCCGCCTGCCACCCCTCCGGGAACGCTTGGACGACCTGGGACTCTTGATTCAGCACTTCTTGACCGAGGCAGGTCACCAAGGGGCCCTGGACGACGTCGCTCCGGAGAACATCCTCATGGAGCTTCAGCGTCACACCTGGCCAGGTAATGTGCGCGAGCTCCGCAACTGGGTCGAAGCGACCCTCGCGATGGGCGAAGCGCCGGAGCTGTTTCGTGGGGACGACTCGAAAGCCGCCCCGGCGAGCTTCGATCACGTGCTGACACTCCCCTATACGGACGCGCGGGGAGTGGTGCTGCAGGACTTCGAAGCGCAGTACGTGAAGGCGCTCTTCGAAAGGTCAGGGGGAAACGTCACCCACGCGGCGCGAGACGCCCGAATGGACCGCTCGTACCTGATCAAGCTCTTGCAGCGTCACGGCATCAAGTAGCCTTCAGAGAGCGTTCAGGGTCCGCTCAAGCTAGCTGAGGGCCCCTCGGGTAGTGATCTCCAGGTCACCCCGAGGAGGTCCTTATGATGCAACCCCCGAACATCGATTACGGCACGTTTCCCTGTCCGAGCTGCGGCGCGGCCCAGCCCGGTAGCATACCAGCCGGTACCCCGTTCCCCTGCTGGCAGTGCAAACACCAGCTGGTCGCCCCAGCGGGGAGCGGTCCAACCGCTGCGCAAGCGGCGGAATACATGAACTGGGCGCTGCAGCACGGGAACACCGCGGCAGCACAGGCCGCTGCGCAAGCTCCAGCTCAGGACCCAGCGCGGGCGAACTTCAGCAACACGTCGGAGCAGGTCTTGATCCGCACGGCACAAGGACGCTACCTCATCATGGGTTCGCACGTCGATGCGTCCGGTCAGTGGTGCATCCGCGCTCAAGACGCGGCCAGCGGGGCGATCGCCTGGGAGACGCCTCGGGAATACTACTTCCAGAGCTGCCCGGGTCTGAATCAACTCGGCGAACGTGGAGGCGTACTCTTCTTGGCTCAGAGCGGCACGCTCACCGCCTGGGATGCGGAGACTGGCCGCATGTACTGGAAGTCTCAGCTTGGGCAGGAGGTCGAGACTCGAAGCGACATCGAGCACGGGGACTACCTGGATCTGATGCTGCTGAGCGGCGGCACCGTCGTGCTGCGCACGACGCAGGAAGAGGCCATGGGGGTGAGTCTGCAGAATGGACAGGTGCTGTGGCGCCGTCCTTGCGATTCGAGGTTGCAGACGACGGGGTCCCTCGCAGTGCTTCGCTCCGAGGATGGCGTGGAGCTGATCGACGCCCAGGGACAGGTCGCAGCGCGTTTCGAAAGGTCATCGGGCGCTCGCGGTGCCGTCGTCGCAGGAGGCTACGTGGCTGTCAATGTCGACAGCTACAACGGAGTAGACGGCGACGAGGGCCTGCTGATCCTCAACGGCGAAAACGGACAAGTCCTCAACTACTTTTCCACACCGAAACTCAATCCGGATATCTGGGGCGACCACACCGCGCTAGTTGCTGGCCAACTTGCCTACCTCGCCTCGACAAACTTCGGCGTGTCCATGCTTTACCTCTTCGATCCACGGAGTCAGGCGCCGAGCACCGAGCCGGGATTCTTCGCGAAGTTCTTCGGTGGCCAGCGCAAGTGTTGGGCGCGTGAGTTCACCGGCCCGAAGTTGAACCTAAACCACATGAAAGCGACCCAGGACACACTGGTCGTCAGCGGCAACGATCCCAACGGCGGTCCCTGGCAGCTCATCGCCTACGAACCGAGCGGGCTAAGCATCCGGCATCAGTCGGGTCCGCTGCCCTTCGACGAGAGCGATGCCTACGAAGCGGTCGGTCAGCAGTACTTCGCGTACCGCGTTGCTGCGAACTCTGAGCTCAACCGTTACGAACTCAGAGTCGTCCACAGCGCGTCAGGTCAGCAGTGGACGAAGGAGATCGAGTACTGGCGCGCACACTACTTCGTGCAAGCGGCGAACGGAGCAGAGCACCTCGTCGTGTACCACGACACGAGCATCAGCGTGTTCAACGCCCAGGATGGCTCCCTGGTAGGCGGCTACCCGAAGGCTTAGCGCAGCTCCTCTCCCCCAAAAATCGGGATAGGAGCCCCCGAGACTCGTCTCGGGGGGCCCCTCCCACACCACCCGGCATGCGGGTCCGCACCGGGCGGTTCGAGAGATTGAGGTTACGTCGCGAGCCGGGGGACTCCCAGCTTGTCGAAGAGCGAGTTTGGAAGGGCGAGGTTGAGCAGCATTCCCGAGTTGTGCCACCACCGGGTCGCGTTTCGGGCGACGCGGCGGGCCTGCTCTGGCGAGAGTCCCCGCCTGATCAGCTCGGGTAGATTGTCTTGCCTCGCTTCCATTGCTTGAGTTGCACGGCCCGTAGGCGATGCCGGATCCATTCGTCCAGATCGCTAAACCGTCGAGGCGTGCCGGCGAGGCGGAAGTAGGCCTTCCAGCCTTGGAGGTAGCTCCGTAGGTCTGTCGCGATCTGTTGCAGGCTCCGTCCGCGGGTGCGTTTCGTGAGCTGCCGGACTCGATCCTTCATCGCCTTGATGGCTTTGTCTGCAACGCGACAGCGCACCTCGCCACCCTTGGAATACCATGGGGAAAACCCAAGAAATTGCCTTCGGCTGGCTGGCGCGATGGCGCTCTTCTCCTCGTTGATTTGGAGGCGGAGCCCACCGTAGAGACGGCGGAGCAGCTGCATCACCCGTTCGCCGGCTCGCTTGGACCGCACGTAGACGTTGCAGTCATCGGCGTAGCGGGCAAACGCATGGCCGCGGCGCGCCAGCTCCTGATCCACTTCATCGAGCAGAAGATTCGCAAGCAACGGCGACAGAGGACCCCCTTGCGGTGTGCCTTCGTGTCGCGCCATCACCACCCCACCGTCGAGGATCCCCGCGTTGAGGTAGTGACGGATGAGTCCAAGCAAGCGCCGATCCGCAACTCGCTTCGCTAGACGCCCCATCAGCACGTCGTGATTCACTCGGTCGAAAAACTTCGACAGATCGACGTCCACGACGATCCGGCGACCTTCCTGCACGAAGCGGCACGCGGCTTTCACCGCTTGATGCGCACTCCGTCCAGGTCGGAAGCCGTAGCTGTGAGGCGAGAAGCTCGGATCGAGTAGCGGTTGCAGCACTTGCAGCAACGCCTGCTGGATGAAGCGGTCGAGTACGGTCGGGATACCGAGCTCCCGTGTCCCACCGTTGCTCTTGGGAATGAGCTGCTTCTTCACCGGCTGCGGCCGGTAACTACCCTCAAGCAGCTCCGTACGGATATGCATCCACTCCGCTTGCAGGTAATTCGGAAGCTCATCCACCGTCATCCCATCGACGCCTGGACTCCCTTTGTTCTTCCTGACTCTCGCTAGTGCGGCTTGCAGGTTGGGACGCCGAAGCGCCTCTTCCAGCAAGTCGCGCGTACCTGGGCGCGCGGTGCGTTTCGCCGCCGGTCGCACTTCCTCGCTCCGCAAGGCCGTGGGAGGGCGCTTCCGATGAACTCAGCACCCTTGCCTCCAAGCGCGAGCTCCAGTTGCCTGGACATCTGAGGCGATGTGCTTCCGAGACTCATCGTCGTCTCACCCTCTCTCTCGTTCGGCCCTTCGCCCTTGCCTCGCGGCAACAACTACAATGGCCTCTGCTGACTTCTCGCTCCGCTTGCGCGTCGCCCTTTCAGGCGTGAGGCGAGATCTCCCCGAATAAGAGCATTCACCTTCGCTGCACGATCACCGGATTTACGTGCCTGCCCCTTGGCTGAGAGAACTTCGCGGTTCGTTGCCCGCTCGTCCTGGGCAGACCCGCCTCGGATCCGGTTTCTGTACGTCGACCCGCAGCTCCGCTCCGCGCTTCCTTCCCACGGTCGGTCGCCCTTCCGCAGTTGCGCTTCACTGAGGTTGTTTCAGCCAACTCCCTGGAGGACTCGCACCTCCTGATGAATGCCCATGTCGGGCGTACAACACGAACGGCCACCCGGTTACCCGAGTGGCCGTTGCGTTTTGTCTAGCGCCTTCGGCTTACTTGCGCGCCTTGCGTCGACGACGCCAGGTCACGAGACCCAGGGCGCCGAGGGCGAGTGCACCGTAGGGAGCCTTGTTGCTGTTTCCTCCGGGTACCGTACAGCCACAGCCGCCGCCCTCGAGGGAGAATCCAGCGTCAAGGCCGTTGGTGCCACCACTCGACGCGCCACCAGCAGACGTGCCACCAGCAGAGACGCCGCCGCTCGAGCTGCCGCCGGCGGATGTGCCACCGCTCGACGTCCCGCCCGCCGAAGTGCCACCGGAGGAAGAGCCTCCAGAGGAGCTGCCAGCGGCACCGGCGCTACCGCCCGCTCCAGCCATGCCGCCCGTACCACCGGTGCCAGGGTTCGTGCTGTCATCGGTTCCGTCGTTGGGGTCACGCTCGCCCGTGTCGACGACACCATTCTTGTTGGTGTCTTCGTCACCGTCGCTCACGCCGCCGCGGTCCGTGTCCCGCTGCAGCACGCCCGTGGTGGTCGCTCCCGCGTCACCGTCGGGGTTGCAGTTGCCTTGGGTGTTGTCGGTCGCAGCGTTGTTGCAGTCGCGGCCCGCCTCTAAACCATCGGTGAGCCCATCGCCGTCGCTGTCGGGGTCGCGAGCGTTGATGCTCCCGTCGCCGTCGTGATCGTCGGAGGGGTTCGGCTCCTCACCGTCGAGCAAACCGTCGTCGTCGGTGTCCGCGTCGTTCGGATTGGTGCCGATGTTGGTTTCAAGGCCGTCGCTGAGGCCGTCACCGTCGGTGTCCATCACGCTGGCATCGTCGGAAGCGTGACCAGTCGTCGGGTCGGTCTCGCCAGTGTCCACGGCGCCGTTGCGGTTGAAGTCCTCGGAACCGTCGGACACGGTGCCCCCGTCCGTATCCCAGAGGAGCGGCGAGGTGGTCGAGGTGTTGTCGGCGTCCGCGATGCAGTGGCCCAGGGACTTGTCAGTCCCCATGGCCTCGCAGTCGAAGCCGCGCTCCGTGCCGTCGTAGAGCGCGTCGTTGTCGCTGTCCACGTCGAGCACGTTGATCAGGCCGTCGCCATCGGTGTCATCGGAGGGGTTGTTCTCCATGCCATCGATGACGCCGTCGTCGTCGGTATCCGCGTCGTTCGGGTCGCTGCCGAGGAATGTCTCGACTCCATCGCTCAGGCCGTCACCGTCGGTGTCCGTGACTCCGCTGTCGTCGCTGCCGTGGCCCGCGGTGGGATCCGTCTCACCGGGGTCGATGGCGCCGTCGAGGTTGAAGTCTTCGGAGCCGTCGCTGGCGCGCCGTCGTCGGTGTCCGCGTCGAGCGGATCCGTCGTCGTGGCTCCGGCGTCCGCGTCCACACGGCAATGCCCAGCGCTGACGACGGTGTCCGCGATAGACAGTCACGCCCCATCTCGGTACCGTCGAACAGTCCATCGTCGTCACTGTCGGGGTCGAGCGAGATTGGTGATCAGCCCGTCACCGTCCGTGTCGTCGCCCGGGTTGATTTTCTGCACCGTCGGGTACGCCGTCATCGTCGCTGTCGGCGTCGTTCGGGTCAGTGCCGATCGTGAAGTCTCCACGCCGTCGGGCAATCCGTCGCCATCGGTATCCGTACACAGGCCCGGACCCGCCAAGCACGCAGGTGTTGCTCGCGGTGTGTCGCAGTTTGGCGTCGAGCCGCTGCAGTAACTGTCATCCGTACACTGCACGCAGATGTTCGGCGAAGCGGTCGTGTCGCACGCCGGGGTTGCCGCAGGGCAATCGGCGTCCGTCTCGCAATCGTCGATCGGAATATCCGTCGGCTGTGAACCCGGATCCGTCGAACCGTCCGTCGGCTGCGTCGTCTGCGGCGCCCCCTGCTGACCTTCGAAGGTGATCGTGGCTTGGTTGGAGAGCGTGCCGGTCGCGCTGGCATCCACAGTGACACGGAACTTCACGGTGGTGCTCGCATTCACCGCGAGGGTTCCACCTTGAGTGCCGTTTGCGCCGTTACCGAGTCGTACGGTCATCGTGCGAGTTCCGTTGTTGAACTCGCCCTGGTCCGTGTCGACCGCGTCGGTCTTGGAACCTTGGTTCGCGCCCGAGGTGATCGAAATCGAGCCAGGCACCCAGGTCGTTCCCGTGGGGATCACGTCATTCAGCACCGTGCGCACCGAAGCATCGTTACCGGTGTTCGTGACGACGATCGTGTACTCGAGCTCGTCACCTGGACGGAGAGCGCCACCGTTCACGTCCACGACGCTCTTGGTCGAGCTGGTGAAGTCCGGCTTGAACGTCGAGATCGAGGTGATGAACGCGCCAAGGTAGTACTGGTCCCCGGTGCTCGTCGCCTGGATGTCGGCAGAAGTCTGTCCCGCGGAGACCCGGCTCGTGATGTTCACGATATCCATGTCCACGCCGCTCAAGGCACCATTGCCGCCCGTGGTTTGCGGCAGATCACCCGCCACGCTCACCGCGGTGCCCAGGCGGGATCGCGACGAGTTGAAGAAGTTATCGACCGGGTTCACGCCGTCAGAGAGGCGATCACTGTTCGCCAGAGGCGCCAAACCAAAGAGCAGGCTGTCTCCGGTGATACTCCCGTCACCCTCGTAGGCAATGACGCCGAGCTTCGCGTCGAAGCCCGCGTTGGGCACCAGGAAGCCGGAGAGCGTTGCCGAGCTCGGGTTGTTGTTGGCAACCAGGTCCATGCCGTCGAAGAGCGCCAGGTTGCGCGGCGGTTCAGTGTTCAGTCGGTAGAAGACAACCAAGGTCCAGGATGCGAAGTTGACGTCGCGGTCCAGGTCGTTGAAGTCTTCCGACGCAACGCCGCTGACTCGATAGAGGCCAGAGCCGTTCGTCACCACGAGGGAGGTGACGTCGGACACCGACTGGTAGTACGAGCCGTTGGTGAAGCTCTGGGTAGCTGTCACGTTGGAGGTGAACCCACCTGGGCGGTCCAGCGTCGCCGTGTTGTCAGCCGCGGCGCGCCCCGCCCAGTAGAGAAACGCGTGGGTGACGGTCGCGCCGCTCGGGATCGCAAGCACCGCGGTGCTCCGAGCCTGAGCTACGGTGACGGTGTTGTTGGCCACGGCGGAAGTGGCGTTGGGATCTTGAGACCGCCAAAAAACGTCGGGCGCCGAGTCGCCGGTCCGGCGAAAACCGCAGTTCCCCACGGTACCAACCACCGGTGCAGGCGTCCCGTTCGCGCAGTCGTGCCCGAGGGTATTGCCCACCATCAGGAAGTCGCCCCGCTGGTCGACCTGCACGCGCAGGGTGGGCGCCGCGGCGACCTGAGAGGTCGCCGCGAGGAGGACGCCACCCGCCGCTGCGCTCTGCAGCAAACGGGCGACGTTGATTACACTGCCTTTGAATACGTTGGGCTTGCGCATCAGCGTTCCTCCACTTTCAGCTTGGAGCCGCTCTTCACCTTGACGATGTGGAACTCCACGCGGCGGTTGTTCTGACGACCTTCGTCGGTGTCGTTGGTGTCGATGGGCTTGTCAGGGCCAAAGCCCTTCGAGGTGAGTCGTGATTTGTCGATGCCGTTCTTGGTCAGCCACTTCACGACGGAAGCAGCACGACGCTTACTCAGGGCGCGGTTGTAGGCCGCGCCGCCGCGAGAGTCGGTGTGACCCTCCACGCTGATCAGTTCGATGTCCGGGTTCTCGTCGAGGATCTTCTTGACGGCTTGCAGGATCTCGTCGCTTTCCGGGAGGATCACGTCGCTGGCTGTCTTGAACTTGACCTGCTCCAGAATCTTGATCTGTCCCTTTTCGATCTTCGCCTTGGGGCAGCCATTCTTCTTCGGATCGTCGCTCTTCACGCCGGGCAGATCCGGGCAAGCGTCTTCCGGATCGAGGATGGTGTCACCGTCGGTGTCCTTGGGCGGCGGGCAGCCGTTCTTGGCTGGGTCGTCGTTGGCCACGCCGGGTTCATCCGGGCAGGCGTCGACCTCGTCCAAGATGGTGTCGTTGTCGCGGTCCTTCGGCAGCGGACAGCCATTCTTCGCCGGGTCGTCGCTCTTGACGCCGGGCTCATCGGGGCAAGCATCCTCAGCGTCGATGATGCCGTCGTTGTCACGGTCACCGGGCAGCGGACAACCGTGCTTCTTCGGGTCGTCGCTCGCGACGCCAGGAACCGTCGGACAGGCGTCGACGTCATCAAAGATACCGTCGCCGTCTGTGTCCTTCGGAGCCGGCGGAGGAGCTTCTTCCTCGACCTTCGGGCGATACTCGATGCTCGCGAGGACACGCAGTTTCGGGCTGCCGAAGCCACGGGTCAGGCCGGGGCCGACGCCCGCACCAAGCGTCCAGTCTTTGGCCACCTGGTAGTGACCGCCCACGATCACCTCGAAAGGAGTCGTGCGCTTGGCGAAGAACGCATCGCCGTCGCTGACACCGGTGGTCCCGTAAATCTCGGGGCCGAGGAGCAGCTTTTCGTCGACGAGCTTCACCCCAATCGCAGCCGCGAAGCCGACCTCCGTCCCGACGGTGTCACCGTCCAGGGTTTGGTCTTCCGTGCGGATGTTGGTGGAGAGCCGAGCGGCATACGCCATCTGGCCCGCGTCGCCCGCAATACCCAAGCGCGGTTGGATCTTCACCGACCCGTCGCCCGTGAAGCGCTCTTGGGAGCCTGTGGGGAGGAACACGCCAACGCCCAACCCCAGCCGCAGCAGGTCGCCGGGCTTGCCGAGCAAGCGATAGTCACCACCAACGCGAACGTCACCGATCGTCGCGCCATCCTTCGAGGAGAACGAGCTGTTCGTGGTGGTGCCCGACTCCCCGGAGTTGACCACCGCGAGCGGGATATTCACCCCAAGCTTGAGGTCGTCCCAGAGCGTGAGGCTGCCACCGACATGGGCGAACACCTGGTGCTCGACCACCGCTTGAACTTCATCGCCGTCCCCGTTGTAGAGCACTAGCGGCTTGTAGGCCCAGTCGCCGACTACACCGAGCGCCGCCTGGAGGTGCCCGTCGAAGTCCAGGGACTCAAGGGCGAACCAGTTGGACCCGCGATCCGATGGATCGAAACGATTAAGCGCAAATCCTGCATCCTGCGCCGACGCCGCGCTCGCTACGAATAGCGACGCAGCCAGCACGGGTACTCCACTCCAGTATCTCAGCTTCATGAGGTCTCCATGATTGTCGTGTGCGGTGCACACGCCTTCCGTTCGGTTGCGCTCTCCGCGCAACTCCCCCTATCCGTGTGGAACTAGGTAGTAAATCCGGCTAGGCCGTCCCCGTGCGGTGGGCACCACAGGCGGAGACGAACCAATTCTGTGCGCCGAGCGGCGCGATCCAATAGAACTGCGGTGCTGGTGTCACCGACTGCCCCAACCAACCGGTTGCGAAAGGCGCTCTGAGGTCCAACGCGGGGACCGTATCAAACGCCAGGACCAACCCGTTGACAATTCCGTATGTAAACGCCCTCCAGCGAGTCAAAGCAAGTGTGTATCCGTGTGGTTCCGTGCGTCGAGATGTCGCGACCCGTCGCTCCACCTCCGGTCCCGTACTCTTCTGCGCCCCAGCCTGAGACGCCCCGAGCGAGCTACCCCAGTGGGGCAACATCGCACCCAAACCCAATCCGCCAATCCGAGCCGGGCCAGTCCCATCCGGCCCTCGCTGCTCAACGCAAACTCTGTGCCCTCTTTTGACCTGCGTTTGCGTTTCGTCCTCCGCTGAACCGCAGAATGTATTCGAAACGCGCCTTCGCTTCAGCAAAAACCCGACCGCTCTCCCTCTAGCCTCGAAGTCCAGCAAGCAAACTCCGCGAATCCCTTGCTCACCAGCACGTCGCAACTGGGCTGGAACTGAGCTAGCAGCGAGCTGGAGGTGAGCTGCATGCCTCGTGCGTGGCGCTTCCTGTGTGTGGTTCTAAGCAATGCGGTGCAGGTCTCGAACGACAGCGCCGCAGGCAAGAAGCGACAGCGAGTAACGACTACAGGTAGCGGATGTGGACACACCTGCGCAGCACCGCCTACGCTCCTCAGGCACCGGAGGAAGAATATGAAGACGCGCGCAGCGATTGCACTCAGAGCAGCCCCACTTGAAGACCCTAGCCCGCTAACTCTCGTCGACCTGGATCTCGAGGGCCCGAGAGAGGGCGAGGTACTGGTCGAGATCCGGGCAACCGGGGTCTGCCACACCGACGCGTTCACGCTCTCGGGCGCGGATCCCGAAGGCTTGTTCCCGGCGATTCTGGGACACGAAGGCGCGGGTGTCGTCGTCGACGTGGGACCTGGCGTGAAGTCCCTCCAGAAGGGCGACCACGTGATCCCGCTCTACACGCCAGAGTGTCGCAACTGCAAGTTTTGCCTCTCGGAAAAGACGAACCTCTGCCAGGCGATTCGCGAGACCCAAGGCAAAGGCTTGATGCCCGATGGCACCAGCCGCTTCAGTCTGGATGGCAAACCGGTGTACCACTACATGGGGACATCGACGTTCTCGAACTACACGGTATTGCCGGAGATCGCTGTCGCGAAAATCCGCAAAGACGCGCCGTTCGACAAGGTCTGCTACATCGGCTGCGGCGTCACGACCGGCATCGGCGCGGTGATCAACACGGCGAAGGTCGAGCCCGGCGCCAACGTCGTGATCTTCGGCCTCGGCGGCATCGGGCTGAACGTCGCTCAGGGCGCTCGGCTAGCCGGCGCAGACAGGATCATCGCGGTAGACATCAACAACGAGCGCAAAGCGATCGCGGAGCAGTTCGGCTGCACCCACTTCGTGAATCCGAACGAGGTCGAAGGTGACCTCGTGCCCTACCTCGTGAGCCTCACCGGCGGCGGGGCTGACTATTCGTTCGAGTGCGTCGGCAATGTCACTCTGATGCGTCAGGCCCTCGAGTGCTGTCACAAGGGCTGGGGTCAGAGCATCATCATCGGCGTCGCAGGTGCCGGTCAGGAAATCGCGACGCGACCATTCCAGCTGGTCACCGGTCGCGTGTGGAAGGGCAGCGCGTTCGGCGGTGCCAAGGGTCGGCGTGACGTGCCGAAGATCGTCGACTGGTACATGGACGGAAAGATCCAGATCGACCCGCTCATCACGCACACGTTGCCCCTCGACAAGATCAACGACTCGTTGCATCTGATGCACGAGGGTAAGTCGATCCGCAGCGTGGTGACTTTCTAGCGTCGTGCGTCGCGCTGCCAAACTGAGCCGCCGTGGTTCCTCACGGCAATTGCCTGGCGCACCCCTCACCCCCAACCCGAGCTCTCACCGCCGACTGAGATCCGGGATTTGGGGGGGAGGTGCGACGCGGCGCGCCCTCATGCGCTCGTGGTCGCTCTTGGTCTGGGTCGCGCTCGCGCTGCTCTGCGTGAACGGCTGCAAATCGCCACCGAAATGGGAGCAGGGCAAGCGCTACTTCCACTTCTCTGCGCGCGCGAAGGTCGGCACCTTTGATCCCGTGCGTAACTCGAGCACCTACGACAACTTGGCCCAGGCGCAGGTCTACGAGACGCTGTTCGAGTACGAGTACCTGGTTCGCCCCTTCGAGCTCAAGCCCCTGCTCCTGGCAAAGATGCCGGAGGTCTCTGAAGATTCTCTGCACTACAAGTTCGAGCTCAAGCACGGCGTGCTATTTCAAGACGACCCCTGCTTCCCCGAGGATAAGGGAAAGCGCCCCGCCGGCGTTGGACGTGAGGTCGTGGCCCAGGACGTGATCTGGTCGCTGATGCGCATGGCCGATCGCGCCAACTCTCCGACAGGCTGGTGGCTCTACCGCGATCGCATCAAGGGTTTCGACGCTTTCAAGGAGCGCATGGACAAGCGCGCCTCGAACGCACCCTTCGAGTGGAACACCAAGATCGAGGGCCTGAAGGTCAGCGGCCGCTACAGCTTCGAGATTCAACTCACGCGTCCTTACCCGCAGCTGCTCAATGTCCTCGCGATGGGGACCACCGCCGTGGTGCCCAGAGAGTGCGCGGAGCACTACGGAGATCAATTCGCCGCTCACCCCGTGGGCACCGGCGCTTTCAAGCTCGACGAGTGGGTGCGTGGGAGCTTTCTGAAGTTCAGCAAGAACCCGAAGTACCGCGAAGAGTTCTACCCCACGAAGGCAAGCCCGGAACTGGAGCAGCGCGGCCTCCTCGCAGCCGCAGGGAAACGCATCCCGTTTCTCGACGGAGTCGTGATCCACGTCTTCGAGCAGGACCAGCCGATGTGGCTCAAGTTTCGGGTAGGCGATCTAGACGCCACTCAGACACCAGCCGAGTACACCGAGCTGGTGTTCAACACGGACAAGTCCATGCGAGCCACATTCGTGCAAGAGGGCGTCGGCTACTACCATCTGCCGTTGCTCGACTTCATCTATCGCGGCTTCAACATGGAAGACCCGGTCTTCGGCGGCATGCAGCCTGGGGCGACCAAGGCGCAAACCGAGCGGGCGAGGAAGGTGCGACAGGCGATCAGCCTGGCCCTCGATACGCGCGAACTCAACCATGCCTTCTACAACGACAACAACGTGCTCTACGACGGGCCAATTCCACCGGGCCTCGCCGGGCACAAGCGTGAGGGCAGCCCCTACCGAGGGCCGAACCTCGAGCGCGCGAAGCAGCTCTTGATCGAAGCTGGTTATCCAGAAGGAAAAGGCCTGCCAGTGCTCACGCTAGACACGAATCGCGGCGGCAACAGCGACGAGCAGGGTGAAATGGTTACCCGGCAGCTCGCGAAGATTGGCGTGAAGATGGAGGTGCGGCAGTCCTCCTTTCCTGAACTCCAAGACAAGATGCGCCGCAAGAAGTCTCAGTTCTTCGGGCTCGCCTGGGGTGCCGACTACCCCGACGCCGAGAACTTCTTGCAGCTCTTCTACGGCCCGAACAAGACCCCCGGCTCGAACAAATTCAACTACGACAACCCGAAATACAACGAGCTGTTCGAGAAGGCGCGGGTGCTCCCCCCCTCCCCCGAACGAGACGCGCTCTACGCCGAGCTCCGCGACATCATCATCGAGGACTGTGTAGCGATCGGCAGCATGGCGAGGACTCGCGATTACGTCTGGAACAAGCGAGTTCACAACTTCAACCCCAGCGAGGTCTGGGACAACTGGTTCAAGTACCTGGACGTGGACCCGCTATGAGAGAACGTGACTCGCACCCCAGCGCGCCGGGAGAGTGCCCCTGATGTGGGCCTTCATCCTGAGGCGCTTGCTGGGCGGCATCCCGATCATCCTGGGAGTGACGCTGATCACGTTCCTGCTACTCAACGTCGTCGGTGGCGACCCCGCGCTGCAGATGGCGGGTAAAAACGCCACCGAAGAGGACCTAGCAGCTCTCCGCGCGGAATATGGCCTGGACAAGCCGCTGGTCAGCCAATACGTCGACTACCTGAAGCAGACCGTCACCTTCGACTTCGGCAAGAGCTACAAGACCAAGGAGCCGGTAGTCGACATCCTCAAGCAGCGCGTCGGCCCTTCGATCAGTCTGACGCTACCCGCGTTGATCGCGACCACGCTCCTGGCCATCGCGATTGGCTTGATCGCTGCAGCGTTCCGCCAACGCGCGCTGGACCGAGGCCTGATGGCGCTCGCGGTGACCGGCATGAGCATCAGCTTCCTGGTGTACATCGTGGTGGGGCAGTACCTCCTGGCCTTCCAGCTGCGCGCGTTTCAGATCCACGGATATGCCTCTGGCTGGGGCGAGCGCTGGCAATACCTCAGCTTGCCGATCATCGTGCTGATCGTGGTCGGCCTCGGCTACGACACCCGCTTCTATCGTTCGGTGTTGGTCGAAGAGATTGGCCGTGATCACGTCACGACAGCGGTTGCCAAAGGCGCAGGGCCGACGCGAGTGTTGACGCGCCACGTGCTGCGCAACGCACTCATCCCCATCGTGACCCGCGTGATGATTTCGCTGCCGTTCCTGGTCACCGGCTCACTACTCCTCGAGAGCTTCTTCGGTATCCCCGGACTCGGCGCGCAGCTCCTCGAGGCCATCGAGTCCGCTGATTTCCCGGTGATTCGCGCGCTGACATTGCTCATCTCAGTGCTCTTCGTGCTGACCACCATCTTGAACGACGTGCTCTACGCCGTCGTGGACCCCCGGGTGAGGCTCGAGTGACGACCGCAGCAGCAACCACCGACACCACGAACCCCGTGGTGCGTCGCCTGCAAGACATCTGGCGTTCGCGGCCAAGCCTCAAGCTCCGCCGCGATCGCTTCGCGATGGTGTGCTTGGTCGTGATCAGCCTGTACATGCTGATCGCGCTGATGGTGGCGCTCGGCATCATCGGCGGCGACTTCGCGGATCGCGTCGGCACCAACTATCAGTCTCCCGGGGGTGAGAGCTGGAAGCTCTGGCTTGGCACCGATCGCCAGGGCCGCAGCATCATCGTGCGCATGCTGTACTCGACCAAGGTGGCGTTCAACGTAGGCTTCGTTTCCGCGCTGATCGGCTCCGTGGTGGGGTCACTGCTTGGAGCTATCGCTGGCTACTTCGGCAAGACGACGGATACTGTGGTGGTCTGGCTGTACTCCACGATTCAGTCGATCCCGAACCTGCTCTTGCTCATCGCGTTGAGCTACGCGGTCAGCCGCTGGCTCGACCGGGGTCTGATAGTCGTCTACGTCGCGTTCGGGGCGACCTTCTGGGTAGGACCTTGCCGTGTCGTGCGGGGTGAAGTGCTCAAGCTCCGCGAGAGCGATTACGTCCAGGCGGCGCGCGCGATGGGCTACTCCCACGCCCGCATCCTGCTGCTCCACGTCTTGCCGAACACGCTGCATCTGGTGCTCGTGTATTTCGCGCTGCTGTTCGTCGCGGCCATCAAGAGCGAGGTCATCCTGAGCTACCTCGGCCTCGGCGTGCAGGGAGAACCGAGCTGGGGGGTGATGATCAACCAGAGCCGCGCCGAGCTGATCAACGGCTACTACTGGCAAATCGGCGCAGCCACGGTCGCGATGCTCGGTTTGGTGCTCTGCTTCAACGTGTTCGCCGATGCGCTGCAAGACGCGCTGGACCCGAAGAGCCTATGAGTAAGGCCGAGCAGCGCCCGCAGAAGTTGCTCGAGGTCTCGCACCTCGAGACATCTTTCTCCACGGAAATCGGTAAGCTGGTCGCCGTCGACGACGTGAGCTTCGACATCGGCGCGGGTGAAGTGGTTGGGCTGGTCGGCGAATCGGGCTGCGGAAAGACAGTCACCAGCAAGAGCATCTTGCGGCTCATCCCGAGCCCGCCAGGGAAGATCAGCGGCGGACAGATCCTGTTCGGCGGACGCGACCTCGTGAAGCTCTCTGAGCGCGAGATGCGCAAGGTGCGCGGCAACGACATCGCGATGATCTTCCAGGAGCCGATGACGGCGCTGAACCCCGTGATTCGTGTCGGCGACCAGGTCGCCGAGGCGCTCATCTTGCATCAGCCCAAGCTCGGTAAGCAGGAACGCCGCGCACGCGTGCTGCAGCTGCTCAAGCAAGTCGGTATCCCGTCTCCGGACACGCGCATCGATGAGTACCCGCATCAGCTCTCGGGTGGCATGCGCCAGCGGGTGATGATCGCGATGGCTCTCGCCTGCAAGCCGAAGCTCTTGATCGCAGACGAGCCCACCACTGCCCTGGATGTGACGATTCAGGCCCAGGTGCTCCGGCTGATGCTCGATCTGCGGGAACGCTTGGGCACAGCCATCTTGCTCATCACCCACGATCTCGGCGTGATCGCCGAGGTCTGCGATCGCGTCGTGGTGATGTACGCGGGGCGCGTCGTCGAGCAAGCCACGGTGGACGACTTGTTCCACAAGCCTCAGCATCCATACACCGCGGCGCTGCTGCGCTCGATCCCCAAGCGTGGAGCGCGCACCACACGGCGCCTCGAGACCATCGCCGGCTTGGTCCCGGACCTGCGCAAGCTGCCTTCTGGTTGCCGCTTTCGCGATCGCTGCGCGCACCACCTGAACCTCAGTCCTGACCAGCAGGCTCGCTGCCGTGAGTCTGAACCTGAACTCGAGGAAGCGTCCGGCGCTAGCGTCCGCTGCTTCTTCCCAATCCCGATTCCGAGCGACGCCTCGCCGCAGACGCCTCCGGAACCGGCCTCCGTTTCCCCACGGCAGGAGGATGCATGACCCTGCTCCGAGCGCGCCAGGTGGTGAAACACTTCCCGAAGCACGGCGGGTTCCTGGGCCGTGAGATCGCCCGCGTTCACGCGGTCAACGGGGTCGACCTGGAAGTCCAGAAGGGTGAGAGCTTCGGCCTGGTGGGCGAGTCAGGCTGCGGCAAGTCCACGCTGGGCAAGGTCCTCGTACGGCTGCTCGAGCCCACGTCAGGCAACATCGAGTTCGACGGCAAGGACATCTCGCGACTCGATTACGCGGCGCTCCGCCCTTTCAAGCGCCGCATGCAGATCGTGTTTCAGGATCCGTATGCTTCGTTGAACCCCCGCATGACTGTGGAAGGCATGCTCAGCGAGGCGCTGAAGTTTCATCAAGTCGTACCCCCTGGGCAGGTCAGCGCTCGCATCGACGAACTACTCGAGCGCTGCGGGCTGCGCCGAGACATCCGCCGCAAGTACCCTCACGAGTTCTCTGGGGGTCAACGTCAACGCCTGGGGATCGCGCGAGCGCTCTCCGTCGAGCCGGAGTTCGTGCTGGCCGACGAGCCCGTCTCCGCCCTGGACGTTTCGGTACAAGCACAGCTGCTCAACTTGATGAGCGACCTCAAGGAGTCCTTGGGACTAACCTTCCTGTTCATCTCGCATGACCTGAAGGTGGTGCAGCATTTCTGCGATCGCGTCGCTGTGATGTACCTCGGCTTCATCGTCGAAGAACTCCCTGCGGAAAACCTCGATCGGGACGTACGCCACCCCTACTCCAGGGCGCTCCAGGCAGCGATCCCCATCGACGACCCTCGCGATCGGGGCGACGCCGAGGTGCTCCAAGGCGACGTCCCTTCACCCCTCGACATCCCAAAGGGCTGCGCCTTCGTGAGCCGCTGCCCGCTGGCGAACGATCGCTGCAAGCAGGAGCGCCCGCAGCTGATCGAGCTGGGCACCGGAGCTCGGCACCTGGTGGCCTGTCACGCCGTTGAAGAGGGCCGCGACTGACCTCACCCCCGAATTTGAGGGCACGACCCGAGTGCTTTTCTTGGGGGAGAGAAACGCTGAAGCGCACCCAAGCTCCGCCTCACGGCGGTGTCGAAGCCTGCCATGGCCCGACTAGCGCTCTCCGTTCTGTGCATCACTCTCCTCCCCGTCTCAGTTGGCTGCGGCCCCGGGAGCGCGGCACCGCAAGAAGACGAACCCGACCAGCCGTATCCCGTTGCGCTCAAGCTGATGTGCGAAGTCGACCAGCACGCGAAGCTAGATCCCGATGAAGATCCCATCGGCGTCGAGGGCGCACGCCTCGACTGGATGCGCGACCACATCACCAACCCCGACGCCATCGAGCTGATCACGCTGATGCGTGTGCGCTCCAACAGCGAAAAATCCAAGATGCTGACGGAGCAAACGAAGGCCGAGAAGGTCGCAGCCTGCCCGCTCGCGGCGAGCTGGAAAGCTCATCCGGAGGGCTGAAGATCCACACGGAAAGCGTAACCGTCGCGCTCGAAGCCTAGCTGCTCGTAGAAAGCGTGAGCCCGTGTGCGCTTGACGTTGGAGGAGAGGATGGCCTTGTAGCAGCCCTTCTCGCGGCAGACATCGAGGGCAAAGCGCATCATCGCTTGACCAATGCCCTCGCCGTGGCGCTCCGGGTCCACGGCGACGTCTTCAATCACCCCTGAAGGCGCGGCCATGTAGGCCAGGTTGTCCATGATCAGCAGCGCAAAGGTGCCGACCACTTCGGCGCCCACGCACGCAATGTATACGGAATAGTCCGGGTAGCCCTGCATGCGCTCGAAGACACGCTCAGCCTCCGCGAGGGGCAGGGTCTTTCCGTCGTCGAGCTCCGGCTGCGCGTACAGCCGCAAGACCTCGGGCAAGTCGTTCTTCGTTGCCTTGCGGCAATGCACTTTCGTCTTGCCCGAGTCTAGCATGCTTCAGTTCGCGTTCAGCTCGCGGCGAAGGAGCTCGTTGACGAGCTTTGGGTTGGCCTTGCCACCCGTAGCGCGCATCACCTGACCCACGAAGGCGCCGATCAGGTTCTGGTTGCCTTCACGGTAGCGCTTCACGTGATCTGGGTTGTCGCTGAGCACCTTCTTGATGACGGCGGTCAGCTCAACCTCGTCGTCGATTTGCCCGCCGCCGAGGCGCTCCACGATTGTCTTGGGGGAGTCGCCCGTCTTCACCAGCTCGGCGAATACGTCCTTCGCCAGGCGGCTCGAGAGCGTGCCTGCCGCTTGCAGCTCCACCAGCTCGATCAGCTCCGCGGGACCAAACGGCGGCTCACCATCGTGCCCCTTGAGGTAGGAAGCGACGTCGTTCACCAACCAACGGGTCACGGCCTTCACGTCGCCGTCGAGTCCGTCCACACCGACCAGCAGCTTGCCGAGGCGCTCATCGCCGCTGACCACGTTGGCCTCGTGGGGCGTGATGCCATGCACCATGACGAGCATCTGCGCCGCAGCGTCGAGCTCGATAGGCTTCGGCGCCTGAGCTGCTTGCGCGGCCTTGGGCTGCGCACGCCGGCGCTCAGGAGCCGCTTGCTTCGGCTGCGTCTGGCGCGCCCAGCTATCTTTCAGAGACACCGTGCGGTTGAAGATCAGCGCATCGGGCTTCGAATCCAGGTCCGCAAAGAAGAAGCCCTGGCGCTCGAACTGGACGCGAGTCAGGCCTTCCTTTGCGGCTGCAGGCTCGAGCTTGCAGCCCTCGAGCACCTCGAGGCTCTTCGGGTTCAGCGTGGTGATGAAGTCGACGCCCTCTTCCAGCGCGTCAGGCTCCGGCACACTGAAGAGGCGATCGTAGAGCCGCACCTCGCAGTCGACGGCGTCTTCGGCGCTCACCCAGTGGATGGTGCCCTTCACCTTCATCTGCTCGGCTTCTTCTGGCGTGTGAAGCTTCGCGATCACCTCCACCAGCTTCCCGCTCTCGTCCACGACGGGATACTCGCAGGTGATGACGTAGCCGTAACGCAGCCGCACGGAAGCGCCCGGAGCCAGGCGGTGCCACTTCGGAGGCGGTTCCTCCGCGAAGTCATCCTGCTCGATCCAGATTTCCTTGGTCAGCGGGACCTTGCGTGAGCCGGGGCGCCCCACATCCGGGGGATAGTACGGTGCCTCGAGCTCCTCGCGTTTGCCCACCACTTCATCGAAGTTCTTGAGGATCAGCTTGAGGGGTCGCAGCACGCACATCACGCGCGGCGAACGCTGATTCAAGTCCTCTCGCAGCGTGTGCTCGAGGAGTTCGATCTCGACCAAGCTGTTGTTCTTGGCGACGCCGACGCGCTCCGCGAACGCGCGGATCGCCTCTGGGGTGTAGCCGCGGCGGCGCAAGCCAGCGACCGTCGGCATGCGCGGATCGTCCCAGCCAGCCACGTGCTTCTCATTCACCAGGCGCAGGAACTTGCGCTTGCTCATCACCATGTAGGTGATGTTCAAGCGCGCGAACTCGGTCTGCTGCGGGTTCGCGCCGGCGCCCTCGGGAAGCGCGTCCACCGCCTCGACGAACCAGTCGTAGAGCGGACGGTTGTTCTCGAACTCGAGGGTGCAGATCGAGTGGGTCACGCCCTCGATGGCATCCGACAGGCCGTGGGTGAAGTCGTAGAGGGGGTAGATGCACCACTTGTCGCCGGTGCGATAGTGATGCGCGTGGCGGATACGGTAGATCGGCGGATCCCGTAGCTTCATGTTCGGGTGCGCCATGTCGATCTTGGCGCGCAGGGTGTACTCGCCGTCCTTGAACTCACCGGCGCGCATGCGGCGGAAGAGATCCAGATTCTGTTCGACGCTCGCGTCACGGTTCGGGCTCGGCCGACCGGGCTCACTGATGGTGCCGCGGTACTCTCGCACCTGATCGCCGT
>JAWKRD010000062.1:0-31060 GCA_041389805.1 Polyangiaceae bacterium | reverse complement strand
GCCACGCTGGTGCTCACCTTTGGCGGCGGCACGAACGAAATACAACGCGACATCATCGCTATGGCCGGCCTCGGACTGCCCAGGCAGGAGCGCTGAAATGGACGTTGCTTTCACCGAAGACCACCAGGGCCTGGTGGGGCTCTGCCGCCAGATGTTCGGCGAGCTGTGCTCTCCCGAAGTCATCTCCACCCTCGAGAGATCGGGCGAGCCGGTGTTTCATCGCGCGCTCTGGTCCCGGATGGCGGAGAGCGAGCTACTCGGTCTGAACCTGAAGGAGGACGTCGGCGGCTTGGGGCTCGGCATGGTCGAGGTTTGCCTGATCCACGAGCAGGCGGGCTGGGTGACGGCACCGCTGCCCCTGACCGCTTGCCTGGCCATGGCTGCGCCGGCGCTCGATCGCTTCGGCAGCGACGCGCTCCGCCAAGCGATCCTGCCGGGTGTGATCCGCGGGGAACAGATCCTGTGCGCCGCCACCAGCCATCTGAGCGCCAAACAGACCAGCGAAGGCTTCAGCCTCGAGGGACAGCTCGACTGCGTCCCCTGGGCGCCAGTGGCGTCTCACGTGATGCTGCTAGCGGAGCACGACGGCCAAGTCAGCGCGCTGTGCGTGGACCTCGCTGGGCTCAGCGTGGAGCGTCAGACGGCGAGCAACGAAGAGCCCCTTGGCAGGATCCGATTCGCGGGGCACGCGGTTCCAGCGAGCTGTCTCCTGGGGGAACTCGGCAACGGGGAGACGGTGGGCGCCTTCATGCGCGAGCGCGGGCAGGTTGCCCAGGCGGCGTCCATCCTGGGCATGGCTGCGCGTGCCCTGCGCCTCACCGCCAAGTACGCAACCGAGCGACAGCAGTTCGGTCGCGCGATCGGCACCTTCCAGGCCGTGGGTCAGCGAGCGGCGGATGCGTTCGTCGACGTCGAGACCATTCGTGTCGCTCTCTGGCGCGCCGCATGGTTGATCGACGATGGTCAGCCGGCGTCCGCCGAGGCGCTGGTCGCGAGCTTCTGGGCCAAGGACGCGGGCAACCGCGTGGTCAACGCGGCGCAGCATATCCACGGTGGGATCGGCTTCGACCGGGACTACCCGCTCTACCGTTATTTCCTCGGGGTCAAGACGCTGGAGCAGCGCATGGGATCTGCCACGAGCTGCTTGAGCGAGCTGGGTCAGCGACTCGCAGCGCAGTGAATCGAGTTTCAGGAAGGGCACAATGGTGTAGCGTCGTGTTGGTGAGGAAGGGCAAGAGCAGGCGGTTGTTCCACCTGGGCGGCGCGTTGGTGTGTTGCGTGTTGGCAACAGGCCTCGTCTCGGCCTGCGCCGAGGACACCATCCTGGAAGTCGATCACGTCTGCGGTAATGGCGAGGTCGAAGTTTCAGAGACTTGCGACAACGACAGCGAGGGCTGCGTCGACTGTCAGATCGCGGCGGGCTGGGAGTGCCCCGACAATGCGTGTCACTCCGTGTGCGGTGACGGCATCCAGGTGGGCGACGAAGAGTGCGACAGCGAGGACCGCACTCAGTGTGATTCCGCATGTCAATCTGGGACGCGGACGACCGGCTGCGACATGACCGGGTACTGGATCACGCGCCAGACCGACTTCTCGATCGATCGTGTGCTGAACGGGCTCCAGACCTCGACCAACTGGTACGTCTACAAGATCAGCCAGAGCGGGAGCACGTTCACCATCGACGAGAACATCTTCTGCGGCATTCGCGTCAGCGGCAGCGTGGACGTGGTGCTGCCCGAGATCGGCGTGAAGGCGCTGATGTATCGGAACTCTCAGGATCAAACGAACACCGTCCAAGGGCCTCGTCAGGGCGAAGCCGTCGCTGCGGGCGACAGCTGTACCTTCTCCCTCGAGCGCTGGTACTTCCTGCGTGGGCTAGACTTCGACGCGGATCCGCCGTTCGCCCCCGCCGACTTTTCGACCAACGCGGAGCTCGGCACGCTGCGTGCGATGCCGACTCCAGACACGCCGGATGGCGCGGTCGACACCGACGGCGATGGTCACCTCGGCATGCGCTGGGAGGTCACGGGCAACGCCTCCGGCGTGCGCCACACCGTGATGCGCGACTGGAACGAATACAGCCCCGACCCCGAGTTCCCGATTGGTCCGAACCAGATCGAGTTCACGTCCTACTCGAAGTTCGACAACCAGGAGGTGATCTTCGAGACCGAAGGTTGCCCCCCGATTGGCTGCGGCGTACTCGAGGCGCTCTCGGATCCTTCAAAGACCCACAAGGGACGCGTCACCTTCCGCTACCTCGGCGCGAACCTGGATGACCCCCGTGTGGCCGCGATCGTCGGCTCGCCGCTCCACATGGACGAAGCCGAGGATCTGGCCACTTGCGCGCGGGTGCGCGATGCGTTGCCCCACAAAGACTCGAAAGATCTGGGGGTGAAGAAGTGAGTCGCCTTTCCTTGCGGCAGCGCGTTCTGGTCGCGACGTTGACCGTCGGCCCTGCCCTCGGCGCGGCCGAGGTGGCCCACGCATCGCCGCTCTTCGAGCTGGTCGGCGGCACCACCGGCGCCGGCGGTTTCAACGGCCGCGTCACCGGAGCGGACGCGCCCTCCACCTACTTCAACCCCGCGCTGCTCGGCTACGCCAAGAAGGGCTTCACCCTGGGCGTGCTCGTGCTCTCGGACCAAACCGAGATCACCTACGATGGGCGCACTGGCGGCACCGTTCCGCTTGCCGTGGGGAACCGAAACATCGTCGACGCAGGCGGTAACCCGATCCCGAACGACACCGTACCCACCGGCTGGCTCGAGGAGGGCTGCAGTGACAGCATCTGCACGCCAGCGTTTGGTCCGCGGCCAAGGGGTCAAGGCCGCGACGTCGGCGTCACCCGCAGCTACACGATCCTCGGACTCGTGAGCCCAATCGTGGACCGGCGCTTCGTCCTCGGGCTGCACGCCCTGATCCCCAACGGGGAGTTCACGACGGCGCAAGCCTTCTACAACGACGAGCGCGAGCAGTTCTTTTCGAACAGCCTGCATCCCGAACTCTACTCGGACCGCCTCACAGCGACCTCGCTGGCTTTCGGCGCCGGCGGGCAGATCACCGACGAGCTCGCGGTAGGTCTCTCCTTCACTCTCAGCCTGACCAACACCGCGAACGCCGGAACCTACGTGCGTGACCCGGCGGACTACGACCAGCTGCTGCTCTCGACGGACGTGAAGGTGAACACCGCGGTCTCCCCGCACTTCGGTGTGGTCTGGAAGCCCAGCGATCGCTTCAGCCTCGCCGGCACGGTGCACTCGGAGCAAAAGCTGGTGATCGAGACGGCGTTCAGCGCAGCGCTCCCAGCCGGTCAGGAATCGGACACCACGCGCAAGGCCGTCCACGACTTCGTGCCCTGGAGCTTCGGGCTCGGGAGTGAAGTCGGCTTGACCGATGACACTTCCTTGGTCGGGGGGGTGAGTTACACCCTTTGGTCCGACTACATCGACCGTCATGGCCAGGTGCCTGGCGACGTCTACGGCGATGACTACGCCTGGAAGAACACGTTCGCGTTCACCTTCGGGGCGCGTCAGCACATCGACAACGTGACCGCCTTCATCGATCTCGGGTACACGCCGACGCCGGTGCCAGAGCAGACCGGCCGCAGCAACTACGTCGACAACGATCGGCTCAGCGCGACCGCCGGGGCAAACTTCGAGTTCGAAGCGTTCGGCCTGCGTTTCCGCCCAGAATTTCAGATCCAGGGACACCACCTGGTGGACCGCTACCAGAAGAAGGACGACAGCAAGCTGCGGGACGAAGTCCCGGACGACTCCGTCGTCGCGTCCACCGGCAATCCCCTGCCAGGCCGAGAGGGACTCCAAACCAACAACCCCGGCTGGCCAGGCTTCTCGAGCGGTGGCTGGCTCTACGGCGGTGCTGCTTCACTCACCTTGCTTTACTGACAGCCCGCAACCATCGACCCATTCGCGCGCACGAGAGCGCCCAAAAACCACCCAGCCAAGGAGATCGCGAATCATGCAACTGAAGACTCTTCTCTCCGTAGTCACCGCGAGCCTGCTCGCCGCCCTCGCCGCGCCAGGCTGCAGCAGTGACGATGGCGGCGATGACCCGGGCACGACGTCCCACGGCGTGGGTAGCTCCTGCACCCAGGACTCGGACTGCACCGGCTACACGAATCCGAAGTGCGTGACCGAGATCTACCCCACGAAGAACCTGATCCTCGATCCCACCGATCCGAACGCGAAGACGTTCGAAGATCTGGTGATCCCGTTCAACGGCGGCTACTGCACCAATGACCTCGGGGAGCTGACGGCGGACGACATCAAGAACAAGTCGTGTACCGCGGGCAGCTGTGGTGACGACGGCGAGTGCTTCGTCCCGCTCGCGGTAGTGGGCAGCGATCTGAGCGGCTTGCAAGCCACTCTGCCTTACGTCGACATCGAGGCGTTCGGCGATCTGGCGCTGTGCTTCAAGCCTTGCACCAGCGACACCGATTGCCGCACGGATGAAGGCTACAAGTGCGAGGTACCGCTCAGAGGCTTGCTCGACACGCTGGGCGAGACCAAGACCTACTGCGTCGTTGACAAGGATTACAGCTACCTGCTCACCGGAGGCGGTGCGTGAAGATCCACATCGACTACGACCTGTGTGAGGCGAACGGCGTGTGCGTGAAGTTCGCCCCGACGGTGTTCAAGCTCGACGACGACGACAACCTGCACCTGCTGATCGCGGAACCCGGGGATGAGCTCCGGGAGCAAGTGAAGAAGGCCGAGGCGCGCTGCCCCAAGGCCGCAATCCGCATCGAGGATTGAGCTTTCTCAAAGACCCGCCAAAGTGCGCCCCACGCACCTGATACGGGCCGCTCGAACTCACGGTTCGGCGGCCCGTTCTGCGTTCGCTGAGTCAGCCAATCCGCGCCGCTCGATACCGCGGGGATGGCTTTACCCGCCGAGTGAAACATGTTCTATTCGCTGAGCCACAGGAGGCCCCATGAGTGAAGTCGACACCAACCTGCTCAGCGCGCCCTACACGCTCGAGTACACCTATACCCGTACGACGGGGCCGGTGATCGGGCGCTTCCTGACCAGCCTGCGTGCAGGCAAGATCGAAGGCGTCAAGACGAGCGCTGGCCGCGTGCTGGTGCCACCGCTCGAGTACGACCCAGACACCGGCGACGCCGTCGGTGAGTTCGTGGAAGTTGGTCAGAGCGGTGTCGTCAAGACCTGGTCGTGGATGGGCGAGCCTCGGCGAGGACAGCCACTCGATCGGCCGTTTGCGTGGGCGCTCGTTCAGCTCGACGGCGCGGACACCGCGCTGCTCCACGCCGTGGACGCTGGCAGCCCCGACAAGATGCGCACGGGCATGCGAGTGAAGGTCCAGTGGGCGGAGGAAAGAACCGGCAGGATCCAGGACATCGCCTGCTTCCTCCCGGAACAGGAGACTGCGAAATGAGCGAGAAGGCCGCAAGTGAGCAGGACCCGAACGCACCGGTCACGGAGCTCTTGACCCCGGTGAGGCTCGACTACACGGTGGTCGCGGGACACCACCTCTCCCAGTACCTGCGCGGCTTCGCGGAGAAGCGCATCCTGGGTGCGCGCTGCGAGGGCTGCAACAAGGTGCTCCTGCCTCCCCGCGGCGCCTGCCCGACGTGCGGCATCCCGACGGTGGGCATCGAGGAAGTGAAGGATCAGGGCACGCTGACGACCTACTGTGTCATCAGCATTCCGTTCGGAAACATGCCGTTCAAGCCGCCGTATATCGCAGGCGCGGTCTTGCTCGACGGCGCCGACATCCCGATCTTCCACCTGATCCGCGGCATCGAGCCCGAAGAGGTGCGCATGGGCATGCGCCTCAAGGCGATCTGGAAAGACGACTCCGAGCTCGGCCCAACCCTCGAGAGCATCAAGTGGTTTGAGCCGAGCGGTGATCCCGACGCGGACTACGAGACTTACAAGGAGCACCTGTGATGCGAGACATCGCAATCGTCGCGTTCGCGCAGCTGCCGAACCAGCGCCGCCACACCGAGCGCGAAGAGGTGGAGCTCGTGCAGCCCGTCGTGGCCGAGGCACTGCAGCAAGTAGGCCTCGACAAGTCGCAGATCGGCTTCACCTGCTCAGGCAGCAGCGATTACCTGCTCGGGCGCCCCTTCAGCTTAGTCTCGGCGCTGGACTCCGTCGCGCCGTGGCCGCCGATCAATGAATCCCATGTGGAAATGGACGGCGCCTGGGCCTTGTACGAAGCCTGGGTGCGCCTGCACCACGGAGACATCGACACCGCCCTGGTCTACGCTTACGGCAAGTCGAGCCTCGGCTCCTTGCGCGACGTGCTCTCCCAGCAGCTCGACCCCTACTACACCGCGCCCCTGTGGCCCGACGCCATCAGCCTCGCGGCGCTCCAGGCCCGCGCCGTGCTCGACGCTGGCTGGGCCAGCGAGCGGGACTTCGCAGAGGTCGCGAGCCGCAACCGGGCTCAGGGCAAGCAGAACCCCAACGCCCACCAGGTGGGCGACTACGCCGTTGACAGCCTGATGAGTGAACCCTACCTGGTGGAGCCCCTGCGCAAGCACGACTGCCCGCCCATCAGCGACGGCGCGGCGTGCGTGATCTTGGCCACCGCCGAGCGCGCACGGGAGCTCGTGAAGCGGCCCGCCTTCGTTCGTGGCATCGACCACCGCGTCGAGCCTCACTTCCTCGGCATGCGAGACCTGACCGAGTCTCCTTCCGCACGGATCGCGGGTGAGCGCGCTGGCGCTGCGAAGGGCAAGCTCGACATCGCGGAGCTCCACGCGCCCTTTGCCCACCAGGAGCTGATCCTGAAGCGAGCCCTCGGGCTTGGCGACGACGTGTTGCTGAACCCCTCTGGTGGTGCCCTGTGCGCCAACCCCATGATGGTGGCTGGGCTCACCCGCTTGGGCGAGGCCGCGAACCACATCCTGCGTGGTGACGCCAAGCGAGTCCTGGCTCACGCAACCAGCGGGCCGTGCTTACAACAGAACCTCGTCGCCGTCATGGAGGCCGAGTGATGGAACGCTGTGCAATCATCGGCATTGGGCAGACCAAGTACGCCGCGAAGCGCAAAGATCTCTCGATTCCCGGACTGCTTCGCGAGGCTGCGCTGCGCGCCCTCGAAGACGCCGACCTGACGTTCAAGGACATCGACGCCGTGGTCGTCGGAACGGCGCCGGACATGTTCGAAGGCATCATGATGCCCGAGCTGTTCCTCGCGGATGCGCTCGGCGCCGTGGGCAAGCCCATCATGCGCGTTCACACCGCGGGCAGCGTGGGCGGCTCGACCGCGTTGGTCGCGAGCCACCTGATCTCGAGCGGCGTGCACAAGCGCGTGCTCACTGTGGCCTTCGAGAAGCAGTCCGAGAGCAACGCGATGTGGGCCCTCTCCCCCGCGATCCCCTTCCAACCTCAGCTCACCGCGGGCGCTGGCGGCTACTTCGCGCCGCTGATCCGCGCGTACATGCGCCGCTCGAACGCGCCGAGCCACGTGGGCACGCTGGTCAGCGTGAAGGATCGCCTGAACGCCCTGAAGAATCCCCTCGCTCACCTGCACCTCCCGGAAATAAGCCAGGAGATGGTCGAGCAGAGCCCGATGCTCTGGGATCCAATCCGCTACCTCGACTGCTGTCCCTCCTCCGACGGTGCAGCTGCGCTGGTGCTCGTCGCCGAAGAACACGCCAAGTCGCCAACTCCGCCCGCTTGGGTGCTTGGCGGCTCGATGCGCAGCGAGGCGGTGCTGTTCAGCGGCCGCGACCAGGTGAGTCCCAAGGCCGGTCGCGACGCAGCGAAGGACCTGTACTCCCAGGCTGGCATCACGAATCCCCGCAAGGAGATCGACTGCGCGGAGCTCTACGTGCCCTTCTCCTGGTTCGAGCCGATGTGGCTCGAGAACCTCGGCTTCTGCGACGAAGGCGAAGGCTGGAAGCTCACCGAGCAAGGCGTCACAGCGCTCGACGGTGACCTACCAATCAACATGAGCGGCGGCGTGCTCTCGACGAACCCCATCGGCGCGAGCGGCATGATCCGCTTCGCTGAAGCCGCGATGCAGGTGCGTGGCCAGGCCGGCGAGCACCAGGTGGACGGCGCAAAGATCGCCATGGGGCACGCTTACGGCGGCGGCTCCCAGTTCTTCAGCATGTGGCTCGTCGGCAGCAAGAAGCCCTAGATCGGGGTTTGGGGGTGAGGTGCGATGAAGAGCAGCATTCCTGCCGTAGCCGCTGAAGCAGCCGAGCGCTGGGGCGACGCCCTGGCGCTCGAGGAAGCCTCGATCGTCGATGGCTCCGCCGTCCGCCTCTCGTTCAATGCTCTCTGGGAACGCTGCCTGGACGCCGCGCGGGCGTTCGTTGCCGCGGGCGTGCAACCTGGGGATCGCATCGCGGTCTGGGCGCCGAACTGCCACGAGTGGATCCTCGCGGCAATTGGCGCCCAGTGCGCTGGCGCGGCCCTGGTCCCCATCAACACGCGCTTCAAGGCCAAGGAGGCAGCCTACGTCTTGCAGAAGAGCGGCGCGAAGCTGCTCATCAGCATCGGCGATTTTCTCGGCACCGACTACCTCGGGAGCCTGGAGAAGGAGCTCGGAGCGCCGGGCGCGCAGCACCTCTGGGAGAGTCTGCCTGCGCTGGAGCGCGTGATTGAGCTGGGGCCCGCTGCAGGCAAGGCCAGCTGGCGCACGCCGTTTGCGAGCTTCATCGCATCTGGGCAGTCCACGCCGGTCGCCGAGGCAAAGGCGCGCGCTGCCAGTGTGGGGCCAGACGACACGTCGGACATCTTGTTCACGAGCGGTACCACCGGGCACCCCAAGGGGGTGGTGACGACTCACAGCCAGAACATCCGCGCTTTCACCAGCTGGACCGAGGTGGTCGGACTGCGCGCCGGCGACCGCTACCTGATCGTCAACCCGTTCTTCCATGCCTTTGGCTACAAGGCGGGCTGGCTCGCGTGCTTGTTGCGCGGGGCAACGATTCTTCCGCACCTGGTCTTCGATGCGGGCCAAGTGCTGAAGCGCATCGCGGTGGACCAAGTGACGATGCTCCCGGGCCCACCTGCGCTGTATCAAGCGATCTTGGCTCATCCCGAGCTAGCGACCCACGACGTGAGCAGCCTCCGCCTCGCCGTCACCGGCGCGGCGAGTATCCCCGTGGATCTGATCCACCGTATGCGAGACGTCCTGGGCCTGCAGACGATCATCACCGGCTACGGCTTGACCGAGTGCTGCGGCATCGTCGCGATGTGCCGCTACGACGACGACCCAGAGACCATCGCCAAGACCAGCGGCCGCGCGATTGAGGGCGTCGAGATGACCGCGGTGAACGACGCGGGCGAGCCGGTAGCCGCCGGGGTACCCGGTGAAATCGTGGTGCGCGGCTACAACGTGATGCGGGGCTACTTCGACGACGCGGACGCCACTCGGGAGAGCGTGGACGAGGCTGGGTGGCTCCACACCGGCGACATCGGCATCATCGACGAGCGGGGCTACGTGCGCATCACGGACCGCAAGAAAGACATGTTCATCATGGGTGGCTTCAACTGCTACCCCGCGGAAATTGAGAGCCTGATGCTCAGCCACCCGGAGCTGGTGAGCGTCGCCGTCGTGGGAGTGCCCGATGAGCGCATGGGTGAAGTGGGCATGGCGTTCGTCGTGCGGCGCCCCGACAGCAGCCTGGATGTGGATGCGTTGCGCGCCTGGTGCCGCGAGAACCTCGCGAACTACAAGGTGCCGCGTTACTTCGAGCTGGTCGACGCGTTGCCGATGAACGCTACCGGCAAAGTCACCAAGTTCGTGCTGCGGGAGCGCGCGACAGAGCTCTTGAAGGGCGCATGAGCGGTGACAGGCTGGACTCTCGCTGAAGAGCTGCGCGCGCGCGCGGAGGTGGAGCGGGAGCTGCTGGCACCTGGCAGCCCGTTCTCGATCGCCCGTCAGGAGGTGCTTGGTGAAGAGCTTGCGGTGTTCGAGCAGCGGGCGCCGCACCTGCGAGCGTTGCTCAGCGCCTCGACGCGCTTCGGTGACTTGCCGTATCTGGTGTTCCCCGACTTGCGCCTGAGCTTTCGTGAGCACCTGCAAGCGGTGAGCGCGTTGGCTGCCACGTTCGAGCGCGAGTACGGCATCGGCAAGGGCGACCGGGTCGCGATCTTGGGTGCCAACGCGCCGGAGTGGGCCTTGGCCTTCTGGGCCACGATCAGCCTTGGCGCCATCGCGGTAGCGATGAATGGCTGGTGGGTCGGTGACGAGATCGACTACGCGTTGAGCCACGCAGAGCCGAAGCTGCTCGTCGTGGACAAGCAGCGCGCCGAGCGGCTGTCCGCTCCAATTCCCCGCGGTACCGCGGTGCTGCGCTTTTCAAGCGACGAACATACCGGCGGCGACTCCGGGACACAGCTGGACTTCTGGTCAGCCATCCAGCGTGGGCGCGGCGCCGCCCTCTCGGAGACACCCATCGCCGAAGACGACCCGGCGATCCTGCTCTACACCAGCGGCACCACCGGGCGGCCGAAAGGAGCGCTGCACAGTCACCGCAACGTGATTGCGTTGCTCGGCGTGCAGTTCTTCCACGGCGCGCGGCTGATGAAGCTACGCGAACGAGCCGAGCGTGACCGAGCGGCTGGCGCCGACGCGGACGCCGCTCCTCTCCCCCAAGAAAAAGGCGAACCGGCGCCCCAGCACTGCCGGCTGGTGTCCAACCCGCTGTTTCATGTCTCGGGGCTCCACGCTTCGTTGATCGCGCACCTGGCGGGAGGCGTGAAGAGCGTCTGGACCACTGGGCGCTTCTCCGCGGAAAAGGTGCTCGCGGCGATGCAGGCGGAGCAGGTGAACGGCTGGGGTCCCCAAGGCAGCATGGCCTACCGCGTGCTGCAGTGTCCGACCCGAAAGGAGTATGACGTCTCCAGCGTGACCAGCATCGGCTGCGGCGGCGCACCGGTGACGCCGGAGATCCAGGCGGCGCTGCGCGAAGCCTTCCCGAACGCGGTGCACGGCCTGGCTGTGGGCTATGGGCAGACGGAGTGCACCGCGCTCGCCACCATGAACTACGGCGGCGAGCTCCGCGAGTACCCGGAGTCCGTGGGTCAGGCGCTGCCGACAGTCGACGTCGAGATCCGTGATCCCCAGGGCAACCGCGTTCCCGAGGGTGAAGAGGGCGACATCTTCATTCGCTCGCCGCTGGTGATGCTGGGCTACTGGAAAGATCCGGAAGCGACGGCCAAGGCGATTCACCCGGGTCGCTGGCTGCAGACGGGAGACTTTGGCCGCCTCGAGTCGGGGCGCCTGTACATCCACACGCGGAAAAGAGATCTGATCCTTCGCGCTGCGGAAAATGTGTACCCCGCGGAGATAGAGCGGCGCCTGGACGCGCACCCGGACGTGGCTGAGAGTGCAGTATTCGGCGTGGACCACCCGGAGCTCGGTCAGTCGGTGAAGGCCGTGGTGGTGCTGAAACCTGGGAAAAAGCTGGATATCGAAGCGCTGAAGGCGTGGGCTGCGGAGGCTCTGGCGTACTACAAGGTACCTGAAGACTGGGAGCTGCGGGACGCACCGCTGCCCCGCAACGCCAGCGGAAAGATCGTGAAGTACCTGCTGCAAGATGTCGCAGAGTCGGCGCCAGACTTGGAGGGGAGACGTGGCTGACGTACGCCTGACCGTTCGCAGATCGCCGGCGTTCGCGGGGCGCCACGCGCTTGACTGTGGGGAGTGAAACGTGTTTCATTTTCCACGTGCCATCACGAGATCGTCGAGACCGCATCCTGGACGTCGCCATCAGCCTGGCCGAGGAGGGCGGGTTCGAGAACGTGCGTCAACGCGACGTGGCGGCCCACGCCGGAGTCGCTCTGGGCACGCTCTACAAGAGTTTTCGCTCCAAGGAAGACATCCTGACCGCGGCGCTCGATCGCGAGACGGAGAGCCTCGAGCGGCGCATGGAAGGTCGGCCGGCGCGAGGCGAGAACGCCATCGAGCGGCTGGACTCGTTCTTCAACATCGTCACACGCGGTCTCGTGCGGAAACCGAAGTACGCGCGAGCGGTGCTACGGGCCATGGCCTCGGGCGAGCCCGAAGTCGCGAGCCACGTGGCGGCCTACCACGGACGCATGACGGGGCTGATCATCGCGGCGATGCGCGGCGTAGGACGCCTCTCGTACACCGACGCGACGTCGTCGCCGCCGACCGAGGCAGAGCAGACGATCGCGGCATTGCTGCAACAGATTTGGTTTGCGTCGCTGGTTGGTTGGTCCGCAGGGCTGCATGGGCAGCAAGAGGTCGTGGAGCAGACGCTGACCGCAGCGCGCCTCCTGACCCACGCTCTGAGCTGCGACAAGCTGGAGAAGCCGGCGCTGAAGCGCGCCTGAGTTCGACGTCAACCGGAGCTGCCGTTTCAACCACCGGGGAGTCCCATGGACCTACGTTACACGGCTGAAGACGAAGCCTTCCGCGAGGAAATACGCGGCTGGCTCGAGACCGAGCTCAGTCACGACTTCAAGGATGTGCGCGGGCGCGGTGGCCCGGGCGACGAGCACGCGCTGTTCGAGGAGCGCCTGGCGTGGGAGCAGCGCCTGGCCGCTGGCAACTGGACTTGCGTCGGCTGGCCGAAGGCTCACGGCGGACGCGATCTGCCGCTGATGCAGCAGGTGATCTTCAACGAGGAGTACGCGCGCGCTGGCGGCCCAGGGCGCCTCGGGCACATCGGGGAGAACCTGCTCGGGCCGACGCTGATCGCCTTCGGCAGCGACGCGCAGAAAGCGCGCTTCTTGCCGGGGATCCGCGACGGTCGGGAGCTCTGGTGCCAGGGCTACTCGGAGCCGAACGCCGGAAGCGACCTGGCGAACGTGCAGACCCGCGGGTCGCTGAGCGCTGGCGAGTGGATCATCAACGGGCAGAAGGTGTGGACCAGCGGCGCCCACTGGTCGCACTGGTGCTTCGTGCTTTGCCGCACGGATCCATCCGCCGCCAAGCACAAGGGCTTGAGCTACCTGCTCGTTCCCATGGATCAGCCTGGCGTCGCGATTCAGCCCATCGTGCAGATCACGGGCTCCAGCGAGTTCAACGAAGTCTTCTTCGAGGACGCGCGCACGCCCGAAGCAAACATCGTCGGCAAGCCAGGAGACGGCTGGAAGGTCGCGATGGGTACGCTGGCCTTCGAGCGCGGGGCGTCCACGCTCGGGCAGCAGCTGCTGTTCCAGAATGAGCTCGATGAGATCGTACGCATCGCGAAGCAAAACGGCGCATCGAACGATCCGGTGATGCGTCAACGTCTGGCTCAGGCCCACATCGGCCTGCGCATCATGCGCTTCAACGCGCTGCGCACCCTGAGCCAATCAGCAGGCGCTGAGCTGTCGAGGGCGGCGCTGGTCACGAAGCTCTACTGGGCAACCTGGCACCGTGAACTGGGCAAGCTCGCGATGGACGTGCTCGGCCCCGATGCGGAGCTAGCACAGAGCCTAGAGACGACCGAAGACGGCAAGGGCTTCAGCCTGACCGCGCTGCAGCGGCTGTTCTTGTTCAGTCGCTCGGACACCATCTACGCCGGCTCCAACCAGATCCAGCGCAACATCATCGGCGAACGCGGCTTGGGTCTCCCCAAGGAACCGCGGCCGGCCTGAGACGATCAACATGAGCAAGCTGACGCCCCCCTACCCCACCCCCAGAGCGCTACTCCAGGACAAGACGGTGCTCGTCACCGCTGCGGCTGGCACCGGCATCGGCTTCTCCGTGGCGCGGCGCGCTGCGGAGGAAGGCGCCAAAGTGATGATCAGCGACATCCACGAGCGTCGCCTGGGCGAAGCCGTGGAAGAGCTAACGCGGATCACCGGCGTGCGTCCGCCGAGCCAGCTGTGCAACGTCGCCTCGGAGGCTGAGGTCAAAGGCCTGTGGGAAGCCGCCGAGAAGGAGCTTGGCCACGTCGACGTGCTGATGAACAACGCCGGCCTCGGCGGCACGGCGAACCTGGTGGACATGACCGACGAGCAGTGGGACCGGGTGATCGACATCACCCTCACCGGCACTATGCGCATGACCCGCGCTGCGCTGCGCCACATGATGCCTCGCGGAACCGGATCCATCGTCAACAACGCCTCAGTGGTCGGCTGGCGCGCTCAAGCCGGGCAGTGTCACTACGCCGCGGCAAAGGCCGGCGTGATGGCCCTCACCCGCTGCTCAGCCATCGAAGCCGCAGAAGCCGGCGTGCGCATCAACGCCGTGAGCCCGAGCCTCGCGATGCACAAGTTCCTGGCCAAGGTCACCACGGAAGAGCTCCTGAACGAGCTCACCCAGCGCGAAGCCTTCGGCCGCGCCGCGGAGCCCTTCGAGGTCGCCAACGTGATGATCTTCCTGGCAAGCGACCTCGCCTCCTACATGACCGGCGAAGTGCTGAGCGTCTCGAGCCAGCATCCGTAGCCGATCAGGGGCCGTGTTCTTGAACGCGTTCTAGAAAATCCGCGTCGATTAGGTCCTGTGGCCGCCCGGCTGCACGCTTGTTGGCTATCAAGTCCGCGAGCCCAATGACGCGGACCTGAAGCCCATCGAAGTCGGCCTCAACCGAGTTCGCAATCACCTGATCGGTCGTCACCCCGTCGATGCGGCGCATGAGATCAATTCGGAGCGGTGGCTGACCCAAGTAGACGATTTCGTCAGGTCCCAGCGCTGCGATACCCTCAACGACGACCGGAGGTGCGCCAAACCGCTTGAGCGCGCCCGCGGCACGCTCAAGGTTGGATGGCTCGGGCGCGAGCAGCAGGTCGATGTCCTTCGTGGTTCGCGGTCGTCCGTGAAACGCCACTGCGTAGCCGCCCACGAGCACAACATCAACCTGATCGCTTGCGAACTCCGCCAACAGATCTCTGAAGTCTTCGGGCAGCCTCATCTGACCCAGTTGAGTCTAACAGCTCCACCACCAGGTCGGTCACGCCCTGAACGCGCTCCAGGGGCGTTGCCGCTCGCCAGAACTCGAAATCCGCTAGCTCGGCCTCGTCAAAGCCGATGGCGACACCCCCCGTCCAGGTCTGGCGTCGCGAGGCGGCTCTAGCGGCTCTGGCGGCTCGGTCGTCCATCTCGAGGGAGAGTAGCACATACGGGGCTCAGGCGGGAGCTGAGTGGGTTGCGTTGCTCCGCTACGAAACCCGCAGCTCCTTCCCCAGCTTCGAATTTTTACTTCCCCGCGGCAGCGTCCAAGAACGCGGGGCGCTCGCCGCCGCCGTGGAGCAAGATGCTGGCACCGGAGAGGTAGCTCGCCATTGGAGACGCGAGGAACACGCAGGCGTCGCCGACGTCCTTCGGGGTCGCCATGCGGCCGAGGGGCACCGTCTTGGCGACCCGCGCGACGCCTTCGGCGTCCCCGTAGTGAAGCTCGGTTTGCTCCGTCTCGATCAGGCCCGCGGTGATCGCGTTGACGCGCACCTTGGGGGCCCACTCGACGGCCAGGGATTGGGTGAGGTTCAGCAGGCCGGCCTTGGCTGCACCGTAGGCTGCCGTACCTGGAGAAGGCCGCACGCCGCTCACGCTGGCGATGTTGATGATACTGCCGCCCCCTGGCTGGCTCTGCATCTGGCGGTTCGCGATCTGGCAGAAATTCAGCGGCGCCAGCAGATTCAGGCGGATGATCGCCTCGCTGAAGCGAGGTGAGGCCTTGGCAGCATCGGCGAACGGTGAACCGCCGGCGTTGTTCACCAGCACCGAGAGCTTGCCGTGGCGCTCGACGCAGGCGGCGACCACGCGCTCGATCTGCTCGATGTCCCGCACGTCGGCTTCAACGAAGCTTGCCTGGCGTCCGTCGGCCTCAGGGAGCGACTCTGGGGTCTTGCGGGCGCAGATCACGACGTCGGCGCCCGCCTCGAGGAAACGCACGGCGATGCCGCGGCCCACGCCTTTGCTGCCGCCGGTCACGATCACCGCCTGGCCCGTTAAGTCGAGTGTGTCTTGCATGGTCTCAAGCCTTGGAATAGCGTGCAGTAGAACACGTTCTAGCGGACGGAGCACTCGATGATCAGCACTCAGATCGAAAACGGCATCGCGTCCGTGGTGATGCAGAACCCGCCAGTCAATGCGCTGCCCGTACGCGGTTGGTTCGAGCTCGCCAGGCAAGTAACCGAAGCCGGACAGAACCCGGCAGTGCGCGTGGTGTTGCTGCGCGCCGAGGGGCGCGGCTTCAACGCCGGGGTCGACATCAAGGAGATGCAGGCGACCGCAGGCTTCGACGCGCTGCTCGGTGCGAACCGTGGCTGCTACGCGGCGTTCAAGGCGGTGTACGAGTGCGATGTGCCGGTGATCGCGGCGGTACACGGCTACTGCCTGGGCGGCGGTATCGGACTCGTCGGTAACGCGGATCTGATCGTTGCCTCTGAAGATGCGACCTTTGGTCTGCCGGAAGTCAAGCAGGGCGCGCTCGGCGCGGCGACTCACCTCGCCCGGCTGGTGCCGCAGCACCGCATGCGCGCGATGGTCTACACAGCGGAGACCGCCACGGCGGCGGAGCTCCACGCGTTCGGATCGGTGCTGAAGGTGGTGCCGAAGAGCGAGCTCGTGGCGTGTGCGCTGGAGGTCGCTCACAAGATCGCCCAGCATTCCAACACCGTGATCCGTGCGGCAAAGAAGTGCCTGAACGGCATCGACCCGGTGGACGTGAACAAGAGCTACCGCTTCGAGCAGGGCTTCACCTTCGAGCTGAATCTCTCGGGGGTGAGCGACGAAGCACGAGACGCGTTCGTCGAGAAGCGCGACGCGCAGTTCTCCAAGTAGCTAGCCGCGTGAGCGAGCAACGCGAGCCGCTCAGAGGCTGCGCTGGATCGGCTCTTGGGCGGCGCTCGTCGCGCGCTGCTTGGCTTCGGTGCCCGCTGCGTCGCGCTTGTCCGGCACTGGCGGCACCCGGCGCTCCGGGATCCTTGGCCGCGGCGGCAAGCTCACGCCGGACTGCTTCGGGATCTTGTAGGTGACCTTGGCGCGGATGAGGGTGCCGCGCAGACCGTTCGCCTGCTTGATCGCTTTCACGGTGGTGTTGAAGCGCTTCGCGAGCTTGATCAGCGTGTCGCCCTTCTTGGCGACGTAGCTCACGTACTGCGCTGGCGGGTGGATTTTCCCGCTGGCAATGAGCTTTGGATACAGGCGCCGAGCCGCTTCTTGAGCGATGGGATTGTAGAAGCGGATGTGGATGTGGGTCGCGTGTCCCGGCGCGTGCAAGATCAGCGCGCGCTGCTTGCCCGCCTGTCCGTGGAACACGTTATCCAGCCAGGTTTGATCTTCACCGATGCTCTGGGCGTAGTCGTAGAGCAGCTTCTGGATCGAGTGGTCGATGAGGATCATCTCCACGTCGGTGTCGCTGATCAGGGCGCGGACGAAGGACCAGGTACGCGGCAAATCCAGGTTGTCCGCGGTGCCGCGCTTGTACCAGCGCGCGGCGTCTTCGCCCTGGTAGTAGAAGCTGATGTCGACGTCGCGCCCTGCCTGGTGACTCTTGTGGGGGTTGAGGTGCCCACCGCTCTTCGCGCTGATGTGTCCGATGTAGAGCGGATGGCCTCCAGGCAGCTCGCGGTTCACCTTGTGGATCGCGTGAGCGAGGAAATCGCACGTCTCTCGCGTGCCGTAGGCACGCGCGGGGTCGACGAGCTTCCACTCGGCGTCTTCCGGCATGCGCTCTCCCCCAACCAAGACTCCGGAGCTCGGACCGCCAATAGACAGCCCGCCAAGCGCCTGGGGGTCGTCCGCGAGCAAGCGCTCGAGTTCGCCGTCGCTCAGCTCACCGAGGGCCAAGCTGAAGCCGGGCTCGCTGTCCTCGAGCTGGTCGTCGACTGCGCCTTCGGGGTAGCTCGGGGTGGCCTCGGGCGCCGCGGGTGGCGCGCTCGCCAACTCGGGAGTCGGCGTTGGAGCGGAGATCAGGGGAGCCGGGGCCTCCAAGGCAGGCGCGACCGCTGGCGGCGTGGCGCTTGAGGCCGGGGCGCGCTGCACCCCGCAGCCGACGAGGCTGCAGCCCAGCAGGGCGCACGTCAGGCTGAGCTTCCACGACCGAGCACGCATGGGGGGCCACTCTGACACGCAAAGCGGGCCCTATCCAGTTCCCCCAAAAAAACCCAGAAAAACCCTGACCTTGCGGGGAAAACCCCGAGCGCGCGAGGCAAGGAGTGAGGCCGAGCCGGCGGGCGAGCTGAGGCGCAGTCCGAAGCCAGTCCGGCGGGGAGAGCCGAACGAACGAGCTGCGCGGAAAACCCCGAGCGCGCGAGGCAAGGAGTGAGGCCGAGCCGGAGGGCGAGCTGAGGCGCAGTCCGAAGCGAGTCCGGCGGGGAGAGCCGAACGAACGCCGAGCTGCGCGGAAAATCAGTGGTAGAGCGCGGTGAATTGCAGCGTGAACGCTTTGGTATCCAGTGTCTCGTCCGCGCCGCTGTCGGTGTTCTTGGTGGATGCGCTCATGAAACTCAGCAGGCCACCGATGCTCCAGTCATCCCCAACCCAGAAGTCGTAACCGAGGAACAGGGTACCAGCGAAGCCGGTCGAGCTCGCTTCACTGTCGGGCACGTCCTTGTCGACCTTCGCGACCACCGCGGCGGGGCCGACCCCCAACCCCACATGGAACCCGCCGTGGGGATCCGGGAACCAGTCACCGAACAACGCGATCTGCGCGAGGCTGAGCTGCAGATCGCTGGTCGAGGCGGTGGTGTCGCCGATTTCAGCGTCCGGGTTCGTCGCGTTGATGGTGAAAAAACCGCCACCGATCACGAAGCCGCCTCCGGGAGTGCCACCGAGCAAGAGGTGGGATGCTCCGGCGCCGCCCTTGAGCTTGAAGTCAATCGTCGAGTCGACGTCCGTCGTCATGTAGCCACCACCAAGACCGAAGCGCACGTACAGACCGTCGTGGTTGTGGACGCCTTCGCCGCGCGTCTCGTCGATCGGTGGAGGCGGCGGAGGCGCGGGCTCATACGCACCGCCTTGCTGCGGCGGAGGGCCGGGCGGTGGCGGCGGCGGATCGCCGTACGCGGGATACGCCGGCCCGGCACCAGCCGGCGGCGGAGGAGGCGGTGTCACGTCCGCGGGCGGCGGCGCCGGCGCGTCCGCGCCGCTCTCATCACCAGGCGGCGGAGGTGGGGGTGGAGGGGCGCCTTGAGCGAGCGCTAACCCCGAGGAAGCAAAGACGATGGCAAACGCACCGAGCCACGAACAGCTACGCATGCCGCAAGCAAACAGCGCCACGGCGTGTCCGTCAACTCACACTTTTCTCCACCAATCGTCGGGCCGCGGCTAGCGACTCACCACCACGCTCGAGCCGTGTCCGAACAAGCCCTGGTTTGCGGTCACGCCGAGCTTCGCGCCCGCGACTTGTCGCGCTCCAGCCTGGCCTCGGAGCTGCCAAGTCAGCTCGCACACCTGGGCGATGGCTTGAGCAGGCACTGCCTCCCCGAAGCAGGCCAGGCCACCGCTCGCGTTCACCGGAATGCGGCCGCCAACGCTGGTATCCCCGTCGCGGATCAGCCGCTCCGCTTCGCCCACGGGGCATAGCCCGATGTTCTCGTACCAGTCGAGCTCGAGCGCCGTCGACAGGTCGTAGACTTCCGCCAGGTCGAGGTCCTTCGGGTCGACCCCTGCCTGCTCGTAGGCCGTGAACGCGATGCTGTCGCGGAAGCTACGCTCCGGCAGCGCGGCTCCGGCCCAGGAGTCCGTCGCCAGGTTCGGCATCTCGATCACACTGCTCGGATAGCTCGGGGTCACGGTGGACACGCCCGCAATCTTGACGAACTCCGTCGCGCGCTTGCGGGCGAACGCTTCGCTACACAACACCAGCGCGGCGCCCCCGTCGCTGGTCGCGCAGATCTCGAGCAGGTGCAGCGGATCGCTCACGATGGGCGAAGCTAGCACCTCTTCAACGCTTGATTCCTTGCGGTAACGCGCGTTCGGGTTCTCGAGACCGTGGCGCGCGTTCTTCACCTTCACCGCGGCGAAGTCCTGGGGCGTTGCGCCGTAGAGTTCCATCCGGCGCCGCGCCCACAGCCCGAAATACGTAGGATTCGTCGCGCCGAGCAGGCGAAAGCGCAGCCAGTCGGGGTCATCCGGACGATCACCGGCGTTGGGCTTAAAGAAGCCCTTCGGCGCCGCGTCGGCACCGACCACCAGCGCGACATCACACAGCCCCGCGAGAATCCGCGCCCGGGCGGTGTCGATGGCTTGAGCGCCGGTTGCACACGCGCCGTAACAGCTCGCCACTTGCGCGCCAGTCCAGCCGAGCGCCTGAGCAAACGTCGCACCCGCGACGTAGCCCGGGTAGCCGTTGCGCATGGTATCGCCGCCCGCGACGAACTGAATATCGGTCCACTCGACGCCAGCGTCCTTCAGCGCCAGCTCCGCGGCCTTGACGCCGTACTCGACGAAGCTCTTGCCCCACTTGCCCCACGGGTGCATTCCCGCGCCCAAAATCACGACCTGACTCATGGCTGTGCCTCGCTAGGATCGGGGGTCGAAGGCGCCCACTTCCAGACCATCAACACCTCGGAGTCGCTCTCCTCCAGCACCTCGGAGGTGAGCTGCATCGGCATTCCGACCCGCAGCGCATCCGGCAGTACGCCTCGCACCACCTGCCCTAGCACCACCAGCTTCTCCCGTTCCAGCTCCACCGCTGCCAGTGCGAACGGTTCAAACGGCTCAGGAGCCACGAACGGCGGAGGCGGCTTGTAGGCGCTCGAAGTGAAGGACCAGAGCTTGCCAGCGCGACTCAGCTCACACGCCTCGAGGTGACTCGAGCGGCAGCGTGGATTCCTGCACACCACCTGCTCTCGCGGAAAGAAGTAGCTCCCACAGTCGCTGCAGCGGCTGCCCACCAGCGCCACCTCGGGCTCCAGCGTGAACAGCCCTGGCACGGCGGGTACACGAGTCTTGGTTTCGCTCATCTCTGATCTCCTCGGATCCCTTCGGGATCCGCAAACCGTCAAGCCCTGAGACGTGCACTTTCAGCGGCTTCACTCCTCGACAAATCACCGCTCTGGATGCGCTTGCGCTGGACGAGTGAAACATGTTCTATCACAACCAACGAACCCTGAGCGGGTGAATACGCACATGCTGGACAAGCGAACGACTGAAGAACGCGTCCTCGGAGAACTCCAGGACGGGATGACGATAGGCATCGGCGGCTGGGGCTCCCGACGCAAACCCATGAGCCTGGTGCGAGCCATTGCTCGCTCTACGCTGAAAGACCTGACCATCGTGTCCTACGGCGGGCCAGACGTCGGGCTCCTGTGCAAGCTCGGGAAGGTGCGCAAGGTCATCTACGGCTTCGTCTCCCTCGACTCCATCCCTCTCGAGCCGCATTTCCGCGTGGCTAGGCAAGAGGCGAGCGTGGAGGTGATGGAGCTCGACGAGGGCATGTTCCAGTGGGGCCTGTACGCCGCCGCGCTGCGTCTGCCGTTCCTCCCGACTCGCGCCGGCCTTGGTTCTGACGTGCTGAAGTACAATCCGTCGCTGAAGCTCGTCACGTCGCCCTACGAGGACGGCGAGCAGCTGGTGGCGATGCCGGCGCTGAACCTGGATGTTGCGCTCATCCACATGAACCGCGGCGACGCCGCAGGTAATGGTCAGTTCCTTGGCCCGGACCCGTTCTTCGATGACCTATTCTGCATGGCCGCCAAGCGTCGCTTCATGAGCGTCGAGCGTTTGGTGCCGACGGAAGACCTCTTGCAGGAAGGCTCCGTGCACACGCTGAAGATCAGCCGCATGCACGTGGACGGCGTGATCGAGGCGCCCCAGGGCGCACACTTCACGGAGTGCCCGCCAGACTACTCCCGGGACGAGGCGTTCCAGCGCGCCTACGCAGCCACGGCGCAAGACGCGGAGGCCTGGGAGGCGTTCAAGCGCCGCTTCATCGACGAGCCTGCGGACCACCCAGCGTACGTGGCTGCCGTCGATGCTTTCCGCAAAGAAACTGCTGACAAGGGGAAGGCCTGAGATGAGCGCGACCCTGGACGAAGTCTGCGCCGTTGCCATCGCGGAGTGCTTCCGCGGCGACGGTGAAATCCTGTGTAGCCCCATCGGCACCCTACCCGCCATCGGTGCTCGGCTAGCGAAGCTCACGTTCGAGCCCGGCCTCTTGATGACCGACGGTGTGGCGCCGCTCGTCGCGAACGTGAGCGCGCTGGGCGACAAAGACGCCGCGAAGGTCATCGAAGGCTGGCTGCCGTATCGCAGCGTGTTCGATCTGGTGTGGCACGGCCGCCGCCACGTGATGATGGGCGCGACCCAGATCGATCGCTACGGCAACCAGAACATCGCGTGCATCGGTGACTTCGAGAAACCCAGGCGCAGCTCCTCGGCATGCGCGGAGCGCCGGGCAACACCATCTGTCACCCCACCAGCTACTGGGTGCCGAAGCACTCCCGGCGAGTGTTCGTGGAGCAAGTCGATGTGGTGAGCGGCGTGGGCTACGACCGAGCCCGGGCCCTGGGGAGAGAGCGAGCCGCTTCACGAAATTCGCCGCGTCATCTCCAACCTCGGAGTCTTCGACTTTCAGACCCGGACAACCGCATGCGCCTCGTGAGCGCCCACCCCGGCGTGAAGGTGAGCGAGATCGTCGAGAGCACCGGTTTTGAGCTCGTGTTACCCCAGGGAGACGTTCCGCGCTCCCGTCAGCCGAGCGACGCAGAGCTAGAACTCCTGCGCACCCGCATCGATCCCCGAGGATTCGGCAAGAAGGAGCTTGGCCTATGAGCGCCAATCGAATCGACCCTCAGCGCAGCCCACTACACACGCGCATCTGCGACCTATTCGGTATCCGCTACCCGATCATCCAGACCGGCATGGGCTGGGTCAGCGGCGCACGGCTCACCTCGGCCACGAGTGAAGCCGGCGGACTCGGAATCCTGGCAGCGGCCACGCTGACTTACGAGGAGCTCGAGAGCGCCATCGCGCGCATCAAGCAGCGCACGATAACCCCTTCGGGGTCAACCTGCGCGCCGATCAAGACGACATCGATCAGCGCGTGGACCTCCTGATCCGCGAGCGGGTGAAGGTGGCGAGCTTCGCCCAGGCGCCAGGCAAGGCGGTGATCAAGAAGCTCAAAGACAACGGCGTGCTCACGATGCCGACCATCGGCGCCAAGCGCCACGCGGAGAAGGTCGCCGAGTGGGGCGTCGACGCGGTGATCGCCCAGGGCGCAGAAGGCGGCGGGCACACGGGCACGGTGCCGACCAGCCTGCTCTTGCCCCAGGTGGTCGACACCATCGACATCCCGGTGCTCGGCGCGGGCGGGTTCTGTGACGGGCGCGGCTTGGTGGCTGCGCTCAGCTACGGTGCGTCCGGCATTGCCATGGGCACGCGCTTCCTGCTCACTCAAGAGAGCCACGTCCCCGAAGGCGTGAAGAGCACCTACCTCAAGACCGACGTCAACGGCACGGTGGTCACCCGAGCCATCGACGGCTACCCCCAGCGGGTGATCCGTACGGATCTAGTCGACAAGCTCGAGCGCGCGACCATCATGACCAAGGGCTACCGCGCCTTCCGCTACGCCCTGGAGTTCCGCGACATCACGGGCACCTCGTTCGGCGCCCTGTTGAAGGAAGGCCTCGCGATGAAGACCAAGGGCGATTTGACCTGGTCGCAGATGATGATGGGCGCCAACGCGCCGATGCTCACCCGCGCCACGATGGTCGAGGGGCGCCCAGACGTGGGGATCTTGCCCACGGGTCAAGTCGTTGGACGCATCGAGGAGCTGCCCACGGTGGCTGAGCTCCTGGAGCGCATCATGGGCGAAGCAGAGACAACCCTGAAGCGCCTCGGCGCTTCGAACAGCGCTCCTCTCCCCCAAGCCACGCAGACGAACGTCGCGGCGGAGAGCTGATGGATCTGGCGTTCACCTCGCAGGAAGAAGCTTTCCGCAAGGAAGTGCGCGCCTGGCTCGAAGCCAACGTGCCGAAGGAGTCGCTGGGTTCTGGAGACACGCGGGACGGCTTCGCCCGGCACCTCGAGTGGGAGAAGACGCTATTCGAGGCGCGCTACAGCGTGGTGAGCTGGCCCGAGGAGTACGGCGGGCGTGGCGCTTCGCTGTGGGAGTGGCTGATATTCGAGGAGGAGTACTACCGCGCTGGCGCGCCGAGCCGGGTGACCCAGAACGGCATCTTCCTGCTCGCACCGACCATCTTCGAGTTCGGAACCGCAGAACAAAAGTCGCGCCTCCTGCGGCCGATGGCCGCCGCGGAGCACCTGTGGGCGCAAGGCTGGAGCGAGCCAGGCTCTGGCAGCGACCTGGCGAGCCTCAAGAGCAGCGCGAAGCGCACCGACGGCGGCTGGCTCCTCAGCGGGCAGAAGACCTGGTGCACCCGAGGCAGCTTCTGCGACTCGATCTTTGGACTCTTCCGCACGGATCCGGAAGCCCAGCGCCATCACGGCCTGACTTACTTCTTGGTCTCGCTCAAGGCGCCGGGTGTCACGCTGCGGGGCGTGGACCGCCTGGACGGCGACGAAGGCTTCGCGGAGGTGTTCCTGGAGGACGTGTTCGTCCCGGATCAGGACGTGCTCGGCGGAGTGAATCAGGGCTGGCAAGTCGCGATGGCGACCACCAGCAGCGAGCGCGGCTTGTCGCTACGCAGCCCGGGTCGCTTCCTGGCGACTGCCGAGCGGCTCATCGATCTCTACCGCCGCTATCGGCAGCAAGATCCGAGCGGCGCCGCCCAGGACCCCGCGCTGCGGGACCGAGTGCTGAAGGCCTACATGGATGCCGAGGCGTACCAGCTCTACACCCTGCGCACCGTGACCAAGATGAAGAGCGGCGGCTCCATCGGTCCGGAGTCGAGCCTCAACAAGATTTTCTGGTCGGAAATGGACGTCGCGAATCACGAGACGGCGCTCGACCTGATCGGGCCATACGCAGAGCTGGAAGAGGGCTCCGCCGCCGCGATTGACGACGGCAGCTGGTTGAAGGGCTATCAGTTTGCCCTGGCGGGTCCAATCTACGCCGGCACCAACGAGATCCAGCGCAACGTGGTGGCTGAGCGCGTGCTCGGCTTGCCTCGAAAGTAGCCATGCACTTCGCGTTTTCTGAAGACCAAGAGCTGTTTCGCGCTTCCTTCAAGGAGGTCTGCGAGCGCGCCTGCGACCCGAGTCGAGTGCGCAAGGCATGGGAAGCGGCAACCGGGGACGACGCGCTCTGGAAGCAGCTCGGCGAGCTCGGCGTGCTGGGGATGACGCTCTCGGAGGAAGCCGGCGGACTCGCCATGGGTGAGCTCGACTGGGTGCTGATCCTCGAGGAAGCAGGCAGGTGCGGCCTGCCAGAGCCTCTCGCGGACCACACAGCGGTCGCGCTGCCGCTCCTCGAAGAGCTCGGGAGCAACGCGCTCAAGGCGGAGTGGCTGCCCCGCGCCGCAGCGGGGGACGCTCGCATCGGCGTGCTCCTCGAGGGGAGCCCCTTCGTAGCCTTCGCGAGCGAGCTGGACCTGCTGCTGGTGCAGCGTGGCGCGAGCCTGTATGCGGTGCCCGCCAAGGACTGCGCCTGGGAAGCTCAGACGTCTCTGGATCACTCAAGGAAACTCGCGAAGCTCGGCGCGGAAATGAGTGAGGAGCGGCTGCTTGCAGCGAACGCAAGCGACGCCTTGGACCGCGCCCTGAACCGCGCCGTGCTCGCCCAGAGCGCGGAGCTGCTTGGCACGTGTCAGCGCATGCTGGACCTGACCGTCGACTACGTGAAGGTGCGCCATCAGTTCGGCAAGCCCATCGGCAGCTACCAAGCGGTAAAACATCGCCTCGCCGACGCGCTTTTGCGCCTGGAGTTCGCGAAGCCCCTCGCCTACCGCGCGGCGCACTCGCTGAGCGAAGGCCTCAGCGGCGCCGAGGTAGACGCCCAGGTGTCCATGGCGCGACTCTACGCTCGAGACGCAGCGGAGTTCATGGCCAAGGCGGCGCTGCAGCTGCACGGCGCGATTGGCTACACCCTGAATACGACCTTCAGCTGTGGATGAAGCGCGCCTGGGCCACCGGGCGCACCCTGCACAGCGACGCCTGGCACCGAGAGCGAGTCGCGAACGTCGCGTTCGCCTGTCTCAGCGCGAGCTAGCTCACCTCACCCGCAACCCCTCAACCGACAGCCCTGAATTGGCTTCAGGCGGTTCACCGGAGAAACAACATGGCAGAGGCATACATCATCGACGCAGTCCGCACCCCGGTTGGACGCCGCAAGGGCGGCCTCGGGGCGGTTCACCCCGCTGACCTCGGCGCGCATGTATTGAAGGGCCTGGTCGAGCGCACGCAGATCGATCCCGCGGCAGTGGATGACGTGATCTTTGGCTGCGTCGACACCATCGGTCCCCAGGCGGGTGACATCGCGCGCACCTGCTGGCTGGCGGGTGGCCTGCCCGACAGTGTGCCCGGCACCACCATCGATCGTCAGTGCGGCTCGAGCCAGCAAGCCGTGCACTTCGCGGCGCAAGCGGTGATGAGCGGGACGCAAGACTTGGTGATCGCGGGCGGCGTGCAGAACATGACGCAGATCCCGATTGCTGCCGCCATGATCGTGGCGAAGGAGTTCGGCTTCACCGATCCCTTCAGTGGCAGCAAGGGCTGGATGGAGCGCTACGGCAAGGAGCAGGTGAACCAGTTCAAGAGCGCGGAGATGATCGCCCACAAGTGGGAGTGTACCCGCGCGGATATGGAACAGTTCGCCTACCAGAGCCACCAGCGTGCGATCCGAGCCCAAGACGAGGGGCGCTTCGACCGCGAAATCCTGCCCTCGAAGGCGTGACGGCGGACGAAGGACCGCGCCGCGACACGACGCTCGAGAAGATGGCGACGCTGAAGGAACTGATGCCCGGCGGGCGCCTCACCGCAGCTGTTTCGAGCCAGATCAGCGACGCATCGGCAGCGCTCCTGATCGCCAGTGAAGCCGCGGTGAAGACCCACGGACTCAAGCCCCGGGCGCGCATTCATCACCTGAGCGTGCGCGGCGCCGATCCGATCTGGATGCTGACAGCGCCCATCCCGGCCACCCAGCACGCGCTGAAGAAGGCCGGCATGAAGCTCGGCGACATCGACCTGGTGGAGATCAACGAAGCCTTCGCGTCGGTGGTGCTCGCCTGGGCCAAGGAGACGGAAGCCGACCTCGAGAAGGTGAACGTCAACGGCGGCGCTATTTCTGGGGCATCCCCTGGGAGCCACCGGCGCGCGCTTGATCACCACGCTGCTCTGCGAACTGGAGCGCACCGGCAAGCGCTATGGCCTGCAGACCATGTGCGAAGGCGGCGGCCAGGCCAACGTCACCATCATCGAGCGGCTCTGAGGCGATAGCATGGCAAAGCTCCTAGAAGGTAAGGTCGCCATCGTCACCGGTGCTGGGCGCGGCATTGGTCGCGCTCACGCCTCGAGCTCGCGCGCCAGGGCGCCAAGGTGCTGGTCAACGACCTCGGCACCTCCGGCGACGGCCAAGGCGCAGGCTCGGAGCCGGCTCAGGCGGTGGTCAAAGAGATCGAGGCGCTCGGCGGTGAAGCCGCGTCCAACGGCGCCGACGTGGCCGATTTCGAGCAAGCGCAGGCCATGATTCAGCAAGCCGTCGATCAGCTCGGCGGCCTGCACATCGTGGTCAACAACGCGGGTTTCCTCCGGGATCGCATGTTCGTCTCCACCAGCGAAGCCGAGTGGGACGCCGTGATCCGCGTGCACTTGAAGGGTCACTTCGCGCCCGCGCGCCACGCGGCGGAGTACTGGCGTGGCCTGAGCAAAGCCGGCAAGCCGGTGAGCGGCCGCATCATCAACACCTCGAGCGGCGCGGGCCTGCAAGGCAGCGTGGGGCAAGGCACGTACTCGGCGGCCAAGGCGGGCATCGCCGCGCTCACCCTGGTACAAGCGGCAGAGCTCGGTCGTTACGGTATCACCGCCAACGCCATCGCCCCGGCGGCACGCACACGCATGACCGAAGCCGTGTTCGCCGACATGATGAAGAAGCCCGACGCCGGCTTCGACAAGATGGCTCCCGAGAACATCTCGCCCCTCGTCGCCTGGCTCGCATCGGACGAAGCCGGGGATGTCACCGGACGCGTCTTCGAGATTTCCGGGGGGGAGATCAAGCTGTCAGACGGCTGGCGAGTCACCTCCGAGGTGAATCAAGACGCGCGCTGGGAGGCAACCCAGCTCGGCCCCGTGATGGCCAAGCTCTTGAAAGAAGGCCTCGCACCCATCAAGCCTTACGGCGCCTGACTCCCGGCGCTCGACCCGTCACGTTTCCTCACGGTACCATCAAGATGCGATTCTCCTTCAGCGACGAACAACGTGAGCTCGCGCGCATGCTGCGGGGGCTCTTGCAAAAGAGCTGCCCGCTCACGCGTGTGCGCGACGTGATGCTCGAAGCGGAAGGACACGACCCGGCGCTTTGGTCCCGGCTGTGTGAGGAGCTGGGCCTCGCCGCGCTGGTGATCCCCGAGGAATACGGCGGCGCGGGCTTCGGCAGCGTGGAGCTGGCGGCGGTGATGGAAGAGCTCGGGCGCTCCCTCGCGCCGGTCCCCTTCCTGAGCGCCACACTTGGCGCTCAAGCGTTGCTGCGCGCCGGAAGCGACGCACAGCGCAATGCGCACCTGCCGAGCCTGGCGAGCGGCGAACGGCGGGCCACCCTGGCCTTCCCACAAGACTGCCAGCTCACGTTCCGACAGCAAGGCGACGGCTTCGCGCTGAGCGGACGCATCACCCGCACGCTGGACGCCCACGCCGCCGACCTGGTGATCGCTCCCGCAGTCGGCGCAAACGGCGACCGCGCGCTGTTCATCCTCGAGGAAACGGCTCTCAACGGACGCAAGCGCCTGGCCACGCTCGACGCCACGCGCCCCTGGGGCGAGCTTCACGTCAATGCGACACTGCCGGTTGGCGCCAGGCTGCCCGGAGACGCCCCGTCGGTACTCCAGCAGGTGGCGGAGTATGGCGCCATCGCCCTGGCGACGGAGCAAGTCGGCCTCGCCGAAGCCTGCCTCGAGATGGCCGTGGATTACGCCAAGACGCGCACCCAGTTCGAACGGCCCATCGGCTCCTTTCAGGCCATCAAGCACAAGTGCGCCGATATGTTGCTGAAGGTCGAGTCGGCGCGCTCCGCGGCGTACTACGCGGCGTGGGCGCTCAGCGTCGACGCGCCAGACGTCAGCGAGCTCGCGCATCTGGCCGCGGCCTACTGCGGTGAAGCGGCCTTCGAGTGTGCCGCGGAGAACATCCAGGTGCACGGCGGCATTGGCTTCAGCTGGGAGCACGACGCCCACCTGTACTTCAAGCGCGCCCGAGCCAGCGAGCGGCTCTTTGGTGCCCCAGCGCTACATCGCGAGGCCGTCGCCCAGCTGTGGCTCGACGGCGCTGCTGACTGAGCAGACGGTACGACGGCGCTGCAATACCGCGAGCATTTCAGTCAACCTTGGGCGCCGAGCCCCAGGAGACTACGCTCCCCCCATGGCGATCGTAGAAGCCCTGGAGTCGAACGGCGCGCGCCGCCTGAGCATCAAGAACCCACTGAGCGGCGAGGTGATCGATGACATCGCCGTGACCACCAAGGCGGAAGTGGACGCGGCTGTGCGCCGCGCGCGCGAGGCTCAACCCGCCTGGGCTGCGCTCGGTGTCGCCGAGCGCAAGCGCATCGTGCACCGGGCGCTCGACATCTTGATGGCCCGCCAGGAAGAGGTCATCGCCACTGTCCGCGCGGAAACAGGCAAGACGCGCGTCGACGCCTTGAGCATCGAGATCATCTCGAGCTGCGACTTCATCAACTACTGGTGCGGCCGCGCCGTCAAAGATCTCTCCGACGAGAAGCCAGGGCTGCACGGCTTCCTCAAGCCACTGAAGAAGCTGCGCATCGTCTACGAGCCCCTCGGCGTCGTCGGCGTCATCACGCCGTGGAACGGCCCGTTCGTGCTCAGCACGGACCCGACGGTGCAGGCGCTGCTCGCTGGAAACGCCGTAATTCTGAAGCCGAGCGAGGTCACACCTCGCTCCGGAGAGTGGTCCGCACGGATCCTCTGGGAAGCGGGCGTGCCGAAGGATGTGCTGCAAGTGCTCCACGGTGACGGCGAGACGGGAGCCGCGCTGGTGCAAGCGGGCGTTGACAAGATCGCGTTCACGGGCAGCGTGCGCACGGGCAAGAAGATCGCCGCCGCCTGCGCCGAGCAGCTCCTGCCCTACACACTGGAGCTCGGCGGCAAGGACCCCATGATCGTCTGCGCTGACGCGAACCTGGAGCGCGCCGCCAGTGGGGCGGTGTTCCTGTCGATGTTCAACACCGGACAGGTGTGCCTGGGCGTCGAGCGCGTGTACGTCGTCGAGCGCGTCGCCGATGAGTTCCTGCGCCTGGTCGAAGAGAAGGTGCGCGCCGTGCGCGTCGGCGGCGGCGACGACAAGGAAGTGGGCAGTATCTTCTGGGATCGCCAGCTGCAGATCATCGAGCGCCACGTCGACGAAGCGGTCGCTCAAGGCGCGAAGCTGGTCGTCGGAGGCAAGCGCACTGGTGAAGGCCTCTGCTACGCGCCCACGCTGCTCACCGGTGTGACCCACGACATGGCGGTGATGCGCGAGGAGACCTTCGGCCCCGTGCTGTGCGTGATGGTGGTGCCCGACGAGGAGGCCGCCATCACCGCGGCCAACGACTCCGAGTATGGCTTGAGCGCCAGCGTCTTCACCACCGACGAGGAGAAGGCGATCCGCATCGCCCGGCGACTGCGCGCGGGCTCCGTGATGCAGAACGACGCCGCCGTCATCTACGGTATCCCCGAGGCGCCGTTTGGCGGCCTGAAGTCGAGCGGCATGGGTCAGGTCCACGGTGGTAGCCGCGCGCTCAGAGGCTTCTGCCACGCCAAGCCCATCGTGCTCGATCGCTGGAAGCTCGATAAGGAAGAGATCTGGTACCCGCTCACGGAGCGCACCACCAAGAGCCTGGAAAAGACCATCGAGTTTGCGTTTGGAAAAGTGCTGCGACGGCTGATGCAATAGTGCGGCTTGAAATGCCAATGCCGCTTGAAATGCTAATGCGCCTTGAGATTCTAGAGCCGGCTTGATCCAGGCGCACCTCACCCCCTACCCTGATCCCTGATGCGACTCCGAGGGATGGTTGTTTGGGGGTTAGGCGCGCTGTTGCTGCTCTCGGGCTGCGGCGAACGCAACGCAGGCGCAGACGGTATGTGCCCGCCGAGCAAGCCGAAGG
>JAWKRD010000061.1:0-33734 GCA_041389805.1 Polyangiaceae bacterium | reverse complement strand
GCTTCGCTGCCGCCTTGGCGGGCTTCGCTGCTGCCTTGGCGGGCTTCGCTGCTGCCTTGGCGGGCTTCGCTGCTGCCTTGGCGGGCGTCGCTGCTGCCTTGGCCGCGGGCGTGCTCGCGTTTTTCCCTGGGGATTTTTTCACGGGACCGGTGCTCTTCGCATTGCTTCGCTTTGCCGCCATGCTCCACTCCATTGAGAACGCGCTCCTCACGCGAGGCGCATCGAGAACTTACTCAAAGCCAGGCGAATCGGGTGGCGAATTGTTTCGACTCCAGGCCGGCGCGCGACTTGCTTCAGCCGCTGTGCGCTTCGTCTGGGGGCTCGCTGATAGCCGCCCCTGTCCGGATGTCGTAGCGCTCGCCGAGCGCCTCTTGGAGCGCAGCCCAAAGCCCGGCGACACGACTGAAACGGTGTTTGGGCTGGATCGCGAGCACCTGCCGCACCCAGTCGTCGATCTCACGCGGGAGATCTGGCCGCAGCGCGTGCAGGCTAGGCCGCTCGCCGTTGCACACCAGCTCGAGCTTGCGCTTGAGGCTGTCCGCCTCGAAGGGAACCCGCCCAGCAAGCAGGCGGAACACGATCGCCCCGAGGGAGTAAACGTCGATGGCAGGATCCGGTGCCCCCGCACGACCACGCCAGACCTCGGGGGCAATGTAGCTCGGGGACCCAAGCACAGTTCCGTGGGGTGTGATGGATCGAGTGTCGGAGGCGTGACAGAAGCCATAGTCGAGGAGCCGCACCCGGCTGCTGAGCTCCTGGCCGCGGGTCTGGTACTCCCCAGACGCCTCTCCCTGCCAGTTCCGGCCGAGTACGAACACGTTCCCCGGCTTCAGGTCGCGATGGACGATGCCGAGATCGTGTCCCCGCTCGAGCGTGGTGATGATCGGATGCAAGAGCGTCAGCAGCTCGGAGACCGACACTCCGCGCCCACGGACCTCCGGGCGCAGCAGGTGGTCATCCAGGTCCTTGCCCTCGAGCAACTCCATCACCAGGCACAGCGCACCCTGAGGGCTCGCGCACAGCCCGTAGGCTTGGACCGCTGCGGTCCCCGCGAGCAAACGCATCGCGCGAAACTCGCGCACCATGCGCACACCGAAGTCTTCGCGCCCGGCGAAACTCTCATGCAGCACCTTGACCGCGACCTCACGGTGCTCCTGCGCGTCGAACGCTCGGTACACCACACTCGAGCCGCCGCGCCCGAGCTCCGCGATGAGCTGGTAGCGGTCCCCGACGAGTTCTCCGATGCGCTCAGTCATCCCCCAGCGATCGCTTCTAGCCAAGGAGCCGCGGGAACGAAAGTGCCCCGACGGAGAATGCTGGGTTTGGGGGTGAGAGTGCCCCACACGTAGCCGAGCAGACCCCTGGAGCGCATATCCTGCCCCACCCCGAAAAAAACCGGCGCTCTCGCGCCAAGTGGGCTGGAACCCCGGCGTCGTGGCGCTGTGCCAAAACTGGGTTCCGCGCGCGTGGCCGCGCTAGCGCACCGTGATGCTGCGCAGGCTGATCATTCCCAGGTCTTTCTGGTCGGGATACCGGCCCCAAACGCTCACCATGTAGCGGCCAGGAGTTTTTCCAAGTGGAATTTCGATCTCGAACTTCGCGCCGCTCACCTTGACCGGCTTCGGCGTCACGAATCCCTCGGGTGCGTACAGCGTGTCCGGCGCGGGCATGGCGTAGGTCGAAGTCTGGTTTAGTTCCGCCGCCGACTTGGGTCGCGCGCTATCGATGCGCCCGAGGCCGACGCCGCCGAACTCCACCGGCGCCTTGATTTCGCCAGCGACGCGAATCACCTGTCCGCGCGCCGCCTGGATCGGCAGCGTGTCGAGATCGACGTAGTTGTCGGTGAACTCCTGGGCCATGCAGGGCTGCTCAACGCCCACGGGTTTTGCCAGCCCCACGCCGAGGCCATTGTGCCAGCGCTTGAGGATGTTCGTGCGATGCCCGTCATTCGGTGGCTGCTCGTCGTAAAACGCGTTCTCGATCCGTTCGAGCTGGAGCGGATCGAACATGGGATTCGGATCCAGCTCGCGTGGCGTACCGTCGAAGAAGCAGGCGGCGTTTTCCTGAACCAAGTGTGCCCCGCCAGCCTCGGAGTAGCGCTGCTCGGGGACTGAGCCGTCACTGCCCCAGTGGGCGGTAAAGCCAACCTGAGTCATGTCCGCTGCGTGGCGCCGGGCGGCCTTGGCGGCGGTTTCATCCCACTCGACGGGGTCGAGACCATGCGCCGCGCGGTGACGGTTCACGAGGTCCACGACGTAGCGCTCCGCCTGCTCCGTGTTCAGCGGCCCAGTGGGCCGGTCGAGCGGCGGCGGCTCGGGGTTGGTGTTGCGAGGGCCGCAGCCAGCCAGGCCGACGACCAGAAGCGGCGGGAGGATCCAGGAACGCATCGAGTGCTCTAGGAGTAGCAACGGAGAGACCGCGCTTCGATGAGAATCCGCTGAGTCTGGACTCCGACCTTGTGCGCCAACGCATCTGAGTTACATTCCGCGCCCAGATTTGCCCCATGAACCCCGCCCCTGTGGCGGATTAGCCAGAAAGACGCTGACGCATGCTTGATCTGCCGGATCCCGGACTTTATCGCACCACCCAAGCCTACCCGGGACACGAAGAGGAGTTTCCCGCGGGAGTGCTGGTCTACCTTGGGCAACCCGAAAACGGGGGCATGAAGTTCATCGTCAAGCCCGGGCGCAACGACAACAACCGCTGGTTCTGGGGTGAGCCCACGACACCGCTGCGCTCGCCAACCTGGGCGAAGACGTTGAAGGCCTTGCCCCCCGAAGGCTTCTACACCCTACCCGAGTCCATCGAGCTCGATGGCGGTGGCCGCTGGCTCAAGAACGCGATCGTTCAGCTCGGCTACAACAACAAGGGCCAGGGCATCATCTTCGTGGGGGAGCGACGCGACTCCGAAGAAGCGAACGCGCTGTACTTCAGCGATCGCGGCCTGATCGTCGACGACACGATGCTGGAGCGCCTCGAGTGGGCGCCGATCCTCCCCGTCGCCGCGAACTGAGCATTCGCTAGCAGCAAGAGACGCCGATGGCCGGTAGCGGCCATCGGCGTCTTTGCATTTGGACCAACCGCTCGATGGGATGTGGTGCACGGCCCACACTTGGGTGGATCTCCCCCCGGCGTGTGCGAGTTTCACCACGGGAATGACGCTCGCGCGCGGACTCCGGGGTGGATACGAGCAAGCCAATCGGCGCCGTCATGTTAGGCTAGTCGAGCTTGGCCCCAGCGACCCGTTCGCCCACGTCGTGGGTCGCCGCGGGCTCCCACTCAGACGAGGTGACATGACTCGCCATTCCGCCCTTCGCATTCGCTCGCTGACTTCCCTCTCCATCGCCGCAGCTGCGACCACACTCATGTTCGCTGCGTGTGGTGGCGGCGAATCCAACACCGTCGGAGGGAAAGTGAACTTCGGTGGCAGCGCCGGAACCGACGGCGATGCAAGTGCCAACGGAGGAAGTGCCGCCGGGGTGAACGGCGGGACGGGCGGAAACGGTGCCGGTTTCAACATCGACGCGTCAACGAACGACGGCGCGCTCACCGCCGACAGCGCCTGCGAGAGCCAGTCGGCTGAAGCGACGCTGGTGAAGAAGCCGGTCGACATCATCATCGTGATCGACAACTCCGGCAGCATGGGCGGCGAAATCGAAGCCGTTCAAAACAACATCAACATCAACTTCGCCAGCATCATCGGGAGTTCGGGCATCGACTACCGGGTGATCATGCTCGCGCGGCACGGCAGCTTCAGTAGCGGCCAGTCGATTTGCGTCGAAGCGCCGCTCAGCGGTATCCCCGCCGGCGGCTGTTCACCCCCCCCCCCGCAGCCAGTGAACACGGCGACCTTCTTCCACTACAGCGAAGAGATCGCGAGCCACAACTCGCTCTGCAAGATCCTCGATACCTTCCGCAAGCCGGATGAGTTCAACTTGGCGCCGAACGGCTGGGAGCAATGGCTCCGCGCGGATTCGTTCAAGATGTTCGTCGAGATCAGCGACGACGGGGTGAGCTGTACGTCTGCCGTGACCGGTGAGAACTTCAACGACGGAGATAACACCGCCGGCGGTACCACCGTGGGCGACGCGTTCGACATTTCGCTGCGTACCCTGTCGCCGGCCATGTTCGGAGACCCAGCCGGCGAGCGAAACTACCGTTTCTACAGCATCGTGGGCCTGAAGGAGAACTCACCAGCGACGGATCCCTGGCCGGCCACGGCGCCGATCCAAGACACCCGTTGCGCGAATGGTTCCGCAGGGCAAGGAACGGGCTACCAGCAGCTGAGCATCCTCACGGACGCGCTACGCTACCCGAGCTGCGAGAACGCGTCCTTCGACTCGATCTTCCTGGCAATCGCCGACGGCGTCATCGCAGGCTCCAAGGTGGCGTGTGAGTTCGATATTCCCGAACCACCCGAGGGAGAGACCATCGACCTCGAAACCGTGGTCGTGAGCTACACCCCCGGCGCCGGTGGAGCGGAGCAGCGCTACAAGCAGGTGGCGGATGCCGCGTCCTGCGCAGCGGACTCGTTCTACATCGAGAACAACCGCATCTTCCTGTGCCCTGATACCTGCACCGTGGTCCAGGCGGACGACGCTGCCAAGCTGGGCATTCTGTTCGGCTGCAGCGACGGCATCCCGCACTGAACCCAGGCGTACGCAGCAAGCGACGAGCGGCTTTGCTGCTCGTCGCTTTGCTTTGTGCGTATTCACTAGCCGGCGTCTGGACAGCTCAGCACGTCCACGTATCCCTGGGGACACGGACAGCAGCCGTAGTCCTCCGGTGCGTCGCCGCACATCTTCACGCACTGAGTCGGTGCGAAGCACTCCGGCAGGCAACCATCGTCGCCCCCGGTGCCTCCGTTCGCGGTCCCGCCACTCCCCGCAGCGCCACCGCTGGTGATCCTCCAGCTCGGCATTGCTCGCGCCGCCGGCGCTCGCGTCAGCGCCCGGCGTCCTGCTCGGGCCTGGCCCGCCCCTCACTGCTGCACGCCACCGCAAGTGCCACCCCACACCCAAACACGATCCTGCGCAATCCCATGCGCCAAGGGTCACGTGGAAGGACACTCGGCGCAACCCGCCTCAGCGCGAGTCGGGCAGCGCCGTGGCTGACCCCGTGCATCAGTTCCACCCGCTCTGGACGTCCTCTGCAAGCTCGCAGCGCGCCTCGAAGCGGTCCAGGTCCGCCAGCTCACGCTGCATCGTCCGCACGCAGTGCTCGGTCGCGTCAAACTGAATCAGCCCCTTCGCGCCCTCGATGCGCTCGGCAGAGACGGCAGTGTTCGCACCAGCGAACGCCAGCACGTCATCGAAGCGCGTGTACGGGTCGTTTCCGTAAAAGATCCAGGTCGGGACGCCGATACGCGCGTAGTAGCGCGAACGCACGTTGGGCTCGAACAGCGCACCCGACAGAAACGCCAGGGGCGCGCGATGGGCGCGAGGTTGCGAGGCGCTCTTCGCCATGTAGCGCTCGAGCTCAGGATCTGGTCGCTTGGCGGTGCTCTTGCTGAGATAGTAGTGAAGCACCGGTCGGGCGCGCAGCAGGCGGAACAAGGCGCGCCCAAGCAACGGGTTGTCGAGGCGCCGCCGGCGCTCCGCGATGCGCTCAGCACCGAGTCTCTCGACCTGGTTCTCCTTCGCGAAGCCGGTCGGCGACAGCATCCAGAATGAGCGCACGCACGCCTGCTGACGCGAGATGGCGACGGCCGCAAACTCCGCGCTGAGCGACGAGGCGACGACATCCACCGGCTTGCCGATCGTTCCTGGAGTTCGACCAGGAGCTCGCTCAGCGCGCGCTGGTAGGTGCTGCGTTCAGGCGTCGCCGCGAGTGTTGAGGCCCCGAAGCCGGGTAGGTCCACCGCAATCACAGGGCGTTCCCCACGGAATCGCTGAAGAGCGGTTGCATCCTTGGCGCACGCTGCGGCGTTCACAGAGCGACCAGCAACATGGGACAACCTGCCCCGCTGGGTCTTCGTAAGTACCTGGGCGCCCCAAGATCGCAGATCACGCTCCCGGCGCGCCGCATCGAACGGCAGTGGAAGCTCAGAGCCCGAGCGCCGGTCGAGCAGCATCTCCAGAGGCCTTCACGACCCGCGTGCTGCGCGATGCCCCGGGCGCAGCAGAGTTTTGATGAATTCGTTCATGCCTGCCAACCATAAAACTGCATGCCAGCGCACGAACAGCCCCGTGGGGAGCACAAGACACGCGCGGGCGGCTCTCTCGAACCGCCCGCGACGTTGACCTAGAGAACAGCGTCAGTCCTTGTCTCGACTCGGGAATATCTTCCGCGCGGCAACCATCGACAAGAAGTCGCGATTCATCTTCGCGATGAAGATCCACGTCGATGTTCTTCGGACAGGCAGCCATGCACTCGTAGTGGTTGGTGCAGTGCCCAAAACCCTCAGCGTCCATTTGCGCGACCATCTTGCCTGCAGTTACTCCCGCTCTGCTTGGCCTTGGGGCACCAGCGCAGGTGAGCGATCTTTGCCGCCGTGAACAGCGACGCCGAAGCGTTGGGGCACGCCGCGACGCAGGCGCCACACCCGATGCAAGCCGCCGCCTCGAACGCGAGGTCCGCGTCTTCCTTGCGGATCGGGATCTCGTTCGCATCCCGCGCCGAGCCGGTGCGCACGGAGATGTAGCCGCCGCGGACTGGATGATGCGGTCGAAGGCCGAACGATTGACCGCAGATCCTTCACGACCGGGAACGCCTTGGCGCCACGGCTCGATCAGATCTCATCGCCGTTCTTGAACTGGCGCATGTGCAGCTGGCAGGTGGTGGTCTCCTTCTGCGGGCCATGGGGCCGCCCGTTGATCACCATGCCGCACATGCCGCAGATCCTTCGCGGCAATCGTGATCGAACGCGATGGGCTCTTCGCCTTTTTCAAGCAGGCGCTCGTTCACGACATCGAGCATCTCCAAGAACGAAGCGTGAGTGCTGATGTCCTTGGCCTCGTAGACCTTGAAACCGCCCGCATCGTTCGGCCCCTTTTGGCGCCAGACGTGGAGCTTCAGGTTGATCGTTTCCATCTCTCTGGTCTCCTTCGTCCTACTTGTAGCTACGCTGCGAGGCTTCACGTACTCAAAATCGAGCGCCTCTTTGTTCAACTTCGGCTTCCCTGGCTCGCCGGTCCACTCCCAAGCCGCGGCGTGCTGGAAGTTTTCGTCGTCGCGCTTGGCTTCACCCTCTGCGGTCTGGTGTTCCTCGCGGAAGTGACCACCGCAAGACTCGTCGCGCGTGAGGGCGTCGGACACATGAGCTCACCCATTTCGAGGAAGTCGGCGACGCGGCCGGCCTTCTCCAGGGTCTGGTTCAGCTCCTCGCCGGTGCCAGTCACCTTCAGGTTCTGCCAGAACTCCTCGCGCAGCGCGGGGATCTTCTGAAGCGCCGTTTGCAGGCCCTCGGCGGTGCGGCTCATGCCGCAGTAGTCCCAGATGATGTGGCCGAGCTCGCGGTGGAAGCTATCGGGGGAGCGAGAGCCGCCGACGTTCAGAGCTTGTTCACTCGCTCCTTCACCGCCTCGACCGCGCCCTTCACCTCGGGATGATCGTCGTTCACCTTGGAGAGCTTCGAGGTCGCCAGGTAGTTGCCGAGGGTGTACGGCAGCACGAAGTAGCCATCGGCGAGGCCTTGCATCAAGGCAGACGCCCCGAGCCGGTTGGCCCCGTGGTCCGAGAAGTTAGCCTCACCCCCAACAAACAAGCCGGGAATGGTGCTCATGAGGTTGTAGTCCACCCACAGGCCGCCCATCGTGTAGTGCGTCGCCGGGTAGATGCGCATCGGGTACTTGTACGGGCTCTCGCCGGTGATGCGCTCGTACATGTCGAAGAGGTTGCCGTAGCGCTCGCTGACAGCCTTCTCTCCCAAGCGATTGATCGCGTCGCGGAAGTCCAGGTAGACGCCGCGGCGTACGCCGTCGACCTCTGGTCCAACGCCGAAACCCTGGTCGCACATGAACTTGGCGCGACGCGAAGCGTTGTCGCGCGGAACCAGGTTTCCGAAGCTCGGGTAGATGCGCTCGAGGTAGTAGTCCCGCTCGCTCTCCGGGATTTCACTGGGCTTCTTGGAGCAATCTTCCTTGGTCTTCGGCACCCAGACGCGGCCGTCGTTGCGCAGGCTCTCGCTCATCAGGGTGAGCTTCGACTGGTAGGAGCCGCTCACGGGGATACAGGTCAGATTGGATCTGCGTGTAGCAAGGGTTCGCGAAGAGGCGCATGCGGTGCGCGCGCCAGGTCGGTGACGTTGCAGCCCTTGGCGTTGGTCGACAGGTAGAAGACGTTGCCGTAGCCGCCTGTGGCGAGCAGCACGACATCCGCAGTGTGGGACTCGATCTTCCCCGTCATCATGTCGCGGGTGACGATGCCGCGCGCCACGCCGTCGATCACGATCACGTCGAGCATTTCCGTGCGGGCATGCATCTCGACGGTGCCAGCTTCGATCTGGCGAGACAGCGCCTGGTAGGCGCCGAGCAGGAGCTGCTGCCCCGTCTGACCACGGGCGTAGAACGTACGGCTCACCTGAGCGCCACCGAAGGAGCGGTTCGCCAGCAAGCCACCGTACTCGCGTGCGAAGGGCACGCCCTGCGCCACGACACTGGTCGATGATGTTCACGCTGACCTGAGCCAAGCGGTACACGTTCGACTCACGGGAGCGGAAGTCTCCGCCCTTCACCGTGTCGTAGAACAGACGGTAAACGCTGTCGCCGTCGTTCTGGTAGTTCTTGGCGGCGTTGATGCCGCCTGGGCCGCGATGCTGTGGGCGCGACGTGGGCTGTCCTGATAGCAGAAGGCCTTCACGTGGTAGCCCTGCTCGCCGAGGGTCGCCGCTGCCGCGCCGCCAGCCAGGCCGGTGCCCACGACGATCACCGTGTGCTTGCGGCGATTCGCGGGGATTCACCAGCTTCATGTCGAAGCGGTGCTTGTCCCAACGCTTTTTCGATGGGTCCGGTGGGCTCGTTGATCGTAGCTCCATGACTCGTCTCCGTTCTTCGGATATTCCGCAGGGAAAAATTTTGCTCAGGTCACCTGAGGGATGACGCCTGCGAGCACGCAGACCGGCATCGAGATGTTGCCAACCATGACGATCAGCGCGAGGGACTGAGCCACCAGCTTCTTCTTGGCTTCGTAGCGCGGGTGGGAGAGCCCGAGCGTCTGAAACAGGCTCCAGGCGCCGTGGTAGAGGTGAAGTCCCACGAGGATCTGCGCGATGATGTAAACCGCGGCGACCCATGGAATGCTGAAGGCGTTGACCACGTTCGCGTAGACGTTGGTCGCGCTGTGCTCGTAGCTGCCTAGCGCGAGGCCGGGCACCGTGAAGTGCGCCAGGTGGAACAGGATGTAGAAGAAGAGGATCGGCCCCGAGAGCTTCATGGTGATCGCGGCGTAGCTCGTCACCGCGTTCTCCTTCTTCGCGTAGCTCACGGGGCGCGCCGCGCTCGAGCGCCCCATCAGCTGCAGCGCCATCGCGATGTGAGTCACGATGGCGAGCAACAAGACGATGCGGGTGCCCCAGAGCAGCGCAGGGGTGTGATGCAGCGTAGCGGCGTAGGCGTTGAGCTTCTCCGGACCCAGGAACACTTGCAGGTTGCCCAGCATGTGACCGATCACGAACCCGAAGATCACGATGCCGCTAACCGCAAGCAGAGCCTTCTTGCCAATCGTGCTGTGGCTGAGGGTGAGCGCTTTTTCCATCTCGCTTCTCCACACTCGCTCTCGGCCGAGTCCGGAGATCCGGCGTTGGTCGCTCGCGAGCGTCTTCGGCTGTCACCAGCCGTCAGGTCTCGACCCGTTCGCGCCCCAAGGCGCGAACTAACTACAATTCGTCTAGGCTCGGGTGCAGGCCGTTTGACCGGCATCCTGGTGAGTCGTGGGTGCTCATTACTCCAACCCCGAGCGCTTCGGCTAGTCTCGTGACCGCCGATTCGCCCAGACGGGGGCGCGAAAGCTCCAAGATTCGGCGAGGATCTGGGCTGGACGGCCCCCTGAAGAAGAGACTGACGGTTTCCGCGCCGTCGCGGCCGGGACGCGATGAGCGGCCCGCTCACGCATTGGAGGCATAAGACCTCGGGTCGGTTGCGGCAATTGAGCGCGGTCCCGCCGGCCGACACGACTCTTCCACGCGCCATCCGCCGCGAGGTTACGCTGCACGCCAGACTTCGCGACGATTTGCCACCGGGGCACCCGCTGGCGCAGCACCTTCGTTGCCCCATGGAGGCTCCAACAGCCGCCGCCTCCGGAGACTACCCGCGATGGATGTCCTGTTCCTTTCTCGATTGCAGTTCGCGCTGACAATCATGTTCCACTACCTGTTCCCGCCGCTGTCGATCGGCCTCGGGCTGAACATGGTGATCCTGGAGGCGCGCTACCTGCTGACCAAGGATCCCGCCTACGAACAAGCCGCGCGGTTCTGGACCAAGATCTTCGCCGTCAACTTCGCCGTCGGTGTCGCGACCGGCCTCGTGATGGAGTTCGAGTTCGGCACCAACTGGGCCACCTACTCCCGCTACGTGGGTGATGTGTTCGGTTCGGCCCTGGCGAGCGAGGGGATCTTCGCGTTCTTCCTCGAGTCTGGTTTCCTCGCGGTACTAGTTTTCGGCTGGGATCGGGTCAAACCACGGGTCCACTTCCTGTCGACGGTCATGGTGTTCTTCGGCTCCACCTTCTCCGCGGTGTGGATCGTGATCGCGAACTCGTGGATGCACACGCCAGCCGGGTTCCACATCGTCGGCGAAGGCCTGCACGCGCGCGCCGAGATCACGGATTTCTGGGCGATGGTCTTCAACCCATCCTCGATGCACCGCTTGGGTCACGTGCTGCTGGGCAGCTTCTTGCAAGGCGCGTTCTTCGTCCTCAGCATCAGCGCCTATTACCTGCTCAAGGGAAAGCACCTCGAAGTAGCCCGCAGATCACTGAAGGTCGCGCTCGCGGTGGCGACACTCAGCAGCTTGGCAATGCTGCTCTCGGGTCACGAGCAGGCGCGCGCCCTGGCGCACAATCAGCCGGCGAAGCTCGCCGCGTTCGAGGGACACTTCGAGACGGGAGACGGAGGCACCGGGCTTTATCTCTTCGGCTCCCCTAACCCCCAAACCAAGCGCGTCGAGTACGGGGTCGAGATCCCGAAGCTCCTCAGCGTGCTCGTCCACAGCGACGCGAACAAGCCGGTACAAGGCCTGGACAAGATCCCCGCGGACGAGCAGCCGCCCGTGCAGATCCCGTTTCAGACCTACCACATCATGATCAGCATCGGCATGTACCTGATCGGGCTCTCGCTGCTGTCCGCTTTCTTTGCCCTAAGGAAACGCCTTGAACAGCAGCGCTGGTTGCTGAAGCTGCTCGTGGTCAGCGTCGTCGCGCCGATCATCGCCAACCAGGCGGGATGGGTGGCCACGGAGGTCGGCCGGCAGCCTTGGATCGTGCAGGGCCTGCTGAAGACGAGCCAGGCGCTCAGCAAGACCGTACAGGCGGATCAAGTGCTCGCAAGCATCCTCATGTTCAGCTTCGTGTACGTCGGCCTGTTCGCGGTGTGGGTCTTCGTGCTGCACTCAAAGATCCAGCACGGCCCCGCGGCAGTGAGTGGCGGCCACGGCGATGGTGGCTTCCTGGAGGTCGCCGGGGAGCGGGTGGCTCGCGAGCCAGACACGTCTCTGACATCCGTCCCGAGCCTGCGGGTGCCAAAGTCGGAGCTCGCGGGGGAGGACGCAGAATGAGCGGTCTGCAGGTGTTCTGGTTCGCGGCGCTCGGCTTGTTGCTCACCGGCTATGCGATCCTCGACGGCTTCGACTTGGGTGTTGGCACGCTGCATCTCTTCGCCAAGAGCGAGTTCAGCAAAGACAGCGACGAGCACGGCGAGCGGCGCATCTTGCTCAACGCGATTGGTCCCCTGTGGGACGGAAATGAAGTCTGGCTCGTGACCTTTGGCGGAGCGCTCTTCGCGGCATTTCCCCGCGCCTACGCGACGGCGCTATCGGGCTTTTACATGCCGTTCATGCTGCTGCTGGTGACGCTAATCGGTCGCGCGGTGGCGATCGAGTTCCGCTCCAAGCGCCCCGAGCGTTGGTGGCGAGCCTACTGGGATTTCTCCTTCAGCGCTGCGAGCACGTTGGTCACATTCATCGCCGGCGTTGCCGTGGGGAACGCAATTCGGGGGATCCCAATCGACTCCGAGGGCGAGTACGCGGGCACGCTCATGACGCTCTTGAACCCGTACGCCGCGGCTGTAGGCGGGTTCGCAGTGGTGACCTCAGCGATGCACGGCTCGATCTACCTGGCGCTCAAGACGGAGGGCGCATTGCGCAAGCGAGTCACCAGCTGGATGTGGACGAGCTTCGGGCTGTTCTTGGTGGGCTATTTGGGGGTGACGATCATGACCCTGGTCAGCGTACCGGGGGCGCTCAGGAACTTCGAGCGCTGGCCGGCTGCGTGGGTGCTCGTCGCGCTCAACGTCCTGGCGATCGCGAACATCCCGCGAGCCATCCATCAGGAGCGAGCGGGCTACGCGTTCATCTCGTCGGCGGCGACCATCGCCTCGCTGGTGTTTCTGTTCGGGATGGCGATGTTCCCCAACCTGCTGCACTCCACACCCGCTCCGGAAAACAGCCTGAGCATCTACAATGCCTCCAGCAGCGAGACCACTCTGCGGCTGATGCGCGTCGTCGCGTTCATCGGGGTCCCGCTGATCCTGACCTACACCACCACGGTGTACTGGATCTTCAGAGGCAAGACGCGCATCGACGACTCGAGCTACTAGCGGCCTCGCTCGAGCGCGGCCTGAGTTCCTGCGGGCTCAACAACGCAACCCTGCGTTGCGCATGCAACACTGGAGTTGCACCCCAGGGACGATCAAGGGCCACAAAAAGGCGACACGCAGGGTTGGGGCCCTGCGTGTCTTGGGATTGAGGTGCTTGGAGGATCCGGTTCGCGTCGTTGAGTGCGAACACCCCGCGCATCCGTGAGGACACGCGAACTGCGAATGAGGCGATGCGGCGATGCGGCGGGTGAGGCGACGGCTGCTCTGGATCAGGCGGTGTGCGCGAAGGGGATGCTCGAGCGGATCCCGCTATCGTGTGCCCGCGCCAACAAGTGCCGCGCGAACGTGGCCCGCAGCTCCTTGCGCAGCGACTCGCTCTGGTGCCACTCGCCAGGGGAAGCGCTCATCGCGCGCACGATGGTTGAAGCGCCCAGCGTGGAGGCCAGTTCGAGCTTGTCTGCGCGGAACTCGCCGCGCCCAGTGTCGAGGCAGCTGCCGAGCAACGCCTGGCAGGTATGTAGTGGCTGAGGGACGAATCCCGGGACCAGCTTGCCGAGATCCAGCTCGAGAGAAGCAGCCTCCACCGCGACGTCCGCCGCGACTGCAAAGGCCTCCTCCACGGAATCGGCGCGGTGGGCGCGAGTCTGATGCTCCACCGTGAGCACCTCGATACGGCGCTCGGCGAGCTGACTGAGCAGATCCTCCTTGCCGCTGAAGTACTGGTAGAGCGAGCCAACACTGACCCCCGCCACCTTCGCGACGCGGTTCGTGGAGAGCCGCTTGAAGCCGTGCTGCTGGAGCACGCGGGCTGCGGCGACCAGGATGGTGAGCACCGTCTCGCGGGACCGCGCTTGTTGAGGAGTGCGTCGAAGAGTCGGAAGTTGCGCCATGATGTGCCAATCGAAGGAAAAGAGGTCAGGTTCTAGGGTTCGCCGCATTCAGGAGCAATTGGTGTGCCAGCTATTTTGGCCCAACCCAGACGCCCCAACACGGATTGTGAGTCGCCACGACCACCGCGTTCCGATCACTCGACGCGCAAAAAAATCCAGGGCAAGTGATAACTACCGCGATTCGTCCCACTGACCGGTCGGAAGGGGGAGACTGTGGTGCGAACTTCACGGCTGCCTTCTGCTGGGTGTAACTGAGAGTCCACGGTTGCTGGCTGACCGGGTCTAACCGGGCGCGAGCACACCGCGGATCGAGCGGTGGACGGGGTTCGATGGTTCTGCGAAGCCGACCTTGGCTCGCGTTCGTTTCCGCGAGGGCAAGAGTCAGCCGGCGCGAAGTCATACGCTCTCAGCGGACAAAAGCCCCCGAGCGCTCGGCTTTTCTGACATCACGGGTGACTGGTCGAAGCGCAGGTCAGTTCCGCGCGGACTCAGCACTGAGGTCGAGCGCTAGCAAACTGTCACTCACCCCGCGAGCGCGGAGCGGATGCTATCGCGTGTGACCTGGGCGAGCCGCTCCAGATCCGCAGGAGCGACGCAGTACGGCGGCATCCAGTATATGGTGTCGTGCAGCGGCCGCAGCAGCACGCCTCGCTCCAGCGCGGCGCTACGGATCCCGAGGGAGAGTCGGCCCTTCCCCAGGGGCGACTCCCAGCCCGCATCCGGCTGTACTTCCAGCGCCACTACCAGCCCCGCCTGGCGGCGCGCGACGACTTGCGGCAGCGACTCCGCGACCTGGCGCGAGAGCACCTCGAGTTGGTTGGCGAGGGAAGCAAGGTGCTCCGTCGGGTGCTCGTCGTCGAACAGACTCAGGCTCGCGAGACCCGCACGGCAGGTGATCGGATTCGCCGTGAAGGTGTGGCTGTGCAGGAAGGTGCGGCTAGGGTCGCCCTTGAACGCTTCATCGATGCCATTTCGGATCAAGACGGCACTGAGGGGCAACACCCCCCCGCTCAAGCCTTTGCTGAGGCACAAGAAGTCGGGCGCGACCGCCGGCTGACACCAATCCGAAGCGTAGAGCCGACCAGTACGCCCAAAGCCCACGGCGATTTCATCTGCAATCACGTGGATCCCGAGGCGTTGGGCCGCGTCGACCAGCGCACGGTAGAAGCCGACCCCAGGCATCACCATGCGCCCCGCACACTGAATCACGGGTTCGACCAGGAGCGCAGTCAGCTGATCCTGGTGCTCTTCCAGCAGCCTGATCGCCTCAGCCGTCTCTGGGGCATCCGCGCCCTGGTCGGCCAGCAAGTCCGCGTTCTGGTGCTCGCGGTGGCTCGGCACCGGCAGCTCCACGACCGGAAACAACAAGGGTCCGAACTGCTCCCGATACCCGCGATTGCCGCTGACCGCCAACGCGCCAAGCGTTTCCCCATGGTAACTATTGGTCAGGGTAGCGAGGCCTTGGCGCTGAGGCTCCCCCGTCTGTTGACGGTACTGGTAGCTCATCTTCAGCGCGACTTCGATCGCCGCAGAGCCGCAGTCAGCGTAGAAAACCCGGCCGTAGGCGCCGGGCCCACCAGGTGCGCGCGCTACGAGCGCCTCGGCGAGTTCCAGCGCCGGTTGGTGAGTGAAGCCTGCGAACATCACGTGATCCAGCCGCGCCGCTTGCTGGCTGATCGCCTCCACGATGCGTGGATGACAGTGCCCATGCAGGCAGGTCCACCAGCTGCTGATCGCGTCCAGGATCTGCTCGCCCGAGCTGGTCTCGAGGTACGCACCTCGTGCCGCGCGGATCGGCAACGGCGGAAGCAGCTCCAGATCTTGGAAGTGGGTCGCTGGGTGCCAGAGTAGCTCCGCGTCTCTGCGCGCAAACTCGCTCGCGCCTGCGCTCGGCTGCTCTGGCGCGCGACGGGTCACTTCTTTTTGTTCTTCTTGTTCTTCTTACCGCCGACCCACTTCGCCGCGGCCTTAACTTTTTGTTCCGCGGGGATATCATTCCCATCGACGAACATCCACTTACCATCGAGCTTGCGGAACTCCGCGCGTTCGCGGTGCTGGGTGGTGAGGCCCTTGAGCTTGTACTTCGCCACGAAGTCGACGGTGCCCTCTTCGTCCCCCGCCCCACCCGCTTCAGTGCGCAGGATCTCGAGTCCCATCCACTCGCTCTCACGGCTCCAGACTTCCACCTCTTCGCGGACCACATCCTCCCGGGTCTCCGGGTCGTGGCTGCTCAGGATGAAGTCGACGTTGCCTTTCGCAAACGCGACGTACCGGGAGCGCATCAGCGCCTCAGCGGTGGGCGCGGCTTGCTTGCCCTCCAGGATGGGGCCGCAGCAGGCGGAGAAAGCGTTTCCGGATCCACAGGGGCAAAGCTCGCTGTCTGTCATAATGGCGACGCGGCCGTAGCGCTTTGGCGCCGCTGAATCAAGCGTAGCGGGCCATGTCCTTGGCGTGCAGGGGTTTGGGGGAGAGCACATCCGCCACAAACCGAGCTGCGCTGCTCGCGGCGACCAAGCAGCCCACCTCTCCCCAACCCAAGCTGCCCCGATTGTGGCGGCAGGACTCGGCAGAAGAGCCGCGTTCAGCGCGCCTGAATCTGCCAATCCCGCGTCAAAGCTCTACGTTTTCGTCCATGGCCTTGTGTCCCGAGCCTTCGCTGCTTAGACACACGAGACCCCCGGGGAAGATCTGGCGAGAGCCGGGCACCCCAACTCGATATTCGACAGGGAACAAGAGGAGAGACTGATGGCGATTGAACTACCGGCGTTGCCCTGGGCGAAGGATGCCCTCGCGCCGCACATCAGCGCAGAGACGATCGACTACCACTACGGCAAGCATCACAATGCTTACGTTACGAACCTGAACAAACTCATCGACGGCACCGACCTCGCCGGAAAGAGCCTGGAAGAGATCGTAAAGGCGGCCGAAGGTGGCGTGTTCAACAACGCTGCGCAGGTGTGGAACCACACGTTCTACTGGAACTCCATGAAGCCCGCTGGCGGCGGTGCTCCGAGCGGCGCGCTCGCTGACGCGATCAACGGAAGCTTCGGCAGCTTCGACAAGTTCAAGGAGGAGTTCTCCACCGCAGCCGCAACACAGTTCGGCTCGGGCTGGGCGTGGCTGGTCAAAGAGGGCGACAAGCTCGCGGTGATGAAGACTGCGAACGCGGAGACCCCCCTCACCAAGGCCGGCGTGACGCCGCTGCTAACCATCGACGTGTGGGAGCACGCCTACTACGTCGACTACCGCAACGCTCGACCCAAGTACATCGAGACGTTCCTCGCGAGCCTCGCGAACTGGGACTTTGCGGCGAAGAACCTAGCCGGCTGATACGACGCGTATCCTCGCGGATAGCGGCGTAGCCAGCCAGCAAACGGGCGACCAGGCACGGGCGACCAAGGGCGGAGCGATGAAGGACTGAGTGTCCCAGTCGCTCCCTCGAGGTCGCCCGTCTTGCGTTGGTGAGTCAATCGCGACGGGGACCCAGATCGGATCCGGCAAGCGCACGGGTGAGCAGAGAGCGAGCAAGTTCATCCAGCGTCGTGGCTCGGCACTTCAGCAGCAAGCGCCGGATCTGCGACTTCAAGGTGTTCACCGAAATGCCGAGTTCTTGCGCCATCAGCTCGCGGGGGATCCCCGCCACGCTCGCCGCCACGATTTCGACTTCGCGAGGTGAGAGTTGCTCTGCGCGCGCCAGCTCGTCCACCAACCAACCGATGCGTAGATCGCCGGTCCAATGAAACGAGATGCAGCGCCGCGCGAACTGCTCCAGGAACTCGTGCTCTGGCGGCTTGACCACGAACTCCGCGTTCAAGCGCCCTGCCTCCCTCAGGAACTCCGCACGCGTGTGGCTCGTCAGGATCAACGCCGGTGCGCCGAAGCCGCGTTCGCGAAGCTCTCGCAACAACTGAAACCCAGAACCATCAGGAAGCTCCAGATCCAGCAGTACGCCCGCATGCACGTCTCCGTGACCCAGCACGCGGCGCCCGCTTGCGAGATCACCAGCGCTCTCCACCGGCGCGAATGGCGACAGCGCATGGCGCGCCAGGCGGATCCAAACTTCGTCGTCTTCGACGATCAAGAAGCCCTTCTTACTGTTCATCCTGGACGCACTTCCGGCCCCCGGTTGATTCCTTCTCGACCTGACGTCGAGCTAACGCTCGCAGCACACCAGACGCGGGTCCCCGCGATGGCACCAACGAGGCTTTCTCCCAATACAAACATTTCCGCACGTCTATCATCTACCAAGCTTTGGCTTGCTTCAAGTGGGGGGTGTTTCTAACTGCAAACAACCTCTGCCATCGGGCAGCCTCAAGGCCCCACCGTTGTGAACCCGCTTGAGAGCACGGTTCCGTATGTCCCAGCATGTCTTGCTTGGACGTCGCGACCACGGCGCGGCCATTGCAGATGCTTGACGATGGGCGCGCGAAGCGTTGGCTACCTCTGGTTGCATCAACGCCCGGGCCACCGCTAGCCGCCCGGAAACTAAACAGACTGGCCAGCTCCGCGCAGCTGTTTCGAGCTGCATGAGACTGGGCGCATTCAAGGACTGGGCGCATTCAAAGGACTGGGCGCATTCAAAGGCACGAAGACGCACGATAGACGGCCACGTAAGAACACACCTGGGCGAAACTTGGGTCATGCTGCCGCGTGAGATCGCTGCAGGTGAGGTCGCTGCCGCGTGGAGGTGGCTGCGACGTGAGGTGGCTGCGACGATGAGCAACGCTGTGGGTGAGCCTCCGAGCCTTCCGTTCATCCTTCGGGGTACACCCTCAGGGATAGTTTACACGACACTCCGAGACGCGCATGGTGAAGCTGGGAAAAGTCGTGGTCGGGTTCTCCATTTCGTTCGATGTCAAACACGAGCGGAGGACTTGGGGGAGATCACTTCGTGATGGTCGTTCGCGCCTGAAAGCGCGGATCGCTGATTGTTCGCCCTTCTGGGCTGCGGATTGACCCGGCGCCGAAACGTCGGAGCAGCCGCCCAGGTTGGCAGGCAGGCAGTGGTTGGTGGTCTTGTACGACGTACTCTTGCGCGAGCCGTGTGTGAGCGAAGGTGCGTCGGTCATCCGTTGTCTCGAACCATTTGACAGGGAGCTGTTTCATGACCGAAACGCATGCAGTGATCGATCGCGCACTTCGTGGCCAGCACGCTCAGGTCCCTCGACGAGCGCATGTCGCCCGACAGCGCGGTACCCTCGTTGCCCTTGTCTCGCTTATAGGCACGGTGGCCGGATGCGCCAGTCCAACCGACGAGAGTCCAGCACCAGAAGCTACTCAAACCACTGAGGCGTTACAGCTCAACGCCGAGATCGACACGTTGGGCCCCACCACCACCTCCACGCCAGTGGGGCTCGCGCTCGAGTTCGAGAACGGCGGCGGTCCAACGCTACGTGTCCGCGCCGGACAGAAGTTCTTTATCGAGCAGCTGGATCTACGCGGCGCGATTGACGCGACGACGGACGAAGGCGTCGATGGGCTGGATGACCGAGGTTCCCTTGCCGGACTCGATTGGCGCGGCGTTGAACTGGATGACGAGGACTTCGTCGGTCTGGGCAATCCGGACGGTACGTTCACTCGACGGCGGTTCTTTACTGGAGCGCGCTGGATGCGGCGGCCGAGCATCATGGTGGTCAACCAGCTCGACAGTCGCGGCCGTCCCACGGCCGTGCCCTGGATCCTCAATCTCGGCGCGGACTCCCATCGCTCGCCCTTGGACACGTTCTTCATCCGACGCACGCGGGCCATCCAGTGGACCTACGATTGTCCTAGCAAGGAGGACTGCAGCGGCGCTTCGCTCTTCGAAGAGGAGGGTCTGGTGGAGCTGCGACATAGTGCGTGGACCCATCAGGTGCGGCGCTTTGCTCCTAATACGGCGAAGCTCGAACTCTTGTGGTCCGAGCTGCCCTCCGCCCACTGGAAAGTGGACGTCGAGCAGGTCGCGGATCCCGGGTATGACTACAACTTCAATATCCTTATGGATATAGACGAGCCTGAAGACGGGGTCTTTCAGCCCGGAGACGACGTCCCTGTATCGCTAACGCTGGTAGACGGCTCGGGAACCCGCCTTCACCCCGAAGGGTCATTGCCTAGCTACGCCGATGTCGTGTTTGGTCCGAATCCGGCCGGGATTGACTACTACAACGCGTTCTTCGACCCGACGACCACGTACTACCGCCGCAAGCACCGCGAGCGAATGATGGCGATCCAAATGATCGGGCCCGCCCAAGACATCCAGCCCATTCGAACTGTTGCTCCGTTGGAACAATTCCTGGTTCCGTCGGACACGTTGCTCCTCGGCACGCAAGACCGCGATGGGATGTACGCCGAGGCTCAGCTCTTCCCTCCCGCGCATGTCTTGTTCGGCGGCGCGTTCTTCCCCGAGAGCGGCGCGTGGGCCACGCCGGTCAGCGACCAGATCACGTTCCACGTCCCGAGCGACGCCAAACCAGGAACGTACCGCATCACGATGAAGGCGCGACGGACCTTCATGGGCCAAGACATCCCGCGCACCGTGACCAAGGAAATCCAGGTCGGCTCCGCGGAGCACACCACGGCGTCGCTCCCGACAGGACCTTGCAACACCTGCCACAGCGGCGCGGGAGATCTCTCACGCGTCTTGCACGCCAACGCCGATCGAGCGGCCTGCAACGGGTGCCACGTGCCCCTGGGCTTTGAGCTAGAAGGGCCGGTCTACGTGCGCACTCACTTCATCCACTCCCGTTCAGAACGCTTCGACAGGCCAAAGAACGACTGCTCATCTTGCCACAAGGAAAAGAGCAGCATCCAGCGCGTGAGCAAGTCAGCCTGCCTGTCTTGTCATGACTCTTATCCAGACAGTCACGTGGAGGCTTTCGGTCCCATCCAGAGCATGTACGTCGGCGGCGACACGGAATCCTTCGACAACTGTACGTCCACCTGTCACCAGAACCACCCGGGCAGCCATCTCTAGGCTCAGCACCCATTGTTGCTGACTCTGTGGCGACGCCCTTAGAGCCTCGAATAGGAAACCCGACCATGGCATCGGTAAGTTTAGAGTCGGTTCGAACCACACAGCTCGAGGCGACTGAAGCCGCCGCCCACCTCGTCTCCCAGTTGAAGGGCGACGATCCGAAGCTGGTGTGCTTCTTCAGCGCGCGCTCAGTCGATCAGGCTGCGCTGAACCAAGCGCTCCGCGAGCGGCTCCCCAAGGGCACTCGGCTGGTTGGTGCGACCACCGGTGGAGAGGTGGACCGCGATGGGATTCACCAGGGGACCATCGTACTCGGCGCCTTGTCGGGTGACTTTGAGGTGGGCATCGGACTCGGTGAAAAACTGCAGGAGAACGCACTCCAAGCTGGCGAAGACGCCGCGCGCCAAGCGTGTCGTGAGCTGGGTGTGCGCCAGGCCGATCTCGACCTGCGCCACTACTTCGGCATGGTGATGGACGACGGATACCAGCAGAAGAAGGAGGAGCTGTTGCTGGGGGTGTTGTCGAAGAATCAGGGAACGGTCCTGGTGGGCGGCGGCGCGAACGACCAGAGCCCATTCGGAGGCACCGCGATCATTCATGCAGACGACCGCGTCAGCACCAACTCAGCCGTCATGGTAATGTTCCACACGGAAGCACCTTGGGGCGCTCTGCGCTCTCACGCTTACCAGCCGACTGGCAAGCGCCTGATGATCACGAAGACCGATGAGACAGGCAAGCGCGCGCTGGAGATCGACGGTGAGCCCGCGGTCAAGCGCTACGCCGAGTTGACCGAGGTCGGCGTCGAAGAGCTGGACTTCGGCAAGCCTCGAGGGTTTGGCAGCTCGACGCTAGCGCTCAAGGTGGGTCGTGAATACTTCATTCGCTCCCCGCTGATGCCGCTCCCGGACGGTTCGATTCAGTTCGCGAACTTTCTCGAGGACGAGACGGAGCTCGAGCTCATGAACCTCGGTTCGATGCCCGAAGTGACGAGAGCATTCTTCGCCGAGGAGCTGCCGCGCAGGGTCAAGAATCCGCAGGCCGCCATGTTGTTTCACTGCAGCGGTCGCTACATGCTCGCGCAAGCGAAGAATCAAGTCGAAGAGCTGTCGAAGGCATTCGCTGAGGCGCCCGTTTCCGTAGGGCTCAACTGCAACTTCGAGCTGTATTGCGGCTTTCACATCAATACCACGCTCACCACCCTCGCGTTTGGTTCAGATGGCTGACTCGGACCTCGACCGCACGGCGTTGCGACAGCGCATCAGCGAGCTGGAGACCGAGAACCGAAGCCTCAAGGCTGAGGTCGCCTCGAAGAGCCAGCTCGCCCAGAAAGCCCTCGCAAGCTACCAGCAGCGGGCGCTCCACATGGAGATCATCCGCCAACAGAACGAGGACCTGGATCGACTGACCGCAGACCTCGCGCAGGCGAAGCTGAAGGCGGAGGCGCATGCGCGTGAGGCGGAGAACGCCGCGCGCTTGAAGAGTGAGTTCCTGGCGAACTTCTCCCACGAGATACGCACGCCGCTGAACGGTATCATCGGCTACTGCGACCTCCTGGCGCGCGAAGAAGGCGATCGCCTGACGATTCACGGTCGGCGTGACCTCAGCACCATCAAGTCGAACGCTCGCACCCTGCTTGCGCTGATCAATGACATCCTCGACCTCTCGAAGATCGAGTCTGGCCACGCTGAGGTGATGACCGAAACCGTCGACACCTATGAGCTAGTTGGCGAATGCTGCCGCACGGTATCAGAGCTACTGAAGGGTAAGGACGTAGAGCTGAAGTGCGAGATCGATCCTCGCGTTGCCACGTTGCAGTCGGACAGCCTCAAGCTGCGCCAGATCATGCTCAACCTGTTGAGCAACGCGGCCAAATTCACCGAGGTCGGCGAGATCCTGCTGAGGCTCCAGCTTCACTCGAATGGGTTACTTCTGTCCGTTGAGGATACGGGAGTTGGGATCCGAGAAGAGGATCTCCAGCACATCTTCGAGAAGTTCCGCCAGGTGGATGGCTCGAGCCGTCGGGTCGCCGGCGGCACCGGTCTTGGGCTCGCCATCGTGCGCGAGCTTTCGCGCTTGCTCGGCGGTTCGGTGAGCGTGACGAGTACTCAGGGTCGAGGCAGCTGCTTCCTGGTGGAGTTGCCCGGCGCGCTGGTCAGCGAGGGCGTGCAGAAGGCCTCCGAGCCCGCAGCCGAGGATCTGGATCCGAACGCCACCTCCGTCCTGATCATCGACGACGACCCGCTCGTGCGTCAGCTGTTGCGCGGACAGCTCGAAGGCGAAGGTTTCCGCGTGTATACCGCCAACGATGGCGTTGAGGGTATCCAGCTCGTGCGCCACCTGAAGCCGTCGGTGATCGTGCTGGATATCCATCTGCCCCGGATGGACGGGTGGACGGTGATGTCCGCGCTAAATGACGATCAAGCGCTCGCCACTATCCCGGTGGTGATCGTCAGCGTCGAGGAGCAACGCAAGCGCGGCTTCGCGCTGGGTGCATGTGACTACCTGATCAAGCCGGTCGAACCCGAACGACTGAGTCAAGCCGTCCGCCGCGTCGTTCGCCCGACGGGTGAAGTGCTGGTCGTCGATGACGACCATGACACGCGCGAGCTCATCAGCCGACGCCTCACCGGTGAAGGCCTGCGCGTGCATACCGCGGGTTCCGGTCGCGAGGCGCTGGACCGCATCGCCGCATCGCCTCCGACCTTGGTGATCCTCGACCTCATGATGCCTGAGCTGGACGGCTTCGAAGTCTTGCGGCGCATGCGCAAGGACGGCTCGACCACGCCAGTCATCGTCCTCACTGGGAAGACCCTCACCCCCCAAGAGCAATCCTCATTGCGAGACGGGTTCGCGCACATCATCGCCAAGAACGGGGTCTCCGTAGACCGCGTCGTGGAGCAGGTGAAGCGCGCGGTGATTCAACGTCGCGACGCAGGAGCAGAAGCGCTCCCATGCGTGCTGTACGTCGAGGACATCGCGCAGAACCGTGAGATCGTGCGTCGGTATCTCACCGGCGTCGCTCAGCTGCTCGAGGCCGAGGACGGACGCACCGGCCTTGAAATGGCGCTGGCGCAGAAGCCAGACCTGGTGCTCATGGACCTCTCGTTGCCTGGCATGGATGGCTGGGACGTCACACGCAAGCTCAAGCAAAGTGAGCAAGGGAGCACCATCCCCGTTGTTGCGCTCACGGCCCACGCGTCCCCTGAAGATCGACAACACGCTCTAGAGGCTGGCTGCCTCGACTACCTGACCAAGCCCGTAGATCGAGAACTGCTAATCAAAACCATACGGAAATATATCAGTGGTCGCAGCCATGCCAAATCCTAGCCGACAAAGCGACGCCCCGAGGGTGTTCGTGATCGACGACGACGAACGACAGCTCAGGCTGATCGAGTCCATGCTGCGTTCAGAGGGGTTCGAGGTGGCAACCACATCAGAACCCATCGGAGCATCAAACCTCGTGAGGGCGTTCAGCCCAGATGTTGTCTTGCTCGACGTGCATATCCCAGCCCTGTCGGGAGACCGACTGCTGGGCTTGCTGCGCAAGGTCACCGAAAAATCCACGCGGCTAGTGCTGCATTCCGCTGCCGACCTGGAATCGCTGCGCGAACGCGCCCGCGCCGTGGGCGCGGACGGTTGGATCCAAAAGAACTTTGACAGCGGTCGGCTCGCGACGGAGCTGCGTCGACTGATGCTCAGCTAACCCTCACCTCAAGGACCCCTCGCCATGACAAAATCCTCTCTGGTCCAGGCGCCCCGCGGCGACCTGGCGAATGGCTCGTGGAATTCACTCGGTCGGGATGTGCTCACCCCCTTGTGCGCGGCGACGGGACTCGACAGTCGACTCGACGAGGTGATCGAAGCCTTCGCGCTGATGACTGAAGGTTGGGGCGAGGAGGCGATCCCCGCCAGCCCCACCTGGGAGTCCGACGTGTGCTCGGACCACTCGCCATTCGAACCCTCCATCGCTCTATCTCCTCGCGGCAATGTCGTTCGCATCCTGGTCGAAGCGCAAGGTCGCGCGCCCACCCGCGCCGCGCAGGCAGAGGCGGGGCGTGCGTTGACTCAGCGTATAGGGAAGCGTTGGGGCCTGGACACGACCCGCTGTGAACAACTGGAAGCTCTGTTTCTGGATGCAGAGTCCCCAGAGGGGAACCCAGCCGCCGGCCGCTTCGGGATCTGGCATGCCCTCGAGTTTCACCCCGCTCGGCCGACTCCCAGTGTGAAGGTCTATTTCGATCTCGCGAGCTGGGGACCGGCGCTGAACCCCGCCTTGACCGAAGCCGCTCTGCACCAGATCGGTTTCGCCGAGGCCTGGCCCGTACTCGGAGAACTGACGACCCGTCGGGACAGGCAACAGGACCAGCTGGCGTACTTTTCCATCGACGTGGAGGACTCACCTCATGCCCGAGTCAAACTCTACCTGCGGCACCATGCGGCGAGCGCGGAACACCTCGACGGACTGTTTCGCAGCGCTCGCTCTTACCGCAAAGAAAGCATCAAGGAAGCCACGCAGGCCCTTGGCGTCGGCACAGGACCTTACCTCACGCGCCCAGTCGTCAGTAGCTTCGCCTTCACGAGCAAGTCTCGCAGCGAGCCGGTGAGCGCGACGCTCTATTTCCCCTTGGAAAGCTACGTAGACACCGACGCGGCGGCGTTGAGCCGCGTGTTGGAGTTCAATCGCGAATTCGCCCTACCCACCACTGAGCTCGAGGCTGCGGTGCGCAGCCTCGCGCCGGCTCCCCTGGACGAACTGCACGGTCTCACCAGCTACGTCTCGTTCCGTGAAGAACAAGACGTGGCGCGCTCGACGGTGTACTTTTCGCCGCTCGCCTTCGGTCGGGACAACGCCAGCGAGCGACGGTTGCGGGCCGCCAAGCAGCGTGAGCGCGTCGGAGAGCTGGTGGAGCGCTTCGAGCGCCACTCACTGGTTCACCTGCCCTACTTCCGCCGCATGAGCCGCGAGCCCGTGAGCCTCGAGCGCCTGTGGCTCCTGATGAAGAACTTCGACGTCGCGATCGTCCAGGAGTTTCCGCGCAGACTGGCGTCCCTCGTGGCGCGCGCGCCAGGCGACGCGATTCGGGCGCTGCTGGCCAAGCAACTCCACGACGAGCTCGGTGGGGGAGACTTCACTCAGGCGCACAAGGCGCTGTTCGCGCGGCTGATCGCTGGGCTCGAAGCGCATCGCGCTGACGTCGCGGATCCGCTCATCCCCGCGCAAGCGCTGTCCGACGCGTTGGAGTTCGAGTACGTCAGCGCGGATCCTTGGTTTGGCGTCGGCGCGTCCCTGCTCGTCGAGGTGTTCGGCAAACAGGTGGACACCTTCGTCGCCGAGCAGTTTGCACGGCAAAAGCAGGTAGCTGGGCACACGCTCGAGTGGCTGGATCTCCACACGGTGCTCGAGGTCGACCACGCAGACGACTCCGCAGAAATCGCAGCTCTGATTCCTGAAGGCGAGGCCGAGGAGGCAGCCCTCGCTGGCGCTGAACACATCGCCAATGCGTCCAACAGGTTCTTCGCGGAAATGTATCGGCTCACTTTCGGTTAGGCTCTCGAGCGAGCATGACCCGCCCTGAGCTCGAGCTCGCTCGCCGGGAGTTCCCCATCCTGGAGCAGCGCAACTACCTGGCTAGCCACGCCCTCGGGCCAATGCCACGGGGCGCGCTAGCTGATCTCGCCGAGTATCAGGAGACGCTCCTGCTGCGCTGCGCAGGGATCCCTGCACACATCGAGACCATCGAACGCGTCCGAGGAGCTCTGGCCCGACTACTCAACACCAAGCCTGACAACCTAGCGCTCACCGCCAGCGCGACCGCGGGCCTCGCCCAGATCGCGCTCGCCCTCGAGCCGACGGATGAGCGACGCAGGATCCTGCTGAGCGCTCAAAATTTCCCGTCATCTCGCTTCGTCTGGCAGGCACAAGCACAGCGCGGTTTTGAAATCGTCCCCGTCGAGCAAGAGCTCACACGGGGTGGCGCGCGAGGGGTCGACCAGATCCCCGAGCTGGACGAGCGGACGTGTGCGCTGGTCGTGCCATGGGTCGCTCCATACTCCGGGGCCCTAATCGATCTTCAGGAGCTTGCGTCGCGATGCCGCACTCTCGGTGCACTGTTGATCGTGGACGCGTACCAAGGGGTCGGGATCGTCCCGCTCGATCTGGGCAAGCCTCAGGAATGCGCGCACGTCGTCGTCGGCGGCAATCACAAGTGGTTGTGTGCCGCCAGCATGGGGCTCGCGTTCATGTATGTGGATCCGGCGCTCTCCTCCACGCTAGAGCCCGCCGCTCCAGGGTGGCTCGGCGAAGCGAGCTTTCCGGCGTTTTCAGACGAGTACCGCCCCGGGGTGGGTGCGAGGCGCTTCCAGCAGGGGACGCCTGCCGTAGAGCCGATGTACGGTGCACTCGCTGGGCTGCGCTTCGTGCTCGAGCACGGCGTGGACACGTTGCGCGCGGCCAGCCTCGAGCTCACGCGCAGGCTGCTCGCATCAGCCGAAGCCGCTGGACTCCGGGTTCTGACTCCGAGAGGCGACGCCGCCCGCGGTGGGACGATCACGCTGGACCTCAGCGAGCTAGAAGTTTCCGCGCAGCAACAACTGCTGCAGGAACTCTCGCGAGCGCGCATCGACGTGGATTTTCGCCCCGGTGGCGGGATGCGGGTGTCACCTCACCCTTGCGCGTCACTCAATGACTGTGACGCCGCGGTTTCCACGATTTCACAGCTGATGAAGAGAAATTTCGCTCCAGTGTAGCTCCCACCTTGCCATCACCGCCCGTTTTCGTAGGTTTTGGAGCGTGGGCTTTCTGTTTCTACACGCTGATGTTCCCACAGGGTTACCCCTCGAGTTCAACGCCGCCGGCACCACTCACCAGTTGAGCGAGGCATGTCGGGTCCGAGATGAGGTGGTCTGCCTCACGAACCTTGAGCAGGCGCTGGGTCGCCTGGACGCACAGCCGGTGCAGGGTCTGATCGTGGATTTGCGGATCCCCGGGGTCCGTGAACAGCTCATTCATATCCGCGCGGATTGGCCGCTGCTCCCGTTGCTGGTCGTGGTCCCCACCGACCAGCCGCAGTGGATCAACCTCGCTCACCCCCTACGCGCGCAGTGCTTGCTAGCTCCCCTCCAGCCGACGGACGTGCGGCGGTTCATCCAGCACGCTCTGAGCTTCTGCCCGGTGGAGCGAGAGGAACTGGACGGATACCTATCGCGCTTCGGTCAGGACTATGAGCTGACGACCCGGGAACACGCGCTCGTCGCCGCGGGGCTCGAGGGAGTGCGGCGCAGCAAGCTCTTGGCGCGCTTCCGCATCAGTGAGAACACCTTGAAGAGCCAGGTTCGAGGACTGCTGCGCAAGACGGGACAAGCTTCGATGGATGCGCTGATGCGCAGCGTGCTGCGAGATGTGCTCTCGCAGCAGGGGGAACGGGTTCCGCTCAGCGAATCGGCCATCGATGGGGATCGCAGGACCAGCATTCCGCCCCCGCACTGAGCGACGGGGATCCCCGGAATCCGCGCTGCACAATCTCCGCTGCAGGCGCGTCAAGCACGGCAGGCATCGGGCGCACAGCCGCCGCCCTTGTGGAGCGGCAGCTCTCGGGGCAACCTCCGACCCGTGACCGAGCCCCAGCCAAGCCTACTCGACGCCGAAACCCTGGCGCTGAGTGCTCGAGGGGTCCCTGATGCGGACCTCGTGCCCCCGAAGGACCTGACGCGCCCTCGTGCCATCGCTGCAGCGCTGGCGATCGCGGAGTGTCTGTTCGTCTCCAGCTCGGGCCCCCCGCCAAAGGCACGCCTGAACTGGCTAGGCCGTGAGCTGGACGACTTTCTGGAGCGGATCGGGGCAGATGCGCGAAGTTCCTACCTGCTCGGCCTGTTCGCGCTCAGTGTCTTGGGTCCGCTCCTCTCCATCAGCGTCACGCCCCTGCGGAGCATGGATCTCGAACAACGCGCCCGCGCGCTCTCAAAGGTAGAGTCGAGCTTTGCGTCGGGACTGCTGCTCGCCGTGAAGGCGATGCTCTGCATCATCTACTACGAGCATCCCGACGCCGCTCAGAGCATCGGCTTCGATGGACGCTGCATGCTCGCGACTCCCGAGTCGCTGCTGCGAGGACGTAACCGTGCGGATCAGGAGCAAGTCGATGAATGAGTCGGTGAACCGCACGGCTAAACGTCGCATGAAGAAATCCGACGGCGGGGGCGACGCCATCACCCAGGGGCGTTTCCTGAAGGACGATGTCGAGTTGAGCTGCGACGTCGTCGTCGTTGGGTCCGGAGCCAGCGGGGCGGCGGTTGCCTGCGAACTGGCGGAGGCCGGGCAAGACGTCATCGTCGTGGAAGAGGGAGGCTACTACCGGCCGGAGCAATACGGCGCGATGCGCCCGAGCGAAACGCTGCGTCACTTGTTCCGCGACGGCGGGTTGACCTTCGTGGTCGGGCTCGAAGACTCGCCCATGGTCAACATGACGATGGGCCGCTGCGTGGGCGGCTCGTCGGTCTTGACCGGCGGCGTGTGCTTTCGGATCCCCGGCTTCATCCTCAAGAACTGGCGTGACCAGCAGGGCCTCAGCATGTTCACCGAGGAAGCCCTGGAAGCGGCTTATGAGGCAGTCGAGGCGGCCACCCATATCGAGCGTGTCCCGCTCGAAATGCGCTCGGAGTCGACCAATGTCTTTGCGTTGGGCGCCGAACGCATGGGCTACGAGCTGAAGCCGATGCATCGCAACACGAAGGACTGCAACGGCTGCGGCCGCTGCAACTTTGGCTGCCCTCACGGCGCAAAGATGAGCGTCGACATCGCCTACATCCCCAGAGCACTGCGAGCCGGCGCCCGCGTCTTCTCTGATTTCCGCGTAGATTCATTGATCACGAAGGGCGCGCGCGCAGCCGGCGTGGAGGGACGGATCTACAACGCGCCCGGGCTGCGCAAGCCGGGCAACACCTTCCGCATTCACAGCAAGCGGGTGGTGATGGCGGCGGGCGCATACAACACCCCGGGGCTCTTGCGGCGCTTTGGCCTCGGGAAGCAGAGTGGCCAGCTAGGGCGCAACATGACGGTGCACCCTGGCTTTCGCATGATGGCGCGCTTCGATCGCAAGCTCGAGGGCTGGAAGGGCGCCTTGCAGAGCGCGTTCGCCGACGCATACGAGGATCAGCGCATCACCCTCACGGCTCTCTACGTTCCCCCTGGCGTGCTTGCCGCCACCATGAAGGGGATCGGGCGGGAACACATCGAGAAGGCGGAAGGGATCCCGAACCTCTCGATCTTTGGCGGGATGGTCCATGACGACCCCGGTGGACAGCTGCACCACGTGCTCGGCAAGACCTTCAGCACCTACCGCATGAGCCCGCGAGACCGCGAGGCGATGTACACCATCACACGCGTGATGGCTGAGACGTACTTCGCCGCCGGGGCCCGCGAGGTCTACCTCCCGGTGCTGGGCATGGCGCCGGTGAGCAGCATGGACGAGCTCAACAAGATCAACTTTCGGAGTATCCCCGCCAAGCGCTACGAGTGCTCGTCCCAGCACCCCCTCGGCACCACGCGAATGGGCGTCACTGCAGAACACTCGGTGGTCAATCCCGATGGCCAAGCCTGGGAGCTGGACGAGCTCTACGTGGTGGACGGCGGCATCGTCCCCAGCAGCCTCGGAGTAAACCCTCAGCAAGCCATCATGACTCTGGCCACGCGAATCGCATGGAAGCTTCGGGAGCGCCCTCTTCCGACTTGGTAGCCGAGTGCTTGGAGCTCGTCCCAGCGAGCCTCGACCTCCGTTACCAGATCCCAAGTGAGGCGATCCCTGCGGAAGCAGTCGCGGCGGGACTCCGCGCCTGTGAACTCTCACCGGATGCGGAAACCGTCGAGTGGTTGCGGGGGCTGCCGCGCGAGCGCAGGAGCGGCTTCAAGACGTTCCTGCAGCGCTTGTTGAGGGAGTACATCTCGGACTTCGACGCCAACGCGCTGCTCGATATGTATCCCATGTTCCTGCTGAGCGAGGCTCAGCTGGGGAGACTCCTCGGATTGACTGAGGGGGCCCGCCTGGCCTCAGCGCTGGACGTCGGAGCTGGTTCAGGTGACGTCACGCGCAAGCTTGCGCCCTGGTGTGAACGGCTGACGACGACCGAGCGCTCCTGGGGGATGGCGCGACGCCTCAAGCGATTGGGCTTTGAGTGCCTGCGCCTCGACCTGGCCGAGACGACCGCAGGGTTGAACGACCGCTACGAGCTGGTGAGCTGCTTCAATGTGCTCGACCGCTGTCCCAGACCCCAGTCGCTGTTGCGCACGATACGTGGCCTGCTCGCGCCTGAAGGGCACTTGCTGCTATCAGTGCCGCTGCCCTTCGAACCCATGTACTACGTGGGCGCGCGCACGCTGGACCCGCTAGAAGCGCTGGACGTAGCTGGCTCCGAGTGGTCAGAAGCGGCTAGGCACCTGTGTTCAGAGGTGCTGCCGCAGCACGGTTTCCGCGTCAAGACGCTGAGCCGCGCGCCCTACCTCTCAGGGGGCGACAGCAAGCGCGCGGCGTACGTGTTGGATACGGCGGTGGTCTTGGCGGAGGTGGTGTGATGCAGAGCTTGGCTGAGCGACTGGCAGACATGGCCCTAGAAGTTATCCGCACGGAGACACCCCACTGCTATGACTTCCATGGGCCGACGCCGCGCCCGCTGGACAAAGGCGCGCCCCTCACCCCCAAGAACATCCACCCGGCATTCTACGGCTGCTTCGACTGGCACTCGGCCGTTCACTCTCACTGGCTGCTGGTCGAGTTGCTCAGGCGCCGGGGGACGTCGCCGCGCTTCCGACTCGACCGCGACCGAGTCGACCGCATCACCGAGCTCCTGACCACGGCTCTTTCCGCGGAGAATTGCCAGATGGAGCACGATTTTCTGGTTGAGCACCCGCGGTTCGAGCGTCCCTACGGTTGGGCCTGGGCGCTCGGCTTGTGCGCGTCGCTTGGACGAACCGCAGGGCTCGAAGCGGCGTACGCAGCGATGAAGCCCATAGAGCGAGTGTGCGCGGGGAACCTGAGCATGTGGCTCGAGTCGCTGCCCTACCCCACGCGCGGGGGTGAGCACGGACAGAGCGCCTTCTCACTCAGCTTGTTCATGGACTGGGCACGCGACGCCGAATCGCTCCGCGAACGCTACCGTACGGGCGCACGGGAAACCGCGCTCAGGCTCTACGGACGCGACCACTCGGCGGCGCTGCGCTTCGAGCCATCAGCAAACGACTTCCTCTCGCCAGCCCTCGGCGCAGCCTTCGTCCTCAGCCGCGCGCTCGACACAGATGCCTTCGCAGACTTCTGTTCACGCTACTTCGACTCTGAGGAGCAGCTGCGCCCGACCCGTTGCCCCGACCCAAGTGACGGAAAACTCGCTCATCTGATCGGCCTCAACCTGAGCCGCGCGTGGATGCTGTTCGGCATCGCCAAGCGCTTGCCAGCGAGTGCCTTGAGAGACACGCTCTTGGACAACGCGCGCGCGCATCGGCAAGTCGGTCTAGCGCAGTGCGCCTGTGAAGATCTCATCGAAGCCGACCAGGCGCCTCAGCGGAGCCTCACGGAGCGCCTGCATTTCATGGTCAGTCACTGGATCGGCTCGTTCGTGCTGCTCATGGAAGACGAAGCCGGCTCGCCGCTGGCTTGATCGCGCGACAGCAAGCCGACTTCGCATTTCCCCATGGCTATTAATCAGTAGTAGTACGGATCACTGGACGCGTACGGCAGCGGGAGCACGCCTACAGCGTTCTGCATGTCGCCAACGGCGTGCACCAGGATACCCGAGTCGCTGATTGAGTAGACGTAGTCGTCGATGAAGACGCCTCGCCGCACCTCGCCGCCGTAGCCGTAGCACGGTTCGTTCGTGTCGTAGGCGCAGTTCATGAAGTTCGCGTGATCTGCTGCCCCGAGGAACTTGAACCCAGTATCAGCGCCGACGTTGAAGACCTCGAGGCTCGCTTCGTAGCCGCGTGCGCTGTAGCCGCTGAACGGGAAGGCCAGGAGCTGCTTCTCGGGGAAGAACGTGAAGGCCTTGTGGTCGTAGTTTGCGCTGCTCCAGCCTTCTTGCTGGAAGACGTACTTGTGCGCAAGCTCCGGGGTGGTCGGGTCCGAGACATCGAAGATCTGGAGCGCGAGCGCGTCTTGCTCGATGCCGTCATCCCCGCGATTGCGGCCGATGGTCAACAGGTGAGTGTCATCGAGCGGGTGCATGTAGTCGCTGAAGCCCGGGATCTCGAGCTCGCCCAGCCGCGTCACCCGAGTGGGATCCGAGAGGTCAAAGACGAACAGCGGGTCCGTCTGTCGGAACGTGACCACGTAGGCGCGGTCGCCAACGAAGCGCGCAGAGAAGATTTGCTCGCCCTCCGCGAAGCTCCCGCTGTCACCAACCACCGTGAGCGCGTGCTCGGCGGCGCCCTGCAGCGTGAACACGCGGTTCTGCGTGCCATTGAACTCATTGCCCCAGCTGGTCGTCGCAACGCGCACCACGCCGTCGCGTTCGTCGATCGAGAACTGGTCGTCCAGGTGACCCGGCACGAGCCCTGAGGCTTCGTAGCTCGCGCTGCCGGGCTCGAGCTTGAACACGTGGAGCGAGGTGGACTCCGTGCCTCCCCAGTAGCCCGAGACCCACTCGTTCTGCGCCAGAATCAGCGCGTCCTGGTTGGCGTAGACCTGGTTTGCGTAACCCAACACAGAGGTCTCCGAGGGAGCCGCGTTTCCGCCGAGATCCAGGCTGATCACGCGAGTGACGCCGTCGCCCGCCGAACCCGCGGTTGGTGAGTAGTAGTCCGCGCAGCTCGGGGTCAGCTCGACCAACGCGTCTCCGCTGACCTCGAAGCTCCGCGGCAGCCAGTCTCGCAGCGAAGTGCGTTCAATCGCCGCAACGGCCCGGGACTCCCAGCTCATCACCGCGAGACGGTATTCCCAGGAGCCGACATCTCCATACGGGAAGTCGTAGTACTCCGGCGGCGCGACCCCGAAGCCACCCGTGATCACGCTGCGCACTTGGCTCCCGATGCGACGCGACGAGGTGTAGTAGCCCTCGAAGTAGAACTCGCGCTCCACTCGGGGTGTAGCTCCCTCGAGGTCTACAAGCGTCAACTTCGTGAACTGGCTGCCCGAGGGATAGTACTCCTCGCTGGCGGGTGCTCCGG
>JAWKRD010000060.1:0-33777 GCA_041389805.1 Polyangiaceae bacterium | reverse complement strand
AGGGCGGCCCCGCTCCGACGGCCAGCGCAGCACCAACCGCCACCACAAAGCCCAGGCCCACCGGGGACAACGGCTTCGTACCGCCGCCCGTCACGGATCCGGGCTTCTAGCCCGAGGCCTTCACCCGTCTACACCGAAGTGATCGAAGCCGCCGGACAGCGGCTTCGAGGCGCCATCTTCGACCAGGAACGCCCCTTCCCCGGCGCTCACGGCGCCGATCAGCTTTGCTTCCGTGGGGCGACGGCGACGCGGTCCACTGGCCAGCAGCGCATAGTCCTCCCCCCCTTCACAAGCCAACGCAAGTGGCGAGAGTCCGAGGCTCCGAGCCAGGCGGATGAGATCAGCGCTGAGGGCGCCCTCAAGCTTTTCCGCATGGATGTCAACACGCACCCCACTGGCGCTCGCCAGGTTCTGGGCGTCGCGGGCCAGGCCGTCGGAAACGTCCAGGCAGGCGTGAGCCTTGCCGACCAACGCCCGCCCCGCTGCGAGCAGCGCTCGAGGACGCCGCCACCTGCGCAGGGCGCGCCGCGCACTCGCGGAACGTAACGCAGACTCCGAAGCAAGGAGCTCGAGACCCGCGCGAGCCAAACCCACCTCGCCTACCAGCCACAGTTCATCACCAGGTCTTGCCCCGCTGCGCCTCAGGCATCGCGTGGCTCTGCCGAGCACCGTGGTGACGACGCTGAGCTCCGCACCACGACTCAAGTTGCCGCCGACCACCGGACACGCCGTCTCCTGCGCAGCCTGAGCCTGCCCGCGAGTCAATCGCCGTAGCTCAGCGCCGGAGAAGCGCCGGGGCAAGGTCAAGTGCGAGACTGCACCCACGGGCACGGCGCCCATCGCCGCCAAGTCGCTAATTGCCGCCTGGAAACTACGATAGCCGATCTCACCCAGGCTCAGCCACTCGCGACGAAAGTGCGTGCCTTCCACCTGGCCGTCGACGCTCACGACCAAGTTGCCCGAGAACCTCAGGACCGCAGCGTCATCCCCGATGCCGACGCTGACCTGCTGTCCGACGCCCTGACTGAACTCCCGACTCAGCACGGCAATGAGCTGAGCCTCGCTCGGACTCTGCGATACGCTCGCAGTTCCCTGGGAGCCCTCAAGCTGGGATCCGCGACGCTGCTTGCTCTGCCGCGGGCGCTGGATCTTCATCCGGAGAGACTGGCACGACGACGCGGCAACGTGACCACGAACTGAGCGCCGTGAGGCTCGTTGTCGCGAATGTCGATGCGCCCGTCGTGTGCATCCACGAGTCGCTTGACGATCGAGAGGCCGAGACCGGTGCCCCCCGCTTCGCGGGTCGAGCTGCCGTCCACTTGATAGAAGGCATCGAACACGCGCGCCTTCTCGTGCTCCGGAATGCCAATTCCGGTGTCGGTCACGATCAGGTCCACCGCCGGACGCTTGTTGCTGAACAGCACCATGCCACCGCCGTCCGCGTCCTCGCTGTCCACGTCCATGAACGTGCCGTCTGCCGAAAGCTCGACGGTGCCACCCTCCGGCGTGAACTTGATCGCGTTCTCGGTCAGGTTCAACAGCACCTGACGCAGGCGCTCAGGGTCCGCCCAGATCCCGGGTAGCCCGAGCGAGTCCCGGGCGACGAGGTTCACGCCCTTTTTCCGCGCGGTAGGCTGCAGCGTGTTCGCGACGTCTTGCAGCAGCGGCTCCACGTCGATCTCGCGCCGGTTGAGGCTCATGGTGCCGCTCTCCAACTTGGAGAGATCGAGCAGGCCCATGATCAGCTCGAGCAGCTGTTCGCCCTTGTCGTGGATCGTGGTGACGAACTCTTTCTGTTCGTCAGTCATGTCCCCCGCGATGCCTTCTGCGAGCATCTCGCTGTAGCCGATGATCGACGTCAGGGGTGTGCGAAGCTCGTGGGACACCGTCGCGAGGAAGTTGCTCTTCAGGCGGTCGAGCTCCTTCAGGCGGTTGTAGGCGTCTTGAAGCTTCGCGTTCTTCTCCTGCAGCTCCCTGAAGCTCTCGCGCACGCTCGCGAGGTGCATGTTCGTGGTGAGCAGCGCCTTGTGTCCGCTGAACAGGATCAGATCGAGCGCACCTTTGAGGTGCCGCGCGATGTGAGCAACCGTGTCGTGTCCAGCGAGCGGCAGCTGACCGAGCAACGGCTTCAGCTTCGCGAGCTCCAGGCCAGGATCGAGGTCCAGGAGCCCTCGCGGCACCTCCCGGTGTTCTGGCGAACGGAAGGGCCCGAGGATCAAACGTCCGATCTGCCGACCGTCGTATTGGATGGCGAACACCTGGTACACCGCGCCCGTTATGCAGGGCTGCGCGATCTCACCATCGACCTTCGGGTCGATGCCCTTCACACGCTGGACGAGCGCGAGCAGCGCCTCGCGGGAACCGCGGAACTCGTTGAGGTACGCGTAGATCGCGGGCTGCTCGGCGACATCGCTCAGCAGCACCCCATCTTCGCTGTAGATGCGCAGGGGGATTCGGAACAGCTCGTAGAAGCTGTGCACCATCTCGCGCAGCGCCCCGCGATCGACGAGATCTTCCAGACTCAGCTTCGAATCCAGCGTGAGCTCGTCGAGAGTTCGCTCCGTGGTGCCGGCGCTCATCCCTCATCCTCCACCGGGCGCAGCACGTCGAGCGCGCCTCCAACCGCAGCCGAGAGCACCTCACTCACCGGCTTACGCATCCCCAGCTTTTGGTTGACCTCTTCCAGCAATCCCTGAGTGCTGATGCCGAATTTCCCCGTGAGATCGTGCTCGGCGTCCAAATGGCTCATGGTCAAGTGCAAGAGACCGATGAAGCTCTCCACCACGCCTTCGCCCCGAGTCGCTACCGCGAGGTACACCGGCTCGCGACCTTGAGCGGCGAGCTTCGCGATCTCCTCGTCGCTGCGGATGTTCTTCAGGTCGCGCTTGTTGAACTGAATGATGAGCGGCATCTGCTTGAGCAGCAGCCCGTTCGCCTTCAGGTTTTCTTTCAGGTCCATGAACGACTCGGCGTTGTGCTGAGTCTCGTTCTCTTGGCTGTCGGCGATGAACGCGACGCCGTCGGCACCCTGAACGACCAAGCGGCGAGTCGACGCATGAATCACCTGGCCTGGGACGGTGAACACCTTGAGCCGTACGCTCAACCCACCCGTGCCCTTGAACGTCAGCGGAAGCAGATCGAAAAACAGCGTTCGATCGTCCTTCGTCTCCAGGGTCATCAGGCGGCCCGAACTCTCCGTATCGGAAGCCTGATGCAACGCCTGCAGGTTGGTGGTCTTCCCGCTGAGCGCCGGCCCGTAGTACACGAGCTTGACGGTCAGCTCTCGCGCGGCGAAATCCAGTTGCACTCGACGTTCCTCCTACAGGTCCGCTCCGCAGCGCCTGCGGCCACCTGACATTGCTAATCAGCGTATCAGGACTCGACCCGGGCGGAAACACGAGCCAGCGCGACGGGCGCGCGAGACAGCCAGCGTTTGAAGAGGCCGGCGTCAACGCGCGTTTTTCTTTGGGGGGGAGGGGTCATCTGGAAGCACCTCAATAAGTGAGCTGCTCTGATAGGTGGGCCTTTGAGGGTATGCTAGCGAGCCTTGGACGCAGCCACCGCCACGTTCAAGGTTCCCACCCGCCGACCTGCCACGCCGCAGTGCCTTCAACCCTCCAACCCCCGGGCGCACTCGCCCCAACCCATCGCTCCGTCGACCCGCTTTCGCGTGGTGCAGCCAGTCCTCGCCTGGCTACAGGTGGAGGCGAGCCCGTATGAGCGCGGCGTGGGTGCTGGTGTGGCTGGGCTCGAGCGCGCCCACACTCGACCAACGCCTGGCTCTCGAGAGCTACGAGCTGTCCCACGGCTTGGCGACTCGAGCACCGGCTGCCGCGCCGCAGACGAGCGTTCCCTACCCCGAAGCGGTGGCCAAGCGCGTGGAGTCGGGTTTGGAAACCACGCGTACCCTGGTGGGTAGCCTTCAAGACGAGCAGGCCAAGCGCTCTCTGCAGCGAACGAAATCGCTGCTGCACAAGCACCCCGAGCTGCCCCAAGCACCTTGGCTGATGGCGGAGTGCCTGCGTCTCGAAGCCAGATTGCTCTCCCGCACTCCAGACTCGGCGCAGGCGGTATGGAAACTCCTGCTCGACGCCAACAACCTGGGCGGACGTCGAGCATCCGGCATCGATGAAGCGGACATTGCCGAGGTGCACGGCGAACTACCCTCTGGAGTCGACGTCCGTATCGACGTTCCGCGAGGCACCCGCCTAGACGTCGACGGGGCGCACGTCGTTGGGCATGCCAAAGCCCGCCAGCTCTCGTCCGGGGCCCACCACGTGCGACTCACGCGGGATGGCAGGTACCTCTACGCCGCGTGGGTTGAGGTCGACGAAGAGACCAAGAGCATCCCGCTTCCGGTCCCAGAAACCGAGCGCTGCACCCAGTCTGATTTCGTTTCCGCGCGTAATCAACCTGACGCTCCAACGTTCGAATCGGTGAGCTGTGATCGCTGGTTGATGGCCAGACCTGCTCCTGGGCCAACCCGAACCGGGCAAATCCAAGTTAGGCGCTGTGAAGGCAAGACGTGCGGAGGCTGGCTCGTGTGGAAGGCCAACCTTCAGCCTGACTTTGCGGGGCCCGCCCAGGTGTTTGACCACGGCTCAGGCTGGCCTGACTGGGCCACCTACGTCATCGTCGGGGCGACGGCAGTCGCCGTCACTGGCGTCGTGCTCTGGCAGCTGGGGACTTTCGACAGCGCCGAACCTGGAAAGCGAAAGTGGGTCTACCAACCGCCCGCCGCTCTCACCTTTTGAAGCACTGATCGCCTAGCGCTAAGCATCCGCCCAGCGTTGCCTCGCATCCACGATGGCGTCCTGCACTCGCGCTTTCGCCGGGCCCCCGAACAAGGCGCGCCGTTCAACCGCCGTGCGCGGGTCAAGGGCAGCGGCCACTTCCGGCCCCTCGAGGCTCCCATGTGCTGCCCTGAGTTCCGCGCTCGGCAGCTCCCCGAGCTCCACGCCAAGCTCCGACGCACGCCGCACGAGCCCACCGACGATGTGATGCGCCTCGCGAAAAGGCACACCCTGAGTCACCAGGTAGTCCGCCAGGTCGGTCGCTGTGAGGTGGCCTCGTTCGAGCGCTCCCTCGAGTCGCCCTCGGTTGAAGCGGGCAGTTTCGATGGCCCCGGCGAGGGCGTTGAGGGCGATGCGGGCGTTGTCACACGAGTCGAACAACGGTCGCTTGTCGTCCTGCAGCTCACGCCCGTAGCCAAAACACAGGCTCTTTTCCAGAACCATCAGGCTCGTGGTCGCGCCAATCAAGAGCGCCGCCTTGCCGCGCACCAGCTCAGCGACGTCTGGGTTCTTCTTCTGCGGCATCATCGACGAGCTCGTCGAGAAGCCGTCCGAGAGCTCCATGAAACCGAACTCGGAGCTACTCCAGAGCACGATTTCCTCACCGATGCGCGACAGGTGCACGCCCAGGATCGCCAGAGCCGACACTAATTCCATGAGGAAATCACGACTGGCCGTAGCGTCGAGAGAGTTACGCATGGGGGCGCGAAAGCCCAAGCTGCTGGCCACGCTGTGGCGGTCGAGGTTGAAGCCGGTACCGGCGACAGCGCCCGCGCCGAGGGGGCTCTCATCCATACGCTCGATGGCATCCTGCAGCCGACCGCGATCGCGCCAGAGCATCTCCTGCCACGCCATCAGGTGATGGGAGAGTCGGCTCGGCTGCCCGCGCTGCAGGTGCGTGTAAGCAGGCATCAGCACGTCGATGTGCTCTTCCGCACGCTGCAGGATCGCGCTGGCGAGCCCGTCGAGCGCTGCGAGGATCTCGAGGCCACGGCGCTTGGCGAACAGTCGCAGGTCCGTCGCGACTTGATCGTTGCGAGAGCGCGCCGTGTGCAGCTTGCCCCCTACGGGCCCAACGATCTCCACCAGGCGTGCCTCGATGTTCATGTGCACGTCCTCTTTGATCGGATCCCACTGCATCTGGCCGGACTCGATCTCGGCGGCCACCTGAGCCAAGCCGTCGCGCAGCACCTGCGCCTCGCTCGCACTCAGGATCCCTGCGCCTTCGAGCCCTCCGACGTGCGCCAAGGAGCCATCGATGTCCTCGCGCCACAGGCGCTTGTCCACCTCCACGCTCTGGTTCAACTCCAGCATGGCCTGATCCGCCGCCGCCAGGCGGCCACCGCGCGCAACACTCATGGCTCGCGCATACGGGGCACGCCGGGGCGAGTCAATGCGAGACGCCCGGTGGGGCGCCTCCCGAGCTCAACCGGCAGCGACAGGCAACTCGAGCCGGAAGCCCGCCAGCGCCTGCTGCAACCCGAGCAATCGTGCCGCAAGGTCCGCGGCTTGCTGCGTGAGGGCCTCGCGATCTCGAGACCCTTCGAGGCGCTCGGCGCGCGTCTTGCGCAGCACCTCGACCAGCTCGACATGCAACTGCCGCATGGCGCTCACGATCCACTCGTCGAGCGCCTTGGTGAACGCATCGACCATCCCGTCGAGCGCCTGAGCGACTTCATCCGCCGCGCCCTGCAGCGCTGCGGGCAGGAGCTCCTGGGCCCGACGCTTGATCTCACGCTCGGTGCGCCCGCGCTGCCACAGCGCGAGGGCTGGCGCTGCCACCAGGAGCGCCCCGCCAAGCAGCGCATTGGCGAACAAAGTGCCGAGCCCGACGGTCATTACCGCGAGGATCCCAAAGTCGTACGCGAAGGTGTCCACCTCCACGCTCGGCGCCTTGAGAGAGCCGCCCAACGTCTCCGCGAGCTCAGCCGCCTTGAGCGCCTGTTCTTCGCTGAGCAGGGCGACCATACGATCCGCCAGCCCCTCGAGATCCTGCGCCATGCTGCGCGTCTCTCGCTCCAGAAAGTCGCGGAAGCCTTGCTCGACGAACGCCCCGAGATGCAGCCGCACCTCTTCGCCGGACGCTTCGGCGAGTAGCACCGGCAAACGCGCCACTGTGTCGTCTACGAAGTGCTGAAGGTCCTTGCGCGCTCCGGTCTTGATTGCTCCAGCAGCCTCGCGGATCTCGAGTCGCCGCTCTTCGATGCTGCGGGCGTTGCCCTCGAGCTCCTGTTCCAGTGCGGTGATGCGACGCTCCAGCTGCACCAGACTGAGGGCGCTGCTCCTCCGCCGCGCCTCCACGCCGTGGCTCAGCGCACCAAGCGCGCGCTGCCCCTCGATCGCTGCGTTGTCGAGCAGGATCTTCCCGCGCTCTTCCGCAAGGAATCGCTTCAGGTAGCCGACCAGCTTGTCGAGGTCCCCTCCTCTACCGGCCAACGCCTCCTGAGCGCTCACGGCGAAGAGCTTTGGCTGCCTGACCAGCTTCCTGAGCCGCCCCTCGATGTATTCGAGCGCCTGTTCTCGCTCGTCGGCGCTCCAGATGTCCGCCTTCGTGACGACGAACAGGATCTTGTCGCGGGAGCGCTCGAGCAGCTGCTGCTCCAGGAAACGGCGCTCGCTCTCCTTGAGCGGTTGTCCAGCGTCGAGCAGGAACAGCACGGCGTCCGAGCGCGGGATGTAGCCGTAGGTGATCTCTGCGCGCGTGAGGGACAGGTCGTTGACGCCGGGAGTATCCACCAGCGTGATGGAGCTCTCGAGCAGCGCTGAAGGGTAGCTGAGCTCGAGGTAGCTCGGCGGGCGCTCGCGTACGCCGCTGTTGCGATTTTCTTCGCTCGCCTCCGCGTCCTGAGCGCTGAAGCGACTCAGCTCCTCAACCGCTAGCGGACTCTCGCTGCCGTCGGCGAACACCAGACGCGCGCTCGGCTCTTCGCCGTGGACGACGTGGTGAATGACCGCTGTCGTCGGCGTGACACCGACCGGCAGGAGCGGCTTGCCGAGCAGCGCGTTCACGAAGCTGGTCTTGCCGTGGTTGAACTCTCCAACCACCACGAGGTGAAAGCTGCCGGAGCGCAGGCGCTGCATCACCTCGCTCTCGATCCGCTCGGCGATGCTCTCCGAGCCGACCTCGCGCGCGAGCTTCGCACCTTCCTCCAGGACACCGAGCAGCTCGCCGCGGCGCGCCTCGAACTCTCTGAGTTCCTCGGTCATCCGAGCACCTTCACGATTTGTTCGACCTCGCGATCGACTTCGCCAAGGGGCGTTCCTTCGCCGCCCCCGCCTTCACCGCGACGCATGTGGCTCTGGAAATAGTCGCTGCTGGCGAACTTGCGCAGCGCGAGCACGCGTTTCGGCAGCCAGGGGTGACTCGAGAAGATTTCGCTGATGCGACCCACGTTGCCCTGCATTTCGCCGTATTGCTCGAGGAAGACCTCTACGTCGAGCTCCTCGTAGAGCTTCTTGGAGCCCAGCGCGAGCTTTGCCAAGGCCCGAGTTGCGACGTCCAGGTCCTGACAGCACAGCAGCGCTGCGCGGTCGCAGGTTATTTCCGCACGGCGCGACCAGGCCTGTAGCGAGAGGCTGAGTCCAAGGCTGAACAGCGCGCTAAAGCGCCCGCCGACGCTCTCGATCATGCGCAGCGCCGTCATGTAGGTCACGTGCTGGTTGTGGATGTGACCACACTCGTGGCCAATCACGCTCATCAGCTCGGCGTCGGACAGGTGATCGACGAGCGCCGAGTGCACCATCACGAACGAGTGCTGCTTCGTGCCGTAGGTCGCCGCGTTCAGGTAAGGGCTGTTGACCACGTAGACACTGGGCGCCGCAATCCCGAGGATGCCTGCGCACTCCTGGGTGATGCGATAAACACGCGGAAATTGCTTTGGCCCGACCTTGACCGCACCTCCGAGCAGCCGCCCGAGCTCCAGGTGCCAGAACGCCCGCACCGCCGCCTCCACCGCGAGCTGCATCGGCACGAGCTTGTCAAACACCGCCCGGGTCGCCCGATCCGAGACATAGGCGTAACCCGGTTCGCTCGCCCCGGCTTCCTCCGCGCTTGCGCCGCTTGGTAGCTTGCCGCTGCGCGACGCGATGAACGCGCGAAAGTCGTTGGTCAGCGGCTCGCTGTACTGGCCACTCGCTTCGCCGTGCTGGGTGTTGCTCAAGCGTCCTCCCTCTCGCAATGGAGACTGACTCCAAAAGCTGGAGCCCGTCCTGGGTAACGAGTCTAGCCTCACAGCTGTTCCCACGCCCGCAGAATGGAATCGGCAGATTTTCCGCTAAGAAGCGCGGAAACAAGCGAGTTTGGGGGGGAGGAGGAACGCGCCTCCCAGCGCGAGGCAGCTCGTGCCCGTCACGCTTCTCCGTAGCTACGACGTGCGTGCCGTTATCGCTCTTGCGCTGGTTTGCGCGGCTTGTTCCGCGCCAACCCTCAACCGTCCAACGGGGACGCGTTCCGTACCAAACGCCGAGCCCGTCGCATCTTCCGTGGAACAACCAGCGCTCGCCGCGTGCGCCAAACGCGGCAGCCTCGCCGTCCAAGGCATGCCCGCGGACACCAGCTCGAGCGTCGCCCTCCTGAAGACCCAAGGTCACACGCTCGCGCTGGTGGCGGACGCGGACCAACGCGCGCTCGCAACCTTCGACCTCGAACAGGCGCGGCAAGTCGCCGTCACGCCGCTGGGCGCGACGCCATCCCAGCTCCTAGTGCTCGCCGACGGCCGCGTCGCGGTGACGCTGCAAGACGCGAATCGGGTCGCGCTGTTCGAGTTCACGGCGATCGACCAACCGCTCGCGCTGCGCTGTTCGACGCCGGTTCCCAGCGAGCCCTTCGGCCTGGCGGAGACTCACGACACGCTGCTCGTCACAAGCTCCTGGGAGCACCAGCTGAGCGCCCTCGATCTCACCTCGCTGAGCACGAGGTACCGCGTCTCCCTGGAGCGCGAGCCGCGAGCCGTGCTCGCTCTAGGAAATCGCGCCTTCGTTTCTCACGTCGTGGGCGGCCGTGTTTCGGTGGTCGACCTCGAGGGCGACTTGCACCAGGCGCGGCGCATCTCCTTGGACGTCGGTGGAAATTTTTCCACCCGCAAACTAACCCAAGGTTTCGCGCTAGCGCTTGGCCGTCTGCAAGGAGGCACGCGCCTGTTCGCCCCGGGAGCCGCAGCGTTCTCCGGCAATCCGGTGATCAGCCACGGCTACGGCAGCTTCCGCGTGCGCGCGCACCTGCCGCTGGTCAACGTGATCGACCCGACGGGCGAGACATCGCTCACCCGCTTTGCGCACGAGGGCGCCGCGTCATGAACCGCAAGGACCACGTGAAGGCGGCTGGGGAGAAGAGTGCATTCTACCGCGGGCTGCGACGAGTGCTGGGGACAAGCTGTACGTCGCTTGCCAAACACCAACACGCTGCTCGAGCTCGATGCCCGAGCCGCCGATCCAATCCGCGTGGAATCGAGGCGCTTCCCCGTTCCCGCTGGGCCGAGCGGAGTAGCGATCGCCAGCACCCGCGCCGCAGTTTGGTCGCAGTTCGGGCTTCAGCGCTGGTAGACCTCACGAAATCGGGACGCGGGCCGTCACGCGCCTCACCCGCTGGCGCGCGCCCAAAGCACGCTACACCGCTGAGCAGCTTAGGGGCCGCAGGCTCTTCCACAACACCTTCGATCTGCGCTTCTCCATCGACGGCCGCGCCTGTGCGGCTGTCGCGATGGGCGCGATGACGGCCTCACTTGGTCAACCCCAGATGGCCCACGTCAGAGCATCATGCTGGCGGGTCGTATCCAGGGCAACGCACCGTACGGCTGGTTTGGCGACCACCGCGATCTGGATCAACACCTGGAAATCACCTTCCGCGCCTTGGGCGGTCAGGGCTTGAAGTCCCGAATCAAGCAAGATCTCAAACGCTCGAGGCCTGGCTCAGCGTGATGCCCAGTACACCGCACGGGCGAACAAGGACTCAGCAGCGTACCAGGGCGCCGCGTTGTTCTTCAGTCAGGAGACAGGCTGTGCGAGCTGCCATGTCGCCGGCAGCAGTGACAAGCGCCGCCACGATGTAAAGAGCGGTCGGGAGATCGAGAGCCATTTCGAGTTCGACACCCCGTCCACCGGCTTCGTCGCTGGCACGGCGCCGTACTCATGATGGCCGCTACCCGACGCTGAACCCTGCTACGCGCGACGGACACCCAAGGGCACAGCGCCCACATAGTCGAAGCGAGACGTCGCCCGCGCTGAGCACCTTTCTAGAGAGCCTGGATGGCGCACCCGCCGTGAGCTTCGCGCCGTCATCGGACAGCGCAATGCTGGACGCGCGAGAGCGGGCGCTCCCCAGCCACGCACACAAGATTGGGAAGAAGAGCCTCGAGCGCCTCGAGCGCGACGTGCATCCGCCGCAACTCCCAGTGAAGTCAGAGTCCCTCGACCTCGCAGGTCTGCCGCTTGTCCAAGTCGGCCCCGAGGACAGAACGTTACCCGCGACCGTTGACCCGGCCGTCGAAAGAGGAAAGCGCACGACCTGGCGCTCTCGTTCACGAATTTCAAGCACCGCCAGGACGCGCTCGCCCGTGGCGAGCGACGTGCGCCTCGCGGTGGAGGACGCGGCGTTCGGCTGGATCCAGCTCTCGGACAATCGCCAAGACGTGCGAGCCACCCTGCGCGGCGGCGTGATGGGCTACTGCTCACCGAGCTACGAGTTCTACACGGGCGTCGAGTGGAAGACCCTCAAGTTAGATCCGGACGGAAACGTCGCCTTTGACGGCGCCACCGGCTGGCTCAGTCGCCGCGAGTGCCGCGTCTGGGTCACGAGCCGGGTGCGCGCCACGGCCAAGCCAATTATCCCTGGGCTACTCTATGGCTTCCGCACCCGCTGCCAGGGATGCCGCCACGATCAGCTGCACGTCCTCACCCCCGACAGCAACTGGGGCAACGCCGCCTTCGACGAGCACACCCTCGAAGTCGAACGGGGCAAGAGCCAGAACCTCGACATGGCGATCAGCCTCGACAAGATGCGGCGCTGGAGAAAGCTCGGCGTGAAGACCGACTTCAAGCGCCCGACCTTGGGCGTGCAGCTCAGCTGGGCAGCGAGTGAGTCTGCTCCCAGCGCCATCTACTACGTTGCGGAGCGCTAACGCAGATGGCCGCGAGGCCCAGCGGTCCGATTCGAGTCTCTTCAGGCGTCGCAAGCGCACACCTCGTCACGCTTCCTCGTAGCCGGGGCGTGCGAACCCAAGTCCTCTCCGTCTCCCTTTTGTGCGCAGCGTGCGCTGCACCCCAACCCGCGTCGCCCCCCCAATCCCGGCTGGCACCAAACCCGTCCCCCCAGGGCGCGCCGTCACCAACTGCGCTCACTTGTGCGCGACGCGGTTCGATGGTCGTCCAGCGCCTGCCCGCAGACACGAGTTCCAGCGTCGCGCTTCTGAGTGCCGCTGGGCGGACCCTCGCGTTGGTCGCCGACGAGGACCAAGACGCCCTGGCGACGTTCGACTTGCAGCAGCGCCGACAGGTCGCTGTCACCGTGCTCGGCGCGGCGCCGTCCCAGATCCGAGTGCTCGAAGATGGCCGCATCGCAGCGACTCTGAAAGATGCCAACCGCGTGGCCTTGTTCGAACTAACCGCGGTCGATCACCCGCTCAAGGCGCTATGTTCGGCCAGCACCCCTAGCGAGCCGTTCGGACTCGCGGAGTGGAGGCAGACACTACTCGTGACAAGCGCCTGGGACCCCCAGTTGAGCGCTCTGAACGTTGACAGCTTGCGTAAGGAGTTTCACGTAACGCTCGAGCGCGAGCCCCGCGCGGTGCTCGTCGAAGGCGACCGAGCATTCGTCTCCCACGCAATCGGAAGTCGCGTTTCCGTGGTGGATCTTGCTGGGCAGCTGCACCAGGCGCGCCCGGTGTCGTTGGACCTGGATGGCCATTTCTCCACTCGGAAAGTAACCCAGGGGTTCGCACTGGCTCGGGAGCACTGGGAGGACGCGACGCGGATCTTCGCTCCAGGCGCCGCCGCCTTCTCAGGCGACCCCGTGGTCTCCCACGGCTACGGTCGGTTCCGAGCGCGCGCGCACCTACCCGTGGTTGCTGTACTCGACCCCCGGAGGGAGGTCTCGCTCACGCGCTTCACTGACGAAGGCGCTGTGGCGCGGCCGGCGCGCGATCACGTGAGCGGTTGGGGGGAAGAATGTATCCTGCCGCGCGCCTCAGCCGCACGTGACGGGAGGCTGTACGTGGCCTGTCAGGGCACCGACAGCGTAGTCGAGTTGGACGCGCGCGCCGCGGATCCAATCCGTGTGGAACTAACACGCTACCCCGTCCCTCCTGGCCCGACCGGACTGGCCGTCTCCGATAGCGAAGTGGTGGTTTGGTCGCAGTTCGCACGCGAGCTAGCTCTGATCGATCTTTCTAAGTCCGGCCGACCGGCTGTCACCCGCATAACATCCTGGACCCCGGTGGTGCCCCGCTACACCGAGCAGCAGCTGCGAGGTCGCGAGCTGTTTAACCGTACCTTCGACCTCCGCATTTCCATCGATGGCCGCGCCTGCGCAAGCTGCCACCCCGATGGCCGCGACGACGGCCTGACTTGGTCGACCAGCGACGGTCCGCGCCAGAGCATCATGCTCGCCGGGCGCCTCCAAAACACTGCCCCCTTCGGCTGGTTTGGCACCCACCGAGATCTGGATCATCACCTGAGCATCACCCTAGCTTCCCTCGGCGGTCGGGGGTTCAACGGGGCACGCGGCAAGCACGACGCCGAGGCGCTGAAAGCCTGGCTCGAAGTCATGCCGGCACCTACCCGCACGGAAACACCAAAAATCGACCCCGAGTTCACACGGGGGGCAGCCTTGTTTTTCGACGCGAAGACAGCCTGCTCGCGTTGTCACCTCGATGGCCAAACCGATCGCAAGCGCCACGACGTGAAGAGCGGTTCAAGCGCGGAGCGGTCCACCTATTTCGATACGCCAAATCTCGCGTTCGTGGGTGCCACGGGCCCCTACTTCCACGACGGACGCTACGCGACACTTGCTGCGATGCTACGTGCAACGGACACCCATATGGGTGACAGCTCGCAGCTCAGCGACAGCGAGATCTCAGCTCTCGTCAGGTTCCTGCAGACGCTTGGCGGCGCACCGGCAAAACACCTAACCCCTAGCCGCGACAGTTCGGGGTGGCGTCGCGACAGCCGAGTGGCGGAAATGTCGATCCCCAAGGCTCCCCCACCCAGGAGCCTCGAGCGCCTGCAGCACGATTTGCATCCGCCGCAACCCCCGGTGCGCGCATACGCATTCAAACTTGCGGACGTCCCGCTCTTCGACCTTCCGCCAGCTGACGTTCGCTACCCTCGCCCAACCAAACAACCATCGACCGTCGAAGCTGGGGCGCTGCGCGTCACGCTCAGCGGACGCTCAGCCTTCCTAGCCGTGCCCGGGCACCCCTTCGGTTGGCTTCAGGCGGGCGATGCCCGCCAGCCACTTGGCGACAACGACTCGGGTAATGTCTCCGTCAGCTGCCCGTTACCGTACGAGTTCTACACTGGGCTCGCGTGGCAGACGCTAAAGTTGAATCCCGACGGAACCATCGCCCTCACGCAGGCCGCAGGTTGGCTCAATCGCCTCGACTGCCGAGCCTGGCTCACCCGACAAATCCGGATGTCCGCCGTCCCGCTCGTTCCAGGATTAGTCTATGCTTTCCGCACTCGCTGCGCGGGCTGCCAGGCGGAGAGACTTCACGTGATCACTCCCGACTGGTGGCACGAAGACGACTTCATGGAGGATTGGCTTGACCCAAGACCCGGCGAGTCAACCTCGTTCGAAAGGCGTGTGAGCACCTACGCGCTCGAACGATGGGAGCGGCTCGGCGTTCGCTCGGAGATTCGGCGCCCACGATTCGGCGTCCAGATCACCTGGGCAGCGGACGATCCGACCCCCATCGCGCTCGCCTACGCAGGCGAACAATGATTCAGGCGTGCTCCAGAATCTCCCGCAGCTCCCGCTGCCGGAGCTCCTCGAGGCGCTTCAAGAAGCGGCGGTAGTCTCTGACCGGCGGCTGACCCGGCGCTGCCCGCATCGCAAAGTCTGTGATGCGGGTGGTGGCAAAGCGCAGACACGCGAGGGCTCCCTCTCCCCCCAAACCCCTGCGCTCCTCGGGGCTGAGCGGGCGCACGCCCTGGTAGCCCCGGAGCATCGCCCGCACGCGCTCGAGATCGAAGTGATCGCGGAAGCACCAGGAGAGGATCAGCACCATCAGGTCGAAGGCGAACACACCTCGAGAAGCGCTCTCGAAGTCAATCAGGGCAGCGACCTCGGATCCGTTCCAGAGCACGTTGTCTCGAAATAGATCCCCGTGGATCAAGCCCTGGGGTAAGTTGGCCACGCGTGCTTGCTCGACGCCGGGCAACAGCCCTTCTATCTCTTTTGCCGCACGGCAAAGCTCTGGAGAAGCCTCACGCTGAATCGTGCTCAGGCGCGCGCGCAGCGCGTCCACATCGAAGCGACTGGGCGGCGGCTCAGGCAGGCTCCCCCCCGCGAGGTGAACCCGGGCGAGCGCCTCAGCCACGGCTTCGCAGCGCTCGGGAGCGGCGCGCTCGGTACACACGATGTCTCCCTCGACCCATGGGTAGAGCGCAACGGGCTTGCCTTCGTGGTGTGACACGCTTGCCCCATCGAGGCGCAGCGGCGGAACCGTGGTCGGCACGCCAGCGGCGGCCAGCCCCCGCAAGAGCTCGAGCTCTCGCATTGCGCCTTCCGCGGCCTGCTCTTCGTATATCCGCAGGAAAAAGCGGCCCTGGGCAGTGTCGATGCGAAAGTTCGAGTTCACGCTGCCGGCCGCGAGCGGCTCGAAGTCGGTAAGCTCCAAGCCGTAGCCCTGGACGATGGCGGCGGCAGCGGATCGATCGAGGGGGGTGAGGAGCGCCATGGGCCGGCGAGTGTGCCCGTGGCGAGCACGTTTGTCAGGTCCAGAAGCCGGATTGGCATAGAGCGTGTAAGCTCCGCCGTGTGGCCAGCGTTCGGCATCGAACGCTCAACCCCTGAGGAGATGTATGCGTCGAATCAAGAAACTCGCCCCTGCCTTCGTGCTGACCGCTGCTCTGTTGCCTGCGTGCGGTGGAAGTCAGCCCACGGCCAACCCCCCAGAAGTGGAAGAACACGCGAACCCGCCCGGCAATGAAGAGCCCACCGCGAACCCGCCACCGCCCGAAGAGCCGATGTCGGTCAACCCGCCGGGGCCCGATGGCGAGCCGGGCATTGGTGACGGCGCCGGTCCGCCTGGCGACGATGACGGCGACGACGACGGCGACGAGTAGCCGGCTCTTGCAGTCACCCAAGCGGCTCGCTCCGAGGAGCGGGCCGCTTGGCGTTTTGTGGATCTAAAACCGCGCGGCAACGCACCGTTGACGCCCTCGGAGACTTTTGCGAGTTGGGACTCGGGAGGGGATGCGGCTAGGCTCCTAGCCATGCGTTTGCCCTGGATTCGCGCCGCGACTTCGCTAGCCACCCTGGCGTCAGTGACGGCACAGGTCAGCTGTTCCGTGGAACGAGCACATCCGCAGTCGGTCGTCATCGGCGCCCCCCAAGCCGGTTCGAGCGCTGACGAGCCCGCGGCGCCGGTTCCCCAGAGAGCCGAAAAGAGGCGCCAGAAGGCCGGCCTCCTGGAGGTCGGCGAGACCGCGCATCGACGCGACTTCGAGCTCACGCTGAGCACAGTGAAGCCGTGTGAGCCTCGGTACTACGAGAAGGCTGCCCTCAAGAAAGCCGGGCATCGGTTGGTCGGAGTCGAGATGACGATCGAAGCCACGACCAACAAGCCGTTCACTCCGGCAACCTACGAGATGAAGCTCATCGACTCCGAGGGCCTGAGCTACAAGTACAGCTTTCGGGGCACGTGCGAACCCCGGTTTCAGAGCTACCCCCTCGACCAGGAGGGCATGCGGGCTTCGGGCTGGGTCACCTTCGAAGTCGGTGTCGAGTCCCGCGGGCTCGAGTTTCAATACGAGCTCGAGTCAGACGAGGTCGTCAAGTACGATCTCAGGCTCTAGCACGGCTGCAAGAACACGAAACCGCGCGCCGGCTGACGCCAGCGCGCGGTCTTCAGTTTCTGCTTCCTCGAGGATTCAGGCGCCGCTACCGCCGATGCGGTGCGTGTTCGGCCCGGCCGCAGCCTCGGCGACGGCGGCGCCCAGGTTCCCGAACTGCTGCAGGCCCTTGAGCAGATCCATCGGCAACGGGAACACGACGGTCGTGTTTTGCTCCATGCCGATTTCCACCAGCGTCTGCAGGTAACGCAGCTGGATAGCAGCCGGATTCAGCGCCAGCACACCAGCGGCCTCTTGCAGGCGCTGCGCGGCCTGGAACTCACCTTCCGCGGCGATGATCTTGGCGCGGCGTTCACGCTCGGCTTCCGCCTGCTTGGCCATCGCACGACGCATGACTTCGGGGAGCTCGATGTCCTTGATCTCCACCGCTGTCACCTTGATGCCCCAGGCGTCCGTCGCCTGGTCGATGATCTCCTGCAGCGCGTGCCCGATCTTCTCGCGCTCGGCGAGGATCTCGTCGAGCTCGTGTTGACCGAGGATGTTGCGCAGCGTGGTCTGCGCGTAGAGCGAGGTCGCGGTGTAGTAGTTCGCGATCTTGATCACCGCATCCGTGGCGTTCATCACGTTGAAGTAGATCACGGCGTTCACCTTGATGGTGACGTTGTCCTTGCTGATCACCTCCTGCGGCGGCACGTCCAGGGTGACCGTGCGCATGTCGACCTTCACCATCTTGTCGAGGAACGGCAAGAGCAGGCGCAGGCCCGGTTGCTTCACGTTGTTCGGGTCGACCCGGCCCAGGCGAAACACGACGCCTCGCTCGAACTCGTTGACCACGCGCAGCGCCTTGAAAATCATAACCAGAACGAAGAAGCCGAAGCCCAAAACGGCAAACAGCGTCAGTCCAACCAAACCTTCCATGTGCCTTCCTCCCGGCGGGACCATCGCGCCCGCATGCGCCCGGGGCAACCGCAAAGCGGCGCGGGTACGCCTGAGGGGCGAAGAGCCTGAGCCACGCGGAGGATCGCCCTGCTCGAAACCGAGCAGGCCCCGGGCCGCACCGCGTGTCTGCAGGCCCGTACGGGGACAACCCTGCCTCAAGCTCGGTTCTTCCAGGAATCGCTAGGCCGCGGTCCGATTCTGGGGGCTGACCGCGGCCGTGGTCGCCAGCGAGGGCTACCTCGACTACCTGACCGGGCCCCGCCAGGGCTGTCCCCACATGCTGCCCGCCTTCTGGAACACTCACTGGGCTCGACGTCGGCGCCGCGGGCCCCTTGCGACGCACCAAGAACACCGCGACACGCCTGCTGTTACGCGCGGAAACAGAGATCGAGCGCCCGGCGGAAGTCGCCTCGGGGCACGTGGCGTCGAGAGCCGGAGCAGCTGAGTTCGTGCTTCCCCGACGCCGTGCTGTCTGCCAGCGTCGGGCATCGTCCGGGTGAGTCGGCCCCCTCGGCCGCCGTAGCTCTCCTCGAGCTGGCCGACCACAAGCGCTGCATGGAGTCGAGCGCAGCGGCAAGGGTCGTGTGGCGATCGAGCGCTTCGGGGAGCGGCCTCCCCGGCCACCGCCAGCGCCGCCGGGCTCCCACTGAAAAGCGTGCTACCCTCCGCTCTACCCCCGGGGAAATGTCGCGGCGACTATCTCAGGCGCCGCCGGGCGGGCTGAATGACGGAAATTTTCGGAAACACTAGCGGCCTTGGGCCGCGCGCACACAAGGCCCTCGAGCGCATCTACCGCCGCCGAGTGCCCCTGGAACAAATCGCGACCCTGGAGCTGGTGCGCTCCCTGGTGGAAGCCTCTCGCGAGACCAAGCGCCAAGTCGGCGCGCTGGTGCATCGCTCGGGGAGCGTGGAGTCGGTGATCGTCGGCAGCGCCACCGGGCTGATGTTGCCTGACATCGGCCGCCTGCGCGCGGCTCAGGGGCGTTTCCGCGCCCTGCGCCTGATTCACACGCACCTCTTCAACGAGCCCCTCACCCACGACGACCTGACCGACTTGACGCGGCTGCGGCTCGACCTGGTCGCGGCGGTGCTGCTCAGCCCCGAAGGCGAGGCCAAGAGCTTCACCTGGGCCTACAACATCCCGCCCAGCCCCGGCGCAGAAGCCGACAGCGCGCCCTACGAAGTCATCGGACCGGTTCCGTACGGCACACCCGGACCAAACTTTGGGGAGCTGATCGAGGGCCTCGAGGCGGAGTTCGCGCGGCGCGCGCGCACCCGCAAGGTCGAGGCCAAGGATGGCCGCGCGATCTTGGTGCACGTCGCCGAGAAGAAGAAGGGTAGCGCCGCCGAGGCACGGGCGAGCCTCGCCGAGCTCGCGAGCCTGGCCGAGACCGCGGGTGTCGAAGTCGTCGACAGCATCCTCCAGCTCCGCGAACGCGTGGATCCGAAGTTCGTGTTCGGGCGCGGCAAGCTCGAGGAGGTGGTGATGCGCGCCATCGATCTCGACGTCGAGAACCTGATCTTCGACTGCGATCTCACGCCAGCCCAGGCCTCGGCCATCGCCGCGCGCACCGACCTCAAGGTGATCGATCGTTCCCAGCTGATCTTGGACATCTTCGCCCAGCGCGCGGAGACGCGTGACGGCAAGCTTCAGGTTGAGCTCGCACAGTTGAAGTATCGCCTGCCCCGTTTGGGCCAGAAGGACGACGCCTTGAGTCGCCTCACCGGTGGTATTGGCGGTCGCGGACCCGGTGAAACGAAGCTCGAGATCGGGCGGCGCCGCGCGCGGGAGCGGGTCACCCGCCTCGAAAAAGAGCTCAAGCACCTTGAGCGGCAGCGCGCGGAGCGGCGCCGCCAGCGCGCACGCAGCGACACGCCGGTCGTGGCCATCGTCGGTTACACCAACGCCGGCAAGAGCACGCTGCTCAACACCATCACGGGTGCGTCGGTGCTGGCGGAGGACAAGCTCTTCGCGACGCTGGACACCCGCGCGAGACGACTGCGGCTTCCGCAGGGTAATGAAATCGTACTCACCGACACCGTGGGTTTCATTCGCAACATGCCGAAGGACCTGTTCGCGGCGTTTCGCGCGACCTTCGAGGAAGCGGCGGACGCAGACTTGCTGCTCGAGGTGGTGGACTCCTCCGACGCAGAGCACCAGACGCACATCGACACCACGCAGAAGCTCCTCGAAGAGCTGGAACTCGACCAGATCCCGCGGCTCTTGGTCTACAACAAGCTTGATCGCCTGAGCCCCGACGAGGTCGCGGCGGTGAAGAACGAACCCGACTCCGTTGGGCTCTCGGCTCTGGACAAGTCGACGACTCACGTCTTGCTCGAGCGGATCGCGGCGCTCTTGGATCAAGCCGAGCGCGACCGTGAGACCCGGGAGCTGGCGGCGCAGATGCCCGAAGCTTGGGAGCGCGAGCTGATCGCCGCCGAAGAGGCTTCTCAGCACGCCTCCGACGGCGACGACTGGCATCCGCTGGCCTAGAGCGAGCTAGAAGCTGTCCTCCCCCCAACCCCCTCGCAGCCAATCGCGCGGGCACGACCGATGGTTCAGACAGGAGCGGGGGCGAGGGCAACCACGCTGTAGGCTACCGCGGTCTTGCGGCCGCGATTGGCGTAGGAGTGATTCTGATCCCCACGGAACGCGACCACGTCGCCCGGGTTTAGCCGGAACACATCGCCGGACGCGGCAAGCTCGATCTCACCCGCCTCGCAGGTCAGGTACTCCCGCGTGCCGGGTGTGTGAGGGATACCCGTCATCTTCGCGCCCACCGGCAACTCGAAGCGCTCGATCTCCAGGCCGACGATGGGATCCGGCAGCAGCTTCTGCACCTTGACCTTGCCGCGCGTGCGGCTCGGTAGAGTTCCGGCGGGATACAGCTTCGCCGACGAGCGAGGCGCAAGGATCAGCTCCTCGATGCTCACCCCGAGCGCCGAGGCGATCTTCACCAGCACGCCGAGGGTCGGGTTTGCGCCACCGGTCTCGAGGTTCGCGACGGTGGGACGCGGCACCCCGGAGAGCTGAGCGAGTTGCTGCTGGGTCAGCTTCCGCAGCTCGCGCAACGCACGGATGTTGTTGGCCAGGTTGGTCGCTGCGCGCTCCGCCGCCGCCTGGTCCACCTGGGGGGAGCCTGCCGGCTGCCCCTCGGCACCATTCGAGATCGCCATCGGCCAAGCTAGTATCAAGCTGTCAACGCAATAGCAACGCTGACGACACACCAGCAGGGCGGCTGCATGGTTCCTGCCATGAGGAGGAAGCAAATGCCGCACGGAGAACCGAAGAACTGGGGCGTCAGTTCAGTATTGATCACCGGCGCGAGCCGTGGTTTGGGCCGCGCGCTGGCGCTCGAACTTTGCCGCCGGGGTGTCAACGTCGCCCTGGTAGCGCGCAACGCCGAAGATCTGGAAGCCACCACCGCCGAGGCCAGAAAGCTCGGCGAAGCACGCGGTGCGAAGGCCGAAGCAATCGTCGCGGATGTCGCGGATCTCGCCGACGCGCCCCGTATCGCGGGGCTCGCGCAGGCGCTGATCGGTCCCCTCGACGCCGTTGTACACAACGCGTCAGACCTCGGGGAAACACCCCTGGCCTCCTTGCTCGACGGCGACAGCGAACGCCTGGAGCAGGTGTTTCGCACCAACGTACATGGTCCCCTCGCGCTGACGCGGGCGGTCGCAGGGAACTTCTTGCTCCACGGGCGCGGCGTCGTCTTGGGGATCAGCTCTGACGCCGCGGTGGAGCACTACCCAACCTGGGGAGGCTACGCTGCATCCAAGGCTGCGTTCGATCACCTGCTCGGCACACTAGCGGCTGAGCTGGGCGATGGCCTGCGCGTGCTCAGCGTGGACCCAGGGGAAATGGACACCGACATGCACCGTGCGGCAATGCCCGACGCGGACCCCGCGACCCTCGCCGATCCGCAAGCGATCGCGATCCAGCTCGCCCACCTGCTCGCGGCTCCATACCGCGTCCCGAGCGGCACCCGACTCTCGACCCGCGAGCTGAGCGCCTTGGAGGCAGCATGAACGCGCTCCTGGAGAGATCGGTCTCAGGGCACCTGCCCGAGCTTCTGACCCAGCGCCTACCGCGCCCCAATGGCGTAGGCAGTGTGATCTATGTCAATGCGGAGGGGGCGAGCCGCCTGTTGCCCGAGGGACAGCTGGCCACTCTACTCCCCAAGGCAACGCTCTGGGTGCTCAACGACGCCGCGGTGCTCCCCGCGGCCCTGTGGGTCGAGGTGGAAGGCAGTGGCACACGCATCGAGATCCGTATAGCCAGCCTGAACGACGAGAGCGGCACCTTCAGCGCGATCGGGTTCGGGAGCGGGAACTACCAGGTGCAGACCGAGCAGCGCGGTGCGGTGCAACAGCTACCGGTCGGAGCTTGGCTGCGCTCCGCCGCCAGCGTTCGCTTCGAGGTGGTACATCAGACCGGGCGGCTCTTCGAGCTCCGCTGCGCTGGTGGCTATCGCGGGCTGCTTCACGCGCTCTACACGAGCGGCGCGCCCATCCAGTACGCCTACACCGCGCGCCCCCATCAGCTGCGCGAAGTGCAGAACAGCTACGTGGGGCGACCGTGGGCCATCGAGCCGGCGAGCGCTGGGCGGCACCTCAGCGCGAGCGTGCTGAGCGCGCTGCAAGCAGCCGGACAGCAGCTCGCCTGGCTAACCCATGCCGCGGGGATCTCTTCCACGGGGGACGCCGCGCTCGACGCACTGTTGCCCTTCCCTGAACGCTACGAGATCCCCGAGGCAACGGCCGTCGCAGTCGCTGCCGCCCGCGAGCGCGGCAGCCTGGTCGTGGCAGTGGGTAGCAGCACGACCCGCGCCCTCGAGGCCGCGGCGTCGCCCGGAGGTGCGTTGCAGAGCGGCTCTGGGCTCGCCAGCTTGAGGCTCCATGCGGACTATGAACCGCAAGTCGTCGATGTGTTGCTCACCGGGATCCACGAGGCGGGCAGCAGTCACCGCGAGCTCACCCGTGCCTTCGCCTCGGACGGCGCACTCGACGCCGCATGGCACCTGGCGGCCGCGCACGACCTCAAGCTCCACGAGTTCGGCGACGCGATGTTGATCCGGCGGCGCTGACTCGAGCCGCGCAGGTGAATTGCGCGCAACTCGGGCGCGGAGCGACCGACAAGGCCGGCATGTGGCGGAACCCCTTCACCCCTGCCCTCCTCCTCTGCGTGCTCGGCCTCGCTGGCTGCCGCAGCGGCTGGGAACTCGGGCGCGACCACTACCGCGACGCGCGCTACCCCGACGCGCTGCACGAGTTCAGCGATGCCGAAGCGGACTACCCGCAGCTCTCCCGGGAAGAGCAGGCGCACTACGCGCTGTACCGCGGCCTCTCCTACCTCGCCGTGGGCGACGCCGTGCGCGCCGATGCCTGGCTGTCCGTAGCGAAACGGGAGCTCGACACGCGGCCCGACACCTTCGCGCCCGATGAGCGCGGCCGTCTACTTTCCGCATGGCAAAGTTTGGGTCGCATGGCGGGTGTTGGCGCCTACGGTCAAGCTTGGTTCGCCGGCGCACCGAGCGAGCACTAGTTCTCAATTTCGAGAGCAGCATTCTCCCTGACGGCAGAGGCTAGCAGGGCATCACCGAGCGGTCCCAAGCGTATATCGTCCCCACAAGCGGTGAAGGCCGCGTGAACTGGAGAGGACGAGACCTATGATGCACAAGTTGGGAACGCTGACAGCGTTCGGGCTGGTCGCGATGGCCTGCAACCAAGAAGCTGGCGACGCAAAAGGGAGCGCCAGCGCTACCACCACACCCGCGGCGGCATCAGCGCCTGCAGCAGCTGCTAGCGCTGCGGCAGAAGCACCGGCGGCGGAGGTCCCCACGACGGACCTCACCCCCAAGACCGTCAAGGAAAACGCCGCCAAGCTGATGGGCAAATCGCTGAGCGGCAGTGGCGTGATGTACTTCTTCGAGACCACGAAGCTGAACGGTCAAACCCACCACTGGGCCTACGTCGCAGATGACGAAGCCAAGACCAACTCCTTCAAGTGCGTGCTCGAAGGCGACCCGAAGATCGAGAAGAACAGCAAGGTGAAGTTCGAAGGCGAGTGGCGCGGTGGCTGGCTGGACAAGTGCAAGCTCACCAGGGAGTGACCTGACAAAGCATTGTCAGAACCGCTATTGAAGTATCAGGCGGCGCGTCGAGCGTTGGCGCGCCGCACCCACTTTTCAGCCCCGCGCATCAGCCAGCGGTCGTCCACGAGTCCCCGAGCTGAGATGCGGAGCGCAGCCTCGGTGACCTTCAACGCGTGGTCGTCGCCGCTCTTCAGCGCCCGTTCGACCAGGACCTTGGGGGAGAGGTGCTCCTTGGGAGCGCACTGGCTGGCGCCGTCTGAAGCGCTCGCCACGTGCACTGCGCCGAGGCCGAGCACCACATGTCGCGCGAGAGCATCGAGCTGACTCCGCTCGACCCACGGCCCAAACCACACAAGACTGCTCGGCACGGTCACCCCGTGCAGGTGTGCATTGCTTCCCTCGGGATCCAGTACCAGGCGCTCCGCGGACCACGCAGCGATGGCGTGCAGCGCGGACTCATCGGCGACCACGGGCCCAAGTCGACGCAAGTGGTCGAGCCAGGGTTCGTGGCTAGCGAGTGGACTCACGATTTCGTGCAGGAGCCCCGAGAGGCGCTCCGCCTGCGGTAAGAGCGGTCCCTGAGCGAGCCACTCGAGGGGCGACAAGCGTTGGCTCGCGAGCAACGTCGGACGCTCGAGGCCCGGCAACAGCTGATAGCAAGCCGCCCAGGTCCCGAGCCCGTGGGCGAGCTCAGCGAGGCGCGCCGGGGTGCGGGCTCGAGACAGCGCACGCAGCGCGTGAGCCGTGCGGAGCACGCCATGGAGCGACGCCGCCATCACCCCAGGGGTGAGCAAGGGCAGCGCGACGCGCAGCGTGCGCTCGACACCCTGCGCTTCCAGCTCAGCGCTGAACGTCGCGATCCAGTCCGCCGCGCGAGAGTAGTCGCCGAGCGCCGCGGCGCGCTCACGCAGGCCAAGCGCATTCCCGTGCGGCAATGAAGTAAGATCCCGCGTGCTCTCCGAGAGCCACGCCTCCGCGTGCGAGTCGGCACCCAGCTCCCACAGCGCGTCCAGCACCATCGGCGCATGATTCGCCAGGTTGAAACCGGACTTGGGGTACAGCGGCGCGTAGGCGTGCAGCTCGCCCAGTAAGGCGTCGTAGCGATCGGTGTGCATGGCTCCTCCTTGGGGCCCCATGTGGACCCGCAGGCTGAGCAGAGCACGGACTCGAAGGGCGATCGCCTCCGCTGCTAATCCGTTGACGGCGGGCTATCAAAGGAGCCGTCAGTCGGTGATCGCGTCGGGCACACGGCGGAGCGCGCTGTGGACGGCTCCTTGCAGCGCCGAGAGCTCGATCTCCCGCGCGTCCACGTGGGAATCCACCGCGGTCGCCTTGCCCCGCAGGATCGCGTGCAACGTGCCGCCCTTCCTCTTTCGCAGCACCGCGGAGATCACCGCCGTGCTCTCGGCTTCACCGTGCTTCGGATCGCGCCCTTCACGTTGCTTGGTGAAGAGCTGCGTCAGGTTCACGCTGAGCACGTACTGCTCGCGGGCGCCTTTGGGTACCTCCATGCGGCCGAGCTCTGCCTTCAGCGCCTTCTTCAGCTCCCGCTGCAGCCAGCGCTCGTCTCGCCTCACCTTGCTCTCCACCTCGCCGAGCGCCACGACTCGCGTCGCCGCGCTCGCGCTGCTGGTGTAGCCCACGCCAGTCAAGGCGCCGAGGATGGCGGCGCCCGTCTGAAGCCAGCGACGTCGTGAGACCGGTGAAGCCTCCTGCCGTGAGTCGGCCGACAGGTCGTTTTCGCGCGGTAACAATTCGACGGTGAGCGGGATGGACAAGCAGAACCTCCAGTGGGACCGCACCTACGGCGGTCCCTCAGCCGTTCGCGCCACCCAACTTGCGCGAAGCAAGTGTCAGGGGCGCGTGAAGGATGGCTATCGGAACGGGCCGGCGAGGGACAACTTTCGTCCCGTCGCTGGCCGTTTTCTGGTGGTCGCTGCACCTACACTCTCGAGGTGCTGTCCGAGCAAGTTAAGGAAGCGCTTCGTGGAGTGGCGTCAGTTGAAGCCGGCGCGGATGTAGGCGTTGACCGCGGCGGCTTGTAGATCCGTGCGCCAGTTCAAGCGGCTCTGCTTGAGCGCCGCGCTCAGGAAGCCCTCGATGGTCGCGGGCAGGCCGACGGTGCCGGAGTAGCTGCCGAGGGTGCGATCCGGATCACTGAAGGAGCCACTCCACGCCGCGGCCGTGGACTCCCCCGAAGCCGACTTCCACGCCGCCAAATCGCGGTCGCTGCCATCGACGCAGAAGCGCTGACCGCTACCCGAGCTGTACTCGTTGTCGGCGTAGCTCACCGCCGCGAACGAACCTTCGTGCTTGATCAGACACGACCCGTTGCTTGGATCGATGATGCGGTTCTTGGTGACGGCGACGTTGGACCACCCGCTCTGGGGCTTGAGGATGATGCCGTTGCCCTTGAGGTCGTAGAACAGGTTGTCATTGATCGTGATGTTGCTGGCGGAGCCGCTGCCGATGCTGATCCCGTAGCCATTGTTGTGCCAGGGTTGATGCAGGAAGTAATTACCTTCGATCGTGGCGGTCGCGTTGTCAGAGACGTCGAGCAGCCAAGCAAAGGGACGATTCGTCGGCTGGCTCAAGCCGATCTGGGTGAACACGTTGTCCTTGATCTGGACGTTCGAGAAGCGATCCGGCAGGTCGGTGTTGCCGCCAATTCCGATGCCGATTTCGCCGTCCACGATCAGGTTGTTTTCAAAGATCAGGTCGTCGGCGCCGCCCGTGTCGTCCGAGCGCATCTTGATGCCCATGCTCGACGCGCGCGCGATGATGTTGCCGCGAACCACCAGGTGATCCGCGTTCAAGTACATGTCGTGGTTGTAGATCGTGGCGCAGGCGGAGCTGACCTGATCTTCGTTCCACCCGTTGTGATCCAAGAGGTTCTCTTCGATCAACAGGTTGTCGACGTGGCTCGAGTAGATACCGGAGGGACGATACGCGGAGTTGTTACCGCATGTATCCGCATGGTAATTTCGCTCAATCACGTTCCTGCGCACTTCGATACCGTCGTAGTGCTCGACGTCATAGGACTGAAACACCAGCTCGCCATAGAGGAAGTGGCAACCTTCGACGAGCAGGCCGCTGCCTCCGCCCACGTAGCGGAGGCCGCCACCAGTTGCGCCATCAAAAGCTGAATCCCCAGGGATCTTCGGGTAGGAGACGATCTCGAGCCCGACATGGTGCACGAAGCTACGCGCCTTGCCGTTGTGATCGATGAAGTTCCGGTCCACCTCGATGCGCGGCAACGCCGTCGACTCCCCATAGCCTGCGATCACCAAAGGGTGCGCCGCGTCTTTGCCGGACTTGAAGCGCCCGAGGTTCTCGCCTCGCCAAGTGTCCCCACGCTTCAGCAGCAAGAAGTCGTTCTCCCCATCTCTCACCAGGGAGGCTCCCTTGGTCAACGTCTTCACGGCAGTGGCTGGCGTACTGCCGTCGTTGTTGTCATCGCCTTCGCTTTCGCTGACGTAGACCAGCTGACTGTCTGTTCCCACGTCGTAGGTGGTGAAGCCGTCTTCCTCTGCCCGATTGCCTGAGGTCTCGTCGTCATCGGCGTTCGCACATCCCAGATCGCTTCCCCAGTCGGTGAAGCCGTCCCCGTCGTTGTCGATGCCGTCGTTGCAGTCTCCGATCGTGACGTTGCCTCCCGAGCCGCCACTGCCAGACGCGCCTGCGCTGCCGCCCTGTGCCGAGCCGCCCTGTGCCGAGCCGCCCTGTGCCGAGCCGCCCTGCGCGGAACCCGCGCTACCACCGTTCCCGCTACTACCTCCGGAAGCGCCGTTGCCGCTCGCTCCGCCGTTCCCGCTACCACCGGAGCCACCGCTCCCATCACTCGAGCCATCACTGCCACAAGCCACGAGTGGCGCCGCGGCCAGAGTCGAGACCAAGAACCAAGGGAACACTTTGCGCATGACTGGAATCCTCCACACTCGTTCGAGAGGCGCTGCCAGGGCAACGCCGGTGTCGGAGCTAAGTCACCCCTGCCCCCACAAGCGGTCCAAAAAAACTGGGCTGCGAGTCAATCCATACAGAAACGCGCCATCCGGTGCTTTTCCCGCACGATAAGCTGGTGAATCGAGAAAAGATGCACCCGTTCTCTCGCTTCGTGTGACCAATACCCTAGGGCCCGTGCACGCAAAAGTTCTCCGCCTCCCACAACCAGCGACCCAAGCTGCGGAACGCAGCCTGGCGGAGCTGGTCGCTCGCGCCCGGGCTGGAGAAGAACCCGCGCAGTCAGAGCTGTTTCGGCGGCACGTGGAGCGCGTGTATGGCTTCGTGCGTCGCCTGCTGCCGGATGCCGCCGATCACGACGACATCGTGCAAGACGTGTTCGTGCAAGCCATGGAGAGTCTCCACCGGCTACGTGAAGCGGAGGCCTTCGGAGGCTGGCTGCGAGGCATCGCGATTCACATCGTGAAGAACCGCCTTCGGAAACAACGACTGCTGAACCGCCTAGGGTTTCGCCGCTCCCGCTCCGCACCACCAGACGACCTCGCGATCGCGGAGCTCGTGAGTCCCAGCGCTCCTCCAGACGTCCTCGTGGAGCTGCGAGCCGTTTACCGCACGGTAGCAAAGCTCGATCCAAACTTGCGCACGGCATTGATCCTGCGCCGCGTCGAAGGGCTCAGCGTGCCTGCGGTAGCTGAACAGCTTGGCCGCTCCTTGTCGACAACCAAGCGCTGGCTGGCAGCAGCGGAGAGTCAGCTCGAGCTGCAGCTCGACCGTGGGGGCGACCATGGCACTTGAAGGTCACCTGCAAGAGCCGGAACTCTCGAGCGCCGAGCGTGAGGCGTTGTGGAGCGGCGTGCACCACAAACGCCGCGGCCTGCGGCGGAGGCGACGCGCGATCCGTAGCGCGCTGTTCGTCGCTAGCCTGGCGGTCGTCGGTGTTGGCGTGCATCAATGGCAGGCGTACAACCACCGTACGGAGCTGGCGCAACCCACGCGCGTGAAGTTACCCGACGGATCTTCCGTGGTCTCCCAGCCCGGGACCGATCTGGAGGTGGTCGAAGGCACGCCGCTCAGCGTGCGCATCGATCTCCGCTCAGGCAGCGCCTACTTCGAGGTCGTCCCGAATCCGGACCGGCGCTTCTCCGTGATGCTCGCGCACCACGAGGTGAAAGTCGTCGGCACCCGTTTCGTGGTGAAAGTAGATCCCGACGGAAATGTCAGCGAAGTCGACGTCAGCGAGGGCACCGTCGAGGTACTGAGCCGCGATGGCCAGGCGCTGCTCACACGGGTTCATGCTGGCGGTCACTGGTCGAGTACCACGCCCTCGCCCCTGACGAGCACCACGCCGCCCCGCGCGCCGACGGCGAGTGTGGCCGCCGCGCCAGAGGCGCCGGCTGGAAGCGCGAACACGAGCTACCCCAGCAGCCCGAGTGCAGCGCGCCCCACCGAGGAAGCCCAGGCGGCAGCGCTCTTCGACCAAGCCACCTTGGCGCGCCGGCGAGGCGACTACAAGGCGGCCATCGCAGGCTACGAGAGCTTGCTCAAGCGTTTCCCCAAGGATCGTCACGCGAGCCTCGCTGCGCTAGAGCTTGGGAGGCTCAAGCGCACCCGCGAGGCGGATCCCGAAGGCGCCGCCGACGCCCTGGAGCAGGCGGCGAAAGACCGGGCGCTGAACGACGACGCCCTCGCTCAGCTAGTGTTGAGCTATGATCAAGCAGGAGATCAAAAACGCTGCCTCGCCGCTCAAAGTCGCTACCTAGCTCGGCACCCGAAGGGGGTGCACGTGAACGAAGTGCGCGCGAGCTGCAAGGGCTCGCCCGCCAAGCCGCGATGAAGTCCCTGATCCAGGTAGCCTTCTTCGCGGCCCTGCTCTGTTTTCCCGTCAGTGCCTTTGCCAAGGCTCCCGGCGCGACCTGTGCCAAGGGTCCGTGGATCGCACTGAGCTGGGGCCAAGACTGGAGCCCCGAGCAGCGGCGCGCCGTGCTTGAGCACCTGCGCCGCGGCTTCGAGGTGTACGGTGTTTCCGTGTGCGAACGTACGGCGCGTGCAAAGCATCCGCCACTTGCCGAGGTGCGCTTCGCGGCTAGCAACGACGACAGCGTGAGCCTGAGCGTGGACGTCAAGGACAGCGTCACCCAGAAGCGCGTGGGGCGAGACGTCGACGTGCGGGGGTACTCCAAAGAGGCTCAGGCGCTCGCCGTCGCCATCGCCACCGAAGAGCTGGTGCGCGCAAGCTGGGTCGAACTGGAGCTGGATTCGCCGCGGGACCACCAGGCTGAGGAGGCTCACGAGCGCCGGCCAGCTGCAGACATCGTGCATCGCGTAAACCAGGACACCATCGGAGCGAACGAGGCGGGGCTGCGTATCGACCTGCGTGGAGCGTTCGAAGCCTACGCAGCGGGGCAGACCCACCTTGGCGGCGACCTCACGCTGCGCAAGAACGTGGCCAATGACGTCGGATTGGGGCTCGCGCTGGGTCCACGGCTCGCGCTGAGCGAAAGCTCGCGCCTGGGCGACGTGGACGCCAGGCTCCTTGCGGGCGAGGCGTTCCTCTTCCTCGATATATTCCACACAGCAATGCTTCGACTGGATTGGGAGGTTGGGCTGCGCGGCGGCTGGGTGCGCTTCGAAAGCAGCCCGAAAGCGGGCAAAGAGGTCAGCCAGAGCGCGCCACTGCTGATCGCTAGGACCTCTGTCGGTTTGGACCTCTCCCTCGATCCAACATGGTACCTAACCCTCAAAGCTGGGACGGGGTACAGTCTGCTCGGCGCGACCGCAACCGGACGGGGCCGCGAGCTGACTGGCGTGAGCGGCGTCGAGCTCCACGGAGCGCTCGGCCTAGGAGGGCGCTGGTGATGCGCTTGCTCCGCTCACCCTGGTTCGGCGACGTGGCGCTGTGTTTGTGCCTGTTTGCCACGAGCGCCTGCACAGAGCGCTATGAGTTATTCCCTGGGGCAAGCAACACAGAGACCCCGGGAGCGCCTGGCGGCTCAGGCTTGGGTGCCCACCAGGTGCACTCGTGCGTCGCGAGGAGCGGAGAAGGCGCGAACGGCGGCGGCGTGTGGTGCTGGGGCAACAACTCAGGCTTCGCGCTGGCTCAGAGCGATCCAGCGCTGCTTTCGCCACCCGTGCTCGTGCCCGGTCTCGAGAACACCGCGGCCCTCAGCCTGGGGGGTGAGTACGGCTGCGCGCTGAGCGAGGACGGCAGCGCCAACTGCTGGGGACGCAACGATGAGGGACAGCTCGGCGTAGGCGAGTTCGGGGATCGTCAGCTGCCAAGCGCCCCGCTGCTCAACGACAGCGTCGATCGACTGAGCGCCGGGTCCGGACACGCCTGCGTCGTGACCCGCTTTGGGGAGCTCTACTGTTGGGGGCGCAACGCCGAGCGCCAGCTGGGCCACGAAGACACCCGGGAGAATCAAGCGACGCCGTGGCTCGTCGATCAACGTCACGACTGGTCCGCGGTATCCGCCGGCGACGGCCACACCTGCGGCATCGCCGCGGGCGGCGCCCTCTACTGCTGGGGCCGCAACACCCAGGGCCAACTTGGCTTGGGCGATGGCTCCGACGTACAGTACGGCGCGCCGACCTTGGTCGATGACATCAGCATCTGGAGCGATGTTACCGCAGGGCAACGAATCGCGTGTGGCATTCAGACGCCGGGCAGCATCCACTGCTGGGGCGACAACAGCGAAGGGCAGCTCGGCACCGGCGACACCACCGCGCGCTGGACGCCGACCCGGGTGAGCGACAAGAGCGACTTCCGCAAGCTATCCCTGAAGGCGTTCCATGTGTGTGCCATCGACGCCGACGCGCGCCTCTGGTGCTGGGGGCGCAACGCCGAGGGCCAGCTCGGCACCGGCGACACGCAGTTTCGCCCGTCTCCGACGCAGATCGAACCAGCGCAGCAGTTCCGTGACGTCGCGGTGGGTCGCTTTCACACCTGCGTTCGCCGGCTCGACGGCGCGGTGCTGTGCAGCGGACAGAACGCGGACCGGCAACTCGGAGTGGACGCGCCAGATCGGAGTTCGAGCTTTGTCGAGGTGCCACTGCCCTAACGCCAAAGCGGCGAGGCCATCCACTCGAGAGCCCGCTGCGGGGGTCTGCCGAGCAGGTTCTCCAAACAAGGATCCAGCCCGGCGAACTCTCCCGCATGGCTGGCCCGGTAGAAGTCGAGGGAGAGCCCCGCGACTCTAGGAGGGATACCCACAGCCTCGAGGCTGTTCACCTGTTCGGCCTCGGTCACAATCTCCCTGCGCAGCGCCACGCCCGACACTCCAGCTGCCATACCGGCGAGCTCCTCGAGCGTGAGGGCTTCGGGACCCGTTAGTGGAGGCGTTGGACCTTCGAAGCCTCCCTCTTCCGTGAGGATTCGCGCGGTCGCTTCCGCAAGATCGTCGTGAGTCACCCACGACACCGGCCCATCAGGCGGCGCCTGAAGCGTCCCGGATGTGAGCGCGTCCGTAAGCCAAACTTGGGCCCGCCTCGCGTACACGCCGTTGCGCAGCGCTGTCCACGGCACCCCAGATTGGTTCAGCAAGTCTTCGGTCCTGGCGTGGTCGCGCAGCGCAGCAGACTTCGAGGCGTGGCTCGCACCCTGCTGGCTCGTGTAGAGAATCCGCCGCGCCCCGGCCGCCTTCGCGGCAGCAATCGCGCGTCTGTGCTGCTCGAGCGGATCCCAACCAAAGGCGCGAGCTTGCGTGGAAACGATCAGTACTTGGCTCGCCCCCTCGAACGCATGGACAAGCGTCGCGGGCTCGTCAAAGTCTCCGCGCCGCACCCTGACTCCTAGCGCGGTCAGCGCGATCGCCCGGGCGGTCCTCCTTGTGCTGACTCCAAGACTTGTCGCGGGAAAACGCTCAAGCAAGCGCTCAACGATGCGACTTCCGAGGTTCCCGCATGCTCCCGTAATGACAATCACGCCCCCCCCTGTTCTCCAGCTCGTCGCGAGCTCTGTCTTGCGAGCACGGAACGCAGCTAACGTCGGCCTTCTATGCGTGTGGTGTCGACGACTTCGTCCCAGGCTTCCTCGTGGCCGTCGTAGTGGACCTTGCACTTGTCCGGGCCGAGCACCTCGACGACGGTCGCGGGGTAGATGCTCTCCCGCCACTTCACGCGGATCTTGTCACCCTTCTGGTACGGGCTCACGACAGACGCGCTGCTCGCGGAGGGGCGCGGCTTGAGGCCGAGCACCCGCGCGACTTTTTCCGGGGGCGGCGGCGCGCTGACTGACTTGCCGTCTTCGATGCGACCCTTGATGCGGTCGAGGGTCACGTCTTCGTCCCAGCGCTCGTCGTAACCGTCGAAGTGTACGCGAAAGCGCGTCTTGCTCTTCTGATCGATGATGTACGCCGGGTAGTTCTTGCCTTCCCACTCCACCCAAACGAACTCACCGACCCGATACGGTTCCTGACACGCGGTGAGCCACAGGCTGAGAACAACGGCAGCGAGCAGCTTGATGCGGACTTTCGTGTAGCTCCCCTGCTCGGTTGCCCTCCCCCACTTCACGCCTCGTCCTCCAGCGGCGGCGGCGGCATGCGAGAAACCGGCGGCCGCGTCTGCCAGCCAGCGCGCTCGACGGCCGCTTCCTTGCCGACGAGCCAACCATTCACTCGCTCCCGGGTGGTGCGATAAGCATACTCCAGGATCGCTCTCCGCGCGGAAAAGCTGGTTGGGTTATGCATGAACAAGATGCCGTCGGTCGGTTCTGGCTCGATCAGGATGACTTCGCACTCGCCGCTCGCGCGAATGCGGGCCACGGCTTCAACCAGGAGCGCATGCATCGCGATGCGCATGGCCTGGTTCGCGACCCAGAGGTAGCCCTTGTCACGCACGCTGTTTTGCTGACCATGGCCGGTCGGGACCTGCTCAGCTGCGACCGGCACCATGGGATTCACCACCACCAGCACATCCGCGCCGCGCTCGACCGCCACGTTCAGCTGCGCTAGCTGAGCCGCGCCGGCGTCGATGTAGTGACG
>JAWKRD010000059.1:0-35724 GCA_041389805.1 Polyangiaceae bacterium | reverse complement strand
CGAGGTCGTTGCGGTCGCACACGGCGCACGAGAGCCAGGGTACTGGCGCAAGCGCAAGTAGAGAGACGGGAGCTTGCCACGCGGCAATGTCTACGAGAAGGGTAGGTCGTCCAACGTTATTGTTTTCGCGCGACCGTCCGCCTCACGAAGGAACGTGTACGCGAGCTCGCCGGGTGAGTAGAGAGTCTCTTTTGGCAGACCGCTGAAGGCTGAAAACGTCTCGGCGAAGGCTCTGTCGTCCCAGATATCGAACAGGCTACCTCCCGAGGAGATCGCGACTTCGGTGACACGGATCTCGTCCGGAGTTTCGGTGACTAGGTAGGATGGTCTTTGCCGGAGGAGAGACGCCATGTATGCGGCCTTCGCGGCGACCTCGATGTGCTGCAGGGGATGAAGGGCGCGCGGTAGACTTTGGGCAATTTCGTCCATGATGGGCTGCTGGGCACCACCGTCTCCCAGCACAGCGACGATGCCCACCCGCCCAACACGCAACGCCAGAAACATCGTCGCGAGGCTGTCTCTGAAGTCCCACTGCTTCTCTGGAGCTGGCGGGACCTGAACGTCGTAGGCAAGTATCGACGCCGGCACCGGGTCGAGCACGACAGGCACACGTGTCGCATGCAGCAACGCATAGAGCACTCGTCGGCTCTCCAGTAGTTCCGGGTTCGAGATTCCGCGCGCGTTTGGATCCGTGCGGTCTGCGGCCAAGAATAGTTCCCGATGAAGCAGGCCGTAGAAGAGCTTTGATAGCCAAAGGTAGACCGTTGCCTTCGAAAGCGCGCGTACCGCGGAAGCACCTTTGGCGATTGCACGGCTCATCTGGTCCTCGAGCGGCTTCAGGGCTGTACCGTTGCAATGCTGGCAGCATGGTACGACGAGCTTTCGGTAGGGGATCTGTGTGCCATTGAGCAAGTGGAGCGTCTTATTGCCGAGCTTGAAGCGACGTTGGGCCCACTTCGGAATGACGTGTTCCACGGTCTTCGTTTCCTGCGTGAGCGCCATTCCGCAGAGGAAGCAGCGATCCCCATCAAATGACTGCCTTGCCTGCAGTTCCAAGAAGCGACTGTCCTCCGAGCCCGACATGTGTTGCCAAGGATACAACGCCGGTGTCGACGGCTGTGACGCGCGAACGCCTGCTGTGTGAACTCACTGCCCGAAGTCCAAGCCCCACAGCTGCTCAAGGATCAAACGGGCGACGCCCGGCAAGTCCGCGTGGATTTCTCGGGCGGGGATGCGCAGCGTGCGATAGCCAAGCCGTGCCAGGTAGTGATCGCGCTGGGCGTCAGCGGATGCACGCGCCGCGTGTTGTTCGCCGTCTACCTCGATGATGAGGCGCTGATCTCGCGCGAGGAAGTCCGCGATGTAGCGGCCGCCGAGCACGACTTGGCGGCGGAACGTGGTGCGCAGCCCGCGGCCTTTGAGGATGAGCCAGAGCCGGGCTTCGGCCGGGGAGGGATTCCGGCGGTGATGGTGCGCGCGTTCCTCGAGGAGCTGCCGGCGGCGTGCTCGGCGGGCGCGTTCTGCTGGGGTTGGGGGTGTGTTGTAGCTCATGGGGTTACTCCGCTGGACTCGTGCGCGACCGCCGTGGTCGCTGCCGACGCGCCCCCACGCGCAGACGGCGTGACGCGCGCACACCACCCATTGCCGTATGGAACACGCGCGGCGCGCCGTGTGCGCGCCAGGCCGCGGCAGCGACCGCGCCGGTGCGCTGAAACGCAAGGAACCCAAACCGCAGCCAAAACCGAACACAGCGGACGAGCGCAGCGATGTCCGCGCTGTCCTCCTTGCACAGCGGACGAGCGCAGCGATGTCCGCGATCCAGAATGCCCTTCAAGCGGACGAGCGCAGCGATGTCCGCGATCCTAGAATGCCCCCAAGCGGACGAGCGCAGCGATGTCCGCGCTGTCCTTCCTTACACAGCGGACGAGCGCAGCGATGTCCGCGATCCTAGAATGCCCCTGCTGGACGAGCGCAGCGATGTCCGCGATCCCAGAATGCCCCAAGCGATTACGAGCGCAAGCGGGATGTCCGCCGGCAACACCCAAACAAACCCGGAACCACCCAACCCAACAGTGATCCGCATGGCAACAGCCCCCGCGAGAACTCGCCCCGCTCAGACGCTGACGCCCGTTGCACGCGGCGCAAGGCAAGCAACGTCCTCCGGCGCGCGAGCCAACGGCGAGTCGCGTCCGGCGCCGGGAGGGGCGGGGGCCGCTGCCGCGCGAAGCGCGCGGCGCGGACCGGGGAGGCATCATTGAATCTCATACCGCTTCAACTTATCGTAAAGCGTCCTGAGCCCAATCCCGAGCATCTCGGAAGCCGCCTTGCGATTACCACCAGCGCGCCAACGCCTGAGCGATCGCCTCGCGCTCGATATCGACCAATGGTCGCCAAGTCTGGCGGCTCGCTCTTGCTGCTGGCGGTCGGCTCCAGCCAGAGGTGACTTCTTCTCCACGGTGGTGCTGTTGCCGCACAGAATCAGAGCGCGCTCGAGCACGTTGCGGAGCTGCGGATGTTGCCCGGCCATTCCGCTTCCCGGAGGTAGCGGCGCGCTGGACCGACCCAGACAAGTCGGGGGCGCTACGTCCAAGCTCGGCAGAGAGTCGCTTCATCAAGGCGTTCGCGAGGGCACGATGTCTTCGCGGCGCTCGCGTAGCGGGGCAAGCGGATGGGGAACACTGCGAGCCGATGATACAAATTCGCGGAAATTGCCTCGGCCATCGCCTGGACGCAAGTCGCGGTTGGTGGCCGCTACCCAGCGCACATCCGCCGCCAGGGTCCGGCTACCACCGACGCGCTCGAAGCGACGGTCCTGCAACACCCGCAAGAGCTTGTCGCAACCGGCTCGAGTCTTGCCGATTTCGTCCAGGAAGAAGGTGCCCCCTTCAGCTAACTCGATGCGACCCTGACGCCGGGCATGCGCGCCAGTGAACGCGCCCTTTTCGTGGCCGAACAGCTCGCTCTCGAGCAGGTGACTCGAGAGGGCCGCGCAGTTGATGGCAACGAAGGGAGCGTCGCGGCGGTTGCTTTGCTGATGGATGGCTCGCGCCAACACTTCCTTGCCGGTTCCACTCTCTCCCAGCAGGAGCACCGTAGCGTCGGTGCGCGCTACCCGCTCCGCGGCGGCCACCACTGGCTGCATCGTTTCCGCGCCGTAACTCAACGCATCGACGGAGTCCTGCGTGCGCAGCGCTTGCTCCTTGGCTGCCAGGAGCCCACGCTTCTCCAGCGCGCGATCGACGACCAGGCGCAGCTCAGCGGGACTACCGATGGGCTTCTCGAGGTAGTCAAAGGCGCCGAGGCGCATCGCGTCGACAGCGCTCTCCACGCTGGCGTGCGCCGTGAGCATCACCACCTGAGTGTCCGGAGCGTCTTGGCGTAGCTGCCGCAACAGGTCGATGCCGCTCTTGCCAGGTAGCCTCAGGTCGCTAATTACCACATGAAATGTGAGCTGGCGCTTCGCTTGGCCGAGCGCTTGCTCGGCCGGTTTCGGCTGGCGTGACCTCGTGTCCGGAGAGCTCGAGCGCCTCCACCAGGAACTCGCGGAGCCCCTTCCTCGTCGTCTACCACCAAGATTCTCGCCACGTTTCCTCCAGGAGATCCGCTGAGCGGAGCGGATGGGTCGCGTCCTTGGACGTGCTGCGGTCTGCTGTGCCTTCTGCAAGTGCCTAGCCAACGCCTCGGGGCAATCGCACCCTCGAAGCAGGCGCCTCGCACACTCCGTGGTTTCATCAAGCAAATTGAGGCCGTGGATGCTGCCTCCGTGTAGCTCGACCATTCTATGAGCGATGATGGCCAAGCTGAGTCCCGTGCCTTGGGTGCGCGTCGTGTGGAACGGCTCGAACAGCGCCTCGGGGTCACCTTCGAAGCCGCGACCCGAGTCGACGACGCGCAGAATGCAGCTTCTTGTTGCGCACTTCGCGCTTCGAGCGTCACGGATTCTGGCGAGGCGTGCAGGCCGTTTTGGAGCAGGTTCACTAGCACTTGTCGGATCCGTTCGGCGTCTAGGGGCCACGTGGCGGGGAGGTCAACCGCGTCGAGCACGACCCAGCGCCCGGTTTGCTGCGATCTGAGAGATGTCCCGCTCCGCGCTCGGCGTCCACACGTGCGCCTGGGCCTGTTGATCGCGCCATAGAGTGGTTGCAGGTCCACGTTGGTCACCGCCACTGCCGGATCGCGCGAACGCCAACAGGTCGAGCACTGTGCCGCTCGAGACGAATCGCTTCCTTTACAACGCGCTCGCTGCGCGCGTGGGCCTTGCTCTCCGCCGGCAGTACTTCCGCGTGAGGAGTTGAGCGTTGCCCTTGAGTGAGGCCAGGGATTCTTTGATCTCGTGAGCCAACACGGCGCTCATCTGCCTGAGACCTTGCCAGGCGCCGCTCTCGGGCGAGCTTCTGATCAGCAGCCGCTCGTGGCTTGAAAAGGCGCGCCACAGCAGAATGGTGAGGGCGCCGAGAGCTAGTGCCGCCGCCAGGCCCACGCCGAGGCTCTGCAGTGCACCTTCCCGCAGCTCCGGCACCGAACGCGTCTCGAACTCGAGCAGGATCCCCGGAGGCAGGTGGGGGGGAGGGAGGTCTTCCGATCGCACCGGGCGCTTCCGGGGGGCAACGGTGGCGGCGGCGCTGGCAGCGACATCGGCGCGTACGCGATTGTCCTGATGGTGAGGCTGCCTTTCAGGAAATCGCGCGCGTTCACCGGGCCGAGCTTCGGTTCCCCCGCCGAGTGTTGAATGCCCTCGGGTGTGCCCAACGCCACGTAGCGCAACCCGGCGCTTTCGTGGCGCTTCAAGAATCGGTCGAGGTCCGGCGGCGCCCCGCGTTCGTTCGGACGCGTGCGGCGGACGCGGTCGAACCAAGCCGCCGCTTCGCCCCGCGCAAGCGCGATGCCGGCTCGCTCCACGTTGCGGTAGCTCATGATCAGCGTCACGAGCAGCGCCAAGATCGCCAGCAGGCTACCCGCCGCGAGCGCTGGGCGTCCCCAGGCGCGGGGCCTACGGGCTCGTCGGGGCGGCTTGGGGTCGGACATGCGGAGATCGGAGCTGCGCAGCGTCCACGGCGTGGATCGATGCTCGCCTGCCCCGAGGTCTTCAGCAAGCGGCGTTCCAACCGCCTACACCGTCGAAGCCTCGTCGCGTCGCCCGCCGCGAGCCATGCGAACTTCCTACGGGCATGCGGATTCCGCAGCTTCGCTGCTGGATCCGCAGTGCGCGAACACTCAGATGGCGCGGCGACTGCTGACGCCGGCCTGGTGCACTTTTCCCGGCAAGCGACGGCCAACCACGGCCTCTGCCACGCGGCCGGCCTCGACCAAGAGCTCGAGATCAATGCCCGTCTCGATACCCATGCCGTGGAGCATGTAGACCAGATCTTCTGTCGCAAGGTTGCCGGCGGCGCCGGGAGCGTAGGGGCAACCACCGAGGCCAGCCCCGGACGCGTCGAAGTGCCGGAAGCCCAGGTCGAGTCCAACCAGGGCGTTGGCGAGCGCGGTGCCGCGCGTGTCGTGTAGGTGTAGCGCGAGCTTCTCTTGGGAAAATTCCTTGAGGAAAAGCTTGCCCAACTCGCGGGTCTGGATCGGTGTGCCGACGCCGATCGTGTCGCCCAGTGAGACCTGATAGCAGCCCATCTCGAGCAGCGAGCGGGTGATGTCGAGAGAGCGCTGAGGGTCCACGTCGCCCTCGTAGGGGCAGCCCCACACGGTGGATACGTACGCCCGAACTTGCATGCCCGCCTCGAGCGCAGGTGGCACGACCTCGCGGAACACCCGCAGCGACGCCTCCGTCGACTTGTTGGTGTTCTTCTGGTTGTGCGTCTCGCTCGCCGACATGAAGACGGCGATTTCTGTCAAGCCGCACGCCTTCGCTCGCTCGAAGCCGCGCGCGTTGGGGCAGAGCGCGCTGAAGGTCACTCCCTCAGGCGCCTTGAGCAACCCGAGGAGCTCTTCCGCGTCTGCCAGCTGGGGGATCCAGCGCGGGGAAACGAAGCTCGAGACCTCGACTCGCGTCAGGCCCGCCTTGACCAGCGTCTCGACCAAGCGCTGCTTGGCCTCAGTGGAGATCGGCGAAGCCTCGTTTTGCAACCCGTCGCGCGGGGAGACTTCGTAAACGGAAACGCGGTCAGGCGGCGTGTCGAGCATTCCAATAACTGCTGCTGGTTCGCGGCGCGCGCGGCGCGCGGGTCGGTGTTCCTGGCCTCCAGGTGGAGGCTTTGCAGAGTGCTTAGCAGAGCGAGCCCGGATTGGGCACTCTGAAGTCAGCCGCAGAAAGCCTTCGCTGTTGCCGCAGTTTCGTGCGCTTCAAGAGCGTGTGAAGACTCGTGCCCTCACCCCCAAAACCCCCCGACCCATCACGCCGCTGCAGACGCGCGCGGTGCGGGTGTTCGCAGGGAAATTCAGGCTTCGAGGAGGCGCATCTGACGCGCCGCGGGCTCGCCGCGGAACTCGATGGGGTAGTCCCCGCTCCAGCAGGCGTGGCAGAAGTTCTGATGGTCGGCTTCGACCGCGGGGGCGATGGGCAGTCGCCGCGCCGAGTCCCCAGTCTTGAGTGGGGCCGCGCCCTCGCCGTGGCGGGAGGCGACCACCGCGGAAACCATGCCGTCGAGCGAGAGGTAAGCCAGGCTGTCCGTGGTGATGTAGCTGTTGATCTCCTCGATGGTGTGGTTCGAGGCGATCAGTTCCCCGCGGGTAGGCGTGTCGATGCCGTAGTAGCAGGGCCACTTGTTCGGCGGACTCGAGATGCGGAAGTGCACTTCGCGGGCGCCGGCATCTCGCAGCATCTTGACGATCTTGCGGCTGGTGGTGCCGCGCACGATCGAGTCGTCCACGACGATGACGCGCTTGCCTTTTAGCGTACGGGAAATGGCGTTCAGCTTGAGCTTCACGCCGAAGTGGCGAATGCGCTGCTCGGGTTCGATGAAGGTTCGGCCGATGTAGTGGCTGCGAACCAAGCCCATTTCAAAGGGCAACCCTGCCTGCTCTGCGTAGCCGATGGTCGCTGGAACGCCCGAGTCGGGCACCGGGATCACCACGTCGGCGTCGACGGGGTGCTCCATCGCGAGCTTGCGCCCCAGGTTCTTGCGCGCCTCATACACGCTGATGCCGTCGATGGTGGAGTCCGGGCGCGCGAAGTACACGTACTCGAAGATGCAGAGCTTGCGCGGTACCTTGTCGAACGGGCGTGAGCTGTGCAGTCCGCTCGAGTTGATGACGATCATCTCCCCCGGCTCGATCTCGCGCACGAACTCGGCCCCGATCAGGTCGAAGCTCGTGCTCTCGCTGGCCACCACGTGGGCGTTGGGGCGACCGGGCACGATGCCGAGGCACAGCGGGCGAATTCCGCGCGGATCACGCACGGCCACCAGCGTGTCGGGGCTCAGCGCCAGCAGTGAGAAGGCTCCCTCCACCTGGTTCAACGCGTCCGCGACGCGATCTTCCACCGCGCGCTGGGTGCTCTTCGCCACCAGGTGGACGATCACCTCGGTGTCACTCGCGCTCTGAAAGATCGAACCTTGAGCCTCGAGCTTCTCCCGCAGCCGTTCGGCGTTGGTGAGGTTGCCGTTGTGTCCGATCGCGATGGAGCCGCGTGAGTACTCGACGGCGATGGGCTGCGCGTTCTTCAGGAACGAGCCGCCTGCGGTGGAGTAGCGGACGTGACCGATAGCCGTGTGCCCCTGCAGTCGCGCGAGCTGCTCCTGAGGGAACACGTCGATGACGTGTCCCATCGCGCGATGGGCGAAGAGTTGCTTACCGTCCGTGGTGACGATGCCGGCGCTCTCCTGACCTCGGTGCTGGAGCGCATGAAGGCCGAGGTAGGTGAGGTTTGCCGCTTCACCGTGGCCGTAGATGCCGAATACACCGCACATGGCTCGACCTTCGCTCTCCGCGTCACCGAGACGCGCGTTTGAGGAGATTTTTTTGAGGCGCGCCGGCTTGTGAGCCGACCAGATCCCCCAATCGCGCCACTTCTGGCGTGAGGTTGGGGGGAAGAAACCGCGCCGCTTACCGAAGAGCACCGCGGGGGGGCGGCTCCAGCTCGACTGCGCTTTCGCGCGTGCCTCTAGCACGCGAGCGGCAGCGACGAAAACCCCACACGCAGATCTTGCCGCACCAGAGCCTGCCGATCCGTCGTTGGCCCGCCGGAGGGAGCGGTTTTCGTTGCGTGTAGGTTTCCGCCCACGCGTGAGTGGCTCAGCCCCCAACTGATCGCCCAGCTTTTCTAGTACGCGCGGACGTGGGTATGCTGGCGGCGATGGGTGCCGTCGACGAGTTGATTGGAAAGTGGCGAGCCAACCCCGACGCTGATGCGACGGTCGCCCTGTGCTCCTTCCTGAGCACTACCGCGGGGATGGAGGATCTCATTCGAGAGGTCGGGACCAACGCTCAGACGTGGCATCTCGATGATCCTCAGGTGATGTTGGCTGTGGGTCGCATGTTCCTCGATTCCCAGTTGCTGCCCGAGGCGCAAGCGGCGCTGGTGAGCGCAGGCAAGGCGGATGGTCGAGACGCGCGTGCTTTCCGCTACTTGGGTGAGGTGCTGCTACGTCGAGGTGACGCGATGCGCGCCGAGAAGGTGTTGGCTCGCGCGATTCAGCTGGGCAGCCAGGACGCTGACACTCAGCTCTGGCATGAACGTGCCACCGTCTACGTCGCGCTACAGAAGCGTGTGGGCATTCAGGCGGTCGCCGCTGAGGTCGCGCGCACGCTGCCGAAGAAGAACTCGATTCCACCACCTACAGTCACGCCACGCGCGGGCAGCCTCAGCGACGAGGTGACAAATCCTCGAGGAAATGCCCTGAGCTTCGACGATCCGACCACGGTGATGGACTCGGCCGCCAACTGGCAGCTTGACAAACACCCTTCGGCGCACCCGGTAGCTCGGGCGCCCGTTGCTTCGCCTCCGGATGCACTGCCCAAGGCCCCGAAGGTGCCCGCGGGTTTGGGGGTGAGCTCAGCCGCAGCTGCCACGCACGGCTCCAAGGCGCCAGGTCCGCGGCCGCTGTCGGCGCCGCCGCCGCTGCCCGGCTTCTTCGAGCCCGCGTCGCCCCCAAAGAGCACGCCTCCTCCCCTGCCGAAGAGTACGCCGCCGCCGCTGCCGGAGCTCAGCGCGCTGGGCGGCGCCGCACAGTCGGTGGAGGCCCACTCTCCGAGGCCCGCTCAGCCAACGCCCGCGCCGCTGCCGCCCATCGATTTACCCGGCGGAAATGGCATGCACTCGTTGAGTGACGGTCAACCCACGCTCGAGCTGTCGCCTGCGATTCGCGCACAGCTAGCGCCCCAAGTGCCCGCGTTTGCCCAGGCTCCCGCGCCCACTGCTTCGCCAGCGCCGTTCGTCCCCGACCCCCGGCGCCAGGAGCCGACGATCCCCGGACGCGCGGCGCTGCAGGTCGAGATCGACGACTCTGCGAGCGTGACCGCCGAGCACGTGCTCGAGCATCTCGCGCTGGTCGGTGTGTACGAGAAGGGAGGCGGCGCGCCGCCCGCTTGGGAGCGGCCCCCGAAGGAAAAGAGCCGTGGCGTCTGGACGCTGGCGATCCTGGCGTTTTTGGTCGGCGTCGGCGGCAGCGGCGGCTTCGTCTACACCCAGAAGGTACGAGCCGAGAAGGCAGCCCAGGCCGAGGCGCTGACGTCCGAGGTCAGCAGCATGCTCCACGACGGCAAGCTGGATGACCTCGCCGCGTCTGACGGCAAACTCAACGCAGTCTTCGAGCTCGATTCCCGGAACCAGAAGGCTGCGCGCCTCTGGCTCGAGAACCGCGTATTGAACGCGCTGATGGGCCCCGGCGAGGCGCCGGGTATCGACGCCGCTATCCACCGCGCGCGCAGCGTCGAGGTGCCCGAGGAGCAGCTGGCGTTTGGCCAGGTGGCTTCGTTCATGGCGGAAGGCGACCTGGCTGGCGCCGCAGCGCTGCTCAGCAAGTGGGACAAGAAGGTCGCTCAGGACCCGATGTACCAGCTGACCGCTGGGGCAGCCCTCGACCTCGCGGGAGACAACCGTGCCTTCGAGCGCTACCAGGCAGCGGTCAAGCTCGACCCCGATTTGATTCCGGCGCAGGTCTTCTTGTCGACGCTGGCGCTGATCGAGCTTGGCCCCGAGCAGGCCAAGCCAGTGGTGGACGAGGCGCTCAAGCGTCTCGACGATCGCCCTTCCGGCAAGGCCCTCGTCGCCTTGCGCTGGGTCGCCGAGGGCGCCGAAGGGGATTTGCCAGCCAAGGCGAAGCTCAGCGAAGAGGAGCGTGAAAAGCTGCCGGCCTCGCTGCGCTCGATCCCGCTGCTGGTCGATTCGCTGACCTCTCAGGATCCGAAGGACTCGCGGGAGAAGCTGAAGAGCGCCATCGGAATCAGCCGCGGTCCCGCGATCGCGACGTGGCTTGGATTTGTTGCCGTGCGGAATGGTGATGAGGAGCTATCGCGCAAGGCGGCGCTGCGCGCCTTGAAGTTCAGCGCCATCTATCCTCGGGCGCGCGCTCTGGCTGCACGGGTCGCGCTCCTCGGCGGGCGCCTCGACGAGGCAAAGAAGGCGATCGAGACGCTCGACCCCAAGTCCTCCGAGGTCGCCGTGGTGCGCGCCGTGATCGGCTACGAGACCCTCGACGAGGGTGAGCTGAGCGCCGCGCTCAGCACCTTCGGCGACGAAGCCAAGGGCGGCACCACACTCAAGGGGCTGCAGACGGGGCTCGCTCGTCTCCGTGGGGAACCGATTCCGCCAGACGAGCAGCTCAAGGAGCTCGCTCAGCCTCAGGCCATCTGGGGGAACCTGGTGGCCGTCGACTACGCGCTCGACAGCGGCAAGCTGGAGCTGGCCCAGGAGCTAACCAAGGACTGGGACTCGCTGACCGCCGCACAAGCGCTGCGTCGGGCTCGTCTGCTGCGCTACCAAGGCCAGGCGAAGGAAGCCGCAGAAGCCGCAGGCAAAGCCGAAGGCGCGACGGTGCCAGCGCTGCTCGAACGCTGCTACGACTTGCTGGCCGCGAAGGACGCCGACGGCGCGCGTAACCTTGCCGCGCGGTACCCGACACTGCTCGGGCCGATGAACGACTGGCTGAAGGCGTTGATCGACGCGGAGGACGGCAAGGCCAGCCTAGCCGCCGCCAAGCTCAGCACGCTCGACGAACCACCGGACGTCGCGCCGTTGCCGGTGCGCCTGCTGGCCGCTCGGGCACTCGCCGCGTCAGGCGACAAGCGCGCCAAGGGCTACGTGGCGGCGCTGATGAAGAAGCACGGCAACCACCCCGACGTGGTGATCGCGGCCAAGGCCATCGGTATCCTGCGCTAGCTCACCGCGAGGCTGCATTTGCTGTAGTGTCTCCCCGCGCAAGCGATTTGCGATTGCTGACTGCGGGTGGGATACCGAACGGGACACCCTATGCCTGCCCGAGACCTCATCAGCGCGCCCGCTGAGGATCCGCTCAGTCAACTCACGTCGAGTCATCCCCTGCTGGTCGTGGATGATAACGCGGGCGATCAGGTGCTCATCAGCGAGCAGCTTTTCGAGCTGGGTGTTCGGCCCGAGTCCGTGATCAGCGCGAGCGATCTCTCGCAGACGCTCCAACTGTTGAGCCGTCGCAGTGTGAGAATCGTGTTGCTCGATCTCGGGCTGCCTGACGCGCAGGGCGTGCAAGGTGTGGAATGGATCCTCGCCGAGCATCAGGTGCCCATCGTCGTGCTCACGGGTCGCAATGATCATGCTCAGGCGCTTGAGTGCATTCAGGCTGGCGCGCAGGACTACCTGCCCAAAGACAATCTCGAGCTGGACGCCCTGCGGCGGGCCATCGCGTACGCGATGACCCGCGCGCAGATGGAGGACGCTCGGCGGCGAGCGACCGCCGTCAGCGAACGCCTGGCCGCGATCGTGAACGCCTCGCCTGACGCCATCCTCAGTGTGACCGAACGTGGCACGGTCCTGAGCTGGAACGGCGGTGCAGAGCGCATCTTCGGCTTCAGCGCAGCCGAGGCTCTGGGGGAGGACATCATGGAGCTCGTGCGCCCCGCCGATGACGCGTCCGCGCGCATCCAACGGGAGAGCCTGACCGGCAGTGCAGAGCGGCTGGCGAAGCCTCGGGAGATCGTCCGCCGGCGCCGCGACGGCAGCCTAGCCCATCTCTCCATCGTCGGGTGCCCTCTATTCGATGCCGCGGGGAAGCAAATGGGGATAGCTGCGATCGCGCGAGACGTCACCGAGGACCGCCGTCGCGACGAAGCGCTGGTTGAGAGCCACGACGCTCTGCGCCAGCGAGCGGAGCAAATGCGTGCGCTCACCCGGCGTATGAACGACCTGCGAGAGGAAGAGCGCACGCGGATTTCTCGCGAGGTCCATGATGAGCTTGGCCAGCTCCTTACGTGCCTGAAGCTCGATCTGGCGTGGGTTCGCCGCCACGTTTCGGACACCGGGGAGGGCGTGGCGGAGCGCCTGACCCAAGCGGACAGCCTGGTAGACGACACGATCACTGCGGTCCAGAAGGTCGCCCTCGAGCTGAGGCCCTCCGCGTTGGACGCTCTGGGTCTAGTACCAGCAATGCGAGACGAAGCTCGCCGCTTCGAGGCGCGAACTGGGCTGCGGGTCACGGCCCGAGTCGAAGATGTCAGTGTGCCGCCGCTGATCGCGACGCAGCTTTTCCGGATCCTGCAGGAGCTGTTGACCAACGTCGCGCGTCACGCGCGTGCCTCGTCCGTGGAACTGATCTTCAAAGAGGTCGACGCGGAGTTCGAGCTGCGTGTGGCGGACGATGGACTCGGTATGAACGCTGAGCGTGCGCGAGGGATCGCCGCGCTGGGCCTGCTGGGCGTGCGTGAGCGGGCCGCGGCGCTAGGCGGTGAGATCCAATTCTCGAAAGCAGTGCCTTCGGGTACGGTCGTCGTTGTGCGGGTCCCTCGGAACGGCGGTGAACTATCATGAAGCGAGTCTTGGTTGCGGATGATCACGAGATCACCCGGCGCGGGATCCGCGAGCTGTTGCTCGAGGCTTACTCCGGCTCTGAGGTGGTGGAGGCCGCCGATGGGCTGGCCGTGCTCGACTTACTTCCGCGGGGAGATTGGGACTTGCTGCTTCTCGACGTGAGGATGCCGGGGCCGGATATATTGGACCTTCTGGCGGACATCCGCGCCGATCACCCGAAGCTGCCGGTGTTGATTCTGACCGCGGCCACCGAACTCGAGTACGTCTTCCAGCTCATGGGTGGCGGCGCGAACGGACTGATCCACAAGCATCGCGCCGCGACCGAGCTGTTGCTGGCCATTGATCACGTGGTCAGCGAAGGGCGCTACCTGCACCCCGAGAACGCAGCGGAAGTGGCGGCCCACCTTGCGGCACCGCCAGCGCCTTTGGTTCATCAACGTCTCTCCAGACGAGAGCTGGAAATCTTCTGCGCGATAGCCTCAGGCCGAAGCGTGAAGGAGATCGCGTCGGATCTCGCCTTGAGCGACAAGACCGTCGCTACTTACATCGCGCGCATCCGGGAGAAGACGGCGCTGCAGAGCTACGTCGACATGGCGCGGTACGCCGTGCATCACAAGTTGGTGGAGTAGCGTCGGCGAGGTCAGGGATTTCCTGACACAGAAATAGCGTAGGCCCGACACCGCTCTGCGGTTTCGGCTGTAGATTCGTGCGATGAACGCCCTAGACCAGCGCGTGAGGGTCGTGCTGGTGGACGACTTCCCTCCAGTCGTCCAGCGCATGCGGCGCGTGCTCGAGGCAGCCGGCGTTGACGTGGTCGCAGTATTCCATGACGGGTCGACCGCCATCGAAGCCGTCGCGGAGATCAAGCCGGATGTCGTGGTGCTCGATGTCAGCATGCCCGGCACGAGCGGAATCGATGTGCTGAAGTCGATTCGCTCATCTCGGTTGCGCTGCCGCGTGGTGATGCTCACGGCGGACCCCGACCCGGAGATTCGAAACCAGTGTTTCGCTCTCGGCGCTGATGCCTTCCTGCGCAAGGACAAGGATTTCGAGCGCGTGCCGAGTTGGATCCTTGCGGAGACTCCCGACCCCAATGCGCCTGCCGGCGCGTAGATAACTTCGCCATCCGCGACCTCAGCCCCGCCTCGGCTGAGGGTCGACGCCGCGTCCAGCGCTCGCGCAGCGCTGCCTGGACGCGCGCGTTGCCGATGCCTCAGGTCAGTTCGTCGTCACGACCACACCCAGGGTGGTCGTGATCTGACTATCCGCGGTCTCCCGCTGCTTCTTCGGGAAGATCTTCTTCGCGTCGTCGCTCACCGAGGAGTGTGCGTCCAGGGCGAAGTCTCCACGATTTTCCAGGCGGATAATCAGATTGTCAGTGGGCTTGAAGTCGAGGGTGAGCGTGCCGGTACCAATCGCCAGGTCAGGGACGCCGAAGGGGTAGTAGTCGCCCGACAGTGCGGGCAAGTCGCCCTGATCTTCACCGTAGGCTTTGAAGTACTCGCCGCGGAGAGCGATGCCCCACGTCGAGTTGAAGGCGTAGCGCCCAGCGGCCATCGCGCCGAGCCAGGTGTACTTCGTGGTGTCGCTGCTGGCCGTGCTCTGGCGGATGCCTTCCCAGCCGTAGTCCACGTTGACGACGAAGCCCAGGGAGTCGCTCGGGTTCCAGGTGAGCACGGCGTCGATCAGGTGACGCCAGGCATCGGGATCGTTCGCGCCGCCTCGGTCCACGCGGTACGTGGCGGCGGGCGTGTTGGGGGAGCTGGCACAGCCACCAGCCGTGGCGTCGTAAGCGGTGTCGTCGGCGCAGTCGACGTCGAGCACGTCGGCCTGCTCGGGGCCACCAAGCCAACCGACGGTCAAGCCAAAGCTGTCGCTCGGGGTCCAGGCTGCTTGAGCGCCAAACGACTTGCCCGTGTTGCCGTCCACGGTGTTGTTCCAGCCGTTGACCGCGAGCGCGCGCAGCGTGAACTCGGGGCTCAGCTCCCAGCCCACGCGGAGGCCGGTGTGGAAAGCCGGCTGTGCGAACCAGTAGACCACGCCGCGGGTGTAGTTGAAGTTGAGCCAGCTCTCCGCGAGCTCGGCGCCGTAGATGGTGTCGAACTTTCCGAAGTCGAGGGTCACACTGCCGTCTGCGCCGCCGGGCTTCCACGACGCGAACGCTTGCTTCACCTGCTTCAGGGTGCCTGGCTCGCCACCGGCGTAGGTGTCCGCCGCCGGACCCCAGCGCAGGCTGAGCGTGCCGCCAACTGGATCCGCAGGGAAACTGGCATCGACGCCGGCCCAGGCGAGCGCGAACCCCGTGTCGGTGTCGTAGGCGCGTGTCGTCGCGTTCGCCCCGCCAGCGGGCTTCGGAAAGTTGTAGTTGATCGAGGCGTAGGCATCCACGAACGCGGATAGCTGCACCAGCTCGTACCAGGCGGCCTTGGGTGGAGCGGGTAGCGGAGGCAGCTCCTCATCGGCGTCCTGCGCATGAGCCGCCGAGCTCAGCAGCACCACGCCGGCGATGCCGGCCAGCACGGCAGATCGCCGCAGCAGACTCGCGCGCCGCAACGGGGTGGTGGTCGAGGTGCGTGAGAAGCGGGAAAGCGAGCGTCGATGCATGGAAAGAAACCTCTATGTGTCTGCGCTTCAAAGGTGACTGCGCTGCAAGTGGCTACGCCCACCAAGCGTGGCGGCGACCCCCTGTCGCAGCCGAGGCATAGCAATACGGCTTGTGCGTTGCGAACAAAAGCGACCGGCGCTCCCCGGGCCAGGTCCAAGCGCGTTACACGGCTGTTCCAAAGGGGCGAGGCGCCTGAACTCAGCCCCGGCGCGGCTCGCGCACCCGCGTGGAGATATCGTCTCCGCCCTTGCCCTCGAGCATCATCTGGAGTTCATCGGGCTCGTTGGACCGGCCCATCGCCTCTTCCAAGCTGATCAAGCGACGAGCGTACAGCGAATAGAGCGACTGGTTCAGCGTCTGCATGCCGTACTTGGCCTGCCCCACCTGCATCTGAGAGTAGATCTGATGGACCTTATCCTCACGGATCAAGTTGCGGACGGCAGCGTTGGGTACCAGCACCTCGAGCGCGAGCACGCGGCCTGGCGCCCCGTGGCGTGGCAGCAAGAGCTGACTGCAGACGCCCTCCAACACGAAGCTCAGCTGCGCCCGCACCTGGCCCTGTTGATGGGGCGGGAACACGTCGATCATGCGGTTGATTGATTGAGCGGCGCTGTTCGTGTGCAGGGTGGCAAAGACCAGGTGGCCCGTCTCCGCGATGGTCAACGCGGCCTCGATGGTCTCGAGGTCGCGCATCTCGCCGATCAGCACCACGTCCGGGTCTTGGCGCAGGACGTACTTGAGCGCGTCCTTGAAGGTCGAGGTGTCGCTGCCAACCTCGCGCTGGTTGACGATGCTCCGCTTGTGGGGGTGGAGGTACTCGATTGGGTCCTCCACCGTCATGATGTGCTGGCGCGTCTCGCTGTTGATCTTGTCGATGATGCTCGCGAGCGTGGTGCTCTTGCCCGAACCGGTAGGCCCAGTCACCAGCACCAAGCCACGAGGCTTCATCGAGAGCTCCGCGACGACCTGAGGCAGCCCGAGTTCTTCGAAGGTCAGGATCTTGAACGGAATCGTTCGGAACGCGCCGCTGACGGCGCCGCGTTGCATGAAGATATTCGCGCGGAAACGCGACAGCTGCTTCACGCCGAACGACAGGTCGAGCTCTTTCGTGCGTTCGAAGCTGATTTTCTGCTCCTCCGTCAGTACGGAATAGCAGAGCTGCTTGGTCTCGACTGGACCGAGCGGAGGCAGCTTCAGCGGTACGATCGCACCGTCGATACGCAAGAGAGGAGGCGACCCCGTCGTGATGTGCATGTCGCTGGCGCCCTTTTCAATCATGGCGCGCAGCAACTGATGAAGGTTTACTTTGAGGCCGTCCTGTTGGGTCATGGGTGCTGTTCCTGCGATTCCGAAAGAGAGGTGCTGATTCCGCGAGGCAAATCGGAGCTTTGGAAGCGCCTCAGTCGGCCATGGTAACGCGCATGATCTCTTCCGGGGTGCTGATTCCCTCGGACACCTTCTTAATGCCGCTCATGCGCAGGGTACACATCCCGTTTCGAATCGCCTCGAGCTTCAGCTCCGCGGTGGACGCGCCCTCGAGCACGCGCTCCTTGAGGTTCTCCGTGAAGCGCATCACCTCGTAGAGCGCCACGCGACCCTTGTAGCCAGTGTTGTTACAGGTGGCGCAGCCCTGGCCGCGGAACACCTTGAACTCGGGCCAGTCAGCTTCGGGGACACCCAAGTCCACCAGCACTGACTGCTCCACATTCACCTCGCGCCTGCAGTCGTTGCAGATCCGGCGTGCGAGACGCTGGGCGAGCACGAGGTTGACGGATGCTGTGATCAGGAACGGCTCGACGCCCATGTTCAGCAAGCGAGAGATCGTCGCTGGAGCGTCGTTGGTATGCAGCGTGGACAACACCATGTGACCCGTGAGCGCCGCCTTGACCGCGATCTCTGCGGTCTCGAAGTCGCGAATCTCGCCGACCATGATGATGTCCGGGTCTTGGCGGAGGAACGCACGCAGCGACATGGCGAAGTTCAAGCCGATGTCGTCGTGCATCTGCACCTGGTTGATGCCGTGGAGGTTGTACTCAACGGGGTCCTCCGCGGTGCTGATGTTTGCTTCCGGCTTGTTGAGATCGCTCAGCGCCGAATACAGCGTGGTGGTCTTGCCGGAACCGGTGGGCCCTGTGACGAGCACCATGCCCCACGGTTGATGAATCGCCCACAGGAAGTCGTCGAGAGGCTTCGGGTCGAAGCCGAGCTTCGCCATGTCGAGCTGCAAGTTGCCCTTGTCGAGCAAGCGTAGAACGATCTTCTCGCCCCACATCGTCGGCAGCACGCTGACGCGGAAGTCCATCTCGCGGCCCTTGCCGAGCTTCAGCTTGATACGACCGTCTTGGGGGAGGCGGCGCTCGGCGATGTCCAGCTGACTCATGATCTTGAGACGGCTGGCGATGGCGTTCTTCAGCTTCAGTGGAGGGGTCATTTCCTCGTGGAGAACGCCGTCGATGCGGTAGCGCACGCGCAGGCGCTTCTCGTAGGGTTCCACGTGGATGTCGCTCGCTCCTTTGCGGATCGCGTTTAGCAACAGCACGTTGACCAGGCGAATGACGGGTGCGTCTTCGCTGGCGCGCTCGAGCTCGAGGACGTTGACGTCCTCATCGTCGCCCTCGAAGTCGATGTCCGCGTCTTCTAGGTCAAGCTCCCCGAGCACTTCGTCGTAACTTGGACCGACGTTGTAGTAGCGCTCGATGGCGTTGGTGATCGCCGTCTCACTCGCGACGACGGGCTCGACGTTGTATCCACTCAGGAACTTGATGTCGTCGATGGCGTGGAGGTTCGTGGGATCCGCCATGGCCACGATGAGTGACGACCCCGAACGGCTGACGGGGATGATCTTGTGCTTCTCCGCGACATCGCGCCCTACGAGCTTGATGACGTCCGCTTCGATCTCGTAGTCGTCGAGGTTGATCGCGGGCAGGCGGTACTGCGTCGAGAGGAAGTTGGTTATTTCCCCATCGGAAATGTAACCGAGCCGAGCGAGGGTGTACCCGAGGTTGCTGCCGCTTCTTTTCTGCTCTTCCTGCGCTTGTCGCAGCTGCTGCAGGCTGATGAGTTTTTCTCGAACGAGTAGCTCACCCAGACGACTTGTAGACATTTTCCTCGCAGGTCTCGGAGCTTGGGACGTGGGCTCCGTGAAGAGATGGGACCGATTCGCTTAGCTGGACCGTGCGGCGCACGAGAGCCCAGAGCCTCGCAGTCTAGCAACCCTCGGAGGCCGGTTGGCCCATCGAAACAGGGCAGCTCGAGGTTCGCTGGGCCGGTCCGATGATTCACCTGGCGCGTCGGCATCGGTTCGTGCCCACAGCGCCAATGTCACGACCTGAAGCATTCTTCTTGGCGCAATGCGTCAGGCGTAGCGCGACGGAAACCTCAGCGAAAAACGTCGTCGCCAAGACTCCGTGAGCGCTGCACGGCTCGCTTGGAGGTGGCTCTGAGCCGGTGTGTGACAGCGACCCACCACCTTCGGAGTACACATGAACCACCATAAGCGACTTTCCGTCTTGGCGGCTGCGGCCGCGCTTACGTTCTCCCACGGCGTCTGGGCTCAAGAAGGCACGCCTCCCGCAGAGCCCGTTGCGGCTCCAGAGGCAGCGGCTGAAGAAGAGTCTGACGTCCCCGGCTGGTTCCGGCTGGATGTAGACAGCTTCGGGCCTCAGTTCTGGGCAGGCGCAACCCACAGCCTGGGAGGCGTGGACATCGCCACCGACATCTACGTGCTGGGAACCAACGGCGAGTTCGATATCGGACCCGCGCTGTCTTTTGACGACCTGACCCTGACCCCGATGGTAGGCGTGAACTTCGACTTCGCGGCGCAGCGCGTGAACCCGCTGATCGCGCCGCAGCTCTTCACCATCTACGCGGGGGATCCGATCTACTTCGAGTCGTGGATCCAGTTCTTCTTCGCGGATGGGGTCTTCCACAGTCAGGGCGAGCCGAACATCGCCTACACCCGCAACTTCCTGCTCTTCAAGGTTGGACGCGACGTCAGCGTGGGGCCGCAGGTCGAGGCGACGATCGGCTTGAACAGCGCGGCCAAGCCCAACGACAAGGCGCTTCAGAGCCTCCCGCTCGGCGGGGCCGTGAGCCTGGCCTACGGGAAGGGCGCGACGCTGCTGATGTTCCTGGGCCGCGAGATGGTCAAAGACGCGCAGAAAGAGGACAAGATCACGGGCCGCTTCACCTGGATCTACACTTTCTGAGTCAAGAATCGAAACCAACCCCGAGGGCGCGTCCGAACCGGACGCGCCCTTGTTTTTTGGGTATCCGCTTGGGACCCGGAGTGTAACCAGCGGAGTGTAACCAGCGCCCCAGTGCTTGACGAAGGCGCGGGATCCTCAATATTAAGCGTTGTCGGATTCCTGCATCGGATAAGTCAAGATTGCGCATTGGCGCTGCCGGCTGCGGTTTGGTGGCTCCTCGCGCTAGTCTCCTCGCCCTTTCGCTGGTTCCCGGCGTTTCCTCACCCCCAAAAAATCATGCCCTTCGGGGCGACCAGAAGTAGGCAAACGAAGCATGGCCAAGACCTACAGCGACCTGTTCATGGAGGTCCGCGACGCGGTGAAGTTGATGACCCTCGAAGAGCTGAAGCAGCGCTTCGACAAGGGCGACATCAAGACCCTCGTGGACGTGCGGGAAAAGGACGAGTTCCGCGGCGGTTTCATCCCAGGCGCGATGCACATTCCGCGCGGATTCTTGGAGATGCAGGCCGAGAACAAGCTGCCTGACAAGTCCGCGGAGGTCATCGTCTACTGCGCAGGTGGCACCCGCAGCGCCTTTGCTGCGAAGACCCTCGCGGAGCTTGGCTACAGCAACGTGATCTCGGTGAACCCGGGCTTCATCCGCTGGAAGGACATGAGCTGGCCGGTGGAGACGCCCCCGGAGCTGACGCCTGCGCAGCTCGACCGCTACTCGCGGCACCTGCTCTTGCCCGAGGTCGGCGAAAAGGGGCAGGAGAAGCTCTTGAAGGCGCGCGTGCTGTTGCTCGGCGCCGGAGGGCTCGGCAGTCCCTCGTCGCTTTACCTCGCGGCAGCGGGCGTGGGCACGCTGGGCTTGATTGACGCCGACGTGGTGGATGCGTCGAACCTGCAGCGACAGATCGTCCACGCGACGTCACGGCTAGGCATGCCGAAGGTCGACAGCGCCGAACAGGCGCTCAGGGACCTGAACCCGGACGTCAAGATCATCAAATATCAGGAGCGGCTCACGAGCGAGAACATCGAACGTATCCTCGCGGATAAGTGGGATGTGATCGTCGACGGCGTGGACAACTTCCCGACGCGCTACCTCGTGAACGACGCGAGCGTGTTCCACAATATCCCGGTCGTGCACGGCTCGATCTTCCGCTTCGACGGACAGGTGACGACCTTCATTCCGCATCAAGGGCCGTGCTACCGCTGCCTCTACCCGGAGCCCCCGCCGCCGCACCTCGCGCCTTCGTGCGCTGAAGCGGGCGTGCTGGGCATCCTGCCTGGCACCATCGGCGTCCTCCAGGCGACCGAGGCCGTGAAGCTGATCCTCGAGCGCGGAAACAGCCTCTCGGGTCGCTTGCTCACCTACGACAGCTTGGGCATGACGTTCCGTACGCTGAAGCTGCGCAAGGACAAGAACTGCCCCGTGTGCGGTGAGAACCCGACGATCAAGGAGTACATCGACTACGAGGGCTTCTGCTCAGGCGGCTGAGAGGCTGAGGCGAAACCCGGCTGAAGCAGGCTGGTGTAAGCCAGGCGAGGGACTCGGCGTTCTGCTTTCCGACTTCAAGTGGTTCGCGCTTCCAGGCGCGAAAAGGAAGGCAACATGCACAAGTCCCTCGCTTTGTTGGTTTTGTTTGGCTGTGTCACCGCGTGCGGTGGCGGTGATGAGGCGAAGACGCCCCCCACGGTGAACTGTCCTCCTGGGCAACACTACGACGGTCAGTACTGCGTCAACGACGCGGGCTACGGCGGTGGGACCAACGGCGGCGGTGCTGGCATGGCCAACGGCGGCGCGGCGAACGGCGGCATGGGTGGCGGCGCCGGCATGGCGAATGGTGGCAGCGGAGCCGTCGCGGGAATGGGTGGCCTGGGCAACACGATGTATCAGCCTGGCCCCAACGCACTGCCTCTCGATGCTGCTGCGCTGGCCGCAGCGGAGCCGCTACTTGGTCCGCTGATGACGCAGCACGCTCCAGGAGCGAAGACCGTGGGGACCATCGGCGGCAACTTCACTCAGGGTCAGGTGCTCGAGCTGCGTTTCCAGGCGCAAACGGGCAAGTGCTACACGCTCGTCGGGATGAGCACGGGGCAGATCACCAACCTCGACCTGAAGTTGGTCACCGAGATCGCGCTGCCGGCGTTTGGTAGTCCGGTACTCGCAGCAGACAACACGAGTGAGCCCAACGCCGTGGTCGCGCCGGCTCCCGATTGCTTCAAGTGGGTGCTGCCCGCCACGCCCGTGAAGGCGGTGCTCAGCGCGGCTGCTGGGCAAGGCACCGCCGTGGCGCGCGTCCTGGAGAAGTAGGTCAGCCCTGGATTTCGCGGAACAAAGCCGCGTTGGGTCAGCCAGATTGGTCTGACCAGCGGGAATCGCCCGCGGGTTTTTCCGCGCTGCTGGCGGTTTGGGTGACGCATTTGGTTATAGTGCGGCGTCCCATGAACGAAGAGGTCACTTGGTCTCGCGTGCTTCCTCAGGCCGCCGCGGGTGAAGAACGCCTGGTGCTGCTCTGGGACAACGGCTCACTCACGCGTCCGTTGTCCCAGGGAGACGACCTGGTGATCGGGCGCTCCCGAAGCGCTGACGTGAGCGTGGACCACAAGAGCGTCTCCCGCGAGCACGCTCGTGTGCGGTTGACGGGTAGTGGCGTGGAGATCGTGGATCTCGGGTCTTCGAACGGGACGCGCGTCTCCGGCGCCTCGCTGACTCCCAATCAGGCCATCCGGGTGCCACTTGGGGCGCTGGTGCAGCTCGGCAGCGTGGTGCTCGTGGTGGAGCAGGCGCCGACGCCGACCCAGGCGGCGGAGTCTCGCCCCCTCGGGCAGCGCATGCAGGAGCTGGGGCAGCTCATCGCGAGCGTCGCTGCGAGCGACATCAGCGTCGTGTTGTGCGGTGAGACGGGCGTCGGCAAGGACGTGATGGCGAGCCAGATCCACTCACGCTCCCGTCGCGCGCGTCACCCTTTGGTGCGGCTCAACTGCGCCGCCTTGGCGGAGACCTTGCTCGAGAGTGAGCTCTTTGGGCACGAGCGTGGCGCGTTTACGGGGGCCGTGCAGTCCAAGCAGGGGCTCTTGGAGGCCGCGAACGGTGGCAGCATCTTCTTTGACGAAGTCGGGGAAATGCCGCTCGGGGTGCAGGCGAAGCTGCTGCGGGCCATCGAACAACGCGAGGTGTATCGCGTCGGCGGTGTACGGCCGGTGTCTTTCGACGTGCGTTTCATCGCGGCAACGAACCGTGAGCTCGACAAGGAGATCCTCGAGGGGCGTTTTCGCAGGGATCTGTATTTTCGCTTGGCGGGGATCACGTTGCAGATCCCACCTCTCCGGGAGCGCCTCGACGAGCTCCCTTCCCTGGTGCAGACGTTTGTCACGGAGCACGCTGGACGCTCGGGCATCGCGCCGCCCGCGGTGTCGGCGTCGGCTCTCCAGCGCTTGCTGAGTCACTCGTGGCCAGGCAACCTGCGCGAGCTGAAGAACGTCGTGGAGCGCGCGGTCGTGTTGAGCGGCGGCGGAGCCATCGAGGCGCACCACGTGCACATCGATCCAGTCGCTGCGGCACTTGGGAACTCGGAAGCACGCCCTCACGCGGCTCCGCAATTGAGCGACACGCGTTCGAGGCCGAGCGATCCAGACGCTGCCGACGCTTGGGAACGCGAGCGCATTCAGACCGCGCTCGAGCAAGCACGGGGAAACCAGACGCGCGCGGCCGAGCTCCTGGGCGTGTCACGGCGAACGCTGATCAACCGCTTGGAGCGCTTCAAGCTCCCCCGTCCCCGCAAGCGTTAAACCTCGCGGAAACGGTTGGCTGCGCCAGGGCGACGCGGAGTGGTGCGGCGGCTCGCCCGACTCCCGCTCCAAGGCTACTTGTGCAACGGATTGTGTAGTCCGCTCGGTTGGGGGGGAGACGGCACCGCGCCTGTGGACCACGAAAGCCGCGAAATTGGGGCATATTTCCCTGATTCTAGCCACCCGCGCCGCTTGGCACCCCGCGTGCATTGCCGCGCGGCGTGAAGCGCGTTCAGCTGGGTTGCCTTGGGCTATTGGTTCTGACGGGTTGCGGTGCGGATCCAGCCGGATACGGCGAACCCATCGGCGAGCAGAGCGAGGCTGTCAGCGCGCCCCTGCCAAACGCCTACTGTACGATCAACGTCACGGGGGTGGGCACCATCTCGATGGAGGACGACTACCTGCCGCACGTCATCCAGTGCGAGAACGGTGGCGCCAACCTCGAGGCGCTGAAGGCGCAAGCCATCGCAGCTCGCTCGGTGGCCTACTACAACATGGCGACTCAGGGGAGCATCTGCGACAGCCAAGGCTGCCAGGTCTACTCGTGTGGGGCGACGCCCTCGGCGCTCCATTACCAGGCGGTAAAAGAGACCGCGGGTGTCTACTTGAGCTACGGCGGAATGCTGACTTATGGCTTCTTCGTAGCTGGCGACTCGGGCGTGAAGGCGCCGAGCTGCGTTGGCAGCACCGGCAGCACCGAACACTGGGTCACCTACAACGAAGGCAAGAGCGGGACGAACGTCGAGCAGACGGCGCTCGGCTACATCGGGCCACCAGGCTACGGGCAGAACCGCGGTTGCATGAGCCAGTGGGGCGCGCGCTGCCTGGAGAACTCAAACGGCTATGACTACGAGCGCATCTTGCAGTTCTTCTACGGTACGGACATCAAGCTCCTCACCTCGCCGGGCAGCTGCGTGAACACGGACAAGTCACCGCGCGGATACCTGGACGCTGCGGACTGCCACCACGTCTCCGGTTGGGCACAGGACGAGGACAAAGCGAGCGCGCCCATCGACGTGCACTTGTACTTCGACGGACCCGCTGGCGACGCGAATGCGAAGTCGTTTGCCGTCAACGCAGATCTGAATCGCGATGATCTGTGCAGCGCGATTGGCTCCTGTGAACACGGCTTCGACGTGGATTCTCCGCTGAGCCTGCATGATGGACAGGACCATGTGGTGCACGCCTACGGAATCGACGCGAGCGGCGGGCAGAACGCTCAGCTCAGCTCGAGCCCAAGGACGTTGCGCTGCGACCCGCTCGTGCCAGATGGTGTCCTGCGACACGTGCCGAACCCGGACATATTTGCCGCGTGGCAATTTGACTACCTCTGGGACGTCATGCCGGTGTCTGATGCCGCGCTGGCGGACCACGACGAGTCGGACCCGGTGGGAGACCGGCCGCTGCTGGTGAAGGCAGACGATGGGAGCTCCGCGGTCTACCTGCTGGATGCGGACGTGAAGCGCCATGTTCCGAGTCCTGAGGTCATGGACAGCTGGGGTTTCGACTGGGGAGCAATCGAGACGCGCCCGGCAGCGGAGCTCGCGGCGCTCCGCGACGGACCGGACGTTCGTAGCCGGCCGGTCCTCGTCCAGGGCAGTGGTCCTGCGGTGTACTTGGTCGATGACCCGCTCCCGTCTGACACGGGCGGCGCTGGAGGTGGCGGGAGCGGTGGCGCCGGGGCCGTGGGCGGAAACGCCGGCGCAGCTGCCGGAGGGACAGCAGGGCAGGGTGATGGCGGCGCCGCCGGCGCAGGCGGCAGCTCTGGCTTGAGGCCCGGCACCAGCATCGTCAGCGATGACAACGGATGCGCCTGTAGTGCCGTGGGGAATCAGAAAGAGCGGGGCGTCACACCGGGCCTCGCGCTGCTAGCGCTGGCTGGGTTCTTTCGGCGGCGGCGCTCGACACGCTAGACGCTGAGTTCAGGCCATACCGAGTCCCGAGCGAGCTTGCTTGTGCAGCGTTGTGCAAATGCACTGTGCAACTGATCGCGCCTGGCTCTTCGCACGCCCTCACGAGGCGAAAAGTAGCGTGATTATCCGCGTTCCGCCGTTGGCATCGGGCGTGCAGATAGCGCCGCGTGGTGAAGACGCTGCATCGGGTTTTGGTTGGCCTTGGACTCGTGACCCTGGTTGGTTGTGGACCAGCCGACGGCTTCGATGAGCCAGTTGGGCAGCAGAGCGAAGCGGTCAGCGCGCCGCTCGGCAGCGCCTACTGCAACGTGACGGTCACCGGCACCGGTACCATCTCGATGGAGGACAACTACCTCCCCCACGTCATCCAGTGCGAGAACGGTGGCGCGAACCTCGAGGCGCTCAAGGCGCAAGCGATCGCCGCTCGATCCGTCGCGTATTACAACATGGCGACCCAAGGGAAGATCTGCGACGGCCAAGGCTGCCAGGTCTACTCCTGCGGCGCGACGCCTTCGGCGATCCACAAGCAGGCGGTCAAAGAGACCGCGGGGATCTACCTGAGCTACGGGCAGATGCTCACGTACGGCTTCTACGTTGCGGGCGACTCCGGCGTGAAGGGCCCGAGCTGCGTGGGCAGCAGCGGCAGCACGGAGCACTGGGTCACCTACAACGAAGGCAAGTCGGGTAACTCCGTCGAGCAAACGGCGCTTGGCTACATCGGGCCGCCCGGCTTCGGTCAAAACCGCGGCTGCATGAGCCAGTGGGGCGCGCGCTGCCTCGAGAACTCGAAGGGCTACGACTACAAGAAGATCCTCCAGTTCTTCTACGGTTCGGATATCAAGCTCCTGCAGGCGACCGGGAGCTGCATCACGCCTCCGGAGCCTCAGGTCCCCGACTTGGACGCGCAGTTCGTGGATCAGGGGAGCAGCAACGAGGCCGATCCAACCGGTGAGGCCTACTACCAAGTTTGCGCCGGGGACGCGGTGGACTCCTGGTTCGAGCTGAAGAACATTGGTGCTGCGACGTGGACCGATGGCAGCGGAAGCGGTCCTGGACAGTCCGTGCGTCTGGGTGTTCCTGGAGACACGGATGATCCATTCCTGGGCACCCATCGCGTTTCCGTGAATTCAGCATCGAACGCCAGCGTTGCTCCGAACGCCAAGACCCGCTTCGATCTTGCTGGCACCGCTCCCAGCGACCCCGGCGTCTACGTGACCCGCTGGCAGTTGGTCGATGAAAGTCGCGCGTGGTTCGGTCCGGAGATGTGGCTCAGCTATCGCGTCGTGGCTTGCGAAAGCAGCGGCACTGGCGGCGGCGGTGGTTCGGACCCTGGCACCGCCGGAGCCGGCGGCGCTGAGTCAGGTGCCGGGGGTGCCGGCACAGCCGGTGACGCCGCCTGGCCGAGCGGCGGCAAGGCGGACAGCGGTGGTTCCGCAGGGCAATCGATGGGCACGGGACCGGGGACGCGCATCGTCAGTGATGACAGCGGGTGCAGCGTGTCCGCTGCTGGACGCAAGCACACTCCGGCATCGCTGCTCTGGCTGTTGGCGGCGCTCGGCCTCGTGGGTCTGCGACGCCGCAGAAGCTAGGCTTCAGCCGCAGCTGCCGTTCGCCAAGCAGCGTTGCCCCGCAGCGCACAGCGTTCCTCCACCGCACACGCACAAGCCCTGAACGCAGCTCCCGTCGCTACCTGCGTTGCAGCTGGGGCTGTCGGGGCACGCGCACTTGAAGCCGCCTCCCGCGTCGTTGCAGCTGAAGTTCGGCGGGCACACACTCGCGCAGGACCCACAGTGGTCCAGCGAGTTGAGCGGGTTTTCGCAACCGTCGCTAGGGTCGTCGTTGCAGTCGCCGCTTCCCGTCGGGCAACCCTGGATCACACAGCGGAACTGTGAGGCATCGCAGGCGACGTCGCCGCTCGGGGCGCTGCAGACTTCGCCGCAAGTCGAGCAGTCCGTCGCGGTCCCAAGCGGCGTCTCGCAGCCGTTACTTGGATCGTCGTCGCAGCTGCCGAATCCTGGCTCACAGCCCTGGGGCTCGCAGCCACTCGCGCCGCAGATTGCCTGAACGTGGGCGGCGACTGCGCACGGCGCGCAGCTGTCGCTGGTGCACCCAAAGCTCGGGTCGTTGACGTCCACGCAGGCTGTGCCGCAGCGCTTCGTGCCCAGCACGCAGTCACTCGAGTCGGTCGTTGCGTCCAGCTCGGCGTCTGCGCCCGCGTCGTCGCCCGGTTGCTCTGGAGCGCCCTCGTAGCCGTCCAGGGACTGGGTGAGACTGCATGCCGCCAGACCCGCACCGAGCATGCTCCAGCAGAGACGGCGCAGAAGGCTACCAGACATCCGCACCGACCCACGCCCCAGAGACGCCCCCGCGCGTGCCCAGCTGTATCCATGCGGAATCAAGTCCCGTGCCTCGTGCGTCGCCGGCCTGCCCATTGTCCACTAATAGATAGGTGCCGACCCCAACCCCAACCAAGCCCACGATCAGCGAGATGTCTGCGAACAGGAAGTCACGGCGCACATCATCCACCGCTTCCGCGGAGCAATGACCTCTACAAGAGTCCAGATCCGACTTCCCTGACAGGCCGAGGCTGCCGAAGTACGCAAAGCCGAGCACGCCCAAGCCGCCCACGCCGAGAGCCACCCAGGGCGCCACTTGTTCGCCTGACGACTGCGGCTCCTCGTGTTTCTGAAAGGAGATCACGACCGGACGCTCTTCGCCTTCCAGGAGGTCGAGCTGTTCGGAGTAGTCGTCGTAGCCTGGCAGCTTCGCGCGCAGCTGGTGGCGGCCAGCTGTGACCCAGAGCGGTGGTCGCTGGTCGACGGGCCCAGCGAACTGCTTGGGTGTGAGCTGTGTGCCGTCGAGATAGACGCTCACTTCGTCCTCTGCGTGTGCGACTCGCAGCACGAGCCTCGCAAGCTTGGTCTCAACGGCGTCCTGCCAGGCGACGCAGTCCCGCTGCAAGGAGTCTGGGCAGAGCTCGGCGCAGCGGGCGTACTCCACTCTGGCTTCCAGCGGGCGCTTGTCCTTGTCCAGGCGCTGCCCGAGTTCGTACGCCTTGAAGCACGCCTCTGGCGCGGCGTGACTCGTCACGGCAGCACTCAGCGTGAAGCCAGCGCACGCCGCACTGCACAACCAGCGGACCTTGGAGCGGCCGACAGTGTGGCGTGGTGGTGTCGATCGGGAGACGACCATGGTCGAGGGGAGCGCGTGGGATGAAGTGCGCTGGGACAGCGCGCTAGATTGTCAGCGCTTGCAACGTTTTCGCAAGCGCAAGTGCTCTACCGACCGCTTGGTTTTGGTGCGATTTGCGCGCTCTTTGAGCGTAAGCGCGTGCTTGGTCCGTGGCGGGGATTGGTTGCACTTCAAGATCGGGTGAGGGAGCGGGAGCACACCTTTCGTGGCTTGCGCTGGCTTCCACCTACGGCTTCGCTCCGCTCTCCGGGTTCGCTGCGCAGCGTTTTGCGCGTCTCAAGCCTCCCGCGCCAGCGCGTCCGCAGCCTTTCAGCGTGGATATGGCTGCCGGCGCGTGTTGCCGCGAGCTTGGCCTAGACAGTACACTGTCGACCTTGACGACGAGCTTGCTGCGCGATGGCGACGCGACCGCGGATGCGTCCCGCGGACAGCAATCTGTGCGTCTTTCGCCCACCAAACAGTGGGTTTTTCAGTGTGTATTCGAGGAACATGCGCCCCGTCGCACGCAGCATCCAGCGGAGACCGTGGTGCTGCCAACCTGGATTGGGCGCCGAGGTGGCACCTCCAGGCACGCCGGGCCGCGTCTCGAGCTGGACGACCCTCACGTCTCCGGAGAGCACGCGCGCGTGACGTCCGTCAGCGAAGGGCTGTTGGTGGAAGACCAGCGGAGCCGCAACGGGGTTTGGTTGAACGGTGAGCGCACGTCTCGTTGCCTCGTCACCCCGGGTGACCTGCTGAGGATCGGGCGGAGCCTGGCGACCTGTGCGCACCCCGATGATCTGAGCGCAGCGGTCAGCGCGGATGGGCTGATCGGTGGACCCAGTTTCCGCGAGGTAAGATTCGCCCTCGACAGCTGTGCGCAGTCCACGGCGAACGTGCTGGTGGTGGGACCATCGGGCAGCGGCAAGCGCGCGTACGCACACGCTCTCGCGCTCCGCCAGGGGCGCGCATGGACGGAGCTTGATCCGACGCGCATCCCCCCCAGATTGCTCGATGTGGAGCTCTTCGGGAACCAACGGGTAAGAGGCGCCTTGCGGAGCGCCGGGGAAGGGGCGCTCTACATCACGCGCGGCGAGAAGCTCGCTTCGGGTCAACTGGCGCGCCTGGTCGCGGAGGCCAAGGCACCGGGTACGAGGCTCTTGTTCGGGGTGGCGGAGCACAGCCCATTGCTCGCGGACCCCTCCTTTGCCGAGGCGATACGCGTGGTGCTGCCACGGTTGGCGGAGCGGCGTCACGACATCCCGGCGTTGATCTCATCCGTGATTCCTCGCGGATTGATCGGAATTCAGGTGGAGTTCGTGGAGGCCTGCTACTTCGAGAGCTGGCCTGGCCACGTCGGACAACTTCTGCGAACGGTGCGCGACGCGGTCGCGCGCGCGGTCGCGGAACGGGACGGCGCCGTCGGGCCCCGCCATCTCGTGATGGCTGAGGCGGGGAGCGACGCGTGAGCGGGCAGGGAAGTCAGGCGCCGAAGGAGCACTCTCCGGGGACGCCCTCGAGTCAGGGCACGCCTCCAGGTCAGGCGACGCCGTCGGGGAGCGCGGATCCGCAGTCAGGTTTTCACGCCAGCATCGCTCCGCACGCTAGCCAGCTGCAGGATCCGATTCGAGTTGGTCGCTACCTGCTATTCGACAGCTTTGCGTCGGGCGGCATGGCTCAGGTCCACATTGGGCGCTTGATTGGACCGGTCGGTTTCTCACGTGCGGTTGCGATCAAGCGACTGCATCCGCACCTGGCGCGTGAGGCGCGGTTCGTCAGCATGTTCGTCGATGAAGCGCGCCTTGCCGGACGCGTGCGGCATCCAAATGTGGTCTCGGTCACCGATGTCGTGAGCGCGCCCGGTGAGCTGCTGCTCGTGATGGACTACGTACCGAGCGAGTCCATCTCTCGCCTGGTGCATCGGCTGCGTCAGCGCGGCAAACAGGTCCCCGTGCATGTTGCCGTGGGGATATTGGTTGGCACGCTGGAAGGCCTCCACGGTGCCCACGAAACGCTGAGCGATAACGGTCGTGAGCTGGGACTGGTTCACCGCGATGTGTCCCCGCAGAACATCCTCGTCGGCGAGGATGGCTTGGCGCGAGTCGTCGACTTCGGCATCGCGATGGCCCACGATCGGGTCCAGGTGACGGCGACTGGGCAGCTGAAGGGCAAGCTCGAGTACATGCCGCGCGAGCAACTCTACAAGCAAGCGGTGGATAGGCGCGCGGACGTCTATGCCGCCAGCGTCGTGTTATGGGAACTGCTCACGCTTCGCCCACTATTCCGTGCGGACCATCCCAACGACTTGGTAAAGCTGGTGGCTCAGGGCGCGCTGGATGCGCCTTCACATTTTCGCCCGGATATTCCTCCTGAGCTCGATGAGGTCGTCATGCGTGGCCTCTCGCTGGACGCGTCGGATCGTTTCCAGAGTGCGAGAGAGATGGCTGAGGCTCTGGAGCAAGTCACTGGCGTGGTCCCCCCGAGGGAGATCCAGCGGTGGCTGCAGGAAGTTGCGGGTTCGGCGCTTGGGCGGCGAGCAGCGCGAGTCGCCCAGATCGAAGCTTATGACATCGAGGCAGATAGCTGGCAGCCGCAGAGTGCAGCAGTCGGCGTGCTGTTGAACCAGGCCGAGCAAGCGAGCCGAGGCGCGGGAACCCTGGACTACGCTGCGGAGCGGCTGAGTCCCCAGGCGCTGACGAGAGTGCAAGCTCCCGAGCTGGGACTAGCGTCCGCGCCTGAGCCACCCCGGGGCACGCTCGCGACGGCTGCTACTGGGGTCGGAGCGACGGCGCTCACCGCGGCGACAGGCTTGGGGTCAGCGATAGTCACCTCCGCGACCGCTGTGGGTACGGACGCCAGAGCCGTCAACGAATTTCCTCATGGAGAAAGTGTGGGGGAGCGAGTCAGCCTCCCCCCCGACCGCTTCAGCGTGCCTCCGAGCGCCGTAGCTTCTCGTATCTTGCGCGCGCCGGTGCGCCTCGGGATCGCCGCGGCGGCGCTTGTATTTTTGGTTGGGGGAGGGGTGCTCTGGGCGTCGCTTGGCGACAGCAAGGCTGCCGAGGAGCCGGTGAATGTCTCAGCACCTCAAGTGACCGCTGCGGTTGACGAACCGCTCAGCATCGACGAGCTGCCCGCTGCTCCGTCTCCGACTCAGGGTGAAGAGCGACCTTCGACCGAAGTCGTCGAACTTGGAGATCTGCCCAGCGAGCCCAGCGCAAAGCCGAAGACCTCGGGACACGTGGTGGCGCCTCGCGTGCACACCAGCCGACCAGCTGCCGTCGATAGCTGCAATCCGCCCTGGACTCTGGACTCCCATGGCGTGCGCGTACCGAAGCGTCACTGCTTCAAGTGATCCAAGTCGTGCTAGGCTGATTCCGTGCTCAAGAGTCCCCTCTCGGTGGCAGCTCTGCTGAGCTGCGCGGTTGCCTGTTCCGCGGGCGGCGACACCATCGCGGGGCCTGGCGGGATCGGTGGCAGCGGATCGATCTCAGCGGGGGGGGCAAGCGGATCAGGAACCGGGGCGAGCAGCTTCGGCGGTAATGGGGGCGCACCTTCGGGCGGCAATGGGGGTGTTGGCGGAGGAAGCGCCGGGATTGCCGGTACGTCCGGAAGCGCCGGTACGGGCAACTCGAGCTGCACGCCCGGCGACGTTGAAGACATTCCCGATCCGCCGATTCCTTGTGAGCTGTGTGGTGTCCTTCGGCGTCACTGCAGCGATGCCGGCGCCTGGCAGATCCCAGCTTGCGAGTCTCCAGGCGAGTGCGAGCCTGGCACCAAGGGGAGCCGCGGCTGCGGCAACTGTGGGAGTGAAGAGCGCACCTGCGGGGATGATTGCAAGTGGGGGGCCTACGGCGCCTGCAATGGGCAAGGCGCCTGCGTACCAGGTACCAAGCAGGGCGGTTGCGACCAGTGCTCGGAAAAGGTCTGTCAAAGCGACTGCACCTGGAGCGGGTGTCAGCTGAAGTCCGGCAACCAATGTGAATACGAGAGCGGCACGAATTTTCAGTGCTGCGGCTCGAGCAAGTGGCAGTTTTGCAGCTCTAGCTGCCAGTGGAACCCATGTGCTGGGTGTTCCGGTTGCGGCTGCTGAAGCGTACCCTGCGGAAACACAGGCTGCTACCTGCTACAGCATATCGCGAATCTCCCGCGGGCGATCAGCGTGCGCTGCTGCTCAGCGAAGTCTGATGTACTTCCGAGGTGCGCGAAAAGCGCGGCCAGATTTCCATCAGCCCCTTCCCTTCGCGGCGCTTGAGTTCCCAGGCGCTGACCCGCGGGGCCAACACGCTCAGGGTGTAGGCGAGGGACAAGCCAACGATGACGTCGATTGCCCAGTGCCAGCGCATGAACATGGTGGCGACGATGATGTTCAGGGCGAAGAAGGTGACGATCGGCCAGGTGAACTTGAACGGCAGCTTGTCTCGATGCCGGAACGAGAACAGCGCGCAGAAGCTCGGCCCAGCGGTGTGGAGCGATGGAAAGATGTCTTTTTGAGCTCCGCCGGAGTTCACCGTGTTGATCACGATGTCGTGCCACATTCCCGATGGCAGCTCGTGTGCGAAGGTCAGGTGGCGAATCGGACCGAAGCCGGGCACGAACATGTAAGTCACGTGCACCGTGCAGACGAGCAAGATCATTCCCAGCGTGAACTCGCCCATCAGCCTCCGTTGCCGCACGAAAAACAGCATCGGCAGGACATGCAGCGCCAGCAGGAAGAAGTAGCTGAAGTAGAAGAACGCGAACCACTCACTGCTGGTCGGCGTCACGACCTTGTCCAGCAGCACAGCCGGTTCTACCCCGAGGAAACGCAAGTCGAGCTGGTAGAGCTGCTCGTCGAGATTCCCAGGATTCACCACAGGCAGGAGGCCAGCGAGGATGAAGTAGCTGAGCTGAACCGGGCCGAACATGCCGAGCCGGTAGATCAGCGGCGCAACGACGCCGTGCTTCACCAGCGAGCCCCGGACCAGCACCAGCGTGACCACGAACACCATGACCAGCACGAACACATCGGAGAGGCTCTTGCTGCGGGCAGCGCTTGGCGGCGCCAGCAACACAGCTGTGGACATGGTCGTGAGAAACACGACCACGAGCCAGTCCTGCACGGCGAACTCACGGAAGAAACGTCGAACGCCATCCGTGAGTGAGGCGCTACTGGCGGGAGCAACGATGTCGTGATTGACAGCCATGAATCTCGTGCGTTTGGCCCGGGCGGACGTGATTTTATCGCGTCTGCCCTCGAGCTGAGTGTTTCTTGAGCGACTCCTCTACGTCATGGTCCGGACTCGCGCCAGACCACTTCCGTCGGGGAATTGTATGCGAGGTGCGTGCCGAACTCAGCACGCTCGACGAGTGTCGCGCTGGTCGAGTTTTTCCGTCGCAAGACCCCGCGCAAGTCGCCCCACTGTGACGTTGCGCTCGTGAGACACCCCACACAAACGCCGCAAAAAGTCCGAGAAACGCGCAGACCACAGCGATCTCGCAGCTGTCGAAACGTTACCTTCGGGCAAAGAGGCGTGGTGCGAATCAGGGTTCGCACCGGGTAACGGCTTACACAGAGAGCGAGGGTTCACACTCGGTTCCGTCTAGGCGGCTTCACCGCCGAGATTGGTTCGTTCGCTTCGCTCTCGTCCAACAGCACAGGCTCGTCGCCGACTCGCAGCCTGAGCGATTCTGCGTCTATCCGCGGGCGTCGATAGACCACGCGTGCTTGGGCGTCGATCTCGCTTTCGACTCTGTCTTCACGCACCAACCTGGTGAGGAGGTGTTCAGCGCGGGCAGGGGCTACACCAAGCAGCTCGGATAGATTGTCTTCGGTTACCGCAGGGAAACTTTCGACTGCGTCGCCCGCGACGTCGACCCACGCTCGCTCCTCGGCGGCGACACCCGCGGCGCGCGCGCGGCGAGCTGCGACCCAGCTCACCAGCATCCCGACGAACCAGAAAGCCGCAGCCATCCAGCTGAGGCTCGAGAGCGCTGAGTCCAGCCAGCCCAAGGTGGCTGCCGTCAGAGCGGACAGCAAAGCGAACAACGCCGCCAGGACGGCCAACGCGCCGCGGCGTCGAGCGCTGCGTCTCGCATCCCCCGCTTGCGTCAAGGCCGCGCGCTCAGTCCCCCGACGCTTCACACGCCGATCGAAGGCGGGGACACGTGGTCCACCGCAGATCCGGCAAACGAAACGATCGCCTTTGATTTCCGTGCCTGCCAACGCTCGACAGTGTGGGCAGCGGCTCGCTTCGTCGTACACGGCACCACATTGTCCGCACTCCCCTGCGTGGGCGGGCAGAGGCGCGCTACACACTTTGCAGGCCTGCTGGGGTTGTATCATCGATTTCGCTTTATCAACCGGCGCGGCGGGGGCCAAAGAGCGTCACGCGGCCCACTGCGCTCGGGCGGCCCTGGAGTCAAGTTGGCGGCAAGAAGTGCTCGCGAACGTAGCATCTCGTCCTCCGTTGTTTGACGCCGGATGGCCGGCCGCCTACCCTTTTGCAATCCGCATGCGCTCCTTATTTACGCCTACCCGACTGGTCGTCGGTGCCTTGCTCGCTCTCGTGTATCCAGTTGCCTGTGCAACGGACCCAGGAATCGATAACTCCAGTGGAGGGAGTGGAGGAACGGCGGGCTCCATGGATGCATCCGCTGGTACCGGAGGTACCGCGGGGAATGGCGGCAACGGAGGCAACGGCGGTAACGGAGGCAACGGCGGTAGCGGTTGGCCGAGCACGGGTTTCGGATCTCCGTGTGAGAACGACGCCGACTGCGGAACGGGTCAGTGCAGCGACATCGGCAAGAGCGCGCCAAACAAGGTCTGCACCGGACCATGCATCGAGGGGCAAGCGTGTCCGGATGGGGGCTACTGCGCGTTTAGCGAGGAGAAGGGCTACATCTGCGTCCCGGACATCGGTAACCAATGCAAACCATGCACGGTTGATTCCGACTGTCCAACCATCGGCGACCGCTGCTTGATCTCGCCCAACGTCGACCGTTTCTGCGGACGGGACTGCTCTTACGATTCCACCTGCGGCACTGGTTACACCTGCGCGGATCCGGAGGTGTACGGCCCAGTTCCGGATAGCGGTAGCGGTGGTACAGGTGCGGGAGGCGCCGGCGCCGGTGGGGCAAGCGCCGGTGGCGCTGGGCCAGACGCCGGAACGGGCGGCGCCCCGCCCACAC
>JAWKRD010000058.1:0-35778 GCA_041389805.1 Polyangiaceae bacterium | reverse complement strand
CTTTGGAGCCGGCTGGGTGATGTGGCTCCTGATCGGCTTAAGCATCATCTCCGTCGCCATCATGCTGGAGCGCGCCTACTTCTACTGGCGTCTCCGCGACGACATCGGCGCCCTGGCTCACGAGCTGCGCGGGCTGCTGAGAAAGAACGATATCCAAGGCGCCATCAAGCGCATGCAGCAGTCCCCCAGCGCTGAAGCTGCGGTTGTGGTCGCCGGGCTGATGGAAGCCGATCGCGGCGCGAAGTCCGCTGAGGAAGCCATGCAAGGCGCTGCAGCGCTGCAGCGGATGAAGCTCGAAAAGTGGCTGGCCTACCTGGGCACGCTGGGCAACAACGCGCCCTTCATCGGATTGTTCGGCACGGTCATCGGCATCGTTCAAGCGTTCAAGGCGCTCGGCAAGTCCGACGCAGCCACCAACGCCATGGCAGCTGCACCTCAGGAGGTGATGGCAGCCATCGCTGAAGCCTTGATTGCCACAGCCATCGGGCTCTTGGTGGCCATCCCCGCGGTCGCCATGTTCAACCTCTTCATGCGCATGTCGAAGTCGATCCTCGCGAACACCGAGGCTCTCACCCGCGTGCTCCTGAGTCACCTCACCGCCGAAGGTGAGCCCGCGAGCGAAGAGGAATAAGCGGTGGCCGGCGGAGCATCCAACGACGACGATGGGATGATCTCGGGCATCAACGTGACGCCGCTCGTCGACGTCACGCTGGTGCTGCTGATCATCTTCATGGTTACCGCCAAGATGATTGTCAGCCAGGGCATGCCGATGGACCTGCCCAAGGCTGCGAGCGGCCAGGACATCCAGACCGTCTTCAGCGTCGAGCTGAGCGCGGATGGCAAGACCATGGTCGACTCGAAACAAGTCGCCGATGACGAGTCGGTGAGTGGCCTGGCGAAGGCCGCCAAGGCCAAGAACAAAGACATCCGTGCGGTGATCCGTGCGGATAAAAAAGTCGAACATGGCCGCGTGATCCACGTGCTCGACTTGCTGAACCGCGCAGGCATTAGCAAGGTCGCGTTCGGGGTTCAGCAGGCCACTCCGGGGGAAACCACCGCCAAGCCAGCCAGCAGTGACGGATAGCCCATGAGTGTCGCCGCCCGCCCCACCTCCGCCGTTGATTCCCCCGCCCTCCGGGAACCGAACCTCGACCCACTGGTCGCGGTGCTCTCCCTGGATCGCGGCATCACGCGTTGGGGGATGCTACTCGGCATCCTAGGCGGGCTGTTCCTGCACGGCGCAGCGGCTGCCAAAGGCTTGCGCACGCCCTTCTGGATGGACGAGTTCACTTCCAGCGTGGCCTACGCGGTGGACAACGCCGTGGTGGAGGAGATCGATATCCAGATGGATAAAGAGCCGCCAAGCCCCCGGAACCCGAGCCCGAGCCGGAGCCGGAGCCCGAGCAAGAGGTGGTTCAGGACAAAGTCGATCCGATCAAAGAGACGGCGGCGCAGCCGGCGAGCGCTGGCAAGACGCTCACTGCAGACGCAGATCCGACAGAACCCGTCGACATGACGGATTTCACGATGACCCAGGGCGAGGGCGATCGCTACGCGGGTGGAACGACGGCCTCTTACGGCACCTCCGACACCGCGGTCCGCAATCCAGTGACGAGCAAGGATGGGGTGAAAGGCGGCGAAGGCACCAAGTCGAAGCCTCCGCCAGCGTTGCCGCCTCCGCCCAAGGAAAGCAAAGCGCGCGCTGCAGGAGCCCGGGGCACCAACTGGTCGAGCTGCGGCTTCCCGCAGGCAGACATGGAACAAATCGACTTCACGCGCGTCAGGCTCAGCGTCACGGTGGATCCGAGTGGAAAGGCCACAGCGGTTCAGGTCATCGCCGATCCAGGCAACGGTTTCGGCTCCCTCGCCCGCTCGTGCGCCTTCCGCATGCGCTACACGCCCGCCCTAGATCCAAGTGGGAACGCCATCACCGCGAGCACACCACCGTTCACGGTGACCTTCACCCGCTGAGCGACGTGCCGCCGCGACAAACCGTGGGACCGCGCAGCGCCAGAAAGGCTACGCGGAGCCATCAGGTCGTGTAGAGTCCGTCATCATGCCCTCCGAGCGAGTCGAACAGCTGCGCAAGGTGGAACTGTTTGCGGGCCTGAAGGACGAAGCCCTGGAGCTGATCGCCAAGGTTGCCGTCGAGGAAACGCATCAGCTCGGCACCAGATCTTCCGAGCACGGCGACGCAGGCGATAAGCTCTACCTGATCCTGGACGGCCGCGTGCGCATCAGCCCGCGAAGTGCCTGGCATGGGCGAGGAGGCACTCGCAATCCTCGGTCAGGTCAGATGTTCGGGGAAGATGGCGTTGCTCGACGAGTCGCCGCGCTCCGCGGACGCGCAGGTCCACAACACCTGTCGCGTTCTCGCCATCCCGAAGGACGGCTTCGACGACCTGCTCTTCCTGCACAAGGACCTCGCCTACGAGGTATACGGTCCATCGTGCGGATGCTGGTGGGGCGCCTGCGTGAAACCACCAGCAAGCTGACCTTCCTATCGATCAGCGGGAAATTCTGACCGCCGAGGGGGTCTAACGCCCGGTCACGCGATGCGCACGCCCGCATGAAAAGGCTTGATTTTCAAGCTTCTAGAAAATCGACGTGCACAGAATTTGACGCCCACACACCCGTTCAGTAGCCTACGCGGACCATGCAAGGGCTGACCAAGCGCCAGGCGCAGACGCTGGATTACATTCGCAAGTCGATCGAAGAGCGCGGGTACCCGCCTACGCTGCGAGAGATTGGCGAGTACATGGGCATTCGCTCCACGAACGGGGTGAACGACCACCTGCGCGCCCTGGAGCGCAAGGGCTACTTGCGGCGTGAAGACATGAAGAGCCGCGCGCTGCGCCTCGTCAACCAGGACGACACGCCGGAGAGCGTGGCCGAGGCGGCCCGCGTCGCGAGCGATGACGACTCGATGGAGATTCAGATCCTCGGTCGCGTCGCGGCTGGTCTGCCCCTCTTGGCAGACGAGAACGTGATCGACACCGTGCGCATCGACCGCGTCCGAGTGAAGGGCGGAGGCCGCGACGTCTTCGGGCTTCGAGTCCAGGGCGACTCGATGATCGAAGCGGGTATTTTGAGTGGCGATTACATCTTCGTGCGCAAGCAATCGACGGCTGGTCGCGGAGACATCGTCGTGGCGCTGATCGGCGACGAAGCCACGGTCAAATACTACTACCCCGAGAAGGACTACGTGCGTTTCCAGCCCGCAAACAGCGGCATGGCGCCGATCCTGGTGCGCGCGACCGACTTCCGAGACACCATGTTGCTGGGTGTGGTGATCGGTCTGTACCGCGAGATCTGAGTCTCGCATCCCGTGGGTTTCCGCAGCCGCGCCGAGGGTCAGCCTCCGCGCGGCTTTTCCGTGCTGAACCGGCCCCAGCGCAAAAGCACCGGATTCTCCCTCTGTGTTTGGGGGAGAGGCGCGCTGCTCAGCCTCCTAAAGCCGCCCCAAGACCTTGTCAGGACCTGCCCCAGGATCTGCAGACTGTGGCAGACGGCCGGTGAACACTCTGTAGTGTGTTTCAGGAAGTGACGCCCAAAGGCGCTTCGGCTGGAAACTTCCAGAGGCCGGGTCTAGAGCCTCGATCCACTAGAAAAGTCGGTAGTTGACGCATGAGTCATCGCGTTGCTAGCGTCGCATCCGGCTTTGGTGAGAGTCGACGACTCGTGTTCACACGGACCCCGTGAGGACCACCTCGGCTGCTGCGATTGCAGCGTGAAGGGAACCTCGGCCTGCGGATGATGAACGAGTATGGCGCGAGGCGGCGGAGGCTAGCTCCTTCGGAGCAAGTCAGAAGTGAGATCGAAGAAACATCCAACGTGGAGTTCGATGTGATCGAAGGTGACGGTTCTTGCGTGCGAATCACTCGCACGGCCTGCAATCCAAGGCTACCTCAGGAGGCGAGTTCACTCGGTGCGCGCGTGCTCTGTGCGTTGACACTGTTGGTGGCTACTGGGAGCGCGGGTTGCGGCAACACGCTGTACGCCATCCAAGCCAACGCCGCGTCCAACAAGGTGGAAGAGGCTCGTGAACTCGACGCGGAGAAGTACGCTCCCTACGAGTACTACTACGCGAAAGAGCACCTCGAGAAAGCCGAAGCGGAAGCCGCCGAAGCCGACTACAGCGACGCCTCGAACCTCGCGGAAGTAGCTGAAGAGTACGCAGACAAGGCCATCCGTCTCACCCGCGAAGCACGCCGAGGAGCGGGACGATGAAGCAGCGGATCGCGCGCGGCTTCGCGCTCCTGGTGGTGAGCAGTGTCGCCGTCGGTTGCGGCCAGGCGCCCAAGCTCAAGGGTCAGATTGCTGGCCTCGAAGAGATCACCAAGCAGGCTGAGCGTAACGGCGCAGTCCGCTGCGCGCCGCGCGAGCTCGCCATGGCGCAGAGCCATTTGAAGTTCGCGCAGATCGAACTCGAGCAGGGATTCATCTCCAAGGCGCAGAAGCACCTCTGGATCGCCGAGCCCAACGCGCACGCTGCAAACTTCCTCTCTCCGCCGGAGTACTGTGCCGAGCGCGGCTTCGTTGAAGCAGCTCCTCCCCCCAAGCCGAAGCCCAAGCCCGCACCCGGCGATCGCGATGGCGACGGCTATCTGGATCCCGAGGATGCGTGTCCGGACGAACCGGAGAACTTCCAAGGCTACCAAGACTCCGACGGCTGTCCGGATGACCCGGACACCGACGGCGACGGCCTGACGGACTCCGTCGACTCGTGTGAACTCGAGCCGGAGGACAAGGACGGATACCTCGACGCAGACGGCTGTCCGGAGCTCGACAACGACTCCGACGGCGTGCTCGACGCCACCGACAAGTGTCCCAACGAGCCCGAGGATCCCGACGGATACGAAGACGACGACGGCTGTCCGGATCCGGACAACGACGGCGACAAGGTCCCGGACATCAAGGACCAGTGTCCAAACACACCCGGCTCGGAGACTCAGGAGCCCCTGGGTTGCCCGACCAAGCCGGCGCTCGTCGTGGTCACTGACTGCGAAGTCAAGATCAAGCAGCAGATCCACTTCGAGTTCAACAAGTCCAAGATCCGCCCGGAAAGCTTCCCGGTCCTCGACGCAGTCGTCGAGGTCATGGAGAAGAACCCGAAGATCAAGCTCGAGGTTCAGGGCCACACCGACAACAAGGGCAGCAAGGCTTACAACAAGAAGTTGAGCGGCGCGCGCGCTGAGTCGGTGATGAAGTACCTCGTCAGCCACGGCATCGATCCGGACCGGCTGACACGAGCAGTGGCTACGCGGCTTCGATCGTCCGCTGGTGCCCAACACCTCGGAGCGCAACCGAGCCCTCAACCGTCGCGTGCAGTTCGTCCGCACCGAAGGCTCAAAGGAAGGCTGCGACAAACCCTAGTGTTCGGGGCCACGTAAAGTGGCCCCGTGCCTGTTTGCAGCACTCCCCTCCCCCCCCAGCTCTGCCCCACGGAGTTGGTTTAGATCTCAAGCACCTCATTGGTGCTTTCGCTAGAAACCACCCTTCCGAACTACCGCTCGCTCAGCGGAGGATGACCCGTGTACCGCCGTCTACTTTGGCTCTCTGCCCTCGCCGTCGCGCTCTTCGCTGCGACAGCTTTCGCCGCGCCTCGCGATAACGCCGCCAACAAGAAGATCGACGAGGCGATCAACCAGCACTACCTAGCGACGGAGTTCGACAAGGCCGAAGCCATCCTCACGGGCACCATCAAAGCCTGTGGTGATAAGTGCAGCGGCCCAGTCATCGCCAAGGCCTGGATGTACGTCGGCATCGTTCGCGGGAGCGGCAAGAGCGACCTCGCTGGCGCCACCGAAGCGTTCCAGCAGGCGCTCAGCATCGACCCGAAGGTCGCGCTGGACAACGCCCTCGCCACCGACGAGACGAAGAAGGCGTTCGCCGACGCGGCAGCCGCTGTGGGTGCGAACCCCAGCACCGGCGGCAGCGGTGGCGGCGGCGGAACGGACACGCCTCCCCCGAAGCCGCCGAAGGCTGCGGCGGGCGCGATGGACTGTCAGCCCCGCGTCACCGAGGTCGAGACGCGCCGGCCGATCCCGATCAGCTGCACCACCGAGGAAGACGCGACGTCAGCCGAACTCAAGTACAAGGAGTTCGGCGGCGACAAGTGGGCGACGCTGAAGATGCAGAAGAAGGGCGACGCGTTCGTCGCCGAGATCCCCTGCACGGCGACCAAGCTGGTCGGCGCGCTGAAGTTCTACGTACGCGCCAAGGACGCCGCTGGCGACACCATCGACAACTACGGCACGAAGCGCGAGCCGGTCTCCATCAACGCCGTCAACGCCACGGATCAGGAGCCTCCGTCGTTCCCCGATCAGGATCCGCCGAATCGCTGTGCCGAAGAGGTCGAGTGCCCTCCGGGCATGCCCGGATGCGGTGCTGGCAAGCGCGGCGACAAGGGCTGGGGCGCTACCTGCGAAGAGACCCGCGAGTGCCAGTCAGGCCTCGTGTGCGCCAACGGCACCTGTGAGACCGGCGGGCAATGCTCGTCCGACTCCGACTGCAGCGACGGCGCGTCGTGCGTCGATGGCGAGTGCGCCGGCGGCGGCGGTGGTGGCAGCGGCAAGAAGCACAAGCTGTGGGTCGGCGCTGAGGTCGGGTTCGACCTCGCGTTCCTGAGCGGCGACGACGTCTGCTCCCAAGCGAGTCAGGCGAACGAAGGCTTCGCCTGCTTCGATCCCGGGACCAGCAACCAGTACGCGGAGAACCCACAGCCCGGTCAGGGCAACAAGATCAGCGGTGGCTTCGCCCTCGGCACGATCCGCGTGATGATTCACCCCGAGTACTTCGTCACCAAGAACATCAGCCTCGGTGGCCGCATCGGCTACGCCTTCAATGGCGGCCCCACACCAGAGGGCGGCAACGCCTTCTTGCCGTTCCACGCGGAGGTGCGCGGCTCCTACTGGCTCGGCGACTCGAGCGCCCTCGGCCTGCGCCCCTTCCTGCACCTGGGTGGTGGTATGGCGCAGGTAGACGCCAGCTTGAAGGTGACGATCTCCGATTGTGGCGATCTACAGGGCACCAGTGAGTATCAACCGTGCATCGATGGCCGAGGCGCGAACGCCCCCGCGAGGCAGCTCGATGCTTACAAGAAGCTCGGCCAAGGCTTCGGCGCCATCGGTGGTGGCGCGATGTACGCCATGACCGACAGCATGGGCCTCGTGCTCGACGTGAACATCATGTTCATGCTGCCCTCCTCGGGTCAGGTGCTCGAGCCGAGCCTCGGCGTGATGATGGGCTTCTAAGCCCCTTCAAGACAGTGATAACGCGCCGCTTCCCTCCAGGAGCGGCGCGTTTTGCATTTGCTATAAGACGACAATGAGCGAGCCCGAGGCCTCAGCAGCCGGCGACTACAGAGCTGGACCCGAGCGCCGAGCTGCTCGAGCTCACGCGGCTCCTGCGCGTGCACCTGGAGTGGCAAGTCGAAACGGGCGCGATGGGCCTCTCCGTCGCAGACGCTGAGCTGCTCGCGACACGGCCGAGCGCGCTTGGCGATCCACCCGCGGAGGAGCCGCCGCGAGAGCGACCAGCGGAGCATTTCCGCGCGGCAGCCTCACCGAGCGCGCCCACGCACACAGCACCCGAGCGGGCACCAGCTACGCAGGCGCCTTCTCCCGAGCGCATCCGCGCGCCGGAGCCGCCACTGCCTGCACCTCCAACTCACGGCAGCCCGCCCCCAGCGAGCGCCGCCTGGGAGCGGGATCGGGGAACGGCGCAGGCGCCGGCCGCGCCGCCCGCGTTGCCACCCCGAGAGCTGCCGGATTTCGCCTCACGGCAGTCAGCCCTGCAGGCACTGGCCCAGCGCATCACGCCCTGCCAGCAGTGCCGGCTCTGCGAGCAACGCACCCAGACGGTGTTTGCGCGCGGCAATGGCCAGAGCGGCGTTTGTTTCGTGGGTGAGGGCCCCGGCTTCGACGAAGATCAGCAGGGCCAGCCGTTCGTGGGCAAGGCTGGGCAGCTCTTGGACAAGATGATCGGCGCCATGGGCATCGAGCGAGACGACGTCTACGTCTGCAACATCGTGAAGTGCCGCCCGCCGAACAATCGCAAGCCGGCTCCGGACGAGATGCAGGCCTGCCGTGATTACCTCACGGAACAGCTCGAGCTGGTGTCGCCCCGAGTGATCGTCGCCCTCGGCGCTACCGCCGTCGAAGGCTTGCTGGGCAGCACCGGCGGCATCACCCGCATCCGTGGCCGCTGGCGGCTCTACAAGGGCCGCATCCCGGTGATGCCCACGTTCCACCCCGCCTACCTGCTCAGGAACCCGCGCGCGAAGCGTGAGGTGTGGGAGGACTTGAAGGCAGTGATGGCGCACCTGAAGAATCCACCAGGCAGCGCTCCCCAGGGTTGAAGCCGTGGCCGAGCCAGATCTCAGCGAGCCCACGCCGACCCTGCGCCGGCACAAGGCGCTCTACTGGAGCGTTCGTGTCGCCCTCGTGGTGATCGGCTTTGCGCCGCTCTGGGTGTGGGCGATCGGCGACATTCCAGCGCTCTCCTGGCTCGGCGCACCCTTCGACGCCTGGTTCAGCTACCAGTGCCACCGCGAGCCGGAGCGCTCCTTCGAGATCCTCGGGCGTTTCCTCCCGGTATGTAATCGTTGCCTTGGGATCTACGGTTTGGGGTTAGGCGCGCTGACCATGCGCCCGCGCCTCAGCGTCTGGCCGCTGCGTCTGGTGGGTCGGCTTTGCGGCGGCGGCGATGATCCTCGACGTGTGGACGGAGGCCCTCGGGATGCGACCGCCCAGCAGCCCAGTGCGCCTGTTCACTGGCATCTTGCTCGCCTACCCGGTAGCCGTAGCAGTCGCTTGGACGGCGAAGGAAGCCGGCATGCGCGACGACGACGTCGAATAGCGTGGCGAGCGTGGCGACGCCCGCCAGACAGTAGCATTGGCGCGTTATAGGAATTTCCCTGCGGAATCCAGCAGCCGCGGCCTGCGGTATGCGCCTCTCAGTGTTCGTCTTGGGCGCTGGAGCCGCGCTCGGCGGTCCAGGGTCAGCACAGCAGCCGGTGCCAGCGGCTGTGACGGCCTGGCGGTAGGTCCAGTCGGCGACGTCGCCCGCGGCGAACACGCCATCCATGCTGGTGCGGGTCGAGCCGGGCGTCACCTTGAGGTAGCCGTTGTCGTGGACGTCGAGCTTGCCCTTGAAGAGGTCGGTCAGCGGCGTGTGACCAATGGCAACGAACATCGCCTTGGCGGGGGACATCGCTGAGGGCATCCGTCTTCAGGTTCTTCACCCGTACACCGGTGACCGCATCTTCTGCGACGCCGAGCACCTCGGTCACCACGTGGCTGTACAGGATCTTGATCTTCGGGTGATTCACCACGCGATCCTGCATGGCCATGGGAGGAAGTCATCTCGACGGTGGATGAGCGTCACGCTCTTGCAGAGGCCGGCGAGGTAGTGCGCCTCCATCGCGGTGTTCACCGCCCACGACGACCACGTCTTGCTCACGGAAGAGCGCGCCATCGCACACCGCACAGGCGCTGACGCCTTTGTTCTTGAGCTTGTCCTCGCTCTCGAGGCCCAGGTAGTTCGCGCGCGCGCCGGTGGAGATGATCAACGCCTTCGCGAGGTGGAGCTCACGCTCCTCACCGACGTAGACCTTGAATGGCCGCGCGGAAAGGTCGACCTCCGTGACGTCGTTGGTGATGAACTCGGTGCCCTGGCGCTCCGCTTGCTCGCGGAAGTCCCCCATCATCTTCTGGCCGCTGACTCCCTGGGGATACCCGGGGTAGTTCTCCACGTCGGTCGTGAACATCAGCTGACCGCCGGGCATCAAGCCGCCGGCATTGAAGCCTTCGATGCAGAGCGGCTTGAGGTTCGCGCGCGCGGCGTAGATGGCGGCGGTGAGGCCCGCCGGGCCCGAGCCGATGATGATCACGTTGTGAGTGGCTGCTTCGCTCATGGGGTCGTCCTGTGACTGCTTTCTGATCGCGCGTCAGGCGCGAGTGGTTGGCTCTGGCGGTTGGAGCCAGCCCGAGCGAATACGATTCGCCGCAGATCCGCTGGGCGTCCGCTGCTCGGCTGCTCTAGGGGATGGATGCTTAGTGCCAGCCGACGGGTGACGCAATCCGCTCCGGCCCGCGGGCGAAACAGCGGGCCGACGGGCGGCTCCGCAGTGAAAACGCCGCGCCTCACCCCCAAAAATTGAGGCGCTTCTGGCCAGCGATTCAGAACTTGGCGCTGAGGTCCGCGGAGATGATGTGGGCGGTGCCGCTGATCTTGCCGCCGTTGACGGCGTAGGGTGAGCGACTGCCGAGCTGCTGGTTGCCGCTGATGGCCGTGATGGAGCCCTTACCCTTGTTGTCCATCTCCTGCAGGCTGACGAGCATGTAACCGAGCTCGATGTCCACGGGCTTGAAGCGGATCTGGCCCCCGCCCGAGAGACCAAAGCGAGCGCCACCGATCGGCGACGGGTGCAGGTACTCGGGGTCGGAAGCGGCGGTCTGAAACCACATACCAGCGCGCGCTGCAATGAAGTCAGGGACAATGACGAAGTCGCCGCCCAGACGCACCCCAAAGGTGTCTTTCATGTTCAGTGCGATGTCGGAGTTCTCTGGCACCGAACCGACCGCGGCGGTGCCGCTGTAGATCGAGACGGCGTCCTTCGGCACGCGCACCTTGATCGCATCGAAGTCGCTGTTCTTCGTGTACTCGAGATCGAGCTCGATATCGAAGACATCTTGACTGAGCGGATCGCGCTCAGCCGCTTCCGCGAGGTAACCCGGGGCGCCGTCTCGGGGCTGACGAAAGGCGAGGCCAAGGCGAACTTGCAGCGGATTCGGTATCTCGACGGAGACCAGGTCGGCGCCGGTGTCCGTGCTCTTCGCGACCGTGCCGCCGTCTGGCGAGAGCCGCCCGTTCGCTCCCCAGTACCCAGACGTCGCGGTGATGTCGCCCTTACCCTTGAACGCATCCTGCCAGTGAACCGCGAGGCCGATATCGATTTGGTCTGTGGCGGAGTACAGCGCGCCGAACACAACGCCGGGGATGAACAGATCCGTGACGTCGACCTCGGCCTTCACATCACCGGAGACGCTGTCTCGCGTGTCGTTCGCGCCAGGCTGGGCCATCGCGGCATTCGAAAGCTGTAGCCTGCCCAGGCCTGCCACAAGACCGAGCCCGAGGCGGATCTGATCGCTGAGAGCGTAGCCGACGCTTAGGGTCGGGTTCACGAGCACCCCGTCGACCTCGAGGATCATGTAGCGCTGGGGCGACGCGAACGGCACCGTCGCGCTGCCGGCCTTTGCATCCGACAGCTCGGGGAAGGTGATCTTGCCGAGAGACGAGGGCGGCACGACCGTGAAGCCGATCCCCAGGGAATCACTCAGGCGCAGATTGAACCCAAAGTGCGGGATGAGATTTGGCGTGCCGGCGTTCTCGTTGCACACCTCCTGGTAGCTCACGCCGGGGATGTTGGGCTGCGCTGGCTGCCCATCTGTGCCGAGGCGCGTGAAGCACTCCTTGTTGAACACCACGTTGGTGCCCAGGATGAGCCCCGTCTGAAGGCCGCTGAGCGCCGCAGGGTTGTAGTAGGTTGCGAGGGAGTTGCTCGCCCTCGCCACCCAGGCGCCACCGCGAGCCATCTGCTGGGTTCCGTTGTCCGGTACCTCGAGGGCGCTGGTGGCCATGGCTGAGCTTGTGGCGAGGCCGACGCCGAGGGCGACTCCGACCGCGGTGAGCTGACGTAGACCGCGCCTCCGATATCCTCGGGGAAGCGGCTGTCCGGCTTCCGCAGAGCGACGACCGGACAGCCGGCTGGTGGCGCAAGTGGCGAGTGTCTCCTGTGGTCCCTGCATGTGTTCCCCTGCTTCGAAGGCGACGTCAGTCCTTGATTGGGCTGGCCTTGAGGGCTGCTTTGCCGTCCTTCACGTACACGCTGAACTTCACCCGACTGCACTGGTGGCGGCTCATCAGAGCCTCCCGAGTCTTCTTCAGCGTCTGCTCGAACTTCTCGTAGGTGAAGCCTTCCGTCTTTTCGCCGCATTGCTGCTTGGTGGCAACGAAGTCTTCATACACCTGACGCCATTCCTCGGCCTCCGAGGGCTCCCCGCCGGCCGCGGCTGGCGAGGGCTCCGGTGCTGGCGCCGCGTTGGGCGCTGATGCACCACCGGGTCGACCTGGAGGCTTGGGGAGGCGCTTCGGTGGGCTTGGTGCAGCGTGGGGGCCTGGTGCAGCGCCGGGGCCTGGTGCAGCGCCAGGGGCTGGTGCAGCGCCGGGAAGCGGTGCCGCCGCGGATGAGGACGCCGTGGGTGACGGCGCCGAACCTTGGGTCTCCGCAAGCGGCGCCTTGGGCTTCGGCTTGGGGCGCGAAGGCTCTGGCGCCGCGCCGGGGCTCGATGGCTCTGGAGTCGCGCCGGAATCCCCAGGGAAACTGAATGCGCTCATCACCGGCTGATCGGGGATATCGCCGAGCACCCTTCCGAGGTCCGCCGCGCGTCTCGGAGAGCCTCCGCCCTTGGACACGACCTGGTCGATGCCGTCGTTCACGTCCGAGGCAATCTTGCGGAAGATCCCCCGGAACTTGGAAGGCGTGAGCTGGTCGATCTCGCCCTTCGCGAGCTTGATGCACTCGTTCTTGAAGGTGTTGATGGGCCGCGTGTGCTCGAGGAACGAAAATATCAGGCCGAGGAACGCCGCAACGGCGACTGCGCCAGCCACGAGCCCGACGTTGGCCTGCGCCTTGTCCTTGTCGTCGGCCTGCTTGAAGAAGGCCAGCGGCGAATCGACCTGCGCGGGTAGGCGGCCGACGACGTATCCAGCGCCGAGCTGGCCTGCCTCACCAGGTAGCTGCGAGTACACGACGCGGACGTTTCCGCCCAAGGTTCGCGCCGGGCTTCGCCCCACGGAAATGTAGTTCTCATCGAGCAGCGCCTCGGTCAGATCGCTGTTGATCTGGTCGAGCTGGCTCTTGTCGAAGCCTTCTGGCGCCGCGGACACGGTGCTGGCCCCGTCCATGTAGAACGCAACGGCCGCGCCAGTGCGCTGAGACAACGTGCGCGCGAACTTCTGATCGATGACGCGCGCGCCAATCACCGCACCTGCGGGCATCGAGCCAAGATCGTACTCCACGGGTCGCGCAACGACGCGGTACAGCCGATCCAGCTGAAGGGTGTCGTCGCGAATGTAGCCGTGCAACGCGTCCGCCACGACCGGGTAGCCGCCGAGCTCGAAGTCTTCCATCCCGCTCGCCTGCTCGTAGCCGAGGTGGGCGACGACGCGACCGTTCTGGTCCACTGCGAACACGGCGTCGAAGGCATCTTCCTCGGGGATACGGGAGTTGACCTTCTTGAGGGCGTCCAGCAGCTTGTCCCGGACGTCACTAGGGATCTTGCCTTCTGCGGCGGAAGCCTTGGAGAGCTGCTTGGCGATGTCCTGATTCAGGGCGAACTTGATGAGCTGCGCCGAGCGCTCGCGCGCGTCGTTCTTCAGGTACCAGCTGACGACCTGAGAGTCAGAACTCAGGCCCTCGTCCATCGCGCGCAGGCCGGCGCGGTTGTACATGCTGGTCGCCAGCAGCAAGACGAAGATGCTCGCACCGAGCACCAACGCCAGCACCACGTACCAAAAGCGTGAGGCGAGCATCTACTTGTTTTCCTTGTCCTTTGCCTTCTCGTCTTCGTCGTCCTTCGCCTTCTCCTTCTTTGGATCTGGCGCGACCTTGATGTCGTCTTTGATCGTCAAGTCGCGGGGACCGACGCTGACGGGGGTCGCTGGGCCGACCTTCTTGCCCGAGAAGTATGCTTGGATTTCGTAGTCCCCCGCCTCTTTGGCATCGAGCAGGAACTCGCCCTTGAGGTTGGGATAGGCGATCGCCGCGACGTTGCTCTCGGCGACGATCCACATCCGCAGCGAGGGCGCGCGCTTGTCGCGGATCTCGTAGCTACCCGCCTTCGGGACCGTCCAGTCGCGGGTGCCTCCGCGGACGGTGTTCGCGGGGTTGAAGGTTGGGATACCGACGCCGTACAGCTGATGGACGAACGGATCGGTGTTCTGGAACGTGAATTGAGTTCCCGGAGGAACCACGATCGAGACAGGCGTGGTGCGTCCGCCACCGACCCGGATCAGGATAGGCTTCGGGGGCTTCTGTACGCTCTTCGCGATCAACGCGACGCACAACTCCTTCGGGATGTGGGGGAAGAGCTTGCGAAACTTCGACGGCACCGTGGGCACCGGCTCCCTGAAGGAATAGCCGCGATTCTTCGGCTCCTTCGCCTCCGCCCAAACTGGATTCTCAAGCTCCATGAAGTTGGCGACTTTGCCCTTCACCTTCGCGGCCTCGACCCCAGGAGCGAGAAACGCGAGACCCGCGAGAACCAGCGCTGGCAAGCCAAGTCGTCCGCCCAATCGCCTCCACCGGAGGCGGCCCGTGATCTCGTCTGTCCCCATATCGGGCTGACCGTAGCCGACCGGGCCGCGCGACGGAAGCCTCGGAAGATTCTCACGTTTCCGTACACGACTTGCCGCAAACGGGCTGCGCGCAGCCGCTCACGCTGCCTCCGGTCTCGCTATCGGTCGAGGCTGCAACCTGTCGCTGAGAGTGGATCCGCGAGGTGTCACCCACCCCCCCCCAAGGAGAGAGGCCGAGGCGACGGGCGAGCCGAGGCTCCGCCGAAGCGAGGCTGGCGTGACGTGCCGAACGAACGCCGAGCTGCGCGGGAAAAGCCGAGCGCGCGAGGCAAGGAGAGAGGCCGAGTCGGCGGGCGAGCCGAGGCGAAGTCCGAAGCGAGTCCGGCGGGGAGAGCCGAACGAACGCCGAGCTGCGCGGGAAAAGCAGAGCTGCGCGGGAAAAGCAGAGCTGCGCGGGAAAATAGGCGAACGGGCCAGCAAAGCCAGCCCGTTCAGGGAAGCCCGTACCGCAAAGTTCGCTGGTATTGCAGGACGAATGAACCCCTAGCTTAGCTAGGTGGGCGACTCCTCACATCGATCTGGCTTCCCAGTGAGTTGGTCTGGGCCTAGCGCTCCTGATGTGTTCGGTCTCCCGGGTTCAACGCATTGTAAGGGATTCAATTGTCTGCACCTGGCGAACCCCGCAGAGGGGCTATGGAGCAATGTATTTGTCCCAGACTCGCTACGTCAACGGGGTCAGATCGCCGCAGCGAGAATCTCGCAAGTGCCTGGATTCAACCGGCTTGGGAGAGCGCGTCGAATTCCCTTGCGCCCGGTCGCTCCAACTCGGTGGTCAGAAGCCGGCTCCAAACGGGTGATCGCCGGTTTCGGCTTGCCAAAAACTTTTCCCACGAGGGCGCTCTCTGGCACTGGGGTTATGTATGTCGATGCATAGCGAGTGGGAACGTGGCGCTTCCTCGAGCCGCAGCTTTGGCCGCGAAGGAGCGCTCGGCTCCGCGGGTGATGCGCCACGCGGTGAGTTCCAGTCCCTCGGCTTGCCAGGCCCGATGCCGTCGCTGGGGTCCAGCGTAGTTTCCGCGTTGAGCTGGCCTGCCAGCTCCGAGGCGCGGCTGGTGACGCGCCGCGAGCGCCACGAACTACGTGGCCGCGCGGAAAACGCTGGGTTGCTCTGGGTCAACGTCCCCGCTCCGAGCGCTCAGCAGCGCGGTCAGCTGGCCCTGGTCATCGACGCCGCGATTGAAGAGCAACTCGCGGATCGCGCGGCGGGGCCCGCGGGATTCGGCGCCGCGACGAACCTCGAGGCAACGCTCAGCGACCAGCTGTATCGGGCTCGCAGCGTTGGGAGCAGCGGACTGGTGTTGATGTTCGACACCCTCGCGCGGCTCACGAACCTGGCTGGCGCGCTCGACGCCGAGGACAGCGCGGTGCTTCGCTGGTGGCTACGAGCGGCCACGGAGAAGCGCGTGCGGCTCCTGTTCGATGTGCGCGATCGCTACCTCGGGATCTACACGCGCCCCGTCGCGCTCGAGACCCTGCTGGTGGCCAGCCCGATGGGCATCCAACTCGAGGAGGAGCCCGAAGCGGAGGCTGAAGAGCTCGCAGACTGGCTGCATGACGACGGACAGCTCTCACCAGCAGACCTGGCGAAGGCCCTGCACGACGCGAGTCCCCCTCCCCCGCCGAGCCGCCTGAGTGCTCCACCTCCACCGCCACCACGCAGCGTGACCGCGCCCACAGTGGCTGAGGTCGTGGCTGAAGAAGTGGCGGAGGCGGAAGAGCCTTCTCCGCAGCTCGAGCTGCGCCTCACCGAGCTCGAGAGCCAGAGCCCCGCCCTGGCGGAAGCGGTCAGCGAAGTCGTCGCGCTGGAGCAACCGGGAGACGAAGTCCAAGCCACGGACGCCCCGGAGACCCAGAGTGCACCGCTGGACGTCGCCTCTGACGATTCCCCCGCGGAAACGGAGGGGGGCGCGCGTCAGCTCGCCTTCCGCTCGGTGCTCGCGGCCCTGGAAGCGCTGGAGCACGAGGAGCTCGACGAGTCTCCCATGCTGCCGGAGAGCGACTGGCAAGCTTCCTCTGAAGAGGACGCGCTCTCAGCATCCGACGCCGACGCCGAGTTTGGGGGGGAGAGCGAGGCGTGCGAGGCGCCAGAGCCCGTCGCAGTACCTGACCCCTCACCGACCAGCGACGGCTTCACCGCCATGCTGACTCAAGAGGAGAGCCCGCTGCCGACGCGCGCGATCCACTACGACTCGAGCGCGCCGAGCGCTGCGTTCGAGGCCAGCGAGTACCACCAGGACGCGATGGACCGCAGCTCTCGCGCCCCGGACGTCGCCCCGATCGCCGACGAGCACAGCGACGACGAGCACAGCGCTGACGCAGCCGCGGCGCTGTCCGAGGCAAAGCCATGCGACTTCGCGGGCGAAGCTTCGGGCGACGAAGATCCCCGTGACGAGGCCGAAGCACAGCACACCGTGGTCGAAGCCCCCGTTGCAGCGGTGGACACCCTGGAAGCAGCCGTTGAAGGATCACAGCGCCTCGCGCTCGTCCCGAGCGAGAGCGAGCCCGCCGCCGTTGCGAGCCTCGAAGTGCTGGACGGCGAGCCGTCTGCCTCGTTGCCGGAGGCCGACACAGCCGCGCTGACAGCGGATCCTTCCGGAAACGTCGAGAGCGACTTCGCTCCGGTGCCCGACGCAACCTGGCAGGGCTGGGTGCGAGATCTGGAGGCGGCGCGGGGCCCGAAGCCACTTGCGGTGGTCGAGCGACTCTTCACCTCCGCATACATGCCCCTGGTGGAGACGCGCCTCGGACAAGCGTTGAACGCCCAGGCGGACGCCGCCATCGAGAGCTGGGGCACTGCCTTCGCGAAGAGCTATGCCGAAGCGTTCGATGCCCTGCGCATCCGGGGCAAGCGCCCGACGATGGTGCTCGACGTGCCGGACATCGCCTTACGCCACGGCCGCATGCACGGCGCGCGTCAGGCCCAGCTGCTGTTGGTCGATGGTCTGCGCTTCGACCTCGGTCAAATGGTCCACGAGCACCTCAAGGAGCTGGCCGGGCGGGATGCGGCGTGCGTCGAGCGTCTGCTGCTGTGGTCCGCACTGCCTGCAAACACGGCCACCCAGCTGGAGCTGCTCGGTCGTGGTCCCCAGGGACTGCGCGAACCAGTGGCGAGTGAGCGAGATGCACCGGTTGCCCGCGGACGCGCGGCGTCGACTCTGCGCCGAGTCCGCGCCGGGCACCGCGACGTGATGAAGCTCGACCTGGTGGAGTCGCGCATCGGTGAGCCGGGAGCGACCCGCCCCGCCGCGCTCTGGAGCCTCGCGGCCGAGGTCGCAGAGGTGCTCTGGGATCACATGGCTGGCTTGCCGCCGCGCACGCTGGTGATGATCTTTGGCGATCACGGTTTCCGTGTGGATCCGAAAACTGGCTACGTGAGCCACAGCGCTTCACAAGCTCTCGCGAGTCCCGAGGAGGTCATGGTACCGGCCTTCGCCTGGCTCACGGGCAGCGTCCACTAGTACTCGGGCTGACTCAGCTCCCTCGAGGGGTGCGGGGTTCCGCACCCCTCTTCGCATTTGGCGCACCGGCACACCAGCAGGCAACCGTGCTAGTGACGCCGCGCGATGCTCTTCACGAGCAGCGCGCCGATGCGGTCCGCCCACGACAGCTGTCCCGGGCGCTGCTCGAGGTCGCGAAGCAGCGTCTCCAGCACTGCGACCCAAGCTTCGATATCATTACCGGGCTCTAGCTCTCCGCGGCGCGCGAGCGCAGACAGCCACTCCGCAACGCCACGGCGAAACTCGCGTTCAGCATCGTCCAGCAACGTCTGAGCGGCCTCCGGCCCCGCGCGTCGCAACCAAGCGAGCGCCATCGTCGTGCGCGGTACCGCGCGGCAAAATTCGAGTCGCCTCCTGAGCAGCAGATCGACGCCCAGCCGCAGTTCCTTCGCCGCGCCGGGGCCGCCCGTAGCGCCCTCTCCCCCCCACAAACCGGATGTGTCGTAGAGGCCGGTGAGGTACTCGGCGATGGCAACCAGGAGGTCGCCCTTGTGGGGGAAATGCCAGCTGATGCTGCTCTTGGCCACCTCCGCCGCTGCCGCTAGCTCGGCGACCGACGGCGCGCCTTCGTTGCTGCTGCCCCAGTGCGCGAGTGCGAGGTGGACCAAACGCTCTCTCAGCGACTCCGGCGCGTGAGCGCTTCGCGTTTCCTCGAGGAGCCGCCTGAGGCTTTGCTTGTCGCCGAGATGACGCACCACGGTGGGGCGACTGACCCCGGCGCGCTCAGCTACGTCGAGGATCGCGATGCGATCCAGAGGGCGCTCCTCGGCGAGCTCGGCCAGCGCTGCGAGCAGGCGCTGCTTGGTCGTATTCACCGCTTCGCTCAGGGGTCGCGCTCAGCGCCGCCGCTCGCTCCGCTCGGGATCGGATTCTGCTCTTTCTCGAGGTAGCGGAAGATGGTGCGCGGATCGACGCCCAGATCTCGCGCCGTCTGAGTGCGGTTGCCGTTGTTGCGCTCGAGCACCTCGAGCACGTAGCGACGCTGGAAGTCTTCCTTGGCCTTCTCGAGGGGGACGATGGGCTCTTGCGCCTCGGGCCCGAGGTCCATGTCCTCGGGGGAGAGCAGGCTCTGGTCGCACAGCACGAGCGCCTTCTTGATGCGGTTTTCGAGCTGCCGGATGTTGCCGGGCCAGTTGTACTTCTTGATCGCCGCGAGCGCCTGCGGAGAGTAGCCGCGCACGGTGCTCGCCATTTCGTCGGCGTACTTGCTGAGGAGCGCCTTGGCGATGATGAAGACGTCGTCACCGCGGTCGCGCAGCGGTGGCAACCAGAGGTTCACGACGTTCAACCGGTAGTACAGATCCTCGCGGAACTCACCAGTCTTGATCATCTCGTCCAGGTTGCGGTTCGTGGCGGCCACGATGCGGATGTCGCACTTCTCCGGCTTGCTGTCGCCGACGCGCATCACGACGCGCTCCTGGATCGCGCGCAGGAGCTTCACCTGGAGAGACAGCGGCAGCTCGCCGACCTCATCGAGGAACAACGTGCCGCCGTCAGCTTGTTGGAACTTGCCGGGGCGGCTCGCGATGGCGCCGGTGAAGGCGCCCTTCACGTGCCCGAACATCTCGCTCTCGATCAGGTTCTCCGGGATGGCGCCGCAGTTCACGGTGATGAACGGGCCGCGCTCGCGGTTGCTGCGGCGGTGGATCTCCCGCGCGATCAGCTCTGCCGGTGCCTGTTTCCCCGGTGATCAACACGCCGATGTCCGTCGCCGCGACCTTCTGCAGCTTGCGGAAGACTTCCATCATCGACGGGCACGCGCCGATGATCTGCCCAAAACGCTTGTCGCTGAGCTCTGCTTCCAGCTTGCGCTTCGTCGGCGCGCAGCGCGTTCAGCAGCATGGCAGTTCTGCAGGATCAGCGACGCCTGACCCGCGAAGATGGTCAACACCTCGAGCTGATTGCGCTCATAGGTGCTTTGACCTCGCCGTTCGCGACGTAGAGCGCGCCGATCACGTCGCCCTGGCTGAGCAGCGGCGCGCACATCACGCTCGAGAGCTGCAGCGCCATCACGCTCTCGCTCTGGCCGAACGTGGTGTCACTGAGCGCGTCACTGACGATCACCGGACGCTTCGAGTCGATCACCCGGCGCACGATGCTGTCGCTGATCTGCCCCGAGGGATCTTCAATCGCTTCCCGGCGGACATGACGCGAAGCACGCACCCGCGGCGTGCTCTGAGACTCTTCCGGATCGACGAGCAGCACCACACCACGCTTGGCGCCAGTGAACTCCACCACTGCGTCGAGCAGCGTCTCGAGCAGCTCATCCACGGACGCCGTCGTCATCAGTCGCTCGCTGAACGCGTGCAGCTTGCGCAGACCGCCGACCTCGCTGATCACGGGCGAGCTGCTGCCGTCCGCGGCGTGCTCCTCGCGGCTCGGGCGCGGTAGCTCACTGAACATGCTGAAGCCGAGGTTCGCCTCGCCGAGGGTCAGGCGATCGCCATCCACGAGGCGGGCTCGACGCTTCTTCTTGCCGTTGATCAGGATATCCGCCTGGCGATCCAACTCCTCGAGCTGGAAGTCTCGCCCGTTGAACACCACCTGCGCGTGGTGGTCAGCAACGCTGCGATCGGGGACGTGAACGTCGTTGCCCAGGGCGCGCCCGATGGTGGTCACCGGTTTCGTGATGGGCACCAGGACCGGCTGACCCTGGGGTGCGAAGTAACGGATGATCGCCATGGAGAGGGAGGGACCTTAGCCCGGAATCCGAACCTCGGACAGGCTTGGTTTTTGCGCGAAATCCCGCAGCTGCGTTAAGCAGCGGAACTGCGTCAATCAGAAGATCTGCCCGCCGACCTGCATGCCGAACGCACCGGAATCCGCAAAGGGCGCGACGTAGTCGATAGTGACGCTCGGCGAGGCGCTCGCGTACTCCGTTGCGCGCTGCTCGTTCGCTCCAAAGTCCGAGGGATCGGAAGAGAAGATCGCACCAGCGGCGAGCCCCAGCGTGGTGGCGACACCCGTGAAGATCAACCCGCGCTTCGCTGGGGGGCCGCCATCCCCGGCGTAGAACAGAAACACCGGCAGCGATGCGGCCGCGCCAATGCCCGCGCCCGCCCACATCCAGGACAAGCTCTCCCAGCTAGGGATGTACACCGCCGAGAGCCCCGCGGTCGCCGCGAGGCCGAGGTTGAAACCGATCAAGCCGCCGAGCGCGGCCTTGTCATTGGCTTGTCCGTAGTCTTGGTCGGCGTTGCTCGCCCCGTAGCCGAACATCGCACCGATCGCCGTTCCCCAGACCGTGCCGCTCGAGACGAACATTGCGGTCTTTGGCGACGGCTCTTCATAGTAGGCCAAGGCGTATCCGCCGACCGCACCCAGCGTGGCCCCCAGGGACACCGAGCGCGCGAGGCCTTTGAAGCCCCAGGCGTCTTGTTCATCGGCGGTCACGAACTGGTAGCCAGCTATGCCGATGCCCTCGCCGGCACCGATCACCATGCCCGCCGCGATGGTGCTGGGCATGCCCCGCGGCATCTCCGGATCGTCGAGAAAGTAGACACCAACCGGCGCCGCAACGCCCAAGATCGCTGGCGGGATCAAGGCTAAGCCGGGGTCGCTCAGCCCAGCCTCAGCGTCGATCCACACGCCGAGCCCCACGCCGTAAGCGATGGATGTTCCATACAGCGTGCCGATCTCCAGATCGGTCGAGCGCGCCTTTCCTCGCGGAACCGTAGGCTGAGAATAGTAGCCCGGTTGACCGTATGGCTGCTGCCCAGGGTATGGCTGCTGCCCAGGGTACGGCTGCTGCTGCGGTGGGTATTGCTGCGGTGGGTACTGCTGCGGTGGGTACTGCTGCGGTGGGTACTGCTGCGGCGGGTACTGCTGCGGCGGGTACTGCGCCGAGGCGTCATAGCTGAGGCTGAACATGCCCAAGCCGACCAAGGCGGTCGCGCAGTGCATGGCGAGCCGCTTCGTGCTCGCGTTTCGTTTCGAAAGTCCGGCTCTCATGGGCTTCGGTTTGGACACGTACCGCGGTGGCGGGATTCAATCCAGTTCTAGTCGAGTTCGCGCTTGAGAGGCCGGGTGAGGACGTCCTCCACCGCTCGATGCGGAGACTTCCCCTCGTAGAGAACTCGATAGACCTCGAAGCAGATTGGCAGCTCGACCCCCAAGCGCTGCGCAAGGTCATAGGTGCTCTGCGCCGTCTTGACGCCCTCAGCAACGTGACCGAGGCCTCCCACCACGTCGCTCAGCTCGCGGCCGCGTCCCAGCTCGAACCCCACCGTGCGATTGCGGCTCAGCTCGCCCGTACACGTGAGCACGAGGTCGCCCATGCCCGCAAGACCCGCCAAGGTGAGCGGGTTACCCTGCTTCGCGACGGCGAGTCGACTGAGCTCCGCGAGCCCGCGAGTGATCAGCGCCGCCCGCGTGTTGTTGCCGAAGCCGAGCCCATCACAGGCTCCCGCGGCAATCGCGATCACATTCTTCAGTGCGCCGCCGACTTCGACGCCCACCGGGTCGTCGCTCGAGTACACACGGAAACGCGCCGTGGCGAAGTGCTGCTGTAGGCGATCTGCGAGCTGGGGGTCGTGAGCTGCAATCACGATATTCGTGGGCACGCCCGACGCGACCTCTTTTGCAAAGCTCGGTCCGCTCAACACACCAACGCGCTCGCTCGCAGCTTGCCCGAGGACGTCAACGATGACCTCGTTCATCAACATCAGGCTGCCTTGCTCGATGCCCTTGGTCGCCGTGACGAGGCTTGCTCCCGCGGGAATGTGCTCGCGCGCCCGCTCCAGCGTCTGCCGAAACACGTCAGAGGGCACCACGAGCAGTACGACCTCGGAGTCCGCCAACGCCGACCCCAGGTCGCTCGTGATCTGCATGCTTGGGGGGAGAGGAAAGCCTGGCAGAAACTCCTGGTTCTCCCGCTCCTGACGCATGCGAGCGGCGTGAGGCTCTTGCCAGGTCCAGAGTGAGACGGGCAGGCCCTTGCCAGCGAGCAAGAGCGCGAGCGCGGTGCCCCACGCCCCCGCCCCGATCACGGCCGTCTTGGCAGCGGGGCGGTCGAGACCACTGGCTTCTGAGTGCTGCGTCATCGGCAGCGACTCTGAAACCAGCTTCCGCTGGCTGTCAACGGAAGGCCTGGACTCTGCCGACGCTTTGCTATGCTGCGCTGCGATGCGCCTGAAACGTCTTGCTTGGTTGTGCGCCGCGAGTCTGCTCGCCCCGGCACTGGTTGGCTGTCCGAACCAGGAGGCCCTCGGCTATGACGCCGTCACGGTGCTCGGGCCGGGCGTGATCAACGACCCCGAGAATCGTTCATTGCGCTTCGACATCTTGAAGTTCGGCCTCGACCGCTTCTGCTTCGAGATGACTCGCCGCGGGGTGCCGCTCAAGCTGGCAGACGATCAACCCGTCGCTGGACGCTTCTTCGCAGACACCTGTCAGTCGCAGCTGATCGACGAAGAGAATCGCAAGAGCATCGTGGTGCAGTACTCCGGGAAGGGCTACGGCTGGACCAGCCTGAGTTCGCGCATCGGCTTCACTAGCTCGGGGCTCATCGAGTACGCGCCGGACTTCCGCGTCAAGGACGACGCGATGTACATCTATTTCCGCCCGAGAAATATCCAGGCCACGAACTTCAACGTCGGCTTGGTCGAGTCGAGCTTCGCCAAAGCAGGGATGTCACTCGCTGGCTTCGATGCCAATGCGGCAGGACGCAAGCTCGTCGACTCGCAGCTGAGCCGTGGCTTCACGGTAATCCGCTACAGCGACAAGGGTGAGACCGACTTCGGGATGGGAGTCATCGCGCTCGGTGGCAAGCCGTTCAAGCCCTTCCAGATCAGCAAGACATCCAAGGTCGCACTCGAGAACAACCGCACCGAGGTCCACCAGGGTCAGCAGGAGTTCATCGGAGGCTTCGAGGTGACCGACGATGACCAGGCGCTGTACTTCACGGCGGCTCTCGATGGCGCGGCCGCGGTGGACGTATTCGTGATCCCCAAGGGGCCCGGGGATCAGATGCTACAGCAGTACGTCACGAACCCCGGCCCGGCAGCACTCCCGATGCAGCCACTGCTCGACAACGTGGTGAGTCAGGGGCAGCCCTGGAAGGGCTACCTGCCGCTACCGAAGGGGATCTACTACCTGATTGTGGACAATGCTTCCGGGGTCGGGCAGACGAACCCACCGCAGGTAGTGGGCGATGATCGAGCCGCAAAGCTCGACTACCTGGTTCAGCTCGGGGACCGCCAGTAGCGGTCCGTCGCTCCTCTCCCCCTAAAAAAACCGGGAGCTGCTTCGGGGGCGAGACCCGGAGGTTGCCCAGAGTCAGTCCGACAGGTAAGAGAGTCCCGCGCTTTGGCCGACTCTACTACATCCGTGCGCCCGCAACCTGCTCTGCGGTACGTGTTTCTGCTGGTCTGGTTCTTCCTGATACCGCTCGCGGTTGCCTGGCTTGCAGTGACCGTGCTGGCCGCGTCTGAAGACACCGACACCCTGAGCCTGCTGGGCCGGATGGCGTTGTTGATCAAGGAGCAACCGGTTCCAGCGGGGATCGCCTTCTTCACCATCGTGGAGATGGTGCTGTATCACTACCGGCATCAGCTACCGCTGTCGAAGCACCTCGGTGTCGGGGGGCGGGCGGATGTGCCCCCCAAGCTGCGCCGCGACTATGAGCACGCCGCTCAGCTCTTGGACGAAGCCGCACGGATACTGGATCGCCGCGCGGAACAAGTGAAGCGACTGGTCAAGACCAGCGCCCGGGAGGAGCTGGATTTCGCGCTGGAGACGCTGCGCGTCGAGCTCGAGCGCATCCCCTTCGACGAAGCCGGCTTCGAGAAGGCGTATGAGAGCGCGAGTGTGCTGGTGGATCGCCACTTGTCGCCGTGGCGCAAGAGCGAGGTGCGCGAGTACGCCGAGTCGATTGGTGTCGCGATCTTGGTGGCGCTGCTGCTGCGGGAGTTCGTCGTCGAAGCCTTCAAGATCCCCAGCGGGTCGATGCTGCCCACGTTGCAGCTCCAAGATCACATCTTCGTGAACAAGTTCGCCTACGGCCCCAAGCTGCGCTTCACCGACACGCGGCTGTTCGCCAGCCTGCCGCCCAAGCGCGGCGACGTGATGGTCTTCATCTACCCGGATCCGAATCCGGACAACGTGCGTCAGGACTACATCAAGCGCGTGATCGCGCTGCCGGGAGACACTCTGGCAGTGCAAGATGGTCACCCGATCCTGAATGGCTGGAAGGTGCCCTACTGCAAGGTGGGTCACTACGACTACATGGAGGGTGACGACCCGCGCCAGGGGGACCTCTTCGTCGAGTTCCTCGGGGATATGAGCTACCTGACGCTGTTCCAGGATGGCGAGCGCGACCAGTTCGAGGGTCCGTACAAGGTCAAGCCTGGCGAGGTGTGGGTGCTGGGCGACAACCGCAACAACTCCCAAGACTCTCGGGCGTGGAATGGCGGGCGCGGAGGCGGCGTCCCCTTCGACAACATCAAGGGCCGCGCGATGTTCGTCTGGCTCTCGAGCGGTGAGCTCACGCTTGACCGCGTCGGCCTCAGCGTGATGGGCAAGCCCACCCTGCCAAAGCACGACAAAGCAGAGCTCCACGCCGCCGTGGATCGTTGCCTCAAGCAGCGCCCCCCGGTCTCGGAGACCACGCCTCCCCCTCCCAAGAACTAAGCGCACGTATCCACGTTTCCACGCCGCTTGGTGGCGGAGCGGCGCGCAATGGCTGCCGCTGGGACCGCCCACCGAACGCGGAACCGACCCGGCGCGATGGGATCAAAAGCCTAGGTCGGACGTATTGCGCTGTGGGCGCCCTCATGGCTTTCGTGTAGGGTCCGGCCCCGAGGAGGAACTTACGGATGGTTATCAACCCCGCACGTGCGTCCACTGCCATTGCGGCAGCTGGTGTGATCTTTGCGCTGCTCGCCTGCAAGAAGGAAGAAGAAGCGCCCGCAGAACCGTCAGCGACGGCCGCGCCCGAGCCCGCAGCATCCAGCGCGGAGCCCAAGGCGGAAGAGAAGAAGGACGACGACGTCGAGCGCTACGGTGACAAAGAGGTGAAGATGGGCGGCACCGTACGCGTGCTCCTCAACAACCTGCGCGTCTACAAGAAGGCTGACACCTCGACTGACTTCATCGCCACCCTCAACCGGGGCACGCTGGTCAACCTGAAGGCCAGCTATGGGAACTTCCTCCTGATCGAGTACCCCTCTGGCTACAAGCAGCTCAGCCCCGGCTGGGTCCAGGCGCGCGTCAACAGCCCGCAGCTGAAGACCGAGACCGACGTGAAGCCGGAAGACGTCGAGACCCAGGACGCAGGCGTGGTCATCAACCCGTCGGCGAGCGCGTCGGCATCCGCAGCGCCCAGCGCGTCGGCGTCGGCGTCCGCGGAGCCCTCCGCGAGCGCCTCTGCGTCGGCGGAGCCCTCCGCCTCCGCGTCGGCTGATCCCTCGGCGTCCGGCAATCCGCTGATTCGTCGCCTGCCGAAGTTGAAGCTACCGACCGCGGCTCCGACCGGCACCTGAGTTCGGCGTTCGAAGCCAAACCCCATGACGCCGCCTCCTCGAGAGGCGGCGTCTGTGTTTTGTCGTGTCTGCAGCACCCGGCAACGCCTCTGCACAACACTGCTGACGCGCTGCGACGCCCAGGCGCAAAGTAGTGACGGGCGAGGCACTCGGCTTGCTCACCCCACACCGAGGGTCGTAGAAGGTCGCCCATGGCCGAGAGCATGCGTGCGCTGGTTTACGATCGAGCGAAGGATCCGTGGGAACAGTCCAAGGGGCTGCGCGTCGAGGAGGTGCCCCGGGTCACCCTCGACGAGCGCAGCGACTACCACGATCGCAACCGAGTGCTGATCAAGCCGCGCTACGTCGGCTTCTGCGGGTCGGATCGTGGGATCTGGTTCCGCAAGGCATTCAAAGACATGATCTGCAGCTCCCTCGACAACGAGGCGAAAGCCATGCGGCACGCGAAGGATCAACGCGTGATCGGACACGAGCTGTTCGGCGAAGTGGTCGCGGTTGGTAGCGAAGCTCGACGTAGCTTCGGCCTTGAGGTCGGAGATCTGGTGAGCGCAGAGAGCCACATTTTCTGCGGTGTGTGCCATCAGTGCCGGAGCGGCGATCACTACGTGTGCGCCGACGACTTGATCATCGGTATCAGCTACGACGGCGCCTTCGCGGACTACGTGAAGCTGCCGGCCAAGGTCATCTGGCGCAACAACATGGAGCGCCTGCGGCCTGAGGTCGCTGCCATCCAAGAGCCCTTCGGCAACGCAGTGCACGCATGCACCAAAGTAAATCTGCGTGGAAAGCGCGTGGCGATCGTTGGCTGCGGCACGATCGGGCTATTCGCCGTGGCCATCGCCCGTGCCATGGGCGCGACCTACATCGTCGGCGTCGAGCCGGTGAAGCACCACGCAGAGATGGCAAGGAAGCTCGGCGCTGACGTGGTGCTCGAACCCGGAATGGGAGCGGAGGAGTACGCTCATGACCCGAATCTGTGCGCCGAGATCCGACGCCTGACGGACGGCGTTGGCGTCGATGTGGCGCTCGAGATGAGCGGGATGAACTCGTCGGTGAACAACGCCATCCACCTCGTCCGTCGCGGCGGCGACGTGATCCTGTTCGGGTTGAAGAGCGGGGACGCAATCATCGAGAGCTTTGACCGCGTGATTGTCGACGGCATCAACATGCACAGCGTGATCGGGCGCCGCATCTGGGAAACCTGGCACATCACGCGCCACCTGCTGGAGTCGCGCGATCCGAACATTCATGACCTCGTCTGGGAGGTCATCCTGAATGGTGGTCAGGGACCGATTGTTCCCTTCGAGGAGTTCACCCCTGAGCGATTCGAGGAAGCCATCAGCACTTACCCGAAGGTAGTGCTCAAGTTCTAGCCAGAGATTTCAGGACGCCATCAAGGACGCGCGCGCGGAGGCACCATGTACGAACAAGCCAAGGGCATTTTCCAGACGGAACTCGACGGGATCGAAGCCGCTGGACTAACCAAGCGTGAACGCGTCATTACCTCACGGCAAGGCGGTGCGATCACCGCCGGCGACCGGGAAGTGCTGAACTTCTGCGCGAACAACTACCTCGGGTTGTCCTCTCACCCCGAGGTCATGGCTGCGGCCAAGCACAGCCTAGAGACTCACGGGTTTGGCCTCTCGAGTGTGCGCTTCATTTGCGGCACTCAGGACCTGCACAAGCGCCTGGAGGGCAAGCTAAGCGGCTTCTTCGAAACCGAAGACACCATCCTCTATTCGTCTTGCTTCGACGCCAATGGCGGCTTGTTCGAGACCCTGCTCGGCGCCGATGACGCGATCATCAGCGACGCCTTGAACCACGCTTCGATCATCGACGGCATCCGGCTTTGCAAAGCCGAACGCCACCGCTACGCCAATGGCGACACGCAGGAGCTCGAACGTTGCCTCCAGGAAACGCAGGGCAAGCGTCTGCGCATGATCGCGACCGACGGTGTCTTCAGCATGGACGGCTACCTCGCCAAGCTGGACCAAATCTGTGACTTGGCGGAGCGCTATTCTGCGCTGGTGATGGTGGATGACTCTCATGCCACGGGTTTCGTCGGACCGAACGGACGCGGAACGCCCGATCACTTCGGGGTGATGAAGCGCGTGGATGTGATGACCAGCACCCTGGGCAAGGCCCTGGGTGGTGCCAGTGGCGGCTTCACCACGGGGCGCAAGGAGATCATCGCGCTCCTGCGCCAGCGTTCGCGCCCTTACCTGTTCTCGAACACGTTGGCGCCGGCGATCACGGGCGCGAGCATCGCGGTCATCGACCTCTTGGAGCGTTCCAGTGAGCTTCGGCTGACGCTGAAAGCCAACGCGCAACGTTTCCGTGAAGGAATGACCAAGGCGGGCTTTGAACTGAAGCCTGGCGAGCACGCGATCGTCCCCGTGATGGTCCACGACGCCAAACTCGCCTCAGATATGGCGGACAGGCTCCTCTCCCGTGGCATCTACGTCATCGGCTTCTCCTACCCGGTCGTGCCGAAGGGCGAAGCGAGGATCCGCGTGCAGCTCTCCGCCGTCCACACACCCGCACAGATCGACCAGGCGGTCGAAGCGTTCACGGCCGTGGGCAGAGAAGTTGGCGTCATTGGCTAGATGAGCCGCCCATTCGACAAGTCAGCGGCGCTCTCGAGCGTTGCCTCAGCGCGACGCTCACACTAGCGTCCAACGCATGCGCCCTCCCCGCTTCGCCAGCGTCTTGGCGTTCTTCGCGCTGAGCACGACCGTGTGCTCATCGGTGCGGGCGCAGGACGGCTCTGCGGCCCGCCCTTCCAACACGGACACCCAGAAGGAGGAGCCGGCGGAGAAGAAACCTGAAAAGGTCGAGAAGCCACCAAGCTACGCGCCCGACCCGGATCCCCCCCTGACCGGTGAAGAGCGCAGCCTCCCGGACTACGACGGCCGCGAAGAGCCGACCACCGCGGGTGACGTGCTGATCTGGATCCCGCGCATCTTGCTCTCACCACTCTACTTCGTGAGCGAGTACGTGATCCGGCGTCCGCTGGGCGTGCTCGTGACCACGGCCGAACGCGACGACTGGGTGGAAGCGGTCACCGACTTCTTCACGTTCGGCCCGGATGACAACATGGGCATCGTGCCCACCGGGCTGATCGACTTCGGCTTTCGTCCCAGCATCGGCCTCTACTACTTCTGGAACGAAGCGGGGCACGAGAAAAACCAGGTGCGCGCCCGGGCCGCTTGGGGGGGCGAAGACTGGCTCAACTTTCAGCTCACGGACCGCATCGTGATCGACGAAGACACCGACATCGCGCTCGCGGGGGAGTATCTTCAGCGCCCAGATTACGTCTTTTATGGCCTCGGGCCACGTTCCCGAGGACCCGACCCGCGTTACCGCAGGGATATGCTTGAGGCGCGACTAGACTTCACGGGCTACCTCAAAGCGCGTCCCCATCACCCCCCGAAGACCCCGGCGGATCAGCCCACGGACTCCGTCCTGCACGCAGCGCTCGGCGTGCGCGACACGAGCTTCAGGCTCGGGGACCGGTGCTGCGATGATCCATCGGTTCAGTCGCTAGTCGACGCAGGGCAGCTCAGCGCTCCCCCAGGTTCCGCCGATGGCTACACGATTGCGTTCGAGCGCGTGGACCTCGATCTCGACTCGCGTCGTCGACGAGAGAAGCTATTCGATGACGACGCCAGCGACTGGGTGCAGCCAAACGGTAGCGGCGTGCGCTTGGCACTCCGCGGTGAGCACGCAACTGGCCTCCGGCGCGTTGAACCGACCCTCGCGGAAACGACCACGGATCGGCAGGCCTGGCTCAAGTATGGTGCGTCCCTCGGAGGCTTCTGGGACGTCAGCGCGGAGCGCGTCGTCGGCTTGCAGCTGATCGTCGATTTCGTCGACCCATTGCTCAAAGGCAGCGAGATCCCATTCAACGAGCAGGTGACTCTCGGTGGCGACCGTCCCATGCGTGGGTTCCTCGAGGGTCGCCTCGTGGACCGGAGCAGCGCGGTGCTGCGCTTCGACTACACCTGGCCTGTCTGGGTGTGGCTCGACGGCGCGATTCACTACGCAGTGGGCAACGTCTTCGGGGAACACCTGGATGGCTTCGAGCCAGGGCTCTTGCGCCAGTCCGCCGGGGTAGGCCTGCGCGCCGTGGGCTCCCGAGACCACGTGTTCGAGATGCTGCTGGCGTTTGGTACCGAACCCTTCGACGAGGGTGCTGAGCCGGAGAGCCTGCGCTTCGTGTTTGGAGCAACCAGTGGATTCTAGAACCGCGCCCAGCACCTGGAAGCTCCGGAGCACCTTGCTTGCCCTGGCGCTCGCAAGCAACGCCTGCGCTGGATCGATCGAAAAGTTCCCGCTCAAGGACCCAATGTGGCGGGATCCAGACCGCCACGGGTTCGCCCAGGAACCCGAGGAGTACTTCTCGCCCTTCGCCTGGGACGGCGCGAACCAGCTGGTGTTTCGTCCTGTCAGCCGTTTCCTCGCGGTTGATCCATTGGGTGAGGCCACCAACGTAAACGCCCTGGACGAAGTCCCAGACTCCAGCTGGTTTCAGAATCGCATCGGCTTGCCGTACGCCAAGGGTGGCCCAGCCATGCCGCTCGAGGAGTTCGAAGCCGGCGCTTGCGTGACGGAGCCCCTCGACCCCGCTGGGCCGTGGACCATCACAAGAGCCAAACCCAACGGCTTCAACCCGGGCTTCATCATCAAGGCAGCGAACGGCTTCCGCTACTTGATCAAGTTCGACGGCACCACTCAGGGCGTACGCCCCACTGCTGCAGACGTCATCGGCTCGCGCATCTACCACGCGGCCGGCTTCTACACTCCGTGCAACCGAGTGGTGTACTTCGACCGTGGCATCTTGCGCATCGACCCGGAGGCAAAGGGCGAGAACGCCGACGGTGACGAAGAGCCGCTAACTCAGCGCCACTTGGACAAGGTGTTCAGCAAGGCCCAGGTCTTGCCCGACGGACGCTACCGCGCGGCAACAAGCCTGTTCATCGACGGCAAGCCACTCGGGCCGTGGACCTACGAGGGCAAACGCAGCGACGATCCGAATGACGTCATCGATCACGAGATGCGCCGTGAGCTGCGCGGTGCCTACGTCCTCGCCGCCTGGACCAACCATTTCGACTCGCGCGAGCAGAACACCCTGTCAGCGTGGGTGAAGGATCCCAAGCACGCCGGCCTCGGCTACGTGCGACACTACTACATCGACTTCGGAGACTGCTTCGGGAGCATCTGGGAGCCCCCGCTCCTGGGGCGTCGCATTGGCAACGCCTACTACCTCGACTTCCCCTACCTGTTTGAAGACTTCGTCACCCTGGGTCTGCAGAAGCGCCCCTGGGACACAGCGCGATTCGGCAAGTCGGGTCCAGTGTTCGGCTACTACGACGTGGAGCATTTCTATCCCGACAAGTACCGCCCCGGCTATCCAAACCCGGGGATGGTCGCGATGACGGAGCGGGACGCCGCCTGGATGACACGCATCCTGGCGCGCTTCGACGACGCCCATGTGCGCGCCCTGGTGCGATCCGGCGACCTGCGGAGTGACCTGCTGGAGGACGAGCTGACCAGGATCCTGATCGGCCGCCGGGACAAGCTGCTGCGGCGATACCTGGGGAAGCTGTCGCCATTCGCGAATCCTCAGCTTCAGACGAACCAGCTCTGCGTCGATGACGTCGGTGTCGCCGCGCACGTCGCCCCGCGGAAACGCCAGTATCAGGCAACCGCCTATGTCGGTGACCTCCTGAAGAGCCAAAGCTTGAAAGCCATACGCACAGGCTCAAAAGTCTGCGTGACACTGCCAGCAGGAGCTGGCGCGACCCCGAAGTCCCCGGAGTATGTGGTCGTCGACCTGAGCGCGGTGGACAGCCACACGCTGTACCCGACACGGGTGCACCTGTATCAGCTCGGCGCTTCGGACTTCAGGGTGGTTGGCCTGGAGCGTCCCGAGAGCCTGTCACCGCCGGGTTGAAGCTTTTTTCCCGCGCAGCTCGGCGTTCGTTCGGCTCTCCCCGCCGGACTCGCCTCGGCTCGCCCGTCGGCTCGGCCTCTCTCCTTGCCTCGCGCGCTCGGTTTTTGCCGCCGCGACGGACCGACGAACCTACATCGGCACCTGCAGAACGCGCCCGCGGGTGTTGACACTCCGCATCCATTCCACCAGGTATTTGGTGTCGATCGCGCCCACCCGGCCCCTGCGCCGCCAATCCGCAACCCCGATGGGAGTCGACAAACGGTTCACCGGTCGCTGGGCGATGGAGCCCTTCACCGCTTGCGCCAACCCCCTCAATAGAGGACACCTAACCTAGGCCGGTCTTTCCCGGCCAACGCCCGCAGCCGCGCTACCCCCGCCCCCCCGCGGGGCTGATAGCCCACCCGTCCCACCATGAGCCAGTCGTCTCCCCTCGCCGACTTAGACCTGCCCCAGAGCGAACCTCGGGAGGACACCGCCGTGCAGCGCATCCCGCTGCGCGAGAAAAAGTTCGCCCGCACGAAGCTCTCCTTGATGCGGGCGGCGGTCAGCCGACTGCGAGAGAAGCCGTTCTGTGACATCACGGTCAAGGAACTGACCGAGGAAGCTCAGGTCAGCGAAGCCACCTTCTTCAACTACTTCCCGAAGAAGGAAGACGTGCTGCGCTATTTCATCCAGATCTGGACCGTCGAGGTCACCTGGGAGGCGCGGCAGGCAGCAGGTGGTGAAGACGGCCTGCGCTTCATCGAGGAGCTGTTCGACATCATGGGGCGCGAACTCGAAGAGTGTCCGCGCATCATGATGGAAGTCATCGGCTTCATGAGCGTGGAGCGTGGGGACGGCGGCTGCCCCTTCAGCTCGGAGCTCTCCCTGGCCGAGCGCCTGCAGGCATTCCCCGAGATGGAGTGCGCGATGAACGTGCCCTGTCGCAAGCTGGATCAGGTGCTCGGGCAGCCCATTCAGGCCGCGATGGCGCGCGGCGAGCTCCCCACGGGCACCAACATCGAGACCACCGTGATGGCCCTTCTCAGCCTGTTCTTCGGCATTCCCCTGCTGCTCAAGGACACGCCGGCGCTGATTCGCGAGACCTACCGCCGCCAGTTGCGCCTGGTGTGGGCCGGGGTCCGCAACACCTCCGATAACTGAGGCAACGCTCCTCACCCCCAGAAAAACTCGGAGAAGCTCGTTGCCTCGCGGCAACGTTGCTCAAGCGGCGGGGGAAATCGAGGGCTTGCGGATGCGGTGGACACCACTAGTCGACGACGACTGCACCCGCTCGACTGATTCCGGGGCCGGCTCCGCCTCCACGACACGGCACGCCTCTTCGGCCTCGATTTTCAGCAGCCCTGCCAGCAGGATGCCGAGGGCTTGGGTGGGATCGTTCGGCATGTGCGCTCCGTTATGTCCGGTTTACGGCCTGGGTGTGAACCATCTTCCCGTGTCACCAGAAACCGAGACGATCCCGCATTTCGATGCGCGAACAGCTGGTCACCACACCTACGCGCGCCTACGACCATTCTGCCGGGTCGCTAAAGCCGGTCTAGGAAAGCCGTACCGGACTTCAGCCTTCGCGCCGGCTCTTGAGGGCGATCCCGAGATCGCCCCGCATCGCCCGGCCCTTGGTGCCCATCAGCGCTGAGATGATGAGGGCGATGCCCCAGCCGAAGAAGATGCTCATTCCGACCACGCGGATCGACCACGCTGGCGGTGCATAGCGAGTGATGGCGTAGATCCAGGCGAAGTTCAGCACCAGCTTCGCGATGCTGGCGTAGGCGCCGAGGCTGTACGCGAACAGCTCCTTCTTGCGCCACTCGGCGAACGCTCGGGGGTCGACGTGGGGGAAATCTTCCGCGCGCTGCTTCTGGATGTCGAGCTTGCGCACCGTGTTCCAGATCAGAAAGAACACGGCAATGATGTCGGTGAAGTCGGCCATCTCGAGCGCCGCGGACCCTAGCCCACAGCGTCGGTCCACGCCACGTCAGTCGCGAGACTCGTACACGTTGCGGGCTGGCAGCTCGAGGCCCGTGAGAAAGCCACCATTGCCGCAGCCGGTGTCGATCCCAACCACGGCGGGGCCCGCCCACAAATCCGTTGGATCGTCAGGGGTGTAGTCGCTGAGCTCGGGGGGGAGGTACTCCGTGCGCGTGTGCCCGAAGACCACCGTCTTGCCGCGATAGTTGCGGAAGAAAGCCTCGTCTCGACACCACAGCAGGGCGATCGGCGCTTTCACGTCCTTTGGATGCAGGAAGCCGTCAGGTCCATGAGGCAGTCCCGCGTGGACGTAGATGGCGTGGTCGTCTTCGTACCAGTAGGGCAGCGAGCGGAACCAATCCACGACCTCGGGGGGGAAGAACGAGCCGGTCAACATCGAAGCGCGCTCTTCCACGGTGGGCAGCTCGCCCTCTGCGGGAACTGGGCCTCCAACGAATGAACGATACGCCGCGAGGCATCCATTGCCGGGCGGCAACACGAACTCGTCCCAGCCCCGATCAATCACCCGCAGCCACGCGTCCTCATGGTTGCCGCGCAGGGCAATTACCTTCGCCGGGATGGTGCCAGGGAGATTGCGGATGTAGTCGATCACCTGGGCGGAGCGCGGTCCGCGATCGATGTAGTCGCCCAGAAAGATCAGCGTGTCTTCTTCGTCCAGCGTAGGAAAACAAGAAAGCAGCTTGAACAGAGCCTGAGTGTCTCCGTGGACATCCCCAATCGCAAACGTGCGCCCGGCCATTGGCCTATCCTGTCAGCACCTGCGTGAGCTGGGAACCGGTATTGTGCGACGCCAGGGCTTTCAAGCCGGGTCATGGCGTCGGACAGCCTCTACCCGGCGCCAGGTCGCCGTCTCGAAACTCTCCTCGTAGGCCGGTGTGGCGTACACGAACAATGCCGGTAGCCAGCCAATGCGTGCGAGCGCTCCGTCCACGACACGAAACGCGCGGTCCGAACAGCGGAGCTGACCTGACAGGAGCAACTCGCCCCAGCTCGAGAGACCGCTCAAGACCCTGAGCAGGCCCCCTCGACTCACGGCCACGAGCTGGTCGTAGCTGGGGTCGATGCCCGGCTCGAGCTTCCAGCCGCTGGCGTCGAAGGCTAGCGTCCAAGCTTGGGATACTCGAGAAACGCTTCCGTACGGTTTGACCGCAGCCTCGAGTTCCGGCGCGAAGCACCGCACATCCAGGCAGAGAGTCAGCGGAAGCGCGCTCGGCCCGCTGCGGCTCATGGCTTTCAGACGTGGCCCCAGTTCGACTTCGAGCCAGCCTCGGATTTGCGCGTTGGCGGCGTCGGTGGAGTCCGCGTCGGTCAGCGGCCACGCATCCGACACGGGCGCGACCTCGAACGGGACGAAGATCGGAAGCCCGGCAGCGGATCGAGGGCTGACCAAGGGACTCCCGAGGGGGAGCCGGTGCACGCGGCCAGCGGTGAC
>JAWKRD010000057.1:0-36354 GCA_041389805.1 Polyangiaceae bacterium | reverse complement strand
GCGAGGCGTCGGACATCGCGCACCAAACGCCAGAAGTGATGGCGGTGTGGGAACCGATGGGTCCGGTGCTGGAGGAGCTGACCATCTGCGAGGTCGAGCCAGCCTGAATGCCAAGCAGAAGCTCGAGGCGCTCGACCAAGTAGTCACCGCACTCGCTCATCCAGCGCGTCGGCAGATCCTGCTCACACTCCACCTCCGCGGTGGAGTGGCCACGGCTGGTGAGATCGCGAGCCGCTTCGAGCACAAATGGCCGACGACGACGCGCCACCTGCGCATCCTCGAGGAAGCAGGTCTACTGCTTCACGAGAAGCGGGGTCGCAATCGCGTTTACACCCTCAATCAGAGCCGCCTGGCGCTCGTCCGCGAGTGGCTCGCGTGGTTCGACCGCTAGGTCGCGGAGAGGTCATCAGCGCCTGGACCACAGGCTGAAGCCATCCCGCCCAGGCATGCTAGCCAGGCGTGGAACGTGAGTTTGCGATACGGCTCGAACGTTCAAGCACGTCGTCAAGCTCCGGCGCGCTTCAGCATGCCGTTGTAGGCGCGCACGGTGAGCTCCGTTTCGCCTTGCACCCAGTCGCGCATCGCGGGGGCTAGCTCGCCTTCCCAGAGTGGGCTGACGCGCAGGGTGAGGAACTCGGTGTAGAGCGCGCCGATGATTTGATCGAGTTGCTCCACCAGCAGCATGCGCTCGTAGAACACTTCGTCACCCTCTTCCACTACCGCGGGGATCTTGAGGTTGGAGATCGCGAAGCTGACGGCATCGAAGGTGAAGCTGAAGTTCAGCTTGCCGTGGTTCAGCTGGATCCTCGCGCGGATCGGCATCTTGCCCTGTTTCATGGCGGTCAGCGCTTCGGGCGAGCCACTCGGCGCCATGCCCTTCAGTGTCGTGCGCTCGCCGGAGTCGATCTGCGACTCGAGCACCAGCTGGGTGTCGAGCCAGACCTCGATGGTGCCGAAGCCTTCCACCTCGAGCTCAGAGCCGAAGAGCTCGCTCTTGAACCACAACCAGACCAGGAACTCCGGCCCAATGAAGCGCGTGTTCTCGACGGTGTCGAGATCGACGCTCGCGTGTTCTTGACCGCTCATTCGCCGATCCTCTTGGCGTTCTGAGTGAAGAAGATGGTCTCCTCCACCCCACGCAGAACGTGGAGTTGCTCATCGCTGAGGCCGCACTCCACCGCAGCCATGAAGGGACTCTCCGGGACGATGCTCAAGCCGAACGTCTTCTCGAACAGCGCTGCCAGCTCGTCGTGCAGGCGGCGCGAGTTGCTCCAGAAGAGCACGACCCCGGTGTCCAGGTTCCAGCTCACGTCATACGCGCGCATCACGGGCAACGTGCGTTTCCGCAGGCGAATGGTGATGCGTTGCTTCAGGTCCGCTTTCTGAGCCCGACCTAGCTTGTTCAGCCCCTTCTTCGCCTTGAGCTCCTCTTCCGCCTCTTGCATCTGCGCCTTGAGCAGCGCCGGCGGCACGCGCCAGCGGTCGATGCGCATCCCGATGTTCAGGTAGGAGTTGTAGAACACCTTCTCGTGATCGAACTCGAGATCGAAGACACGGTCGATCACGCACCACCCGCTGCGCTCGCTCTCTTCGTCCTCCGCGGTCAGCGGCTCGAACTTGCGTAGCTTGATGTTCTTCATGAAACGGTCTCGAAAACCGTCTGGCAGCTCCCCGCGCACAAAGAAGCGGGTGAAACTGAGCGCTCCGCGTAAGGCTCCCACTAGGTCTGCTCTCCAATTTTCGGGGCAGCGCGCTGCAACTCGAGCTCGGCGCGCGACCGTTCGCTAGGGCGCGTAGCCACACGCCGACGCAGGGTCAAGGTTCGCTCGCGCGCCGCTATTTGTTCGCGCTGTTGAGCAGCGCGCTGAGCTTCTGATCGCGCTCGAGGTAGCCACTGGTGAACACCGAGACCCGCGAGGGTTCGGCCGCGCCACCTTGTCCGGCGCTCCCGACCCCACCGCGGATCGGGTTCTGGAGCAGCGCGATCAGGCCCTTGAGGGGTGAAGCCGTGAGCTCACAGTGAAAGCGCTCTTCCGTGCCGGAGCGCCACGCGTGGACCAGACGATGCCCACCGAGGTCGCTGCAAACGACGCGAGACGGCACTTCCGCCTGGAAACGGTAGACGCTCGCAGCGTCGCGCTCCAGGTAGTGTACCGTCGCCTCGAGGCCGCCGGGCAGCGTTCTCTCCCCCAAACAAAAGCCGAACTCGGGCGTACCGCGCGCTGCGCATTGCTCCCCTTTGAGGTGCTTGTCGTCGGAGTCTCGGAGCTGCTTGACCCAGTCGATGAAGGGCGTGAGCGGAACACGCTGCGCTTGACGAGCCTGCTCGCGCGCTTCTTCCTCGCGCATGCGTTGCTCCTTGCGTTCGATCTGCTGCTGGATGCGCGAGAGATCAAAATCCAGCTGCTTGTCGCAGCTCTTGCGCGCCTCGGCGAGCTTGAGCTTTGCCTGCTCGAGATCGTCTTTCAACGCCGCGTCTCGCGCCGCATCCCGCGCCGCAGTGCACTCGGCGTTCCCCGAGCGCTTGCAGCCGCTGGCCAGGATCACCAAGCACAGCGCGGCACCCGCAGAGCGCCGAGCGCTGACTCGGATATTGCTGAACAGTTGGCGCACAGAGTTCTAGGCATACCGCAGAGCAACGCTCGCGCACACCCAGCGTGGCTCTTGCCCAAGGTTCGACGGCTAGCAACGCTCGGGAGGCTCAGGTATAGCCCCTCATGTGACTGAACGACGCACGCTGTACCCGGAAATCGAAGCCTACGAGAGCGGTCAGCTCAAGGTGAGTGACGTCCACTCGCTCTACTACGAGCAGTCAGGCAATCCTCAAGGCAAGCCAGTTGTGTTTCTCCACGGGGGCCCTGGTGGCGGCAGCGATGCGAAGCAGCGGCGCTTCTTCGATCCCGAGCACTATCGCATCGTGCTGTTCGATCAGCGCGGCTGTGGCAGGAGCACGCCCCACGCGTGCCTCGAAGACAACACCACGTGGGACCTGGTCGCCGATATCGAGCGCCTGCGCGAGCACCTCGGGATCGAGAAGTGGCAAGTGTTCGGAGGCTCCTGGGGCAGCACCTTGGCGCTGGCCTATGCGGAGAAGCATCCGGAGCGCTGCACGGAGCTCGTGTTGCGAGGGATCTTCATGCTGCGGCCCAAAGAGCTGAGCTGGTTCTATCAAGAGGGCACCAGCCGCCTGTTCCCCGATGCCTGGGAGAAGTACCTGGCGCCGATCCCCGAGGAAGAGCGCGGTGACCTGATGCGCGCCTACCACAAGCGCCTCACCAGCGATGACCCGAAGGTGCGCCAAGAGGCGGCGCGCGCGTGGAGCGTGTGGGAAGGCTCGACCAGCTTCTTGTTCGTCGATCCGGAGCACGTGGCCCACACCGCAGAGGACGACTTCAGCCTCGCGTTCGCGCGCATCGAGTGCCACTACTTCGTGAACGCGGGCTTCTTCGACGAACCGAACCAGCTGTTACGCGACATAGACCGCATTCGGCATATCCCTGCGGTAATTGTCCAGGGGCGCTACGACGTGGTGTGCCCGATGGAGAGCGCGTGGGAGCTGCACCGCGCTTGGCCGGAAGCAGAGCTGTGTATCGTCGCGGACTCGGGGCACTCGGCGTTCGAGGCCGGCATCACCGACCAGCTCGTCAGAGCCACGGATCGATTTCGCGACGCCTGAAGCGAACGGCCAAGGCGCCGCCGAAATTTCGCGAGGGCGACCCCGAGGTCTCTAGCTAAGTAGCGAATACCTCGGGGGAAATCCCCGATTCGATATTCCCTGTAATCAGCGTTGCAACAATCGCAGCAGTCGCGGCGGATTCTGGTAGCACCCGGACCGATCATGACGCTGGCCGTCGAAACCAAATCCTCACGAAGATCTATCCCAAAGGCAAGGTCCACGCGCTCAAGGCGCTGGATCTCAAGGTGCCCCAAGGCTGTGCGTTCGGGCTCCTCGGCCCCAACGGCGCCGGCAAGAGCACCTTGGTGAAGACCTTGCTCTCCATCATCGCGCCCACCAGCGGACACGGCTGGTTGCTCGGGACGGATATCGCCAACAAGGAGGCGCGGCGCAACGTCGGTTACCTCCCTGAAGGCCACCGTTTCCCGAACTACCTCACCGGCCGCGGCGTGTGCCGCTACTTCGGCAGGCTCTCCGGTCTCGAAGGAGCGGAGCTCGAGAAAGAAATCGACGAGAAGCTCGAGCTCGTCGGGATGAAGGAGTGGGGAGACACGAAGATCATCCGCTACTCCAAGGGCATGAACCAGCGCGTCGGGCTCGCCCAGGCGATGCTCGGCAAGCCGAAGCTCGTGATCCTGGATGAGCCGACGGATGGCGTCGACCCCGTCGGCCGCCACCAAATCCGCGAGGTTATTCTCAACCTGCGCAAGGCCGGCACCACCGTGCTGATGAACTCCCACCTCCTCGCCGAGGTGGAGCAGATCTGTGATCAGATCGCGATCATGCACCACGGCAAGCTGCTCCAGCAGGGCAGCACCGACGACATCCGCAACGCAGTGAGTGTCGACGAAGGTACGGTCACCGTGGCCTTCGAGTGCGGGGCGATCTCCGACGAGCTGGACGAGAAGCTCGACAAGCTCGGCGAACGGGAAAAGGGCGTCAACGGCTTCGACATCACGCTCCCCGACCGCGACCACATCGACAAGGTCGTGGACCTCTTGCGAAAGAACAAGGTCAGCATCTACGCGGTCAAGCCCCGCACCGCGAACCTGGAACAGGCCTTCATCGACGTCATCAGCGCGCAGGAAGACCAGCACGTGGGAGGCAGCCGATGAACGCCTTTTTAGCCATCGTTGGCGACACCTGGCGCCAGAGCAAACAGCAGGTTGTGTTCTTCGTCCTGGCAGCGGGCCTGCTCGTCGTCGCCGGTATCTCGATCTTCGCCTTCAAGGTGCGAACCACCGACTCCAACGAGAAAGTCGTCTGGATCCCGTTTGGGGATAACAAGGAGGTGGGGTTCGACCTGCTGTGGGACGCTCAGTACCGTGAGCTGATCCATCAGGAGCTCGGACACGAAAAGGCCCTGGAGGAGAAGAACGACCAGTACGCCCTGGCCAAGACGCGCTTCGAAGCCCTCGCGCGGGACCCCAAGTCGTCTCAAGACGATATCCAGAAGGCCAACGACGACCTGACGGAGAAGCGCAACGACCTCAAGGCGCTCCAGCAGAAGCAATCCGAGGAAGCGCAAGAGGTCGTCGATCAGCGCGCCAAGGGCTGAACCGCTTGGACAAGGGCGTCGAGATGTGGATGCACTGGGCGGCGAAATTCGCCTTCAAGGCATCGATGTGGATCTTCATCGCCTGCTGCGCGGTCTATTTCCCTGGAATGCTATCGGCCGGCGCGGTGGACGTGCTGGTGAGCAAGCCCGTGTCCCGCGCCCAGCTGTTCTTCGGCAAGTTCGCGGGTGGTCTCGTGCTCTACGTCGCGCTGCTAACCGCGGTGTACATGATCATCTTCATTGGCGTCGGCGCACGCACCGGCGTCTGGCACATGCGCTTCTTCGCCGGCATACCAACGACGATATTCTCCGCGGCGTTGCTCTACGGCATCGTCGGCTTGATCGGTGTGCTGACCCGCAGCACCGCGTTCTCGATCATCATTGGCTACCTGTTCTACGCGCTCATCGACTCGTTCGTCGGCTTCATTCAGAGTCTGAAGAACGTGCTGCCCGATGAGGGCGTGGCAGGCACCGTGAAGTCGATCAGCGAGTTTTTCAACGCCGTGCTGCCAGGCTTTGGCCGGCTGGAAGACTCCGCCGCCGCGTCGGTCATGAACGTGCCAATCGCTGAGGCTCAGCCGTTCATCGTCGCTGGTGTGTGGCTCGCGATCTGCCTCGGCATCGCTTACTGGCGGTTCCTCAAGACCGACTTCTAAGCGATTTCGGAGCCGCGACGCGCCCGGGCTACTCGAGTGGCTCGGGCGCTGCTGCTTCTAGTACCTCGCGGATACGCCGCAGCAGCTCGGGCGCGCGGTAGGGCTTGGGGATCACGTGTTCGCCGGGCTCCGGTGAGAAGACACCGCGCGCGCCCAGATCGTAGCCACTGGTGAAGAGCACCCGGGTGCTCGGGGAGAGCTTCTTCACCGCCTCGCGGACCTCCCTCCCCCCCAACTTGGGCATCACCACGTCGAGCAAGATCAGATCGACCTCGGACGAGTTGGCCTGAAAGACTTCCAGTGCCTCTTCTCCGTCAGCAGCGACGAGCACGCGGTAGCCCGCCTGGGAGAGCAGATTCAGCGCCAGCTCGCGCACCATCGGTTCGTCTTCGACCACCAGGATCGTCTCCTGACCACCAGGCACTTCGTCGAGGGTTTCCGGACGGCTTTGCTCCGGACGGCCATCGGTCAACGGGAGCTTCACCTCGAAGCAAGAGCCCTTCGCTGGCTCGCTCTCCACGCTCACGAGGCCCGCGTGTTGGCGCACGATGCCGTAGACCACGGAGAGCCCCAGGCCGGTTCCCTTGCCTGGCTGCTTGGTGGTGAAGAAGGGCTCGAAGATATGTTCCTGGATCTCCGGCGTCATGCCGCAGCCATCGTCCAGCACGCGCAAGCTGACGAACTGCCCAGGTGAGGCCCAGGGCTGGTCGGCGGTGACGCGCTCGACGTCTTCGATCACGGTCTCGAGGCGAATGGAGCCGCGACCTGAGACAGCGTCGCGCGCGTTGAGCGCCAGGTTAACCACCACCTGCTCGATGCCACCCGGATCCGCACTGACGTACACCGCCTCAGCGCTAGGAGTGAAGCTCAGCTCGACACCTTCGCCGAGGAGCCGCACGAGCATCTTCACCAGGCGCTCGAGCAGCTGGTTCAGGTCGAGCACGACGGGGCGGATCACCTGTCGCCGGCTGAACACCAAGAGCTGCTGCGTGAGTTCCGCGGCGCGCTCCGCGCCCCTTCGAATTTCCCCAAGGATATCTTGCACGCGCGCCGGGTCGTTGTTTACCCCGAGCGCGAGCTCGGCATTGCCGAGGATCACTTGCAGCAGGTTGTTGAAGTCGTGGGCAACGCCTCCGGCGAGCTGCCCAACGCTATCCATCTTCTGCGCCTGGCGAAGTTGCTCCTCGAGCGATTGATGTTCTCGCTCAGCGCGGCGTCGTTCAGTGACGTCTTGCACGGCGCCGAACATGCGCATCGGCCTGCCGGAGTCGTCCTCGATGGTCTCCCCTTCGGCCCACACTTCCCGCACCTCACCGTCGGGCCAGACGACACGAAACTCGAGGGGCCGGTTGGTGAAGCTCGACATATCAGCGCGCGTCGCCTGCTCGAACTTCCTGCGGTCTTCCGGGTGTACCGTGCGGATCGCGGAGCGTGGACTGCCGTCGAAGGCATCGAGCGGCACCCCGAAGATGCGATGCATCTCCTCGGTCCAGACCACGATGTCACGTTGCAAGTCCCAGTCCCAGGACCCAACCTTTGCGATCTCCTGCGCCTTGCGCAGCAAGTCCTGACTGCGGCGAAGGGCGTCGGAAGAGTCTCTCCACGCGGTAATGTCGAGGACGCTGTGGACGGCGCCAAGCAAATGACCATCCACCGGGTGTTGCACCAAGAGCACCTGGTGCATCGCCCAGGTGACTAGATCCTCCCTGCGCTTGAGCCCCATGCGAATGGGCCCCTGGTTCTCGCCGGTCTCGATCGCCCTGGCGAACGGCTCCTCTTCCGCGGGGCAAAGACTTCCGTCGTCGCGAAGACACACGAGCTCTGGGTTCGGGCGCAAGTCCCCGTGCTCGTCGCGGTGCAGGCCCAGGATCGCGATCGCGGCCGGATTCGCCTGGAGCACGAGTCCATCGACCCTTCGGTGGGCGACCCCGACGCCCAGCAGATCGACCATCCGGCGCTCCGCGCGCTGCCAGACTTCACGCACCACCGGATCACCCGCGGACGGTCCCAGGTTGGCCTTCGTGAGGGGCGAGATCTGCCGCTCCTCCAGGTTTGGACGCAGTACGCCCTCGGCACTCGAGCTCGCGGGCGGCTTGTGCGTGGACATGGGCGCTCTGACGCTAGCGCGATCCACGTCAGCTCAGCAATCCGCACGGGGAAAGTGTAGGCTGCGGCGACCTCTCCGCCGCGATTGCTCACGCGTCGCGTAGGCGCCGGGCGAGCCGGCTGCCCTGCCGGGCGTCGCAGCGAAACTCCAGTTCTCCGTCATCCAGACAATCGAGGCCTCTCGTGCCCATCCGACAGCTCCGTCAATCGAGTCGCACCAGCGAGCGCACACCAGCGAAGCTCGCCGCCCGCCCCTGGCAGTACTGGTTTGGTGACCTGACCAACGACGCGCGACCGCGCGAGGTCCACGGGGTGAGCGCGCGAGATGGGGTCGAGCTGGCGCTCTGGCGCATCAACGGTGGCGGGGAGCCGGTGTTGCTGCTGCACGGCTTGGGCTCGAACCGCCTGGGCTTCGACTGGCCCGGACGCTCGTTCGCGGAGTGGCTGGCAGCCCGGGGATACGACGTCTTTCTCCCGGAGCTGCGCGGACACGGCTGGAGCGAACGCCCGAGGCGTAGCTGGGACCTCGACGACTACTTGACCCAAGACCTGCCGGCGTTGCTGGGCGCCGTCAGAGAACTCTCGGGGCACGCGCAGCTTCACTGGATGGGCCATTCCATGGGCGGCCTGTTGTGGTTTCTGCTGGCCACGCATGGGGAGGCTCGCGCGGTGCGTTCCGCTGTCGCGTTGGGGTCCGCCCTCGACTATCGCCCCGGCGCCAGTGGGTTCCGTTCCCTGCTTGGACTGAAGCCCCTCGCGCGCCGGCTCCCAGCTGTGCCCTACGGCGCCTTGATGCACTGGCTGGCGCCGCTGTTCGGCCGCGCCCATGCGACGCCCGATGCGTTCAACGTCCAGCCCTCCAACATCGAGGCAGGACTCAACCGTCGGCTTCACGCAAACGCCTTCGAAACGATCCCAATCGCGCTCCTCGAGCAGCTCAGCTCGGCCTTCGAGCCGAGCGGACTCGCGAGTCGCGATGGCCGTGTCCATTACCTCGACGCGCGTCACTCCCTCGACGCTCCGACACTGCTGGTCGCTGGCTCTCGCGACCCCCAAGCCACACTGGAGGCAATTCGCGCCAGCGCGAGCTTGCTCGGTCGCGAAGCGCGCGTGCTCGAACTCGGCCGTTCACATGGCTGTCGAGACGAGTATGGTCACTGGGACTTGCTGCTTGGGCGCCGCGCGCCCCAGGAAGTGTGGCCAAAACTGCTCGCCTGGCTCGAGCAACACGCGTTCTCGACTCCCCCTCTCCCCTGAGTTCGCGCCTCGAAGACCCCCATGAGCAGCTCCCCGCAAAGTGAACCTGGCATCATCAAGCGTCGCCTGCAGCGTAGAGGTCGCCTGCTCCTCGGGCTGATCACCGAAGTCCGTCCTGGCGAGACCGCCGGCGCGATGCTGCTGACGTTGAACATCTTCCTGCTGCTGGCCGCCTACTACGTGATGAAGCCGGTGCGCGAGGGCCTGATCCTCGAGCTCAAGGGCGGCGCCGAGCTGAAGAGCTGGATGAGCGCGGTGATGACCGTGCTGTTGATCTTCCTCGTCCCCGCGTACAGCGCGTTTGCGAACAAGGTGCGACGAAACCGCCTCGTGGTTTCCATCACTCTGTTCTTTGCCTCCCATCTCCTGCTGTTCTTCCTTGGCAGTAGTTCCGCGTGGATTCGCGAGCGGATGGGCCTCGTGTTCTTCGTCTGGATCGGCATCTTCAACATGATGGCGGTCGCTCAGTTCTGGGCGTTCTCCAACGATCAGTACACCGAGGAGCAGGGCAAGCGGCTGTTCGCGCTGGTTGGCCTTGGTGCGTCCCTTGGCAGCGTGGTGGGCAGCAAGCTGTCCGCGAGCTTGTTGCCGGCGATTGGCCTGTATCCGAACCTGCTGGTCGCCGGAGCGATGCTGGTCGTCTGCGCTGGGCTCACCCAGCTCGCCTACGTGGCCAATCGCGAGACCAGGGAAGCAGCTGAGGTCGCCGAGGCCGCCCCAGAGGCCGGGGATGGGGGAGAGGAAGCACCCAAGAGCGACTCACGAGGCGGCTTCTCGCTGGTGCTCTCGAGCCGCTACCTCACGCTCATCGCGTTCTTCTCGCTCGCGTTCTCGATGGCCAACACCAACGGCGAGTACATGCTGGGCAGCCTGTTCAGCGCCTCGGCAAAGGCACTGGCCAAGGCGGGCGAAATCCCCGCGGATCAAGTGGGTCGCCACATCGGGTCGATGTATGCCGAGTTCTTCTTCTGGGTGAACCTGATCGGCGTCACCCTGCAAGCGTTCGTGGTCTCTCGCCTGGTCAAATATGGCGGCATCAAGGCGGCGCTGCTCGCGGTTCCGCTGATCGCGCTGACCAGCGGCATCGCGATCGCTTTGTTTCCGGTTCTCGCCGTGGTGCGCATCGGCAAGACGGCGGAGAACTCCTCTGACTACTCCATCAACAACACGGCGCGGCAGCTACTCTGGCTGCCCACCAGCGCTGACGTGAAGTACAAGGCGAAGCAGGCGGTCGACACCTTCTTCGTACGCTCTGGCGACGTGCTGAGCGCGCTCCTGGTGCTCGTGCTGGTCACTTGGCTCGCGGCGCCGCTCCGCACCTTTGCCATTTGCAACCTGGTGATGGTGGCGCTGTGGCTGGTGCTTGCGCTGGCCATCGTCCGCGAGTCCAAGAAGCTGCATGACTCCCGCGCGGGGGCGTCGACGGATGACAAGCAAACCAGCGCCTAGCTCTGGGAACGGTGTAGGCATTTCGCACCTCCCCCGAAAAACCGCCCGGCTAACCCCACGTCCCCCGACGGGCTCGCCGGGAGACGTGAACAGTTCTGGCGAGATCCGCGCTGGGCATCGACTTGGTCGCAGGCAACGTGTAACGATTGCGTGGTGAAAGATCCGGGTCGCACGCTGCAATACGGAGAACCCGCCAGCGCTCCCGGGGCTGACTCGCGCCCCATGAGCAAAACGCCAGTGATGGATCCGCGGGAGATGGCGCCGCCGCCTCCCGTGCCTCCATCCCCCGTGCCGTTTCCCGCGGAACATCGAATTTCCAGTCCGGATATTTCGCCGGTCTTGCCGCCACTCCCGCCGGGTGCGCCCGCTTGGATGCAGCGCGCACGCGAGCTGTCCGGCTCCCTCGAGTACTGCATCCAGAGCGGCAGCCCGCCGAGTCCCCAGCTCCACGCCTGCATGGATCGCGCGTGGGAGGCCTGGTACCCCGAAGGGGTGAGCTGGCGAGACATCCAGCGCACGATCAAGGTCATCCAGCGGGTAGACGAGCAACTCCGCGCGACACCACCAGACAGCGAGTCTGCGCTGGTGGTGTTGGCCGAGGTGACGCGGCGCTCACTACCAAGCGCAATCCGGCGCATCGCACCGCTCAGCACGGTCGTGAGCATGCTGCGCGAGCTGCAGCGGGAGCGCATCCAGAGCCTCGCCCAGCGCCAAGCGCTGGTGAAGCTGCTCGGCTGGCAGGACATGGTGGAGCGCTGGGCGCACCGCGTGATTCAGCTCGTCAACGATGGCTGAGTTGCCGTGAGTCAGCGCACCTGAATCACGACCTTGCCGCGGGCGCGACCGGTCTCAGCGTAGCGGTGCGCCTCTGCGATTTGCTCGAGGGGATACACGCGGTCGATGAGCGGCTTCACGCTGCCGTCTTCGACCAGATTCATGATGCGACCCAGCAGCTCACCGTCACTCTTGCGCATCAGATTCGCGGCGCGCTTCCCCTTGAGCCGCGCGCGCAGGCTGAAGCCGAGCATCTGCACGCCCGCCACTAGCACGCCCAGATTGGGACCATACTTTTCTGTTGCCGTAGGGATCCCTGCAACGATGGACGCCAGCGCACCCCCGCGCTTCAACACCTTGAACGCGCGCTCCTTGTGCTCGCCACCGAGGGCATCGAGCACGATGTCATAGTCGCGCAGCACCTCGTCGTACTCCTCCTTGGTGTAGTCGACGACACGCGTCGCCCCCAGGGACTCCACGAGCTCCACGTTGCGAGTGCTACAGCTTGCGGCGACCTCAGCTGCGCCGAAATGGCGCGCGAGCTGGATCGCGATGCTGCCTACGCCGCCGGCCCCCGCCTGCACGAAGACTTTTTGCCCAGGCTGCAGGCGCCCGAAACCGAACAGCGCTTCCCACGCGGTGAGCGCGACGAGGGGCAAGCTCGCGGCCTCTTGATGGCTGATGCGCGCAGCCTTCTTCGCCACCATCGCCTCGTCAATCGCGACGTACTCGGCGTAGCAGCCCTGGCGGCGATGGGTCGGCGAGCTGACGACTTCGTCTCCCACGCGGAAACGCTTCACCTTGGAGCCGACCTCGACCACCACACCGGACACATCGAGGCCCAGTGTCCAGGGCAGGTTGTAGCGGATGACGCCGCGCTGGTACCCGCCGCGGATCTTGAAGTCGACGGGGTTGACGCTGCTCGCGTGCACCTCGATCAGCACGTCTCGAGCGCCGCATTTGGGCTCCGTCGCGTTTTCGACCTGGAGCACACTCGGCGGACCGTACGTATGGATTCGCGCAGCAAGCATGGTGGCGCGATATCGGGCGACGGTGTCGGGGTGTCAACCGTGGGATTTTCCACGAGTCAGAGCCGATTGGGGGTTGCCTTCACAGGCTGCGGGTCACAGGCGAGGATTGCTGTATGGGATCGCACGACTTCGAATCACGCGGCCGCGAGGCGCGCCGCAAGTTTTTCCGCGTCGCGCGAGCCCGCTTCTCACGCGCCAGCTGGTCCTGTGCGGCGGGGCTCGCGGTGCTCGGCGTGAGCTGGAGCGCGGGCGCCCAGGATCTGCACGCCGAGCCCAACACCGCCACGCGGGGCTTGCTCCTGGATCTCGAGCGCATCCTGGACTCTCAAGAGGGCAGCGGCTGGTTCCTGGACCAGCACGAGCTCGACGAGGCGTATCCGACCTTGCTCGAGAGCGTCTGTCGCGCGCCGCTGTCTGCGCGCCAGGCGGCGCTGCGCGATGTCGAGCGACGAGCGAAGCTGGCGGGTGACCCGCGCGCAAAGTTCGAGCAGAGCCACGAGCTAGACAGCGAAACCCAGGAGGCGCTCCATGCAGCGCGGCGCCTGCAGCTCATGCAGGCCGCCCTCGACGGTGCCGAGGCCGACTGCCCCTTCTGGGTGGAGCCCGACGAGGAGTTCACTGGGCGTCAGACAGACAACGGCAGCTGGACGCTGAACCTCGAGACCGGAGGCGTGCTCCAGGTCCGGCAGACCGAGGGCAGCTGGACCTACGGCGGTGGGGGCGCTGGGCGTATCCTCGCGGGAAAGAACCTCGACGGTCCCCTCACCCTGCTCTTCGGCGGCGAGTTCGGCGGTGGCGCGATGCTCAAGCCGAAGACGAATCCGTCCGAGTTCGTGCTGAATTATTTCCCCGCGGTTCCGCTAGTGTTCCGCGTGCGCGACGGCAGCTGGCACTACGAGCTGGAGACCGCCGCGGTGAGTCTCTTCCAGGCGGACAACGGCAACATCAGCTTCGGCGGTCGTATCGGCGCTGGCATTGGGCTCTGGGCGCTGCGGACGCGCAACGTGCTGCCCTGGGCGGGCTTTGCGGTTGCCTATGAGTACTACCCCGAGGGCGGGAGCCGCGAGCGGGCCCACTTCTTCAGGGGTGGGCTCCGCGTGGGTTTCAGCTTCGATGGTCAGTGAGCGGCCGGCTATTTGCGGATGCTGTCAGCGGTCTGCTTCGCCGCGTCGGCTCGCTCCTTGGCGCGTGTCGCGGCTTCACCCTTGAGGCGCTTCTCGGCCGCCGTGTAGCGCTTGGCCAAGTCTTGCCAGAACGCAGCGTCAGCGGTCTGAGGCGCCGCCAGCTCGAGCAAGAACGCGGCATCGAAGGCGGCCATGCCAGCGACTTCTCCTGTGCCTTTCCCCAGGGCATCGAGCGCCTTGACGTTGGGCTTCCAGTCTCCGAAGCCGCCGAGCATCATCTTCGCGGCGTCATCCGGCGCGCCCACCATGGCCTCTCCGAGGGCGCTCAAGAGCTTCGCCTTGGCGCCATAGGTTTTGTCCTTGGCGATGCCTTGGGCGACCTTCCCCGCGCGCTCGAAGTCAGCGCGGGTGAAGTAGCGCTGGCTGAGGTGGGCCAGGCCAAGGGCGTAGGCGAAAGTTTTTTCGGGGGGGAGGAGCTTCGCGCCAGGCGCCTCGATGCTCTGCTGCAAAACCGGCGGCAGCCCCCGCTGCGAGACGCTGTCCAAGCTCTCCTGGAGCTTTTCCGCCGGGATCAGCTTGCCCGCGTAGTACGTCGGCATGGCGCTGAACCCAGCGACCTTGTCGGCGCTCTGCGGCGCCGACGACACGAGCGGCGCCGGCGACACGAGCGGCGCCGGCAACATGAGCTGCTCCAGGCGATCGATCCGGCGCCCATTGTAGAGCAGCGAGAGTAGACGGTGGGCGCTCGAGAGCCGGTCGTCTTCGATCGCACCCACTTCGTGAAAGCGCCTGAGCCCAACCAGCGCAGCGTCGCGACCGCGGGTCTTGCGAGGCTCGAGCGCCTGATCGAGCGCGGCGAAGTAGACCTCCTCCACCTCGGCGTCACCCGCCATCTCCTCGGGAAGGCTCGTCTGACGCATCAGCTCGACCATGCGCAGATCCGCAAGTCCAGCCTGGATGGCCACGACGCCCATCGCGTAGCCATGCAGGCCGGCGCCCTGCTTCGAGAGGCTGTCGATGGCCTTCGCCTGGGCGATCATCCAGGGCGCGAGGCGAGAGCTCAGGAAATCGAGGAAGCGCGCCTTGTCGTACGGCGGCTCGAGCCGCGGCGGCTCCCCAGCGAGCCGCGCAAGGCGCGCGGCGACTCCGAGGCCGTTCAGCACCTCGCGCACTTCGCCGCTCGGGGCAGGCGCTCCGCTCGGCTCGACCAGCACGTCAGCGCATTCGATGGGCGAGAGCTCCGCGACCAACGCCCGCATCAACCCGGGCTCCACTCCAGGGCAGCGCTCCCACGCCAAGAGCCTGCTGGGTGACGACAGGCGTTCGCCGATCGCCGTCGCCATTTCCGCAGGGCACTCTTCGGCAGCCACGGGCGCTGCCAGCTTGCGGCACTCCGCGCTCGGCTCCGGGATGATGTCCTCGGGCTTGGCCAACACCGGCTGCTCATCTGGGGGCGCGCTCGTCGCGGGCGGAGCTGGCGGTGGGGATTCTGGCGCCGGAGGCGGGGCACCACCACAGGCAGTGGCGAGAGCCAGGACTGCGACCGGAAACAGCGACTTCATGGCCGCCGAGCCTACACCAGTCTGCCAGAGCGTGCCTCCACCTGCTTCGGGGCTTCCTTGGCCGGGCTCAGTGGGTCACGAGCCGACGGCGAACCGGACCGCGCCGCGTTCGCACAGCTCGGCGATCAGGCAAAGTGCGCGTTCCCGCGGTAGCCCGGACGCATCCACCGCCTCTTCCGGTGTCATGCCTGGCTCCAGCCGCGACAGCAGGTAGGCGTGTTCGACACTCTCGGCGTGGAGCAGTGGAGCGCTGTACTCGATTCGACCCGTCAGGCCGTAGCAGGCGCGCGTCAGCTCCGGCAGGAACCCCGTCAGACCATCCAGCCAGCGCCGTAGACCGGGCGAGAAGGCGGACTCGGGCTCTCCTCCCCCCCCAAGTATATCCTCGAGGAGATGTAGAGATGCGAGCAGCTTCTCGCGATCGCCGAACACAGGCGGAGGACAGGGTTCGGTGCGCGCAACCCCGCTTGGTGGCGGTGAACTGTCGCTGTGCTTCGCCCTGGCGATCATCGCACCCGAGTGGCGTGGGACGACGGACACTGCCGGCAGCGACAGGCGACCCGATGCGGGCAAGCAGGACGGCGTGATGCAGGGCGTGGGCAGCTCGCGACGCACGTCTGGTGTCATGACGCGAATCCTGGCGTGGCTCGAGCGATCGTCTTCATCAAATGCGGCCTCACAGGCTTGGACCGTCGCGCGCAACGTCGCAGCAAACTCGAGCACGCTCGCAAAGCGGTCTGCCGGGCGCTTGCTCAGCGCGCGCTGAATCACCTCGTTCACTTCCACGGGGATCCATGGCGCGAAGTCCATGATATCTGGAGCGGGCTCGTGCACCACGCGATACAGGATTTGCATCGGGTCCGCCGCGTCGAAGGGGACGCGCCCACACAACATCTCGAACGCCAGCACCCCTAGCGCGAACTGATCCGCGGCGGCGTCCACGCCGGAGCGCCCTTGCGCCTGCTCCGGCGACATGTAGTCCGGCGTGCCCAAGACGACTTGCTGCCTCGTCAGCGGGCGGCCCTTGATTTTGCAGATCCCGAAGTCGAGGAGCTTCACGCTTTGCTCGAGGCCGTCGACCAGCATGATGTTGTCAGGCTTGAGGTCGCGGTGAACCACGCCAGCGCGATGCGCGGCGTGCAGGCCTTCTGCGATCTGCGAGACCAGCTTGACCGTCTCGTCAGCAGCTAGCGCGCCCCGCCGATGCAAGAAGTCGCCTAGACTCTCACCGTCGAGCAACTCCAAGACCAGGTAGGCATCGCCGCCCACCTCGAACGAAGCGTCCAGCAGCCGCACGACGGACGGGTGACGCACGCACTCGAGCGCGTGTGCCTCGAGCTCGAAGCGCGCGAGTACTTCGGGACTGGCGGCGAACTCGCGCGCCAGAAGCTTGATTGCAACGGGTGCCTGCGTGCGCAGGTCTCTGGCCGCGAACAGCACGCCCATGCCGCCGCTGTTGATGCGCGACCTCACCTGATAGCGGCCGCTGAGAATGCGACCGACGAGGTCATTGGAGTCTGCGCGGTGTGCGGTCATCGACATGCCCCAAAGCAAGCGCTGGGCCACATGCGGCGGCGGCTGCGATACGGCCGATTCGGCCACGCGAGGCTCGCGGGGTGGGTCAGGCCGCCGCCACCAGCTTGACGTTCAGCGTCACGCGCTTGCGATCTCCCGTCGATCTCGCGGTCCTCCCGGGCGCGCGACCTACAAAGCGTTGCCCAACCCATAACCGCCTGAGTACGCTGGCGGAGCCAGTTCGCTGGCCCCCTCCCGCCCCCCTCGAGCCATCCGTTGCTTCCTGACGACCCTGCTCCTCAGCGAGTTGAGCCGCTCTCGTGTGCACAGACGACCGCCCTGCAGCGGAATGACCTGCGTCAGGCGGTGGGTCCGTGATCGTCCTGGTGTTGGTCCCGGATCGACTGACGGACGAGCTCGTGCATCTGCTGGAAGGCACAGGCTTCGAGCTCTCGACCAGCAGCGAGAGCCCCGACGTCGTGCTTTGCGATGCCGCTGACGACCTGGACGCGCTCCGCCGGCGCTTCCCCGACGCCTGGCTCGCAGAGCTCGGGGCGCTGGGCAGCGAGACGAACCTCGATGCAGACGATACGTGGGTTCCGGGCGATCGCGAGCTACCCCGGCGCATTCGGGTGGCCGCCGAGCGCACCAGGCTGAAGCAGGAGGCTCGGCTGTATCGCGAGATGGTCGAGACATCCCCCGCCGGCGTTTTCCGCACGGAACAAAATCGACTGAGCTTCGTCAATGAGTCACTGTGGCGAATGCTCGAGTACGATGACGCCAGCACGCTGCTCGGCCAGGACGTCGTGGCCCAGTACGCCGACCCAGGCGACTGGCAGGCCCTGGTCGCGATGCTGAAGGAGCAGCGAAGGGTCAAGGCCTTCGAGATCACCGCTGTCACCAGCGCAGGCCGGCATCGGCGCCTGCTGTTGTCCGCCGATCGCGTCGGCGATTCCGTCGTCGGCTCACTCGTGGACATCACCCAGGTGAAGCGAGTCGAGGCCGACCTGCGCGCTAGCGAGGAGCTCACCGAACGCTTGCTGGAAGCTGTGCCGGGCGGCGTGGTGTTCGTCGGCCTCGACGGCAGCGTCGGCATGGGAAACGCGGAAGCGCAGCGCATCCTCGGCCTCACGTACGATGAGCTCACCCAGCGCTACGTGAACGACTTCAGCACGATCACGATTCGCGAGGACGGGAGCCCGTTGCCCGCGGAGGAGTACCCGGTCAGCCAAGCACTGCTGACAGGACGCGAGCAGCCGCCGATGGTGATCGGCGTGCGCACACCCGGCGGGGAATTCAGCTGGGCCGTGTTCAAGGCCGTGCCAGTTCGCGATCCAGAGACGGGAGAGCCCACCGGTGCCCTGGTCACCATTCTTGACATTACCGCCAGGAAACGCGCGGAAGAGAACGTCCAGCGCAGCGAAAACCGCTATCGCGAGCTGGTGGAGCGTTCCCCAGATCCGATCTCAATCGTCGTCACCGGGAAGATCGCATTCGCGAACCGCACCGCACTCGAGCTGGTGCGCGCCAGCGACGCGAGCGACGTGATCGGTCGTTCGGTCTTCGACTTCTTCGACCCAACCCGACGCGAAGCGCTCAAGCGCCGCTCTCTCGAGATCTTGGACGGCGCGAGCCTCGCACCTTTCGAGGAGCGCTTGCTGCGCCTGGACGGCACAGACGGCTGGGTCGAACTATCGGCGACAGCCGTGACGTTCGAAGGCGAGCGCGCACTGTTCGTCTCGTCGCGCGACATCACTGCACGCCGAGACGCCGAGAACCGTCTGCGACGCTACGAGGCGCAGATGCAGCACACCCAGAAGCTCGAGTCCCTCGGCATCCTCGCCGGGGGCATCGCCCACGACTTCAACAACCTGCTGGTTGCCATCGTTGGCAATGCCGATCTCGCGCGACTGCGGCTGGAGAACACGTCACCCGCCTTGGAGTGCCTCGATCGCATTCAAGCCGCGGCACAGCGCGCGACGGACCTGACGAATCAGATGCTCGCCTACTCCGGCAAGAGCCGGTTCATCGTCACCGAGGTCGACCTCAGCCAACTCGTGGCGGAAATGAGCGAGCTCTTGGGCAGCGTGATTTCGAAGAGCGCCACCCTGCACCGCGACCTCGCCGAAGAGTTGCCCCCCGTCGAAGCCGACCCCACGCAGCTCGGACAGGTCGTGATGAACTTGATCACCAATGCGTCTGACGCGTTGGAGGGCAACGCAGGAGACGTCTTCGTCTCGACCCGACTCGTGGACGTCGATCGCGGATTCTTGCAGCAGACGTACCTGGATGAGGGACTACCCGAAGGGCGCTATGTGTGTCTCGAAGTCCGGGACACGGGATGTGGCATGGATGACGCCACTCGCTCGAAGATCTTCGATCCATTCTTCACCACGAAGGCAACGGGACGCGGCCTTGGCCTCGCGGCAACTCTAGGCATCGTGCGTGGTCATCGCGGGGCGATGCGCATCGACACTGAACTGGGTTCAGGCACACTGTTCCGCATTTATTTTCCTTGCAGCAATGCTCCATCCAGTCGCGCGCCGAGCTACGCGACGAGCATTCCACCCAAGGCGATGGCCGGCGCCGGCATCCTCGTCGTGGACGATGAGGCGCCGCTGCTCGAGGTGTTGCGGGAACAACTGAGCGGCATGGGATTCCGCGTGTTGACCGCCCACAGCCAACTCCAAACCCTGGAGTTGCTGGCCAGAACGGAGTCGATGGTCGACCTCGCGCTAGTCGACGTGAGTCTCTCTGCGGGGGCGGAAGGTCAGCTGTTGCAGCGACTGACCGAGGTCGCGCCTCGACTCAAGATCGTCCTCACCAGCGGCTACACGGAACATGAAATGCGTGAACGGGTGGGCGGGCCCCTTGACCAAGTCGTGGGCTATCTGCAGAAGCCTTACACCCATGCAGCGCTCAAACGAGCGATGAGTCGCGCGCTGCGCTGAGCGGCCGGTCCAGGCGCGCGACGCGCCGCGCCGAAAGCCCGACGCAGAGGGAAAGATTCTGAGCGTGGGCGTTCCTAATTCCTGCGGCCTGATTTAGGGTGCGCCGCGCATGGCCAACCCTCAACTGTTCCACCGCCTGCTCATCGCGAACCGGGGAGAGGTCGCCGTTCGCATCGCGCGAGCCTGCGATGCCCTAGGCATCGAACCTGTGTTCGCCTACTCCGAGGCCGACCGCAACGCACCCTACCTCGAGGGGCGTCGGGGAGTCTGCCTTGGTCCAGGGCGAGCTTCCGATAGCTATCTAGATGCCGCGCGGGTGGTTCAGGCCGCGAAGCTCAGCGATTGTTCGGCGCTCCACCCGGGCTGGGGTTTCCTCTCGGAAAATTCCGCCTTCGCGAGCTTGTGCGAGACTCACGGCATCAGCTTCGTCGGTCCGCCAGCGCACGTGATGCACCTGATGGGGACCAAGAGCCCCGCGAAGCGTGCCATGAAGCTGGCGGGCCTCACCCTGATTCCCGGCAGCGACGGTCCGCTCCAGTCAGCGGAGCACGCGCGCCGCGTCGCCGAAGAAGTCGGCCTCCCCGTGCTGATCAAAGCGGAGAGCGGCGGTGGCGGGCGAGGCATGAAGATCGTTCGCGATCTGGGCGAGATGGAGGAGGCGTTTCACGCCGCCCAACGCGAAGGTCAAGCCTTCTTCGGGGACCCTCGAGTCTACCTCGAGAAGCTGATTGAGGGCGGGCGCCACATCGAGATCCAGGTGATAGCGGACCGCTACGGGAACGTGTGTCACCTGGGAGAACGCGACTGCACGATCCAGCGTAATCATCAGAAGCTGATCGAGGAATCACCCTCTCCTGTACTCGACGAGGCTGAGCGCGAACGCACGCTGCAGAGCGCCGTCCAGGCTGTGAGGGACATTGGGTACGTGGGCGCCGGAACCCTGGAGTTCCTGCTCGACACCCAGGGCGCGACCGCCGGGGAACCCGCCGTGCTGCGCTTCATGGAGATGAATACTCGCCTCCAGGTTGAGCATTGCGTCAGCGAGCAGCGCAGCGGTATCGACCTCGTGCGCGAGCAGCTACTGGTCGCGGCGGGGCACCGCCTGAGCTTCACCCAAGCGGACGTCAAGCTCACTGGCCATGCAATCGAGTGTCGGATCAATGCGGAGGACCCCAGCCAGGGCTTTCGCCCCTCTCCTGGCACGATCAGCAAGTGGCAGCTCCCCGACCTCCGCGCTGGCCGCATCCGTGTGGATACGCACGTGACGGAGGGCTACACCATCCCTCCCCACTACGACAGCTTGATCTGCAAGGTCATCGCTCATGCCAGCGATCGCAAGGCAGCCACCCAGGCCATGCTCGATGCGTTGGCGGAGCTGCAATGCGAAGGGGTGCAGACAACCATTCCAATGCACCAAGCGGTGCTGGCTTCGCCAGAATTCGCTGAGAGCCGCTACGACACGTCAAGCATCCCCGGTGGGAACTACGCCGCACGCACCTAGCCCGAGCAATCTTTAGCCGCCCCGAACGGTGTTCGTCCGCCTCGACGAAAAACGGAGTCGAACAGACATGGCCCACATCCCCCTGAGTCCCATCGGTAAGCCGCGCGGAAACGTGCTGGACGACCAAAGCTACGATCAAAATCTCGAGCGGGCCGCCCTGCTGGAGGAACGTCTCCAGGCTCGGCGCGCCGAGGTGCACGCCGGCTGGGGAGACAAGTACAAAGAGCGAGTCCATGCGAAGGGCAAGCTCACGGCTCGTGAACGCATCGAGTTCTTGAAGGATCCCGGTTCACGAATCTTCGAGGTTGGCACTTTCGTCAACTTCGACGACGAATTTCCCGGCGGCTTGAAATCGCCCGGAGCTGGCGTCGTGACCGCCTTCGCCTTGGTGAGCGGCCGCTGGTGCATGGTCATCGCCAACGACAACACCGTCGCTTCCGGCTCCTGGTGGCCGCGGACACCTGAGAAGATTCAGCGCGCTCAGACCATGGCGCTGCGTCTGCGGATCCCCACGCTCTACCTGGTAGACTGCAGCGGGCTTTTCCTCCCGGAACAGTCGAAGAGCTTCCCTGGTGCGCGAGGTGCGGGGCACATCTTCAAGATGAACAGCCTGCTGTCAGCCCAGGGCGTCCCACAGATCGCAGGCGTGTTCGGCGACTGCATCGCGGGCGGCGGGTACATGCCGATTATCAGTGATCGCGTCTACATGACGGAGCAGGCGTACATGGTCATCGCCGGCGCTGCGCTGATCAAGGGCGCAAAGAGCCAGAAGATGACGAGCCTGAGCATCGGTGGGCCCGAAGTTCACGTGCACCAAAGCGGGTGCGCCGATGTTCGAGTTCCGAACGATGACGTCCTGATCGATTGCATGCGCCGCGAGGTCGAGCGGCTCCCCACCAGCGCCGCCACGTTCTATCGCCACGGCTCGGGCCCAATGCCGCCCCGAGAGCCGCCGAGCGAACTGCTTGGGTTGCTGCCTACGGACCATCGCGTCGCCTACGACGCGCATCAGGTGCTCGCACGGCTCTGCGATCAGAGTCTGTTCTGGGAGGTGCTGCCCGAGGTCGGCGAAGAGATGATCTGCGGCGTCGGGCGCGTCGGCGGTCTCTACGCAGGCTTCGTCATCAATCGTCAGGGACTGGTCGGCGATCCAGAGCACCCCGGAAAGCAACGGCCCTCCGCGATTCTCTACCGGGCAGGCATCGCGAAGATCTCGGCGTTCTCGCGGGCCTGCAACGCGGACGGCATTCCACTGGTTTGGCTCCAGGACATCTCCGGCTTCGATATTGGCCTGGAGGCAGAGCGCCAGGGGCTCCTGGCCTATGGCTCCAGTCTCATCTACACGAACTCGACCAACGACGTGCCGATGTTCACTGTCCTCCTGCGCAAGGCCTCGGGCGCTGGATACTACGCGATGAGCGGCTTGCCCTATGACCCGGTCGTGCAGCTGTCCACGCCAATCTCACGGCTGAGCGTGATGGAGGGGCGGACACTCGCAATCGCTGCCTACAACACGAAGCTGGATGACGACTTCGAGATTGTGAGCAAAGATCCCGAAGAACGCGCGAGCATCGAAGCTGGCATGAAGCAGGTCGAGCAGCGCATCGAGGGAGACATGGATCCGTATGTTGCCGCACGGCAAATGGACACGGACGAAATCGTGTCGCTGACGGAACTACGCGCCTACCTCGAGATGCTGGTCGAGGCCAGCTATCAGAACACTGGCAGTCGACGCATAAAGAACCCGCGAATTTGGTCGCTGCATGACCTCGCAGTGCTAGTTCAGGAGGTGCGCTGATGAGCAGCCGACTACACGCAGAGCACCTCCAAGCTGGCGTGAGCGCGCTAGACGCTGGGCGCGTGCGCCTCACCTCACCGGGTGTGGGCCTTGCGCGCGGGCTGCCCCGACCTGGATCGCTCGTTACCGCGGGGCAATGCATTGGGCAGCTCGTCGTGCTCGGCAGGCTGGTCGACGTGATGGCGCCGCAAGGGGTTCACGGCATAGTCAGCGGGGAACGGCGCCGGGTCTACCCCGCCAAGGTTCCGGTGGGGTACGGAGACGCACTCCTCGAGCTCGAGCCGGTCACCGAGGGCGAAGTGAGGAACTCGGAGACTCTGGCCGGGCCGAGCCTCGGGCTGGTCTTTCGCGCGCCCACCTCTGGTCGCTTCTACACGCGGCCCGGGCCGGATCAGGACCTGTTCGTCAGTGCGGGCCAGCAAGTCGAGGCCGGACAGAACGTGTGTTTGCTCGAGGTGATGAAGACGTTCAACCGAATCGCGTATGGCGGCGACGGACTCCCGGCCAAGGCGCGCGTCGTACGCATCTTGCCTGCGGACGGTGACGACGTGGAGCAAGGCGATCCGCTGCTCGAGCTCGAAGCGGTCGAGTGAGGTTCACGTCGATAGCCAGCCGGTATGCTCTCGCGCATGACGGGAGAGTCGAACGGCGAGCGCAAGCGCTATCAGCTCCGAGACCGGGACGTGCGCATCCCCTTGGCGGGGGGCCACACACTCGGGGGCTACGTCGCAGAACCCGTGGAGCTCGATCGGGCACCGGGCGTCTTGGTGCTCCACGAAATCTTCGGCTTGAACGCCGACATCCGGCGCATCACTCGCCGCTTCGCGGAGCACGGCTTGGTCGCTCTCGCCCCCGATCTGTACGACGGCCCGGGAGTGCGGTCACTCTGCGTCCTGCGCACCGTACTGGGCTCGACGACAGGACGAGGCGCGGTGTTCGATCACCTGGCCGCTGCACAGGCCGCGCTGGAGGAGATCCCCCGCTGCGACTCTGAGCGGATCGCCGTCGCTGGTTTTTGCCTTGGTGGCGGCTTCGCCATCCTGCATGCGTTGAAGAGCTCGAACGTCCGCGCGGTGGCGCCGTTCTACGGGATGGTCCCAAGGCGGTCGGCCGAGCTCGCGGGGATCTGTCCCGTCGTTGGCTCGTTCGGCGAGCGGGATGCCGTCTTCGCTCCTCAGGGCAAACGCCTCGGCAAGCACTTGCGCACCTTGGGCATTCCCCACGACGTCAAGCTCTACCCCGAGGCGGGCCACAGCTTCATGAGTCAACACGAGCCGGGCGTCACGACCAGCCTCGGCAAGCACGGCCCGATGAAGGTTGAATACAACCCCGCTGCCGCGGAAGACGCGTGGGAGCGAATGCTTGGCTTCTTCGACGCCCAATTCGCGACCGCGACGACGAGATGAGCCGATCTAGCGGGTATCCCCGCGGCTCCGCCGAAGGTGCGCTCGGCGCGGAAATCGCCAGCGGTCGGCTACTCGTGGCGACTCTCGGGCACGTGGATCACGGCAAGACCAGTTTGCTTCGAGCTCTCACCGGGACGGACACCGATCGGCTACCCGACGAGAAGCGCCGCGGGATATCGATCGAGCTGGGTTACGCCGAGTTGCCGGACGCACCGCTGAGCTTCATCGACGTACCTGGACACAAGAAGCTGGTGCACACGATGATCGCAGGCCTCGGCGGGGTGGACGTCGGCCTGCTGGTCGTCGCGGCGGACGACGGGGTGATGCCACAAACTCGAGAACACCTGCAGATCTGCCGCCTCACCGGTATCAGGCGTCTCGTGGTAGCGCTCAGCAAGGCGGATCTCGTCGACGACGAGACGCTTCAGCTTGCAGTCCTCGACGTCGAAACGACTCTGACAGAGCTCGGCTTTGGTTCCGCCCAGATTATCCCCACGGATATCGAGAGCAAGCGGGGGATCGCGGAGCTCGCGCAGGCGCTGACCGCGCTCTCCGCCCGCCAGCGCCCGCCCGCCTCCACCAAGCCAACCTGGCTGGCCATCGATCGAGTCTTCAGTATCAAGGGGGCTGGCACCGTCGTGACGGGCACGCTCACCCGCGGGTGCCTCACGCAAAACGAGCAGCTCACCCTGCTCGGTTCGAACGGCCAGCGTGCAGTTCGCTGCCGAGGCCTCGAGGTACACGGCAGGGGCGTGAGCTCGGCAGCTGCCCCCTGTCGGGTCGCCCTGAACCTCACCCTGGGTCGCGCTTCCGAGGTGGCGCGCGGCGACGTGCTCTCCGATGACGTGTATGGCGTTAACAGCAAGCGAATCGACGTCGCGCTCAACGTCCTCGAAGAGGCGCTCGCCGAGGTCGAGAACGGTGCGAGCGTGCTGCTCCACGTCGGAACCAGCTTCCGCCCGGGTCGCCTGACTTGGTTCGTGCCCCCACAGCCGGACGCTGGAGGTCGGGTGCTGGGTGTGGCGCATCTGGCCCTCGAGTCAACCTTGCCTGTCCAACCCGGGGTCCCCCTGGTACTGCGAGGTTTCCGCGCGGCAAAATCTCGAGGCAGCGTGCTCGCTGGTGGTGTAGTGCTTGACGTCCGCGCGGCGGCTCTCCCACGCCGCAGCGCGCGAGTTCGAGGGAGCAGCGACACGCTCTGGCAGCACCGCCTGGCTGCTCTCGAAGCCCTCAACGATCAGCGTATAGGGGACGCGTGTGAGCACTGGCTGATGTATGACGCGCCTCGCTCCTCGACTGTTGCGGCCCTCGCCGCCCGCGCGGGTTGTAGCGAAGCGAGGTTACTGCGCGCAGTGCAAAAGAACCCTCGCCTCAGCCTGCTGACTGACAGCGTTACAACCACCCACTCCCTCACACTGTTGGGCAATCTGCTCGTGAGCGAAGTCAGCGCATACCACGCCCACGCGCCTCACGAGCTCGGCTTGCCGCGGGAGGCGGGGCTCGCGCGCTTGGCCCGCTTGGCGGGTCGAGTGGTCGCCGAGCGCGTGCTGCGAAGAGCTTGCGATGACCGGCTGCTGATCGACGACGCCCAACGCCTCGCAACTCCAGAGTTCTTGCAATCCGGTGCTGCCGCTCTGACCCGCAACCGCGAGGTTGTGACTGCACACCTGGAGAAGCGAGGTCTGCAGGGAGCCACGGAGCGAGAACTGTGGACCGAGTTGGAGCTCGCGCCGCCAGCGCTCCGCAGCACTCTGGCCGAGCTGGGACGCTTGGAAGTAGCGGTGGCGCTAGCTGAACTGTGGTTCACCACAGGCGCCCTGGAGGGCCTGCAGACCACCGTCCGCGAACACTTCAGCCGTCACGCCGCGCTGACACTGTCACAACTCAAGGACCTGGCGCGGGTCAGCAGAAAGCAAGCAGTCCCGTTGATGGAGTACCTCGACCGAGCGAGAGTGACCCGGCGGGTAGGCAACGAACGCATTCCATATGGGAATGAACACTGAACCCCAGGCCAGGCGCCGCTCCGTCAGGGCAACGACATCAACGCCAGCCCGGCGTCTACGATCTCTTGCTCCTGCACGAGCACCAAGTTCGCCGCATCTCCCAGAGGGATGAACGAGTCTGCCGAAGCCACCCGCCGCCATTTCAACGGGTACCCGGCGTCCAGCAGCAATGCCGCGACCGCCTCGGACACGCTGCCACTCTGGCGGCACTCATCGACCATCAGCACCCGGCCGGTCGCGCGGGCGTTATCGAGGATGTCGGCCTCCGGCAAGGGCGCCAGCCAGCGCAGGTCCACGACCCGCGCAGCTACGCCGCGCTCCTGCAGCAGGTGGGCCGCGCGCAGGGACATCAGCAGGCCGTTCCCGTAGGTGATGATCGTCATGTCCGCGGCGCCCGCCTGGTAGACCCGCGCCCGCGCAAAGTTCGGACTCACGTCTCCGCTGCGCGCGGCTGCATCCGCGGCATGAGCGAGCCACTGTCCGTCGCCGTCCTCGTGCAAGTCACGGGTGTGGTAGAGCGCGATCGGTTCGACGATACACACCACGCGCCCCGCAGACTTGGCGAGCTGGAGCGCATGACGAAAGATCTCCAGCGCGTCGTCGGCCCGCGTCGGCACGGCGAGAGCGATCCCGGGGATGTCCCGCAGCACCGCCACCGAGTTGTCGTTGTGGAAGTGCCCGCCGAAGCCCTTTTGATAGGCGAGCCCAGCGATCCTGACGACCATCGGGTTGGTGTACGCGCCATCGGAGAAGAAGCTCATCGTAGCCGCTTCCCCACGGATTTGATCTTCTGCGTTGTGCAAGTAGGCGAGGTACTGGATCTCGGGGATAGGCAGCATGCCCATTAGGCCCGCGCCGAGAGCCATCCCCAGAATCGTCTGTTCATCGAGCAACGTGTTGAAGACGCGCGCTGGTCCGGCCTGGGCAAGGAGGCCTTTCGTCAAGCCGTACACTCCGCCCTTCTTCGCCACGTCTTCGCCGAAAACCAGCGCCTCGGGGTACGTCTGAAGCGCCTCTCGCAGCGCTAGATTGATACCCTGAGCCAGCGTCAACGGCTCCTCGTTCGCGAGTCCGGGCGCGGGCAGTGGCGGTTGGCTCAGCGGAACGGGGCGGGGCGTGAGGGCGTGGAGCACCTCGCCGCGACTCTGCAAACGCGGAGCGGCAACGGCCTGTTCACACGCCAGCTCTACTTCCCCACGGATTTTTTCGTCGAGATTCAGCAAGCGTTCGGCCGGAACACCAGCTGCCAGGAGCTGCCATGCCGCATGCAGCACAGGGTCTGCACCTTCAGCCGCCGCGAGCTCGGCGGGCGCGCGATACACGGTATCGACATCGCTACCAGCATGCCCGAGCAAGCGCACGGTCCGCAGGTGGAGGACTTGAGGACGACGGGTGCGTCGACACTCCTCGATCGCTTGCCTTGCCGTGCGGTAGCACTGGCTCAGATCCGTGCCGTCAGCGTGGTGATATGCAATGTGCGGCAAGCTGCGCAGACGCTCCTCGACCCAGCCGGTGGGCGTGCGCACGCTGATCCCGAGCCCGTTGTCTTCACAGACGATGAGCAGAGGCAGCTTGAGCTTCTGGTGGACGACCCAGCCAGCAGCATTCAGCGCCCCGATCGCCGTCGAGTGGTTCAAACTCGCGTCGCCAAAGCTGGCCATGACGATTGAGTCCGCAGCGAACTCGTGGGCGAGCTCCAGGCGCATCACGCGTTCGAGCGCGATGGCAAGCCCCACGGCTCTGGGCATGTGGGAGGCGATCGTGCTCGTGGACGGAATGATCCCGAGGTCCCTGCCCCCGAAGACCTTGTGGCGTCCTCCGCTGGTGGGCTCCGTGCGCGCGGCGACCAGCGACAGCGCGATATCCTCCACGGCCCGCTTACCCGGTACGTGTCGTGACCGTTCGAGCTGCAGCGCGGCGGAACGGTAGTGAACGATCGTCGGGTCCTTCGGGGACGTGAGCCTGCCGAGCACCACGTTCGACTCGTGCCCCGTGCTGCAGATGGTGTAGTGCCCTACACCCCGCTTTCGCAGCTCGTGAGCGGCGACGTCCAGATGTCGCGCGCGCAACATCGATTCGAGCAGCTCGACGCCGAGGTCGGCGCCGTGCGCCCACTCGGTGGTGTCATCCGGGACCGAAGTCAATTGCTCACGAAACCGGCTCGTCAGCCGCTTCACGCGCTCCAGGCTCATGGCTCGGAACCATAGTCGTGTTTGCTCGCTGATCCACGCCTATCCAGTGAGCACAGGCTGCTCGCGGCCCGGGTAGTCAACCGCGCGGGACCCGATCGCCCAAACGTGCTTGTTCCAAGCCGAAGCCCACGGGATCCTACGGAGATGAGCTTGGGGGTAGACGAACCCACGGTTGTGGAAGCTCCCAGGCCAACGGGAGCAGCGTCGGAGTCGAGTTCCGACTCGAACCCAACCCCGCTCATTTCGCGGGAAGGCTCGCGCTCAGGGCACTCGAGTGGCAGCGCCGAAGTTTGGCTCACCACTCCCGGGATCCTGGCTACCGAAGGCGCCACACGCGGGCGTGCCCTTGCAAAGCTCGCTTCCCTCGTGGCAGGCGCGGCGCTGGTCGCGATTTGGATCCCCGGCGCGAGGCTCCAGGGAGAACACGCGAGCACCCGTCAGTGGCTGGCGACCGGGGTGCTCGCGGTGGTAGTTGCCGCCAGTATCGGCATTGCCGTGTGGTACCGCGATGAACAGCACTACAGCCCAAAGCTCGAACTCGCCCATGGCATGCTGTGCGTCTTCGCGATCCTGACCATGTGCGTACACCTCGGGGTGTTCAGTCCCGCGGTCATGACGCTCTGCCTCGGCATCTACTATTTCGGTCTCAGCGACTGGGAGTTCGCCGGGTGGCTCGTCTTCGGCACCTGCGCGGTGGGTTGGTTTGTACTCTGCGCGCTGGCCGCGTTCGGCATCATTGACGTCGGCAGCTCCGTGCTCGCGATGCGACCTTCGAGTGCGGTCACGCTGCTGAGCTTCGGACTGGTTTGTGAGGTGATCCTCGGAACCACGTTCTGGCTCGCTCGCCAGAGCCGCCGCGCAACGCGCCGCGCCTTCAGCCGCCTGGAGCGGGCCGCACAGCAGATCCAGAAGCGAGATGCGCTGCTCGATGAGGCACAGGCCGATTTGGATCGCGCGATGCGGGTAAAACCCGGCGCGTACACGGGCACCCGCGTCGAGCGCTACCAGGTCGGCGAAGTCATCGGACGCGGCGCCATGGGCGAAGTCTACCGCGCTCAGGTTGAAGGCAGCGAGGCCCAGGCAGCGCTGAAGTTCCTACAACACGTCGTCTCGGAGGACCCCGCGAATGTCGGGCGTTTCTTTAGGGAAGCAGACATCGTCGCTCGCCTCGAATCACCGCACATCGTGCGTGTCTTCGGCACCGGCCATGCGCCGGACGGCGCTCCGTTCATCGCGATGGAGCTGCTTGAAGGTGAGGACCTGGCACAGAAGCTCCGACGCAAGCGACGCCTGGGAATTTCCGCGACACTGGCGCTGGTGGAGGAAGTGTCGCGCGCACTCACGGTCGCCGAGGACGCGGGTATCGTCCACCGCGACCTCAAGCCACAGAACCTGTTCCAAGTAAGCGGTCCGAAGGAGCAACGTTGGAAAATCCTCGACTTCGGCGTGTCGAAGGTGATGGCGAGCACCGGTACCCTCACTCAGGGCGCAGCCGTGGGCACGCCGAGCTACATGTCACCGGAACAAGCCAAGGGTAGCGACGTCGATCATCGCGCTGACGTGTTCGCCCTGGGTGTGATCGCCTACCGCTGCCTCACGGGACGGCCCGCGTTCACCGGACCTGACATGATCAGCACGCTGTACAATGTGCTCCACGTCCAGCCGACCCAGCCGAGCAAGCTCGCGCGCCTTCCGAGCGATGTCGAGCGCGTGCTCGCTCTCGCCCTGGCCAAACCCCGAGACCGCCGCCTGGGTTCTGCGTCCATGTTTGCTGCGGCTCTGCACGAGGCGGTGAGGCACCGCCTGGACGAGCGCCTCAGACGAGACGCCGACGCCTTGCTCCTGGCGCATCCCTGGGGTGTTGACGACGAAGATCTCCCCCGTCCAGGGCGGCCGAGCTTGCCGACGCTCTAGCGCGGCCGTCGTCGATTGGCAGCAACTTTCCTGCTGGCATCAGGTTCCGCCGGTACCGCCGCTCCCGGCGCCACCGGTAGCTCCACTGCCGGTGCCGCCGGCCCCGCCCGTGCCGCCGTTCCCGCCGTTTCCGTTCGGAACACACATCGAGTTGTCGCAGTGCTGGCTCGCCATGCAACCGGCGGTGCACGACCCGCACTTGCTGTCGTTGGAGCTCCAGTCGAGCTCGCAGCCATCGTCAGAACTGCCGGGTGCCGGGCCATTGCAGTCCCCAAAGCCAGTGGCGCAGGTGGGAGTGCACTGACCGCCAGCGCAGGTGCGGGTCGAAACATTCGTGCTGGAGCAAGCCGCGTTACACGAGCCACAGTTGGCCACGCTCGTATCGGTATCCACCTCGCAGCCGTCATCCGTCGCACCAGGTCGGGTACCGTTGCAGTCGCGGTACGCACCCTGACAGGTGTGTTGGCACTGGCCACCGGAACAGGTCTGACCCGTGCTGTGACTGGTAGAACAAGCGGCGCCACAGGCTCCGCAGTTGTTCTTGCTGTTCTGCAGGTTCACCTCGCACCCGTTGTCCGTCGAGCCCGGCCGAGGCGCGTCGCAGTCACCGAAGCCGTTCTGACAGGTGTGGGTACATTGCCCCGAGGAACAGGTCTGCGCGCTGCTGTGACTGGTTGAGCACGCCGCGCCGCACCCGCCGCAGTTTGCCGCCGAGGTGTTGGTGTTGGTCTCGCAGCCATTGTCTGCGCCCGTCGCGGGGCGAGAGCAATTCCCCCAGCCGTTGTCGCAGGAAGACGTGCAGACTCCAGCGGCGCACGTGCGTTGGTTCACGTGGCTCGTAGAGCAGCCGCGATTGCAGGCTCCGCAGTGATCCGCGTCGACCTGAGTGTTCACCTCGCAACCGTTGGCGGCCGTGCCGTCACAGTCGCCGTATCCGGAGTCGCAGCTGCCCACCTCGCACTGTCCGGCGTTGCACTGCGCCGTCGCGTTCGCGAGGTTGCACGGGTTGCTGCAGAAGCCGCAGTTGCCAACGCTGGAGTTGAGGTCGACCTCGCAACCATCGCTCGGGTCCTGATTGCAGTCCTCGAAGCCAAGAGGGCAGCTGCTCACTTCACACTTGCCGGCGACGCACCGCCAGTTGTCCGCGGTGGTGTTGGCGAAGCAGTCGTTTCCGCAGCCGCCGCAATTTCGCGGGTCTTGATCGATATTGATCTCGCATCCGTCGACCGCGTCGGTGTTGCAGTCATCGAAGCCGGCAGCACAGCTCCCGATGGCGCAGTTCACACCCGAGCAGACGGGGGTCGCGTTAGGTACGACGCAGCTCGAGCAGCCGGGAGCCGCACAGCCGAAGGCCGGGTCGTTGACGTTGACGCAGGTGTCTCCACACGCCTTCTCGTTGGGCCCAGGGAAACACCCGGCGCCGCCGCTACCGGCATTTCCAGCGGTACCTCCGAAACTCGAACCGGCGGCGCCGCCATTGCCAGCATCCCCACCGCTGGCGCCACTCCCTGCATCGGGTCGATCGCCTCCGGCGCCGGCGCCTTGTTGGTCAAGAGTACACGCTACGAATCCAAGAAGTACGAGCCCAAGGCTCAGCGCCACACGCCGCATCCTTGACAGTCTAACCCGAGCACCCGCCCAGGCTATGCCGCACGGCACATCAAGCTGCGATTCTGGAAGCTTGCTCAGCTCGACGTGCTGCCGCGTAACGCCCGTGTGGCGGCAGCACGAAACGCCTTCAAAAGCTGAGCATCTTGATCAACGCCAGGGGTACGCGCATCGATCCACAGCGCCTCTTGCTGCACCCGTGCGAGGATCGCGGGGTCGCTCGACCTCAGCGCCTCCGCCAGTTGGTGGGCCTTGACCCCGCGCGCGACGAGCGCCCAGGAGTCTAGTTCCACTCCGGGCAGCGTGCCCCCGCCTACCGCGCCGATGCTGGGCTCGACACTCAAGGCCAGCGGCACGTCACTCAACGCTTCGCGCCAGCTCTGCGCCCGCTGCTTGAGCAACTCCTGAGGCAACGAGATCAGGCGCACCACCTCGACTTCGGACGACGCGCCAGTGACGTGGGCGCGGACCACCGGCGCCAGCGCGGCGAGCGTGAGTTTTCCGACCCGCAGTACCCGCGCCAGCGGGTGAGCGCGGAAACGCCCAACCAGCGCCTCGCTACCGACGATCGCGCCGCCCTGGGGCCCGCCGAATAGCTTGTCGAGGCTGAAGCAGACTGCATCTGCGCCAGCCGTCAGGCACTGCTGGACACTCGGTTCGTGTCGGGACAAGTCCCCCAAATCGCAGACCCGACCCCCACCGAGATCCTTGATCAGCGGGATCCCCGAGCTCCGCGCGAGCTCGCACAGCTCGACGAGCGAAGGGCGTTCCACGAAACCCTCGGTGCGAAAGTTACTCGGGTGCACTCGCAGGATACACGCAGTGCGCTCACTCAGCGCGCTCGCGTAGTCCCGGAGACGCGTGCGGTTCGTGGTCCCGACCTCCACCAGCCTCGCCCCGGAGGCCTCGAGCATCTCGGGGATACGAAAACCTCCGCCGATCTCGATCAACTCCCCACGGCTCACGAGCACTTCTTTCCCTCGCGCCACTTCCGCGAGGCAAAGCAATACGGCCCCGGCGTTGTTGCCGGTGAAGTGGCAGGCCTCGGCTCCGAGCCAGGCGGCCAAGCTGCGACCGAGCAGCCCTCCACGCTTGTTGCGCCTGCCACTGCGGAGATCCAGCTCAAGATCGCAGTAGTCAGACATGGCCGCGAGCTCCTGACTGACAGCGGAACCAAGCGGCGCCCGCCCGAGCCCAGTATGCAGCACGACGCCGGTGGCGTTGATCACCTGACGCAGCCCCGGTCCCGCGGAAACGCGCTGCTGCACGCGTGTCACGACCTGCTCGACTTCGAGTGACAGGTCTTCGCCGCGAAGCAGGCCCTGCCTCAGCTCGTCGATTGCATCTCGCACCTGCTGCTTGATCCAACCCTCACCCCAACGAGCGGAGAGAGCGCGAATCGCGCCTTGCGCAAGCACGTGGTCCACGCGTGGCAGCCCGCTCAGCTCTGGCTTGTGTGGTGAGCGCGCTTTCACGCTTCGGATCTTGCCCCGACCAACCCGCGTTAGGGCAAAATGCGGTGTGTTTCGTGCCTTGAAGTCCGTGCGCCCGGCCAGTCTGTTTCACCGCGCGCGCGCTCCATCGACAGCCATTTCTGCGCTGCTTTCTTGGGGGGTGAGCCTCGTCGTTGCCTGCAACCCGGCTGACGGCAAGACAACCGCCCAGCCGAGCGCCGAGAGCCCCAGCGTCACCAACTCTGCGGCCCCGAGCGCCGCCCCGAGCGCTCCTGCACCGACTCCCGTCGTCAGCGCGCCTGCTGACGCGGCCGCGGCCCCTGGGCCCCTCACCCTCACGCAAGACGGAAAAGTGGTCCCCGCTGCCCAGGCCAAGCGCGTGCTCCACGTCGGCGACAGCATGGTGCCCCTGGTGGGCAACTACTTACGCCCCATCTTCCAGAAGGACGGCCGCAAGTACTACATCGAGAGCGTCACCTCCTCGAGCACCCTGTCCTGGGACAACAAGCGGCTGCTCCAAGACGCGATGTACAAGTACGACCCGGACCTGATCCTGATCTCCCTCGGTTCCAACGAGCTGTTCGACCGCAACCCCGAACGCCGCGTGCCTGCCATCAAGCGTCTGGTCCAAGACACTCGCGGCCGTCCCTGCTTGTGGATTGGTCCCCCCGCGTGGAAGGAAGACTACGGCTTCATCGCGGTGCTGAAGCAGAACCTCGGACATTGTCGCTACCTCGACTCCGTAGCGCTGAAGCTCCCGCGCATGGCCGACGGCAGGCACCCCAGCTGGACCGGCGGCTACCGCTGGTCTGTTGCCGTATGGAAAGAACTTGGCGGCACCGGTGAGGTCCCGGACGGCAACCCGAGGCCCGATTGAGCTCCGGTTCGAGGACCATGGTGGTTGCCAGTCTCTGCTGCCTTTTCGGCGCAGCAGGCTGCAACGGCGCGCCCACGTCTGATGGGTCGGGCAACGAGCTACGCTCCGCTGCAGCGACCGTGGCCCCCTCCCCCCCTCCTGCGAGGCGCACGGAAGCGGCAAAACCGCCACGCCCAGCGCAAAATGTGGTGCTGGTGCTGGTCGATAGCCTGCGCTGGGACATGCCGTGGAACGGCTATCCGCGAGCCATCGCCCCATGGATGACTCGTTTCGAAGAGTCGAGTGTGAGCTACACCCGTGCCTATTCGATTTCTTCAACCACCGCACGATCTGTCGCGGGCTTGCTCGCAAGCCGTTACCCCTCGGAAATGGTGCGCAACGGGTACTTCTTCACGCACTGGTACCCCGAAAACGAGTTCCTCGCGGAGATCCTTACAAAGCGCGGCAGCCACAGCTTCGGCACCTACGCCCACGCTTACTTCTTCCCGCAGAGCGGCCTGAATCAGGGCGTCACTGACCACCGACTCCTGGAAGGCACGTTTCTCATGAACACCAGTGAGAAGAACGTCACTTCGGAGCGCCTGGTCGCACAGGCGAAGACGCAACTCGGCCTGGCGCGTGAAGCGGCAAAGAAGTCGGGCAAACCGTTCTTCGGCTACGTCCACTTCATGGATCCTCACAGCCCGTACGTGCCACACACCGACCTGCCGAGCCTCGGCAACAAGCCACGCGACTTGTACGACGCGGAGGTGCGGTACACGGACGAGTGGGTGGGAAAGCTCATCGATTGGGTGCTGGAAAGCGGCGACACCAGCGTGATCTTGAGCGCGGACCATGGCGAGTGCTTCGGCGAACACGGGCATCTGAAGCACGGCTACGAGCTGTGGGAAGAGCTGGTACGCGTGCCGCTGATGATCCATGTGCCCGGCGCACAACCGAAGCGCATCAAGCTGCCCCGCAGCCACATCGATCTCGCACCGACGATCCTCGAGCTGATGGGCTACCCGAAGGGAGAAGCCATGCGCGGTGTGAGTCTGGTGAGCGAAGTCGACGGCGCCGAACCCAAGCCCCGCCCTGTGGTGGTGGATCTGACGCGGGACAACCTGCAAGACCGCAGGCGCGCAGTGATCGACGGTCGCCTCAAGCTGCTCGCGACCGGCGACGACAAGGCGTTCTTGCTATTCGATGTCGAGGCCGACCCCCGTGAGAAGCACGACCTGGTTGGCGAGCGCGACGCGTTCAAGCGCATGAAGCGCCTGTATTCGACGCTCAGCGAGGGCATACCCAATGTAGAGATCCGCGGCGACGCCGTGAAGCTACGGGACGCGCCCGACGGACGCCGCTGGTAGCCCGCCGTTGCCTCGAGCGCCGCGTTGGCCGAGGATACATTGCCGCATGGCAATGAATGCCACTGGAGACTAGTCACACTGCAGTTGGAGTAGCGTGGCGGATTTCTTGTACCCTTCGAGCGCCGCGCTGCAGTTGGTATCCGCCAGCTGAAGGAAGTTGTCACAGCTCTTCAACGCAGCGGGGTCGCCTCCGCTCGCCTGAACGATCTTCCGGCAGCAGTCCGCCGTCTTTGAGCACGTGCCTCCAGGCGCGGCCACCGCTGGACCGGCAGCGACCGGGCTCGGCCCCGTGGAGGAACTACTCGTCCACAGCATCGCGCCGGCCGCTACTGCGCCGACTGCCACCACCAGCACGCTCGCGCAGCCAATCAACGCGATCAGTCCGGTTTTTGGTGACTTCGGCGGCTGACCGCCGGAGCCGTACATGGGCGGCGGAGGCGGAGCAAATCCGCCAGGGGGCGGTGGGGCGAAACCGCCGGGAGGGTACTGAGCCATACTTTATATTTCCGAGGGGATACCGGCTTTCGCGGGCGCCGAGACCTTGGGCGCCGTGGCGTGGGGGGGGGCGGCGGCAGGCTTGGCCGTCGCCCGCG
>JAWKRD010000056.1:0-37758 GCA_041389805.1 Polyangiaceae bacterium | reverse complement strand
CGGACGCTGGATCTCGGAACTCGAGGCACGCGCCGCCGCAGCGGATGCGCGCGCGGACAGCATCCAAGGCGAGTTCGACAAGGCGAGTCGCAAATGGAGCGGGCTGGCGGCAGAGCTAGACGCCGCACGCCGCGAACTCGAGGTGATGAGCGAAAGCGGTGCGCGCCACCAGCAGCAGGATCGCGATACGGGCCGCCTCGAAGGTCGACTCAAGGAGCTCGAGGCCGAGCGGCGGCGCGCCGAAGAGCGCGCTGAGCGCGCTGAGCGCGAGCGCACCCAGACTCAAGACAAGCTCAAGCAAGTCGAAGAGCAGCGTGAGTCAGCCCGCGACAGAGCCGGCAAGCTCCAGGCAGAGCTTCGCCACGCGGAAACGAAACTCAAGCAAGCCGAGTCGAAGCTCTCGGAGGTTGCCGTCAGCGGCTCCCGAGAAAACGCAGACGAACTCAATCGCCTCGAGCAAGCGCTCCGCGAACGCGGCGGCGAGATCCGCCGCCTGCAGGTGGAGCTGCTGACGGCAGAGCGCGTCGGCAAGCAGCTGGTCGCCGAGTTGATGGAGCTGCGGGAGCGCGCACACGATCAGGCACTTCAGATCCCCACGCCAGCCTCCGTCAATGCGAGTGCTGAACCACCGGTCGCGGAGCCGCGTGCCGCGGAGCCGCGTGTCCCACTGGAGGAGGCCCAGGTGGCCAGGGTCGCCGAACAGAACGCACTCCTGCAGGCAGATCTCGAAGCCGCGCGCTGGTCGATCGAAGAACTCGAGGCGCGCCTCGCCAGCCTCAGCGCCGGAGAATCCGCGGTTCAGCTGTCGCGGCAACTAGCAAGCGCACGGGCAGAGCTTCAGCGGAAAGCTGCGCTGATCGCCCAGCTGCAAGCGAACGTCGGAGCGTCGGTGTCCGAGAGCAGCGGACCGCGTTGACAGTTCGCGATCCAGACTTAGCCTAGGCGGCCGCAGCGTGTCGCCGTGCTGAAGCGCAGCGCGGCCCAACCCTCCGCGGGCGCCAGACTGATAGCGTCCGTGCCCGAAGCGTGGACCGATGAATCCCCCCATGAGCAAGCGCGACTACTACGAAGTTCTGGGTGTCCAAAAGGACGCTGGCGACGACGAAATCCGCAAGGCGTACAAGAAGCTCGCCGTCAAGTTCCACCCGGACCGCAACCCAGACAACCCGGAAGCCGAGGCTTCGTTCAAGGAAGCGACCGAGGCGTACAGCGTGCTCTCCGATGGGGAGAAGCGCGCAGCCTATGATCGCTTCGGTCACGCTGGGCTCGGTGGCGCTGGCTTCGACTTCCAAGGCGCTGGCATCGGCGACATCTTCAGCCACTTCCAGGATCTGTTCTCCGACTTCTTCGGTGGCGCGGGCGGCGGTGGCGGGCGACGCCGTGCTGCGCGCGGCCAAGACATCCGCGTCGAGACCCGGCTCACGCTGGAGGAGGCGTTCGTCGGCTGCAAGAAGGAAGTCAAGGTGCGGGGAGCGGCGCCGTGTGACACCTGCAAGGGGAGCGGCGCGGCGGAGGGCAGCAAGGCGGAGACGTGTCGCCACTGCGGCGGCGCCGGACAGGTCGCGACACAGCGCGGCTTCATCATGTTCTCCACCACTTGCCCTTCCTGTCAGGGCCAGGGCCGCGTCATTACGAATCCGTGCGGAGACTGTAAGGGACAGGGGCAGGTACTCAAGGAGCGCAAGGTGCTTCGTCACTCTCGCCGGTGTCGACTCTGGCGTTCGACTGCGAGTCTCGGGACAGGGCATGCCCGGACCGGAGGGTGCACCCTCCGGCGATCTGTACGTCGACGTCGAGGTCATACCTGACGAGCGCTGAGCGAGACGGTGCCGATCTGCTGGTGCGCGAAGTGACGCTTCTCCGAGGCTGCGCTGGCACCGAGCTCGACGTCGAACTGCCCGACCAGAGCAAAGTCCAGGTCGAGGTCCCGAAGGGCACTCAGCCAGGCACCGTGCTCACGCTGCGTGGTAAAGGCATCCCGCGCCTCGACCGGCGCGCCCGGCGGGTGACCTGCACATCTTCGTCAACGTCGCGGTACCCAAGAAGTTATCGCGTGCAAGGCGAAGAAGCGTTGGCGGAGCTGGACGCTGAGCTGGCAAGCTGAGCCAATAGCCTCAATTTCAGGAATTGCACCTGGACGCTCAGCGATAGCGCTGCGCGATCTGGCGAGCCGACGGACGCATTCGTCGAAGGCGAACACGTCATTGGGCGCCTGCTGCAGGAACTGGAGTAGCTCGCCTTGTGCCGCGATCGCGCGGTCGACGAGCGGATCGCTCCCCTTGGAGTATGCCCCAAGCGTGATCAAGTCCCGCTTCTCCTCGAACGCCCTGAGCAGGCTCCGCACCCTGGCTGACGCCGCGAGGTGATCCGCATCGACCACCTGCGGCATCACCCGCGACAACGACCCAGGAACGTCGATCGCTGGATAGTGACCGCGCGCCGCGATCTTGCGATCCATCACGATGTGCCCATCCAGGATACCGCGAACCTCGTCGGCGATCGGCTCGTCCATGTCGCCGCCTTCGACGAGCACCGTGTAGATCGCCGTGATGGATCCCTTGGCTCCTTGACCACTGCGCTCGAGCAGCCGCGGCAACATCGCAAACACGCTCGGCGGGTAACCGCGCCTGGCCGGCGGCTCACCTGCAGCCAACCCCACCTCGCGTTGTGCCCGTGCAAAGCGCGTCACCGAGTCGACCAGCAACATCACGCTCTGCCCTTGGTCGCGGAAATACTCAGCGATGGCTGTCGCGACCTGAGCCGCCTTCAAGCGCTCGAGCGCTGGGGCGTCGCTCGTCGCGATCACGACCACGGAGCGAGCGAGTCCAGCTTCACCCAACGCATGCTCCAAGAACTCGTTCACTTCACGTCCACGCTCGCCAACCAGCGCGACCACCACGACATCAGCCGAGGTTCCGCGCGCAATCGCGCCGAGCAGCGTGCTCTTGCCCACCCCGGATCCAGCAAACAGGCCCACGCGTTGCCCAACGCCAAGCGTCATCAAGCCATCGATCGCGCGCACGCCAGTCGCCAAGCCCGCGTCAACGGCGCGGCGCTCCAGCGCGGGAGGCGGGGCGCGATCCACTGCGACCCGCTCCAGCGGCCCGGTCAGCGGCTCACCCAGCGGCCTCCCCAGGCCATCCAGCACGCGCCCCAGCATCCCGGAGCCAACGCTGACCTGCAGCGGCGTACCAAGGCTCTCCACGGGATCATCGGGTCCGACACCATCGAGGCTGCCGAGTGGCATCGCCACCACCTCGCCTTCGACGAAGCCAACGATCTCCGCCTCGAGTGGCTGACCGCGCCGTCGCACGAGCACCACGTCACCCACGCGGCCGCCTGGCAGGCTGGCGCGCAAGGACAATCCGGTCACGGCTCTGACTTTGCCGTGCGGACGCAACGTCGAAGTGCTGGCCAGACTGGCCTTCAAGGCATCGATATCCACAGCCGAAAGCCTAGCCCATGCGCTTCGCCGCAGCATAAGAGTTGCCCGCGAACTAGGCTCGGTGACACGCTTTTAGAGCATGATTCCCACAAGCCAGAGCGCCACCTCGAGTCGAGTCGCTTACCGCTCTCCGCAGCGAGCACGACGCAGCCCAGCGGCTGCGATGTGTTTGCTCGTTGCCGTGGCTGTCAGTTCGGTGGGCTGCAAGGCTTCAGTAAGCGCGAACGCAAACATCAACACGGGCGAGAAAGAGGAAACGAAGGACTTCGACCAGCCGCTCACGCCTGTCGATCGGAGCCTGGATGAGGCGCCCATGGACGGCGACTACGCGCTCCTCGGCGCACGCCACGACGTGGCGCTGACCGACGACGCCAAGAAGCAAACGTCGGCCTGTAGCTGCCTCGCGCTCAAGCTTGGGGCACCCACGGATCCCAGCTTCGTCTGGCAGGGCCCCATCCCGCGCACGGATCCGAACAGCCAGCTCGTCGTCGCGCTCAGCTCTGAGGGCAAGACGTGCGCCGGCGAGCCGGAAGACAGCCTCGGCGCTTCGTACTGGGGCTTCAAGCAAGACGGCGACGACATCATCGTGATCGTCGAGAACGCCCGCTTTGGTCGCCCGCTAACGGCAGGCGCGATCATCCCCAAACCCCTCGGTGACGGCCATATCTACCTGAAGCCCGCCTCGAGTTCGGTACCCTACGGAAAAGCGAGCGGCGGCGAGAAGTATTGCCGCCTGATGTAGTCGGCCGCGCTCACGCGAACTCGATGTTACTCATCGCCTCGAGGATCTGCGCGCGCTGATTGGACAGCTTCTCGCCCATGTACTTGCGCACGTAGCTCGCGAACTGGTCCTTCGTGAGCGGCTCGCACAGCTGAGCGGCCGCGAACTGGATCCCCCGGCGAAAGTCCGCCGCTGTCTGGTAGCGCTGATCGCGGTCGCGCCGGAGCGCGGTGTGGATCACGTCAGCCAAAGGCTTGGGAACACTGCGCGGGAGTGGCGTGTACGGCGCCCCGAGCTTGAGCTGCTGAAACACCTCGAGCATCGACCCCTGATACGGCGTGCGCCCGGTTACCATCCGGTAAAGCACGACCCCTGCCGCCCAAACGTCGGCGCGACGATCGATCTTCAGGCGCATGGCTTGCTCGGGCGCCATGTAGGTCACCTTCCCCTTGTACACACCAGTGCCCGTCTGCTCGCTCAGGCGGTCCACCGCCGTGGCCACGCCGAAGTCGATCAACTTCACGTCACCTGTCGCACCCGTCACGATGTTTGCAGGTGAAACGTCGCGATGAATCACGCCCGCGAAGTCCCCGCGTTCGTTGCGCAGCTCATGGGCCACGTGCAACCCGAGACAGCACTCCCCGACGATGCGCAGGATGACGTTCAGCGGGAGCGACTCAGCCCGATTCGTCACCTCTGTCATCAGCTGGCCGAGGCTGTCTCCATCGATCCACTCGAGGGCGACGTACGGCAAGCCGTAGTGAAGGCCCACGTCACGCACTTCGATCACGTTCGGGTGATGAATCGCGGTGAGCAGCCCCACCTCATCAAGGAACATGCTGACGAACGCTTGGTCTCCGCACAGGTGTGGGAGCATCGTCTTGATCGCGACCAGCTCCGGGCGACCGTCGTCGTTTTGCCGCGCGGCAACCCAGATGGTGGCCATGCCGCCTTGAGCAAGCTTCATCAGCAGGGTGAACTCCCCCAGCATGTCACCTGCCCGCAAGCGCAGCTCCGACATGGGCAGCGGTGTGCGCGACGTGGCCTCGACCACGCGCGCCCAGCGCAGGCTGATTGGGTTCTCACTGTCCATCGGGGCTCGTCGCTCAAGCGTAGCGCGGTCGCCGCCTTCGTACGTCGCAGAAAGCGCACCAGCTCGCGAGTCGAGAAGGCTTCATTTGTGGTCTCCGTGAGGAGACGAACGCGCGTTTGGCGGACGAACTGGACACTGGCTTGAAACCAAAAGCGCAAGCTCACGCGCGGCCCGTAGACGGGCGCGCTTGCGTCGTCGGGAGACCCATGGCGGCGCGCGCAAGGCGTGCCGCAATCGCAGTCGGCGACGGGCGACGCTTGCACTTTGTTACGCGGAAACATGTTGCGGCTCCGCGCGCGACTTCCTGCAGCATGTCGCAGTAACCAGGGTAACGTGGGGGCTGAAGCCCGCTCCGCGATACCGCTGGATCCCGTCGGTTTCTCGCTCCCAAAGCCTCCAGGTGAGTGGTTTGGGGGGGAGGTGCACCATCCCTGTCACAGGCCCACTGCAGCCAAAACAAGCCCTGAGCACCGCGTCATGGCGATTGCCACGGACTTGACCAATCGACGCCCATGTCGTCAGGCTTCTGGTGCCGGCACACAATCGTTACGTCGGCACCTTCCTAACCACCAGCTTCGGTGGTGCTCCCGGCGACGGGGTAAAACAAACTTTCGGGGACGATACATATGCGCACTCTCAATTTCTTCGCCTTTGGTGCTGTTCTCTTGCTTGGAGCGTCGGTCGGCCTGGTCGGCTGTAGCGACGACGAAGGCGGTGGCGGCTCCGGCGGCAGCAGCGGCAGCGGCGGTAGCGGAGCCCAAGGCGGCTCTGCGGGTACCAGCGCTAGCGGTGGCACGGGCGCCCAGGGTGGCTCCGCAGGCACCAGCTCCAGTGGCGGCACTGGTGGTGGCACCGCCGGCACCAGCTCAACGGGCGGCTCCGCGGGCGCGGCGACCGGCGGCACTGGTGGCGCGGCGACCGGCGGTTCCGCAGGGTCTTCAACCGGTGGCACCGGCGGCACGAGCGCGAGCGCAGCCGAAGCCTTCTGTGCTAAATACGAGACCGAGTGCGGGTACGGCGGCACCGATGACTGGGCGGACCAGGCGGCCTGCATCGCGGGCTATGAGGCTTCTACGAAGCAGAGCTGCCTAGAGGAGCATCTCCAGAACGCGATCAACACCCCGGCACAAAAGGAGTTGCACTGCACGCACGCGGCAGGCCAGCCGCCCTGCAACGGCTGACCCTCGCCGGCTCGTGATGCAGCAGGCGGTGCGCGACAGCGCACCGCCTGTTTTGCTTTCAGTCATTTGAACGGCTGTTGCTATGGTTTTCGCATGCGCTTGTCCTACTTCGCAATTGCCCTGATCTTGACGGCGATGGGCTGTAGCTCCGTCCTCGGCCTGGATGAGTTCCACGAGGCTTCAGAATCAAACGCGGGAGCGAGTGGCTCGGGAGGAAGTGGAGCAACAACGTCCGACGCGGCCGGCGGGAGCAGCAACGCCGCTGGCGCAGCGGGCGGGACCGCGGGCACAGGCAGCGGTGCAACCGCGGGAGCAAGCGGAAGCGGTGGAACGGCGAACTCGTGGCCGAATGAGGTAAAGTGCGCGCAGGGATACAAGCCTTGGCTTCAGGCGAACTTTGACCGCATCGACGGCGCGGCGCTGGGCCCGACCGACCTTCCAGGAGCCCTCTCGAACGAAGCGGGCAGCCATAACCACTTCCGCAGGGAGAGCACAGACCGCCGGTGAGGCATCGATTCAGACGTCACAGGGTGGAACGTTCACGACCCCTGACTTGCGCATCCGATACGCGGTGAACCTCTCGGAGGGCAGGGTGAGGGTTATGGCGAACGCCCCAAACGGCTTCGAGGTTCAGCTAAATTCGTCCGGTTCACTGAAGGTAACGTCCGAAGGTATCATTGTGGCGGAAACGACCTTCGCAAACCTCGACCCTGGCTTCTACTACGTGGAGGCACGGCTCAACGCGACCGCAGTGGAAGCGGCCGTCGCGAAGTTGCATTCTCCTCGATCCGGATCCGACATCATCGGAGCTCTCACAGCGTCGCCTCCGGATGGCTCGGGAAAGGTGAAACCGCGACCATCTCGATGACCGCGACGCAGGGACAAGTCGCGATCGACAACGTCTTCATCGAACGATGCGGTGTGAGCCCACCGCAAGTCGACGTGTTGCTTGGGGACAACTTCGATGATGGGGTGAACGCTCTAGATGTCCCTTCAAGCTCTTCCTGTCCGCTACCGACGTAGCGTCGGCGAGCGGTCGCGCACGCGCTCACGACCTCGCCACGATGACCACGAACGAAATCGGGATTAGCGCCCTACCATCGAATTCGATTCGTATCGCGCCATCGCGGTTCCAGCGCGTACGCGAACCTACGAGTCGGCGGGGTGGATACTACTGGTCCGCGATCGCTGGTGAGGAGTTCCTCCCGGACGAGCGGACTGTCTTCGGCGAGTCGGGGACTCCGCCAAACCTTCCTGATCAAGACCACTTCGTGACGATCTCCGTTGGCCCCAATGGCCTCGCTCTCGTGGTAACACTCGGAGGATTCGATGGTGGGACGGCGATTTGAAAGACCTGCCCCCACAACCCGGAGGAGGCGCGGGGCGGTTGAATGGGGCGGAGGCTCCTACCAACAGGCAAACTACTACACCGAAATCGACGACCTCGAAGAGCACCTACAGCTTCTAACGAAGCAGAACTCGCAACTCAACACAGGCGGTGCGCGACAGCGCACCGCCTGTTTGCGTTTGTGCCCCCTGATCCTGATGCCTCTGATCCGTGTGTCAGGGTGGCCCAGGCATCTCATGTTGAAACATGTGCGAAACGCTCGAAGCTGACTCCAGCATCGAATGTGAGTCAGTCTCGGGGCCGCATCCGGCCGCGCCGCCGTTTCCGTGAGTTGATTCCCGAACGTGTAACCCACTCGTTCGCGGTGTATTCCCGTGAATCGACAACGCTCTTGACGAACGCGAGCACCCCGAGGCGAAACGCGAGCACCGTTTCGTGATCGATTTCACGCGCAGCCGAGCTCCTAGCACTCTGACAGCAATGTCATACTGCAAATCCGCGCGGCAGTGTTTGCGCTCAGGATCGTAACGCTCACGGACAGTTCGGCGAAGCCTCAAGGAAACGAGCGCTCAGATTTCGCGGCCGAAAAAAGCCATGAACGAGTCGCGTTGAGCGATCTCAGGCCCACGACTGCGCTAAACTACGAGCATCGAGGCTGTTGGCATATCGCTAGCAGAACCCCGTTCACTCGGGCTGGTCCCGGGAGTTCACCTCGATCAAGCTCGCCCGTGGAGGCGCGCTCACAAGGACGCTTCGCGTCGCTGGTCAGACAACGACGCGAAACGCTGCGCTCGGCGGAGGCAACAATGTCGGGTGCACGTCTCAAGCCCCACGGGCACGAGGCGAAACATTTCCACACGGAGTAGATTAAGCATGAAACACAAACTTCTTAACATCGGGGCACTCCTGATCTGCGTCGGCGCGATGGCCACGGTCGGCTGTAGCGACGACGACGACGGCGGCGGCTCGGGCGGCAACGCCGGAACCGGTGCGACCGCAGGCAGCGGCGGCTCGAACGCTGGCAGCGGTGGTGACGCCGGCTCAGGCGGTTCCAGCGGAGGCAGCGGCGGCGACGCTGGTGCTGGTGGTTCCACCGCGGGCGCGGGTGGCGACGCAGGTGCTGGTGGTTCCACGGCAGGCGCCGGCGGCGACGCAGGTGCAGGCGGTTCAACCGCAGGTGCGGGTGGCACGACGGGTGGAACCGGCGGAACCACTGGTGGCACTGGCGGAACCACTGGTGGCACCGGCGGGACCACTGGCGGCACCGGCGGGACCACTGGCGGCTCGGCCGGCGCAGCCAACTAGGCGCGCCCCGCTCGAGCACACGGAGGGGGTATTCCACACGGAATACCCCTTCTACTTTTGTGAGCAGCCCCCGCCAGGCAAGCCCATGGGGCGATGTGCACAGCTGAGAGTTGCGTCTTCACCACCAGCTGAACGCCACCGCTTGCACCAGCTGAGAGCGGCCCGGTGCACAGCGGCAGAGACACCAATCAAGCTGCGCGGCGCCCACGCACTTGTCCCCACCTCTAACTCCATCGCGCTCGCGACGGCTTGCGTCGCTCCATAGCGGCGCCACCTGATCGGCGACGGGGCAGAATCGCCTGCGCAATCAGCCCTTCGCGACGCTAGGCGCAAAGCCGCTGACCCTGCATCCAGAATGATGTACTTCCAGGCACTGAGGAGGATTCATGAGCGACATCGAGAACGCGTTGGACGGCATGGACGAAGTACAGCAGGCCCTCGCAGCGGAGCGCGCTGCTCAGGCCGAGTCCGAAGGCATGGCGATCCTGGGGGCAATGGTAGAAGCGGCGTACATCGTGGCGGTTGCTGACGGTTCGCTGAGCGAGAACGAGACGCACACGCTGATCGACGGCTTCCTGAAGCTCACCGAAGGTGACGTGGACTCCGACGCGATCGCTGGCATGCTGGAGTACGCTGGCGAGGGGCTGGAATCCGAGGGCCGCGACGCGCGCTTTGAAGCGATCGCTGGCACGTTGGAGGACGACGCACTGCGTGAGGGCGTGTTCGTCGTGGCGAGCGCCGTCGCGTGGAAGGATGGCGGCATTGGTGAGAAGCAGGGCCTCGCCGTGCGCGCCTTGGGCAAGGCGTTCGGGTTCTCCGAGAACAAGCTGCAGACGCTGTTGGCCAAGGGCCGTCACGCCTGAAGTCCCACACCGGACCACATTCGCTTCAGCACCGATGGGCTGCTGAAGCGACACTGAAGAGGACAGGGCAGCGTGAGCTGCCCTGTTGCTTTTTGTATGTCCTGGCGACCCGTGTGGCACCACCGTCGGCACCAACGCAGCGCGCAAGCCGCGCAGCCCGTGTTGGCAGTTCCGCTCCGGCTGAACGCAACGGTCAAGCCAGGCCATGAAACGACCCCAGGTCGCTGCCGCGCGGTTCCGTAAGGCAAAGCGCCGCCAAGGCGATTGACTGGCCCGGCATCGACTTGCATAAGTGCGTCGGTCGCCAAGGGGAGACGTACGTTGGGAACACAGTGAAACGTGCGGACGCCTGACGCCAAACGAACGTCAGGCACGACGCGATCGTACGCTGTCTCAGGGCTGGTGCAGCCAGCGCTCCTCCCCCCAAAAAACAGCCTGTTTGGCGGGGAACTCGCTAAACGGAACGCGAGCGACAGACAGACTACCGGTTCGTTCGTTGAACCCTAAGGCACTCGACTCACGCACGGTTCGAGGAGTGATCGAGGGGTGCGGCCGTTGATCCCGCGCGGCAACACGCGCTTCGAACGACGCGCTTCGAACATTGAGGACACCAGGTAGGTGAACGCGGATAGGGTGAGATACCGTGGGAGCAATCTTGTGTTGCGACAGGAAAACGGTTTGACCTCGTACGCTCGTGTATGAGACATCAGATGCTCGGGCGCTTCCCGTCGCTCTGCGCAAAACGGAACAGCGTGCGAAACCTTGGAGCGGTACCCCTTCGCTCCTCCATCCGACCCTCCTTCTCGATTCCAGGCGCTCCAAGGAGCGCACCCCGACGAATACTCATGTGGAAACACTGTCAGGCAGTTCCACCGAGCGGCGAACGAGCGCACCGCGCCTGCTCGCTTTTGCGTATTTGCACGTACGGGGCAAACGAATCGGTTGCAGGAAGCATCGGACAGGACCCGCGCTGGCGCAGCGCATGGGACTCGCTTTCCGGACTCGCGCGTTAATCCGGCGAAGATCCGAGTGACGGCTCACGTACGTAGAACAAGTGGCTCTTTGGGTAGCAGCGGAGGTGGCATGAAGACAGTCGAAACGGGCGCTTCCACAAGGAAGCGAAAGAGACTCGGCCTCATGATGGGGTTGAGCGTTGGTATCGCCTCGGCGTTCGCCTCTACAGGCAGTTACGCGACGCACAATCACCAGACCACTCCTGCATCCGCGGGCACTTACGAGAAGGGCGAGCTGGAAATTCCGCTGCATCGCGGCGGCGCCATTCCCTTCGAGCTCACCGTTCTCAAGACCAAGAACTGCAATGGCGAGGTCAAGCTCGACATCAAGTGGGACGAGCAAGAGAACTGGGTGAAGGTCCACGCCACGGGCAAGGGCGTGTTCGACCGCTTCCCTGACGTCGACCGCACGGAAGGGGTGAACTTCTTCCCCAACCCGATGCTCCCCGAGCCGGAAGACATCACCGACGGCTACTACCAACTGTGGCTGGTCGCGAGCGGACCGATGCTCGATTTCTACTTTGATCCGGTGACACTAGATCTGCTGGGCAGCTCGTGGGACTTCGACACGCCGCCCTCTCCGATCGTGATCCCGTTCCCGTCACTCAAGATGTTCCCCACGCCGAAGTTCCAGCCGAAGGCGAACGGCGACGTGGATCTCGAGTGGACGTTCCCCTTCGACCACGTGCGGCGCGGCGATCGCCCGGATCTTGGGCATCACCTGTTCACGTTCCCACCACCGAATCTCTGCAACGTGAACCCTTACCGTGTGGATCTATCGGAGCTGCGTCCCTACATGACGCCGCCCTCGACGGTCGCGGATGCACCGCCCTTCTCGGACTATGTCCGCTCGGGCATGCTGTTCGACATCACGGTGGAGCCGGCGGTCGCGTTCACGGATCCTCCGCTGCAAACCCTGATCGGCACGTTCAGCAACACCACCTTGGTCGGTGGTGTCGTACCCAAGGGTTGGTCACTGGACATCGACTCGGCGTTCGCCAGCGTCGCTCCACCCATCCGACCGTGGCCGGGAGCGGGTCAGTGTGCTGACTACTTCCAGCCGGTCCACACCCACGGCATCAACTTCTGTGCACCGCCTAGCCCCTGAGAGGAGGACGTCATGACGAAGACAAGTACATTGAGTCTGGTAGTCGCGATGACCCTCAGCGGAGGCTTCGCAGCATGCAGTCAAGGAGCGACGGGCAGTGAAGAGCCTGTCACCTCGAGCACGGATCAAGCGCTGTGCAACAACGGTAATGGCAACGGCCACGGCAACAAACTGGTGCCATCGGGCAGCCGCAGCCTGCACCTCGAGGCTCGTGTTCGGTTCAATCCCACGCAACCTGGGGCTGACGCCGAGAACGGTCGCAAGAAGTTCGGAATCGCGGCGGATCTCGAGACCGAGGACACCTCTGAGGCGCTCTTCGAGGGAGCTTCGCTTCCGTACGGAGGCACTGTGACCAGCAACGGTCGCAGCTGCTTTACCTGCCATCGAGGTGCAGGAGCTCGCTTCGGCCTGCCTGCGCCACCGCTGACGGACAGCATCGCGCTCACGGACACGCTCTTCACCGGCATCGACGCGGACGCAGCGGGTGATCCCGACGCGATGGACAACTTGAACCTGCGTGGGCTGATCAAGTACCGCCCCAACCGGTTCAACCCTCAGCGCGACGACACGGATCCTTACAAGCAGGTGTTCTTCTGGCGTAAGTCGATTCAGCTGGTCAACGTCGGCTTCTCCAACGGCTTCCTCAACGATGGCCGTGGTCGCGTGATGTTCGAGACCGCGCGTGGCGCCGTGTTCAGCCACACGCAGAGCACGGACGGTCGCTTCGACGATCTGTTCCCGGTTCCTACCGGTAACGATATGGAAGCGTTCATGTTCGCGCAGGTCAGTGACCCAGCGTTGAACGCACTACGGGATCCGAACGACCCCATGTACGACACCCTGGTGAACGATCCGTACTACACGGTACCGATCTTCACCAAGGCCCAGAAGCGCGGGAAGAAGGTCTTCGACAAGTACTGCTACAGCTGCCACAACACGCCAAACGTGTTCAACGGCCTCGAAAATATCGAGGCTCTAGGCACGGGTCAGTCGGAACGCAGCGTCGACAACCCCGGTTTCGCGCCGCCAGTCGGCAAGTTCTACAACGTGGGCGTCGCCGAAGCGAACACTCACAACCTGCGCTTCACGCGCTACACCGGCTCTGGCTTCGCTCCCATCGTCCTACCGCTGGCGAACGAAGACGGTACCACGCGGAACCTGACTGTGACCTTCGACGTGGGTCTCGCAGCCAGCACGGCGCGCTCCGAGGACATCGGGCGCTTCAAGGTGCCGCAGCTGCGTGGCATCAAGGACGCCGCACCCTACTTCCACGACAACTCGGCAGCGACTCTCGAAGAGGTCGTCGACTACTTCAACAGCCCGCAGTACAACCACTCGGCAGACGGTCGCGACTACCCGATTCACCTGAATCGGCACCAGAAGCAGGATCTGATCGCGTTCCTCGAGCAACTCTGATCCAGCGCTACTCTACGGAAACACGCACACCGCCTCGCTACTCTGCGAGGCGGTTGCGTTTTGTGGCCAAGCCACCGCCTGCGAAGGCCCTTGATCCTCAGGCAGGGTTGGGGGTGAGGGGAAAGTATCCACTGACCCCAGTCATGATCATGTGCACGCCGATGATGACCAGCAGCGTCCCCATGAGTCGCTGAGTCACGAGCTCACCGCGCTGCCCAATCAAGCGATGCACATCCGGCGCGAACAGCAGCACCACAGAGGCAATGATCCAGGCGCCCAGCACCGCGCCAAGCCACATCCACACCTGCCCTGGGTAGGTGTTCGAAAGCAGCGTCACCGACGCGAGCGCCGATGGACCGGCCATTAACGGGATCGCGATCGGCACGATGAACGGTTCGCGATCGGTGTCTTCGGAGTCTCCGGTAATGCTGCCAAGGTCCGGAAAGATCATGCGCAGGGCGAGCAGGAAGAAGATCACGCCCCCTCCGATGCGCACCGCCGGTCCGCTCACCCCCATCAAGGCCAGTAGCTGCGGACCGAAGAACAGAAACAGCATCAACGCAACGAGCGCCACAAGCGCCTCGCGAGCGAGCACTCGCCGGCGCCGCGCCTCCGGCACGGATTTCATCAACGACACACACACCGGTAGGTTGCCGAGGGGATCGAGCACCAAGACCAGGGTGAACAAAGCAGACCACAGCTGCATTCGAACGCCTCCATCCCGCGGACGCGGGAACTTCAGGGTGAGAACAGCGGCCTACTCGCCAGCTCGCTCCGCAGGTGTCACGCGCGGCGCGCCGGTCTGGGCGCAGCGCAAAGCGAGGGGTAGTTCATCGCCGGACGGCGTTGCCGTCTCTGTGGGCGGACCCTTAGCTCCTCGAAACCGGAAGTGCCAGTAGAATCGCCGAGTTTGCCGGCGGCTTCGGCGGTGGGTGTGTCGGCTGGTCCACCGACACGGCGTGTCCTATGTCTGACAACATGAGCGGTGTGTCAGCCTCGCCTTTGCTCAGCTCGGTCGACCAGAGTTCGCTCGAGCGCCTCGCCGCACTGATGGGCCAAGGGCGCTGGGTCGTCCTCACAGGCGCCGGCGTCAGTACGGAGAGCGGCATTCCGGATTACCGCGGGCCGGAGACGGCACGGCGCGCGAGGAACCCGATTCAATACAAGGAGTTCGTCGCTAGCGTCGAGGGACGGCAGCGGTATTGGGCCCGCAGCATGATCGGCTGGCCCCGGTTCCGCGAGGCAATGCCTAACCGCACCCACCGGGCGCTCGCGATGCTGGAGCGACGTGGGGAACTTGCGGGCGTGATCACCCAGAACGTGGACAGGCTTCACACCAAGGCTGGCACGCGCAACCTGGTCGAACTTCACGGAGCGCTGGCGGAGGTGCGCTGTCTCGTGTGCGGCGACATTTCCTCGCGGGATCGCCTGCAGGAGCGCCTCGCGGAGCTGAACCCCGGGTGGGAGCAGCGCCCAGCGGAGCTGGCGCCCGATGGGGACGCCGAGCTCGAGCGACGGGAAGTGGTGGAGTTCAGAGTTGCTGACTGTGAGCGCTGTCACGGTGTGCTGAAACCCAACGTCGTCTTCTTTGGGGAGGGTGTTCCAAAACCGACGGTAGATGCGGCCTGGTCGCTCTTCGACGCGGCTGACGGGTTGCTCGTCGCTGGCTCGTCGCTCGTCGTTTTCTCCGGGTTTCGCTTCGTTCGGCGGGCAACAGAGCAGAAAAAGCCGGTCGCCATCGTGAACCTGGGGGAGACTCGGGGACATCCGCACGCGCAGCTCACGCTCGACGCTCACGTCGGTGACGTGTTCGAGCAGCTGCTGTCTCGCGCCGAGGCTACCCTTGAAAGCGCGGATCGACTTACCATGACGCGGCTATGACGATCGCCGTCTACGCTGGCACGTTCGACCCGATCACCGAAGGGCACCGCTCGGTCGTCCAACAAGCGGCTAGGCTCTTCACCCACGTGCGTGTCCTGGTGGCCGACAACCCGGACAAGCAAGCGACCTTCAGCGTCGCAGAGCGACTCGAGATGCTGGACGAAGTGCTCGGCCCGCTGCCGAACGTCAGCACCGGACACACTCGTGGCCTGGTCGTGGACTACGCGCGGCGCATCTGCGCCAACGTCTTGGTCCGGGGTATCCGCGGGGCATCGGACGCCGCCTACGAGACCGACATGGCGGCGGAGAACCGCAAGCTCGCGCCGGACCTGGCGACGGTGCTGCTAGCGGCGGAGCCAGACCTGAGCGATGTCAGCAGCAGTCGCCTGAAGGAGCTGGTGCTGGCGGGCGACGACGTCTCCCGCTACTGCACCCCGGAAGTTGCCCAGCGCGTGCGCGCCCGCTTGCTACCCGGACTGACCGAAGCCTGAACAGGAGCCCAATGCCCAAACCCCGCCCCGACGGCTTAGACTCGCCCATCGTCCCTCGCATCATGCGCTGGATGTCTCACGCCAACACTTGGGTGTATCAGAAGTCTGGCGGCAAGCTGGGCGGCCGCTTCCTGCGCGGCGCGCCCGTCTGTTTGCTCACCACGATTGGCCGCAAGTCAGGCGAGCCACGGACCACGCCGCTGCTCTATCTCAGAGACGGCGAGTGCGTGGTCGTCGTGGCGTCCCAGGGTGGCATGCCGAAGCACCCGCTCTGGTACCTGAATCTGCAGGCGACGCCGGAATGCGAAGTACAGATCCGCAGGGAAACGCTCAAGCTCAAGGCCCGCACTGCGAGCCCGGAGGAGCGCGCGGCGCTGTGGCCGCGCCTCCTCGAGATGTACTCCGACTTCGAAGACTATCAGAGCTGGACCGACCGAGTGATCCCGGTGGTCATCCTGGAGCCGCGCTGACCGTCACTCGCACGTGCCGGTGATGCTTGCGACCACGCCCGGCTCCGCACAGTCGATCTTGTAGTCGCAAGTCCCGTCCGATATCTGACAGTGGCCGTAGCCATTGTACGATCCGTCACAATACGCAGGGCTGCACTCCTCGCCCGCATCAGGATCCTCGACGCCTGAGCCATCGCAGGTGATCTCGCACACTCCCCCGGTACACGTCCGCGTGCAGTGTCCGTTGGAATGCGAACACGTGTACGGTTCATCGCTTGCTCCACCAGCGCCGGGATACGGACCGCTGGTTTCATTGCAGGGCCAGAATGACGGTGCGCCTGCTGAAGCAAACGAATCGCAAAGGAAGTGACCACTAGGATCGCACGTGCAACGGATCCCGCTCTCAATGCCGGTGTATTCACAGATCGCGCCGTCACCACAGAGCGCGCCGTCGCCGCATTTCCGTGTAGAATTCAATGTCCCGCCGGCCCCACCAGTCGCCGCTGAGCCTGCGCTGCCAGCACTCCCCGCGCTGGCAGCACTCCCCGCGCTTCCCGCGTTGCCGGAACCGCCGGCTCCATCATCTGAGGAGTCACCTCCGCAGGCGGCGAGTTGTGCGATACCCAGGCCAAGCAGCGTGACGAGAGAGAAACGATTCATTGTGAGAGCCTTTCAGAGAAGCCCGCCGCCGCACGGCGCCGTGACCAAACCTGAGCAAGCAACATACCAAGGCCGCCAAGCGCGAGAATCAAGCGCCGAGAGGCGACGTTCCAGCGCCCAGAACGTGCGCCGGGCGCCGCCGGCCCAACGTGGCACAGCAGAATCAGCCATCCAATCAGTCTTCGGTTGACCCCAGATGGACGCGGGGCAGATTTCGCCCGTCGCATCCACACAAGCTTCCCCGGATGCCCGAAGGAGAGCCATGTTCGAACGTCTCGAGAGCGCACCTGCAGATCCCATCCTCGGTCTCACCGAAGCCTTCCGTGCCGATCCTCGAGATACCAAGATCAATCTCGGAGTCGGCGTCTTCAAGAATGACGAAGGCAAGACGCCTTCGCTGGAGTGCGTGCGCCGCGCGGAGAAAATCCTCGCGGAATCAGAGGTTGACCGCAGCTATCTCCCCATCACGGGACCAGAAGCCTATGGCAAGGAAGTCAGGCAGCTCTTGCTCGGCAATCTGGCCGGCGATATCGCTGGTCGCGGTGTGACGGCGCAGACCCCTGGCGGCACCGGCGCGCTGCGGGTCGCCGCCGATTTCGTGGCGAAGCACCGCCCTGGTAAGGTCTGGTTGAGCGACCCGACCTGGGCCAACCACAACGCGATCTTCAAGGCGGCCGGGCTCGAGGTGAAGAGCTACCGCTACTACGATGCCGGCCGCAAAGGCCTGAACATCGAGGCCATGCTCGAGGATCTGTCCCAGGCCGACGAGCAAGATCTGGTGCTCTTCCACGCTAGCTGCCACAACCCGACTGGCTTCGACCCGTCCCCAGAGCAGTGGCAAGAGCTGCAGAAGGTTCAAGCGGCGAGAGGGTTTCTCACGCTGTTCGACACCGCGTATCAGGGCTTCGGCGACGGACTGGACGAGGACGTCGCGAGCATTCGCGCATTCGCCAAGGGTAAGGCACCGTTCTTCGTCGCCAGCTCGTTCTCCAAGAACTTCAGCCTCTACAACGAGCGCATCGGCGCACTGACCTTCGTTGGCGAGAGCGCTGACGAGGCCTCGCGGGTGTTCAGCCACGTGAAGATCGCGATCCGCACGAACTACTCGAACCCGCCGCGCACGGGGGGCGCGCTCGTGACCACCGTGCTCACGACCCCAGAGCTCAAGACGTTGTGGGAGCAAGAGGTCGCTGGCATGCGCGCGCGGCTCCAAGAGCTGCGGGTGTCTCTGGTCGACGCACTGAAGGCCTCAGGAGCCAAGCGCGATTTCGGCTTCATGCTGAACCAGAAGGGCATGTTCTCGTACACGGGGCTCGCTCCGGCGGAAGTCGACCAGCTCACGCAGAAGCACGGCGTGTACATGGTTCGCTCAGGTCGCATCAACGTGGCGGGCATCACCAGCAAGAACCTGCCGCTCCTGGTGTCCGCGATCACCGACGTGCTCGGCTGAGCGGCTAGCTCTGCCGTACGGAATCAAACGTCGGATCCGGCGCGTCCACGCTCGGCTTGCCATCCACTCCGGGTGGCTCTGACGGGCTTGGCAGCGCCGGGTGCCTCCGAATCAGACTGAGCAGCTCATCCCGCGTTACCCCGAGGCGAGACGCCGTCTCGCGAGCCAGCGAGGTGCTGGCTACACCTGGGACGAAACCAAATGTCGGCACCGTGTGCTGGTCGAGCTCCACCTGGAGGAAGCCGAGCTCGCCGGGATGATCCGGCTTGAGCTCTCGCTCGAGCCGCTGCGCGAGTTCCAAGAAATGCGTCGTCACGAACGCCCGCGGCCGCAGCTCGAACAGGAGCTCGACCACCAGCTCGAACAGCTGCTCGCCTTCCGACGGGTTGGTCCCCGAACACAGCTCATCGAGCAAGACCAGGGCGCCAGGGCGAGCATGTTCAAATACCCTGCGGATACGCAAGAGTTCGCTCCCCAGACGCCCTTCACGCTGATCAGCAGCTGGCTCCTCGATCAGTGAAGCGAACAGCCCCCCAGCGCGCTCCAACGTCGCGCGCTTCGCCGGCACCAGCCAGCCGCCCTCGGCGAGCAACTGGGCGAACGCCAGGGACTGCATCAACCGCGTCTTCCCACCGGAGTTCGGCCCCGTCACGACCAACACCGAGCAGTGGCCCCCGAACTCGATTTCGCACGGAATCGGTTCGACGCCGTGAGCGAGGAGCAGCGGGTTGAAAAGGCGCTCGAGACGGCTGCCCTCTCCCCCGAAAACCAGGTCCGCAGAGCACATTTCGAGGCCAGCGCGCTGGGCTCGTGCGCGAAACTGCAGCTGGCCGACGTATAGCCCCAGGTCGAGACCGAGCTGCAGTAGAACCGCAACTTGAGGCTCGAACGCGGAGAACACGGAATCCACCAGGCGAGATAGAAGCTCGTGCTCACCGAAGCGGTAGCCACGGAACCACATGTGGATGCGGTTGAACAAGCGCTTCACAGGGCTGAGGTAGAAGCGATTGCTGGCGTTCTCCTCGAGCTTCACGATGTCGAAACCGCGCAAGCGGCCATCGGCGCCAACGCGCACCCGTAGATCCATCAGCGAGAGATTCGTCTCGAAGTCGAGTAGCTCGTTCAGACGCGCGAACTCGGGCCGGGCGCGCTGCTGAGCCGCCCAGGCCGCTACCCTTCCAAGCCCCGACTCGCAGTCCTTGAAGGCGTCGAGTCGCTTCAGCACCTCGCGCACATCCTCCAACAGATCCAGGCGCCGCCGGATCGACTCCACCGGGTTTGAAGGATCAGAGTCCTCCAAATGTTGTTTGAGGCGCGCGATGACTGCGTAGCTCTCCCCTGCACTTTCGACCAGCCCAGGCTGCAGCATCAGCTCGTCGAAGATCCCACGGCGATACGCGACGTCCTCCTGCTCGCGTGGCGGTGTTGCTACGACGTTCAGCGCGTACTCCAGCGAGACGCCGTACTCGTGGCTGCCGAGAGTCACTGCGAACAGACTCGAAGCAAGATCTGCCAGGAACACGTCGCGAGCGAAGCACGCGGGTTCGAAGCTGCTATCGATGGGCCGCACACGCCGCAGCACTTCAGCCAGCGCGCCGCCCGAGTCTCCTGCCGCGTACACGAACGAAACCACGCGACTCAAGCGCTCGAGATCGAAGCGCGGAAGCGGATCCGCGAACAGCAGATCGGGGGAGCTTTTCAGTGCCAATTCACGCTCGTTTTCGCCTGCCCTGCAGCTTGGGATGAGCTACCGCCACTCGCCCTGCGCGGCCGGATCCTCACAAAAGATTACTCCGATCTAAGTCTTCGCGCGCCTCTGACACAGGGGTGATGCAGCGCCGCCTTCAAGTTTCCTTGAACTGAATGGGTGTGCGGGTGGCAATCAGCGGAGGTAGCCGTTAGGGTGCATCGGAGTTTGAAAGGGAGAGCGACCGATCCTTTGTGTAAGTTCTGTTCGAAGTAGCCGCCGAATCAGTTCAATTCTCGCCAATCAGAGTGTTCGAGCCGCGGTCCCAGCCGCGCTGCTTTCGAGTAGCGGACGCCCCCGCTGTACGTCCGTTTCCCGCCGTTTGCGGGCTTTTCTAGCGTTTTTTGCGCGCTCCGCGCTGCTCTTGACGCTCTCGGTCCTCGCGTTCGCGTACCTCGGCCCGGCCTCGGCCCTCGCGAGCGACGCGTCAGCGCTGCAGGCCGAACTACTCGGAGACGCTCGCCTCGAGTCTCAAGCGGGCAGCGCCACCCTCAACTGGAAGGCTGAACACACGGGAGGGCCGGAACCCACGTATCAGCTCCAGCGCTCCGCTGACGCGAGCTTCAGCGATCCAAAGACGCTCTACACCGGCCCAGACCAGGGTCGCTACGTCTCGGGTCTGCTGGATGGCTCCTACTATTTCCGCGTGAGAGCGCGCCAGGGCGACACCGCGTGGAGCGCCTGGTCAAAGCCTCAGGAGTTGGTCGTCACGCACTGGCCGGAGAGCAGAGCGTTGAGTCTGATGGGCATCGGCGCGCTGGTCTTCCTAGCAACCGCGTTCGTCGTGCTGCGCGGCACAGCGAAAACGGAACCGAGCTGAGATCATGATCAACGAGACCATCCTGCCCGAACACACGGGCTGGCTGCTGCTGGCGCTTTTCAGCGTTGCTTGGATTCTACTCGGTCGCTACTGGGGCAAGAAGGCGTCTGGACTCGACGGCTACATGCTCGCAGGACGCAGCGTCGGGCTAGCGCTCGGGACCGCAACCGCGGTGGCGACCTGGGTGACGTCCAACACCACGATGCTGGCGCCCCAGTTCGCGCTCGAGTTCGGCATCTGGGGCATGCTCGCGTATTCCACGGCTTCTTTTGGCCTGTTCTTGTTCGCGCCGATGGCTCAGCGCATTCGCCAGTTGATGCCTCGGGGATACACGAGCGGCGAGTTCGTGCGCTTGCGCTACGGCCGTACGGCGTACCTTCTGTTCTTGCTCATCAGCCTCTTCTACGCGCTCACGTGGATGATCAGCATGGCGATGGCCGGCGGCACGTTGCTCGAGGCGCTGAGCGGCATTCGCTACGAGTTTGGGATGACCGTCGTGCTCGGAGTCTGCGTGGCGTACACGCTCTTCGGCGGCCTCTATGCGGTGATCGGCACGGATTTCATCCAGAGCTTCATCATCTTGGTCGGAGTCGTGGTGGTCGCAATCGCGACCCTGAGCCAGGTCGACCTCTCACAGGTGCATGCTCACACCCAAGCGACTCGCCCTGCGCTGATGCACGTCATGTTCCCCGCGGCAGTGATGGCTGTGTTCAACAACCTGCTCTTCGGTCTGGGGGAGATTTTCCACAGCAACGTGTGGTGGAGCCGCGCGTTCGCGATGCGGGAGGGCGTTGGCAAGAAGGCGTACCTGCTTGGTGGACTCTTGTGGCTACCGATCCCGATAGCGGCCGGATTCATCGCCCTCGCGGCTCCGCTGCTGGACGTGAACATCGTGCGTCCGGACATGGTGGGCCCGGTCGTCGCAGGCAAGCTGCTCGGCTCCGTTGGCGCCATCGTGGTGTTCGTCGTCGTGTTCTCCTCGATCGCCTCCAGCATCGACAGCCTCCTGGCTGCGACCGCGGACCTGATCACGAAGGACGTGATCCAACAGTTCTTCATGCCCAAGGCGCGCGATGCGCAGCTCGAGAAGATCTCGAGCTGGGTCATCGTCGGGCTCGGCGTGGTGACGTGGCTCGTTTGTCTACCGCGAGTTGGGACGCTGGCCACGGTGCTCTTCTTCGCCGGAGCACTGGTGGCGAGCACCATCTGGCCCATTGCGATGGGCCTCTATTCCAAGAAGACGAATCCGCGCGGAGCTGCTCTTGGCATGCTCCTCGGCAGCATCGGCGGGTTGTGCGCCTACTTTCTCGTGGCCTGGTATGTCGCGGCGCTGGTTGGGACGGTCATCTCCATGACCTGCGTTCTGCTTAGCACTTGGTTTGCCCCCCATAAGTTCGACTGGGCGACGCTGGACCCCAGTCCGCCAGAGGACGACGAAGCAGATACGGCTGGTCTCGAGCCTCAACCCACCGGAGGTGCCGAATGATATTTCCCCTCGGATTTTTTGAGTTCCTCGTATACGGCGGCGTCGCCTTGACGGCCATGGGCGCAGTGCTCGTCGTGGTGCTGCTTGCGCGCGATTTGAAGGAGGGGAAGCTGTGGTAGAGCTAGCTGACGGTATCCACTCGGGGCCCGGACCCTTTCACTCCAACTCCAAGGGTCAGCGACTCGACCCGAGCGCCATCCTGAGCACGAACGCCAAGCGCATCGATTTCGATCTGCTCGAGACGCTAAACGGACAGTCGGTGGTCCATGCGGGTCAGTTCGATCGCGAGACCATCGTGGAGCTAGCCCGCTTCGCGGCGTTGCTCGAGCTCTCAGAGGTGGCGAGCCATCACCCCCTCGACGGCAAGCTCGTGATCACCGCGTTCTTCGAAGCCAGCACACGCACGCGGCTCTCGTTCGAGAGCGCCGTGCTGCGCCTCGACGGCAAGGTGCTCAGCGTGCCCGACGGGCGCACCACGGGCGCCGCGAAGGGGGAGAGCCTCGAAGACATCGGGGAGATGATGAACACCTACGGTGACCTCGTCATCATGCGCCACACGGAAACGGATGCAGTGCGTCGCATCCGTACCAATCTGCAGCTGCCGCTGATCAACGCGGGCAACGGCTCGGGAGAGCACCCGACGCAGGCCCTCGTCGACTGGTACTCGCTGCTCAAATGGCGCCCGGCGCTCGCGGCACCGGAGGTCCCCGAGGCGCAGCGCATTCACCTCGGCATCGTCGGCACACCAGGAAACATGCGCGCCGTGAAGAGCTTCATGCGCATGGCGCTGACATTCGCCGCGGGGATTTCGAAAATAACCGTGGTCTCCGAGATGGCGGATCCGCTGGGTGCTGAGCTGGCCACCTGGGTCGCTGAAAGCGACCTGAAGGTCGAGGTCACGAACGACATCGAGGACGTAATCGAGTCCCTCGACGTAATCTACATGAACTCCATCGCCCTCTTGGGAGACAGCTACAAGACCTTGGACAGCCGCTACCGGCTCCACGCGGAAAGCAAGCTCCAGCCCGACGCGATCATCCTGCATCCGATGGCGCGACGCTCGGAGCTCGATATCTCACTCGATGGAACGCCTCACAACCTCTACTTCGCGCAAGCGGCGGGGGCGGTGTTCATTCGCCAAGCAATCTTGATCTGCCTCCTCGGTCGCGTCGCCGCGATCCCCGGTGGCATTCGTCTGCTCACGCAGTGAGCAATCGCCCGCTCGACGGGATCCAATCTCGCGCCCAGCTGGCGCGAACAAACACGAAGACATAGGAGGCCACCCATGTGTGGAATCGTAGGGTTCTGGCAACCCGCAAAGCTACCCGGCAACGCAGACGCCTTGCTCGGACGAATGATGGCTCGGCTGCATCATCGCGGCCCAGATGGCAGCGGCAGTCACGTCGACCGCGAGCGCGGCCTTGCCATGGGACACACCCGGCTAACCATCATCGACCTGCGAACCGGTCAGCAGCCTCTATACGCCCGCAACCAGGGCCTCGTGCTCACCTCCAACGGCGAACTCTACGACTACAAGAAAATCCGCGCAGAATATGTTTGCGAAGGGCAACGTTTCTCCACCAAGAGCGACAGCGAGACAGCGTTGTTCCACTACATGCGCCACGGCCTGGACTTCGTCGAGCGCCTGCGCGGAGAGTTCGCCATCGCGCTCTTCGACGAAAGAGAGAAGCGCCTTGTGCTCGTGCGCGATCGGTTCGGCATCAAGCCGCTCTACTACCACCTGAAGAACGACCTCTTGGTCTATGGCTCGGAGTGCAAGGCGCTGCTCGCGCACCCAGAAGTCCCACGCAAGTTGGACAAGCGCGCGGCGCTCAACCAGATGATGCAGGTAATGGTCCCGGGCACGACCTCATTCGAGGGCATCCATGCGCTCGAGCCTGGCTGCATGTTGATCGTGCAAGAGCAGGCAGGTCGCCTGGTCGGGCGCGTGCACCGGTACTGGGACATGGACTTCCCGGATGCCAAGGATCACGATCCCGATCCGGATCCGCGGCCTTATATCCGCGGGGTACAAGACCGCCTGGTCGATGCGGTCAGTGCACGCCTCGAAGCCGACGTGCCCGTCGGATGTTACCTGAGCGGTGGTATCGACAGCTGTTCCATGCTGGGTTTGGCAACCGCATTGCAGCAGTCGCCGGTGAAGGCCTTCACCATCAGCTTTGACAACAAGGCCTACGACGAAGCTGCCATCGCCACCGAGATGGCGATGAGCACTGGTGCGGACCAAGAGATCCTCGAGCTCGGCGCGGACGAACTCTACGGCGACAGCTTCATCCGCACGGTCTGGCACTCCGAGCGCACCTTCTACAACACCCTGGGCGTCGCCAAGTGGCACATGAGCAAGCGCGTCCGCGAGTGTGGCTACAAGGTCGTGGTGACGGGAGAGGGCAGCGACGAGCTGTTCGGCGGCTATGTGTTCTTCAAGCGCGACATGTTTCGTCACGCGCCTGAGTTCGCACACCAAGGCAAGGCAGCCGAGTCCGCCATGGCGGAGCGCAACGCGGTGTTCAAGGGCTCGGTGCTCACCGAAGCAGATGCGTCACATCCAGCGTTCGATGAGCTGGTTGGCTTCACGCCGTCGTGGCTCCAGAGCTGGCTTCTGACGCTGGCTCAAGCCAGGCCACTGCTCGCGGCCGACGTGCTCGAGGAACTCAAGGACTACGATCCGGTGCAAGCGATCGCAGACAAAATCGACCCCCACAAGCTGAAGGGGCGTCACCCCCTCGACAAGGTCCAATACACCTGGATCAAGACCATGCTCGAAGGGCAGATCCTCACCTGGGGAGGCGACCGCGTCGACATGGCAAACTCCATGGAGTCGCGCCCAGCGTTCTTGGATCAACACGTCGCGGAGTTCGCACGCACCCTGCCGCCACGCCTGAGAATCAGTGAACAAGGCGTCGAGAAGTGGGTGCTGCGTGAAGCCATGCGCGGTGTGCTGCCTCAGGTGCTCTACGAACGAGAGAAGTTCGCCTTCATGGCGCCTCCAGCTCACACGGACCGCAAGAAGCGCCAGGCAATCGATGAAATGCTCAGCGAACGCCTGACGCCAGACCACGTGCGGGCCCTGGGGTTGTTCGACGTCGACCGCCTGACGCAGTTCCTCGAGGATTCAAAGCGCGAACAGGATCACGCCAAGGCCGTGCGCAACGACATCCTGCTGAACCACATCCTGGGCTTGCACCTGATCCAGCAAGAGTTGCTGGATCGTGCCCTGTCATGACGTGAGGGCTAGAACCGCACGCCGAGGCCAAAGCCGAGGCGGAAGTCCCACGAGCTCTGCGCAGTGACCTCGTAGCTGGTCACCTGCCCCGATGCGTCGCGCTCCTTCACGTTGACGCGATCCTCCCAGTTTGCTTCCTGGGTCAGGTTCTTGGCTGCGCGCAGCTCGATTGGCACTTCGATAGAGTCGGTCGCATGAATCACGATGCCGAAGCCCATGTCGAGCAACGTGGAGTTCGTGCCCTTCGCTTGAACAGCGCCGGCGTCGACCGGGATGTCCTTGCTATCGAGCTTGGCTTCGTTTGTGCTCGGGTTGACGAACTTGGGGCCTAACCCCCCCCAGAACCGCCCGAACTGAGTCGGCACGACGCCTTTGATCAAGAAGCCGAAGTAGATCCCCGAGGATTCAAAGCTCTCGTCACCGTCCACGACCTTGTCGAAGGTCACCTGACGGCGCAGCGTGGTGTCGTCGTAGCCGAGGTCAAATTCGAGCCCTAGGTAGGTAGCGATACGGCCCTCTGCATACAAGGCACCACCGTACGCAAAACCGCCCCCAACCCCCGAGAAGCCAAGACCTTCGTAGCCGTCGGGCACGTTGTCCGGCGCCGACCAGACGCTCCCACCAAGCAGCACCTTCAGGCCGATGGAGCCTTCAAACTGGCGCTCCTCCTCGGGCTCCGTGGGCGCTGGCGCGACAGGCGGAGGTTGCTGTTGGCCGTACGCCTGGGGCTGGGCGCCGTAGGGCTGCTGCGGATACTGACCGGGATAGGGCGGCTGACTCGGGTACGGCTGCTGACCAGGATAAGGCTGCGGCTGCTGACCAGGATAAGGCTGCGGCTGCTGACCAGGATAGGGCTGCGGCGCCGGATACGGCTGCTGACCCGGGTACGGCTGCGGCGGAGGTGCCTGCTGCGCCAGTGCGGGAACACTGAGATACGCGAACCAAGCGACGAGAGAACCAGCTAAGCAAAGGCGTTTCAACGAACCACTCCTCACGAGGCGCTCAGAAGCGCGCGCCAACGCCCAAACCCAGGCGGAAATCCCAAGAACTCTGCGCAGTCACTTCATAGCTCGTGAGCGTATTCCCCGAGGTGTTCAGCTTCACGCGCTTGTCCCAGTCCGCTTCTTGGCTGAGGTTCTTGGCGGCGCGCAACTCGATGGGGATCTCAATCAAATCGCCCGCGTGGATCACCATACCGAGGCCGAGGTTGAGCAGCGTGGAGCTCTCCGCCTTGGCCTTGATTAATCCGTCGGCGAATGACGCACCGTCCAGCTTGCCGTCCGCGCTGCCCGCACTCTTGAACTGCGGTCCCAGACCGAACCACGCACGACCAAAAGGTGCGGGCACCACGCCCTTGATGAGCAGTCCGAAAAACATGCTGGAGGTTTCCACGCTCTCGTGGACGTCCGCCGACACCGCCTGGCCCGCCACCACGCCCCTGAACGTCACCTTACGCTTTAGCGTGGTGTCGTCGTAGCCCACATCGAGCTCGAGTCCGAGGTACTTGAAGAAGCGGCCCTCGGCGTACACCGCCCCGCCATAGGCAAAGCCACCGGCCGAACCAGCAAAGCCGATCCCTTCGTATCCGCCCGGAATATTGTCTGGGGTGCTCCACAAGCTGCCGCCGAGCAAGAGCTTCAGCCCCGCAGAGCCCTCGACGATCCTGTCATCGGCCACCACGTGCCCGTCGGGCGGAGCCGCGGTGGGCACCGCAGCCGGCGCTGTACCAGAAGCGTCGGCAGACTGAGCGGCAGCGCTCCCACTCGTGAATGTCAGCGCAAGAATCGCACCCAGTACCCCAAGCCGTGTTCCCATGAGCCACCTCCCTGGCGAGGCGGAGTCTGCCAGCAACGCCCAGCGCGTTGAATAGGTTGTCTCAACGGAATGGGTTGTCGTCGAACGGAGTCTGCTTCTGACGCTTCCCTGTCGTTGTGGGAGCGGGAGGTGCCAGACCCATGTTCGTTGGAGGCGGCTTTGGCGGCTTGGCCGTCGCTGTGGGTTTCGGGCGCGCTGAGGGTAAGGCGCTGGCTGCAGGTTCTGCGTTCGCTGCAGGTTCTTCAGCGCTAGCTGGGGGTGCAACGTTCGCTTCGGGGCCGGCTGCAACGTCCATGGGAGCTTCCGTCCCTCCAGGCGCGCTCCCGATGACTCTGGGTTGCAGCGCCTCGGACGCCACTGGCGGCTCCGCGCCCGCATCAGGCACTTCGCCGGCTCTGCCCGTTGCCAGTCGCCACCCCAGTACGCCGAGCAGCACCAGTCCAGCTAGCCCGGCTGCAGCCAAGCCGCCCCAACGGGAGCGCCGCGGGACGCTCACGTTCAAAGCGGCGGTGTGCTGGGTGGACTCGTAGGGAGCGCGCGGAGGAGCAGGCTGCTCTGCAACCGCGATCGCCGGCGGGGGAATCGACTCATCCACTGACCCAGTCGTCTCGACGCCGATTGCTGCAGCGAAAGCTTGGTACAGTTCGCTCGCCGATTGAAAGCGCTCAGCGGGATTTCGCTGCAGAGCGCGCTCGAACCACTGATCGAGCTCCGCTGGGCACTCGATGAACTCACTCGGTTTGGGGGGAGCTGCCGTACAGATCGCGACCAACAGCTCTGTGAGGTTGGTTCCCCGGAATGGTTTCCGCCCGGTAAAGGATTGAAACATGATCACGCCGAGGGACCAAAGGTCCGCGCGGTAGTCGATGGTGTCTCCCATCGCCTGCTCGGGGCTGAGGCAGTAGGGGGTGCCCAGGAGTTGCCCAGCGGCAGTGGATTCGTCGTCGCTCCAGTCCAAACCGAGCGTCTTCGCGATGCCGAAATCGAGGATCTTCACCACCTCGGAGTCACCATCTTTGGTCAAGAAGAGGTTCGCCGGCTTGAGGTCGCGGTGCACGATACCCGCGGCGTGCGCTTGCTCGATCCCCCGGCAGACCTGGCGATAGATGCGTGCTGTCTCCGCCAGGCTGAGGCGCTTCACCCGTGCCAGCCGCTCATCCAGTGCCTCGCCTTGCAGCAGCTCCATGGCGAGGTACGGGTTGCCCTCAAAGATCCCAAAGTCGAAGACCTTGACCACATGGGTGCTCGGAATCCGAGCCGCCGCTTGAGCCTCACGCAGGAACCGCGCCTCCGCGTCTGCGCTGGTATGATCCGCACGGATCACCTTCACGGCGCACGGTGAGCGCAGGAGCTGGTGCTCCGCAACCCACACCTCCCCCATCGCGCCTGCTCCAAGGCGACGCTCGAGTCGATAGCGGCCGTCGATGACCAGCCCCTTCTCGAGCCAATCGCTCACCAGCGCGCCCCCCAGAGTAACCGAGCCTGGTACGGAGAGACCTCAACCGCAGCCTGCTGCGCCGCATCCGGCGCAGTGAGATACAGCACGCCACCGCCGACAGCGAGCACACCCGCCGCGATGAAGAACCCGGTTGAGAGGTCGCCCTTGGCGAAGCGATCGTCATTCAGTTCGTCGCGCCGCGACTGATCCGTCGCGTCCTTCGCGTCCTGATTGAGCTGAATCGCTCGGAGCCCGAAGTAGCCGCCAACCAGCGCTGACACCACGCCGACTCCGAACACTCCCGCGCCAATCACGCGCTGGGTCCCCCACGAGCTACCCTGGTCATGGGGAGCTGCCGGCGCAGAGGTCACTTCGCCTTCAGGTTCCGCGCCAGCGTCCTTCGGAGCAACGGGTGGCGCTGGCTGCGGGCCCGCTGGGAGCGCTTCGAGCTCCGGGATGACGACCTCGGCCTTGGGGGTGTCACCGCCGACATTAATTTCTGCAGAGAATTCTCGGTAGCCAGGCGCGCTCGCGGTCACCTTGATTCGACCCGGGTCAACCGGAACAGCCGTCCCGAACTCAGCCGCGGACACCAGCGCGTCCCCGCGCATCACCTTCAGCTCTGGGGCCTGCGTTTTGACTCGAATCGTGAGGCGAACGAGCTTCGGTTCCAGACGCTCAGCCTGCTTCTTCGAGTACCTCGCGCGTTCCTTCTGCCCTGCAACCCAGCTTTCGTCCGCGAGCAACAGGAAGTGGGACCAGGCACTTGCGGTGCGCCCCAGTTGCTCGAAGCAGTTTGCGATTTCGTAGTGAGCCTTGAGCGTCGGGTTGAGGCGCTGGCTCGCCTGAAACTTCTCGAGCGCCTCGGCCCACTTCTCTTGCTGGGCGAGCGCTCTGCCTTCCTTATAGAGAGACATCGCCGCGACGACATCCTGGGACGGTGCGGCGCTAGCCACGACCGGCGTGGTGCAAAGGAGACACGAGAGCAGTAAGACGGACGAAGTTCGCATGGGGGAGACTCTGCGTAAGTAGGAAGTCTTACTTCCTACCTGGCGCTCATAGGCTGAAAGCGTTGAGTTGGCCAATCGCGACACGAGTTTCTTTCACTTTTCGCCCGAGATCGGGCGATCCCGGGGGTAGCGCGAAGCGCTGCGCGAGCAAGGAGAACTCTAGCTTGCGCTTGGTGGGATGTCCCTAGATACGAGCCGCCGCGAGGGCGCCTTCCATTGAGACGCCCCAAGAGGCCTTGACCTAGGTTCGCGTTTTGCCACAGGGCAACCCGGCCCAACCGCTGAAAGCCTCGAACCCTCGTCCGACACGCGTCGTTTCGGCAACGCTCGATGGCCGAATTTGTTCGCGTCACGCCGCGGGCGCGGAGCGAGCTACTTGGGGATCTGGTCTACACAAACGTTGTTCACGCACTCGCGCTCATCGCAGCAGTCTGCAGACGTCGAACACGTTTCGTTCAGCTTGCGGCACTTCTCCGGCGGTGGTGGCGCGCAGACCAAGTTACCGCTCATATCCGGACGACAGTCCCCACCACAGCACTCTCCGTTGACCGTGCAGGTGTCGCCGTCTTCGCGACACGCCCGAGGGGCATAGAAGGCAGCGATGTTCTTGTGCTGCGGATCCTGACCCGGCAGCCAGTACGGAACCTGACTCGGGTCGGTTGTGCCGTCCTTCTTGATCGCCGCAACCCACAACTGCTGGCGCTGGGTGCCACGCGTACCGGCGGTAGCGTTGCCGTAGTCGCGCCGCGAGAGGAACACGACCCAGTAGTAGCCTCCCTCATCAAACGGCGAGAAGTTGGGCTGGAAGTTGTCGAGACTCGCCCCGCACGCCTTGTCGAGCCTGAGCACGTTGCTGCCGTCAGCGTTCATGATGTAGAGCGCAGACACCTTGCCATCTGGCGAGTCGCTACGAGATCCGGTTCCGTGCGCAAACACGACTCTCGCCGAGTCCGGTGTCCAAGTGGGATAGCTATCGGCTACACCTCCTTCCGGTTGCCCTGACAGCGACGAGCCCACGTGGATCTGGGTCACGCCACCGAAGGTGTCCGGCCCCGTGACGTCGAGGAGGGAGATGTTGCCGGACGTGAGCTGCCCACCCCAGTTGTCCGGCTCGGAGACGAACGCGATCTTGCTCCCGCTAGGCGACCAGCTGGGTTGCAATCCGTGCGGCAACGTGCCGGTGACACTCACCTCGGTTCCGCTGAAGGGGTCGTAGATCTTGATGTCCCGTGTCGAGTCCGCTTGGAAGCTCACCACGAGCCGCGTGTCATCTGGGCTCCAGGAGCTGTCCCACCACTTCAGCGAGCCATCGTTGATGGGCCAAAGCGAAGGCGGAGGATTGCCCGTGAGATCTGCGGTGAGGTCGAAGACGCCGCCAATGTTGTTACCCGGCCCCAAGCGCCCAGCCATGTACCGCCCGCTGTTCGAGACGGAGTGGCAGCCGATGCAGTTCTGGCCTCCTCCAGCGCTCGCCGGTGGCGTAGGCATGAACGACACCGCGGTGCCGGTGCCGTCATCGATACGCTTGATGCGCGTTTCCTGGATGTCCCAGTAGTACACGCTGCCGGTGAGCGCGCCCTTGGCGAACGTCACATTGACCGGCGCTTCTGCTTGAATCGCTTCGTTCGCCGCAGAGTCCCAGCGGTCGATGGTGAAGGCCGCAGGGTCATCTGGGTCTGTCTGCGCAATGCTTCGCCACGCAGCGACGTCGACGAGGTAGTCGTTGTTGAATCCGCCGCCGGTGTGCAACACGTAGGCGGTCACCGTCGCGTGCGGCTTCGAAAGCCTGACCCTGAAGATGTCGTTCTGCGCCCCGTTCAACCACTGAATATCCGCAGGGTAAACATTCTGGGGCATGACCGCCTGATCGAGCGGGTAGACCAGACCCGCGGCGCGGGACGCATCCTGCACCAGCGTGCCGAAGTGAGTATCGGAGTCCATCGGTGCGCCGCCAGCGTAGAGCGTGCGTTCGAGCGTCACCGTGATGTTCGCCGTCGCACTCACCGAAGAATTGTCCGCGAGGGTTGCGGTCAACACGGCAGCTCCACCCACGATGCCGTTCGCCGTGAACACGCCATTCGCTGGATCGATCACGCCGAGGGAGAGGGGGGAGAGGGAGAGATCGGCGTCGGTGATGTCCTTCGTTCCACCCCCTTGAAGCGTCGCGACGATGCGAAAGGTCTGCGTGGGCTGCGACCCGTTGGTCGAGGTGAGCGTTGCGGATGGGGGATCGATGGTCAGCGCGGTGATGACATCGCTTCCACCATCGAGGAATCCACCGCTGCCGCCGTTGACCCCCCCCGCGGTCCCACCCGAGCTGGAGCCAGCCATTCCACCGCTGCCCCCAAACACGCCGTTGCCGCCGCCGACGGTGCTACCGCTATCCGATCCGCACGCGCCAAGTAGAAAACTGGGCAAACAAAGCGCCGCCAGCACCCCAAACTTCAAGGCTTTCACACTCGAGAGTGTAGCGAATACCCGACTCGACGTCGCCAAACGAGCGTTCAAGCGAGCACGCAGCGCGCACCTTTGAGCACCATTTCTTCGGTTGTGAGCGCAAGCAAAGATTGCGACCACGGCCGCCGTCGCCGCACGCCCTGCGCAGCCTTCACAGCGCCGGGTGCGAGGAATACCCTGAAGAGCGCATTCGTTGCAGTGGCACAACGGATGCACCGGAGGGCCTCATCATGCAGCGCGATCGACTCAAGACGTCCCTCAAGCATCTCGGCATCGACCCCGATGACTACCGGGTGATCAAGCTCCTCCCCCTGGTCTACGTCGCGTGGGCCGACGGGAAGATGGAGGACGTGCAGCTGGAGCGCATCCACTCGCTCGCCGCACGCCACTTCGAACTCAGCGCCGCGGGGGCACACGTGCTCGACGGCTGGCTGAAGAATCGCCCGTCGAAGGAGTACTTCAAGGAGGGCCTCCACGACTTGCACCTGCTTTCGACCGCGGAAGACGACATGGAAGTCGACTTCAGTGAGCTGCCACAGTTGCTCGCCTATGCCGAAGCGATCGCCCGCACGACGGCGGGCGCGTTGGACCAGCCCGAAGCCGTGAACCAGGACGAGCGGGCGGCACTCGAGGAGATCGCGAAAGAGCTGATGATCGACTCCGGGGAGAGCTGGGCGCAGCTGCTCGAGGAACTTGGCGAGTAGTACGACCCACATGCCTGATTCTCCCGGCGCGCCTCTGGATGGCGCGCTCTCACGCCTTGGTGTGCCGCCGGAAGCGGTCCGGCGGTTTGGCAGCGACGTCGCGAAGCTGGACCCGGCGCGGCTTGCCAATGTTACCCCGCGGCAAGGCAAGCTGGTGCTGGTTACCGCGCTGACGCCGACGCCCGCGGGCGAGGGTAAGACTACCGTCGCCGTGGGGCTGGTGGACGCCCTGTGCAAAGCCGGCACCCATGCCTTGGGTGCGCTACGCGAGCCCTCAATGGGCCCCCTGTTCGGTCGCAAAGGAGGCGCGGTCGGCGGCGGCCGCGCGCGCGTTGTCCCATCCGAGCGCATCAACCTGCACTTCACTGGCGACATTCACGCCATCAGCGCGGCACACAACCTGCTCTCGGCCGTGATCGACAACCATGTCTTTGCTGGCAACGCGCTCGAGCTGGACCCAGCCAAGATCCACTGGCCGCGCACCCTCGACATGAACGACCGAGCGCTGCGCAAGCTCCAAGTAGGGCTCGCGACCCGACGGGGACCACAGCGCGAGGATCGCTTCGTCATCACCGCGGCCAGCGAAGTCATGGCCATCCTGTGCATGGCGAAGGACCCGGCCGACGCGCGAAAGCGGCTTGGTCGAATCGTGGTCGGCGAAAATATCCGTGGGGAACCGGTATTCGCCGAGCAGCTCAATGTACATGGGGCGATGGCAGCCGTTCTCTTGGACGCGCTCGCCCCAAACCTAGTGACCACCCTGGAAGGCAATCCCGTGATGCTTCACGGGGGGCCATTCGCAAACATCGCGCAAGGCACCAGCTCGTCTATTCAGACTCGCCTCGCACAGAGCCTCGCCGACGTGGTGGTGACCGAAGGCGGCTTCGCCTTCGACCTGGGAGGTTTCAAGTTCATCGACCTGGTGGGGCGCACTCAAGGCTTCAAGCCCCACGTCGTCGTCTGCGTGGCGACGATTCGGGCGCTCCGCCACCACGGTGGCGCCGATTTTTCCAGAGGGCCCGACGTCGCTTCAGTCACCGCAGGGATTCAGAACCTGGAGGCACATCTCGACGCGCTCCGTTCCTTGGGCATCGAAAGGCCGGTGGTCGCGCTCAACCGCTTCCCCGATGACACTGAGGGCGAACTCGAAGCAGTCCGCAGGCGCTTGGTTGAACTCGGGATCCCGTGTGCGGAGGCTCAAGTGTTCTCCGCCGGAGGCGCCGGCGGGGAAGAGCTGGCCAAACGGGTGCAGGAGCAGCTCGCTGCCCCCCCACCTGATGTGCGCCACGTTTACCAAATCCAAGACCCGCTCGAGACGAAGCTCGAGCACATAGCCACACGGATATTAGGGGCCAAGTCCGTCGACCTAAGTCCTCAGGCCCAAGCCGACCTGGAGCGCCTGCGCCGCTGGGGCCTCGGAGAGCTTCCCGTGTGCCTTGCCAAGACGCACCTCTCCATCAGCGACGACCAGGCACTCATCGGGCGGCCAAGAAATCACGTGCTGCACGTAACGGGCCTCGATGTCTCGAACGGAGCCGGCTTCATCGTCGCCCGCTGCGGCCCGATCTTGACCATGCCGGGCCTACCCGAACGCCCAGCAGCTGAAGACGTCGACATTCAACTGGTCGACGGAACTTGGCAGGTTGTCGGGTTACATTAGCGAGGTGCATTCCGAGGGCGACGAGATCGCAGACCGACCACCGCGCAATCTCTGGATCCGGCCCGTTTGCTTGGCGATAGTCGCGGCGCTGCTGCCACTCGATTGGAAGCGCGTGGAAGTGACCGGCTGTAACGGTGGGCCGGGCACCGTACACGTGAAGAGCGGCTGGGAGCTCTTGGCCGGACCACCCATTTGGCTTCTGCTGGTGCTCAGCGCGCTCACGCTGTTTCTGCTCTGGCGGAGCGTACGCATCGATCCCGCCTGGAGGTTGTTCCCGGCGAGCCTGGGGCTCCTGGCCAACCTCGCCGTGGGCTTCATTGTGCTCTTTGCCGCGACGTTCGAGCTGTTCGCCAAGCCACGCATCCTGTGGGCGGGCTGGATAGTGCTCGGGAGCGCCGTGACGCTCGTAGTCGAAGGCCTGATTCGCTTCTCTGCGGAAATAAGGGCTCTGATACGGCGACGACGACGCGCCAAACCGCCACCGCCTAGCTAGCTGGCCCAGGTTCCTCGAACTCCGACTCGACGATCACCAGCGAGTTCGGCGGCGGCTCGTGACGGGTCACCCGCACGGATGGGTTCACCGCTTCGCACAGCTCCAGCAGTTGCAGCATGTAAGCACGCATGATCGAGACGTGCTCTTGCAACGCGAGACCCCAGCCCGAGATGGTGACCGTCACGATTGGAGCCTTCCACTGTACGTCGAGCTCACCAGTGTTGTGGTTGAGCTTCCACAGGCCAGGCAGCGCGCGCAACGTGCGGACCGGCTCGCGTGGTTTGAGCACGTGACGGTAAGCGCCAGTGAGTTCGGCGAGGGCAAGTCCACGACCGAGCATTTCCCAGTTCCCGTCGACCAGCTCTCCCAAGGCCTGGGTGAGTCGATGGTGCTCGCCGCCTGGATACCAGTGGGTGACGATGATGCGCTCGTCCAGGTAGTGATGGAGCTCAGCCGGCAGCACTTCGAGAGCGCGCTCGCGATTCTGCCGCAGCACCTTGATCATCGGGAGCACGATGCTGCCCTTGGCCGCTATCTCAGGCCCAATGCGTGCGTCCCCCACCCGCAGAGCTTCAGGCGGGACTCCGCCCAGGTCAACTGGCCGATACACCCCGAGCCCCGCGACCATTTTCTTGACATCCTCAGGCAAGTAGTTGACTGAGTCAACTATATGAGTCCGAAGGCGGATGGTCGTGGCGAAGTGGCTCACGCTGAACCCAACGCTCAAGGGCCACAAGTAGCCCAGCTGCGCGAAGCATCCCGCACGGTATTTCGGGAGTTGGGGATGCTGGACAGCAAGCTCTCGGATCTTGGGGTGACACCTGCACAGTGCCACGTGCTGATCGAGCTGGGGCGCCACGGAGTGCGCACCGCCAGCGAGCTGTGTGAAAGCCTCCAGCTCGACAAGTCGGGGATCTCCCGGGTGCTCTCGTCGTTGCAGCGCGCGGAGCTGATCAGCGAACGCGACACGCGCGCCGATCGTCGCAAGCGTCCGTGGGTGCTCAGCGCCAAGGGCAAGCAGAAGCTGAAGCGCATCCACGACTTCGCGGACGGTCAGGTGAAGAGCGCCCTGGACGACCTCGGGGAAGAGACCCGTCAGAGCATCGTGGAGGGCATGACGAACTACGCGAGAGCGTTGCAACGCGCCCGCCTGCGCCGTGAGTTCGACATCCGCCCCTTGCGTCCGGAAGACGATCCCGACATCGCAGGCATCATTCGCCGTGTCATGCCTGAGTACGGCGCCGAAGGTCCCGGCTACGCAATCAACGACCCGGAGGTGGATCACATGTCCCAGGCGTACCGCGGAAAACGCGCCGCGTACTACGTGGTCACTCGCGAAGGGCGTGTAGTGGGCGGTGGCGGCTTCGCACCTTTGGCTGGGGGGGAGGGCAAGACGTGCGAGCTGCGCAAGATGTACTTCCTTGCGGAAGCACGTGGCCACGGCGTGGGTAAGCGGCTGCTAGTCCGCATCCTGGAACAAGCCAAGGCAGCTGGCTTCACGCATTGCTACCTGGAGACCCTGGAGCACATGACGCGGGCTCGCGCACTTTACCGCTCCCTTGGCTTCCAACCCCTCGACAAGCCGCTCGGAGACACGGGTCACTTCGGGTGCAACAGCTGGATGCTCCTGGAGCTATAGCCTCAGAGCTGCGGCGTCTCAGCAACATACAGACCGCGGAAACGCACACTGATCGACGCTACATCGGTCCACCCGCGGCGCGTTCGTAACCAGCCAGCTCGTGTCGCAGATTGGCACGTGCGCGATCGCCCAACCCGTTCTCGAACGCGTCAGTGGAGAAGATCCGAGGCTCGACATCGGTGGCCCCAGCACGGGGCTCGCCATCGCGTCCCTTCCCCAGCATGCCGCGCAGCCACGCCATGCGCCCCACATCGAACGCGCCCGGCGGCAAGTAGCTATATTCCTCGCGGATACCAGCTACGTAGCGTTGGTAGTCCTCTTCGCCCGCCCCCAGGACGGACAAGTCGCAGTCGAGAAAGTACGCGAGATCACCGGTCGCGGTGCCGCGCAGCTTCAGGTGATACTGAGTCGCGCGGATCAAGTCGCAAGCGTGGTCCACACCTTGGGGCGAGAGCCCACCGGACAGCACTTCGTGGCACAGGTGCGCGCTCTTGACCTCGTTGCTCTCGTCATGCTCTGCGCCAAGCTCGTAAACCGCGTCGTGAAACAGCACCGCCGCGTAGACTTCCGCTTGCCGTTGCAGCTGACTCTTGATGCGAGAGAAGGCGCGCGCCACAGCGACCACGTGCCCCAGGTTGTGATAGGCGCGCGCTGGCGTGCTGTACGCCTCCACCAGGCGTTGCCAGCTGGGATGCTTGGCAGGCACCTCCAGCTGATAGGAGATGGGTGCGAGGAGCTTCAGCTCCGCGAGTCTGGTTTCGTCGTCTGACATGGTGTCATAGCTCCTGACTATCATAGAGTCCGCGCGCGACTCGGCGGAT
>JAWKRD010000055.1:0-39790 GCA_041389805.1 Polyangiaceae bacterium | reverse complement strand
CCCGCTGCCGCTACCGCTACCCGCTGCCGCTACCTGCTGCCGCTACCTGGTGCCGCTACCCGCTACCGCTCAGGGAGCGACCGGCAGGCTCGCGGGCGCCTCCTGGTCGTAGAACTGTGCGTACCACTTGCGCAGGGCGCCGATGGCGCCGTCCCCGTCGCACAGCATGGGGCGGTCCCGGTAGAGCTTGTTCTCCCAGATCGCTATATCCTCCTGGAAACCGACCTGAAGGTTATTGATGTAGCCCTGGGCGAACTGCTCCATCTTCGCGTCGTCGCCGATCTTCTTGAGCATCACCCCGAAGCGCAGGTGGAGGCTGTGCTGGTCGATGGGCGTATGGGCATTCACCAGGCGACTGTGCAGGTAGCCCTGCATGTCGGTGACCTGAAATCCGGGGCCGTAGTAGGTCGCTTCCAGGCTGAACTTGTCTTTGCCACCGCCCCGCGGATACGCGATGCCGCTGGTGCGTTGGATCGCAAGGTGTCCGTTGAACTCATTGTCGAAGGTGTCGACATGGGTGCCGTGGACCCGGGGGAAGTGGCCCTTGTCGGCGACGTTCTCGACGATCTCCTTGGGATGGGTCTTGATGGTCAGGATGTTCTTGGTCCAGCCGGTCCACTCCGGATCGCCCCAGCCTTCGAGCTTTGGTACCTCGAAGAATGGCTCGCGGCGCTTGCTGTCGTGCCACAGGTAAATGAGCCCGTTGGTCTCGAGGATGGGGAAGGTGCGTACGCAGGCCTTGGGCGGAATTCGCTTCGCGTAGGGCACCTCGTTGCAGTTGCCATCAGCGCCGAATTTCCAGGCGTGGAACGGGCAACGGATGTCGTTGCCTTCGACTTTACCGCCGTAGGCGAGGTGGGCGCCGAGGTGCGGACAGAACGCGTCATGAATGTGGACCAGGCCGTCGTCGAGGCCCCGGTAAGCCACCAGATCGCGACCGAAGTAGCGCATCGGCTTCACGTCACCGGGCCCGAGATCCTCGGCCCAAGCCACGACGAACCACCCCGTCGGATACCCATTGAAGCTGAGCAGCGCCATCTGTCGCGTATGCCTTTCTCGAATCGTTCCGAAACTTGAGCGACGATCCCGTTTGACTCCCGCCGCCCGAGAAAATAGAACACGTTCTATTCGCACTCGCAAGGCCTTCTACCGGTATGCGAAGAGCCGCACGGCAGGTGCAGCGCGAGTGCTCCGAAGACGCGATTTGCGGAAGGGCTAGAGTCAATGAGCGAAGCACCTCACAAGCGGTTCGAAGGGCACGTAGCGTGGGTCACGGGAGCCGCTGGCGGCATTGGTCGCGCGACGGCGCTGCGCTTCGCTGCCGAAGGCGCAAGCGTTGCGTGCTTCGACGTGAACGACAAAGGCCTCGCCGAGACAGTGAGCCAGATCGAAGCGGCCAAAGGCGTAGCTGTGGCGTTCAACTGCGACGTGAGCAACCCGGAGTCCGTGAAGAGCACGACCGCCGCTGCGCGCGAGCGCTTCGGCAAGCTCAATCACCTGGCGAACGTTGCAGGGATCCTGCGCAGCGATCCGACCCTCGAGCTATCCTTCGAAAACTGGGCCAAGGTCATCGGCATCAACCTGACCGGCACCTTCTTGATGTGTCAGGCAGCCTTGCCGTTCTTGCTCGAGACGAAGGGCAGCATCGTCAACACCTCGAGCACCGCGGCGCTAGGCAGCCATCCCTGGATGGCGGCCTACGCGGCCTCCAAGGGTGGTGTGCTCTCACTGACCAAGAGCCTCAGCATCGAGTTCATCAAGCGGGGCGTCCGCGTCAACGCGATCATTCCCGGAGCCATTGCCACCAACATGCACTCGCAGTTCCGCCTGCCTGAAGGTGGCGACTTCGAGCTGCTCAAGGGTGCGATTCCACATATTCCGTACGGAACTCCCGAGTGCGTGGCTGGTACGATCGCGTTCCTATGTTCCAAGGACGCGGCGTTCATCCACGGCGCGGAGCTGCTGGTGGACGGCGGAGCGATGAGCTGAGCGAGCTGGAGACCTATCGATGAGTATGCCCAAAGACGTCCGGGTCATTGACCTGATGCTGAACATCCCGGGAGAGGACAACAGCGGCTGGTACGAGTTCATGAAGCCGCTGCTGCTCGACCGCGAGAGCCAGCAGGTGTTCAAGATGCCCGCGCAGTACATGTTCAAGAACATCCCGGACGTCGGGCCCCAGGAAGACTACATCGACTACACCATCAAGAAGCTCGACCAGTTCAACATCGAGCGCGCGTTGATGGGCATCGACGACGAGAACAGCATCGTCAAGGAGGCGAAGCGGCGCTTTCCTGAGCGGATCCTCGCGAGCTATCACGCGAACCCCAACAACGGGATGGACGAGGTGCGCAAGATCGTCCGCATGCACCAGGAGCACGGCATCGTCGCGGTGACGGCGTTTCCGTCGGGTTTGTGCCCTCAGGTGCCGATCAACGACAAGCGCTGGTACCCCATCTACGCCAAGTGCGTGGAGCTGGATCTGCCGTTTTGCTGCTGCGTGGGCGTACCTGGGCCGAGGCTCCCGATGGCTCCGCAACACGTCGAGCTGATCGACGAGGTGTGCTGGTTCTTCCCAGAGCTGAAGTTCGTGATGCGCCACGGCGCCGAGCCGTGGGTGGACCTCGCGGTGAAGCTGATGCTCAAGTATCCGAACCTGTACTACTCGACGAGCGCCTTCGCCCCGAAGCACTACCCCAAGGCGATCATCGACTACGCCAACACCCGGGGGGCGAACAAGGTGATGTACGCTGGCTATTTCCCCATGGGTTTGAGCCTCGAGCGGATCTTCGATGAACTCGACCGGGTGCCTTTCAAACCGGAGGTATGGCCGAAGTTTCTCCGTGAAAATGCGCTGCGGGTGTTCAAACTAGAGTCTGCATGAGTCCACGCAGTCGCTTTCATCACATCCGGCGGCGCATCCGCATGCCTCGCTGGTCGGAGCGTCGTACCCGTGTCGAGACGCCGCGCCCTTTCGCGGAAGGCAGCCTGCGGCTCTCACACGGGTCCGAGTTGGGCTTTGGTCGCTACGGCGCCGCCGGGGGGCGAGCGGTGTTCTGGTTTCATGGCACGCCGGGTGGTCGGCATCAGCTGCCGCTCGATGCGCCGAGCGCTGCGGAGGCGCGGGGCATCGAGATCATCAGCGTGGAGCGACCGGGCATCGGTGAGTCGACGCACCAGCCCGAGCGCTGTTTCTTGAGCTATGCCCAGGACATCGCGGAGCTGGCCGATTCCCTGGGGCATCGCGAGTTCGGTGTGGTCGGCTTGTCCGGCGGCGGACCGTATGTGCTGGCTTGCGCCCACGAGTTGCCTGAGCGGGTCGTCGTGGGTGTGAGCCTCGGGGGTGTCGGGCCCTGTCATGAGTCGAGCGGCGCGCCGAGCTATAACCGCACCTTGCTCGGCCTGCTCAACGCCGTGGATCGCCACCGCGCGCCGCTAGGCACGCTGCTCAGCGTCGTCGTGCAGCCACTCCGGCCCTTGGTGAGTCCATGCTTCGATTTGTACGTGAAGTATGGCCCCCAGGAAGATCGCCCAGTGTTCGAGCGCCCCGAGATGAAGGCGATGTTTTGTCGCGATATCGTGGCAGCGACGGAGAAGGGGATCCGGGCGCCGATCTATGATCTGTCCTTGTTCAGCCGTCCGTGGCCCTTCGATCCAGCGAACATCCAGGTCCCGATCCATTTCTATCACGGCGACGCGGACACCATCGTTCCGCTGAGCCACTCTGAGTACCTTGCGGAAACGATTCCCGATACGTCTCTGGAGGTGCTGGAAGGTCTCGGACATTTTGCCGGCTTCATGAGCGCGCCACGGGTGCTGGATCGCATCGGCGAGGTGTGGGACCAGCGCGAGAAATCGGACGCCAGCGTCGACCGCAGCGAGGCGGAAGAGCGACTGAGCCGGGATTCTGCGCCGCCTTTGGGTTGACTTGGGAGGCACCTGGTGTGCCTCTCCCCCCAAAAACCTCGAGCTGCACTGCGCCCGACTCAGATCGGGCGGAGCCGCCCTGCGGGGACTCGAGCGTGGCCTAGCCGAAGAGCAGGTAGCCGGCGCCGCTGATGAAGAAGTTGAGGATGATGACCGCGAGGGAGGAGTTCACCACCGCGCGGGTCGTCGCCCAGCCCACGCCCTCGGAGCCGCCGAAGGTGGAGAGGCCGCAGTAGCCGCTCACGATGGGGATAGCCGCGCCGTAGGCGAAGCACTTCGTGACGCCGACGATCACGTCACCCCAGTCGACCAGGCTCCAGTTGATGAAGGTCTCCGGTGAGATGCCGAAGAACATCTTGCCCGTCCAGATCCCGGTGAGGATCGAGACGCCGCCGGCGATCACCACGCACATGATGGTCATGATGGTGCTGGCGACGAAGCGCGGCTTGATCAGGTAGTCGATGGGATCCGCGGCGGTCATGCGTAGCGCGTCGACTTGCTCAGTGACCACCATCGAGCCGATTTTGCTGCGATCCCCGCGCCGACGCGGGTGGCAAGCATCAGCGCGCAGATCGAAGCGGCGATGTCGCGCACGATCAGCTCGAGGAAGGTGGCGCCCAGCAGGCTCAGATCGGGCACCGCGCGCTGGACCTGAATGCCTGCCTGATAGGTCAGGATCATGCCCATGAAGCCCATCACGATGCACAGGAAGACCAGGCTGCGGTTCCCGATCTCGTAACACTGTTGCAGGATCGCGCCCGGGCGGCGCGTGCCGCGGAAGGTGTAGTAGAGCGTCTGGACGAACACCGAGTACTGCGCCTTGGCGGAACGCAAGAGCTCGATCACCGCGGCGCCTACCGCAGCAACGCCTTTCGGTTCCTCGGGGAAATCCTCTTCCTCGATGCGGCCGACGCCGCTCGACGTACCGCCCTGGGCGCTTGGATTCACGGTCGTCATCGCTTGCTCATCCCAAGGCGAAGGATACCAGGTAGTCGAGCATGAACATGCCTGCCGCGCTCACCACCACCGTGGCGTTGACCGCGCGGCCCACGCCCGGCGCGCCGCCGGAGGTGGAGACGCCGAACTGACAGCTCGCGAGGGCCATGATCACACCAAACACGATGGATCGGCCAGTCCGTGGAACACGTCGCCCACGTCCAGCAGGCCGCTCACGATGCCGTTGTAGAAGATCTGCGGCTCGACGCCGAGCACGCCGTAGCCGGCGTATGCCGCACCGAATAGCGCCAGTGCGTCCGAGAAGATGGTGGAGAGGAAGATGGTCGTCACCATCGCGATGAAGCGCGGCACGATCAGAAAGCTGATTGGATCGATCGACAGCGCGCGCAGGGCGTCGATTTGTTCGGTCACGACCATGGTGCCGAGCTCTGCGGTGTTGTTGGCACCGACGCGACCGCTCAACATCAGGGCAGTGAGCAGCGGACCAATCTCGCGCAACGTCGTGAAGCCCGCGGCCCAGCCGAGCAAGCCTTGTGCGCCGTAGCGCTCGACGATGGGCGCCGCCTGGATGATCATGATGCCGCCGGTGAAGAGGGCAGTGACGATCACGATGGGCAGCGATTTGACGCCCATCTTGTGCATGTTCTTGACCAGCTCGGAGTAGTCGAAGTCGAAGCGCACGGCGCGGGTCACGATGCGACCGAACATCACGCCCATCCCGCCGACGATTTGAGCCGTTGCGAGGAAGCTGGCTCCGACTGCGGAGACCGGAGCGAGCACTGCGGGCGACTTCGCCATTCAGCGGACTGGTGTACCATAAAGCCGCTCTGAACGTTTCGGGATGCGTTCCGTTCGGGGTCGAAACTTTGTCCTGGCGGCCCCCGAATAGAACGTGTTTCACTCGGCGGGTGGAGAAGCATCAACCAGCGAGGCTTCCATGAGCGAGCCGAAGCGCTTCCGCCGACCCGACGGCGGTCGAGAGCCATGTGGGCACGTATGGCCCGCTGCCACTTTCTGAGCTGCCGACGATTGACGCTGAAGCGTTCAAGGCCGTGATGGCGAGCTTCGCGGCGTCTGTGACCGTGATCACGACCATCGACGCGGAAGGCAGGCCCCACGCTCTGACCGCGACCGCCTTCAGCTCCCTGAGCAAGCATCCACCGCTGTGCCTGGTGTGCGTCGATCAGCGAGCGCGAGCGCACGCGGTGATCCGTCGTGAGCGGCGCTTTGCGGTGAACATTCTACAGCACAGTCAGACTGAGATCTCCGCCCACTTCGCGACCTCCGTGGACGACAAGTTCGACGGCATCGAGTGGACCCCCGGAGAGGCGACGGGCTGCCCGCTCTTGCCCGAAGCGCTGGCCTGGATGGAGTGCCGGCTGTTCGCCGAGCACCCCGGCGGCGACCACGACATCTTCATCGGCGAGCTGCTGCAAAGTGGCGTGCGACCCGGCGCGCCGCTGGTTTACTTCCGCGGAAAATACGCGGAGCTCACCGAAGGCTGAGCCAGATGGAGGACGCTCAGGAGTTTCCCCCGGGCGCGGCCTGGGTGATCGGGGGCAGCGGTGGAGTGGGCGCGGCGATTTGCGAAGCGCTCGCCAAGCGTGGGTGCCCCGTGGCGCTCACCTACCACCGGAATCGCGCGGCCGCGGACGAAGTGTGTGAGCGGCTCAGGGCCTTCGGGGTGATTGCCCACGCAGGGCAGCTCGATTTGGCGGACGACGCCGCGATCGCCCAGGAATTTCAGGGGGTGAGGGAACGCTTCGGGCGTGTGCACAGCGTGATCCTGGCCGCTGGTTCGAATATCCCCATGGAATATATCGGAGGCGTCACGCCCGAGCGCTTCAAGGCGGTGATGAACGCCGACGCCCTCGGCGCGTTTTCGCTGGTGCACGCGACGCTGCCGCACTTGCGGGAGGCTGGCGGTAGCTACGTCGCGCTCACCAGCGTGGGGCTGTCGCGGTTTCCGCCGAGGGACATGCTGAGCGTCGTGCCCAAGGCGAGTGTCGAGGCGCTGCTGCGTGGCGTCGCGCGTGAAGAAGGGCGCAACGGGGTGCGCGCGAACTCGGTGCAGCTCGGCGTGATTGAAGCCGGCATCTTCCTGCGCCTGAAGGGTGAGGCGTTCGACCAACAGTGGCTTGAATCCGCGCGGCGAAATACCGCGCTGAAGCGCTTCGGCACGGCGGAGGAAGTTGCGGAAGCCGTCGTGTTCTTGGCTTCCAATCGCGCGAGCTACATCACCGGCCAGAGCCTGTTGCTCGACGGTGGGCACGCGCTGTGAGGTGATTCGGTCTATGGAAAACGCTGCACTAGATCTTGCCCGTCTGCTCACGGAGCGCACCCTCGCGGGAGACGTCGACGGCGTGGGCGAGCTGTATCACGACGACGCGGTGGTCTGGCGGAACTTCGATCAGCGTGAGCTGGTGAAGAAGCAGGTGCTCAAGGTGATCGGCTTACTCGCCAAGAACGTGGAAGGGCTGCGCTACGAAGACCTGCGCTTGACGGCCACGGACAGCGGCTTCGTGCAGCAACACGTGATGTGCGGTCGCGCGCCGAACGGTGCCGAGCTCCAAGTCCCAGCCTGTTTGGTCGCGCGCGTCGAAGGGGGCCGGATTCGTCGACTCGACGAGTACCTGGACGCTGCAGCGCTGGCGCCGCTCATGGGTTGAGCCGCGCTGCAGCATGCTCGCGCTGCAGCATCCGCGGGGAGATGTCCGTTGCTCGCCGAGCTGCGTCAGTCCAACGCGTTGAAGGTGTCCCGGAGCTGGAACTCTTCGCGCACCGCAGCGAACCCGGCCAACCCGACGCGGAACGAGATCGTCGTGTCGTCTCCCCAGGGCCACCACAGACCGAACACGATGGTTCCGCCAACGGTGTCTGAGCAGTACAACACTTGGTCCGGCCGTACGCCGCCCGTGTTGTCCGCGACTTCACGCACGAGACTTGGTGCCTTCGCCAGCGATCTCGCCGTCCACTCCTGGGCGAAAGCCGCGTGAACCGCGCTCCGGGCCTCATGGGCCAGCTCGACGTTGAATGACGAGGAAACACAAGAGAAGCGCCCATCCCAGCTCCAGCCGCCGCCTGGCCAACGTTCGCGAAGGGGCGCCAAGCTGTCGAACAACGCCTGATAGGGTGCTGCCTGAGGGCGACTCATGAACCAGGACCGTAGCGCAGATTTGGCGGAGTGGGGGAGCCGATCGCCGCTCTCGTAGGTTGGCGGTCCCCTTCGGGGGAACGCGGCGCTCGAGCTGTGGATTTAAGGCAGTGCAGACAGTCGTGATTCAACAATCCAGGAGCACTGCCCCCACTGTGCGGGCCCCAGAGCTGCCCACGCCACGGCCGCGCGGCCCGGTCGATAGCGACTCGAGCGAGCAGGAGACACACGTATCGAAAGCGCGTTGCATCGGGCGAGGCGCGCAAAGTAGGCTGCTCGGCGACGCTCAACACTCGCTCGCGCAAGACCGTTCGCGAACGATCAAACGCTGCCTAGAGTCCCCAACTCGAGATGCCCCAACCCCCGAGACTCGTCCCTTGGCGTGTCGCCATCCCACTGACGACCGCTGCTGCCGTGGCCGGAGCGGGCATTGGTTTCCTGGCTGTCAGCTTGGTCGTGAACCCCACTCGTTCCACGGCGTCCCCAGGTAGTGCTGCCCCAGCCGCCGCGAGCGCTGCGCCCAGTGAGAGTCCAGCCGCTGCCCGAACCAGCGAACCGGCCGCTGCCGACGCGGGTGCAGCGGACGACGCCGGAGGCGCGAAGGACGCCGGGCGGGCTCAGGCCGATGCAGGTGCGGGTGACGATCTTTCCAGCGATGCTGGGCTCAAACCCTATGAGTCCTACCTGTTCGTCCGCTCGAGCGCCCAGGCAGACGTCTGGGTTCACGGAATCAAGATCGGGCCGACCAACACGAAGCTCAAGCTGGCGTGCACCAAGGGTCTACGCTTCACGCGACTTGGCAAGGACCCGGGCCCCGCGTGGATCAGCAAAGCGGTCTCGGTCAAGATACCGTGCGGCAGCGTGACGGAGCTCGAGCTGGAACCTGAGGCCAACCCAAAGGCTGCGGCCGCGCCCCAGGACTCCGACAATCCTTACTGAGCTCGCTGCGCCCTAGCCAGCCCTTCCAAGACGGGGACCGTCGCGTCCCAGCTGAGGCAGCCGTCGGTAATCGACTGTCCGTAGGTCAGTGCTTTCCCCGGGGCAGCATCCTGGCGCCCCCCTTGCAAGAAGCTCTCGAGCATCACTCCGAAGATCGCTCCTGTGGGGAGCTGCTCCGCGACCGCATCCGCAACCGCGGGTTGTCGCGCCGGATCTTTGCCGCTGTTGGCGTGGGAGCAGTCGATCATCAGCCGCTTGTTCACCCCGGCCTTCTCTAGGCGCTGGGCAGTGGAGGCGATGGTCTCGGCCGAGTAGTTCGGTTGCCCCCCGCCGCCTCGGAGGATCACGTGGCAATCGGAGTTTCCGGTGGTCTCAACGATCGCGGCAAGGCCTTGTTTTGTTACCGAGAGGAAACGATGAGGATGACGCGCCGAGCGCAGCGCGTCCACCGCGATCTGAATGCTGCCGCCAGTCCCGTTCTTGAAGCCGACGGGCATGGACAAGCCACTCGCCAGCTCCCGGTGCACTTGACTCTCCACGGTGCGCGCCCCGATCGCTCCCCAGGACACCAAGTCAGCGATGAACTGCGGCGAAATAGGGTCCAGGAACTCGGTGCCCGTTGGCAGCCCGAGCTCAACGACATCACGCAGGAAGCCACGAGCGATGCGCAGCCCGTGATTGATCGCGAATGAGTCGTCGAGGTGAGGGTCGTTGATCAGCCCCTTCCAGCCGATGGTCGTGCGCGGCTTCTCGAAGTAGGTGCGCATCACGATCAGCAGGTCGTCGCTCAATCGGCGAGCTTCTTCCAGGAGCCGCTCTGCGTACTCGATGCCGGCCTTGGGATCGTGGATTGAACAGGGACCCACGACCACGACCAGGCGCTTGTCCTCGCCCCTCAATACGTCGCTGACCGCCTTGCGGAAAGCGGTGACCTGGCTCAGGCCGCGCTCGCTGCACGGCAGCTCCTCCATCAAGATTGCTGGAGGAAGCAGCGGCCGCAGGCTCTGGATGCGGACGTCGTCGGTAGCGGTTTCCTTCATTGGGCGCGCTGGCTTTAGCTCAAATCCTGGCGCTTCGCCAGGCCGCACGCTGCGCGCGTGACGGCAGCACGCGGTGCGTGCTCAGCGCACGCGGCGAAGGTTACTCCACGGAAACGGGACCGTACCGGGGGTCAGCAGTGATTCGGACTGAGGATCGATGTTGTACCAGGACTCATTCAGGCCCAGACGCAGCACGTGGAAGCTCTGCGCGGGATTCAAGGAACGTCCGAGCAGCGCAACCAGCTTGCCCTTCGAGTTCCTCGCGATGTCGAGCAGTACGACCACGTGGCTTGGCTTCTTGGAATGGATCAAGAAGTCGCCTGGCTGGATGTCCTCGGGCGCGACCGAGTCGGTGTGCGAGATCAACGAGGTGCTGTTGGCCCAGGTGTAGACCTGATCCATGAAAGCGCGCAGCTGCTGATGGCTCTTTTCGGCCGCTTTTGCGTTGCGGACCCAGGCAACGGCGGCTCCAGCCGCCTTCAAGCGATCGCCAGCGAGCCAGCGCGAGAACGGCAGCTCCAGACCAGTGGCGCTCTTGTATTCGATGTCCTGATCCGTCGCGAATTTCCACTCGGCATTTAGCCGAAGGACCATATCGCTGCTCGTCTGCAGGTCGTTGGTTCCGACGTCGATCGCCACCACGGCGCCCAGGTACTGGTTGTCGCCTGCGACCAGCTCCTCGCCCTTGTAGCTCAGCACCGGCGTGCCCGGCGCAGCCAAGGGCAGGCCACGCAGCCACTCTCCGAAGGACCCAGGCTTCACCGGCAGCCGCTCGTAGCTGGGTGGCGGCGGAAAGCGCTGGCTCAGCGTCGTCACCGCCTTCGGATACTTGAGCGTGTCGTCGGCCAACCACGCGTAGCGCTTCGGATCGGGTGCGCTCGGCGCTTCTGCGGTCGCCGCGGGGGCGACGCTGGGCGAGGGCTCCGAGCTTGGAGGCGCTTCCGCGCTCGGTGCTGCGGACGGCGCGAGTTGTGCGCTCGCCCTGGCGCTGGGCGTGGGGTCAGGGTCAGGCTGCGGCTTGTGACACGCCGCTACCCCCAGGGCGCACAACACCGCGATCCATTGGCGACCGATCCCTTCCACGCCGGCGCATTGTGGCCCACTCCGGCTTCTGGATAAAAGTTGTTAGGGATTTGGCCACGGGAAAGCGCGCTGGCTCGCTGGCCGAAGCGGCTACTCGGTGCGCAAAATCACGTGAAAACCGTACTCGGTTTCCACCACGTCGCTTACCTGGCCGGGCTTGAGGGCGAACGCGGCATCGCTGAACGGCTTGACCATCACGCCGCGCGGGAAGGCGCCCAGGCTGCCACCTCGTTCTCCTGCACCTGGTTCGTCGGAGTACTCGGCTGCGAGTGCGGCGAAGTCTTCCCCTGCCACGGCGCGCTGACGCGCCTCCTCGGCGCGCTCGAGGGCCTCCTCCTTGCTCCGCACGATGCTGCTGGGGGCGCTCTTCGAGCCTCGATACATCACCAGGATGTGGCTGGCGGTGATCTCTTCGGGCTCGCCCGGCTTGCCTTGCTCCTCGGGCTCCGGGAACTTCGGCTCGTAGAACGCTCCGGCGTGGGCCGGGGGATCGGCGGGTCCTTCGTGGGTTGAAATCACGCAAGCGGGGGCGGCCAGACACAGACCAAGCAAGCTCAAGCAGCGCTTCAGGGAAGCCATCGCGGCGGAGCCTAGGTCATGGGCTGCGTCCGAGCCACCGCAGAGTGCATCAATCACAGCACTTGGCTGAGCTTCCAGGCCACGAAGCCGCACCAAGCGCCGCACAGGACGAACGCGAGGGCACTGCTGAGGGGAGAGCGACGGAAGTGCAACCCAGCGGGAACGATGCTCGCGCAGGCGAGGGCCGCGGAGATCAGTAGCGCGGCTCGGCTCGCGCGACCCCCGAACCGGGTCTCAGCGAGCGCGAAGGCTCCGAGGGCAGCCCAGGCGGAGAGCGCGAGCACCGGCGCCATCAAGCGCGGCCGAGGACTCGGGGGGATGAACGTGAGTGGTTGGACCGAACTGGGTGGCAGGGTCTCCATGACGCCTCCAGGAACGGCGGCTGGGCGCGAGGCTTGAACTCAAAGCGCCGCGAGCACGATCAGCGACAGCAGTCCGAAGAACAAGACCAGGAAGATGACTCCCAAGATGATGTACAGCCGAAGGTAGGTTCGCGGCGTGCGTCCCCACACGTAGCGCGGGTCCTGACCGTGGACGATCGCCCGATAGAGCTGTCCGCGGAAACGGTACGCCAGCACGTATGCCGGCAACGCGTAACGATCGGTGCTCAGGCTGCTGAGCAAAGCGGAGACCTGGATCTTGCGTTTGCTGCTGCCAGGGATCGCGGTCTGATTGAGCTGCGCGGCTGCCGCACGGTGGATGCTCTCCACCACGTGGTTGCGAGCGACGGAGCGCTGCACGTCGAAGCGCTCGATCGGCGTAAGGGGCGGACCGTGCGCCGCCTGCTGGCGACTGCGAGTGTCGTAGCCGGGCGTCAGATAGCTGGCTTCGTCATAGGTGAGCCCACGAGTTGCCGGAATGAGCAACGAGCGAAACTGCATCTCGCCTGACCCGGCGTGAGGTGCCCAGTACGCCTTCTTCGAACCGGCGTTCGAGTCCGCCGTCCAGGTCACGAGGGCGTTTGCGTTGCACACCCACGCCACCCACCACAGCGGCGCGAGCGAACTCAGCGTTGCTTCACTCGCAAGCTCGGTCGGCGTGAAGAAGCCGCGCTGGGCGTCGAGCCACTGCCTGAGCAGCTGACTCGCCTGCTCCGGACCGATGCGAAAAGGCAAAAACCACTGGGGCTCCTCCAAGGGATCTTCAGGCCGCTCGATGTGCATCACGGAGCCGCAGAAGTGGCAGCGTGGCGCTTGGTGCGCGATTGTGTAGCTCACGGCTGCGCCACAGTCGTTGCAGCGCAACACTTCAGCGAAGGCACGGCTCTCCGGCGGATGGTCTTGCTCTGGTGCTGCCTGACTGCAGATCGGGCAGCGCAGATCCTGAGGCTCCAGCGGGCTCTGGCAGCGATCGCACGGGATACTCATGACAGCAGCATCCCCACGGCAATGAGCAACAAGAACAAACCGACCACGACACCCAGGCCGAGTGCGATGACGAGCACGACACGTCCCCAGGCAAGGGGAGCAGGCCCGTAAATGCGGCCGGTTTGACCGTTGATGAGCAAGCGCACCGGTGGCACGCCCGGCGCGACGCGCACGGGCAACACCCACAGCGGCAGGAGCAACAGGTCCAGTGACTCGTAGGAAAGCTGAGTGTTGAACTGCAACCCGCGGTGGGTGTCCCCAGGCATGAAGCGCCGCAGGTAGAAGTCGACGTGTTGCATCGCCTCTGCGCGCGCTTCTTGCCACACCGCCGCAGGAGTCTGGCTGGGCTCTTCAGCGGGCCAGCCGCTGATCAGCGCCGCTGTGTAGCGGTGGAGGGCGCGCATGTCGTAGGGCTCGATGCGCTCGAGCTCCAGGTTCGGGATCCCGCGTGAGGCGCTGACCACGATGTCGCGCACGAAGGTGGCGTGTTCTCCAGCGAGAGGTCGCCACTCGGTGTGGGTACGGCGGTTGTCGCCGCTGCCGGTGGTGTAGGTTTCACCTATTTCCACGCGGTAACCTGAGCGCGCTACTGCGGAGTACAGGAACGCGGGGGTGTACACCGCGTGCAGATCGCCCAGGGGAGCCTTGCGGATCTCCTTGCCCCTGAACCAGCCAAGGCCTCGTTGCCATGCGCGGGCGCGCTCCAGTGCAACCTCGGGAGGCAACACGAACGCGAGCGCGAAGCGCGGCCGTACACGCGTTGGATCCGAAGCGCTCTCCACGACGTTGGGGGAGCGGCAGTAGAAGCAGGTCGCCGTGCGCTGCGCCGGGACCAAGCGCAGCAACGCGCCGCACTCCTGGCACTTCAGCTCGAGGGCACTGTTCTGCTGATACGCCGCCTGCACTAGCCCCGCAGAATGGCGCACAATCGCAGCGCGCGGCAATCCCGAGCCTCGCGGAGTTTGTTGGGGGGGAGGCTGCCGGGCTAGCTATTCAGGGTCGCCTTCACCGGGATCCTGCGCGAGAAGTCGCTCCGGCGAGCGCCTTCAGGCCACAGTCTTCAGCGCGTCCTCGAACAGGTACACCAGCTGGAGCACGCCAGCGAGCAGCCCGAGCGCGGCGCCAGCGACGATCAGCTTCCACTCATCCTGCTGAAAAGCTGGGCGCAAGACGCCCTCGAAGCTCTTTGGGTCGAGCTGCTTCATGCGCTCCATCAGCTCTCCACGGATGTCGATCGCACGCCCGGCGAAGGTGTGGAGGAAGCCTCCTGGCTTCGGCAACTCCTCAGTGACCCGAGCCTGGATCTGAGTGCGCAGCGCCTCGCGTTCGCCGTCCGGCAGCAGCATCGCGGCCATCGGATGACTCGCGTAGCGCTCGAACAAGGCGTCGAGCTGACGGTTCACGATGCCTGTCACGAAGTCACCTTTGGTGGAGCTCTGGATGGTCTCCACGATGTTGTCGGGGTTGAGGAGCTTTGCGCTCACGAGCTCGGCGAAGCGCTCGGCGACCTCGTGCTGCCGCTTGTGAAACAGTCCCTGGAGCACGAAGGGCCCCATGCGCTTTGGCTCTGCCGGCTCGAAGATCAGCTTGAGCGCGAGCCAGTTGGTCGCGTATCCGACGAAGAATCCGGCAAGGGGCAGGATCCACCAAGCCGGATAGATCAACCACACCGCGAGCTGAATCAACCCGAACAGAAAGCCAAAGTACGCGCCAGAGCGTTCGATGAACTTGAACTCCTTGGCACCGACTTCGAGGAACAGCTGGGTAACCAGAGTCTTATCCTCGAGGATCGCCTTGGTGACGACCTCTTCCAGGTCCACCACCTGATTGATGTTCTGCTTCAGATCTTGGAGTACCAGCGCAAGCGTGGCTCGCACTTCCCCGCGGATCATCTCCCGGACCTGTTCCTGAACCTCGGGGGCCAGGTTTTCCCACATCATGGGAGCCCGACGCTTCACCTCGGTCTCCACCTCGCCCGTGATCTGCTCGACGACAGGCTTGAGCTCGCCCGTGAAGCTCTCTGGGCTGAAGTTCTCGAAGAGCTCCTCGAGACGCATCAGCTTGGTGGTGATGAGTCGCGTCGAAAACTTCCCGAGCTTCTGAGCGTTCGCGGGCACCAAGCCTTGCCAGCCCAAGAGCGGTCTCACCCCGACGAACTCGGTGGGATAGAACATCATCTTCACGGCCAGGACGTTGGTGAACCAGCCAACAAACGCGCTGATCGGGGGGATCAGCAGGACCAAGTAGTCGTGGGAGATGGCATCCAGGAGCGCGTGCATTTCGGGGATCCTCGGTGAACTGGCCTCCGCTCAGGCGCCGCAAGGGTATGGCTTGTTGAACGCGAGTCAATAGATTATGACTCATGCCATGGAGCGAAGTGGCCGGGCGTAAGCGCAACCGACTTCAGGTCGACGAGCGCCGCGAGCAGCTGCTCGAGCTGGGGATCCGGCTGTTCAGCGACCGCAGCTACGAGGAGATCCCGATCGGTGAGATCGCAGAGGCTGCTGGGATCTCGAAGGGGCTCCTCTACCACTACTTCCCAAGTAAGCGGGACTTCTACGTGGAGGCCGTCCGCCACGCCGCAGGTCAGATGCTCAGCAGCATCGAGCAAGCGACTCAGGGACCCGATCGCGGTGAAGTGGAAGGGCTGCGTCGCGGCTTGGACGCCTATCTCGACTACGTGGAAGATCACGCCGTTGCCTACTCCACGCTGATGAAGAGCGGCGCGGCGGATCCCGACGTTGCGCTGGTCGTGGAACAAGCGCGCGGCACCTTCGTGTTGCAGATCAGCGAGGGGGCGGGACTCTTGGCTCCATCGCCCACGGTGCGGGTCGCGTTGCGGGGCTGGATAGGCTTCGTGGAAGCGGCGAGTCTGGAGTGGCTCGAGACGCGTGCGGTGGCTCGGACGGCGCTCCGCGAAGTCATGGTCGCAGCGCTGATGGGTGCCGCCCAGGCTGCCGCGATGGACTTGAACGATGGGGTGACGGCTGACCTCACCCCCAAACCCAAGAAGAGCGCACGAGGCCGCAGCTAGGGGAGCTGTCGCGCATACAAGGAGGAATCATGAAAATTCCGCACGGAACTATCGCGGTGATCACGGGGGCTGGATCCGGGCTGGGGCGGGCGTTTGCTTATGAACTCGCCAAGGGCGAGGCGAGCTTGATCCTGAGCGACATCGATCAGGTGGGCCTCGATGAAACTCTGGCTGAAGCTCGCCGGCTCGGAGCCGCGAAGGCCGTGGGTCTCTGCGCCGACGTCACCAAGCTCGGGGACTGGCAGCGTCTAGCGGAAGCGGCGGCTCCGGTGGGGCCCGTGAACCTGCTCATCAACAACGCGGGCGTCGGCGTTGGGGGCCAGCTACTGGATGTCTCCCTCGAGGACCTCGAGTTCGTGATGAACATCAACCTCTGGGGTGTGCTCCACGGTTGCCGCACGTTCGGTCCTGCGATGCGCGACCGCGGCACGGGCTACATCATCAACATCGCGAGCGCTGCGGGGCTCCTGAACCCGCCTGGGCTCGGTCCGTACAACATCACCAAGAGCGGCGTGGTCTCTCTCAGCGAGACGCTGCACGCCGAGCTGAAAGCGTTCGGAGTGAACGTCACCGCCGTGTGTCCGACGTTCTTCAAGACGGCCATCTTGGACAACGGTCGCGGCACGAATGATGAACAAAAGGCCTTCGTCGAGAAATTGATGAAGCGCTCTCGGGTGCAGGCCCCAGACGTTGCGCGGCACGCATTGAAGAGCGTCTTTGCCGGCAATCCGCACTCAGTGCCGATGCTGGACGCGAAGGGCTTTTGGGCGCTCAAGCGGACGTTCCCCCGCGGATACGCGGCTCTGGCGTCCCGCATGGCCAAGCTCTCACGTTGATGTTGAAGAGCCAGCTGCAGAGTCGCGCGGTGGAGGGGCTCTTACGCCTTGGGCCGGGCCTGCTGGAACTCAGGCGTTGGTTGCCAGGGCGCGGCGGGACCGCGCTCTTCTGTGATCCGCTCGACGCGCACTCGTGGCTGCTTGCCGCGGCGTTGTGGAGAGAGCGGGCGGCGCTCCCGCCAGACTTCGAGCTGTACTGGGTGCAGGCGCCCGAGCAGGCGCTGGACCCGGAGCCTGAGCTACGGGTACGGCACGCGAGCCGGGACGTGCGGCTCTTGACCGAGACCTATGAGCTGGGGCTCGAGGGAGGGCTCCTGGAGCTCTCGCCGGAGGCTGCCTTGGCAGCCGCCGCCCGCAGCTTGCACGCGCCTTCGGGCAGGGCACGGCTCGAAGCCGTTGCCACGCTCGCCCCGGAGGTCTTCGTCGCGGACGAGCCGCCCGCTGGCATCGACTACTCGCTGGCCAGCGCACGTTTGCGCGCGGAAATGACCCAGGGGTCCGAGTTGCTGCGCAGGTTGGGCCACTATCAAGGGGCGATGCTCTACCATCGGGGCGCTTGGTTCTGGGGTGTGGACAGGCTCCCGCTGTGGCTCGCTGAGGTCTCGGGAGACGGGAGTTCGGGAGACGGGGCCCGGGTGTTCCGAGCTCGCCCCACGACGGGCGCGGCGCAAGCTGCGTCCGAGGGGGCCCGTCGCCTCTCGCTCTACTTCTCGTTTCGCAGTCCGTATTCGTACCTCGCGCTCGCGCGGGCGGTGGCGCTCGCTGAGCGCAATGGGGTGGAACTCGAGCTGCGCCCAGTGCTGCCGATGGTGATGCGGGGACTCGCCGTTCCACGGCTCAAGAAGTTCTACTTGCTGTTCGACGCTGCGCGGGAAGCGAAGCGGCTAGGCATCCCGTTTGGCCGGATCTGCGATCCGGTTGGGCGCGGTGCGGAGCGCTGTCTGGCGGCATTCAGCGCCACCAGCGGTGCACAAGGAGTGGCGTTTGCGTCCCGCGCGATGCGAGCGATCTGGAGTGAAGGCGTGGACGTTGCGAGCGACTCGGGTCTGCGCGGCGTGTGCGAAGCCGTGGGGCTCGCCTGGACTCGCGTTCAGGCGGCCATCGCCAATGAGCAATGGCGAGCGCTGGCCGCGCGTAACCGAGAACAGCTGACCGCGCTGGGATTGTGGGGCGTTCCGAGCTTCGAGTTCGAGGGGCAGGTGGTGTGGGGGCAGGATCGGCTACGCCTGCTCGAGCGTTTGATGCAGCAGCGTTGAGCGGCCGGCGCGTCGCGCTTCGCTGTCAGCTCGCGCTTCGCTGTCGCCTCGCGCTTCGCTGTCGCCTCGCGCTTCGCTGTCGCCTCGCGCTTCGCTGCCAGCTCGCGCTTCGCTGCCGCGACGCGTCGCGCCGACGAGGCGGTGGTGTCATTCATGCGGGTACCCGCCGGCAGCGATCCAGACGGGCGGCGCGAGCACATCCCATCCAGACATGACCCTCATGCACCCACGGTGCGCGGCCAACCGAGGCGCGCTTATACAAGCGCGTGCTCGACGTGGATGCCGCGCGAGCGGCCTCAAACGACACGCACGCGCGTGCTCGGGTCTGATAGCGTTGTGGTTCATCAACGAGGGGGGATCGAGGGAAGCATGGCGGATGACAGCAGCGGGCCTTCCAACAGCGTGCCGCCGGGTGGCGGCTCGGCCCCGAGTGCCCCGCCCGGTCGACGCACGTCGCTCCGTCCAGAAGCGATCGCGCCGGCGCTCGAGGGGCCACTCCACGACGAAGAACTCCTCTTGGAGAGCCTGGTCGGCGCGCTCTCCCACGGCGATCCGATGCTCGAGCAGTGGGAAGCGCTACACGCCGCTGCCGCTCGGGATGACAAGATCGCCGAGCTAGCTTTCGCCTACGAGAAGCTGACCGAGGGGACCCGTTTTCGCGTGCTTTCCGCGGGGAATCGGGTCGAGATCCACCTGCATGCAGCCGACTTTCTGGTGGGCGTCTTTGGGGACGCCGACGGCGCCGTTCAGCACGCGGAGCGCGCGCTCGAGATCAACCCAGGGGACGAACGGGCCTTCGAGCGACTCCGGGCCCTGCTGATCGGGGCCGGGGACGCGATGCGTCTGGTCAAGCTCTACCTCGCACGGCTGCCCCATGTGGGCGAAGCGCCCGAGCGGGCGGCCTTGCTGCGCTTGGCGCTAGAGCAAGTCGAGGCCATGCCTCAGCGCGAGGACGCTGCGCTGCCATTGCTCGAGGAGTTGGCAAAGCTCGAGCCGGCTGACGACACCGTGCAGCGTGAGCTCGGCCAGCGCTACATCGCGGAGGGCCGTACCAAGGAGGCGGTCAAGCTGTTCGAGGCTGAGCTCGGGGAGAGCCCCAGCGTCGAGCGCGCGATGGAACTCCAGCGCTGGCTAATTCGCGCATATACCGAGGATCTGGGCCAGCCTCACAAGGCAATTGGTTTCCTCGAGGAACTACTTGAGCGGGACCCGGATGATAGCTACGCGCTGAACGCGACTGAGCAGCTGCTCGAGCAGCGCACGGTCGCGCCGCGTGCCGCCGCGGCGCTGTCACGTCTTTACCAAAAGAAGGGGCAGGTCCAGGACGCCGCGAGCATGCTCACACTCGAGCTTCGACTCGCGACGGGCTCGCGCAGGGCCGAGGCGCAGCGCGAGCTCGCGATACTCAAGCAAGACCACCTAGATGATCCCAAAGGCGCCCGCGACCTGCTCGAGCCGCTGGTTTCTCGAGACCCTGCCGACGACGACCTGCGTGAGCGCTACGTCGCGCTCAGCGCGATGCTCGACCGCCGGGCGGACGCCGCGCGCTTGTTGAGCCGCAGCGCGCACAGCGCAAAAGAGCCAGACGCAAAGGCCAAGGTGCTGACCCAGGTGGGGCGCCTGTTCTTGCAGTGTGGTGACGAGCGGCGCGCGATGGCGTCGTATCAGTCAGCGCTAGAAACAGGCGCAGATGACCCCGCGGTGCTGCGCGCAGCCAAAGAGCTCTGCGAACTCTACGCACGCGTCGGAGACAACAAGCGTCTTGCCAAGGCGCTCGAGCAGGTGGTGCAGCGTGAACAGGACCCAGCGGAGCGCCATCCAGCCGCCGAGCGCCTCGCCAGGTTGTGCGACGAAACTGGAGACAAGAAGCTGGGAGTGAGCGCTTGGTCAGCGCTCCTGGACTCGGACCAGGCCGAACAGGCACTCGAGCGCCTGGAGGCGCTATCCACTGAGCTGGCGGACGACGCCGGGTTGGCCCGCGTACTGGAAAAGCGTGCGGAGCTCAGCCCGAACCCTGAAGAGGCTCGCGAGTTTATTATCCGCGCGGCAACGTTGCGGGGTGAGCGCCTGGGGGATCGCAAGGAGGCCGTGCGCACTTGGTGGCTCGCTGTCGAGCGCTATTCGGCCGGCCTCTCTGCCCTGCAGAAGCTGGTGCCGCTGCTCGAAACCCAGAAGGACTTCGAGGGACTCGCCCGCGCCTTGCAGGTACGCGCCGGCCTCGAAGAGGGAGAAGATCGCGCGAAGACGCTCGCTCGCGCTGGACAGGTACTGAGCGACAAACTCAGCGACCCGGCGCGAGCCCTTGATTTGTTCGGTGAAGCACTGGCTGCGTCGCCCAAGCAACCGTCTGCCATCGCCACCCTCGAGCGATGCTTGAATGACGAGGCGTTGGCCGGGCGAGCAGCGGAGACTCTGCGACGTGCCGCAGCGGCCTCGGGTGACCGACGGCTCAAGGTCTCGCTCCTCGAGTGGCAGGCACGCAGCGCCGAAACCGCCGAGTCGCGTCTCGCCGCCTATCGCGCTGCGGTTGATCTGCTTCAGGAAGAGCCCCGCGATTCCGTCCGCATTCAAGCTCTGGCCTCTCAGGCGCTCTGGACTGCGGTGGCCGAGGTGCCGAGCCGCGTTGCCGAGTGGCTGTCCGACCTTGGAGCGGAGGCGGAACGCAGTCAGGACTACATGCCTTATTGCGAAACGTTGACCCGCGCGCTGGGCGCTCAACCCATCGCGACTCTGGAGCTCTTCCAGCTGGCTAACGCGCTCGGGGAGGCGCTCTCGAGCTTGGGCGAGACGACGCGCGCTATCGAGGTGCTGCGCCGGGCTCACGCGTTCGACCCCACGAATCCCGCGCTGGTCGCCCGTATCGAGGAGCTGCTTGCCGAAGGCGGCAGCCCCGAGGAAAGGCTGAACTTCTATCGCGAAGCGCTGCTGCAACCTGGCGGGCCCGAGCGTCAGCGGAAGCTTCAGCACGCTCTGGCGCGCCTTCTCAAGAAGGAACTGGGCGACGCGCCCAAAGCCATTGCCGTGTGGCAACAAATTCTAGAGGCGGACCCCGCCGATCAGCTGGCTCACGGGTTGCTCTTGGCAGCGCTGAGGGAAACGAGGCGCCTCCCCGAGGCTTACGCCGAGAGCGTGCGTGCGCTGCCCTACCTCGAGGAGACCAAGAAGAACGAGGCCCTGGCTGCCGCGGCAGAGTTGGCTGTGGAGGTTGACGACGTGCCGGCCGCGCTCGGTCACTACCGCGCGTTGCTCGAAGCTGGCGCTCTGGAGGGCGCCTGGTTGAGTGACGCTGAGCGCCTCGGTATGCAGAGCGGTGACTGGTCGTTCTTGACTGGCGTCCTGGAGCGCAAGCTACAGCTCACCGAGGAGCCCTCGCTCGCGCTGCGCATACTCGATCGCCTGGCACAGGTCGCTTCCGAGCGGATCGAGGATGTACCGGCCGCTGCCGGGTACTGGCGTCGCGCAGCGACCCTTGCCGAGAACGAACTCAACGACCCACGCATGGCGAGTGAGTTCTTGAAGCGAGTGCTGCGGGTCGCAGGGGACGATGTAGAATCCGCCCAGCGGCTCCTCGGCCTGATCGCGCTCGAGCAGGACTGGAGCGAGATGCCCGGTGTGTTCCAGGTCGTGTTGGCAGAGGCTGCCGGACCCGCCGCGACCGCCCAGGTTCAGCAGCTCGAGCCACGAGCAGAACATGCATCGACGCGACTGGTGCTGGCCGATCTGGCTCGCGCTGTGCGCTCCGGGTTTCCGGAGGCCGACGCTGAGGCGTTATTCGCACTCGAGGCGCGCTGCCTGAGCGCGGAAGCGCAGCACGCGGACCGTGCAGCCGAGTGCTTCCGTGCATACATCGCCCTGGGGGAGCCGAGCGAGGAGCGTACCCGCGCATTCGAGGCTTTCCTCAGTGCCCAACCTGCTCCCCGTCCAGCCGACTGGAGGTGGTTGTTCGAGCTGCGCGTGAAGGCTCACGAAGAGCCGGGCCCGGTGCTGATGGAGTGGGCGGCGGTCGAAGAGCAGCAGCTCGGCGATTCCGATGCAGCTCGGAAGCTCTTGGACCGCGTGTTGAAGCAGGAGCCTGATCACGAACAAGCGTTGAGCGATGCAGCACGCCTCGCGCTGCGAGCAGGCGAACACAAGGCGGCGCTCAGTCACCTCGGTCGGTTGCGGGACAAGGCCCAGGGTGAGGCGCGCATCCTTGCGGATCTAGCGTATGCGCGCGCGCTGATCGAAGGCACGGGCGACGTGGAGGCGGGCCTCGAGGTGTTGCACAACGTGCTCACGAACTACCCGACCCAGCCGGAAGCGCTCGAGCTCGTGAAGCAAGTGTTGGTTCAGCCCAATGCCCGCGCCCAGGCGGCCGAGCTACTCGATCGCATCAGTCAGGAGCTGGAAGATCGCGAAGCCGGGCGGGAGATCTTGGAGACCTTGCTCGCGGTTTCCAAGGATACTCCGGAGCTCGCGGAGCGGCGGCAGGAGTGGTTCCTGCAGGTCGTGGAATACAAGGAGTCCGAGCAGCCGGAGGCGGCCCTTGGCCTCTGCCTCGAGGCGGCACAGGAGAGCCCCGGAGAAGAGGCCGTGTGGGACGTCGCTGAGCGCCTCGCACGGAAGCTAGAGGCGCCCGAGCCCGTACGCGACGCGTACAACGCGGCGCTGGCTCACGCCTCGGATGCGGAGCTGGCGGAGTTGCTCGGACGTCGGTTGATCGACTTCTATGAGGAGTGGTTCGATGAGCCGGACCGGGTGATCGAGCTCCTGGAGCGCGTGCTCGAAGGGGCACCGACCGCAGCGTGGGCCCTCGATCGCTTGAAGCTGGCGTTCAACGCTGCTGGGCGTTGGCAGGATCTGTTCCGCGTCTACGATCGCGCGATCTCCCGCAGTGAAGAGGCGTTCGAGCGCGAGAGCTTGCTCGAAGAGGCAGCCCTCGCCGCGAAGGACTTCGCCGGCGATGCGCCGCGGGCGATCGGCTACCTCGAACAGCTGCTCGAGCTGCGCAAAGACGACGCGCGGGTCGAGAACAACCTGGAGCGCTTGTACGAGCGTGAGGGGCAGAGCCGTCCACTCATTGAGCTGCTCAGCCGGCGGCTGGACAAGCTCACAGGCACTCCGCTCGAGGAGCTGCGCCTGCGCATCGCCGGACTCTGGATTGAGCTCAACGATGCGCGTCAGGCGTTCACCTTGATCGACCAAACGCTTGAAGGTGGCAGTGGGAGTGGTGAGGCTTACCAGCTCCTGGAGCGGATTCTGGCTTTGCCCGTTCCTCCGCATTCGTTGCCCCCAACGGGAGACGGCAGCCGACGCCGCCGCGCCATGAGTGTGCGAGACGAAGTCGCGGCCCGCCTCAAGACGCACTACGAGTCGCTGGGGCAAACCGAGGACGTCGTGCGTATGTTGGAGGTCGAGCTGGAGGCGGCGCCGGGCAAGGCGGAGCTTGAGGAGCGCCTCGGTGAGCTAGTTCAGATCTGCCTTACACGGCTGGATGATCCCCTCGCTGCGTTCAAGCACTTGACGGAGCTAGTGGGCCTCGCGCCTGGCTCCGAGAAGTACCGCGCGGAACTAGACGAGCTTGCTCGCCGCACGGACCAGGGGCCGCGTCAGGCCGAGCTGCTCATGGAGATCGCCGGCCAGCAAGAGTCGCCGCTGGCCGAACTGCTCTACTATGAGGCTGGGGAGGTCAGCGAGCGGGAGCGATTGGTTGAGCAGGCAACAGCGCTGCACCACCGGGTCGCTCACAGCTCAGGCGCTCCGACCGACCTGCAGCTGCGGGCCTGTCGGCGGCTGGATCCGTTACTCGAGGCAGCGGGTGAGCACGCTCGCCGAGCAGATCTGTTGGAGCGCATCAGCGCTCTGGCGACGGAAGTGCCCAATTCCGCTGCCGAGCGGGTGCGTGTGCTGGCGACAGCGGCGGTGCTTGCGGATCGAGAGCTCGCGGACCCAGAGCGCGCGATTCGACTGTGGCGCGAGTTGCTCGAGATCGAGGCCGACAACCGCGCTGCCCTCGATGGCTTGGTGGACGCGCTGAGGCGTGCCGGGCTTCACGCCGATCTCGTTGCTGCATTGGATCGACGTGCGTCGCTGCTCGCCGAAGCTGGTGAGGCTGCTGCGGCGCGAGCCGATCGCGTCTGGGCTGCCAAGGTCCTGTCAGTCGAGCTAGGAGAGACAGCTTCCGCGATCGAGCGCTGGACCGCGATTGAAGCAAACCACGGAGGCGACGAAGAGAGCTTCGAGGCGCTGCTTGCGCTGTTGGAACAGGAGCAACGCTGGGCCGATTTGGCGCAGCGCATCGAGCGTCAGGCTGAGGCCACGGCGGATCCCATCCCTCGCGCTGCGCTGCTGGTTCGCCTTGCCGAGCTGTACGCGAACCACACAGGGCAAACTGAGCAGGCGCTACATGCCTACGCTGCGGCCGACGACTGGGATGGCGCTATGAACGCCGTGCGCGGCGTCAGCGATGCGGAGGCAGGACTCGCTGCATGCCGAGAGCTCTATCTCACTTCCGTGCGGTACTGGAAGCGGAGCCGTGATGAACGGGTGGGAGAGGTCACACACTGGGCCGTGACCGAACAGAAGAATCGCTTGCTGGAACGCGGGCGCCACCAGGACGTCGTTGATCTCCTGCTCGAGGCAGCCGAGCTCGATTTCGCGACTCAGACCAAGCGAACGATGCGGCAGGAGGCTGCGCTGTTGTGCCAGGAGCGCCTGGCGGCAAGCGAGCGCGCCGCGGAGATCTTCTCCTCTCTGCTCGAAGAGGACCCCGCCGACGAAGTCGCTCAGGCGAGTGTGCCTCGGCTGGCGATGCTCCTCGACGAGCTTGGACGGAGCGATGCCAAGGTGAAGCTGTGGGAACAGCAAGCTGCGTGTCGAGAAGCACAGGAGGATCGCGGCGGCGCGGCAGCGCTCTGGTCTCGGGCCGCGAACCTTGCCGAGATTGAACTCAAGGACGTCGAGCGTGCTCTCACCGACTATCGCTCGGGAGCGGCGCTTGGCGGAGAGGACTGCCTCGAGGCGCTGGCGCGCTTGCATGAGCAACGCAGCGAGACTCAGCAGAAGGTCGAGGTACTCGAGTGGCTGTGCGCTTCTTCTGGTCGGGAGCACGTCGCCGAGCGCACCCTGAGGCTGGCCAAAGGCTACGAGGAACTCGGGCGGCGTGAGCGCGCCAGGGCGCGGCTGGAGGCAGCGCTCGCACTGATGAATCAGTGGCGCGGCGTGGATGCAGCGCCGGTGCGAAAGCACCTCTCGGAGCTTTACCGTGCGGATAAAGCTTGGGTGCCACTGGCGGAATTGCTCTCCGAGGAGGCCAGGCGCGCGACGCTGAAGCGCAAGCGCCGCAAGCTGTTCGAGGAAGCGGCGGCTCTCTTCATGGATCGGGTGGGTAACCCAGCCCGCGCCATTCCGCTCTTGGAGGCTGCGCTCGAGGCCGAGCCCGAAGACATCGACCTCCGCCTCGCGCTGGTCGACGCGCTGTGCGATGAGCAAGGGGAGACCGAGGCAGGCTTCGAGAGAGCCGAGCAGTTGCTTCGAGGCCAGCTCGAACTCTACGGGACTCGGCGTCCCAAGTCCCGCGCGCTGGTTCACCACCGCTTGGCGCGCGTGCTGAACAAATCCGAGGGCAGCGAGTCGGCGCTGCGGGAACTCGAAGTCGCGGCGAAGATCGATCCGGCGCACCCAGAAGTCCTGGAGGAGCTCGGCCGCGTTGCGTTCGAGCTGGGACGTGGGGAGCGCTCCGAGCGCGCGTTTCGCGCGCTCTTGTTGGTGCTCAAGCCCGGCGCCGAGCCAACGACCAAGGGGCCGAGCCGAGCCGAGGCGTTCGTCTACCTGGGTGAGATCGCCGCGCTGCGAGACGACCCGATCCGAGCGACTGAGTTCATCGAGAGCGCCTTCGAGGCCGCGATGGAGAGCGATTTCGAGAGCAAGCGCCTGGAGCGTGCGCTGCGTCAGCGAGGGCGACACGAGCTCTTGGCTCGCGTCGTAGAGACGCGCCTGGAGAAGGCGAGTAACCCTGCGGAAACGGCCCGGGCGCTGGCAGACCTGGTGCTGCTCTACGCCGAAGACGGTCAGGGCCCCGGGGCGGAGCGCGGGCATCGCATCAAGCACCGGGCAGACGACGTCTTTCAGAGCCTCGACTCTGGTGAGAGCGACTCACTGGCCTGGTCCGCGCTCGGCCAGGTTTATGAGTGGCTGGGTGATCGCGAGCGGGAGACCCACGTGCTGGAACGGCGCGTCATGGCGCAGGGCTTGGACAACGCGGACGCGGACGCGTTGTATCGGCTCGCCGAGCTTCGGTTGGCTAGTGCGGAGACGCGAGACTCTGGGATCGATCTCCTGGAGCGCGCGCTCGAGCTTGGACCCGACATAGAGCGCGCCGACCAGATGTTGCGCGGGCTGCTCCAACGCGAGCCTGGCCTCGAGGAACCCGCGCGACTGCTGGAGTCGATCTCTCGCGGCGCGGGGCGCGAAGCCTCCCTGTTGGTTGCGCTGCGCTACATCGCCGCGCTTCCCGGGCCACGACTCGACGCGCTGCGTGAGGCGTTTGAACTCGCGAAGTCGCTGGACAAGCTAGAGGTCGCTCGCAAGATCCTCGAGGAAGCGCTGTCGCGCAACGACTCGGGGCTAGACAGCGAAGACGGCGCCTGGGCGCGCCTGCAGTTGTCTCAGCTGCTGGAGGCTCAAGGTGCCTTGGCCAAGGCGCTGGAACTCAAGGAACAGGCCGCGCTCTTGCTGTCACCAGTGGACGCGAGGGATCTTTGCCTGGAGATCGCTGCTCAAGCCCAGGAACAGGGGCAGCTCGATCGCGCTGTGCGGGTTCTCGAGCGGGTGCGCCAGGACAACCCGGCGGACCGTGAGGCCTGGGAGCCGCTGATGGCTCTGTGCCGGGAACGAGGAGATTCTGCCCGCCTCGCTGAGCTGATCGAGAGCACGCTGGCAGTGGTCGATGACGCCGAGAGTCGCGGGCGCCTCGCGTTGGAGCGAGCGCGCATCCTTCTCGGGCGTGGCGACACGCGGGATGCGATCGACGTGTTGCGCCAAATCGTCGAAGACTTTCCGGGGACGCCGGAGGCCGGCGAAACGCTGGTCGACGTGCTGGAGGCGGAGGGGCGACGCGATGAACTGGTCGAGGTGCTCGTTGGCGAGCTCGAGCGCGCGAAGGACGCCGAAGACGTGGAGCGGATCACTCGGACGTCGCTGCGCCTCGGGCGCTTGCTCGAAGAACTCGAGCGCTCCGACGACGCGTTTGACGTTTACCAGGGGCTGATGGATTGGGCTCCCAACGCCGCAGAAGCGCTGCGGCGCAGCGTGAAGATCCTCGAGACACGCGACGATGCATATCTCCTTGCGGAAACAATAGAGCGGCTCTTGCCGCTCGAGGAGCCCGAAGCGGGAGCCGACCTGGGCCGGCGCCTCATGGACCTGCGTCGAGAGCAAGGCGATGAGGAGGGGGAGGAACGCGCCCTTAGGTTGCTCTTCGAGGCGGAGCCGCGCGACCGCGAGATAGCGGAGCGCTTGTCCGCGTTGTTCGAGGCGCGGGGAGATCACTCCTCACAAGCTGACATCCTGGCGCGCTGCTTCGAAGCCAACCCGCATCAAGCCGACCTGCTTGGTCGCCTGGTAGAGGCCCACAAACAAGCTGGAGAACTCGACCGAGCGCTCGAAGCGCTCAGCGTGGCGCTCACGTTGAAGACGAACAGCGTCGAATTGCTGAAACAACGTGCAGGGCTGCTGGAGTCCCTCGATCGCTCCTTGGATGCGCTGGACGACCACGAGCGCGTCTACGCCCAAGATCCCAGCCATGGCCCCGTGTTGTGTGAAGCCCTGCAGCGTGCCTTGGATGCTGCCGACGGCGATGCGCGACGCGGCATCCAGAAGCGCCTGGTGGCCGTGTTCGAGGAGCTGGGGGACAGCGAAGGCGCGCGGGGCGTTCTGAGCGCGGTGCTGGAAGAGCGCCCGGAAGATCGGGACGCGCTGTGGCGCCTGGCCCGCATCGCGCGTCGCGTCCAGAACGACACGGAGATGGCGAGCCACTACCTCCAGCGGCTGTGCGAGCTGGAGCGCGGCGAGCGGCTGATTCAGGCGATCGCAGAGCTCCTCGAGGTCTGCAACGAGACCGGGCACCTTGGAGACGCTCGCGCAGGACTCGAGCGGGCGGTTGAGCTTTACCCCGAGGATCCGGAGCTCTCCGAGCGCCTGAGGGAGCTGTATCACGCCCTTGGTGCGACCCGGGAGCTTGCGCACCTGGTGCTGCGTGACGCGAGCCAGGCAACGGAGGTCGAGGCCCGATACCAGCTCCTCGTCCACGCTGGACAGCTCCTGGCTGGCCCGGGTGGGCACCTCGGCGAGGCGATCGGTGTCCTCGAGCAGGCGCGCTCGCTCGTGCCTGACGAGCTCGAGGGGATCGCTGCTCTGGGGCGTGCTTACGCCAGCGCGGGCCGCGCCGCGGACGCGCGAGCGCTGCTGGCCGAAGGGGTAGCATCCCAGCGGGGGCGACGTTCCCGCAGCCTCTCCCGCATCTATCGCGAGCTCGCGCACCTCGACCTGGGTGCGGGCGCGCTCACGAACGCCTTGGATTCCCTGAACAGGGCGTTCGAGATGGACCCCAAGAACGGTGCGCTAGCGATGGAGCTGGGTGAGCTGGCGCTGGACCTAGACGAAGAGCCCGTTGCGAATCGAGCTTTCCGTGCGGTAACGATGATGCGCCCCGTCACTGATCCGGACGATGAAGGGGCCACGCCTCAAGCTCGCGCTCAGGCGTACTACCACATGGGGCGGCTCGCCCACCGCAAGGCGGATGTGCGCAAAGCCAAGATCTTCCTGGCCAAGTGCCTGAACGAGGATCCGAACAACCAGGCGGCCCGCGACCTGATGGCGCAGCTCGACTGACGTCAGTGGCCCGCGTCCAGCTCGCTAGGCTGCCGGTTCGCTGGCGCCCGAGGGAGGCGTGCCAGTAGCCGCTTCGGGGCGCACATGGGGTGCCCGGCCATACGCCGGGCTCTTTCCGCGGCGGTGGCGGAGCATGGCCGGCAGGCTGAGCGGTGTCGACAGCCCGGCGAAGAACAGACAGGAGTAGAGGACGTGGCCGTTCTCCGGCTGACCGGGGAAGAAGAAGCGCACCAGGAGCAACCCGATGCCGATATTGCGCAGCGTGACTTCGATGCTGATCGCTGCACTTTCGTCGTCGTAGCGCCCCAGAAGCCGCGTGAGGTGAGGAACCGCGAACATCAGGATCAGGGCGAACGCGACGATCACCGCCGGGGGGCCGAACCCGTACTCCGCTACCTTGATCCGCCCGGAACCGAGGGCGCTGATGGTGATCAGCACCACGAAGGTCATGGACAGCCGGATCGCCCACTTGGATAGCGCCGCGGAGTGCTGCGGCAGGAAGCGATAGGTCAACATCCCCAGCGCGAGGGGCAACAGCAGAAAGCTCGAGATGTCCCGTACGATTTGCCCCGTTGGAAAGACGAAGTTCACGGGCAGGTGCTCGGAAGCGGTCAGCCGCAACACCAGCGGGATGGTCACCAGGCAGCCGAGCGTCGTAACCGTCGTCACGGAAATGGAGAGCGGGACGTTTCCGCGACCGAAATACGTAAGCAGGTTCGAGAACGCGCCTCCAGGCACAACGCTCACCAGAATGAGGCCGACGGCCCAGCCAGGCCCCAGCCCGAGCGCCCGCGAGAACAGCACCGCAAGCATGGGTACCAGCAAGACTTGGATAGCCAAGCCCACCGCGAGCCCACTCGGATTCCGGACGATGCGCTCGAAGTCCCGCACGCTCAACGTCGCCCCCATGCCGAACATCGCCAGCAGGAGCTGGATCGGGACGAAGTAGGCCTCGACGAAGGCGTGATGGGAGAAGAGTTCGCGCACGGTGACCGAGTTGTAGCCCTTTACGCCCGCGCTGCGCCCATGGTTTCGCCGAACTCGACGCCGCGCCGAAGCACGCTCGCGCAGCTCAGCTTGTCGCGGCGCCGTCGCCACCCGATGATTCGCCCATGAGCAGGTTCATGGCGGCCATTTACGACTCGTTCATGGAGCAGACCGAGGAGGCGTGCCTGCGTGCCTGGCGCCAGGAGTTGCTTGCAGGCCTCGACGGGAGCGTGCTGGAGGTGGGGGCGGGGACGGGTGCGAATTTGCCGTTGTACCCTGAGCAGGTAGAGCGCCTCGTGCTGGCGGAGCCGGATCGGGACATGGGCCGTAAGTTGCGGGAACGCCTGGAGAGGCTGGGGCGCAACGCGGACCTCTGCGAGGCTTCGATGGAGGCGCTGCCGTTCGAAGACGGGACCTTTGATGGCGTCGTTTGCACCCTGGTCCTGTGCAGCGTTCCGAACCCCGAAGCCTCGCTTGCCGAGGTCAAGCGGGTGCTGCGCCCTGGGGGCAAGCTCGTCTTCATTGAGCACGTGTGCGATGAGCAGCGCTTCGGACGACGCTTGCTCCAGCGTGGGCTCGAGCCGCTGTGGAAGCCCCTCGCCGGTGGCTGTCATTTGACTCGCCGCACGGAAACGACGATCCGTCAGGCGGGCTTCGAGCTTCGCGAAGTCAAGCGTGAGAGCTTGCGCAAGGCGCTCCCGATGATTCGCGCGTCGGTGCGCGGGGTCGCCTTGAAGCCGGCTTGACGACGGTTACTCCAGGAGCCAGTTGAAGGCGGCTCCCAGCACCTGGGGTGCTTCAGGCCCGTACTGGCCATGTCCAGCCTTGGGCAGCAGGAACAGCTGGGAGTCTACGCCGCCCTGAGCGAAGTTCCGCGCGGTGGCCTCGATGTGACTCTTCGCTTCCCGTTCCCCTGCGAGGAGCACCAACCGCTGCACCCCGGTGACGCGGGATGCTGGGGTCTCCGTCGGTAGGCCGCCGAGCACCAGCCAGGGGTAGCGCTTCGGGGTGTTGGCGTGTAACGCCAGCGCACGCAGCGCCCCTTGGGAGTAACCGAAGAGCACTGCGCGGTCGCTGTCTAGTTGGCCGCCTCGCGCTTGCTTCACGGCGGCCAAAGCGGCTGCGATGCGACGCTCCTGGGCGATCGTGTTGGCCGTCCAGCGATGGCGCCCGCCGCTGCCGCAGCGCTCGTCGGCGTAGAGGGCGATCAAGGTGAGGTGTTCGGATGCTGCCTTGGCCCAGGAGCGGATGGCGTCGATGTCGCCGCACACGCCGTGGAGGTAGATCGCCGCGAGGCGCACGGACGCTGCCGCGTGGGCCACCAGCACCGGCTTGTCGCCGGGTACGGCGAGCTTGACGACTTCGCCTGGGACGATTCCGGGAGGAAGTGTTGCCTCGGGCGGCTCCGCTAGAGCGGGCGCGTCGCTTGACGCTGCTGTGCTTGCCGACGCTGCTGTGCTTGCCGACACTGCCGGCGGCTCCGGCTGTGGAGCTGCCGCGTGCAGGGGCTTGTCCTGCGCGCTCAGGGACTTGACGGGCGGGGAGGGGGATGCAGTTCCGTGAGGAGACGCGGATGGCGCGCAAGCTTGGGCCAGCGCCAGGCACAGCCACACGCCGCTCAGGCGGGGCTCCCTCACCCCAAAGAAGGCGGGGAAAGGCGGCATATTTAGCCTTTGGTGAGCCACTCGAGGGCGGCGCGATACATGCCGCGCTTGGACTCCAGGAGCAGCTCGTGGCCCATGTCGCCGGGGGTCGAGATGCGCACGGGGACGCGGGCCTTTTGTAGCCAGCCCTTGACGGTGAGCGTTGGCTCGTAGGTGCCGTCTTCCTTGCCGGTGATCAGGTAGACGCGGCGGATGCGCGCGTGGTTCTTGCCGAGCTCTTCCAGGCCTTGACCGCCCCAGTACTTGGTGTCTGCGGCGAGCACGAGCCAGCGGTTGAAGGCGCGGGTCTCGCGTACGCCGACGTTCATGGTCACGAACGCACCTTCGGAGAAGCCCATCAGGGTGTTTCCGTAGAGCTGCACGCGGCGGCCGTACTTTTCGCGTAGCGCGTTCAACGAGGCGAGGGCTGCGCGGTGACCCGTTGCCCAGTTGTTCGCCCAGCCACGGCGCCCGCCGCCGCGATCTTCAGGGCCGACGGGGCACACGACCCAGCCGAGGTTGCTCGCGACCCGCGCCCAGCGCTGGCAGTCGTGACGGGGATCGCCACTGCGAGCGTGCATGTACATCAAGACGGGACGGAGCGTCTTGCGACCCGGTCCCGTGGGGAAATAGTAGTAGGCGCTGCCGCCGGCGAAATCGAGCAGGTGGAGGCCGTTTTCGTCCTGCTTGTCGCGGCTCGCGCGCTCCTTGCGGTCTTTCGCAGCCTCCTTCGCGCGCTCCTTGCGATCTTCTTTCGCGCGCTCCTTGCGTTCCTTTGCGCGCTCCTTCTGCTCGGCCTTGTCGCGCTCTTTGCGCGCCTCTTTCCCGTCCTCGTCGTCCTTGTCCGGGATGTAAAGCTTCTGTCCCGGCTTGATCGGGTCGGTTTTCTTGATGTCGTTGGCGGTGCAGATCGCAGCGACGCTCACGTGGTAGCGCTTGGCGATCTTGCCCAGGGTTTGACCCTTGCCCACGGTGTGGGTTCGAGTCTTGGCTTCAGCGAGGTTCGGAGTCGCAAACGCGCAAACCAGCGCCAAGCACAGTGTCAGCCACCAGCGCACGGCCGAGCCGTAGCACACGCGAGGGCGCTTGGAAAAACCATCGGCGCAGAAAAATGGGCCGAAAACTTGCGAAAACCTCGAGAAATGTCGGGTGTGCGAGGGAATGCGGCTCAGAGCTGCGGCGTCAGCGTTACTTCTTGAGTTCGACGCCAGTCGCAACCAGCGCGACTTCTTGCGCGCTTCCGTCGGGGTCCTTGTTCGCAAACGTCGCGCCTTCCTGCTCCATGTGCTGGACGTGGTCGGCGGTGACTTTCTTCAGTTTTACTACGCCTTCGAGGCGAGCTTCCGCACCTGCGGAGTCGGTTGGAACAAAGAAGCCATAGTCCTTGAACGTCACGCGACAGGTCGCTGGCTTGTCCTGCGGGCCCTCTGCGAGTTCCATCCAGCAACCCTTCTGCGAGCAAGCGCGGCGTACCTTGGCGTCCACGTGCACGGTCTTGCCTTCGTAGTCGGCGGGCTTCTGCAGCACCTCCGTCAGGCTGACTGGCTTGAGTTCTGGGTTCAGCGCGTCGCCGTAGAGTTTGTAACCCGCAGCGGGCGGCGGCGTGGTGTTAGCGGCCACGGGTTCGGGCTTCTGTTCGGCCGGCGGCGTGTTGCACGCCGCGAGCAGGGCGAGCCCGGCGATGAACCCAACGACTCGGAACCGGGCGACGCTGTGCGCCATAGCTTGCTCACGCATGGCGCGGAATATAGCGCCACGTGTAGAAAACGCAGCATCTAGCCGCCTTGCGCCGCCAGTTCGCTTTCTCGCGCGGGGGTTTCTCCGGCGCGAAACGGGCACTAGGCGTGATAGCGTGGACGGCCGAGGTTGCTGGAGCGAAGTGCGCTGCTCCTGCCGGAGGGCGGAATGAGCGAACATCAGTTGGGCTCGGAAGAGCGGCCCTTGAGGGTCGCGGTGGTTGGTGCAGGACCTGCCGGCTTCTACGCCGCGGAGGCGCTGCTGAAGCACAAGGAGCTGAAGATCGAGGTCGATCTGCTCGAGCGCCTGCCGTTTCCGTTTGGGCTCGTGCGCTTCGGCGTCGCGCCGGATCACCAGAAGATCAAGACGGCGGCCGCGGCCTATGAACGCACCGCGGAGATGTCGGGCTTTCGCTTCCTGGGCAACGTACAGCTGGGCCGCGATCTGAGCTTCGCGGAGCTCCGCGATTGTTACCACCAGGTGGTGATCACGACGGGCGCTGCGGGCGATCGCAAGATGCAGATCCCCGGGGAAGAGCTGAGCGGAAGCTTGCCGGCCACGGAGTTCGTCGGCTGGTACAATGGCCATCCGGACTTTCAGGACCTCGAGCTCGACCTGTCGGGGGAGCGCGCGGTGGTGGTTGGCGTCGGTGACGTGACCACTGACGTGGTGCGTTTGCTCTTGAGGAGCCGTGAAGAGCTGGGCAAGACGGACATCACCCGCGCATCGCTCGAGGTGCTGAAGCAGAGTCAGATCCGCGAGGTAGTGGTGCTCGGGCGTCGCGGCCCGGAGCAGCTCAAGATGGCGGTTAAGGAGCTCAAGGGGATCGCAGACGATCCGGACATCAGCGTCAGCATCGACCCGGTGGAGCTCGCAGAAGCGCGCAAGCGAGTCGACGCGGCCAAGGAGCGCTACGACTCGGCGACCTTCAAGCGCCTCGACCTGCTCGAGGCGATCTCCAGGGGCGAGGTTGGTGCGCCCGGGCGCCGCGGTACGATGCGCCTCGAGTTCTTGCGCTCGCCGAAGGCCCTCGAAGGAGCAGGCAAGGTCGAGCGCTGCATCATCGAGAAGAACCGCCTGGAGCCCGCGGGCGACGATTTCAAGGCGCGGGGAACCGGCGAGCTCGAGACCCTCGAGACGAACCTGGTCTTGCGCTCGATCGGCTACGTGGGGACGCCCCTTGAAGGGCTGCCGTTCGACGAGCGCAACAACGTGATCCCCAACGAAGAGGGACGCGTGGTGCTCGATGGGGAGCCCCTGTGCGGTGTGTACGTTTCCGGGTGGATCAAGCGCGGAGCGACCGGCGTGATCGGGACGAACCGTGCCGACTCGGTGGCCACGGTGCATACGATGATCAGCGACGTGATGAATGCGCGCAAGGGTGAGAGCTGCCTCGCCCCAGGCGCAGCCGAGCGCACTCATGACGCGGCGGCCATCGACGGGTTGCTCAAGGAGCGCGGCGTCCGCGTCGTGAGCTGGGCCGACTGGCAGCGTCTAGACCAGTTCGAGGTTTCAGAGGGCAAAGCCGCGGGCAAGGTGCGGGAAAAGCTGGTCAATGTCGCGGAAGCGCTGCGGCGGATCAGCTAGCGCTGCGGCGGATCTCAGCTAGGCGTGGCGGGCAACCGCGATTCCACGTGTGATTTGTCCTTCACGCTGGGCGCGTGACGTGGCGGCGTTCCCCGAGGGGCTGTGACGGGTTTTCCGTGGGAGATCGTGGCAGATGCTGCTGAATACGCGGAGAGAGCCTATGCTTGGTGAGAGCGGCACGGGCCGTGCTTGTGGCGTCGCGATGGTTGATTGCGCGCGCCTCCCGGGCGCGAGCCACGAGGGAGCGACATGAATCGATTTTGGTTGGCGAGTGTTCTTGGCTTTGGGCTGGCTGCTGCGGCGTGCGGCAGCTCCGACGGGACTGACTTTGGGAGCGGCGCGAGCGGCGGCGCAGGGGGAACGGGCGGCAGCGGCGGCAGCGTGAGCCAGACCGAGCTCGAGATCGTGATCAGCGCCACGGACGAGGCGTTTCCCCATCAAGATCAGCTGGCTTCTCAGACGGCCACGCAGATCCGCGCCGGGGTGCGGACGCTACAGCTCGAAGACGACCAGGGCGGGCGCTTGACGCTGTTCGACTCCCAGACGCCGGTGCAGGTGAGCTACGACGCCGGAGCGAGCAGCATCCTGAGCAGCCTGAAACCCGATCAGGTTTCCGCAGGGCATTTCGTACGCGCTCGACTGGTTCAGGATTGGTCCCGCTTCGACATACAGGCGGTGCTGCATCAGGACAACCAGGCCCTGTCGGGGACGCTGAACATCCTGCAGGTGACCTCCGACGGGGTGACGCTGGATGGCGAGAGCTACGACTCGGGGGACTTCGTGCACCAGTTCAGCGGCGCCGGGGGCAATCAGCAGTTCACGGGTCTATTGCCCATTCCGGACGAGAGCCACACGGCCGAGGCGTCAGCGTTCATCGAGGACGGTTCCTGGGTGGTTTATTTCCCTGTGGATCTTACTCTGAGCGCAGGCCAGGTGGGGCGCCTCGAGTTCCGAGCGAACCTCGATCACGCCTTCCGCTGGGCTGACGCCGACGGCAACGGCTACGCGAACGACGTCTACGACTTCGCGCCGCCCATCTTCTACGAGACGGTGAGCCAGTTTGGCGCCAACCGCTTCGAAGTCATCGTGAAGTAGCTCGGGGCAGCGAACGGTTTTTTCGGGGGGAGGTCAGCTATCGCTGCCGCGGAGCGACGCTTCAAGAGTCCTTGAGCTCTTGATCCAGCGCATCATCCCACTCGTCCCGTTCGGTCTCTGGGGGCGGCGGCTTTTGCTCTGCCTTCGCGCGCCGCTGCCAGCCATACAGCATGTAACCCAAGCCAAGCAGCGCGCCGCCACCGATGATGCTCAGGATCAGCGCAAAGCCCTTGAGCGGGTTGCCCTCGGGAACTGCCCGGATTTTCTCGCCGTAGCGGTCCACCAGGTCGGCTTCGATGGCGTCGGGCTTCTCACCCGCCTTGAGCCGCGTCTTGATCTCGCGCTTCAGCTCGATGGCGACGGGCGAGTCGTGGACATCCAGCGTCTGCTTGCTCGTGTCCCAGCAACACGGCGCCAGCAGGCGCTGCTCGAGGCGTTTGGCGCCTGGCACGTACTCCGAGTCGTCGACCACGCTCGGCGCGGGCATCGCTGCCGGAGGCTCAGCCGCGAACGCAGCGCTCACACAGGCGAGCGTGGCCCACAGCACCAGCAGCGACAGCAATCTCCTCGACATCGCTCGGGAGACTGCCACGCCCCTTCCGGCTTGGCACCCTTTTGTTCAGGGGTTGCTGCTGCCGGCCAAACCGCCGCAGAGTACCATCACGACGCTGTGAAGGAGTTCGTCGAACGCCACCGCGCACTCATCGAAACCTTGGGTGAAGGCGAGGGTGGGGTGCTCCGGAAAGGAGCGTCAGCGGCGGCTCTCGCTGAAGCGGAGCGGCGCCTTGGCTGCGCGTTGCCAACCTCCTACCGGGAGTTCTTGCTCACCACGAACGGCTGTGAAGAGTTTGGCTTGGAGATTGGGCCGTTCTTGTCCGCCGAGGAGCTCAACTGGCGGGTAAAATCAGAAGTGGAGTTTAGCCGCAGTGTCTGCACTACCCAGTCGGGCAGGGCTGGTCTCTTGGGGAAGACCACCTAGTCTACGGGGATGCACAGACCTCCGTCATGTTCCGCGCGGATACTTTCAGAGGACGTTGTGGATCGGCGGCGGCATCTCCGAGCTTCTTGGCTGAGTCCCTTGGTGAGCTCCTGCTGCGGAGTGGGAGGCATGGCATGTCGCGCACTGGCACCCCGGAGCGCGGCGCTACCGTTCCTTTCGTGAGCTGTTGGAAGACTTGGTGGCCAATGAGTCGCTCGGCCTGTTTCGCGAGTGCGCTGCATCGACAACCGGCCCTACCTGAATCCGGACAAAGACCCCGTCGAGATCGCGCCCAGGAGGAGCCCTGATTTCCCTCGTTCTCGGCAAGGTATACGCCGTCCACAGATTCGAACACGGGATGTATCGAATCATCGACGAGAGTGGCGAAGACTATCTCTACCCGGTGTACATGTTCGAACGCCTTGAAGGCTGATCACCGATCGAAACAAACTAGCCGGTCAGCGTTGGTCGCCGGGAGGATACGCAAGCGAGTGTGATCGTCAAAGCTCGAGCCAACGCAGCGCTTGGGGCAAGCGTGGTGCTTGCGAACTCGCTGCCGCTTTGTGATATTGGCAGAATGAAATCAGTAACCGGACGCACTCGGCACCTTCTCGGGTAGGTCCGCGGACCGGCGCGCGTCGCCGCGAGGAGACGGTCTGATGCAGATGCTGGTCGGGGAACGGCCTGTCGCGACTGAACTCGGCCCCGTCGGCGGCGCCAGGTGACCTTAAAAAAGACAGCCAAACGCCTCCAACCTCGAGCGACGCCCGCGTCGTCAGGAGTACGAGTCCAGTTTGAGTCTGCGCGGTTTCTGAACTGCGCTATAAGGCAGAGTGATGGTTACTTTGTTTCGTCGTCGCTCTTGGCTCAAGCCATTGGGTCTGACCGCTGGTTTGGCTCGCTGCCTGCGCAGCGGTGGGGATGTCGATGACGGCGGGATCACCGCAATGGCGGCGGTAACGGGGGCAGCGACACGGCGGGCACCGGCGGCGGTGAGGGCGGCAACGGCGGTAACAGCACCATCAATGGCGGCAACGGCGGCACCGGAAATGGTGGCAATGCTGGCAGCGGGAATGCTGGCAGCGGGAATGCTGGCAACGGCGGGAATGGCGGCAACGGCGGGAATGGCGGCGACGTCAACGGCGGCAACGGCGGGACCGGCGGCGTGGGCAACGCTGGCAGCGGTGGCGCCGCCGGTGACGCGGGCGCTGGGGGTGTGAGCGGCAGTGGTGGCTCGAGCGGCAGCGGTGGCTCGAGCGGCAGCGGTGGCTCGAGCGGCAGCGGCGGTTCGAGCGGCAGCGGCGGTTCGGGGGTAGCGGCTGCGACAACAGCATGGCGGCCAACACCTGCAACACCGCGACGGATTTGGGTGGCCACTGCGCTGACAGCAACTGCGGCACCTTGTGCCCCGTCGCGGGTGCGATTTCCGCGGGGATGGCGAGCGGGGACAACCTCCGAGTGGTTCGTGATCCAAGCCCAGGAGTGCTCGAACTGCAGCGCAGATCTGCTTGGCGAGGCGACGCTCGACGTTCCTCCGGGCGTGAACTACGACCTGTTCTTGTGGTCGAGTTGCAACACCCTGGTTGACCCTCCACCAATGGCACCGGCACCGACGAGAGCGTGCTGGGCACCATCTCCAAGGAGGCGTTACTGTCCGACAACACTCAGGATTACTACCTTGAGGTGCGCTACGTCGGAGGCAGCTCCTGCGCTGCCTGGTCGCTCTCGATCACTGGCTCGAACTGCAACTGACGCAATAGATCACGGCCTGCACAGCGCGACGTTGTAGCCCGGCACCTGCTGGCAGGTCATGTTACTCGGGCAGAGCGCGTCGTCGGTGCAGAGGCGCGTGCACACGCCGGTTCCGTCACACAGGCCCGAGTCGCACTCGCGCCCCGAGGCACACGCCTGACCAAGGGCTTTGCTCCCCGCACGCGCGCAGAGCAGGATGATCGAGCTGCCGTCGACCTCCGGGGTGCAGCCGAGGCTTGGGCCGCAGCCACCTTCTTGAGTGCAGGCTTGGGTGCACATCGCGGTCGGGAGCGCTGCGCTGTTGCAGGCGCCGGAGCGACAGGTCGTCGTGCCCGTGCCTGCGCACGCGGTGCCGATGGGGTCGGAGCCCAGGATGTCGTTGGGCGGGATGCAGACCTTGGAACTGCTTCCCTGGGGAACTGCACAGGTGTAGGGCGGTAGCCCAAAGTAGCCGAGGCGGCCGGGGCAGTCTGCGGCGCTGTCGCACGGCGCGGTGCAGCCCACAGTCGGGAAGGAGAGCCCCGTGGGGCAGCTTGCAGCGGAGCGCTCGATGTCGACGCACACCTTGGTGCCGGAGATGGGCTCACAGGCGAAGCCTGCCGGGCACTCGCTGGCGTTGGCGCACTCCCGGGTGCAGTGCGCGGGACCTGTGGAGAGGCCGATGCAGAGCCCGAGGCCGCAGGAGCCGGGGCTCGCGGTGCTGCAGAGCGCGCCGGTGTCGTCGGGGTGGCAGAGCTTGTCCGTGCCGCACACGTGCTCGCTCGCGCAGTCCGTGTGGGTGTTGCACGCGATGGTGCACATCTTGGTGCCGTTGACGTCCGCGACGCATTTCCCCGAGGCACAATCGTTGTCGATACTGCAGCGGTCGAGGTACTTCGCGGTGCCGAGCATTCCTCCGGTGCCAGCATTGCCGGTGCCTGCTGCGCCGCCCGCCGCGCCGGAACCTGCGGCGCCGCCGGTGCCGCCCGC
>JAWKRD010000054.1:0-50573 GCA_041389805.1 Polyangiaceae bacterium | reverse complement strand
CCCAGGCCACCGACAGTGACCTTCATCACGTCGCCGGCCACCACGGGTTCGAGGGGCACCAGCGAGCCCGAGAGCACTACCTCTCCCGCCTTCAGCGCGATGCCGTAGGCGCCCAAGGTGTTGGCGAGCCACGCCACACAGATCAGCGGCGAGTCCAGCGCCGCAGCGCCAGCGCCGGTGCTGATCACGGCGCCGTTCTTCTCCACGACCATGCCGCAGCTGAAGAAGTCGAAGCCCCTGGGTGACTTGCCCTCACCCATCAAGAACAGGCCGCTGGAGGCATTGTCGCTGATGGTGTCCTGGATCTTGATCTTCCAGCCCTCGATGCGGCTATCCACCACCTCGAAACACGGGTGGATGCTCTCCGTTGCGTCGACCACCTGCTCCGGCGTGATGCCCGGCCCTACCAGGTCTCGCTTCAGGATGAAGGCGATTTCGCCCTCCGCCCGCGGCTGAATCAGCTGCTTGCTGACGGGCATCTCCGCGCCGTTCTCGAAGCGCATCACGTGGGTGAGGTAGCCAAAATCGGGCTGGTGCACGTTGAGCATGTTCTGCACCGCCTTGGAGGTGACGCCGATCTTCTTGCCGATCAGCTGCTCACCGTCGGCCAGGCGCCGCTCGAATAACCGCCGGGAAATATGATAGGCGTCGTCGATGGTGATGTCCGCCTCACGCGAGGTGAGCGGCGCCACGGTGCTGCGCTCTCGGAGCGCCGTGAACAGCTCGTCGCCGTAGTGTTCGCGCTTGGCCTGGTCCATCGCTCAGCCTCCGGCCCCAGCCGCAGCCTCGAATCCGGGCGCGGCCTCGAGGAACTGCAAACACAGCGAGTTGAACAGCGCGGCGTGCTCCACCATCACCCAGTGACCGCAGCCGTTGACCAGCATCACCTTGGCACCCTTGACCTCGCGGGCGACGGTCATGGCGCCGCTCACGGGACAGAACTTGTCTTCGACCCCCCAAAGGCCAAACACCGGGCAGCTGAGCTCCTTGAGGCGCTCAGCCAGGTACGCAACCTTCATCTTCGCGATCACCGACTTCGGCTGCGTCTGGGCGATCTGGAAGCGCTCCTCGATGATCTCGTCGGTGATCAGCTTCTCGTCGAAGAGCTGCAGCTTGAAGGTGCTGCGCATGCCTTCGCGGGTGATGCCTTCCTTCGCGAAGAAGGACTTCATCATGGCCTGGATGCCTTCCATCTGCATGTAGACCTCGCGCTGCTCGAGGCCGCCGGGAGCCATCAGCACCAGGCGCTCCACGATCTCGGGGAAGTCGAGAGCCAGCTGAATCGAGAGGTTCCCGCCCTGGGAGTTACCGATCACGCAGGCCTTCTCGGCGCCCGCGGCCTCGAGCAGCTGCTTGTATTTCCCCGCGAGATAGGCGCGGACGAGTAGTCGCCTTCTTCCGGCATGCTGGAGTAGCCGTAGCCCAGGGTATCGGCGACGATGCAGCGGTAACCACGCTCGGCGAAGTACGGGTAGTTGCGCTTGAAGTTCGAGTAGCCACTGGCACCGGGGCCGCTACCGTGGATCCACAACAGCACGCGGCCGTTGTCCGGCCCGGCCTCGTGGTAGTGCATCTTGAGGCCGTCGCCGACGTCCGCGTATTTTCCCTCGGGAACTACTTTGAGTTGCTCTTCGCTAGGCATGAAACCGGACTCCCTCTTGGGGATGGACGCGAACCGCCGGCGCTCGCTCGGAGCGGCCGTCAGCCCTTGAAAACGAGAGGCGGGTGATGTCCCCACTCACTGATGCAGTTGTATTCCGTCGGCTCCCAGGTGGCGTCGTCCACTTGCCGCCCGCCCCAGCCGAACTCGAACTGAAAGCCGCTCGGGGTCTTGGCGTAGAACGAGAACATGCGGTCGTTGGGGTGGCGGCCCAGGGTCTGCATGATCGGGACGCCAGCCTTCAAGGCGCGGTCAAAGCACAGGCCCACTTCATCCATGTGCCTGGCTTCCAGCATGAAGTGATGGATGCGCTTCTTCTGTGGTCCACCAAACGCCAGGCTGTGGTGGCGGGCGTTGGCGTGAAAGAACGACAAATCCACAGGGAAACCGTAGAAGGTGCAGCGAATGTGATCGCTCAGCTTGAAGCCGAGCACTTCGCCGTAGAAGCGCGTCGCTTCGTCCTTGTCTCGGGCGCTGACCACGCAGTGCCCGAGCCCTTGCTCTTCGGCGACGAAGCCCCCCTGAACCACGCTGGAGACGAACGGCTCATGCGCGCGCTCTGCGCCGAAGTACAGCTCGAGGGGGTTACCGCTCGGGTCCTCGAACTTCACGAGCTGCTGCACAGAGCGCTTCGCGGCCTCTTCGGCGCTGCCCGGAGTGACCCTCACCCCCACCCCCTGTAGACGAGCGACCACCTGGGCCAAGGCGGCGTCATCCGCCACCTCCCAGCCGAACACGCTCACGTCGTTCAGGGGTCCGTCGGAGACGAAGAAGCGCTGCTTGTAGCTGTCGAGACACAGGCGCAAGGAGCCGTCGGCGTCCCGCTCGCGGATCCCGAGACCCAAGACCTCGGTGGCGAACTTCTCCCAGGCCTCGAGGCTCTTGACCTCGAAGCCCATGTAGCCCAGCTGAGTGACGCCTAGCGCCGGTGATGCCTGCATTGTTTCCTTACGGTAGCGTGCTTCAGATGAAGAAGTCGGTGGTCTTCTGTCCGAGCTGGACCCCGCCGTAGTTCCGCGCCGGCTTGTCCGGGTTGTTCGCGTAGTGGGCGCGGGCGCAGTGCACGTCCAGGAAGTAGCGCTGGATCGGCGCGCCCTGGAAGATCGCGCGGCCACCGCTGGCGCTCATGAGCTGGTCGACGATGCCCATGCACTTCGTCGCGACGATGCCCGACTCGTAGCGGTACTTGACCCGCAGATCGATGGGGATGGGCTCGCCGGCGCGCACCGCAGCCATCATCTGGTCGAAGGCGCCGCAGCACCACGCGGCACTCGTCGATCGTGGCTTCGGCCTCGCTCGCCACGACTTGCGTCGTCGGATCCAGGAACACCTTGCTGCCGTCGCTGGCCGCGATGCGGCTCTGGGCGATGTCGAGGAACGCGTTCAGGGCGCCCTGAGCGATGCCGATGGCGCTCGTCGATACGGAGCGCACGAAGATCTGTCCGAACGGCAGCTTGAAGAGCGGCGCTGGATTCAGCTCGTTTCCGGGGCTCTTCTGCTTGAAGCCGTCGCTGAACTTGTGGGTGCGGTGCTCCGGCACGAAGGCACCATCCACGACGATGTCCTTACTGCCGGTGCCGCGCAGCCCCATCGTGTGCCAGTTGTCGTCGATCACGTAGTCGCGCTTCGGCAACAAGAAGGTGCGCATATCCGGAGGGCCACCTTCGGTGGGAACGAATCCGCCGAGAAACACCCAGTCGCAGTGGTCGGAGCCGCTCGAGAAGCTCCAGCGCCCGCTCACCTTGTAGCCGCCGTCGACCTTCTCGATCTTCCCCGTCGGCGCGTAGGAGCTCGAGATGAGCACGTCGGTGTCCTTGCCCCACACCTCTTCCTGCGCTTCCAGGGGGAACAGCGCGAGCTGCCAGGAGTGCACCGCGACCACACCGAGCACCCACGCGGTGCTGGGACACGCCGAAGCGATCGTCCACTGCGACCTGAAGAAGTACTGCGGGTCGAGCTCATAGCCGCCCCAGCGCGCGGGCTGCAGCATGCGGAAGAAGCCGAGGCGCTTCATTTCGGCGACGGTCTCATCGGGCAGGCGACGCAGCTCGTCTGCCTTCGCCGTGCGACTCTTGAGCGTCGGCAACAGCTCGGTTGCTCGCAGCACCATGTCTTCCCCGCTCGGGGTGCTGCTCTGAGACTGCTTGGTCGTTTGCACGTCGGTCGGGATCACTTGAGTCATGCCCACTCCTGTTTTTCGTTTCGTGAGCCAGTCCGCGCCGAAGCACAAGCCCGAGCTGGGTCCGATCCGAGGTCCGGCGACCCTCACGGGATGCGGTCGCGTCGGACCGAGAAAATAGAACACTTTTCACTTTGTCGGGCAAGGCCCCTTGCTCCGGAAAGTGAAACGTGTTCTATGCTGCAACGAGCCGAGTTCCATGGGTTTTCGACGCGCTTTACCCGGCGCGTCATTCAGCGAGGAGCGATCAGCCGTGAGCGACAGCCAAGAGTGCCTGCTGGTTGAGCAGCAGGGCCACATCGTCACCGTGACCATGAACCGCCCCGAGGCGCGCAACGCGTTCAACCTGGAGATGCTGGTGCGCATGGCGGACGCCTGGGATCGCATCGACCAGGATCGAGGTGCGAGTCGCGATCCTGACGGGCGCCGCCGGCCACTTCTGCGCGGGCAGCGACCTGAAGGAAATGGCCGGGCCGCGTCCCCAGAACGAGTGGACCGACCGCCTGAAGCAAGAGCCCGAGCTGCACTGGAAGGCGCTGCTCCGCTCCTATCAGCTGAAGAAGCCGCTGATCGCCGCGGTCGAGGGCACGGCGATCGCGGGCGGCACGGAGATCTTGCAAGCCACGGACATCCGCATCGTCGGCGAAGGCGCCAAGCTCGGGGTCGCCGAGGCGCGCTGGGCGCTGTTTCCCTGGGCGGGTCCACGGTGCGCTTGCGCCGGCAAATCCCGTTCTGCCACGCGATGGAGATGCTGTTCACGGGCAAGCACCTCACGGCAGAGGACGCCGAGAAGCTCGGCCTCATCAACCGCGTGGTTCCGAAGGGAACCGCCCTGGAGGAAGCGCTCAAGATCGCCGAGGTGATAGCCGGCAACGGTCCCCTCGCCGTGCAAGCCATGAAGCGCTCGGTACAAGAGACCGAGGGCCTGACGGAAGCCGAAGCCTTGAAGAAGGAGCTCGAGATCGGCTGGCCGATCTTGGCAACTGAAGACGCCAAGGAAGGCCCGCGCGCCTTCGCCGAGAAGCGCAAGCCCGTCTTCAAGGGCAAGTGAGCGCGATGGGTGCGGAGCTAGGCCAGCAACGGTTGGTGCTGTGGGCAGGTAGCGCTCTACCTGGCGCCCCTGACAACATATTTCCTCGCGGCAACTCAAGGGAGGGCGCGCTGGTGAGTTACAGTAACTCGTCCGGTGCGCCTCACCCCCAACCTGAGAAGCAGCGCCTGCCTCAGCAGCCAAAGTTCCTCGCGCTGTGGCTACCGACGGAGGAGCACGACCCCGAGACGCTGGTGGACGCCTTCCTGGACCGCTTCACCCCGGTCGTGGGGGAGAGGAGCCTCGTCACTCACTGCATCGGCGCCTACGAGCCGACGGGTAGCCTGCCTCCGCCGCGCAGGGACGCAGACTTTGCCGGGTTGATGGTCGGCCTCACCGACTGCATCGAGCCCAACGAGCTGAGCGCTTTTCAGAGTTGGTACGACGAAGTGCACGCTGCTGAAGCGCTCGCGCCGGGGATCTTCGAGACCGCGCGACGCTACCGTCGAACACATACCGTGCGGACTTTTGCTGCAGAAACACCGCCTCACACCCTGACAGCTCCAGAGTTCTTGGCGCTCTACGAGAGCCGGCGTCCGGGTGCGGAAGCAGTCGCGGAGTTGATGTTACCCGCGCATCGCCCCCCGAGTCCGCTCCACCCGAGCTGCCGGGTCCGTGCGGTCTGGGCGTTCGACCGCCGCTGAGGCAACTGGCAGCTTGCGCAGGGCTCGGCTTCGGGGTCTGCTTCGGGCGTGAAGTCCAGTCTGCTTCTCAGCGGCTTGCTCGCCGCGAGTCTCCCATTGGCAGTGGTCGGCTGCGCTCGAACGCAGCCCCCGCGCGCCGCGACGGTGCACCCCATCATCGGTCCAGACGGGACCCAGATGCTGCACGTGAGCTGCGGTGACGATGAGGGCCTGTGCTACGCGGCGGCGGGTGAAGCTTGCCCGACGGGCTACGACGTGGGTCGCACTCACAGCCTGTCTCGAGGCAATTTCTTCGTCCGCTGTCGGGCACCAAGCTACAGCGACGCGTGGTCCGTGCGCGGTGGAGCCGCACCGAGTACGCCCCTCCCCGCTCCTCCCGCCACAGCGGATCCGGCGCCGAGCGCGCCTGCGGGGCCGGTGTCCCCGAGCGCGTCCGCACCGGTGCTCTATCCGCGCCCCGGCGAGTTCGACGTCGGCTACTGAGCTGGCGTCTGTGTGTTGTGGCGGCGTCAGAAGGCGCCGCTGAGCGTGAACTCAGGGCCGTGGAACAGATCCGAGCCGCCGAAGTCGATGGTGCGGTTGTTCTCCTCGGAGCTGTTGCCCACCGTGAGCTGCGACGCAATCCATTCCGCACGGTAAACGCCGTTGATGTAGAGCTTGAAGCGGCTGCCTGACTTGAACACCCGGTAGCGAGCACCAAGCCCGAAGCCCAGATCCGCCGCCACCGCCGTCGTGGAGTCCCGCTGACGGTTAGCCTCTACGTCTGGCACCGTGGCATTGGCATCCGTGAGGAAGTAATACGAGGTCGGCCCGCCCCCGAGGTAGAGCGAGGCGTCGAAGAACGGCGCGAACTGCTTCGTCTCACCGGGGCCAAAGCGCGCGGTGACTCCCAACATGTAGTATTTACTGTTGACGAACTGCGGCGGTGACTCGCGTAGGAACCTGTAGGCGGCCCGGTCTTGCGAGTCATCCTGATCTTCGAACTCGTAGAGGATTCGCGGCAGCTGGTAGTCGAAGTAGCGGAAGCCAACGACCAACTCCTCGATGTACGCGCGCCCGGCGCTCTCCCCCATGGCGAAGGAGATGTCGTAGCCCGCGTCGATCTGCGTCATCTTGAACTTGAACGGCGCCCGAGCGAGCTCGGCGTCCGTCGCGACGTTGCGCACTACTGCTTCACCCGCGGTGAAGTTCGCGATGCGCACGTTGGTCTTCACGCCCAGCACCGCGAGACCGACGTTGATCGCCTCGCTCGTCACGCCTTCGGCGCCGAGCTCGTTGCCGAGGTTGCCCTTCTCGATGGAGCCGCCGCTGTTGAACACGCGGTCCGTCGCGAAGCCAAGGTCGAGACCTGCCGCGTCTGGAAGCTGCAACCAGTCGAAGTTGATCCGCAAGTGCGCCGTGGCGAGCAGGATAGGGCTGACTTCGTAGTCGAGCTTGCGGGAACGGCCGGTGTAGTCGTAGGTCGTTTTGTCGTCCCCGCGTTGCTCGTCGGAGCCGAGGCCGCTGTAGAAGAAGGCCTCCGCACCGCCGGCCAGATCCACGCGCAATGAGTCGAAGGTGATGCCTGCGACCTGGTCGACGGCGCTCTCCTTCCACTCGAAGCCGACGGTCTCGTCGAGGTTCTTCTTTTCGTAGCTGGCGAGGGCGCTCCCGAGCGGCTCGAGCACCGCGAGCTGGCGGCTCAAGCGCTCTTCGATCGCCGTCACGCGCGTTGGCAGCGCCGTCAGATCCGAAGCCACCTCGCTCGGATCGGCGCTGGCCTCCAGGGCCTGACCCATGCCGGTCATGATCGCCGGAGCGTTGGGCACGAGGCGCGCGGCCTGGACGCTGATGATCGGCACCATTGCGAGCGCTTCCATCTCGATGCGAGCGAGCACCGAGGTGATGATCATCGCGTCCTTGGCGATGGCGCGCTGGTCGTCGCCGCGGGGCCGCTCCTCTTTCAGCGTTTCGATGTTGGCCTTGATGCTGCTGCCGGTCTCGTCGGCTTGCTTCTCAGCGGCGTCGAGGCTCGCGCGCGCGTTCTGTACCGCGGGATGATCCGCCTGAGGCAAGAAGAAGGGCGCCGGCGGGTACTGCTTCTCGACCTCGGCGAGCTGCGCCTTGGCCAGCAAGACGATGCGCTGACGCTTGGCGTAGGTGGCCCACTGCGCCTCCAGGCTCGCGAGCTTCGGATCCAGGGTAGCCAGCGCCTTGAACAGGTTCGGGTAGCTGCCAGCGCCGTCACGCGGAGAGTCTTCTGCTTCGTCGTCGTCAGCGGTAGCGGAGGGAGCGCCGCTATCGGTCGCGCTCGCGGGTTTGTTCCCGGCAGGCTTGTCGCTTGCTGGCTTCTTGCCCGGTGGCGGCTCCTCTTCGTCCAGGTCAATGTCCGCTGGCTTGACGGGCTTGCCTGGTGCCCCCATGAGTTGCCGCGCGGTAATGTCGGCGGGTTCAGGCATCGCGCGGGAGCTCTCGTCGTCCGAGGAGTCGCTGTTGGCGTCGTCCTTGGAGTCTGCCTCGTCCTCCTCCCCCGCCGCTGACCGGCTGCTGCGCGGCACCTCCTTGAGCACGCGCTCCAGGTGGATGCGGTAGATCTTCAAGATCGGGACTTCGTACTCGCGACTGGTGTACGGCTCTTGACCGCGTATTTCCTCGCGGATCCGCTCGGCCTCGCGATCCGTCAGCGGCAGCTTCTGAATCCACTCATCGCCGGGGCTATAGGGTGTCTCGAGGAGCAAGCGATCGACGAGGTCAAGCGTCGCGTAGAGGTCCTTGACGCGATCGATGGCGACCGGCAGGTTTGGGTCTTCGTAGGCGTACGCGCGGAGCGCCCGCACGTTTTGTGTCGGGCTACAGCCAAGCGCCAGCGCAGCGCCAAGCCCGAGCAAAACCAGAGGTCGCACGCTTGCCACCCGACGCCAAACTGAGCGCCTCACCCCAAACCCCAGAACAGTCATCGCGAGCCTAGGTAAACGCTCGGCCAGAGCAAAGCAATCGCGTTGGCCGTGCGCCTCGCGATTACGTTGAGGCTTGAACCAACTCCATCAACGCGGCGCCGGTCAACGCAGCGTACCTCCACGCGCGGAAACTCTGCGCCAGTCTCATCAGCGAAACGCAGGCGCAGAACGCGCGAGGCGTTGTACGCTCGCTGGCATGTCGGATCTCCCTTCGGGTACGCGCGCGCCCACCAGGCACCGCATTTCCATGCATCTAACAGGGCTCGACGCACGAGAGCTCGTGGAGTCGGCCCGCGAGGCGGAGGCGGCTGGGGTGGAGTCGCTCTGGGCGTCGGAGCTGTACACCAATCCGTGGGTGCAGCTCGCAGCGGTCGCGCCGGCGACGGAGAACATCACACTCGGCACGGGCGTGGTGCTGGGCTTCGTGCGTAGCCCGATGGCGCTCGGCGTGGCGGCGCTCGATCTGGATCAGCTCACCCGTCGCGCAGATGGCAGCGGGCGTTTCGTGCTGGGCCTGGGCACCGGAGTGAAGCAGCTCAACCAGCGCTGGCACGGCGTCACGAACTTCGGAGGACCAGTGCGCCACATGCGCGAGCTGATCGAGTTCTTGCGGCTGTTCTTCGCCAAGGCGCACACAGCGGAGCCGGTGAGCTATCACGGCGAGTTCATCCACGCGGATATCGACTCGTACCGCCGCCCCGGCAAGGGCCCGGCGACTCCGATCCCGATCTACCTCGGGGCCAACCAGCCGCGCATGCTGGAGCTCGCAGGTGAAGTCGCCGACGGGGTCCTGGGCCACGTGTTCATCTCGCCCCGCGCGCTGAAGGAATTCACCCTGCCCCACATCGAAACCGGGCTGAAAAAAGCCGGCCGCAGCCGCTCGGAGTTCACGCTGGGGGCTGGCATCACGACGGCGATCGCGAATGACCGCGCCACGGCGCGCCGCCACGCTCGAGGCCCGCTCGCCTTCTACGCAACCGTGCGCACCTACTCCGCGGCGTTCGAAGCCGATGGCTTTGGGGCGGAGGTCGCGGCCATTCGCAAGGCGTTTCAAGCGGGAGAACGCGACACCCTGCTCGACCTCGTGAGCGACGCCATGGTGGACACGTACTGCGCCGCCGGAACCCTGGACGACGTGATGCAGCGCCTGAAGGAATATGACGGCTTACTTGACGTGAAGGGCGTCAGCCCGCCGCGCCACTTTTGCCCCACGGATGCGCACCGAGAGTACCGGCGCGCGATCCTCGAAGCGTTTGGCGGCTAGCTACCGCTCAGCGTCGGCCGTGCCCGCATCTGTGCTGGCGCCCGCGTCCGCGCCTGCGTCGCCGTCACTCGGCGGATCGACGTAGTGGAGGAAAATCGGCGACGACCAGGCGCGCTCCTGGTTCGGGCTCAAGCAGTCGTCCTTATTATCCGTACGGTAATCGCCGTAGCATGGGTTCGGCTTGACGCATTTGCCGCTGGCGTCACGTTCGCAGCGCACGTTGCCCGCGTTCACGGCCGGCGTCGGCTCCTGCACGGCCCGGACGTAGTACACGACGTCCCGTCGACCGACGACGTAGTCCGGATCTTCGAAGCTGACCTCGCACGTGTCTCTATCTGCGGGGCACGCCACGCGCTTCCAGGGATCCTCGATGAGCTCGCGCAACGGCTCATCTGGACGCTGCTGCGGCCGGATACGCACTATCTGGATCTCGCGGATGTGTTTGCGCTTGGAACCCGGGTTGTGGCACTCACCGCGACACAGGCGCTCGAGCTCGGCGTCACCCAGCGCCTGCTTGCTCCAGTCCGGACAGCCCGGCAGCTCCTCCAGCGAACCGGCTGCGCGCACGCGGAAGCTCGGGATCGCGCTGAATGCGCTCGCCGAACCCATCGGCAGAGCCTCTCCACCTTCTTTTCCCTGAGGCAATAAATCAAACCAGAGCAAGATGCGGTCGCCGCTCGTGCCGTACACTTCGCGACGCTCGAGGGCATCCCAGATCTGCGTTCTGGAGCGGCCCGCGCTGTGTACCGCCACCAAGCCTCCTGTGAGGAAGAAGCTCGCCTGGCGTTCGAGGTGAGGCAGCGCGAACGGGGGCAACACCGCGCGCAGCTCCGAAGTCAGCCGAATACTGGTCTTCGTGGGCACGCTGCCAAGCTGCTTCTCCATGGCGCTGCGGACGCCATCGAATAGGCGGTCGCGCCACTTCGCGCTCTCCGGGCCGCGCGCTTCGGTGAACTTCTTCCGACTAAATTCCTTGTAGCCGGTGCCTGGCTGCGCCGAGTGATTGTCGCTCGACGCGATGAACCCGAGCTGCGCGTTCTTGGGCGCGGCGTCCGCTCCATCAGGCTTCGATTTGCCAAAGTAGGTCTTGGCGAGGATGTACTGGGCGCTGCCGCCAGGGCGACTGGAGAACGCTGAGTTGAAGCAGTCCGTGCACTGGTCGCACTCGCCCCAGTCGCTGACCTCCGCCCACGGCAACGTGAGGTGCCCTGACATGCCGGCTTCCAGGTAGTTTTGCTTGGCGTCGCTGACAGCCTGGGCGCACTCGGCTGACGTCTGATCGGCGCAGCGTGCGCGCACCAGCGCCCCGGCGCGCTGACAGCACGGCTCGAAGCCGGGCCGCGACTCCGGGCACACGAGCTTGTGTGGATCCTCCGGCGAGCGCAGCACGCTCTGCTGATCGCGGTATTCTTCCGAGTTCCCGTGGCCACTGTACACCTCGAGCAAGCGCTGGCTCGGATCGTCTTGCTCCGGCGCGAGCTGCTTGTCCCAGGTGTAGCCCGCGGGGGTGTAGAAGCCCCAGGTGGTACCGTGAGGAATCACGAGGTGTGGAAAGCCCCACTGGTCGAGCCGCTTGAACAGCTCGGCTGGGGTCGCCGTTTCCTCGAGGCAGTCCTTGGGCAGCTCTCGCGTGTCCACGTCCTTGGCGCACGTCGGTGTATCCCGGAGCTCGCGCATGTAGACGGCAAGGTCCAGGTAGCGCTGACGCCGGTCAAAGTCGATCAGGGGCAGCAACATGGCGCCGCGGTTCTGACCCGTCACTCGACGGAGCTGGGCGCCTTGTCCGATGGCGGCGATGGGGCGCGCGGGCAGCTTGTCGTCTTCGAGATCACGAAAGATGACGTTCTTGTGCCCGTAGTGGGTTTCGGGGGTGAGGCCGACTTGCGTCCACTCCCAACCGACGAAAGCCACCAGGTCTGGGTTCGCCGGATCGCCTGCCAGGGCGTTGCACTGGCGGATGGCTTCCTTCGTCTCCTGCCAGTGAGCTGGAGTCACTCCCTCTGCGTGGTCGTTGATGCTGAAGAAGTCGAGGCCAGAGCAGTAACGAGCGAAGTCGCAGGCGTCAGCGGGTGGATGCGCTCCCTCCCCCCCAACGAACGGGAGCGTCATCATGAACGCGTCGGGGGAAAACGTGCTGTGGACGTGGAGATCGCCGAACAGGATCTGCTTCGTCGCCTGTGCTGGCTCATCGACGCTGCGCTGGCTCGCGATCCGCGCGGAGATGGCAGCAGCAGGCAATGCGGCCCCACGGGGTGTGCCAGCGGGTTCATGCTGGCCGCCACCGTAGGTCCAGTACAGCCCCGCACCGAGCGCGACGGGCACTCCGAGCAAGAACCAGCGTCGCCGAATCTTCGCCACTTTCCCCCCTCTTGGCTGACTAGCGGCCCTTGAACTCCGCTTCCCGACGCTCGACGAAGGAGCGCAAGCCCTCTGCCGCGTCTTCGCTCTGCATCAGCTTACGCGCTTGCTGGAGCAAGCCCGCGCGCGCGGCGTCGACGCCCTCTGCTTCCATTTGCCACGCGGATTCGAGGGTCGCTTGCACGCCCAGCGGGGCGCGTCGCGCGACGGTGCTCGCGATCTCCAAGGCGGCCTCGAGCTCCTGCCCCGTGTCGGTGATCTGCTGCACCAAGCCGATGCGCAGCGCCTCCTCGGCGTCGAACTCGTCGCCGGTCAGGAGCCAGCGCATCGCGTTGCCCCAGCCGGCCACCTGGGGCAGACGCATGGTTGCGCCACCGAAGGGAAAGATCCCACGGTTGATTTCGATCTGGCCAAAGCGCGTATCCTTCGCGGCGACGCGGATGTCTGCGGCGAGCAAGAGCTCGATCCCGATGGTGAGGCACCAGCCGCGCACCGCCATCACGAGCGGCTTGGTGCGACGCTTGCCGTGGAGCCCCAGCGGATCCACCAATCCGTCAGGAAACAGCGCCTGCCCGTTCTGCACGGCAGGTCCGACTTCCGCCAGGTCGAGCCCGGCCGTGAACGATTTCCCATGCCCAAACAGCACCGCGCAGCGCAGATCCGGGTTGGCTTCATACTCCGTCATGGCCTCGGCCAGCTCGCGCAACGTACGCAAATCAAAGGCGTTCAGCTTGTCTGCGCGGTTCAGGCCGAGGGCAAGCACGCTGCCCCTGATTTCGCGGGTTACTCGGGGTTCGCTGTCGGTCACTCGGTTCTCCTGGAGCTCGCGCGGGGTCCACGCCTAAAGATCTCTCACTAGCGCAGGCGCCGCGCGCCGTGAACCAGCAGCCCGCAGTGTGGCGTAGCCAAAGGCACACACTCGGGGGAAGCGGCGGGCGTTGGGCAGCGGATTGTTCCCCAAACGCCAGCCGCGTCGCGCTCCGATCGACGCTTTTGGCTTGACGATTGCTACCCTGAGCGGCCGATGCCTAGCTTGCTGAAGCCGTCGCCCGTCGAACCACACGCCCATCGCTCTGCCAGCTGGCGCTTCAGCCCGCTGGTGGTCACGAGCTTCTGTGGCTTGACGACACTGATGCTCAGCGGGTGTCCTGCGCCAGTCCCTCCGATGCACGTCCATGTGTCAGGCGGAGCTGCGACGGAGCCGCCTGGGCGCGCGAAGAAGCCTGACGAGCAGCTGCTGGGCTACACAGCGCGCGTTGGCTTCAATCCGCTCGGCTACACCAAGGCCTACGATCACGATCCGGTGTTCGACATCGGCGTCGGCTACGAGCTCGAGCAGCTACCGCTCGCAGTGGACATCCCAACCAGCCACGGTCCGTACGCCTCATTCGAGTATTGGCCGGATCTCAAGCCTCGCACCGAGGAACGCATCGGCGTGCGACTGTACGGCGAGTTCTTCATGCTGGAGCCAACCGGCGGCCTCGATGGTCCTGGCCCCACCCGGCGCGCGTACGGCTACGGAGGTACGCTGGCCGTGGCGTGGGAAGAGACAGGCAGCACCAAGACTGGCCTCTGGAAGCGCGAGCGCAGCGCGCCGGTGTTCGGCTACGGTCGCGCGGCGTTTGGCCTGTTTGTCGGCCCCAGCCTGCGGCATTTTGACGACCAAACGTATGTGATGGTGATGGTCGGCGGGAGCCTGCGGCTGCCGGTGTCGGTGTCCGATCTTGCCCCACAATGAGCTGGGTGAGAGTTGACGCAGACCAATCTTGGTCCGAACCGATCCAGTCGCGCAGGCGGCGCGTACCTTGGGGAACCACAGCAGCCCGAGGTGCACCTCGAGCTTTGTGCGCACACAAGGAGGGTCGATGTCTTTATTTTCTTCTCGCAGCTTGCGCAGCCTCGAGCGCGCGACAGCCAAATACTTCGTGATCGGCGCGCTGGTCGTACCCCTTGGACTGGTGGGGTGTAGTGACGACGAGACCTCGAGCGGCAGCGGTGGCAGCGGCGCTGCGGGCAGCGGCGGGACCGGCGCGAACGGCGGTAGCGGCGGCAGCGGCGGAAGCTCGGGAGGTTCTGGTGGCTCCGGAGGCACGGCTTCGCTGTGCGCCAAGTACGGCGGGCCGACGGTGATCGCGGGCGCCGTCAAAGACAACGTCTTCCCGGCCATCGCTGGCGACTGCCGCATCAGCGCGTGGTTCACGAGCCTCACACCCAATACGCAGACTCACGTGCTCGAGTGCTTGACGATTCAAGCACAGGAAGTGTTCGGCTGCGAAGGCGTCACCTACGCCGGCTCCTCGTCGTCGATTGCCCCGTGTCGCTCCATGGCCGACGCCCACGCGAACTTGGGCATCAGCGACGCGGACTTTGACGCGCTCGTCGAAGACGTCGCTGCGGGCCTTACCGAGGCCGGCGTCAGCGCTGAGGACATCGGTGCAGCCGCGCCGGTGCTCGTTGGACTGAAGAGCGACATCGTCGAAGACACGAGCGGAATGAACACCAAGGCTGCATGCGCCGCGGCGGGAGCTGGTGGAACTGGCGGAGCTGCAGGAACTGGCGGAGCTGCGGGTGCGAGCACCGGCGGGACCGGGGGCGCGAACTGAGATGCGGCGCTGGCTCAAACGCGCGCTGGTGACGAGCAGCGTCACCTGCGCGCTGGGCGTCGGCTTGATCGGCTTTGCGCACACCAAGGCGGGCCGGCCGCTCTTGGGTTGGCTGCAAGGGGCGCCGGGGTGTCCAGTGGGCGAAGGCAAGGCGGACCCCGCCGCGATTGAGGCCTATCGCACGCGTACTCTGCAAAAGAGCCTGGCGCACGCGAGCGCCGAGGCCCACGCGACACCTGCCCTCGGATTTTCCCTGGGGCAATCCACGCGCAACGAGGTGCGCGCGTTCGCCGAGCAGCACCACGGCACCTGCAAGGAGACTGCCAGCCAGGCAGCGCTCAAGTGCAGCGGCTTCGATGCAGCGGCACAGGTTACCGACGTCTACGCCCAGTTCGACACCGAGGGCCGCCTGGTTGCTCTGGACGCCTTCAGTACGCTGTCACCCGACGGCGCCGTGGCATACTTCGAGCAGCGCAAGCTGGCGCTGACCCGAGAGGTGGGCCCCGCAACCAAGCAGAGCGGTGTGCGACCAGTCACCGCGGAGCTCGGGAAGCCGTACGCGCGGAGCGGTGTCGAGTTCGCCTACAAGCGCTACAGCGCCAAGCTCAGCGTGATGAACTTCGGCAAACGTGGGATCCAAGTGCGCGAGCAGTACCAGTGGCTCGCGCCGTCGGAGCTCGCAGCTCGCTGAGTTCCCGTTCTTACCGGGCGCCTCCACGCCCGGCCTGGGTCGCGCCGCCTTCACCTTGACTTCGTGGGGTGAAGGAGCGCGACCCAACTCTTTTTGTTTGGGGGAGGTCCGCTGGGAGCCCAGCGGGCGACGATTCGCGCGGGCACGCTGCCGAGCGCGTTGTAGAGTCGGTGCGTGGCTCGTCCCACCGCGCCGCGCACCGCGGCCAACATCGGCTCTCGCATCACCGCGCTCCTCGGACCAACCAACACAGGGAAGACGCACCGGGCGGTGGAGCGCATGCTCTCTCACGACAGCGGCATGCTGGGCTTCCCACTGAGGCTGTTGGCGCGAGAGGTGTACGACAAGATCGCCGCACGCATCGGGTTCGACGAAGTGGCCCTGATCACCGGCGAAGAAAAGCACGTCCCGAGGGCCGCTCGCTACTTCGTTTGCACAGTCGAAGCCATGCCCCTCGACCTCGAAGTCGACTTCCTCGGCGTCGACGAAATTCAGCTCGCGGCTCACCCTCAGCGCGGCCACACCTTCACCGATCGGCTGCTGTACCGCCGCGGACGCAGCGAGACGTGGTTCCTCGGCTCCCAGAGCGTGGAGCACCTGGTGGAAGAGCTAGTTCCTACCGCGCGGATACGACGTCACCCCCGGCTCTCGGAGCTGCGGGGCGCCGGGCAGGCGCGCCTCGGGCAGCTGAAAGCTGGCAGCGCCGTGGTCGCCTTCACGGCGGCGCGGGTGTACGAGCTCGCCGAGCGGGTGCGGCGCCGCAAGGGCGGTGCCGCGGTGGTGCTCGGCGCGCTCTCGCCGCGCGCACGCAACGCCCAGGTCGCGCTCTATCAGTCTGGCGACGTCGACTACCTGGTCGCAACCGACGCCATCGGGATGGGCCTGAACCTGTCGATCAACCACGTAGCTTTCGCCGATGTGCGCAAGTTCGACGGACAGAAGTCCCGGCACCTGGAGCTGTCAGAGCTCGGACAAATCGCAGGACGCGCCGGGCGACACCTGCAAGACGGCAGCTTCGGGACCTTGGCTCCGGAGCCCGAGCTACCCTTCGAGGTGGTGCAAGCCCTCGAGACCCATCATTTCCCCAGAGAAAAACAACTTTGGTGGCGCAACCCTGAGCTCGAGTTTCACAGCCTGGAAGCCCTGCTTGAGTCGCTGCGGGCCCCAGCGCCCTCGCCCCGCCTGAAGCGCATGGATCAGGCGGAAGACCACCTGGCCCTCGAGCGCCTGTCGGCGCTACCGAGCGTCGCTGATGTCGCGACGGGTCAAGAGGCGGTCGAGCTCTTGCTCGGCAGTTGCGCAGATCCCCGACTACCGCAAGGTGCTCTTCGAACAGCACCTCGTGCTCCTCGAAGCCATCTACGGACAGCTACGCGCCCATGGCATGCGCCTCGACACCGACTGGTTAGCCAGCCGTGTCGAGCGCCTGAACGACCCCAGAGGAGACATCGAAGCCATCCTGACGCGCATCGCCTTCGTGCGGACCTGGACCTACGTCACCCATCACCGCGCCTGGGTGAAGGATGCAACCCACTGGCAAGCGCGCACACGCGAAATCGAAGACAACCTGAGCGACGCCCTGCACCAGGCGCTCGTCCTGCGCTTCGTGGACCGCAACAAGGCGTTCATGGACGCCCACACCGGGGGCGAGTCACCCACGGAGCCGCAGGCAAAGGCACGCGCGGAGCGCTCGCCGCAGTTCTTGCCCTACGGCAATGAGGAACCGGACACCGGCAGCCACCCGTTCGCGAGCCTGCAGGCCCTCAAGGATCGCCTCACCGCCAAGCAACCCAAAGCCACGCGTCTGACGCTACTCGAACGCGTGGTCGCGAAGCGAGAGGCGCTCGAACTCCTGAGCGATGCTCAGGTCGTGCTGCGAGACACGGATCCCCCGACCGCGGTAGGCGCGCTGACACCTGGCGCTGACCTCTTGGCACCGAGCGTGCGACTCGCCCCCGAGCTCCCTCAAGATCGTCAGCTCCAGCAAGAGCTGACCCAGTTCTCCAGGCAACTGGTCGAGAGCTACTTTGGTCCGCTGCGCGCGGCGGGGCGCGGCGAGCTGGGGGCACCGGGGCGAGGCTTGGTCTATCAACTCGAGCAGGAGCTCGGCTGCGTGGAGGCTCGCCGCGCCCGTGAGCAGCTATCGCTGCTCACGCCGGGCGAGCGCGCGCGGCTCGAAGAGCTGGGCGTCGTCTTCGGAGAGCGCTTCATCTACCTCGCGCCGCTCCAGGGTCAGCGCGCCCTCGCCCACCGCCGCGCCTGGCTGTCACTGGTGCACAAGCTTCCGCTCGTTCCGCCCGGCGCCGTGCGCGTCGCATCAGAGGGCGCAACGGAGGGCGCGCTACGCCAGCTGGGGTTCCCACGCCTCGGCGCTTATTTTATCCGCGTGGATATATATGAGCGCCTGTTGCGCCACCTTCGCGCTCTCGCCCAAGCCGCGCACCCGGACGGCTTTCCGCTTCCGCTCGAGGTTTGTCAGTGGCTTGGCATGCCCAAGCAGGAACTACCGATGCTGCTGCAGGCGCTGGGCTACACGGCGCTCGACCGCAAGGGCAAGCGCTGGGCGAGCGGACGCACCGCGCGACGCCAGCGGCAACGCAATCGACGCTCACGCCAGCGCTCTCCCAATGCGACCGACCAGCCCAAGACGACTCGCCCGAACGACTCGGCAACTGGTCAAGGACGCCAGACGTAGACCGTGCGCTTGCACGGGTGGCCCTGACAGTAGTCGATGCGGGTGCGTTGTCCCGGCACGCTGTAGTCCTCGGTGCTGAGCGTGACGCCGTCTGAATCCTGTGCAGTCCACACGCCGCTCTCGACGCCGTTCTTGAACTCGCCCCGATTGCAGCTCTTGTCGTCGCACATCAGCCACTCGCCGTCTCGCACGCCATTCACATAGCGACCCTTGTCCTGGGTCGAGCCGTTGCTGAGGAAGCTCTCGAACTCGCCGTGGGGCGTCCCCGCGAGGTACCAGGTGTGGCGGCGCGGTGCGCCCGTCACATAGAATTCCGCACAGAAACCTTGCAGGGTCCCTCGCTCATAGTTGCAGTCCGAGAGGAGTACGCCTCTGGGGCCCCAGCTGCGAGAGCGACCGTGGAGCTTGTCCGCCAGGTACTCATCTTGGCGAGTCAGCTCGCCGGTGGCGCTCCACTCGTACCAGACGCGATCTCTCGCTCCGTGCTCGTAGTGACCATGACGCTGCAGCCGGTGATTCTCGAACCAGCTGGTGAACCAGCCGTGATTCGTGCCGTCTGGCAGGCGGCACGCGAACGCGTCGTAGTCTGGCGGGTCCGCGACGGGCAGCGCCTCGGCTCCGTCTTCGCAAGGACTCGGCGCAGTCCACCACGCGCCGCCTGGAGGAGGCTGACGTTGCCCCACCGTTGCATCCTGATCCGGGCTTGGATCGGCGTCCTGGACGCGGATTTCCACGCTGGGAGGCATCTGAGATGCAGCGCAACTCACCCCCAAATTCGCAGCGCCCAGCGTCAGCCCCACGAGCAACCAGCGGCTCGATGTGTCCTGGGTAAGGCGGCGCATCGCCGGTTTGACCCTCAAGCTCTACAAGCCTTGGTCTGAGCACCCGCTGCGCGGCGGGCCAGACGTCCTAGCGATGCCACCAGGCACCAAACGCTTGGAGTAAGCCCTTGGGTTCCGCGGGTTCGGCGCAGCGCGCGAAGCGCGTCCTGACAGCGTCGAGATCGAAGCTTCCCCGCCGGCCGATCAACACGATGTCGCTCGCCGGGGCGACGGAGCCCCAAGGTTCGCCGCGGTCCACACGGGCGCGCCGCCCGACCACTTGCAGGATCACCTGATGCTCCGCCAGGTCTCGCAGCCACAACACGCCCTTGGCGCGGTACACACCTCGAGGCAGGTCGAGGCACAGCTCGCGCACCCGCTCGAGCAGCATTGGTTGTGCGAAGTGCAGGTGCAGGCTCTCGAACTCCGTGCCGTGATCGGCGCTCGACTCGCTCGCTTGGCGTGGGTGGTCCGTCAACCCAAGCACCAGCGCAAGGGGTACCTCCGCGCGACTCGTCTCGAACACGGCGGCACGCGGCGCGAATCGACGCACTTCCTCGCGGCAACGATCGAGCTGTTCCGGCATCGCCAAGTCGAGCTTGTTCACCACGACCAGATCCGATTGGTCTAGCTGGTCGCGCACCAGACTCAGGTCATTCAGGTTGAGATCGGCGACCTCACTCGCGTCGACGACCGCCACCACGCCATCCAGGGCCAGCGTCGAGGCTTTGTCCAGCGCCACGAAGGTTGAGAGCACCGAGCGCGGATCCGCGATCCCACTGGCCTCAATCAGAACACGCTCCACGCGCTCCCCGGCAGGAGCCTGGATCAGGCGCTCTAGCGCGCCAAGCAAGTCGCCGCGCACCGAGCAGCAAATGCAGCCATTATCGAGGACGATGGTGTCCGCCCGTACGTCCACGATGAGTCGCGCGTCGATGCTCACATCGCCGAAGTCGTTGACCAGGACTGCCGTCGGCACATCATGCGATTCCGCAAGGATACGATTCAGCAGCGTCGTCTTGCCGGAGCCGAGGAAGCCACACAAGAGCACCGCTGACATCGGCCGACGGTGCCGCCTCGCGGCTGTTTTCTGCTCTGGACTCACGGACGTTCAGCGAGGGCCTAGCGATATGGGTTCGTTAGATCCACATCGCTTGGCGGCGGGGGCTTGGCCTTCGGCGGCGTCCAACGATAGCCGGGCGCGACGACCGGAGCCTTGGGTGCGGTGGTGGCTTCTGGCTCTGGAGCCTCTGCTTCTGCCTTGGCCTCGGGCTCAGCGGGGGGAGCAACCGGTTTGGGAGCCTCGGGGGCCGGCTCGACTTCTGCGGCGGGGGTGGCGCTGGCCATCACCAAGGACACGCTCGGCTCCTTGGCCTGTGCAGGCGCGTTCACGGCCTGGGTGCGCCAGAGCGTGAAGCCGAGGCCGCCGAACAAGAGGGCTGCCAGGAGCCACGGCCAGCGGTTCTTTCGCGGCGGCGGCGGCGAACTCAGCTGGGCGCTCGGGGGCGCGATACTCGCGACCATCGCCGGTGGAGCGATGCTGCTCAGCTCGGTCCATGCGGGCACCTGCGCATCCGCCTCAGCGGCCAGGAGCGCGCTCTGGCGGCGCTCAGCCAGCTCTTCGCCGAAGGCATCGACGACCAGCTGCCCAAGCTCCTTGCGGGTGTCGACTGACTCGACGTCAACCGCTTCGTTCAACGCGTCGATGAACTCCCGCGCCGTCTGGAAGCGCTGTTCTGGATCGCGATCCAGGGCTTTCGCAACCAGCGCCTCGAGCTCGGGTTCTACATCCTCGCGGATCAAGCCAAGGGACGGAATGTCTTGCCCGAGCAGGTTCTGTAGCGTCTCGTTCTCACTCTTGCCTTTGAAGAGGCGACGCGCCGCCAGGAGCTCCCAGAGCACCACGCCGACCGAAAACAGGTCGGCGCGGCGATCCACGTCCTTGGGGGTCTTGGCCTGCTCCGGCGCCATGTACGCGAGCCGCCCCTTGATGTTGTCACTACCGGGAGCGGTGTAGCGCACCGCCATCGTCGCCACGCCGAAGTCGATGACGCGAGCCATGCCGAACACATCCACCAAGATGTTGGCTGGCCCAACATCCCGATGCACCACACCCGTCAGCTCACCGGCGTTGTTCTTCAGCTGGTGCGCGGCATCCAGGCCCTCGAGGGTGTCGATCGCAACGCGCGCGCAGGCCTCGATCGAGAGCCAGCTTCCCCCGCGGATACAGAACACGAGCAGCTTCCCCAGCGGGGCGCCGTCGACGTATTCCATCGCTTGGTAATAGCCCGCGTCGTTCTGTGCGACCTCGAGCACAGGCACCACGTTCGGGTGACAGATGCGCGAGACGATGTGGTTCTCGTCGATGAAGTTCTGGACGACATCGTCGTCCGCCATCAAATGCGGATGCAGCGACTTCACCGCGGCGAGGCGCTGCGTGTCGAGGTTCTTCGCGAGGTGAACCGTCGCCATGCCACCGCTGGCGATCTCACAGATCTCCTCGTACCGCCCCCACCGGCGCCGGGACTGCTCCGGTGCTGCCATAAGTCGGGAGAAAGCGTGAATGCGATGCAGAGCACTCGCAAACGCTTTGCGACGTCGCGCGGAAACGTTTTAGGCCGAGCGCGACGCGGTGCTCCCAGCGCACGGCGGGCCGTAGGCTTTTCCCGCGAGAAAACGCCGAGTTGTTTCCCCAACGGCCCACCGGCCCGGAGCACTGGAACGCGAGCGGGGTGTTCGGTCGCATCAGCGACACCGGGGGCACTCAGTGCCATATTGCGCCCGGCTCCGAGAGGGTGCTCCCGAGGGGCGCTCCAGGCGCTCACGGCTGGAGAATCGCCAACGATTCGGGCTGCCTTGAGCAACCTGACCCAGGCAAAACCCTGCGCGGCAGCGCCAAAATGCGGGCCTCCGGCTCGCGGTTTCCTACCTCCCCTCGGAGCGTGTATACGGACCTTTACTCCCGCCCGTGGCTGACCGTCAGAGAGCCACACTGAACGCCTCGAGGGGCGATCAGACGAGGCAGGAGCCGCATCAAGCGGGGGGTAATCGAGGAGACTATGAGCACCGCAAAGCTGATCTACGACGGTAAGGAGTACGAGCTTCCAGTCCTGGAAGGCACCGAGGGAGAGCTGGGCGTCGACATCCAAGCCCTGCGCAAAGTCAGCGGCTTGGTGACCTTAGACCCGGGCTACGGAAACACCGCCTCTTGCAAGAGCAGCGTCACCTTCATCGATGGCGAAAAGGGCATCCTGCGTTACCGCGGTTACCCGATCGAGCAGGTAGCCACGCGCGCCCGCTTCACCGAGGTCTGCTACCTCTTGATCTACGGGCATCGTCCGAACAAGGAGGAGCTCGCCACGTTCCGTGAGCGCATGACGAAGCACACGCTGCTCCACGAGGACATGAAGAAGTTCTACGAGGGCTACGTCAGGCGCACACCCGATGGCCATCATGGCCGCGATGGTCGCGAGCCTCTCGACCTTCTACCCGGACACGGAAGAAGAGCTGGATCGCAACATCATCCGCGTGCTGGCCAAGAGCAAGACCTCGCGGCTTTCGCCTTCAAGAAGTCGATTGGCCATCCCTTCATCTACCCGCGCAACGATCTGAGCTGGCCCTCGAACTTCCTGCGCATGATGTTCGCCGTGCCCGCCGAGGACTACGAGGTCCCGAAGGTCTACGAGGACGCGATGAACATGCTCCTGATCCTCCACGCGGATCACGAGCAGAACTGCAGCACCTCGACCATGCGCATGGTCGGCAGCAGCGAGGCGAACCTCTTCGCCTCCATTTCCGCAGAGATTTGTGGCCTGTGGGGTCCCCGTCACGGCGGCGCCAACCAGGCCGTGATCGAGATGCTGGACAACATCCAGGCGTCTGGCGGCGACTGCGACGGCTTCCTCGAGAAGGTGAAGACGGGCGACCCGAACACGCGTCTGATGGGCTTCGGGCACCGCGTGTACAAGAACTTCGACCCGCGCGCGAAGCTGCTGAAGGAGCAAGCGGACGCGATCTTCGAGCGCATGGGGATCCACGACCCGCTGCTCGACCTCGCCAAGAAGCTCGAGGAGCGCGCGCTCAGCGACGAGTACTTCATCAAGCGCAAGCTCTACCCCAACGTCGACTTCTACAGCGGCATCATCTACCGCGCGATGGGGATCCCCACGGAAATGTTCACCGTGATGTTCGTGCTGGGTCGCCTCCCCGGCTGGATCGCCCACTGGATGGAGCAGCGCAACGATCCCGAGGGCTACCGCATCCACCGCCCGCGTCAGATCTACATGGGCGAAACGGAGCGCGAGTTCGAGGACTGGGGCACCAAAGCGCTGTGAGCCGCACGGCCCTCTAGGCTCGAACACTCGCAAGGCAACGAAAGCCCGCTCAACCGAGCGGGCTTTCTGCATTTCGGAGGCTGAGCAATCAGCTCCGCAACGCCTCCTTCAACCGTAAGCACTTATGCAAGCACTTCCCGATCAGGGGGTGAGGCGCGCCGTGTTTCCACTGCTTTCCGCCGGGATCAAAGCGTCCAAGCAGCGCGAAAAACTGGGCCAAGCCTCCCCGCGCTGGCTAAGCGCTGGGGTATGCGCCGCGCGCTCCGCTTCAGCCTGTGTTTCAGCTCGGTCGGCTTGGCCATCAGCCTGGTGGGATGTCGACTGATCGAAGAACACCAAGAACCTCAAGGCGACGTGGCTCCCGTGGCAGCGAGCACCGCCGCGAAACAGCCAAAATCAAAGGCAAAGGCGAAGCACAAGCGACGCCACAAGCCAGCGCCGCTCGCCACGGTCGCACCGGTTCCTCAAGAGAGCGACACCCCCGACGAGGCGGAGCCCGAGGACGAAACGAGCCAAGCCGGCGCAGCGACAGACGACACGAACGCTTGCCCCGAGGACATGGTGCTCGTGAGCGGCGACTACTGTCGCAACGTCCAACACACGTGCCTCGAGTACGTGATGGACGTCGAAGGCTCTCCCGACAAGGACCGCTGCAAGAAGTACTCGCCTGTCGTCGAGTGCAAGGACACCAAGCCGCGACGCAAGATGCGCTACTGCGTTGACCGCTACGAGTGGCCGAACAAGAAGGGCGAAATCCCTTACACCTTGACCAGCTGGGAAGACGCAGCCCGCATGTGCAATGCCGTAGGGAAACGGCTTTGCACGGAGAGCGAGTTCAACTTCGCCTGCGAAGGCGAAGAGATGCGCCCCCACGCCACAGGCTTCGAGCGCGACGACAAGAAGTGCAACATCGACAAGCCGTGGCACAAGCGTCGCAAGGAGATGCTGCCGCGCGCGCAATGCGAACTGAACGCGACGTGCAAGGCCGAGATGGATCGCCTCGATGGCCGCGAACCTTCCGGCTCACGCGAGGAATGCGTCTCCCCGTTCGGCGTCTACGACATGAACGGCAACGTCAACGAGTGGGTCAGCATGCCGTGGAAGAGCCCAGGCAAGCGCTCCGCGGTGAAAGGCGGCTGGTGGGGCCCCGTGCGCAACCGCTGCCGCCCGATCGTCCAGAGCCACGGCGAGACGTACATCGGGTACGAGGTCGGCTTCCGCTGCTGCTCGGATGCCGACCAGCCAACCAAGGCCGCGTCGGCGAGCGAAGACGCAAGCCAGAGCGAATCGGCGAAGCTAGAAGCAAGCGACGGCTCGAGCCAGACGGCGACCGCGCCGAAGCCAGGCGCCCAGCAGCGCACCGCGTCGCTGAGTCCTGAAAAGGAATGAGGAGCCCCCACCAGCGGCGTTCTGCGACAGTCTGCCGCACCTGACCCGGGCGCATCCTGCCGTCGGCGCCGCATTTCGCCCACAAACCCGTCAAATTGGGGTGGTTTGCAGCTGGACGGGAGGCCACCTGGGGTTCAGGCTTTGGCCCCGTGTCGGTTCTGCGTTGGTTGTCCGTGTGCCTGTTGGGAGTAAGCCTTTGCCTGAGCGCTGGGAGCGCCTCAGCAAAAGAGCGCTACCACACCGTGTACAAGGGCCAGCGTCTCGGCTCGATCGCCAAGCGCTACAACGTCAGCGTCGACGCGCTGTGCGCCGCCAACGGCATCACCCGCAAGGACACCATCCAGCCCGGCCAGAAGCTGGTCATTCCGGAGAAGGGCGAGTCCGTCGAGGAAGCCGCAAAGCGCGCCAAGAAGAGCGCGCCGAAGGACGACGACACCAAGGCCGCCGAGGAAAAGCCATCTCGGAAGGCGCAGCGGGCAAATCCAGATCGCGCCAAGGCGGACCGCGCCAAGCCGGATCGCAAGGCCCCGCGGCGCAAGAGTTCGCGGCGCAAGTCCGCGTGGAAGGTGCACACCATCGGCAAGGGCCAACGCCTGGGCTCCATCGCAAAGCGCTATCACGTGAGCGTCGCGGCACTGACGTACGCCAACGACATCACGCGCGGCACCGTGATCCAACCTGGACAGAAGCTGGTCATTCCCGAGCGCGATGATGAAAACGGTGAAGCCGCGCGCAAGGCTCGAGACGCCGGTCGCGTTCCGGGTCTTGAGTCGCGGAAGGACCGCGGCGACCGCGCCTCTCGCGCCGACGCGGGCGACAGTTCCTCGCGGAAATCCCGTCGAGGCAAGGAGAGCTGGAAAGCTTATCGCCGGCGTCCGGCCAAGCGTGGCTACGTCACCCTGATCGGCTTTGCCGGTTCCTGGAAAGGCTACGTCACGAGCCCCAAGGGCGGCGTGAACGGAAACGCTCGCAAGGAAATCTCGCGCGTACTCGACGCTGCAGACCTCGAGGGCGGCATTCATCCGCGACTGATCAAGCTGCTGGCCGAGGTCAGCGACACCTTTGGTGGTCGTCCAATTCGCGTCGTGAGTGGCCACCGTACGCGGAGCTACGCCAAGGCTTCGCGACACGCCCTCGGACACGCCATCGACTTTTCGATCCCAGGCGTCCCGAACGAAGTGCTGCGCGACTACCTGCTTCGCTACGACCTGGTGGGAGTGGGCTACTACCCCAACTCGAGCTTCGTGCACTTCGACGTGCGCGGCGCCAAGACCTACTGGGTCGACCACTCGGGTCCCGGCGAAGCGCCTCGCTACTCGTACATCGGCAAGGGCCCCGATCCACGCACGTTGGACTAACGTTTTCGCGCGGATTTGCGCTGGCGTTCTTCAAAGGAAGTCAGCGGACCAGGAGCACCAGGGCGGCCACGACCAGCAGGCCGTAGACGGCGAGCTGGAAGCGCTGCTCGTCGATCTTCGCGTGGAGTTTTTCCCCCAGGAAAATTCCTGCGGGCACCGCTGGCACCAACCACGGCAGGCTGCGGAGCACCTCGGCGTCGATGCGGCCAGAGCTGACAAACCGCACGAGCAGCACGCTGTTCAGCGTCAGCCACACGGCGGTCAAGGTGGCCCGGAACGTGTGCTTGTTCAGGTTCAAGCGACTCGTCGCGTACACCAGGAGCGGTCCACCCGTGGCGAAGATTCCGTGGACGACCTCGCTGCGCTCATCACCCCCGTCACCACCCATGACGGCAACGGACGGCTCGAGGCTTGGGCGTGACGCAGACGCTGCCAGAGCTCTTTCGCGGCCAGGATCAACACCAGGGCACCCAGCACCCGCTTGAGGCTCTGGTCCGGCGCGCGCGCGGCAATCCAAAAGCCAGCCACCATCCCCACGCCCATCGCTGGAACGATGCGCAAGAGCAGCAGTCGCCAAGCTATCTGACGATGGTAGCGCGCCACGATGTAGCCCGTCTGGAGCAGGCTGATCGGTACCGCGAGGTTCAGCACGCGGTCGATGGGCATGAGCTGCGCGCCCAGAGTCAGGCACAGCAGCATGCTGCCAAAGCCCGTGATCGTCTGTACGCCGTAGCTCAGGCAGATGATGAGCGCGAAGGCGAGGAGGATCCAATCCATCAGCGAGTCTGCGCGGCGCGGGAGGGCGCCGATGAGAGAGCGTTCGGCTCTACCACGCGTGCCGCCGCTGCGTCTCACTCCGCCAGGGCGATCCGCCCTGGCGGGCGCACAAACCCACAGGATTTCCCCTTTCGTTGACCCCAAATAGAACACGTTCTACAGGGGTGATGGAGCGGAGAAGTTCACATGGCGGAAGCAAGCTACGAGTCCACGTATCAACCAGCGGCTGAAGACACCGGGGCCCGCCCCACTCGCCCGTTGCGTGCGAGCGAAGTCCCGCGCTGGGATCACGAAACCGATGTGTTGATCGTGGGTTTGGGGGGAGCGGGCGCCGCAGCCGCCATCGAGGCCTGCGAGGCGGGAGCCAAGGTGCTGATCCTGGAGCGAGCGAGCGAAGGCGGCGGCTCGACGGCCCAGAGCGGTGGGATCATCTACTTCGGCGGAGGTACACCGGTTCAGCAAGCGTGCGGTTTCGAGGATGACCCCGCGGAAATGCTCAAGTACCTGCTGCTGGCGAGCGGTCCGAATCCGGACGCTGAAAAGTGCCGGATCTACGTGGAGCAGAGCTTGGAGCACTTCGCCTGGTTTGAGGCTCAGGGCATCGAGTTCAAGCGCAGCTACTACCCCAAGAAGACGACTGAACCGGTCACTGACGACTGCCTGCTCTACTCCGGCAACGAAAACGTCTGGCCCTTCGATCGCACGGCGAAGGCGGCGCCCCGGGGTCACAAGCCAAAGGTCGAGGGCAGCGCTGGACGCGTGATCATGGAGACGCTGATCGCCCGCGTGAAGGCTCTCGGAGCTGCCATCGAGGAGAACGCTCGCGCCCAGACTCTCGTGGTCGATGACTCCGGCGCCGTGATCGGCGTGCACTACAAGCAGCTGGGTGAGCCCCGCTACGCGAAGGCGAACAAGGGCGTGATCCTGTGCGCTGGCGGCTTCATCATGAACCGTGAGCTGGTCGCTCGCCACGTGCCCAAGCTGCTGAACGTCAACATCCAGATCGGCAACCCGGGCGACGACGGCGCCGGGATCTTGATGGGCCTTGGAGTCGGCGCGGGCACCCTGTGTATGGGTGAAGGCTTCGTTTCCGTGCCGTTCTATCCGCCGAGCAAGCTCGTCAGCGGGATCATCGTCAATGCTCAAGGGCAGCGCTTCATCAACGAAGACGCGTATCACGGCAGAACCGGGGAATATGTGCTCCAGCAGAGCGGCGGCGTCGCCTATTTGATCCTCGACAACGAGTGCTTCGGTCGTCCCATCGCGGGCATGCAGATCAAAGCCGCGGAGGAGAGCATCGAAGAGCTCGAGCGCGCCCTGGAGTTACCCGAGGGCTCCCTCACCCACACCGTCGGCTACTACAATCGAGCGGCGGAACGCGGCGAAGACCCACTATTCCACAAGGCAAAGAGCTACCTGAAGCCCCTGGTCAACGGTCCCTTCGCGGCGCTCGACCTCTCGGTGGGGAAGGCAATCATCCCAGGCTTCACGATGGGCGGCCTGGACACATTGCCAACGGGCGAGGTGCTCAGCGCCGATAAGCACGTCATCCGCGGCTTGTATGCGGCCGGGCGAACCACGGCAGGCTTGCCCCGCTCCGCAGCGGGCTACTCCAGCGGTATGAGCATCGGCGGCGCGACGTTCTTCGGGCGCCTGGCGGGGCGCACAGCGGCGTCTCGCTGAGCAGGCAGCAGAGGCAGGCGCTCCTCCCCCAAACCCGTGATGGGGGCCTGGCGCGCTTTGCGAGGTCCAACCACAAAAACAAAAAAAGGGCCCTGGGCGACGCCTCCCCAGATGCCGCCCAGAGCCTAGGCCCTGTTGGTCGCGCTGCTCGCGCGTTGGTTGCGCTGAGAGCGCACGAATCACCCGCAAGGGTGGAGAGAAAAAGAGCCCTGAGCGACGCCTCCCCAGATGCCGCTCAGGGCAAGCAGCGAGCGTAAGCCCGCCGCCGAAGTCTGTTGCCATCCGAGGGGTCGAATGGCTGCACCGTGTGATCGGCGCTGAATTTCGTGTGTGATACGCGGTACCAAACGAGTTCCCCCCTCCCCGGTTGCTCATTTTTTGGGGAGCCCCGCCCGGGCGAACCAAGGCGATCGGCGTCCCGAGGTTCGGTAATCCCTGGGGTATTGCTGACCCATCCACTTCGAAGGCGTGTAGGCTCCGCTAGAACACGTTCTACCGACGCGGGTCGGTTCGAAGGAGCATCGTGAGCGAGTACGACTACATCGTGGTGGGAGCGGGATCGGCGGGTTGTGTCGTGGCGAGCCGCCTGAGCGAAGATCCCGCGGTGCGAGTCCTGCTGCTCGAGGCTGGAGGCAGCGACCGCACGCAGTTCTGCACCAAGCCCGGGATGATCTCGATCGTCCACACAGTGCCGCAGGTGAAGAAGAAGTTCGACTGGGGCTACTACACCGCCCCGCAAAAACACGCCTTGGGTAGACGCATCCCGTATACGCGCGGAAAGGTGCTCGGCGGCTCGAGCGCGATCAACGGCATGCTCTACGTGCGTGGAAACCGCCAGAACTACGACGACTGGGCCGCGGAGGGTTGTGACGGCTGGGGCTTCGACGACATCTTGCCGCTCTACAAGCGCCTGGAGGACTACGAAGGTGGCGCTAACGAATATCGCGGCGCTGGTGGTCCCATCAAGGTGACCAAGCGCGATCAGCTGCGCCCCGTGTCCGAAGCGTTCATCGAGGCAGTGAAGGACGTCTGCCAGGTGCCTTACCTGGACGACTACAACGGAGAGAGCCAAGAAGGCGCCTCGATCTACCAGATGTCAGCCAAGGACGGGCTCCGCTACAGCACCTCCGAAGGCTATCTGGAGCCCCACAAGCGACGCAGCAATTTCCACGTAGAAAGCGGCGCGACGGTGCTCCGCCTGGAGTTCGACGGCAACCGCGCGCGCCGGGTGGTTTACAGCGTGAAAGGCGAAGAACGAGTCGCGACCGCAGCGCGCGAAATCGTGCTGAGCGCCGGGGTGATCGGCACCGCGCAGATCCTGATGCTGAGCGGCATCGGTCCAGCGGAGCACCTGAGCAAACTCGGCATCGACGTGCGCGCCGATTTGCCCGTGGGTCAGAACCTCCACGACCACTTGTTCTTCCCCTTGGTGTACCTGGCACCGAGCGGTGGCCACCGCGGTACGCCGTTCTACTTCTTGGGCGGCATGCTGAAGGAGTATCTGAGGGGCAATACGTGGTTCGGCAAGACCGTGTTCGAGGGGGCCGCCTTCGTGAAGACGGATCCGGGCAACCGCCTCCCGGACTTGCAGCTCCACAGTCTGCCCTGGGCCTACCCCGCTCCGAACCAGGACGCCCCCGGAGTGCCACAGGTCGACAAGCGCCCGGCCCTCACGGTCATGCCCACGTTGATCTACCCGAAGAGTCGCGGAGAGATGCGCCTCGTCTCGAAAGACCCGTTGGCCGCCCCACACATCGACCCGAACTACCTCGCGGAACCAGACGACCTCGAGTTCTTGCTCAAGGGCATCGAGCTGACCCGTGAAATCATGAGCAGCAAGCACATCTCGAGCGAGCTGCAGGGTGAGCTAGAGCCCGGAGAAAAGTTCTTCGATCGCGACGCCCTGCGCCGCGAAATCCCGAACCGCATCTGCACCGTCTATCACCCGGTCGGAACCGCGCGCATGGGCGTTGACGAACGCGCCGTCGTTGACCCGGCGCTCCGGGTGCGGGGGATCGAGGGGCTGCGCGTCGCGGACGCCTCGATCATGCCGTCGATCACCGGCGGCAACACCAACGCACCCTGCATCTTGATCGGGGAAAAGGCCGCAGATCTCCTGCGGAGCGCTGCGAACTGACGGCGCGGCGTCGCTTGGGCGACCCAATCCTCGTGGCTCGCGCTACACCCTGCGCGTGGCAAACCCCGAGAACGCCGGCAAGCGCCTGACCCGTCAGCTCCAGCAGACCATCCGGGAGTTTGCGCTGTTGGCTCCCGGGGACCGCGTGATGGTGGCGCTATCCGGCGGCAAGGACAGCTACACCTTGTTCGACCTGTTGCTGCAGTTGCGTCCCGTTTTGCCCGACTGCGAGCTGATCGGCGTGCACCTGGATCAGCAACAACCCGGCTACGACGGCGCCCCGCTAGTGGCTTGGCTACGCGAGCGTGGCGCGCCGTTCGAAATCCTCAGCGAGGACACGTACTCGGTGGTCAAACAGCGCGTTCCCGAGGGCAGCACGTATTGCTCGATGTGTTCGAGGCTGCGACGCGGCATCCTCTACACCGCCGCAGAGCGGCTCGGGTGCAACAAGATCGCCCTTGGACACCATCGGGACGACGCGATCGAGACCCTACTCATGAACCTGTTCTTCAGCGGCAGGCTGCAGGCCATGCCCGCGCGTTACCGCACGGATGATGGGCGCTTCGAGGTGATTCGCCCCCTGATTGAGTGCGACGAACTCTCCATCGTCCAGTATGCAGAGCGTCGCGGCTTTCCCATCCTGCCCTGCAATCTGTGCGGCTCGCAGAGCGGTCTGCAACGGGAAGAAATGGCGAAGCTCATCGCTACGCTCGAGGTACGTCACCCAGATCTACGCTCCGTCATGCTCAACGCGCTGAAGAACGTCAGCGCGACGCACCTGCTCGACAAGCGCCTCGCGCTTCAGGAGCAACCCCAGCAGACCCCAATCTCAGAACCGCGCCGCGCAGAGCCCGCAACCGCACGGAATCACCGCGCACTCCCGATCTTGCGGGGCTAGTGCCTCGTCAGCGGCGGCGCTGGGTGACTAGTCCTGCTGCACCGCAACCGGCACGCACGGCGCGTCGAACACCGGCATGCCGTTTTCCATGCCGCCGTCGGTGTTCGTACCGAGGCTGGTAGCCGCTAGTGTCAGTGGGCTGTTGGTGAACGCGAGGAAGACGCACATCTCCTTGTCACCGATCCCATAGCCAACGGTCTCGTCGCGCGGATTGTCGTACTCGCAGCTGAGCTTGAACCCGGTGGCGCCATCGAAGTGCTTCGGCGGATCGAGCTTCGCGCCGAGGGGCGTTCCGACGCCGCCGTGGGTCTCGAAGATTGTCTCCCCGTCGCGCTCTCCCCCGATCAAGCCCAGTCGAAGGCCAGCGCCGAGCGCGTGGTAGTGGGGCAATACGTAGAAGATGTCGAAGCTCGGGGCCTCGCCGAGCTTCTCTTGAAACGCGGGTTCGAACTCGCAGGCGAGATCGAACCGCGACTTGCTGCGCGGCGGGATCGCCAGCAGCAGATTCGTCATGCTCACTGGATGCAGCTTCTCGGTGACCTGTTCCGCGGGGATCGTACGCACCTCGAAGCGGAAGCCCGTCTCGATATCCTTCGGCGTGGTGTTCAAGAGGTGCACTTGACCAACCACCCGAGAATGCGGAGGCACGCGAAAGGCGGCGCCTTCGGGGAAATCTTGAATGTCGTGCTTGGCCTGGGTGCTCTGAGCAAAGAACACTCCGCCCGCCAGACCCGCCTTTACCGTATCGAAATCTCGATCCTCGCAAGGCCACGCGCCGTCGGGACCGTCATAGGTCGCTTCGTCGACGAAGAACCAGTTGGAGTGATGCCAGCCGCCGTCGTTGAAGCCGTCGACGCGATTGACCCAGAGCTCCTCATCGTTGCCAAGGGTCCACGACATGCACGTCGAGTCATCCTCGTAGCCCACCTCGATGGTCTGCTTGGCGAAGTCGTACACCAGGTCTGGTTCACCCAGGCCGGGATCGCTCGCCTCAGCTTGGGTGTCCGAACAACCGAGCAAGCTCGCACACACGAGGAACCCGAGCGTGACGCCCCCGACGCCGCGACTTTTACCTGACGCCATGGTCAGCTTTTACCATTCCTGAACCCGCCTCGCTAGAACTCATACGTGGTGGTGAAGCCCCAGCTCGCTCGCGGACCCACTGGAACGATGGTCCGCGCGGCTCGTCGCGGTTTGCTGCTGGGCCATACCAACGCGGTCACGACCAAGGCACCAGCGGTGACGCCTGCACCAACGAATGCCAGCGTGGAAAAGAACTGCGCGTCCTCTGAGCTCTGCTCGAAGTCGCGCAGCGCAGAGCACTCGGTGAGAATCGCCCCGCTGGCCCGCTGGCAATCCGCGCCGACGCGCTGCAGGTCGCTGCGAGTCAGATCCGCGTTCTCCTGCGCCCGGTCCGCGCGCAGCGAAAAGCCGATGCCGGCAGCAATTGCTCCTCCCAGCACCACGGACTCGATCACCAGCGCCCAGGTCTTTCCGGAAATCCCCTCGGATGCTTCCACGCTCAAATCTTGCGCCACGGGTCTGGGCGGCTCGGACTCTGGCTGAGCCGGCGGCACGGCCGCTGTTTCCTCGGGGCGACGCTCGAGGGCTAGGGGGAGCCGGACCGTCCCGGGGCGGAGGTAGACCGAGCGAGTCACGCTCTGGTAGCCCGGCGCCGTAACCTCGAGTTGGTGCGGCCCTGGGTTGAGCTCGACAACTCCCCCGAGCTCGAACGCCCGGCCATCGATGCGCAGCGCAGGGCTTTCCGCACGCGTTTTCAGCTCGATCTGCAAGCGAACGACCTGGCTCTCGACGCGCTCGAGCGCGGGTCCGACCAGCTCGGCCACGTCTTCTGCGGCGGCCCCGGCTTCGATCATTGCCTTCGCCCGGCGGTAGTTCGTCAGCGCCTCGACGTAGTGACCTTGGTGCTCCTCGCAGTACGCAAGGTGAAAGCGCAGACCAGGCGTCTCCCTCACATCGAGCGCCGCCCGGAGCTTTGCGGTGGCCTCGCTCCATCGCCCCTCGCGCTCAAGTTCCGTTGCCTCACGAAAACGCTCCCTCGCCTCGGCGAGCGCTGCATCATCGGCCGGCGCGGGATCGGGGGCAGACTGCGCAGCCACCGGCAACGCAGTGAGCGCCAGCACGAGGGTTGTCGCTAGCCTTATTCTGGCGAGTGTCGCCATTGCTCGGCAGCTCGAAACAGGCTCAAGTGCTCGGAGGCAGCGACGCTCGCTTCAGCGCCGGAAGCTTTTCGGCCAAGCGCTCTTCGATGCCGCTGAAGTCGTACTTGTCTGGACGCTGCGTCTTCGGCAACGCCGCGATGTCGAACGCCGCAGAGCGAGCGGCTTCAAGCTTCGGCCGCGGCAACCCAAGCTGGTCGCCCAGCTGTCGCAGCGTACTGAGCTCCTGCGTGTTCACGATGCCATCGACCTGTGCCAACCACGTCGCCACGGCGTAGGTCAGAGCCTGCTGCCAGCCATCGAGGGCGCCCAGGTCGAGCTCTGCAAGGTCGATCCCCTTGGCAGCGGCGGCTTCGACGGCGACGACATCCTCTGCGCCCAGACCGTAAGCTTGAAGGGCACGCGTGAGGGCGGCAGATTCGTCCTTCTTGAGTAGACCGTCAGCGGCGACGACCGCAGCAATGGCGAGAAAGGACTCCCTGGGTAGGTACGACGACATCATTTCCTCCGCCGGCAGCCTATCACGAGCCAAGCGCTACTCTGCCACAGCAACGCGTCGCGCCGAGCTTTTGACCGCCGAGCGGCCGATCCAACGCGCGTCCTCCCGCGCCTGCGTGTGCTGCGGGTAGTGCCCGTCTTGCGTTAAGACCACGAGTTCCACCGCGTCGGGTAGCCTCGCCGCTTGCGGGCGGTCGAGTTCCCCGATCAGTACACGCACGGAAACCCCAAGCCCGACGACCGCGGCTAGCTTCGCGAGAGACGCTGCGCGCGTGGCTGGGTCGCCCGCCCACGCCAAGCCCGCTGCAACGGCACGCCGTACGTGGGGCCGTTGAAGACTCTCGAACGTGGCGTCCACGATCTCACCCAAGCCATCCACGGCCGGGCCGTTGAAGAGCTGACGCGTCAGCACGGATTTACCCGACCAGCGCAACATCCCTCGCACGATCGGGCGCACCCGGAGCCAGCGCGCCATGCCCTCTCCAAGGAACGCTGGCGCGATGAGCAACAGTTCCTTCACTGCGCGCGGGTGACGAAGGGCATAATCAAGCGCTGGCGCGCAGCCGAGAGAGTGCCCCACGAGGCGCACGTTCCCAGGCAACTCGAGGTCCTCGAGCCACTCGGAGTTTCCGTATGAAAACGCACGCGGAGCTCTACCCGAGCGCCCGAGCCCCGGCAGGTCCGCCACCATCCCGTCCTCCCCCAGGCGCTGGATCACTGGGTCCCAGCTGATCCCGTCCAGAGGCAGACCGTGAAGCAACACCAGGTCGCTGTTGCGGCCCCCTTCGACGAAGATCTGACCTGCCCGCGTGGAAACAAAGCGCGGCGTCCGCGCGGCGCGACGCAGAAACCTCGTGCCCACCAAGTAGCCGAGCCAGGCGTCGACGAGCGCGCCGAACTCTGGCTGCTTGAAGTCCCACTCGTCCGCGAGTCGGTCTGCAGGAAGCGTCGGGTAACGGTCTTCCGCCAGAAAGCCGAGCGACTCAGGCTCGGCGCCGGTCAGCGCACGCGGCAACGCGCGTACCAGGCCCACTGGCAATCTCAGCTTCGGAGCGGCGACTCCCAGTGTTTTCGCCATCTGAGCCACGAGCTCCGGCAAGTTGGGCGCGTCTGGATGTAGCAACCAGTACTCTCCGTTCGAGGCGTCCTCGTGCAGCGGCAGCTCGGCCATGAAGCGCGCCACATGTTCAACGCCCACCAGGGGCACGAACGTCCGCTCGCTGCCCACCTGGGCTGGCATGGTTCCGCTAAACAGCTGACGCACCACTTCACCAGCGCCGGTCGTCTGTAGCGTCTCGCCGCTCAGCGTGTCGCCAATCACCGTGCACGGGTTCAGCACGTTGAGCGGAACGCCGAGCTCGGTGGCTCGCTGTCTCAAGCGTAGGTGTTCTTCCATTTTCGAAGCCTCATAAGCCCCGAGGTGGGCGTAATTCTCCTCGACGCTGTGCTGCCCCTCGGCGCTCACTCGGTACCCGCTCACGGCCAAATACCGCCTGAGCCTGGGCAGCTCAGATGCTGCCTCGAGGAAACGCAAGCTGGCCTCCACGTTGGCTGCCCGGGCCACGGCTTGTTCGAGCCCGAACTCGAAGCGCGCCGCTAGGTGATACACATCCTTCACTTCACCAAGCGGCAGATCCGCCAGCGATCCCTCGCCCCTGCCCCAGGCCTCCAGCGAGAATTCGGCGACGCTCAGACCGCTCGGGTCCACGGAGTGCGCTCGAACCCAATCCATGAGCTCCTTGCGCCGTCGCTCCGAGTCTCGAACCAACGCCAGGACGCGGCGTCCGCGGCGCAAGAGTTCGAGCAACAGGAAGCGACCGATGTGTCCCGTCGCTCCGGTGATCATCACATCAGGGGTTTGGGGGGGAGGTGTGTCGTTCATGCTTCTGCTAGCTCCAAAGTGCGCGCCGCGTGCGACGCAGTTCTGTTTCCGTGTTATTTACTGAATCGGTCTACATATTCTTTGACAGCAACGCGGTGCGATTCTGCCGATCAGCCATCAGTCCGCCTTGGCGAGTTCGAGACAGTGACGCTCCGCCGCCTGCAGCGGCTGGAGGTTGCGCGTCGCGCGGGAGAGCAAGAGCGCGCCCTCGACCAGAGACAGGATCAGACTCGCGCGCTCAGTGGCCTTTCGCCCAAGCTGAGGTTGCAGAGCTTTCGCAATCTCACGCGTCCAGCCCGCATACGCCTGGGCGCAAGCAGCGAGCACTGGCGAATCGCTGCCAGAAAGCTCGAGACTGACCGTCGAGATTGGACAGCCACAAGCGTAGTCAGTCTCCACCAGCCGCGCCTCGAAGAGCTGAAACACGTCCCGTACAGCGTGCTCCGGACGCTTGTGCCGCGCGAACGCTGCGACGAGCGCGTGCTCGATCAGCTCGGCTGTCTGCGTGATGGCGGCCGTGGCGATTTCATCTTTACCACCCGGAAAATGAAAGTAGAGCGAGCCACGAGGAGCTCCGGCTTTCGCCAGGACCGCGTTGATACCCGTCCCGTGGTAGCCTTGGGAGTCGAGTAGCTCGGCTGCCGCCGCCACGATCTGAGCGCGAGTTGCGTCGCCCTTCTTCACCCACTCCTTTATGGACCGTTCTACATATTCGTCAACCCACGGGCCCGATCCAGGAGCAAGAATGGGGTCAAACGCCGGTTCGAAACGCTGCTCCTAAATTCAGCGGAACCCTCACTTTTTGAGTTGTCACAGCGAAGACCTGTGATAGACAACCGCTCCCACTTCGGGACCGCTTGGGGCGGTAGTTAAGTTGGTTATAACGCCGGCCTGTCACGCCGGAGGCCGCGGGTTCGAGTCCCGTCCGCCCCGCAACAATTTCGAAGGCTTAGCCCTCTCCAGACGATTCGTCGGGACGTTACCGGGGCCAAGCAAACAAGGGGGGAGTGCTGGGAAGCACTCTCCAAAGCCTGGCCTCAACACCTCGGCTTGGCGCAGGTACTTCTTGAGCGTCTCGAAGTCCTCGTGCCCTACCCGGCTCATGATGACCGCGGGGTGGTCACCTCGCACCGTCTGCCACGTGACGGACGTTGCTCTGAGGTCGTGAAAGCGGATGTTGAGCCGCGTTCGGTCGCTGATGAACAGCTCCGGCCGATCCACGCCCGCCTTTCGCAACCAGTCGCGGAAGCCCTCGGCGAGGTCTCGATGCCGTGGCATCTCGCGGATCACGCGCCCTCGCCCTCCCGCCTCGATTCGCATCGCCTGCAGCAGCGGCAGCAGCTCCGGCTCCATGCTGAACGTCCGCGGCGCGTCGCTCTTGGTGCTCTTGGTCACGTCCCGAGAGTCGCGGCTGATCGCCTGGTGGATGTTGACCTTGCCGTGCTCCAAGTCGATGTCGGTCCACTCGAGCGCCTCGAGTCGCTGGCGCGCGCCTCGAGGTAGACCGCGATCGCCACCAGCCGGCGCCACTCGAGCGGCACCACGTCCGCCTCGGCGAACTTCAGGAGCTCAGTCGGGAACAGGAACGCTTTCGAGCGCTGTCCGCCCCGATCGGGCCCTTCGACGTCTGAGCACGGGTTGTCCTCCCGCACTCGAAGGCCTGGCACCTTGGAGCGCACCGAGTCCTTGAACATCTTGGTGATGACCGCCCACACGTTCGCAGCCGTTTTCCAGCTCAGCGAGCCAGCGCGGACCTTGGTGTCGAGCGCCAGCACCATTGCGGCTTCGATGTCCTTGCGGCTCACCTCAGCCATGGCTTGCGCGCCGATCAGCGGTTCAACGTGGTGCGTGAACCGGCCGCGATCGTCGCGTGTGCTGCTCAGCCCTCGAGCCTCTCGGTGCGCGATCCACGACTCAAACCACACGGAAACGGTTGAGCCGGTGAACGCTCGCTTGTTTCGGTTGGCCACCACGCCGAGCTGCTCGACACGTTCGGCGAGCTTCGCCGCTTGCTTCCTGGCCAGCGCTTCGGCCTTGGGTGAGGCTTCCGAGGCCTCGAGGTGAAACCACGGCCGCGAGCCATCGGCGCACGTGACGCGCACCTTGTAGTGGCCAGGAGTGGCGGCCGTAGCCGCCACGTACTGAACCGTCCCCTTTTTCGGTCTAGGCACTCTGAGCTCCCTCGAGGTCGAGTTGCACGCCGGCGCCGCGCTGAGTCCCACACTCGGCGCAGACGTTGACGTGGAGCCCCCACCAGGTCGCGCACACGTGGCACTCCCATAGCGGGCGCGGACGTGGTTGGTGAGGGCGAGGGCGCGCCGTTGCGCGGCGCTTCTCGGGTGGGCAGGGCTTACGCATTGGCTGGCTCCTCGCGCCGCTCAGCACAGCGCAGCTCGAGGTCATCGCGCATCACGGCGTGCATGATCCGTTCGCACACGACTTCAACGTTCACGTCCCAACGCTCAGCGAGCACAGCCGCTGACTCCACGGTGTCGCTCAGCCCAGCGACTACGGCGCCGTAAGGCACGTAGAGACGCAGCCCGATCTCAGCAGGCAGCTGATCACCGTCGGGACCGTCGAGCCCCTCTTGGTAGGCAACCCAGCGCCCCAGCTCGTGCATCACGGCCCAGCGCATCTGCATCCGGTCCATGTCGCGCTTGAGCAGGATGTAAGCTCGCCCTTGGGTCTGCCACAGCGACGCGGGAAACCGAGGGCGCTCCTCGGGTGGTAGAGCTTGCAGGCGCGCGGACCAAGCAGCGCGTTGGCGAGCGCAACCGGGTTGGGCACTCGGTCGAGAGCGAAGCCCGCCTTTTCCAACCAGCGATCCGCCATCGCTTCGAAGTCGTGCGCGGTCGATGCCGTCGCGCAGTCAAGCGGCGCGATCATCGTGACACCCCGCGGAAAAGCGGAATCACTTGAGCGGAGTGCGAGGCTTTCGCGCTGGCCGGGGCCGCGATCTCCACTGAGAGGCGATGAAGGGTGCCGGCGCTGACGGCACGCCCGCCGAGTGCCCAGTGAGCGAGCGCGCGCGCCTGTGTTCGTCGTGAGCCGCGTCCGGTGCACCGGCTCGAAGCAGCAGCCGGCCGCGTTGGATCGCGGCGACCGCGAACAGGTTGGGTACCTCTACGACGTTCCGCCAGCCGAATAGCTCGCCCGCCAACAGGACCGGCACCGCGTCGCCCGGGGCGAGCCCTGCGCGGCGGTGTAGCTGCTCGGCGAGCGCTGGTGACCACCTCGAGGTCGCGCGCCGGCATCATGACGCGCCTCGCTTTCCTCGCGGTGCGCGATGTCATCCACAAGTGCGCCGAGCGACGCCGCGTGCGCGCAGAGCCGCACCAAGTGATCGTGGATGAGCTCGGCGAGTGCCCGGCACTCGGCCTCGCCTCGCGTGTTGGTGGTGATGCTGGCGAGCGTCGCGAGCAGCTCGGTTTCGTGACGGAAGGTCTCGAAGGCAGCAACGGCAACGTCCGTCGCGTTGGCGATCTCGGTGTTGCTGCTCAGCACCCCGCCCAGCAAATCGATGGGGATCGATGGCACTCGACCAACGGAAATCGGGCCCGGCGACGGGGGGCCATCCGGGAAGCTTGGGCGGTTTTCGGGCGTAGTGGTATTGGGATCGGATGTAGGCATGAGGTGCAAGCTCCTGTCTGCTAGGCCCCTCGGTGCGTTGGCGCGCGCCGGGGGGCTGTCCTGTTTCGGGGTTACGGCTTCCGCTTCTTGGCTGGCTTCGGCTTGGGTTGCAGCTCGATGCCGTTGGCCAATGCGTATTGGCGCAGCACGAACCGCACGGTTTCCGAGGCTGAGAACAGGCCCATGCGCTGCTGAACCTGCTCGATGATGGCCAGGTCTTCGGGACCCAGCCGCATCGTCGTGACCTTCGCGGTTGCCATGTATTCGCTTGTATATCATCGAGACATTGGCCGAAGCCAGCCCAAAGTGCCGTCGGAGGTGCTTGTGTCCGCATCCGCGCGGCGCTCTACTGAAACGATGACGACCATCAATGAAGTCGCCCAAGGGTTCTTTCGCGAGCTCGAACGGGAGTGGAACAAGGACGGGCAGCGGGCCATCTCCAAGCTGATCGAGTTTCACCCGACCGCCGAGGAATACGACGTGACGGTTGATGACGTCGAAGCGGCACTCTGGCTCTTGCATCAGGCTGGCTACATCCACTGGCCCAAGATTCGTGGGGCACTCTCTCCAACTTCAACTCAGCTCACCCCGCTCGGCGAGGATGTGTGTCGCGGTCGGGCCTCGCTACGCCTCTGAGGTCCATTCTCGAATCGGTGGTCCATTTTCCGCGATTCCTGACAAATGCGCTGACGGCGCCTCGGCGAGCTGGAGAACTCGAGCCGAGGCCTGGGCGCTGTGCCCACGTTGTGCCGTCATGCCGTCGCGCTACCCCACCTGGCCTGACTAGACGAGTTGTGGAAGAGAGCCGGGGTGGTTTGAGGGGCTCGGACTCGCTGCCCCTTTGCGCGAGCCGCACGTTTCCGCGCGGTTAAAACGGTAGAAGATCGTCAGGGAGTTCCCGTCGAGTGCCGGCGGCTGCCTCATTCACGTAGCCTGTGAGCTTCTCAATCTCTGCATCGTGCTGCTCTTGGGCTGTCGGGGGTCCGTAGGCGTTCGCCTTGGCGCCTGCAGGTTTCCCTGCGGGTTTGGGCTTCGGCTTGACGTACTTCAGCAGGGTGAACTCGACCCACGTGAGCCCGTTCTCTTCGATCTGAAGCTGCCCGATCTTCTTGGTGACCACCGCCGTTAGATTGATCGGGGGCTCGCTCACTGCGGGGTGATAGAATTCGATGGCCGTCTTTCCGTCTGCGCTGCGCTGAAGGATTGGGACGATCACATCGAACCACTCGCGGCGCTGCTCTTTCGCGCTCAGCCCACGGATCCCATCCGCGAACTCGAGACGCACGGTTATTTCCGTGAGGTCATCGCCAGTGAAGACGGTTGTTGCACCGCTCTTCCCGGTCCCTGCTTTGGCGTCCCAGTTGTACGACGCAGCCCCACCACTGACCGTGATGTGGCCGGGCGTTCCGTGGCCACCAAGCACCGCTCTGTCCCACACGACTGGATCGTCTTCGACGTCAACAGCTGTCATTGTTTCCTCGCGGTTAGCCTTCCTGCAACGCGCGCCATTTCAGCTTTGAGCACGGCGCGCACGAAGCCCTGCGTTTTGACGGGGTCCTTGGCGAGCATTGCTGCCCAGATCGGCGCGAGCGTTCGAAGCGAGCGACCCCAGGACGTCCAGTTGGGATGCAGGTCTCGAATGAGTCGGCGCAGGCCCCTCCGCACCGCGGGGCGGTCGAACACGGGGCGGAGGTCCGCCAGGTAGCATCCCGCTTGCTCGGCGAGCTCCTCGAGCGAGGGCGCGGGGTCGTCTGGTGGGGGCGGTGCCGCAGGGAATGGGATCACCACTCCCTGCGGCTCGGTGGACGTCGTCATGCACCCCCCGCGAGCTCCCGCGGTTGGCTGCCCAATAGGTCACTGAACTTCGCCGCCCAGACGATCTCTGAGTTGGCCCCTTGAGTAGCGCCGACGTTGACGCCTAGCACCGCGGTCTCAAGCGCCAGCAGTGCGCTATGAGTGGCAGCTGGGTCACGTGTCTCCAGCCCGTGCCTTACCTGACTTTCGGCCCAGTCGGTCGTTCCTGGCCAGGGCTGTGCGAACCTACCAACGTCGTTGGGTTGGCGCTGCCGCATCACCTCCGCGAGCGCCAGGGCGATGCGCCGACTATCCGCAATGTCGTACGCGGTAGCCTCGAGAATCTTCACGCGCTGATCGCCCCAGAACTCGATGAGCTGAACCGTGAGGGCTCGGCTCGGCTCGGTGTGGAAAGCGCTGAGGATGCGCACCAGCCCGCCGTTGAGCTCAGCGCAAGCAGCGTCCTGCCGGCGCCGCAGTTCCGACTTGTAGTCGGACTCGAGTTGACGTCGAAGCGTGGAAGCGCTCTCCCTGACCTCCCGCTCCCGTTCCTTGATCTCGGCGAGGTCTCGCTGCTCTTGGCGCGTCGCCTCGGCGGTGGCCCTGTTGAGTTGCTCCACGAGCTCGCTGTGCGACATCATTTGCGGGCCCCCCGGTCCCGCACCATGCGGTGAACGCCCTCGGCGTTGAAGCGCAGCTGACCGTTCTTGATTTCCACTGGCGGTCTGGCTTGCAAGGTGCGCCCCTGTTTTTTGAGGATCTGCTCGAGCTTTCCGCTCCGATTCGTGAGGCGTGGCGCTCGGGCGTCGGGGCTATCGTCCCCCTCGTCCTCGGGTGCCGCTCCCTTGAGTTTCTTCTCGAGCGCGGTCATGCGCTTCTCGAGGTTCGTTAGGCGGGTTTCGATGTCGGTGTCTTCGCTTCTGTACTTGGGCATGGTCTTGGATGCTTTCTGCGGCTTTGGGGCCGCGGTTTTGGGCTTGCGGCGCGCAGCTTGGTCGCGCTGGCGCATGTCTGGGGTGTAGTGGTTGGCGTGGATCTCCAGCGATCCGGGGTCGTGTCTGGACACTCCCACGGCCGCCCTGCGTTCCGCTGGTGTGAGCACGCGGGTTGGAACGGCGTAGTGGTGGGCACATCGGCAGTCGGGTGCATGGTTCGGCATGAAAACAGGGCTTTCGTGAAAAGTTTCCGGGCGGTAACTGTCGTTTTCTGGAGTGGTTTTGCGCGGGTTGCGCGAAGGGAATTGCGTTTAACCGTGCGATTTCAAGCGCTTGAGCCGTTTTTCGGTGTCACAATTTCCAATCAGGAAATAATTCGAACCACACACACGATTGCCCCGGCTCTTGGAAGGGGTGACACTGTTCAGTGGGGGTGTAATTCGGTTGAAATCCGCGCGGTTTTTTCTGTCACAAGTGGGCGATGTGACAGGGCATAGGGGGGTACCCCCCCTCACCAACCAGACACCTCGCGGAAGCGCTTTGCAGAGGCACTCGAGCCGAGCCCCACAGCGTTCTCCAGGGCCTCCCGCGCGCCCTCTGGTGAGCCGCTGACAACGCTGGCGACGCCCAGCTGCCCCATGCTGGCTGAACCACGGTAGCGCCCGCCCTGGGCCACGATGGCCACGCTGGGCGCGCCGTGCTGGCCTTGGGATCGCCACTCGCCATCGCGCACCTTGAACGCTTTGAGCGGCCCCACGCGCAGGAACGCGGGTTGCGGCGTGCTGGCTGGCGCCGGCTCCTCGGCTTCAGCCGCTGGGGAAAGCTCGGGTTCAGGCTCGGGTTCAGGCTCGGGTTCAGGCTCAGGTTCGGCCTCAGCCTCAGCCTCAGCCTCAGGCGCTGGCTCTGAGCTGGGCTCCGCTTCAGGCTCGGCGCCCTCAGGCGTGACCCAATCGCCGGTCTCGGTTTGGGTGGTTTCGGGTTCAGCCTCTAGCGCTTTGCGTTTGGACATCGGTCTCTCCTCGCTGATGAATCGTCAGTGTCGCCAACAGATTGGCACTCGGTGATCCGGGCACACCCAACCCAATTCGGAGTGCGCCCGGTGGGTGTGCCTGTGCCCCGTGCCCCCTTAAGGGGGCGGGCACGGTGGGCACACTTGGCCTAGGCGCGCCTGGGCACACCTCGGGCACGGTCGGGCACACTGGGCACACCCAAGGATCATTGGTCGGACTCCTCGACGTAGAAGGCAGAGGGCTTGCCCCTCGACTGCGCACCGCGATCGACTACTCGACCACTGTCGAGCAACCGACGCAGCGCCGCGTCCGTCTTCACGTTGCCGACCGGGGAGCGCTCTCGAAGCGCTCGAGCGCCGTCGCCAGGGTGGCTGCGGATGATAGCTAGAACCGTCTCCTCGACGTCACTGGTCACCTTCTCCGGCGCGTAGGCTGGCGCTGACTCTGCATGCACCGTGAGCCCCGCAACGCGCTCGCCGGGGATCTCCACGTCCGCGATGCGCAAGAGCATGTCGTCCGCGGTGTGGCCACTCGTGCGGGCCTTTTCGTGGATGAGTTTCACGGGCTTGCCCTTGTCGGCCTCCATCACGATGACAGAACCCGCGGCATCGAACAGCGCGCCAGTTCCACGAATCGAGGCGCGCACGCCACCAGGCGCGCCCATCTGTGGCTTGCGGGCATGGTGAATGACGATGAACGTGCACCCGGTCACCTGGCTCACGCGGCCCAGCATGTCGAGTGGAAGCCGAGCCTCGCTCGAGTTCTCGTCTACGTGAGGAAATGCCGCGCGGAAACTGTCAATGATGGCGACGGCCACGCCTTGGCAGAGCCTGCGGATCTCGGCCTCCGCGCACAAGTCGTCCAGGCCCATGGTTGGAAGCGTGGCCACCTGCAGCCGATCGCCGATGTCATCGGGCGTGAGCTGCAGTCCCGCGGCGAGGCGTTGGTACCGCTCCGAGGTGAGGCGGTCTCCTTGCTCATAATCCAAGTGCAGCACCTTGCCGCGTTTCGCGGCGAGGCATCCCCAGACAGGCAGACCAGCCGCAACGCTGATCGCCAACGACTGAAACGCCAGCGTCTTCGCACTGAATCCGGCGCCGGCAACCAGCGTCGGCGCTCCCGGGCAGATGTCGAGCGCAGCCAACACGTAGTCGACGGGGGGTAGCGGACGAAACAAGTGATCGACTCCCACCACAGGGATGCTCCTCGAGTGCTTAGCCAGCGCGCCAAGGCCCTCGGCGAACTCGCCGATCCACGAGTGTACGTCCGACACTGCGTCGTAGCCCTTCGCCACGAACTCGTGTGCGCGCCTGACGGCTTCACGCTGGCGCGCCAGGCGGGCAACGCGTTCGGCGTGCTCCGCGACGTGCGCGACCGCGGGAGTCGCATCAGCCAGCTGGGCGAGATAGGGCGAACCGCCAGCTTGCTTGAGCCGGCCATGGTCTCGGAGGTGCCCAGCAACAGTCACGACGTCGACAGGGTGCCCAGCGAGCGCCAGCGAAGTGATGGCAGCATAGATCCGGCCGTTCGCGTCCGAGTAGAAATCCTGCGGAAACGATTCCGCGAACGGTCTCGAGAACACTTCCGTCAAGCAGAATGGCGCTCAGCAACGGCTGACTCCGCGTCCAGGTCGTGCACAGGCACTCGCCCGTTCAGCACAGACAGCTTGCTCATGCGGCTCGCCTCCGCAGCTCGTCAGCCAGGGCGCGGCGGAGCTCGATGGCCTCAAGGCTATCGGGAGGCGCGAGGTCCAGCAGCCATGCTGCTAGCTCGACGTCTGGCGAGGGCTCGCGCAACGTGCGTTCGATCTCGCGGCGCACTTCATGCGCGTTCACTTGATCACCCTCAGTTTCCCTGCGGCAAGTGCAGCAGCCAGCGGATCGGCACCAGGCTCAGCCGTAGGCGTGGGGGCTCGGAACGGTCGCCGTTCCATCCACGCATCCACGTCTGCGCGTCGAACCATGAGGTTACGCCCGACCTTTCGGGCGGGCAGCGCACCAGACTTGATCGCCTGGCGTAGGGTCTTGACGCTCACTCCGACGTCGCGCAGAGCAAGCCACTGATCGCCGCTCGTCAGGTGAGCCGCGATCGCTTCGTGGACCGCGTCTCGCACCTCGGCGCGAACTGCAGCTCGGATCAGCTGGACGATCGGATCTGAGGATGCTAGGTTTTCGTCGGTCATTGATTGTTTCCGCGCGGCGCGCCCTGGCACCCAACCCCGGCGCGCCGCATTCTTTTGTGGATCAGCAAGTGAACTGAGGACGCTCCGTCGCTCGCTGGACCACCAGCACGATGCTCCCCGCGCGCCCCCCACCGGCCAGCACGGTGGCCAGGGTGTTCCGATTCACTCCGAGCCGCGCCGCCACATGGTTCAGCCCATGTTTCCGCACGGCATGTCTCAAACGATCCATGAGTTCCGGTTCGGGGTTCGCGGTGTGCTGCATGATGACCAATTGGTAATTCTGAAGACGCACCTTCGCCAAGCGAATCTGTGTCCGCACGGTAAAATAACTAGGGATCAAACTGATCCCTGGTTGCTGAGAATTCAGGCTAGTTGATGCTTCCGAGCGGTCTTTTTGAACCGGTCGAGCGCATCGGTTGGTTCAACGCCCGCAGCCATCGAAACTCGGGCCGCGATTGCCACCGCGCTTGCGTTCGCTCGCTGCAGGTCACGAATCAGCCTTCGCACATGAGTTCGCGCCAGCGACCGAAACCGAGGATCGATCTGCGCGAGTCGGTACAGCAGGTGCGACGCTCGGGTCGCGCCATCGCCGCTGTCCCATGTGAGCGTTCCGATGACCGCTTCGATGATCTCGACGCGCTTACGCACGATGGGTCCGGCTCCTTCGATGGCCAGGCGAGCGCGATTGAGCCTTTCGGTTGCCCTGCGATTCCGCGGCAAAAGCAGCGACTGAACGGCGAGCCGAGCCACGACGACCGCATCGTCGTCGCTGGAGCGCGGCAGCAGCTTGAGAAGAGCACGAGCCGCATCCTTGGTTTCAGCGGTGAGCGTAGCCATGCCGCCAAGAGTACCCCGAACCGCGGCGTTCACGATGCGTCCCGCTTTCGCGCCGTGGGGGCCTCTCGGCGCCGCCTACGCGCCTCAAGCTCACCGGCGAGGCGCAGCACGATGTCCCAGCGCTTGGAGGCAGCAGCGAGCTCCAGAGCGCGAGCCAGGGCAGGCTCTGTGACGCCCCGCGGATCTAGGTTTGAAACGTCCCCTGAATCGTCCCGAGGGTCAGTTTCGGACGTTTGAGGGCCGGTTTCGTGTAGGTGTGAGTCGGAGCGGATCTGCGTTTTTCCCGACGAAACCGGCGCTTCGCTCGTCTTTCCTTGCGGAACTGACGGGTTCGAGTCCCGTCCGCCCCGCAAATCTGCTCGAGGCCAGCCTTCAAAGGCTGGCCTTTTCGCGTTTGTCTCCGGAACTCGGACCTCGCGCATGGAGCGGCACCGCTCGGGATCGAGTCCCGCTCGCCGAGCAGCGTGTGCCCCGGGAGGCGGGGAACAAGCGTCGCTCTACTGGCAGCCAGCGCCGAGCACGACGGCAGTCCCAGGCGCGACCGCGCAAACATCAACGCAGCTCTGGCTGCCGTCGCAGGTCCCGACGAGTAGTTGCGGGGGCACGCTGGGACAGGGCATCACCCAGCACTCAGCGGCCTGACAGCTCGGCTCAATGGATACGCAGGTTGCATAGGGCTCGCTGCAAGGCTCGCTGTCGCTGCACTTTTGGGCCAAACCAGGATCGCACTCACCGGGGTGCTGCTCCGCCACCCCGGCCCACGCGCGCACACACGGATTCCAGTAGGTGAGGCCATCGCAGCCGCAGCTCGGCTCGAACGTCCCATCGCACGCGGGGTCGAGTGGCTGACACGACCCCGTAAGCGTTCCGCAGCCGTCGGGTTCGCAATACATCGACCCCCCGCATCCGCTGCTCGGCGTACAGAATCCGCCACCGGCGCTTCCACCAGCGCCGGCATAGCCACCGCTCCCCGCGACCCCCGCCAGGCCGCCGCCGCCGACCCCGGTTCCCGCGTTGCCTCCGGGCGCCGCGCCACCTCCGGTTGCCGCGCCGCCGCTCGCCGTGCCGCCGCTCGCCGCGCCGCCCGCACCGGCGTAGGAACCGCCCGCACCGGCGTAGGAACCGCCCGCACCGGCGTAGGAACCGCCCGCACCGCCATTTCCTCCGGGTAACGCACCACTGCCCCCTACGCCTTCGGCCAACGTGATGACTTCGCTACTGCACGCCGATAGCGCGAGCGCGCTGGCAAACACCGTTATCGCATAGCGCCACGTCATCGCTGCGCCCCAAAGCCGGCCAGTAGGCTCAAACTCACCGTGGGGCGCAGCTCGCCTTCCCGAACGATAGTGCGATCGACGCCGGCATCCTTCACCGCGTAGGTCGCAGGGGAAGCGTCGTAGTCCAGCCCAATTGACAGCCCTACCCCAAGCCGCTCCTGAAGCCAGTAGCTCGCCGCCAGCTCGCTGCGCCAGACGAGATCCCAGTGCGTACGCGGCGTCGCCGCCGCGTAGCCTGGGGCCGAGCTACGTACGTTCGCCAGCGACCACAGCAGCGTCGGGCCGGAACGCACGGCTAGGTCCCAGCTCGCGTCGCGGACCAGAGTTGCCTGACCCATCAGCCAGGCTTCTTGAGTTTCTATATCGAAACTTAAGATCGATGAGTCACCTACGGCATTGTCGTAGTAGCCAAAGCCGAGCTGGATGCCTGGAGACGCTGTAATGTCGGGAACCTCAGCCGACAGCCCAAGCGCTGCCAAGCGCCTCGCCTCCAGATCGGGAGACCACCAGCGCAGCGCTACTTGCGGTTCGAGCCCCCACAGCACGCCACCTGACGCACGCTTCTCGGTGTCGGCTGCTGCTCCACCATCCTTGGGGTCCCAAGCGGGCGGCTGAGTCGCTTCCAGCGCCCCGAAAGGCTGTTTCGCCGGAGGCTCCGGCGCGACCAAGGTGGGGGCCGCAGCAGGGTCGTCTCGAGGGGGCGCAGGCGAGGAGGCCAGCGCCGAGAAGTCCCCAACCGAAGGCTGGGACGTCCGCGGTTCAAGGCGGCTTTCCAGTGCCGTACGGATCAACAGGGTGAGCTGCTCCACCAGCAGCTCCGGCCCTGTCGCCTTGAGTTCACGCTGCTCGACGACGACACCGCTTGCTTCGTCTCGGACTACGAGCGAGACGTCCCCAGCGGGAGAGACCATGACCCAAACTTGAGCCGTAGCGCCTGCTTCAATCGGTCTAGTGGGCGTCGTCCGTCGCTCGAAGTGTAGGTCCAGCGCTAGTCTCCCGAACGACTCTTTGAGGCTCGCCTCGATCCCGGGCAGCACTCCTCCCACCACTTGAACGTCGACGCGGCGCGCCGAGCCCGGCGCAGCAAGCGTAGGCTCCGGCAACGCCAGCACGCTCAACAATCCGAACAGCACCCTCGCGACGCGCTTCAATCGCCCAGCTCCTCGAGCCGTGTGCGAGCCACCGCCGTCCGCGGCGAGCCCGGAAAGCGTCGCAATAGCTCCTGCCACACCGCACGCTCCGCGGCAGGTTTACCAGCCCTCCGCAGCGCTTGAGCCTGACCGACGAGCGCTGCCTCACTGAGGGGACCGTCTTCCTTGGATGCCTCGCGGAAACCCTTTTCGGCGGCAGCGGTCTGCCCGAGGTCAAGCAATAGACGGGCGCGCACGGCCCTCGCGGTGCCCGCCTCCGCGCTGCTTGGGTAACGTTCGATGACCCGCCCGTAGAGCGTGAGTGCCTTCTGGTAGTCCCCATCACGCCGAGCCCCCGCGGCCTGCGCGAAGAGCTCACGGGCGGTGGGCGTCGGCGGGCGGGTTCGCTGCGGACTTGCTGCAGGTGCTGGGTCGACCAACTCGGGTTGTGGAGTGGGCTCCAACTCCGAGGATGGCGTTTCCGGTTCGGGCGCTGGCACGATGACGCGGCTCCCAGGTCTGTGCCCAGCGCCGTACTTGCGTCCCGCGACCGAAACGGCGGGTGCCGGTTCGACGCTTGTCACGGACGCGGCCGGGGCTACCGGTCGCGTCCAGGGGATCCCTCCACCCAAGGCCGCAGCGCCACCCGCCAAGAGCAGCGCTGCGCTCACCACCGCAGCCTTTGGAAACCCCCGCCTGACCCGCAACACCGATCGCGGCGCGTGCGACGGGGCACGCGGTTCGGGCACATCCTGAGGTGCGGGCTCGAGGCGCGGGAGTGGCTCGGAACGGTCTCCGCTACGCCGCGCGCGATCGTCGAGTTCCTGATCCAACAAGTCGCGCTCCGCCGCGCACTCCAGGGCGAGCTGCCGCTCAATGCGACAGGCCGCGCAGCGGAGCAGATGCGCCTGGAGGTAGGCGCGTTCTTCCGAAGTCAGGCAACCCTCGCGCTCACGGTCCAAGAGGTCCTCGGGATGGATATCAATCATCGGTCACCCCCAGTTCCGAGCGCAGGAGCGGGTCCTCCTCGATCCTGCGCCGCAATGCCTCCTTCGCGAGGCGCATGCGACTGCGCACCGTATTCACCGGAGCGTCGGTGATTCGAGCGACCTCCTGAAGGCTATACCCAAGCAGGGTTCGCAGCGCGAGCGTATCCGCGAGGTAATCAGGAAGTTCGTCCAGCAGCTGTCGCAGAAGCTCCCTGCGACGGGCAGCCGCGGACAACTCGCTTGGGCTCGGGCTGAACTCAACCTCCTCCTCGAGCAAGTGCCGACCGTGACGCGCGCGCTTTTGCGCCTTGCGACGGCTCGCCAGCGCCAGTCTGAGCGCGATCCGGCTCGCATAACCTGCCGGATGACACTCGCCGCGAAAGCGTGGCAGCGCACCCACGAAGGCAATCAACGCTTGCTGGGTCGCGTCCTCTGCATCCGCGTGATTGCGCCCGAGGACCATCAGCGCCGTCCTGCGCACCGGGTGCCGCACCAGCTCCAGCAACTCCGCGAGCGCCTCGGCGTCACCGTTGCGCGCGGCCTCGACCAGCGCAGCCCACGGGGCGGGATCGCTCGGAGGATCTACGGCGGGACCAAGCCCAGGCTGAGGATTCGAGGGAGACAAAACGCCTGTTCCGCGCGAGAGCCATCGCCCCTGCCCATATGTGCTCTCTCCCCCCAACAAGCGATCAAAACGCGAGCACCGCGGCCA